>NZ_JBVHKD010000008.1:0-341753 GCF_055559695.1 Micromonospora sp. NPDC023869
AACGCCTTCGTCCTCACCATGGCACTACCACCGGAGCACACCCTGCACTGGTCATACTGGCGGCGAACATCCCAAGCCCAAGCCCGACGATCCCACTACCAGCGCAGACAGGCGAAGTGACGTTGGAGTATTAGGGGTTCAAGCCCCGGCTCGTACAGCAGGTGCTGCGTCAGCAGGAAGTCAGCAAAACGGAGCGCGCCACCTGGCGATGGCTGATCGACGATGGTGGGCTGCCAGCAGGGGGCGACACCGGACGACATCAGCTGAACTCCGGTGGATAGGGAGACCAACATTCACACCGAAGAGGTCACTGGTTCGATCCCAGTATCGCCCACGCAGCTCAGGCCACTTCCCGGCTTCGGGAGGTGGCCTTTCTGCTGCCCGTACAGCAGCGAAGTACAGCAGTTCGTCATCGCGTCAGGGATTCGCCGAGGCGTTTGAGGGCGTCCCGCGTTGCCTGCGAGGACACCTGCGTGTAGATCTCCATCGTCACGGAGAAGCGGGCGTGCCGGAGGATCTGCATAGCGACTCGCGGGTGCACGTCGAGGTCGGCCAGGAGGGTGGCGCAGGTCCGCCGCGCGTCGTGGACGGTGATCGGCTTCGTTGCCGCCTTGTCGCAGCGGGTCTGCCAGGAGCGTTGGAAGTTGCGCGGTTCGATGGGTGTGCCGTAGCGGGTGGTGAAGACCAGGTCGTTGTCGTGCCACGCCTTACCGGCCGTCGCGCGTGCCTCGTCGCGTTGGTGTTTGCGGAGTCGGAGGGCGGCCAGGCAGATGTCGGGCAGGGGCAGGGTGGCGTCGGATGCCTGGGTCTTGGTGTCGCGGTGCAGGAGCTTCCCGCGTACGCGTTGCAGTTGCCGCCCGATGGTCAGTTCCCCGGCGTCGAGGTCGACGTCTGCCCAGGTGAGGCCGAGGGCTTCGCCTTTGCGTAGGCCGGTGACGAGGACCAGGGCGTACGCGGCGTAGAGCGGATCGGTGTCGGCGCGAGCCGATTCGAGGAAGCGGCGTGCTTCGTCGCTGGACCAGGACTTACCGCGTCGACGGCGGATGGTGGCGAGGGTGACCGGCACGGCCGGATTCCTGGTGATGAGGTCTTCGGCCTGGGCGTGGGTGAGGGCGGCCCGCAGTGCGGCCCGGATGTCGCTGACCGTGCGCGTCGACGGGACCGCCTGGCAGCAGCGACCGACCGCGCAGCAGCGCCGCTTCTCCTGACGGCGGGCGGCGTCCTTGCCCTGGGCGCAGCACTGGCAGGCGCGGGCCACCTGGTTCAGCCAGGTCTGCACGTCGCGCGCCTGGAGCCGGTCGAGTCGCTTGGTGCCGAGGCCGGGGGAGAGGTAACGGCGGACGAACGTCTCGTAGGTGGCGTAGGTGAGCGGCGCCCGGTTCGGCTCGATGATCTCGGTCAGCCAGTAGGCGAGGAAGCTGCCCACGGTCGGGACACTGGTCGCCACCGGTCCGGCCTTGGCCTGCTGGTGCAGTTTGATCCACTTGTCGTGGACGGCGTCCCGGGTCTTGCCGTAGACGTACTTGCGGGTGCGTTTCCCGTCCGGCTTGGTGACCCAGACGTACGCGGCGAAGCCGTTGCGGTACGGGAAGATGGAGCCTTCGCCGTTGGCGCGGGCGCGGGCGGGCATCAGGCGGCCTCCTGCCGGTCGATCTGGTCGCGGATGTAGTCGTCGACCCATTCGGGGAGGATGCGGCGGTACTTGCCGTCCTTGATGGAGCGCAGTTCGCCGGTGGCGATCTTCATCTTGACCTTGGAGATGCCGAAGCCGAGCAGGACGGCGACCTCGGCGGGGGAGTACCAGCGTGGGGTGAGGGGTCGGGTCACGCCGCCACCCCCGACCACAGCTCGTGGGCGAGTTCCTCCCGGCCGACGCGGCGGCGTTCCCGGTGCTGGGCGGCGGCGGTGTTGGCGAGCAGCGCGTCCCCGTCGGTGAGCCACCCGGAGCCGACGAAGGCCAGGGTGCCGACGCTGACGGAGCCGTCATCGGCGCGGCGGTAGGTGGCGCGGGTGTCACGGAGCAGCCCGAAGGTGACCGAGTACCGGCGGGCCTTGGTGAGGAAGTGACCGCCGTAGCCGAGCATGTGCGCCCACCGTCGCAGCCCGGCGTATGGATGGTGTGTGGTGTCAAGGTCGCCTTGACGGTCCTCGGCTTGGGCGGCGGTGTCGCTGGTGCGGTGCCGGGTGGGGCGGCCGAGTCGCCAGCAGGCGTCGATGAGCCGGGCCAGGTGGTCGCCCTCCGGATCGGCGTAGGCGTCGACGGTGCCCGGGGTGAGCCGGGTGGAGCAGTGGCCGGTGACCTCGGTGGCCTTGGTGGCGTACTTGGCCAGGTAGGCGGCCACCCTCGCGTCGGTCACGTCCCCGTCGCCGGTGCCGATGCGGCGCACGTCGACCTGCTCGCCCCAGGCGATCGGCCAACCCTGCGGCCGGTCGGGATGCGGCGGAGTAGCGAAGGTGATCTGCCGGGCGGCGGCGTGCACGGCGGCGTCGAGGTCGTCCACGCTGATCCCGACCGGCGGCGGGACCAGGGCGTGCCGGTCACCGGGGTCGACCCCGTCGAGACGCAGCAGGACATGGAAGTGCACCGCGCCCCGGCGCTGCATCTCGGCGACCTTCCCGTGCGACACCCGCACCGGCGGCACCCGCCGAACCCGGCCCGAGTCGGTGACGACCTCGACCCTCGGGATACCGCGTCGGCGGCAGAGGGCGGCAAGCTGGCGTTCGACGGCCTGCTTGGTGCGTCGCCACAGCTCACCGGCGAAGACGTTCCAGACGACCTGGTGATCGTGGTCGTAGCAGTCCAGGCAGAGCGGCCGACCGAGCTGCGGATCGGCACCGTCGTGCCGGACGAAGCAGGCCCAGGGCCGCCCGTGCGGACAGATGGCAGCGTCACGGCGGGCGTGGCAGGGGGCCGGTCGGCAGTCGCAGCGCCGCCGGTCGGCACAGGTGTGAAGGGGTACGTGCCGGTGGTGGACCGCGCCGAACGACGGCGCGGTGAAGGTGGCGAAGACGACCGGGTGCCGAGCCACCGTGGCGGGGACGGCCTTGCCGCCGGTCAGGCCACAGCGGACGACCTGGAAGGCGTCACCGGCGTAGACCCAGGAGCAGTCCGGGCACCGGGCGGCACGCCGGTTGCCGCACGCCTTGTAGAGCACCCGATCGGGCAGCCCGTCGGTGTGCTGCTCGCCCAGGACCCGCCCGGTGTCCCGGTCGACGGCGGTCATGGTGCCGGTCAGCCGGATCGGCCGGGCACAACCCCCGGCGGTCCGGGTGTGCTCCAACCAGCCGAAGTAGTCGGGGGTGGCGGCCCGGTGGAGGGCCTGGGCGTCACGACCGGCGGCGACGTCGGGACGGTGCAGGGTGGACACGGTCTCTCCTCGGGGCGGGTGGCAGGGACGGGCGACGAATCGCCACCGGTTGCCGGAACGCTGTCCGTCGGTGGTGTTCGTGGTGTCTCCTGGCACCGCCTGGAAGGGCGGCTGACGCCGGAGGGCGGGTGTGGCTGACCGCCGTTGAGGTGTGGTTCTTCCGGTTGCCGTGCTGGATGAGGCCGGGACGGGTGGGGTGCCTGGAGGTCGGCATCCGGCTGGTTGCCGCAGGCGAACCCCACCCGTCGCGGGAATGCGAATCCGGGCCATCGTGACGGCGGGAAGACCGTGCTGGGCCACTCAGCGGATTCCGGGGCCGACATCGCGGCCAAGGTGATCGAGAACCGGCGGGATCTGGCCCGCATTAGCGGCAGGAAGGCCGCTCAGCATCTCCGTGGTCGAGCCCAGCGATCCGGCAGGAAGGCCGCACTGGCGTGCTCGACGACCGCCAGAGTAACACCGGGTACCGACTCGTCAACCCGTCGTATTCTCGTGCCAAGTGCGAGCCCTTATAACGGTGGCGATGGCGGCGTGCTGGTTCAAGGATGGTGCCGTGGTTACCGAGAAGCTGCCGGGCGTCGTGCTGGTTGACGACCTGCGCTCGTTCCTCGATGGTCGGGCGGCACACGTTGCGCGCACCAGCAGGGCCGGCATCGAGGCACTGGAGCGACACCGCGGACAGCGATTGGACGAGCTGTGGCTGGATCACGACCTCGGCGAGGACGACACGATCTGGCCGGTCGTCGAGGTGTTGGAGCGGGCCGCGTTTGAGGAGGTCCCATTCGATATCGGCGTCGTGTACGTCCACTCAGCGAACCCCGCCGGCGCTGGAAGGATCATGCAGGCGTTGCGCCGCTGGGGCTACAACGTGCGCTCTGCGGCTGGGTCACCGTTCGTCGGCTACCTGGCCGAGCCCGAGTAGCAGCCTGGGGAAGCTGGCCGGCTGCCGACTGTGTGTGAGGACTTTCCTTACGTCTATCAAGGCGGCCCTGAACGGGCCGCACGCGCCGCCGCCTGGGCGCGCGTCCGTCGCTCCGCTGGCGCTCCGACTCTGGCCACGCAACACGCCCGGCGGCTGGCGCGGAAGCGGGTAGCCCAAGGGGCCGCCGCATGACGACAGACGTTTGGCTGGGTGGTGGTGGGCCGGCAGCCGGCCGGGCCGCGCGGCCACGAGCCCGCGCAGCGTAGGAGAGCGCACGCCGGCCGCGTCGGCGAGCTGGCGGCGGGTGGCGGGGTCGCGGTTACTGCGCCTCCGGCGGGGGCGCTCGGGCTCCGAGATGGTTGCAACCCCGTCGGCGGGTTGCGGTCCGTGGGTGGTTGCGCGGGCCATCCCGCCAGCCGACGACCCGGGCAAGCCGAGCAGACCACCGCCCAACCCGCCAGCGTCCGACCGTGCGTCAAGGCCGTCTTGACGTGGCGGGCCGGGCGTTGCCCCGCTCCCCAAGAGGGCGGGTCGACGGCAGACGGGATGGCACAACCCCTTCAGGTTCAGTGGTGAGGGACGATGGGGTAGCCGAGTTGCTACAGAATTTCTAGCTTTCGGCTAGCTGCCATGCTCGCCTAATGAGTTTCGTCGCTTTCGAGGGTTCCTCTACTGCGTAGATAGAGCGCGGTTGCTTGTACTCGGGTACGTACGTTTAGCTTATCTAAGATGTTAGATAGGTGCAGGGATATTGTCGGCTCGCTTAGGCCGAAACGTCGGCCGATCTCTCGGTTAGTGAGGCCCTCTGCCACAGCGGCCAGAATGACCAGCTCGCGACGCGTAAGCAGTACAGTTGGGTCATTTTCGCTCGAACGGGAAGGGGTGTCCATCTGGGAAGCGTCTTCCCTCATGATGGCGTTCTCGATATTGCCAAGATGACCCAATAGGCTATTCCGCCGACTCTGGAGAGCGTTCCTGGCGCTTGTGGCGTCCTTGAGGGAGGCCTCTGTCGAGGCTATAGATTCCAAGACGCTCGCGCCTCCGCCATCATCGTTGCTCGACGCCTCATAGGCAGCCCTAGCCTTGGCTAGATCGTCCCGCGCGTTGGAGATCGCACGATTAGAGTGAGCTAAGGCATCCTCGATTTCCAAAAGCTGACTTTCTAGCTCCTTGCGGAATGCTACGGCGTGAGAGAGTTGCCATTGCTGCCGGTCGCCCAGCTCCTTAACTTGTCTAATGGTGTCTTCACTCACGCTCGCGTTGAGATGAATTGCAGCGTAGCGCAAAAACGATTCGGTCCGCATCAATATGAGTCGAGTTTTGGCCACTTGATCAGCTTCGGCGGCAAGTTCTGGCCGGGCGCACACTGTCTTGCCCTTTACTCTTAGGTACCAATCCTCTTTGACGTCTCCCGTAACAAAGAGAAGTAACTTTACCCCTCTGTGCTTCACCTCATCCAGCGTCTGTTTCCATGCGAAATAGTCGCCATGCTTGGGCGTATCTTTGTAGCCGGGAGGAATTTTCTGCTCATTCCGGCGGGCCGCTTCCGCCAACTCTTTTTCTTCTCTTTCCGATTTGAATGGTACCCCCACTTTGTCGGAGAGGATGACTTCCAGCCGATCAAGAATCTGATCGTCGGCCATGGGGTCGTCGATTCCGTGATTGGTGCGCAGTTGGTCAAGGGCTGCGCTAACTGGATGGAAGGTTGTGGAAGCGACTGCGATGAGTTTGTCTCTCTCGGATTCAGGTAGAGCAACCTTGTTCGAGAGTTGACGAATCTTCTCTTTTAGTTCGTCGGTTACGTTGGCTTCGTGGGCGGAGATGGAATCAAGGGCTGCTTGATACGCTGCCCGGTTGTCTGCAATCACGTCGAGCCGGTTACGATGAAACTCAAGAGCCACCTGATGCGGCACGAAAACCCGCTCGCCCAAGCGCTCAAATGCTGATAGAAGCTCGGATCGTGCTGCGGGCGCGAAGCGGTAGAGGTTCAGCAGGACGTTCGTGTCGAAGACCACCATGCCCGACTTGAGGGCATTTTCTACTTCCGCCCCTGTAGGTGCGAGAAAGTGCGTGAACTGTGCGCTGAAGCTCATTGCAAGCCGCCATATGCCTAGTCAACGAGGAGGAGTGGCCACCATAAGTGGACCATGCTGAGTTAGAGGATAGGACAGAGGTTCTACGCCTGCTTGTAGAGAGCATCCCGGGGGGTCTGCTGCACCGATAGGTGACATCTGAGATGGCTTGCCCTGACGGTGAGCTGGAAGGATGTCGCTGTGCCCAAGCCCTACCCCCGAGAGTTCCGCGACGACGTCGTGCGGGTGGCCCGTGACCGCGAGCCAGGCGTGACCGTCGAGCAGATCGCCAAGGACTTCGGAGTCCACCCGATGACCTTGTTCAAGTGGCTGCGCCAGGCCGAGATCGACGCCGGGACCACGCCCGGCACGACCAGCGTTGAGTCTGCGGAGTTGCGGGAGGCCCGTAAGCGGATCAAGCTCCTGGAGCAGGAGAACGAGGTTCTGCGTCGGGCCGCTGCGTATCTGTCGCAGGCGCATCTGCCGGGAAAAGGCTCTACCCGCTCGTGAGCGAGCTGGCCGCCGACGGGATCTCCGTGGCGGTGACGTGCCGGTGTTGAAGATCGCTCGTCAGCCCTACTACCGGTGGCTCGCCCGCCGTGTCACCGACGCCGAGGAAATGGCGGCGTATCGGGCCAACGCGTTGTTCGACGCCCACCGCGACGATCCGGAGTTCGGCTACCGGTTCCTGGCCGACGAGGCCCGTACTGCCGGGCAGCCGATGGTCGAGCGCACCGCCTGGAGAATCTGCTCCGGCATGGGCTGGTGGAGCACCTTCGGCAAGCGCAAACGCCGGGGCAAGGGCGGCAAGGTCGGTCCACCGGTGCACGACGACCTCGTGAAACGAGACTTCACCGCCGACGGCCCGAACCGGCTGTGGCTGGCCGACATCACCGAACACCACACCGCCGAGGGCAAGCTCTACCTGTGCGCGATCAAGCACGCTTGGTCGAGGCGGATCGTCGGCTACTCCATCGACTCCCGGATGAAATCGAGGCTGGCCGTCACCGCCCTGCACAACGCCGTCGCCCGACGCGGTGACGTCGCCGGCTGTGTCCTACACACCGACCGCGGATCCCAATTTCGATCGAGGAAGTTCGTCCGTGCCCTCCACCAACATCAGATGATCGGGTCGATGGGCAGAGTCGGCGCCGCCGGCGACAACGCCGCCATGGAGTCCTTCTTCGGCCTGCTCCAGAACAACGTCCTCGACCGCCGAACCTGGACCACCCGACAGCAACTCCAGACCGCGATCGTGACCTGGACCGAACGGACCTACCACCGCCGCCGACGACAACGATCCCTGTCCTGGTTGACCGTCGAGTACGAGACCACCATGACCCCACCGGTCAGTCAGGCCGCGTGACCGAAACTGGCACCTATCGGTGCAGCAGACCCCACACCTTCGCACGGGTTGTGCGCGATCAGTCGGCCGCGTAGCGCCGTCGCGAGGATGGACGACAGCAGCGAGTGGCGCGATGCCTATCGGTGCAGCAGGCCTCTTCGCGGCCTGGCCACCTAGTTTCTCCGGGTCATGCGTGCTGGTTGGCTAGCCGGAACCTCCCAGGTTCCGGCTAGCCAACCAGCTAGGATCTATCTACCGCAGCAGCCACATACGCCGAGCACCGGCCCGGTGTTGACCCGGATGACTCGCTCCGACTCGTGAAGTATGGTCGAGTGAGCTATTCTTCCGTTGATAAATTCGTTCGCCTCGTTGACAAAATCGTTGCGCTGAGACTGGCTCAGCATCAAGAATCCTCGCATTATCTTAGCGGTGGCAGCATCCATTTTTTCTCCTAGACTCAGAACTTGCGGACCTTGAAGTTTCCGCAGACGTCACAATCTGTTGGCGTCATGCTTGTTGGCTCGATTTTGCATCCCGCGCATTGGCGTCGGCGCTCCCTGAGGGCTGCTCGCATGCCCATACGCTTCTCCTGTTCTTCGATGTGCTGGTTGCTGTCCTGCGCCTGACGGGCATTGTCCAATGCCTTGAGAACTTCGTAACGGTTGCGTGAAGAATCGATATCCCGAGATTGACTAGCGGCAAGCTCCCTCAAGTCTTGAGACAGACGCTGGTTGTCGGCGTGGGAAGTCAGCGCATACCCGTAGGATTCCACCCATCCGGAAGTTCCGGACCAGGCAGAGAAAACAAGCTGTACGATTCCTACTGCCGCCCCGACAGCGATGACGGCCCCAAGATGGGGAAAGCCCGCACCGTAACCAAGCGCCAACCCCCCGACAATCAGTGGAACTGCGAACGCGACAAAGTTTAGCCAATTCAATCTTCGTTTTAGTCGGCGTGCGCGAGCCTCGAATACGGAGGCAGTCGCGAAAGCGTGTAGGGCGCGATTCCAGATCTCTTCCCTAAGGCCGTCTAGTTCGTTCACGGTGTTGGTGTCGCCAGGCTGGCTCATGATCGTTTCCTTATTTAACGGGCCATTCAGCCGTGCGACGATACCGACCGTTTAGCTTTGGGTAAAGTTGATCATGTTCCGCGTGTTGGATGGTTCCTATTGGCGTACATTGCCCGCCTTGGGTCTATCCAATTTCCGAGCTGGGGGTCCGTGCGAAGGCCGAACGCTGGTGGCCCCGTTGCTGTCGACAGCAACGGTGACCGCAACGGGCCGAACAGGGCGAGCCGAAGTCAGCCGGCAACGGATCAACGCCCAACGTCAGGGACGTGCGCGGACGCACCCGTACGGAGCGCCCAGAACTTACTTGCGAGTGGTCGGGATGCCCCTGCCAGGGTGCGAGTTGCTGGCGTGTGAGGGGTTATGAGGCTTCAGGCTGGTCGGTAGCGTTTGCGGTGGCGGCGGCCGATGGGTCGGTCTGCGCCCGGCGCTACGCGAGGAGGGTTCCAGGTGGTTTCCTTGCCGGAGTTGACGTTCGGGCAGCGGTTGAAGGTCTACCGGGAGCGGTCCGGGAAGTCTCGGACGGTGCTGGGTGGGTTGGTGGGCCGCAGCGCTGAGTGGGTCAAGGCGGTCGAGACGGATCGGATTCTGCCGCCGCGCATTAACATGCTGGATCGCATCGCGCGAGCACTGAAGATCGACGTGTCTGCGTTGGCGGCGGAGTTGGGCGACCGGTCTGCTGTGGTCAACGGGCCGGAGCATCCGGCGCTGGTGACGGTCCGGGCCGCCCTGAATCAGGTCGCGCTTCCTGATGACGCCCCGCCGGAGTCGTTGTCTGGTCTGCGGGAGCGGCTTACCGCGGGGTGGCGGGCGCGTCATCAGGCGGCGGATCACCGTACGGTGCTGGGCGGGTTGTTGCCGGGGTTGCTGCGCGACGGGCAGCGGGCTGTGCTTGCGTACGAGAGTGACCAGCGGCGGGAGGCGCAGGCCCTGTGGGCGGAGACGCTCGGGCTGGCGCAGATGTTCGTCGCCTATCAGCCTGCGGCCGAGTTGTTGTGGCGGGTGACGGATCGGGCGATGGTGGCGGCGCAGGAGTCCGGTGATCCGGAGGCGATCGCCCGTGCGGGGTGGTTCCTGTGTCAGGCGCATCGGGAGGCCGGTGACTGGGACACCGCGATGAGGGTGACGCTGGAGGTGTTGTCGGCGTTGGAGTCGAGGGCGGTTGACGGGGGCGCGAATCTGTTGGCGTTGTGGGGTGCGCTGAACTTCGAGGCCGCGTACACGTCTGCTCGTGCTGGTGAGGAAGGTCGTGCCTGGCGGTACTGGGACCGCGCGGACCAGGTGGCGCAGCGCCTGCCGGAGGGCTTCTACCAGCCGCAGACGTCGTTCTCGCGGGTCATCATGGGTGCTCATGCGGTGACGGTGGCGGTGGAGTTGCAGCAGTCGGGCGAGGCGGTGCGGCAGGCCCGTCGTCATGATGCGGCGGCGATTCCGTCGAGGCCGCGTCGGGCACGCCATCTGATCGAGGTCGCGCGGGCGTACTACGGCAAGGACGACAAGGAAGCGGCCGTGGCGGCGCTGCGGCAGGCGTACGAGTCGGCTCCGGAGACGATCCGGTTCAACGGGTACGCCCGTCAGATCACCACGGACCTGCTCGACGGTCCGCGTTCCACCCGGGCTGCCGCCCGTGACCTGGCGACGAAGGTCGGACTCGTCTCCTGAACCAGGGGTAGGAACCTTACCCATCCCGCCCGGCCACCGACCGTAGCTTTTCGCTCACGGGATGCGGTGGTCGGTGCGAGTCACGCCCGGCCGCCGTGTCCCTCAGCCAGAGGGCGACCGAGCCGCCCTCGTGAGCGACGAGGGAGGGTACGTGCGGCGCGTCTCGTACGACGAATACGTCTCCGCCACCGCGTTGACCTTCGCCCGGCGGCATCGGCCGGTGTGGTCCTGGCAGCACTGGCGGCGCATCTGCAACTGCGGAGCCGACCTGCCGTGCCGGGCCCGGCACCGGATACCGATCAACCGAGGGCACTGGCCGCAGACGGAGGACCAGCGGTGACCACCCATGGCCCGGTCATGCCGATCTGGAGCTGCGGCGGGTGTGACCTCCCGTGGCCGTGTCCGACGCGGCGGCGGGAACTGCGCGCGGAGTACGCGGATGCGCCGGTGTCGCTGGCGCTCTACCTCGGGGCCTACCTCGTCCAGGCCGCCGAGGACATGCCCTGGACAGCAGCCGGCACCCTGCACCGCCGATTCATCGGCTGGACGAGACAGCCGCCGGAAGTACAGCAGCGAAGTACAGCAACCGTGCCACCCGCACCGGACCGGAACGAGCGCCACCAGCCCGGATGACCTCGTACGACACCTGATCCGACCGGCCTGCCGTGAGTTCACACCGAAGTGGTCACTGGTCCGATCCCAGTATCACCAACCGATAGCTATTGACCTGGGCGAACGTGAGATTGCTGGTGTTAGTGCGCGAACCGCCTCGGTCGAATCTGCGGTGGGCTGGTCGAACCTGTACATGGGCGCCTGTCAGGACTCTCCGGGCGCGCTCGCCCGACATCCCCTGACGAGGTGTGAAAGGCGCTCGTGGCGGCAGCTGAGGACGGGCATGGTCCTGGGCACATCGGGACACAAGACATCGTGAACGTCAGGATGCTGGCCCTCGCTCGTCTGACCCTTGCCATGGCTAGCCTTCGGGCGGCGGAGAGACCGGGCATCAGCGGTTGACCTGAACCTAAGGTGAGGTTGCATGCTCTCGATGTTCGCGTCGGCGAACGGACGGGAGCGGGTGGGATGCGTGTGGTCCAGGCGGTTCGTTTCGGGGGGCCCGAGGTGCTGGTGCCGGCTCAGGTGCCGGACCCGGTGGCCGGACCGGACCAGGTCGTGGTCAGCGTGGCGGTGGCGGGCATGACGTTCGTCGAGACGCAGATCCGGCGTGGCACCGACAGGTGGCATGAACGGCCGGAGTTGCCGTACGTGCCGGGCAGTCTGGTGGCCGGGCTGGTGAGCGCGGTCGGTGCGCAGGTGGATCCGGCGTGGCGGGGGCGGCGCGTTCTGGCCGGCACGGGCGAGGTCGGCGGTTTCGCCGAGCAGGCGGTGGCGCTGGTCGGGGACCTGTTTCCGGTGCCGGACGGCCTGGGTCTTCCGGAGGCCACCGCGCTGTACAGCGACGGCAGCACCGCGCAGGGGCTGGTCGAGCACGCCACGATCGGCGCTGGTGAGTGGGTTCTCGTCGAAGCGGCGGCGGGTGGGGTGGGCAGCCTGTTGGTGCAGCTCGCCCGTGCGGCGGGCGCGAGGGTGGTCGGCGCTGCTCGCGGGTCGCGGAAGCTCGATGTGGTCAGGGACCTGGGCGCCGACGCGGTGGTCGACTACAGCGAACCGGGCTGGACCGAGCGGGTCCTCGAAGCGACCGGCGGCAGGGGAGCGGATGTGGTGTTCGACGGTGTCGGCGGCCCGATCGGGCGGGCCGCGTTCGAGGTGACGGCCCGTGGCGGTCGTTTCTCGGTGCACGGCGCTTCCAGCGGTGAGGTCACGGTCATCGAGCCCGCCGAGGCGCGCCGCAGGGGCGTGGAGGTGATCGGCATCGAGCAGCTGTTCGGGTTCGGACCGGAAGTGGCGCGGTGGGCGGAGCAGATGTTCGCCCAGGCGGCGGCGGGAGTGGTCCGGCCGATCATCGGGCAGACCTTTCCGTTGGAACGTGCCGCCGAGGCCCACGCGGCGATCGAGAGCCGCACCGCAGTGGGGAAGACCCTGCTGCTGATCTGAGTGCCTCGGAAACCGACCGGGCTGCGTCGGGGCACCACTGCCCCGACGCAGCCCCTGCTTTGGTGCGGTCAGAGCCAGTTCTTGTGCCACCTCTGGTAATTGCCGTTGTTGCACGGCTCGGCGTAGGCCCAGCCGCTGTAATTGTTGTCCGCACACCGGCCGGTCAATTCGTTCGCCACTCGCGACGGCTGCGTGAGGAAGTACCAGAATTGGAACGGGTGGCTGTTCTCGCACGCTGCGGTGTAGAGGTCACCGTTGTAGTTGGTGGAGAGGCACCGGCCCGTGGCGACGTTCACCATGATGTATCGGTGGACGATGGGAGCGGCGGGCAGGTCGTACCACTTCTGGTTGTTTCCGCCGTTGCAGGCCAGGGTGTAGACGGTGCCCGACGAGTTGCTGTCCAGGCAGAGCCCGGTCTGCACGTTGCGCAGGTGGTACACGGGCGCTGCTGCGGCGGACGCCGCCGGTGGCGCGGCGATCACCGTCATGAGGCTGGCGAGGAGGGTGATCACCATGGTGAACAGCGCCCCGGCGGACTTGCTGCGGATCATTTTTGCGGTCTCCCGGATGAGGTGATGACATTCGCCGCGGTCGCTCACGCTGATTCGTGAGCATTGTGGACGGCAGCGCCAGTCATTACATCGGCGTGGTAGTTGTCGACGCAAGTTCCGATCCGGTGACCCTCTGCACAAGATCTTTCTGAACTTTGGTCAGGGGATTTCGTTGCGGCGGGGAAGTGTTCTCGGTCACGTGAACCATCGACCGCTCGGCTCGTCGTCATCGGTATGCGGGAAATTCGATCCACCGCACGTGGGAGATCCACAGTGCGCTACGTCCGAGCACTATCGACGCTGCTGCTGATACCGGTGGCGGTGCTGGCCCCCTCCTCGGCCCAGGCGACAGCACCGTCGGCGGCGGTCCAGACGGTCGCCGCCGCCGACCCGACCGCCGCGAACCTGACCGCTGCCAACCGGATCGAGCCCGTCGCCGGCATGCCCGACTGGTCCCGCGCGGGATATCTGGGTGGCGCGCCGTTGCCGTCCGACGGTGACCTGGCCGGTGGCGCCTGCACGATCGGTACGGCTCGGCTCGCCAGCGAGTTCGGCGTCCGCGCGAACGACAGCATCGACGACAGCAGCGGCCTTCAGGCCGCGATCGACCACATCAAGGACTCCTGCTCGCCCTCGGGCAACCACCGCCGACTCTCCCTGATCACCCTGCCCGCCGGGCGGATCGACATCACCCAGCAGATCTACGTCGACGCCAGCTTCCTGATCCTGCGGGGTCAGGGTGCGGGCGACGGCGGCACCCGCGTCGTCTTCCGGCCGAACGCCGACACCCGGTACGACACGCTGACCGCCGACGGCAGCCGGTGGCACCAGGACTCCATGATCTGGGGCACCGCTCCCGACGAGGGCAGGGGCGGCTGGATGTGGCCCGGTCGCGCCCTGTTCAAGGTGCAGACCCGCGAGGTCGCCGAGCGGTACCTGGACGAGTGGACCACCGCACCGCGCAACCGCAAGGACCTGTTCGAGGGGTCGATCAACCAGCACTGGGCCTCGGGCGTGAAACTGGCCTCGGCCTCCGGCGACCCGGGCTTCTCGGCCCGTACCGGGCGCTCTGTGATCCACATCGACGCGGCGGCGAAGATGGACCGGTTCGTCGTCGGTGGCTACGTCTGGGTCGGTGCCGCGAACAGCCGGAACTTCTACGAGCAGCAGGGCCTGTCGCCGGACGACCCGGGCGTCCGCGAGAACCTGCACATGCGCCAGCAGATGTTCCGGGCGGTCCAGGTGGACCGCACCCGCAAGACCGTGACCCTCGACCGGCCGCTGGAGTACGACGTGCCGGTCGACTCGACGTCGGACGGCTCGGCGCCGATCGGCAGCACCGCGTACACCAGCAAGATCACGCCGTTGCGCGTGGTCGAAGGGGTCGGCTTCGAGAACTTCGCCTTCAGCCAGGAACTGCTGGACATGCCGAAGCACGGCGGCGGTCGCTACACCACGCCGCCGGGCGACGCGGTGCACAACTACGGCAACCTCGCGCCCGAGTACGCCATGCACGGCCTCGCCTTCAAGTGGGCCGCGAACAGTTGGGTGCGCGGACTGACCGGCACGATGACCGGCTCGCACCCGGTCGTCACGGAGGTCGCCCGTAACCTGCAGATCGAGCACAACACCTTCGACGGCGCGTGGAACAAGGGCAAGGGCGGCAACGGCTACCTGCGCGGCAGCCGGGTGTGGGACTCGCTCTGGGCCTACAACACCAGCCGGAACCTGCGGCACTTCACGTTCCAGTGGTCGGCCAGCGGCAACGTGGCGTTCCGCAACGACCTCGACTCCGACCTGAACCTGCACGGCGGCTGGGAACGGTACAACCTGTTCGAGGGCAACACCGTGCGCGTGCCGTACGAGCACCGGTCGGGCAACTGCACCGCCAACTGCGGCGGTGAGGGCGGCGAACTGGAGGACGGCACCTGGTTCCCGATCTGGTGGGCGGCGGCGGCCAAGGCGATCAAATGGTCCGGTTCCTCCGGCCCGCAGAACGTCTTCCACCAGAACACCCTGATCAAGCAGTCCACGCCCGGCGGCCCCTTCCTGCCCTACGAGCCCTACTCGGTGGGCAGCGGCACCAGCACCGCGATCTACCAGTTCGGCTCCGACGCGAACAACCCGCGCGCGTTCGCTCCGTTGAGCCAGGGCGGCGTACCGATCAAGGACTGGGCCGGGCGGGAGACCGCGACCTTCGACGGCCAGGGCGTCGTCGTCCGCAACGAGCGGTGGCCCTCCCTGTTCCTCCGCGACGTCGGCCAGCTCGAACCCCGGGACGAGAACCGCCAGGAGGTCATCACCTGGAACATGCAGGGAGCAGGTTCCGCGGCGGAGGGCAGCTATCAGAACAAGTACGCGGAGGTGCGGAACTTCCTCACCCAGAACAGGGCGTACGTCGTAGCGATGCAGGAGGCGGGGGAGCGGGCGGAAGGCATGCACCTTCGGGGCCTGCACCAACAGGCGGTCTACGATCGGGGCAACGCTCCGGGCACGATCGACGCGGGGTTCACGCCGGTGCGCGAGTACGCCTGGGGCACCCAGGGACGCCCCGGTGACGCACGGGTGTACTGGCTGCACACCGACACGTCGATGGCGAACTTCGGGCGGGTCAACCTGGCAGTGGCCACCCGAGAGGCTGCGGACGAGGTCATCGTGGTTGCCGCCGGAATGAACGGCGCCCGTCCCGCGCTCGGCGTACGGCTCGGCGAGACGGTGTTCTTCACCGTGCACGGCTGGTCGCCCGGCGGCCACGACACGCCAGGGCTGCTGCAGAACATCCGCACCCACATCCAGCAGAACCCGGGACCCAACGGTCCCTACGAATGGATCGTGCTCGGTGACTTCAACCGTGAGCCGGCCAACCTCCGGGCCGCGCTGCCTGCGCAACAGTTCGGAGTGATGGATCCGCCTCAACACACGCATCCCACGCGGAATCCGACGCACAGCTATGACTACGGGGTGACGGACTTCGGGGGCGGGGCGCCGACCCTGCTCAGCGCCAGGACACTGACGACGACCGTCTCCTCGGATCACTTCCCCGTCCGGTACAGCCTGACGCTGCGCGCGGCTGCGGAGAACCCACCGCTTGCCACTCCGACGCTGCCGGGTCTGGCGTTGCTGCGCAACGCCGCCACCACGAACGTGGCCGACGTCGAGCCGGGCGGTGGCCCACTGGTTCCGGACACCGCCTACGACGAGGGGAGGGATCAGCGGTGGCGGTTGGACTGGGACCCCGAGTTCGACGGTCACCTGCGGTTGCAGAACGTGGCGGACGGCCGGTACATCGGGCTGGAGAGCGCTGCCCCGAACTCCCGCGCCGCGCTCAGCTCGGCACGAAGGCTCGACCAGTTGTGGCGGCCGATCATCGCCGACAACGGCGCGTGGACGCTGCGGAACTACGTGAACGGGCAGGTGCTCACCGCCATCACGCCCGGTGACTTCCTGCTGGGTGTCCGGGACGCGGACGGCTCGGCGGAGCAGCTCTGGTTCTTCGCCTCCCAGACCGAGGTCGGGGAGCGGCGGGAGATCCGGCACGTGGCGACGTCGCCGCAAGGGGACGCCGAGATCGATGTCGCCGATCCGGACGGCGTCGAGAATCGACCGGTGCGGCTGCTGCCGAGCGACACGGCGACCGAAGGCTGGGAGCCGATCTTTGTCGGCCAGCGGGGTGCCGACCGCTGCTTCCATCTGCTCTTCGGCGACGAGTACCTGACCTCGTCGCCCGGCGGGACGGAGCCGGTGCCGGGTGGGCAGGTGGTGCTGGAGCCGTACGCGCCGAACAGCGACGGACAGGTGTGGTGCATGCACCAGGACACCGACTCGATGAGCATCTACAACATGACCGGGTTCCACGGTGCGCCGGTTCCGTTGTACCTGACCGACCACGGGGTCCACGCCCAGCTCACGGTGGAGTTCGCGGGCTCCGACGGCGTCGAGAACTGGCGCTGGGGGGCCTGACTCACGTCGAGGCAGCCCCAGGCCGGGCAGGTCGCCTGGGGCTGCCTCACCCGGAGCACCGACGTCTACGACATGAGATTCCCGCGCCGTTGGTGCGGGAGGAAGGAACTCGCCATGGAACGGCTCCAGGGAAAGAGCGCTCTGGTCACTGGCGGAGCGATGGGGATGGGAGCGGCAACCGTCCGACGGTTCGTGACGGAGGGTGCCAATGTGGTCATCGCCGACGTCAATCTGACCGTGGCGGAGGCGCTCGCCGCGGAACTCGGGCCGCAGGCCGTCGCGGAGAGACTCGACGTCCGGTCGGCGGAGGAGTGGTCAGCCCTCGTCGGGCGGACGGAGGAGCGCTTCGGCTCCGTCGACATCCTGGTCAACAACGCCGGCATCGCCGACCCGGCTCCGCTGGAGCAGTGGGACGCCGCGCGGTTGCAGCGCACGTTGGACGTCAACCTGATCGGTGTCTTCAACGGCATCCAGGCCGTCGTCCCGGCGATGAAGCGGGCCGGCGGCGGATCGATCGTCAACATCGGCTCCGTCGGCGCTCTCCAGGGCGTGCCGAGGATGTCCGGCTACGTGGTGTCGAAGTGGGGCGTACGGGGCCTGACCAAGACCGCCGCGCTGGAGTTGGGCGTCCACGGGATCCGTGTGAACGCGGTGCACCCTGGCCAGATCCAGACGCCGATGACCGAAGGAGTCACGTTCGACACGAGCAACGTTGCGCTCGGCCGGGTCGGGCAGCCGGACGACATCGCCCGGATCGTCCTCTTCTTCGCCAGCGACGACTCGACGTTCGTCACCGGCAGCGAGGTGGCGGGCGACGGCGGGCAGATCGCCGGCCCGGCCGACTACCAGGGTCTGCCTCAATGAGGGGCACGCCACACCCGAGGGTGGGGAGAGGGGTACTCAGGTGAACCGGCGGACCTGATCGCGACGGTGGCCCCAGACGGTGAGCCCGGCGAGGACCGTGATCCAGACCGCGAGCATCACCAGTGACAGTGGCCCGACGGACTCCCCGGTGAGCGCGACCAGCACCAGGTCGGTCGCGCCCCGGGTGGGTACGAAGGGTGCGATCTGCTCGATGATCTTCGGCGTGTCCGCGTCGTCGAAGAACATCCCGCCGGCCACCGCCAGCGGCAGGAAGCCGACGCTGTTGGCGATGGCGGCTACCCGCATCGACATCAGGTAGCCCATCGCCAGCCCCAGCAGGGTGAAGGTCACCACCGCGACCATCAGCGCCCCCGCCGCCAGCAGCACCCGTGACGGCGGAGCCGAGGCGGCGGTGAACACTCCGGCCACCAGCAGGATCGGGACGATCGCCGCGGCGACGACCGCGAGCCCGACCAGTAGGTAGCCGGACATCTGCGGCACGATTCCACCGGGCAGGGTGCGCAGGTAGTTTCCCCAGGCCGATTCCCGTTGCGCCGCGATCGCGACGCTGAAGTGGCCGACGCAGGCCATGAGCACTCCGAACACCACCAGGGTCGCGGTGGCCGAGGTGATCGCCACCGCGTCCTGGCCGATGAAGGGTACGACGAAGAACACCATGACTCCGACCGGAACCAGTGCCACGGTCAGGAACATGGTGGGCGTCCGGATGGTGTCGGCGAGGTTCCGCCGGGTGTAGGTCATGGTCAAGGAGGACATCGAACGGGCCTTTCCGGTCAGGTGGTCCGCCGATCGCCGGTGATCGCCAGGAAGGCGTCCTCCAGCGAGGCGGATTCGATCTCGATGTCGGTGAAGGACGCGCCGGCGGTCACCAGCTCCCGGACCAGCGCGGCGGCATCGTTGGTGAGCAGGTGGGCGCGGTCGTCGTCTGGCTCGATCGAGGCGACCCCGCTGAGCGCGGGCAGCACCGGGTCGGTCAGTGTGACCCGCTTGAGCCGTACCCGGCCGCGGATCTCGGCGACGCCGCCGTCGGCGATGATCCGGCCCCGGTCCATCACCACCACCCGGTCGGCCAGCGCCTCCACCTCCTCGATGTAGTGGCTGGTCAGCAGGACGGCTCCACCGTCGGCGTGGAAGGACCGGATGCCGTCCCACAGTGCTCGCCGGGCGTCCACGTCGAGACCGGTGGTGGGTTCGTCCAGGAACACCAGCCGGGGCCGCCCGGCGAAGGCCAGCGCGACCGCGACCCGCCGCTGCTGTCCGCCGGAAAGACCGCCGGCCTGCCGGTCGGCCAACGAGGTGAGGTCGAAGCGGTCGAGTAGTTCGGCCCGGTCCACCGGATCGGGGAAGTGCGCCGAGACGAAGTCGACCAGTTCGGCGACCCGCCAGGTCTCCGGGAGCCCGGTCTCCTGCGGCGTCACGCCGATCACGCGGCGGGTCGACTCGCTGCGCGGGTCACCGCCGCACAGTTCGACACTGCCGGAACTGGGCCGGAGCAGGCCGGTCATGACGTTGATCAGTGTGGATTTTCCAGCACCGTTGGGGCCCAGCAGTCCGAGTACCTGCCCGGCCGGGATGTCCAGGGACACACCGTCCAGCGCGGCCTTGTCGTGGTAGCGACGGGTGAGGTCGCGTACGCGGGCGAGGACGGTCATGCGGCGGCCTCCGGGACCTGTCGGTGCGGGTCGGACATGATCGACGGAAGGTCGGGGAAGGCGAAGGGGCTCCGCTCACCGTGCGGTACGACCGGCCACGCCTGCCCGGTCCCGCCGCGTGTCAGCACCAGCTCGGCGACCTCGGCGACCCGTTCGGGCGACAGGACGGCCACGCCCAGGTCGCTGATGAAGGGGACCGCCTCCCCCAGGATCGGGGTGTCGACGAAGGTGGGGCACAGCGCGTTGACGGTGACGCCCCGTTCGGCCACGATCGGCGCGACGGAGCGGACCAGCCCGATCACCGCGTGTTTGGTGGCCGCGTAGAGCGGGTTCATCGGGCTCTCGCTCAAGCCGGCCAGGCTGGAGGTGGCCAGGATCGCGCCGGATCCCTGCGCGGTGAACACCTCCAGGGCGGCGTGCAGCCCGTAGACCACCCCGTCGAGGTTGACCGAGACCAGGTCGCGGTAGTGCTCGGGCCGGAAGTCGTCGGTGAAGCTGCCCTGTTCACCGATTCCGGCGTTCAGTACGGCGACGTCGAGGCGGCCGAAGTGCGTGATCGCGGCCTGGACGGCGGCGATGTTGTCGGCCTGCCGGGCGACGTCGGTGCGGACGAAGACGCCGGCAACCTCCCGGGCGACGGTCTCCCCGGTCGGATCGACGTCGGCGATGACGACGCGGGCGCCGCCGGCCGCGAAGCGGCGGGCGATGGCCGCACCGATTCCGCTGGCGCCGCCGGTGACGAGTGCGACTGTGCCGTCGAGGGGGTTCATGGCTTCTCCGTGGCGGCCGGGACCGGCCGGGTGGCGTGGTCGATGGCGGTGGTGATCTCCCGCAGGTAACGGTCGATGTCGAGGGCGGGATCGCGGGACAGCGCGGTGGGTACGGCGTCGATCACGCCGCGCACGATCCGGGCCATCACGGTGACGTCGAAGTCCCGGAACTCGCCGCACTCCTGTCCTGCCGCGAACAGGTGCTCCAGCGGCAACAGCATCTGCCGGTCGAACTCGGCCGGGTCGGCGTCGGGCAGGTCACCCAGGCCACCGCTGGTGAGGATCTCGACGAGGGCGATCATCCGGGCCGGGTGGGCGCGCATGTACTCCAGGTTCGAGCTGATGTAGGCGCGCAGTTGGCCCGCAGGCGTGGTCTCGGCGTCGATCACCGGTGCCATGGATGCTGCCGCGTCGGTGTAGACGGTCGTGACGACCTGGGTGATCAGTTCGGACTTCCCTGCGAAGTGGTACGAGATCAGTCCTCGGCTGATCCCCGCACGAGTGCCGATCTTGCCCATCGACGCGCGGTGGTAGCCGACCTCCGCAATGGTCTCCACGGCGGCGTTCACGATCTGGGCCCGCCGCGCTTCCTCGATGAAGGTGCGTGACTGGCTGCCGGGTTCAATATTTGGCACCATGGCCAAAAATTAGCACGACGAGCCAGAATATTGCCAACGTGGATAGGTGCGTCGGTGGATGACCTACTCCGGTGCGGTGAGGCACCGTCCGTCGGTGGCGATCAACTCTCCGGCAATCTGAGCATCCCGGCCGCCATCGGACGCGGGCGCAACGACTGTCCGTACGCCGCCGGATTCGATCACCTGCCCGCCGCTGCCATCACTGCCGCAGTCGGTAAGGGTGCCCAGGCCGACGAGCGATGCCGCGATCAACCAGCGAGACCGTCTCCTGTCATTGCTTCCTCGCACGGTGCCCCTGGCGTGCGGGTGGATCGGGCGGTACGTGAGAAGTGGACCCGGGCAGGCATCGCTCAGTGGGTCGGTGCGGTGTGACGGAGGCCAGCGAGGACGAGCGTGATGACCTGGTCCGCAATGGTGCGGAAGCTCGGGTGCTCGTAGGCCGCGCAGATGCCGTTGATGGCGATCATGACCGCATCGGCGCTCACGTCGTCGCGGATGGCTCCGGCCTCGGCGGCGTCGGTCAGGAGGTCGGCGATGACCTGGTGCAGGGCCTGCGCGCCCTCGGCCAGGGTGTCCGAGCGGGTCGCCATGAGCGTCGCGAGGGTGCGGGCGAGACCCTCGTGGGCGTCCAGGTGGGCTACGAAGCCGCGCAGGAAGGACTCCAGCGCCTCGTCGGCGGGAAGGGCGGCGTGCAGCTCGCGGGCGCGGTCGCACAGGGCGGCGAGTTCCTCGCGGTAGACCGCTTCGGCCAGGGCCTCCCGGGTGGGGAAGTGGCGGTAGAGCGTGCCGGTGCCCACGCCGGCCAGCTTGGCGAAGTCGTCGAAGCGCAGGTTGAAGCAGTTCTTCGCGAAGAGTTCGCGGGCCTTGGCGATGAGGGCTTCGCGGTTGCGGCGGGCGTCGGCGCGGAGCGGCTTGGCGTCGGTCATGTGGGGTCCCGTGTTGACAAGTGGAGACTGTCTCCATATTTTGAAAGTGGAGACTGTCTCCGATTATAGGTGCGAGGTGGCGCTTGAAGGTCTTGATGTTCGGGCGGGGCGTGATCGGTGCAGCCTACGGGTGGGCCCTGGAACGGGCCGGACACCACGTCGAGTTCTACGTCCGGCCGGGGCGGGCGGCGGCGTACGGAGATGCGATCGACGTTGATCTGCTCGACGCGCGTCGGCGGCCGTGGGGGAAGCGTGTCGTCGAGAAGTGGCCGGTGCGCTTGCGCGAGTCGCTGGAGCCGGACCATGACTTCGACCTGATCGTGTTGAGCGTGCAGCACTACGGCTTCGCGGAAGCTGCGGCCTTCCTGGGGCCGCGCGTGGGCGGGGCCACGGTGCTCGTCTTCAACAACCTGTGGGTCGAGCCGCTGACCGCCATCGAACACCTTCCCACCGGACAGGTGGCCTGGGGCTTTCCCGGGGCCGGCGGTGGTTTCGGCGACGACGGGGTGCTGCGCGCGTCGCTGCTGCCCATGGTCTTCCTCGGCACTCTCGGCCGGCCGCCCACCGAGCGCGAGCGGGCCGTCCGCGAGGTGTTTCGCGGGGCCGGGTTCCGGATCCAGGAGAACTCCGACTTCCGGGGCTGGCTGGCGATCCACTTCGTCCAGAACGCGGGTCTGCACACGCAGAGCCTGCGGCGAGGTTCCCTGTCCACGCTGACGCGGGGCGATATGCGCGAAGCGATCCTCGCCGTCCGCGAGCTACTACCGCTGGTCGAGGCACGGGGCGTCGACCTGCGGCGGCATCGGTCCTCGCTGCTGCCGTTCACCGGACCCGTCTGGCTGGCCGCACCGGCACTCGCCTGGATGATGGGCCGATTCCCGCCGGCGCGCAGGGTGACGACGGCGCACGCCAACCCCGAGGAGTTGCGTGCGGTCTGCCGCGACACGCTGGCGGAGGCGCGCCGGCTCGGCATACGGGCGCCCCGGCTGGAGGCGGCCGAGCCCTACTTCACCGACGCGACGGCGGCGGGAACGGCGGCGGGATCGGGTTCGTAGTTGGTGGATGTGTAAGGAGGGGTCCCCTGCTAACGCCTGGTGTATAGCAGGGGACCCCTCCTTACATCCATGTGCGCGAGTTGCCGAGTCTGGAGCCGCCTACGCTGGCTGCGCCCCTTGCGTCGGCTGCGTCGGCTGCGGCTCCGGCTGGAACGCCACGTCGCTCACGTCGGCGACCAACTCGGTGAAGTCGGTGCCGTACGCGGCCGGTTCGGTGATGCGCAGCACCAGCGCGAACGGTCGGTCGGCACCGTAGGTGCGGGCGAGTTCCGGATGGTGCGTGGTCAGGTAGCGGGCGGCGGCGAGGTTGCTGCCGGCGGTCAGGCCGCCGATGAAGAACACCGGGCGTCCACCGACCGGGCCCCAGAACCGGGCGAGCAGGACGTAGCTGGTCTCCGGGCTGTAGACGTACTCGGTGCCGCCGACGGTGAACGCCCTCCGGCGCTTCTCCTCGTCGAAGATCGCGTACGTCACTCCGCGCAGGATCGCGCGTAGGTGCGTGACGCTGCGCGGGCTCGCACCACCGGGACCGCCGACGCAGAACTCGGTCAGCCGACCGATCTCCCCGGTCGGCTGGTCCTCGCCGACCCGGTCCGCGTGCGCGCCGCACTCCCGGGCGATGGTCGCCAGCTCCACCAGCGCGGCGACGTCGCGACGGTGGACGCTGAACTCGCGCGGCGACGACGCGTGCCGGGAGACCACCAGGAGGCAGCTCGCTCCGGCGGTCAGGCCGAAGAAGGCACGTGCCCGGTTCAGTTTGCGCCGACGTAACAGAAACCCCGAGAGCCACACGGCCGTACCGGCGATGACGCTCGCCAGCAGATTGATCACAAGGTCACCCACGCCTCGATCATGTCCGATCCCGTCACGCCGGGCGTCAGTGGCGGGGTAGCACGCCGAGGAGGGTCGCGGTCAGCGCCAGCTTCAGGGAGTCCTTCAGCTCCATGCGGAAGTGGGCCAGGTCGGGCTCGGCCTGGTAGGCCGCCTCCAGGCTGGGCGGCGGCGTGCTGTACGCCGACAGCGCGCCGGCCATGGCCATGGCGTGCAGGTTGAACAGCACGGCGTTCTCGCCCAGCTCCGGCAGGCGCTCCTGGACCAGGGCGGTCATGGTGGCCAGATGCCCCATGGAGGCGCGCTTGTGACGGATGGCGACCTCGACGGAGACGTTGTGTTCCAGGACGCCGACCTGTGCGCCGTAGAGGTCGCACAGCACCACCCGGCTGGCCAGTGAACGGCTGAGGATCTCGGCCACCGCTGTCGCCCGCTCGGCCATGGGCAGGCTGTCGTCGACGCCCTCGGCCAGCTCGCCGGCCAGGTCTGCCAGCCACTCCTGGAGGTAGCGGTCGAGCAGTTCCAGCAGCACCGCCTCGCGGGACTCGAAGTAGCGCAGCACGTTCGGCTTCGCCAGACCCACCCGGCGGCTCAACTCGTTCAGGGTGACCGCAGCCACCGGCATCTCGTCGAGCATCGCCGCCGCCACGTCGAGGATCGCCCGTCGGCGAATCTCCCGCTGCTCCTCGGTGCGTGCTCGCTGAAAGGTCACGACCGCCAGCCTAGCTTAGGTACCTCCGGTACGTTGACAACGTACCGAAAGTACTTTAGCGTCGTCCGTACAAGATACCTCCGGTACTTAAGATGATCGGGAGCCTGGCATGAGCGAGAAGTGGACGACGGCGAACATCCCGGACCAGCGCGGGCGGGTCGCCGTGGTGACCGGCGCCAACACCGGACTCGGGTACGAGACGGCCAAGGCGCTCGCCGAGCGCGGGGCCTCCGTGGTGCTCGCCGTACGCGACGTCGACAAGGGCGAGCAGGCCGCGGCGCGGATGACCGGGGACGTCACCGTGCAGGCGCTGGACCTGACCTCGCTCGACTCCGTCCGGACCGCAGCGGAGCAGTTGCGGTCCCGGCTCGACTGGATCGACCTGCTGATCAACAACGCCGGTGTCATGTACACCCCGAAGCGGACCACAAGCGACGGCTTCGAGCTCCAGTTCGGCACCAACCACCTCGGACACTTCGCGCTCACCGGGCTGCTGCTGGACCTGATGCTGCCGGTGCCCGGCTCACGGGTGGTGACGGTCAGCAGCACCGGCCACCGCATCCGGGCCGACATCCACTTCGACGACCTGCACTGGGAGCGGTCGTACGGGCGGGCCGCCGCCTATGGTCAGTCCAAGCTCGCCAACCTGATGTTCACGTACGAGTTGCAGCGCCGCCTCGCCCCGCACGGCACCACCGTCGCGGTCGCCGCCCACCCCGGCATGTCCAGCACCGAACTCGCCCGCAACAGCCCCGCAGCCCTCCGGCTCCCGCTCACCTGGCTCGCGCCGGTGATCACCCAGACGCCGGCCATGGGCGCGCTGCCGACCCTGCGCGCCGCCACCGATCCCGCCGTGCTCGGCGGCCAGTACTACGGCCCCGGCGGACGCAACGAGATCATGGGCCACCCTCGACTGGTCACGTCCAGCCCGAGGTCGCACGAGATGGCCGTCCAGAAGCGACTCTGGACCGTCTCCGAAGACCTCACCGGCGTGACGTTCCCGGTCATCCAGCCCGCACGGAACTCGTTCTCCGCCGACCTACGCGCTGCCTGACCGCCGATCAGGCCAGGTCAGGAGTCCCGGGCGGCGTCCAGCGTCGGGGTGTGGACCTGGTCGCAGGTGGCGAGCAGCGTGCCGAGACGGCGACGTGCGTCAGCCGCCAACGGATCGCCCTCTCGGCGCAGCACGCGTACCGCCGTCGCGGTGGCCTCGGCCGCCCAGACGGTGAGCTGCGCCGCGGCGAAGGCGTCGGCGATCGCCAGCAATCCGGCGCCGTCCTCGGCGGCGCAGGCCCGCGCGTGCCGGGCCAGCAGCGGCGACAGGGTCCCGTCGGTACGCTCGGCCAGCTCGGAGAGGCGTTGGGCCACCGAGCGCCGTGCGCCGTCGGCGCAGGTCGGACCGATCGGGGCGGCCGCCTGACCGAGTCGGGTCAGGTCGTGCAGGGCCAGCACCTCGTACCCGGTCATCCCGTCGGAACGCAGCCGGTCGGCCAACGCGGCCAGGTGTCTCACGGCGGCGGGTAGGTCGCCCGTGGCGGCGACCGTCGCGCCACGGGCCAGTTCCAGCCAGGGGTAGAACACCGCGATGCACGGGGAGTACGAACGGTCTGCCGCCGTCATCGCCGCGAGAGCCGTGTCGGCGTCCCCGCGCCAGGCCGCCACCTGCGCCCGCTCGCCGTGCGCGAGACTGCCGTAGAGCCGGCTGGTGGCCAGCATCGCGCCGGCCGTGTTGCTGAAGGTGACCGCCTGGTCGGTGCGCCCTCGGAGCCGTGCGGCGTAGGACTGGAGGACGGTCAGGAAGCCGCTGCCGAGCCGCAGGCCGCCAGAGCTGACCAGGTCGGCGAACTCGTCGGCCGCGATCGCGTCGATGCCGGGCAGGTCGCAGGTGAGCGCCAGCCGGGCGGCCCGGGTCGACTCCACCATCGCCTGGAGGTACGGCATGTCTCTCCGCCAACCGGCCACGTCCGCCTCCACCTGGGCGATCGCGTCGGCGTTGCGGCGGAACAGACCGCGCGTCGCGTCGACGTAGGCGACCACGCACCGGGCCAGCCCCCGGGCACCCGGGCCGGACGCCGGACGGGCCAGCACCGACTGGCTCAACCGCAGTGCTGCGGCGATCTCCATCCGGTGCATCCGCATGAGTGCTTCGAACGCCCAGACCCGTGCCTGGTGGCCGGGATCGGTGAGCGTGCCGGCCGCCTCGGCCAGGCTGTCGACGGTGGACTCCGCACCGAGGCTCCAGTACGTCACCATGCCCCGCACCGTCAGCCAACGGCTCCGACGCCGCTCGTCGACCAGATCGTCCCGGACCTGGTCGAGCACCTGGAGTGCCTCGTGTGGACGCTCGCAGAGCATCATGACGGTGGCGAGCAGCTCGGCGGCGTCGTAACCACCACCGGCGTCCAGCGCCGCCTGCGCCAGTTGGACCGTGAGCGGTACGTCGTAGCGGGCGAACGCCTGCGCGGCACCGGCGAGCAGCAGGCGGGGATCCTGTGCGGAGCCCGCGCCGAGCCGCCACAGGGCGACCCGCAGCAGGTCACCCGGGCGTCGGGCACCGGTGGCCTGCACCAGTTCGGCCAGTTCCGCCTGCAACTGCCGGGTCCGGGCCGGCGGGCAGCGGCGGCGCAGCAGCTCTCCGTACAACGGATGCGTCAGTTGCACGTCGACCCGCCGGTCACGCCGGACGACCGCGACCAGGCCGTGTTCCTCGGCCTGCCTGACGTCGGCGGCGTGTGTCGCCGTGGTGAGCAGGTGCAGGCCGATCTGCTCGCTCAGGGCGACCAGCTCCACCACCTTGCGTACGCCCGGAGCGAGGTGGTCGATCCGGGTACCGATCACGTCCGTCACGTCGAGTGGGCGCGTCGAGTGGCCGGTCCACTGCCACACGCCACCGGAGCGGGCCCACTCGCCACTGTCCGTCGTGCTGCGCAGCAGCTCGTGGAGGAGCAGCGGATTGCCGGCCGAGAGGCGCAACATCCGGTCGATCGACCGCGCCTCGGCCGGCCCGCCGAGGACGGCCGCGAGCAACTCGGTGGTCTCGTCCCGGCCGAACGGGGTCAGCTCGACGCGTTCGACCAGATCGTCGACGCACAGGGGTCGCAGCGGCAACGGCACCTGTTCCCCGTCGTCCACCGTCCCGAGCAGGACGACGTCCTCCTGCCTGGTGAGCACGTGGACCAGCGCCGCCGACGGCGGATCGAGCAGGTGGGCGTCGTCGATGGTGAGCACGATCGCGCGGCCCATGGCCTGCTCGTGCAGCGAGTCCACCACCCACCGCAGCACCCCGGCGGGGGTGAGACCTGCCGGTTGCGCGACGGGAAGCACCTGGGCCAGGCCACCGAAGGGCAGCGCCGTACTCGGATGACCTGCGGTGATGGGCCAGACGACGTAGCGGCTCGGGGGAAGCTCCGCCACGGCCTCGCGGACCAGCCGGCTCTTGCCGACACCGGCGTCGCCGCTGAAGAGGACGCCCCGCCGGCCGATGCCCTCCACTACCGCTCGCAGGTGCTTGAGTTCACCGGTTCGGCCGACGAAACTACCCCGATCCACCGAGGCATCGTATCGATGTCGACCCCGATCCGATGTCGCACACCGTGTGCGTCGAGATCGGATAACGTCGGCTATCCCGTCGCGGTAGCGGACCCGAGTGTGCGGGTAAGGCGGATGCGTCATACGTTCTCGCTGATCCAGGGGATCACCGCAATACTGTTCCCGCTTCGAGAGTGAGCGGGTTGACGGTCGCCTACCTGACAGTTGCGCCGACCAATCAGCCAATAACGATCAACGGGTGTCGTCACCAGAATCCCACGGGTGAGCCTCTTCCCGAATGCGAGAACCAAGCCTGCCAAGAATCCCAGCCCGCTACTCAGCGGTGCCATTGCTCTTGTGCTGCTGTGCTGCGGTGGCGGCCTTGTCGCCGCCTTCGATGACGACGACTCCACGTCCGCCCCCGGTCAGGCGGCAGCGTCCGCAAGCGTGAAACCCATCGCCGAGAGGCAGCCGCAGTACGTACCGACGCCGGAGCCTGACCTGGCGACGATTATTGCCACTCCCACCGTCGAAACGTCCGCGACAGCAAGTCGGCGGCCGTCACCGACGCCCAGTCGTACCCCCAAACCCGACGTCTACTACCGCAACTGCGACGCCGTCAGATCTGCCGGTAAGGCGCCGTTGAAGCGTGGACAGCCCGGGTACCGGGCGGGTCTGGACCGGGACGGCGACGGAATCGCCTGCGAGCCGTCCCGTGGTGGTAGTGGCAGCAGCGGTAACGACAGCGGCGGCGGAAACGTGTATTACAAGAACTGTGCCGCAGTGCGGGCCGCAGGTAAGGCACCGATCCGTCGTGGTGAACCCGGCTACGGCCGCCACCTCGACCGGGACGGTGACGGGATCGGTTGCGAGTAGACCCTGCGGCAGGGCGCCCCCTGCGCCTCTCGGTCAGGGGGCGTCCGTGCGACGCGGTCGGCCTCGGGCGTCGGGTGGCGCTTCGCCGGACGACGGGGACGGTCGACAGCGATCCGTCGGTGGTGGACGACCACCGTGTCGAAGGGGGTGTCCGCACCCCTCGAAGCGGGGGGTGTCCCGGTCCCGACCAGGTCTCGTAGGGTGCGCTCACACGTACCTGGAGGAGTTGGGCTCGATGGGATCGAAGCGCAGGCGGGCCCGGGTGGGGCTGACGGCGGCGGCGGTGGCTGTCGTCGTACTCGGTGTCGGCATCGGCGCCGCCGGCGCGAGCGGCCGGCAGCCCTGGTGGGGCCTCGGGCAGCAGGCCACGCCCACGCCCACGCCGAGCGCGACCCCGCGCGACGCCCCGACCTCCGACGCGCCGTCGGCCCTGGGCGCGCCGGTGAGCGCCGGGCCGACCACGGCGGCGCCGTCGGCGAGTACGTCCCCGACCGCGCCCGCGACCACGCCGCCGCCCTCGCGGACCCCGTCGGCCTCCGGCAGCCCCGCCGCGTCGGCCTCGGCGACGACCCCGCCGACCGGGAACCGCACGAGCGCTCCGACGTGGGCGCCGCCGCCCGCGAACGCCGGGTTCGACTACCAGATCGGCGGGGTGTACGCGCCGCCGTCCGGCGTCACCGTGGTCAGCCGTGACCTGGAGGCGTCACCGGCCGCCGGGCTGTACAACATCTGCTACGTCAACGCCTTCCAGGCGCAGCCGGGCGCGGAGTCGTGGTGGAAGACCAACCACCCGGACCTGCTGTTGCGGGACGCGCAGGGCAACCTCGTGGTCGACGAGGACTGGAACGAGCTGATGCTGGACTTCTCGACCGCCGCCAAGCGGACGGCGTTGACCACGATCGTGGGCGGGTGGATCGACCGGTGCGCCAGCAAGGGGTTCAAGGCGATCGAGCCGGACAACCTGGATTCGTTCACCCGGTCCAAGGGCCTGCTGACCGAGTCACAGGCGGTCGCGTACGCGGCGTCGCTGAGCGCGTACGCGCACGGCAAGGGGTTGGCCGTGGCGCAGAAGAACCTCGCGGAGCTGAGCACCTCAAACGCCCGCAAGGCCGGGTTCGACTTCGCCGTCGCCGAGGAGTGCGGCACCTGGAACGAGTGTGACGCGTACACCCGCACCTACGGCGCCAATGTGATCGTCATCGAGTACACGGAGAGCGGCTTCAACAAGGCGTGCGGGTCGCACGGCAGCAGCCTCTCGGTCGTGCTGCGCGACCTCGCCGTCTCGGCGCCGGGCTCCCGCACGTACGTCCGTAAGGCGTGCTGAGCGGGGACCTCAGCTCGCGGGTACGACCTGGATGATGCTCTCGCCACCGAGCGCGTTCCCCTGGTCGGCCATCGAGCTGATCAGGTTGTAGTAGCCGGGTTCGGCGTCCGGGGCGATGACGATGGTGCTGACCGGACGTCGGTCGGGCGCGTCGGCGGGGCGCACCGGCTCGGCCGGGTAGGTGACCAGCCCGGGGACGGTGAGCGTGCCCATCGCGTGCGCGGTGAGCTGCTCGACCGACTCGAACGGGCCGATCAGGTGGGCGGTCAGCTCGACGTCGGGCCCGGGCGTCGGCGTCACGGGCGGCTCGTCGGGTGACTCCACGAGCCAGTTCAGGGTGAAGGTCTGCCCCGGCTGGTACGACTTCTCGACGTCGGCGGTCTCACAACAGGAGTAGGTGAGCGTCGACGCCGCGACCTCCTCGACCGGGCTGACCACACACGCGGCCAGGAGCGGGAGCAGGAGGGCCAGGGGCAAGGCGCGGTAAGCCTTCATACGCCGGATCGTATGCCCTGGTCGCAACCCTGACCTCGATGTTCGTCGCCGAGGCGGCGGTGAGCCCGGCGGCTGGCCGCCGCCGGTGTCGGCGGCGGCCTGCCGGTGGTGACTGCGGTGCTGCTCGGGTCAGCCGTTGTCGATCAGGCTGGCGATCTCGTTGTAGATCAGGTGCGCCTTCGCGCCCTGGTTGGACGGGCATCCGCCGAGGTGGTGCAGGGCGATCACCCGGTGGCTGCTGTTCAGCACCGGTGAACCGGAGTTGCCGCCGGAGGTGTCGCAGCTGTAGCTGATGTTCCAGGTGTTGTAGTTCGCGTTCCGGACGGTGCAGCGCGCGCCGTTCTGGGTGTCCTCGAAGATGGAGAGGCGCTTCGGGCTGCCGTCACCGTGGCCGGGAATGTACATCTGGGTGCCGGTGGTGGTGGCGGTCGTCGCCAGATAGAGCGTGCCGAAGCCCTGGATGGCCGCGAAGTTGTTCACCGAGAACAGGGCGTAGTCGAGCTGGTTGGAGCCGCCGCTGCTGACCCGATAGAGCGTGGCGCCGCTGACCTTGGTGCCGGGGCCGGGGTTGGCACCGCCGCAGGTGGCGCACTGGTAGTTGAACTGCATCTCGCTGCCGCTGACCGCCGCCTGCGTCGAGAAGCAGTGCTTGTTGGTCAACATCCGGTTGGTGTTGCCGACCCGCCAGGTGGTGCACATGCCGCCACCGCTGATCAGCAGGCGGGCCACCGCGTTGCCCCGGGCGAACTCGGTCGGGTGGCTGCTCTGGTAGCAGACCACGTCCCGGCGGGCGTCGGTGCTGCACACCGACTGGGTGGAGAAGTTGTGCGCGGCGATCTCGGTGCGGTCGTAGCCGCGCCAGAACCGGTCGATGGTGGCGGCGCTGCCCCGGCTGGCGCGGTTGCTGTGCAGCGTCACCACGGCGGTGTCGCCCTCGACGGACATGGCCCAGAAGCCCGCCCGCCCGTCGGTGGTGTAGTCCGAGCCGGTGGCCCGGTTCAGGTGACGGTCGTACCGGTGGCTCTCCCGGCCGTCCGGGCTGGCGACGGTGACGTACTCGCCGGGGCCGAGCCGCAGAGAGGCGAAGTGAACCTTGACGTAGGTGGCGCCGGGGTGGTGGATGACCTGCGTCCGACCGTCGCGGGCGTACGACAACGCGCCGTCGACGGTGCGCAGCTCGCCGACGGTCGTCACGCCCTCGGCCACGAACTGCTCCGACTCGGGGGCGCGCTCGGACTGCGGCGCGAGAGGTGGCGCCGAGTACGCCTCGGCTGGTGCCGACAGCAGGCTCAGCCCGAGTGTGCAGGCGCTGAGCATGACCGCCAGCGTGCGCAGACGGCGCGGGGCGTGTGTCATCGTCGCTCCTCCCAGGAGACCGGAACCTTAACGATTGCTCAGTCTTCATACACGAGCCGCGGCAACACATGCAAGACCATCGATGTTTTGTCGGCGTGGACTCCGGCCTGATGGCACCCGTCGCGTAGGGTCCTGCCCGTGTCCGACCAGCCGACGCGGAAGCCCCGCCGCGCCTCCACGTACGCCCTCGTCCTGGCCGGGCTGAGTCTCGTGCTGTCGGTGATCTCCTGCGGCGTGGTGGCGGTGGCGCAGCTCGGCGACACCGACGACGCGCTCCAGTCACCGCCGCGACCGGCGACCGCGTCGGAGGTGGAGGCCGTCGCCCACGTCACGTTCCCGCCCGGCACGGTGTTCCTCTCGGCCGTCAGCAGCAACGGGCTGGAGACCCACCTGTCGGCGAAGTTCCGGATTCCCCGCGCCGCCCTCGACACCTTCGTCACCGACGGGGGCTTCGGCGCGGAGCTGACCCCCGGGCTCCGCGCCGTCACGCGGGAGGACGACGTGGGCAGCGGGGACACCTGGCACCCCGAGCGCGCGGCCCGCGTCTCCGGACTGGCCGAAGAGGCGCCGGGGCCCGGCGGCACGTACCGACGCCTGCTCGTGGACCTGGACGCGGCGGACGTCGTGACGCTCTATCTGCGCGCGACCCGGCCCTGACCCGCGCCGTGCCGACCGTCTGTCGTCGCGAGTTTCCTGCTCATGCTGTCGGGACGCTGGCCGCCTCCGTCCTCGTCTTCTGGGTCAGCCTGACCTACGTCATGTGACGACAGCCGCCCGAGCCGTCCGGGGCGGCCTCAGGCCGTCCCGGACAGGTAGTCCTTCCGTCGCTGCGGCGGGAACTTCTCGATCGCGTACCGCAGCATGACTCTCGGCATCACCCGGTAGTGCCGCACCAGGAACTCCTCCTCCGCCGCCAGGTCCCGGTTGCCGACCTCGCGCAGCATCCAGCCGACGGCCTTGTGCACGAGGTCGTGCGGGTCGCGCAGCAGCCGCTCGGCGAGCCGGAACGTCCACGCGTAGTCGTCGGCCTTGATGAACGCGAGAGTGGCCATCACCGCGATCCGCCGGTCCCAGACCAGGTCCGATCCGGCCAGTCGGTCCAGGACGTCGCGGTCCTTGTCGAGCAGCCAGGGTCCGAGGACGTACGGCGCCCAGGAGTCCACCAGGTCCCAGTTGTTCAGGTGACCGCTGTGCGTCAGCACCAGCTCGACGATCCGGCCGCGTTCCGGCTCGTCGGCCTTGCCGAACTTGCGCACCAGGATGAAGATCGCCGTCAGCCGTTCCTCGTGCACCTCGCTGGTCAGCAGCGTCGCCGTCTCGGCCAGGTCGAGGCCGCGCCAGTGTCGGCCGGCGACCCGGCGCTGCTGCGGCACGGTGACGCCGATGGCCCGGTCGCCCTCGCCGTACCCGCCGGGGAACATCTTGAGGTACCGACTCACCCCGGTGGCGCGGGCCGGGTCGGCGAGCTGGGCGAGGTCGTGCCGGACGTCGGCGGCAGTGGTGGCCATGACTCGGCAACCTACCGCGAACGGTGCGTCGTACGGTGTCGGCCGCCCGGGCCCACCGTGGCGCGGCGACGTTTCGAATCCGTCACGCAGTTTTGACGGGCGTTGCGGGAAAGTGCCGGGTAGGTGAATTCCAAGAATGCGCCACCCTGTGACGTCCACCATGTTGACAGTCCTCGGCGGTCGTTCATTCACGCCACTTTCGCCGCCTCCGCGACGGCGGTGACCTCGCTATTCACGTCAGTGTCCCGGAATCAGATCACAAGCGGTTCCGGATCATTGTTGGCCGGGGCTTTCCGAACGGTATCGCCGCTGACACTTTCCGGTAACCCCGAGCCTCGGCGGATTCGCTAACTTGAGCGTCGCCCGGCAGGGGGCCGGGAAAGTCATCGGGGAGAGGGCACATGCGCAAGAAATTGATCCGGCAATTACTCGCCGGTATCGCGGTGGGGGCGGCGCTGGTGCCGGTCGTGGTGTCGCCGGCCTCGGCGGCACCCGTGTCACAGGTGCACTGGGAGCCCTGTGAGCAGGATGACAGTGCCCTGTGCGGCACCCTCGAAGTGCCGGTCGACTGGGCCGATCCGTTCGGCCCGACGATCGAGTTGGCGCTGGCCAAGCGGCCCGCGACCGATCCCGAGGTGCGGCGCGGATCGCTGTTGGTGAACCCGGGCGGCCCGGGTGGGTCGGGCGTGGACTCCGCCCTGTGGGCCACGTACGGTGACGAATTGCGTCGTCATTTTGACATTATCGGTTTCGACCCGCGTGGAGTCGCTCGCAGCGCGCCTATCATGTGCGCGGTCGACAAGTTGTCGGCCCTGCCGGCCGGCGCTATCAAGACGGCTGCCGACTTCACCCAAATGGTCACCGCGAGTCGGGCGCTGGCCGACGACTGCCGCTCCCGGAGTGGGCCGGTATTCGACCACGTGAACACCCTCCAGGTGATCCGGGACATCGACGCGATCCGGGCCGCCGTCGGCGACACGCAGTTGAGTTTCCTCGGAATGTCGTACGGCACGCTGATGGCCCAGCAGTACGCGGAACTGTTCCCGACCCGGGTACGCGCCATCGTGGCCGACAGCAGCATGGACCACAGCCTGGACGCCCAGGGTTTCGCCGTCACCCAGGCGGCCGCCGGGCAGGACTCGTTCAACGAGTTCGTGGCCGGCTGCGCCCGGCTGCCGCAGTGCGCGCTGCACGGGCGGGACATCCGCGGGTTCTGGCAGCGGCTGCTCGACCGCGCCGGCCGGGGCGAGTTGCCGGACCCGGACAACCACAGCTACAAGATCACCAAGCGGGATCTGGTCAACTTCGTGCTGGGCAACGTGAACTACCAGCCGTACTGGCTCGACATCGCCGCCGAGCTGGAGCGGGTCGACGCCGGCCGTCCGTGGGGCGTACCGGCGGCCCGTCAGTCGACCGAGGAGCAGCCGCCGACCGTGGTGCCCTTCGCGTACCAGGCGGTGCTCTGCGAGGACTGGAACCTCGGGGCGCAGAACATCGGGCAGTGGCGGACGATCGTGGACGCGGCCCAACTCGCCTCGCCGGACCTGCCGGACCTGCCCCGGGCGGCCATCGGCGCCATCTGCCTCGGCTGGCCCAGCACGGCGGACAACCCGCAGCGGCCGATCACCCCGACCAACCAGGCCAAGCTGCTGTTCGTCAACTCGTTGCACGACCCGGCGACCGGCTACAACTGGGCGCTCGGTGCCGCCGCACAGTTCGGTGACCACGCCGAGCTGCTGACCTACGAGGGTTGGGGACACATCGTCTACGGCCGGGTGGCCTGCGCCGACGAGGCGATCGAGGCGTACCTGATCGACCTGGTGGTGCCGGCGGACGGCACGCGGTGCGCGGCAGCGCCGCCGCCCGGCACGGAGTCCGACGAGGCTCGGGGCCGCTCGGCTGGCCCGGCCGCCGACGAGGCGCCGCCGCTGGTGCCGCTGCGCAGCGAGCCGAAGCTGCCGACCTGGCTCTTCTGAGTCGGCTGGATGTTCGGCTGGAGGTAAGGAAGGGTCCCCTGCTAACGCCTCGTGCATAGCAGGGGACCCCTCCTAACATCCGTCAGCGGTTCAGGTGTCGCCGCCAGTCGCGGGGGACCCGGTCGGTGGGGCCGGGTACGCCCTGGTCGAGGGGGCGGTGGGCGGGGGCGGCAAGTTCCGGACCCTGCTCGTACATCGTCTGTTCGGTGTAGTCCCAGAACCATTCCTCGCCCGGCTCGTAGCTGCGGACGACGTGGTGGCCGGTCGCGGCGGCGTGGGCGCTCGCGTGCTGGCTGGGCGACGAGTCGCAGCAGCCGACCTGCCCACACCGGGCGCAGCGCCGCAGGTGGACCCACCAGCCCGGCGGGTCGGCGGCCTCACACTCGGCACATCCCGGGCCGCTGGGTGGGGCCGAGGGGTCGATGCCGTCCATGGCTCTCCTCCGTGAGAAGTGGGTGGTCACCGCCGGGGCGGCGGGTCAGGTCCGGCTCGTAGCCAGATGCGGGACGTCGCGCAGGCTGAGCGCGACGGGCGGCGGCAGGGGACCACCGCCGGCAAAGGACGTCAACAGGTACGCGACGAGCCGTCGGGAGGCGGCCAGCGCCGTGTCGGCGGAGTGGGCGACGATGCCGCCGTTGGCCATCAGTAGCAGGACGAGATCGTCCTCGCTGAAGTCGGCGCGCAGCCGCCCGGTGGCCTTGGCCCGTCGCACCAGTTCGGCGAACCCCCGCAGGCCGCGTTCGCGTTCCCGGTCGAGGTCGATGGCATGGGGCAGCGACGCCACGACGGCCGCGCTGAAACCCCGGTCGACGGCCTGCATGGCGCACACCTTCTCGACCAGGGTGCAGAAGCCGCGCCACGGGTCGGGGTCGGCCAAGGCCTCGTCGACCACCGACACGCAGGCCGCGAACTGATCGGCGAAGACCTCGGCGACCAGCGACTCCTTGGTGGGGAACCGGCGGTAGAGCGTCGCGACGCCGACCCCGGCGCGGCGGGCGATCGCCGCCATCGGCACGTCGAGCCCGCGTTCGGCGAACAGCGCGCCGGCGACCTCGACGATCCGGTCGCGGTTCTGTCGCGCGTCGGCGCGCAGCCCGTCCACGGCCGGCATCCGAGAGGCGGTCCCACTCATCCTTCTCACTTTAGCGTAAGCGGATGGCGCTCTCCGCTTAACCTGTTAGGTGGGCGGGCACCAAGATCCTTGGAGGGCCTGTGAGTCACCGGTTCTCCCTGCCCGTCAGGGCCGTCGCGCGGGTGAACGCCTGTGCCCTGAGCCTGCGCTCCTCGCACCGATGGGGTCGCCTGGTCAGTCGGCATCTGACCGTCGTCACCTACACCGGACGCCGCTCGGGACGCACCTTCAGCACCCCGATGGGATACCGGCGTACCGGCGACACGGTGACGATCCCGGTGGGCCTCGACCCGCGCCTCCCCGGCGACCGGGGATGTTAGGAAGGGTCCCCTGCTATGCACGAGGCGTTAGCAGGGGACCCTTCCTTACACGCGGGTGAGGAAGGCGGCCAGGCCGTCCAGGACGCGGGTGACGTCGCTGTCGTCGTTGTACGGGGCCAGGCCGAGCCGCAGCGCGTGCTCGTCGTCCAGGCCGAGGCGACGGAACGGCTCGTACGCGTAGAAGGAACCCGCCGGAGCCAGGACGTCGTGGCCGAGCAGGAACCGGTAGGCGTCGCGGGTCTTGCGGCCGGGCAGGGTGAGCAGCAGCGTCGGGGTGCGGTCGGCGGCCCGGGAGTGGACGACCACATCGGGCCCCAGGTCCGCCAGTCCCTCCTCGATCCGCTGCCGCAGGCGGGTCTCGTGCGCGTCGACGGCGTGCAGCGAGGCACGCAGCCGCTCCCGCCGGGACGTGTTCGCCGGGTCGTCGCCGGGGGCGATGTCGGCGAGGAAGTCGACGGCGGCGGTGGCGCCGTCCAGCATCTCGTACGGCAGGGTGCCGAGTTCGAAGCGCTCGGGCACCACGTCGGTGGCCGGGATCAGCTTGTCCGGTCGCAGCGTCTCCAGCAGGCCCGGGTCGGCGGCGAGCACCCCGCAGTGCGGTCCGAGGAACTTGTACGGGGAGCAGACGTAGAAGTCGGCGCCGAGCGCCGGCACGTCGACGAACTGGTGTGCCGCGTGGTGTACGCCGTCGACGAAGAGCAGTGCGCCGACCGCGTGCGCGGCGTCGGCGATCGCCCGGACGTCGGGTCGGGTGCCGAGCAGGTTCGACGCGCCGGTGACGGCGACCAGCCGGGTCCGCTCGGTGACGGCGGCGGCCACCGAGGCCGGGTCGAGTTCGGCGGTGGTCGGGTCGAAGTCGATCCAGCGCACCTGCGCACCGGCCCGTTCGGCGGCCAGCACCCACGGCCGGACGTTGGCGTCGTGGTCGAGCCGGGTCACCACCACCTCGTCACCGGGACCCCAGTCGCGGGCCAGGGTCCGGGAGAAGTCGAAGGTCAACTGGGTGGCGCTGCGGCCGTGCACGATCCCGGCGGCGGGTACGCCCAGCAGGTCGGCGTAGGCGAGCCGGAACGCGCCGACGGCGGCGTCCGCGTTGGTCTCCGAGAGCGCGCCGGTGCCCCGGTTGGAGATCGGCGCGGTCATGGTGGCGGCGACCGCGTCGGCGACCGGCCGGGGTGTCTGCGTGCCACCCGGGCCGTCGAAGTGTGCGATGCCCGAGGCCAGCGACGGGAAGTGGGCGCGGAGCGCGGCGACGTCGAACCCGGTCGGTCCGGCGGATGCGGTGGAGGTCATCTCGGTCTCCTGGCGGTCGAGCGGGTGGTCCGGCACCGGCGAGGGCGCGACGCCTGCAACATAGTGCAGGCCGGTGCGCCGGTCACGCCGTGTCGGCCCGCCGGTCGGGAGGCGTACGCACGGGCGGCGGGGGCGGCGATGGTCGATCCGGCGGTCTAGGCTGACGCCCGGAAGACGACATTGGTCCTAATGAGACTGAGGGTGCGAACGTGGTGGACGGCACGGCGGTGAACGGCGGCGAACAGGACAGGCCCACTCTGGACACCGGGGTGCCGCAGACCGCGCGGATCTGGAACTACCTGCTCGGCGGCAAGGACAACTTCGCCGCCGATCGCGAGGTCGGCGACCAGATCATCGCCAACCTGCCGCAACTCGCGCAGAACGCCCGGCTGTCCCGGGCGTACCTGGCCCGGGCGGTGCGCCACCTGGCCGGTACGGCGGGCGTCCGGCAGTTCCTGGACGTGGGCACCGGCCTGCCCACCGCCGACAACACCCACGAGGTGGCGCAGTCCGTCGCCCCGGACGCGCGCATCGTGTACGTCGACAACGATCCGCTCGTGCTGGCACACGCCCGCGCCCTGCTGGTCGGTACGCCCGAGGGTGCCACCGACTACGTGGACGCGGACCTGCGCGACCCGGACCGGATCCTGCGCGCGGCCTCCCGGACGCTGGACCTGGACCAGCCGGTCGCCGTGATGCTGATGGGCATCCTGGGGCACGTCGAGTCCGACGAGGAGGCGAAGTCGATCATCGACGGCCTGGTCGGTCGGCTGCCCTCCGGCAGCTACCTCGCGATGTACGACGGCAGCGACACCAGCGAGGCGGTCACCGAGGCGGTCCGGATCTGGAACCTCTCCGCCAACCCCCGATACCACCTGCGCAGCCCGGAACGGATCGCCGGACTGTTCGAGGGTCTGGAACTCGTCGAGCCGGGCGTGGTCTCGGTGACCCGTTGGCGTCCCGACGGCGACCCGGCCGAGCTGCCCGATGAGATCGACCAGTACTGCGCGGTCGGTCGTAAGCCCTGACCGGGTCAGCGGCAGTAATCAGTCGTCCTTCATCTAGCTGGCAGGCTATCTCGTTGGTACTGTCGCCCGATGCCGACGGATTTCGAAGCTGAGGGCGTCGACCGCGCCCGTCTGGGCCGGCTGCTCGCGCGGGAGCGGTCCACGTTCGTGGACCGCCACCCCCGCTCGGTCGCCGCGTACGCCGACGCCCGGCACCTGTTCGGCAAGGTCCCGATGACCTGGATGAACAAGAACGCGGCCGGCTTCCCGGTCTATCTGGACCGGGCGCGCGGGGCCCGGGTCACCGACGTCGACGGCAACGAGTACGTCGACTTCTGTCTCGGGGACACCGGGGCGATGGCCGGACACTCTCCGGCGCCGGTGGTCGAGGCGGTCACCCGACGCCTCGCCGACCTCGGTGGGGCGGCCACCATGCTGCCCACCGAGGAGGCGGCGGCGGTCGGTGCCGAGCTGACCCGCCGCTTCGGGCTGCCCGCCTGGAGCTTCACGCTGACCGCCACCGACGCCAACCGGTGGGCGATCCGGCTGCTGCGCGCCGTCACCGGCCGCCCACGCATCCTGGTCAACAGCTACTGCTACCACGGATCGGTGGACGAGTCGCTGATCGTGGTCGGGACGGACGGGCGGCCCGCCAGCCGGGCGGGCAACGTCGGCGCTCCCTGCGACGTGACCGCCACCAGCCGGGTCGCCGAGTTCAACGACCTGGACGGGCTGGCCCGCGAACTCGCCCACGGTGACGTGGCCGCGGTGCTGATGGAGCCGGCGCTGACCAACATCGGCATCGTGCTGCCCGAGCCCGGCTACCTCGACGGCGTACGCGCGCTCACCCGGCAGCACGGGACCTACCTGGTCAACGACGAGACGCACACGTTCTCCGCCGGGCCGGGCGGCGCGACGGCCGCCTGGGATCTGACGCCGGACGTAGTCACCATCGGCAAGGCCATCGGCGGCGGCATCCCGGTCGGCGCGTACGGCCTCTCCGCCGAACTGGCCGCTGCGCTGACCGGCCGGACCGACCTCGACCTGGTCGACATGGGCGGGGTGGGCGGCACCCTGGCCGGTAACCCGGTGTCGATCGCGGCGACCCTGGCCACCCTGCGGGAGGTGCTCACCGACGAGGCGTTCGCCGGCATGGCCGAGGTGGCGACCGGCTTCGCCGAGGGGGTGGGCGCGCTGTTCGCCGAGTACGCGTTGCCGTGGTCGGTGAGCCGGCTCGGCGCGCGGGTGGAGTACCGATTCGTCGACCCGGCTCCGCGTACCGGCACCGAGTCGGCCCGGTGCGCCGATGCCGACCTGGAGGACTACCTGCACGTCTACCTGCTCAACCGGGGGGTCCTGATGACCCCGTTCCACAACATGGCGCTGATGTGTCCGCAGACCACGGTCGAGGACGTACGCCGACACCACGAGGTCTTCGGTGACGCGCTGGGCGAGCTGGTGGGGTGACCGATCGGGTGGGAACAGCCGAAACCTATTGACTCTCGATAGGTAGCGAGTGATAGTCGATAAATGCTGGTGACACGTTGGGCGGTGGCCGCCCTCAGAGTCTTCCTCGTGGTGCTGTTCGGGATCCTGGTCGTGTTCCAGACCCTCTCGCTGCCGGGGCAGTTCGCCCACATGGCGCAGGAGTCACCGGAACAGGCGTACCTGCGGTGGCCGTTGACCGCGGTCACGGTCTTCTGGGTGCTCTGCGTCCAGGTGGTGGTCATCGCCACCTGGAAGTTGCTCACCCTGGTCAAGAACGACCGAATCTTCAGCCCGGCCTCGCTGGTCTGGGTGGACGTGATCGTGTGGGCCGTCGCCGCCGCCTGGGTGGTGCTGGTGGCGGTCTTCCTCTACGTAGGATTCAGGGCCGACGACCCTGGAGTCCCGTTCCTGCTGCTCCTGCTCTCGACCGGCGTCGCCGTGCTGGGGCTGCTGATGGTGGTGCTGCGCGCGCTGCTGCGACAGGCCACCACGCTGCGGACCGACATGGAAGCGGTGATCTGATGCCCATCGTGGTACGCATCGACGTCCAGCTCGCCAAGCGCAAGATGAGCGTCGGTGAGTTCGCCGATCGGGTCGGGCTCACGCCGGCGAACGTGGCGGTGCTCAAGAACGGCCGGGCCAAGGCCGTCCGGTTCAGCACCCTGGAGGCCATGTGCCGGGTGCTCGAATGCCAGCCCGGTGACCTGCTCGAATGGGTCGAGGAGTGAGCCTCGCGGGGCCCGACCGGATGGTCGGGCCCCGCAGGGTGTCGCGGTCAGGAGTGCCCGAGCGCGGGGCTGGAGGTCAGTATCCGTAGCGGCTCTTGAGGTGCCGCCACCAGTCCCGGAACATCCAGGCGTCGAACTCGGTGATCGAGCTGGCGCTGCCGGCCCGCATCAGGAACCCGCCGACTCCGCTGGGCGTCCAGTCGTAGAAGTCGTCGAGGCCGAAGGTGTGGCCTATCTCGTGCAGCAGGATGTGCATGTTCTCGGCGTTGAGGTTGTTCATGTAGTACTCGCGACCCATGCGTTGACCCCAGTCGCCGCCGGCGCCGCCGCCGAACCCGTCGGTCAGCCAGAGCGACTGGTCGTAGTGGCGGGCCACCCCGCCGGGGCAGTTCGGGTACTGACCGCCCTGGTTGAAGAAGCGACCGCACTCGGGGGCGCACTGCGGGGCGTTCTCGCGGATGTTGTTGACGTAGACGTCGACGCTGGTGTCGGTCCACTGGAGCTGGCTGCGGTTGCGGACCGCCCAGCCGACCACCTTGATCGGCACCTGCTGGTACGGCCAGGCGTTGTGCCCGACCATCACGTCCATCCACTTCTTGTACTGCCGGGCGAGGGTGGCGTGGATCTGGTCGCGCTGGGCGGCGGTGACGGTGGCGCTGGAGTCCCAACGGACGCAGAAGTTGAGGTAGCCACGGTTGGTCATCACCTGGTCCCAGCCGTAGTTGCGGAACCCGTACAGGTTGCCGTTGTTGTAGGTCTGCTCCACGTGCTGCCACACCTGGTTGAGCGGGTTCACCAGGTGCGCGGGCGGGTTCCAGCCGCTGGTCGGCGGCGGCGTGGTCGGGCTCGGTGTCGGTGCCGGCGTGGTCGGTGCCGGGGTGCCGGGCGCACCGGTGCAGGTGACGCCGTTGAGCGCGAACGTGGTCGGTGCCGGGTTGCTGCCGTTCCACGACCCGTTGAAGCCGAACGAGGTGGCGGCTCCGGTACCCAGGGCGCTGTTGTGGGCGACGTTGGTCGCGCTGACCCGGCTGCCGCTCTGTGTCACGGTGGCGTTCCATGCCTGGGTGACGCTCTGCCCGACGCCGTACGTCCAGGTCACGGTCCAGCCGTTGAGCGGGTCGCCGAGGTTGGTGACGGTCACCTCGGCCCCGAACCCGCCGGACCACTGGTTGGTCACCCGGTAGTCGACCCGGCAGCCCGGGGCAGCGGCCTGTGCGCCGGTCACCGCCAGGGTGGCCCCGCCGGTGAAGGCCAGTGTGGCGACGACCGCCACGCCGAGCCGTAGTCCTGTTCGGGGTGATCTCATGGGTGGTCCTCCCGGTGTCGGAAACGCCGTCGGTGGACACACCGACGGTGATAGATTGGCGTCGATGTAAACTAAATGGTGGCAGGTGGGCGAGTTGGCCGAGTGGCCAAGTGTTCGCAAACCCTGCCGTATTCGGTCTCAAGGGCTTGCCGAAAAGGTTTTCGTGGGCGAGTCTGGCCCACTTGCCCTCCAGTGCGGGCTTCGCGGCGGGCCGTCGGCACCGAAATCCAGTGATCTACAGGGTCGGTTTTCACCAGAGATCTCCTGAGAGGGATTGCCGAAACGGTTTTCGAGGTTCATTGTCGGAGATCAGACCACCGGGGTCTTTCGAGCGTGCTCCGACCATCGGTCCCGGCGGCACGGGCGACGCATCGGGGACCTCTGGGCGAGGAGAGCAGACGATGATCGAGAAGAGCGGCGGGGCACGGGCACGCGCGGCGAACCGCGGGGCCGGCACCGGACGGTCCACCGGTCGATCGATCATGCGTGACGTCGCGGCACGGGCGGGGGTGTCCTCCCAGACGGTCTCCCGGGTCCTCAACGGTCACCCGTACGTCGCCGACGACACCCGCCAACGGGTGCTGGCGGCGATGCGGGAGCTGGACTACCAACGCAACCCTGCGGCCCGCGCCCTGGTCACCCGGCGCTCCGGCACGCTCGGGATCATCGGGTACGAGAGCCCGCTCTACGGGCCGACCTCGATGCTCTACGCCATCGAGGGCGCGGCCCGCTCCGCCGGCTACTTCGTCAGCGTCGCCAGCGTGCGGCACCTGGACCGGCGGTCGGTGCTCGACGCGGCGGACTGGCTGCGCCGGCAGTCGGTCGAGGGGCTCATCGCCATCGCGCCCAAGCCCGCCATGGCCGGCGCACTGGCCGAGGCGGCGGGTGAACTGGCGGCGGTGACGGTGGGTGGCGGGTGCAGCGACGAGATCGCCAGCGCGCAGATCGACAACGTCGCGGGCGCCCGCCTCGCCACCCGGCACCTGCTCGACCTCGGGCACACCACCGTGCACCACGTGTCCGGCCCGGACGACTGGCCGGAGGCGGAGGAGCGGATCCGTGGGTGGCGGGAGGCCCTGCGGGCCGCAGGTGCGCCGGTGCCCGCCGTCCTCCCCGGGGACTGGAGCGCCAGCACCGGCTACCAGCAGGGGGAGCGGCTGGCCGCCGACCCCGACGTCACCGCCGTCTTCTGCGCCAGCGACCAACTCGCCCTCGGCGTGCTGCGGGCGCTGCACGAGGCGGGTCGGCGGGTGCCGGAGGACGTCAGCGTGGTCGGCTTCGACGGTACGCCGGACGGTGCGCACTTCCTGCCGCCGCTGACATCGGTGCGGCAGGACTTCGCCGAACTCGGCCGGCGCAGCCTGGGACTGCTGTTGGCGCAACTCGACCCGGCGGAGCAGCCGCCGGTGCGACGGCGCGACCTGCTGGTGCCGGAGCTGATCAGCCGGCGCAGCGCGGCGACCCCGTGCGGCGCCGGTCGACCGCTGCGCGCGCTGCGACCGGCCAGCCTGATCGGTTAGGGCCGGTGTCGAAGTCCTCGGCCAGGGACTTCGACACCGGCCCTGGGCCCGGTCGGCGTCCGCCGCAGGCCGGCTGCGGACGTCGGCATCGCTCCTGGAAGTCCCCGTCGACCTCCTCGACCATCAGTGTCGACAGCGCCCCGGTGCGTGGTTCAGCGGTGCACCGCCGGTCCGGTCGACTCGCGGACGACGAGGCGGCCGGGTTGCCGGATCACGCCGCTGCCGGGGTTGCCGTCGAGGGCGGCGTAGAGGTGCTTGACCGCGGTCGCGCCGAGCCGCTCCAGGTTGAGGTCCACGGTGGTCAGCGGTGGTCGGCAGTCGGCGGCGAAGAACTCCCAGTTGTCGTAGCCGACGATCGCCACGTCGTCCGGGATGCGCCGGCCGAGGTCACGCAGTGTGTCGGCGGCCCCGGCGGCCAACTGGTCGTTGCCGCAGAAGATCGCGTCCACGTCCGGGCGGGCGGCCAGCAGCAGGCGGGCGGCGTGCCGGCCCCACCGTTGGGACCACTCGCCGAACAGCGGGTCCCCGGCGGGGTCGAGGCCCGCCTCGGTGAGCACCGTCCGCAGCCCGGCCGCCCGGTCCCGGGCCGAGCGGTAGCTGTCCGGGCCGGTGATGTGCCCGATCCGCCGTCGCCCGTGCAGCACCAGGTGCTCGGCGGCGAGTCGGGCACCGCCCTCGTCGTCGGCGATCACCGACAGGTCCCGGGGGTCGGTCGACTCGGCGTAGGCGTAGACCACCGGGACCGGGATGTCCTGCGTCAGCGAGGGTCCGACCTCGTTGCTGTCGCCGACCACGATGAACCCGTCGACCTGCCGCGCCAGCAGCGTACGGATGTAGTGCTGACGCCGGATGGCGTCGCCCCGGGCGTCGCAGAGCAGCACCGACATCTGCTCGTTGCCGAGGGCGTTCTCGGCACCGAGCAGGATGGACATGGCGAACCTGCCGCCCAACTCGTCGGTGAGCAGGCCCACGGTGCGGGTGCGGCCGTTGATCAGCCCGGAGGCCAGCGCGTTGGGCTGGAAGGAGAGTTCGCCGGCCGCGCGCAGCACGCGTTCCCGGGTGGCCTGGGCCACCTCGGCGCGTCCGTTGAGTGCCTTGGACGCGGTCGCGACCGAGACGCCGGCCCGGCTGGCCACGTCACTCAGTGTCACTGACTGTGATCGTCGTCGACCCACCGAAAGCCTTTCGCAAAGTTTTCAGGACGGCCGGCAGGTGGTCGCCGCCCCCGTATCCGGGGCAAGCGTAGAGCGCAGAGTGCATGCAGGGGAAGGTGAAGCCCGTACCGAAACAGGTTCAGGTTTTACCCGTCCGACATCTTGCCGAAACCGTTTTCGTGGGACACGCTAGCGGCGGAAAGTGATACCGACCACCTCGGCGGCGGTGCGGCTTGCCGTGCCGATCCCGTCGGACCCGGCGGGAGGCGACACCGATGAGGACGGACGAGGCATCGCGCACGAAGACGGTGCGGGCCGCGTCGTCGTCACCGGTGCAACGGGCCCGCGCGACGCAGCGGTGTGACGGTGCCGTCTCGGGCCGTCCACACGACACCTCGGTTCGGCGGAATCCCGTCGGCGATCTGTTGTCCACACCCTGACCCTGCCCGGCCGGCCACCCGCCGGCCGTACCTGATCATCCGGCTTCGCCGATCACGTCCACGGGGGGCGCCACGGTCGACGGCCGGTGCGGCGGCTCCGGTCCCACCCGAAAAGAGCGGAACCCCGCTACCCGGCTCACGGGAACCGCTACGCGGCTCCCCGGCGAGCATCGATGCAGACTAGGAGAGGAATCATGAGGAAAACCCTGGGCAGGCGTACTGCCCTGCGTTCGCTGGCCGGAGCCATGGCGGCGACGATGGTCCTCGCCGTGGCGGCCTGCGGCAGCGACGAGCCGAGCGGCCCGAGCGCGGCCGAGGCCGGCCCGACCGGCGTCGACGACGGCAGCGAGCTGACCCTGTGGACCCGCGCGCCACTGGAGAAGCAGGCGAAGCTGCTGGTGGACGCGTACAACGCCAAGCACCAGAACCAGGTCAAGCTCACCGTCGTACCGAACGACGACTACGTCGCCAAGGTCGGCGCGGCGGCCGGCTCCGGCGGCCTTCCGGACCTGTTCGCCGCGGACATCGTCTACGTGCCGAACTGGGTCAACCAGGGCCTGTTCCAGGACCTCAGCTCCAACATCGACGGTCTGGACTTCAAGGACCAGATCAACAAGGGGCACCTCTCGGCGGGCACCGTCGATAACAAGGCCCACGTCCTGCCGTTCGTGCTGGACCTGTCGATGATGTTCTGGAACAAGCAGTTGTTCCGGGACGCCGGGCTCGACCCGGAGAAGGCGCCGGCGTCGCTCGCCGAGTACGCCGCCGCCGCCAAGGCGGTGCAGGCCTCGGGCAAGGACGGCGTCTACGGTACGGCCGCCGGCCTGAACTGCGGCGGCTGCCTGGTCTTCACCTGGTTCCCGTCCATCTGGGCCGACGGCGGCCAGGTGCTCAGCGAGGACGGCACCGAGTCCAAGCTGGCCGACGAGACCGCGCAGAAGGTCTTCAGCACCTGGCAGGACCTGTGGCGTTCCGGTGCCGTGCTGCCCGCCTCGGCGGGGGAGACCGGTCCGACCTGGACCGCCGCCTTCACCGAGGGCAAGGTCGGCCTGATGTTCTACCCGGCGACGCTGCTCTCCTCGACGCCGTTCGACGTCGGTGTCGCCGGCATCCCCGGCCCCAACGGCGGCGCCTCCACCTTCGTCGGTGGCGACGGCATCGGCATCTCGAAGGACTCCAAGAAGGCCGCCCAGGCCTGGAACTTCCTGAGCTGGATGATGTCCGAGGAGGCCCAGGTCGAGGTACTGGCCAAGAACAAGGACGTGGTCTCCCGCGCCGACCTGGCCAACAACAAGTACGCCGCCGAGGACCCGCGCCTGGTGACCATCAACGAGGTGGCCGGCCAGGGTGACACCCCGGTCGCGCTCAACTTCCAGCAGGCGTTCAACGCGCCGAACAGCCCGTGGCTGACCCTCGTCCGCAACCAGGTGCTCAACAGCAACGGCGACCTGCAGAAGGACAACGGCGAAGTCAGCGCCGTCCTGAAGCAGTAGGTACCCGGCGTGGGTGTGTGCCGCCCGAGGAGTCCCTACCGGTCGGCACACGCCCACGTCGCGCCCACGGTCCGCCTGTCAGCGAAGGAAACGAGAGGTTCCCATGAGCGTCACCGCTCCGTCTCGCCCGCCCAGTGCGGCGACACGGCGCCGCGCCCGTCCCCGAGGTCGTCAGGCACTGCTCGGCTGGCTCTATGCGATGCCGACCGCGGTCTTCGTGGCACTGCTGTTCGCCGTGCCGCTGCTGCTGGTCGTCAAGATGTCGCTGTCGCGGTGGCCGCTGCTCACCGGTGACCAGGGGTTCAACGCGCCCGACAACTTCGTGAAGGCGGTCGAGCACCGGTTCTTCACCGACTCGGTGGTGTTCACCCTCAAGTACACCGCGCTCGCGACCGTGCTGCTGCTGACGCTCGCTCTCGGGCTGGCCCTGCTGGTGCAGGAGTCGAGCCGGTGGAACAACCTGCTGCGGGCCTCGTTCCTGATCCCCAGCGCGCTCGGCCTGGCCTCGGCGTCGCTGCTGTTCTATGTGATCTACTCGCCGTACGCGAGCCCGCTGGCCCCGCTGATGGACCGCCTGGGCATCACGTTCCTCGGCTCCCCCAACGCGGCGCTGTTCTCGACGACCTTCCTGATCGTGTGGCGGTACGCCGGCTTCTACATGGTGCTCATGCTGGTCGGCCTGCAAGGAATTCCGGCCGACGTGTACGAGGCGGCGCGTACCGACGGGGCGACCCGCTGGCAGACCTTCCGCAAGGTCACGCTGCCGCTGCTGCGCCCCACGCTGGCGCTGACGACCGTGCTCTGCGTGACCGGCTCCCTGCTCGCCTTCGAGCAGTTCTACATCCTGACCAAGGGCGGCCCGGACAACAGCACGATCACCGTCGTGCAGCTCATCTACATGGTGGCGTTCCAGGGCCAGAACGACCTCGGGGTGGCGGCGGCCATCTCCGTCATCGTGCTGGTCGCCCTGATCCTGATCAACGCGTTGCAGATGCGCGCCTTCCGGTCCGAGGAGAACTGATCCGATGACCGTCGACTCCCGCACCCCTCCGACCGTCGCCGACGGCACACCGCCGTCCGCGCCGGAGCCGTCGAGGCCGAAGAAGCCGACCGGGACCACCATCGCCGGGATCGCGCTGCGTACGCCGTACTGGGTGTTCACCGGTTCGGTCGCACTGATCTTCCTGGCGCCGCTGGCCTGGACCGCGGTCGCCTCCGTGTCCCCGCAACCGGGCACCAACCAGGTGGACGGCTGGGGGATCGGCAACTACCAGACGTTGGCCGCCTACCAGGCCGGCGTCTGGCGGTACCTCGGCAACTCAGCGTTCGTCTCGCTGCTCACCGTCGCGCTGACGCTGCTGATCTCGTTCCTCGGCGGGTACGCCTTCGCGCGGTTCCGCTTCCCGGGCAAGAACATCCTGTTCCTGCTCACCCTGGCCATCCTGATGGTCCCGTACGCGACGCTGCTGATCCCGCTCTACGTCCTGCTCAACCAGGTGGGGTTGCAGAACTCGCTGGTCGGCGTCGCGCTCGTGCTGACCATGTTCCAGTTGCCGTTCTCCACCTTCCTGATGCGCATCTCGTTCGAGGCGGTGCCCCGCGAACTCGACGAGGCCGCGATGGTCGACGGGTGCTCGTCGTTCAGCGCGCTGTGGCGGGTGCTGCTGCCCGCCGTGAAACCCGGTCTGATCACCGTCGGTCTCTTCGGTTTCCTCGCCGCGTGGAACGACTTCATGGCCCCGCTGATCCTGATCAACGACACCGAGAAGATGACGCTGCCGCTGGCCGTGTCCAACCTGCGCGGCCAGGTCCAGGGTGTCGTCGACTACGGGGCGACCGAAGCGGGCGTCGTCGTACTCGCCCTGCCGTGCATCGTCTTGTTCCTCCTGCTGCAACGACACTACGTGCGCGGCTTCATGTCCGGCGCGCTGAAAGGATGACCATGAGCGGCAACGCACATCCGGCCGCACCCGTCCTGCCGGTCCGGGGTCGCCTGCGCCCCCTCGACCTGCGGGAAGTCCGGATCGCGGGCGGATTCTGGGCCGAGCGCCAGTCGGTCAACGGCGGCGTGACCCTCGACCACATCGCGTACTGGCTCGAACGGGAGGGCTGGGTCCGCAACTTCGACCTGGCGGTGGACGGCGACCTTTCCGGCGAGCGGCGCGGACGCGAGTTCTCCGACTCGGAGATCTACAAGTTCCTGGAAGCGATGGCGTGGGAGATCGGCCGGACCGCCGACCCCGATCTCGAATCGCGGTTCCGCGCCCTGGTGCGGCGGGTCGGCGCGGCGCAGGAGCCGGACGGTTACCTGAACACCAAGTTCGGCCGTCCCGGACAGGAACCGCGCTGGTCGGACCTGGAGTGGGGGCACGAGCTCTACTGCATCGGGCACCTCGTCCAGGCCGCCGTGGCCCGGGCCCGGACCCGGCCGGGCGCCGACGACGGCCTGCTCCAGATCGCCTGCCGGGCCGCCGACCACGTCTGCGAGACGTTCGGCGCGGACGGCATCGACAGCGTCTGCGGCCATCCGGTGATCGAGACCGCCCTGGTGGAACTGGCCCGCACCACCGGCCAGGACCGCTACCTGACCCAGGCCGCGATCTTCGTCGACCGGCGCGGACACGGTCGGCTCGCCGACATCGAGTTCGGTCGGGAGTACTTCCAGGACGAGACCCCGATCCGGCAGGCCACCGTGCTGCGCGGGCACGCGGTGCGGGCGAACTACCTGGCCGCCGGCGCCGTCGACGTCGCGGTCGAGCTGAAGGACGCCAGCCTGCTGGACGCGGTACGCGGCCAGTGGCACCACACGGTCACCCGCCGCACCTACGTCACCGGCGGGCAGGGCTCCCGGCACCAGGACGAGGCGTTCGGCGAGGACTGGATGCTGCCGCCGGACCGGGCGTACTCGGAGACCTGCGCGGGCATCGGCTCGGTGATGCTGGCCTGGCGGCTGCTGCTCGCTGACGGCGAGTCCCGCTACGCCGACCTCATCGAGCGGACCCTGTTCAACGTGGTGTCGACCTCGCCGTCGACCGACGGGCGCAGCTTCTTCTACACCAACACCCTGCACCGCCGGGAACTCGGCACGGTGCCCGACGCCGACCGGCCCAGCCTGCGCGCGGCGGCCTCGCTGCGGGCGCCGTGGTTCGAGGTCTCCTGCTGCCCGACCAACGTGGCCCGCACCGTGGCCAGCCTCGGCGCGTACGCCGCCACCTGCGACGACGAGGGCCTGCAACTGCACCAGTACCTGCCCGGCACCATCGCGCACCGACTTCCCGACGGGCGGGAGCGCTGCCTGGTGATCAGCACCGACTACCCGCACGACGGCGAGATCCGGGTACGCGTCGACAGCGACGACGACCGCCCGTGGTCGCTGTCGCTGCGGGTGCCGGACTGGGCCGTCGAGGGCGCCACCGTCACCGTGGCCGGAGCCACCCGGCCGGTCGCCCCCGGCATGATCACCGAGCAGCGCACCTGGCGGCGCGGCGACGAGGTCGTCCTGGCCCTGCCGATGGCCCCCCGGTTCACCCATCCGGACAGCCGCATCGACGCGGTGCGGGGCTGTGTCGCGGTGGAGCGCGGTCCGCTGGTGTTCGCGCTGGAGTCGGTGGACGTGCCGGAGGTGGCGGCCGTCGACGAGCTGCGCGTCGACACCAGCCAACCGCCCCGGCTGGTCGACGGCCGGGTGGTGGTGCGGTGCCGCCGGGTGCGCCCGCACGACCACGAATGGCCCTACCGGGCCGACGCCGCCGAGTCGTCGCCCGCGCCCGTCGAGGTGTTCGACGACGTGACGCTGGTGCCGTACCACGCCTGGGCCAACCGTGGCCCCTCGACCATGCGGGTCTGGATCCCCGTCGACGGTGACCTGCCGGAGCAGGGCCAGGGGCGGAGCTGATGTTAACGCTCACACCGACACGTCCGGCCCGTGCCGGCAGCACTACCAGGAGCCGCTCGAATCACCACCGAGGTGCGACGTGGGGGACCGCCTCACCCGCCCACCCGCGCCGATATCAAGGAGGAAGAAGATGATCCGCAGACGCGTGCGGAGGATACCCCTCTGGGGTGCCCTTGCCGCGCTCGTGGTGTCGGGGACGGTCGCCGTATCGTCCCCGGCCCACGCGGCCGGCCCCGTCCTGCCCGGCAACGAGGGCGACGTCGGGGTCTACACCAATGGTCAGAACCACGTCATGGACATCGGCGACCCGGTCTACAGCAACGTCGGCAACGTCGCCGACCAGCTCCGGCCGGGCGTACCGTTCACCGCCGGCAGCATGCACCAGACCATCTTCGACGCCGACCTCGCCGCCGGCGGCACGGACTACTACCTCGACCGCATCCTCGGTGTGAGCGGCACGCTCGGGTCAGCGGTGCTGATGACCCGAGGGCGCACCCTCTACATGCGCGGCGCGACCAACAACAACTTCACCGTGATGGGCTTCGCCGGCAACACGTTCGTCGGTGGCCCCAACAACCTCGGCAACCTCTACACCGTCACGGTGCCCGGCCAGACCGTGTCCGAGGTGAACGCCAACCGGTTCAACGCACCGAGCCACGCCAAGAGCCGGTACACCATCGGCAGCACCGGCGTCACCGCCGATATGACGAAGTTCATCACGTACGACAACGTGGCGGTCACCGCCCTCGAGTTCACCAACCCCGGCGACTCGGCGGCCACCTTCACCGTCCGGGCCGCGTCGCCGCTGGCCACCCAGGCTGCGGGCGACGGCGCGCTCACCGGCACCCGCACCATCACCAGCGGCTCCAACAACGGGCTCGTCGACACCCCCTGGGACGCCGTCCGGGTGGACCTCACCGGCTCCGGCTTCACGCGTACCGGCAGCAACCTGGACCGGGAGATCACCGTGCCGGCCGGCGGCTCGCTGTCGCTGTCGGTGGTCGGCGCGGTCTCCTCGGCCACGCTGCCCGAGACGGTGGAGAGCTACCAGGAGTACGCCGACCTGTCGCCGAGCGTGGCCGTACGGACCGGCATCACCGCCTTCCACCGCCAGTGGGCCCAGGACGTGCCGTACATCAACGTCCCGGACGCGGCGATGGAGAAGGCCATCGTGTACCGCTGGTGGGGCGAGCGCTACAACTCGCTCGACGCCAACGCCTCCGGCCACGTCTACCAGTACCCCACGACGATCGAGGGGGTGAACCTCTATCAGAACTCGGTCGCGCTGACCCAGCCGATGCACCTGCAGGACACCAAGTGGCTGCGCACGCCCTACCTGGGCTACGGCCAGATCCTCAACATCGGTGAGCTCTCCGGCTCCTCGGCCTTCCTGGACAGCCCGGGGCACACGAGCTGGAACAACCACTACTCGCAGTACCTCGGCACGGCCGGACTCGAGGCGTACCAGGTGCACGGCGGCGGCAAGCAGGTCGCCCGCAAGTTCGCCCAGTACTTCGAGGGTGACGGCGTCGGTCAGTTGGAGCACTACGACGGCAACGACGACAAGCTGATCGCGTACGACACCAACTACATGCCGGGCAACGACGCCGACGCGATCACGTTCGGCTTCCCGAAGGTGAACGCCGGAGCACCGGGCGCGCGGACGATCGAGCGGCCGGAGTCGGCGTACGTGTGGGGCGCCTTCGACGCGGCCCGCCAGCTCTACCAGATCTCCGACGCCGACCAGGCCAAGATCGACGCGATGGGGACCAGCGCCGACGAGATCCGGGACGCGATCCTGACCCGGCTGTGGAGCCCGGACATGCGGATGTTCCTGGCCGGCACGTCGCACGGCGCGAGCAGCGCGGCGACCGCGAACGGGCGGGCCAACCCGCTGCCCGCCTCGGCCCGGAACCTGATCCCGGCCAAGGAGACGAACCTCTACGACATCTACGCCGAGAACCTGATCCCGACCGATCAGTGGGAGAAGTACGTCGACGGGTTCCGGTTCCTGACCTACGGCGACAACTTCCCGATCTTCCCGTTCTACACCGCCAACCAGTACGACCGGTCGGTGTACGGGATCGGCGGCTCGAACAACTTCTCGAACATCAACTTCACCGTGCAGTACCGCGGTGTCCGCTCGGCGCTGCGCCACTACGACCCGGAGCAGAAGTACATCACTCCGGAGTACGCCAAGCGGCTGCTGGACTGGATGGCGTGGAGCATCTACCCGAACGCGGACATGCGGGTCGCGAACCAGGCCGAGTACTACTCCAACTGGAACCCGACGACGCGCTCCTACAACCGCAACAACCAGAACCACATCATGCTCGGCAACATGAACTACATCTTCATCGAGGACATGGGCGGCATCCAGCCGCGTTCCGATGACAAGATCGAGTTGTGGCCGATCCAGTTCGGCTACGAGCACTTCATGGTCAACAACCTGCGGTACCACGGTCAGGACGTCACCATCGTCTGGGACCCGGACGGCAGCAAGTACGGCCTGGGCGCCGGCTACAGCCTCTTCCTCAACGGCGAGAAGAAGGTCACCACCGACAAGCTCGGCAAGGTCACCTACGACCCGAACACCAACCAGGCGCAGGCCGAGGAGGGTGTGACCGTCACCTTCACCGCCACCACCGGGGCCGACTTCCCGAGCGCGGTGGACACCCCGATCTCCGACGACCGCGTCGTCAGCTACCTCAAGACGGCCGGCATCGACCTGACCGAGGAGGCGCCGAACCTGGCGCAGGGCGCCGAGCTCAGCTCCTCGTACACCCAGCAGGGTGTGCGGCCCACGCCGTGGCGGCAGTTCCACACGCCCGGCTGGAGCACCACCTCGATGAACTACACGCCCGGCGCCATCTCGGAGACCGAGCGTCCGGTGTCGCTGGCGGCCGTCACCGACGGGATCACCGCCAACGAGCCGTACTGGGGCAACTACGGCACCACCGAGCGCAACGGCTACATCGAGCTGGACCTGGGCTCGGCCAAGAGCCTCGACAACGTCAAGGTCTTCTTCGTCAGTGACCGGCAGGCCGGTGGCTACCGCGAGCCGGCGCGCTGGTGGGTGCAGGTGCCCGACGGCAACGGCGGCTGGAAGGAGGTGCCGGACCAGTTCAAGAACCCGGTCGTACCGTCGGCCAAGTTCAACGAGGCGCTGTTCGACACCGTCACCACCGACAAGCTCCGGGTCACCTTCACCAACAACCCGACCCACTTCACCGCGATCAGCGAGATCCAGGTGTTCGAGTCCGGGCGGGACGTGCCGGACGTGACCAACCAGGCGCCGGTGGTCACCGCCACCCGGGACGGCTCGGCGGACGGCAACCTGTCCACCCGGCTCGTCGCCACGGCCGCCGACGACGGCATCCCGTACGACAGTGACCTGACCTTCGGCTGGGAGACAGTCTCCGCGCCGCAGGGCGCCGGCGTCATCTTCGCCGACGCGCGGGCGCTGAGCACCCGGGTCACCGGCACCGTCGCCGGTGACTACGTGTTCCGGTTCTGGGCCGACGACGGCGAGAAGCGGTCGACGGTGAACGTGTCGGTCACGCTCGCCGAGCGGGAGGTCACCGCGGAGTTCGGCGCCTCGGCCACGATCAGCACCAGCGGCACGGCGTCGTGGGAGAACCACTCGCGGGTCAACGAGCCCACCACCCCGAACAACTCCAACCCGGGTGCCGGCAGTGGCTGGGGCAACTGGGGTCAGCCGCAGAACGGCACCAGCACCGCCCGGGAGGCGTGGATCCAGTACCGGTGGAGCGCGCCGGTGCGACTCTCCTCGACCGACATCTACTGGTACGACGACAACGGCGGCACCCGTCGCCCGAACGCCGGCACGTACGCCATCGAGACCTCGACGAACGGCACCACCTGGACTCCGGTGACGCTGGCCGAGGGCACCACGTACGCCGGTGGGCTGGCGACCAACCGGTTCAACAGCTTCGAGTTCGAGCCGGTCACCACCAGCTACCTGCGCATCCGCATCTGGGGCGTGCAGGGCAGCGGCGCCGGAACCGGTGTGCTGCGTTGGCGGGCCAACGGCGAGACGGTCGACTCGGTGCGCTCGCCGGTGCTCATCCGCACCGGTGTCGGTGACGTGCCGACGCTGCCGAGCACGCTGGACGCCGTCTACGCCAGCGGCGAGCGCGGCCAGGTCGCGTTCAACTGGCAGGAGATCACGCCCGAGCAGGTCGCCGAGCCGAACGTCGACCCGTTCGTGGTCTACGGCACGAACGACGCGTACGGGCTGATCGCCGAGGCGCGGATCTACGTACGGCCGGAGATGTCCACCGGCGGTATCTCGATCCAGGGCGCCGAGACCTTCGAACAGTCCGTGGAGGTGGGCGAGCTGCCGTTCCTGCCGGACAAGGTGGAGGTCTCCTACAACGACGGTTCGCGGGACAACCAGGCCATCGGTGTCGACTGGGACTTCGACGAGAACATCGTCAACACCCCCGGCCGTTACACCATCATCGGTGACCTGATCCTGCCTCCGTACGTCAGCCAGGCCGGGGCCACCCGGACCACGCTGACCCTCACCGTGGGCGACCCGCCCCAGACTCCGGTCTGGGACGTCGAGGTGCAGGCCAGCACGCGCTGCACCGGTAGCAACGTCTACGTCTCCGTCAACGCCCGCAACGCCGAGGACGTGCCGCTGCGCATCGAGCTGGTCACGCCGTACGGCTCGCGGACGGTCGCCGAGGTGGCACCCGGGAAGTCCGCCTTCCAGGCGTTCAACACCCGCGCCAAGTCGGTGCAGGCCGGGACCGCGACGGTGAAGGCCACCGGAACCGTCGACGGCGAGCCGGTGACCGTCGAGTTCGAGGCGCCGTTCGGCGCGCTCACCTGCGGCTGACCCCTTCGTGGTGGCGGCGCCCGGCCTGGGCGCCGCCACCACCCCCGCGCACGAGTGAGGAGATCGACACCGTGAACACCACCGTGGGACGCGGCGCGGCCCCACCGTCCACCCGGCCGTCGCGCCGATGGCGCCGGGCGATCGCCGTGGCCGCGTCCGTCGGGCTCGTCGCCACCGGCCTGGCCGGCGTCGCGGGTCCGGCGCACGCCGCCGAACCCCAGTCGTACACCTTCACCAACACGGTCAACCCGATCCTCGGCGACGGCAGCTACTACTCCGCCGACCCGGCCCCGATGGTCGTCCGCGCCGGTGCCCCCGGCAATGACACCGACGCCGACCAGCTCTACGTCTACACCGGCCACGACCAGGCCGGGCCGTCCACCAACGACTTCATCATGAACGAGTGGGGCGCCTTCCGGACCACCGACGTCGAGGCGGGGGAGTGGACCCACTACCCGTCGCTGATGCGCCCGGAGGCCGCCTTCGCCTGGGCCACCCCCGGCCGCGCGTACGCCGGCCAGGTGATCCAGGGCGTCGACGGACGCTACTACTGGTACGTCCCGATCCACGAACGCAACAGCACCGCGTCGGACCGGTTCGCGATCGGGGTGGCCGTGTCGGAGAGCCCGACCGGCCCGTGGACCGACCACGCGGGTGGCCCGATCATCTCCCAGCGGGTGCCCACACCGAACACCATCCACAACATCGACCCGACGATCCTGGTCGACGGCGAGGCCCCGAACCAGCGCGTCTACATCTGGTGGGGCTCCTTCAGCCAACTGCGGATGCTCGAACTCCAGCAGGACATGAAGACCCCGATCGGCGCCCCGCGCACCGTCACCGGCCTGACCGGCTTCTTCGAGGGCGCCTGGGCCTTCAAGCGCAACGGCACCTACTACATGGCGTACGCCGGCAACAACGCCGGCCCGACCTCGCAGTGCACCCCGGCGAACTACCACGCCTGCCTCGCCTACGGCACGGCCGCGTCCCCGGAGGGACCGTGGACCTACCGGGGGACCTTCCTGCGTCCGGTCTCCTCGACCACGAGCCATCCGGGCGTCCTGGAGTTCAACGGCACGTGGTACCTGGCGTACCACACCGCGGACGCCGTGGGCGGCGGTCACTTCCGGCGCTCGGTGGCGATCGACCCGGTCGAGTGGGACGACTCGCTGACCCCGCCCCGGATGAAGCTCGTCACGCCCACCCCGGCCAAGGGACGTGACCTCACCCCCCGGCCGAACATCGCCCAGGAGGCCCGGGTCACCGTCTCCAACGAGCCGGTACCGGTGCAGTACTGGGTGAAGGCGCTCAACGACGAGATCGTCCGGTCGAACCCGTTGCCGCCGGACATGTGGGGCACCTGGACCGGCAACAACCCGCCGCAGCAGTGGGTGCAGTACACCTGGGACCAGCCGATGCGGATCTCCGGTTCGCAGATCGACTTCTGGAACGACCAGCCCCAGGGCACCGGGGTCGGTGTCGCCGCGCCGGCCCGCTGGCGCATGCAGTACTGGAACCTGGACACCGGGCAGTGGGCCGACGTGCCCAACCCGAGCGGATTCCCGACCGCGACGCAGGGCTTCCAGAACACCACCTTCGACCCGGTGACCACCACGCAGGTGCGCGCCGTGTTCGACGCGTCGACCAACGGCAGCACGTACTCCGGGGTGGCGGTCGAGGAGTGGAAGGTCCTCGCCGCGCAGCCGGAGTCGGTCACCGCCCCGGCGATGACCGTGGAGGTCGGCGAGACCGACCTGCCGGACACGCTGCCGGTGTCGTTCGGCGCGCAGACGCTGCGGGTGCCGGTCTACTGGGACGAGGTGCGGCCCGCGGACGTCGCCGAGCCCCGGACGTTCACCATCGGCGGGACCGTGCTCGGCTACGCCGCCGACCGGGTCTCCGCGCAGGTCACCGTCATCTCGCCGGACGACACCGAGGGAGACGTGACGCCGCCGACGGTGACGCTCACGCCCAGCGGCAGCGCCGGCAGTGACGGCTGGTTCCGGTCCACGGTGCGGGTGCGGGCCGCCGGTGTCGACGACCGGGGTGGCCGGATGACCATCTCCGCGCGGGTCGGCTCGGGCACGCCGGTCGAGGCCACCGACGTACGGTCGGTCGACGTCACCGTCACCGGGGACGGCCGGCACACCGTCACCGCGACCGCCACCGACCGGGCCGGCAACGTCTCCGACCCGGCCTCCCTGGAGGTACGCGTCGACGCCACGGCCCCGGTCAGCACCGCCACGGTGAACAGCACCACGCGGGCGGTCACGCTCGCCGCGACCGACGCCACCTCCGGCGTCGCCCGGATCGAGTACACCCTCGGCACCGGCGCCTGGACCACGTACGACGGCGCGATCCCGGCACCCGACGCGAACCGGCGCACGGTGTCGTACCGGGCGATCGACGTGGCCGGCAACCTGGAGACCGCCAAGACGGTCGTCATCCCGGCCGACCTGTCGGGGCCGCTCACCGGCAACATCGGGCCGATCGGCACCCCGACCGCCTCGTTCACGGCGGGCTGGAACAGCGTCACCGCGCTCAACGACGGTGCCGACCCGACCAACCCGAGCCAGGCGCAGATCTGGGGGACCTGGTCGGGCAGCCGCCCGGCCAGCCAGTGGATCCAGTACGACTGGAGCCGCCCGGTGCGGATCACCGGCACCGAGCTGAAGTTCTGGCGGGACTCCAACCAGGGCACCGGAGACGGTGTCGCCCAGCCCGACGGGTGGGTGGTGCAGTACTGGGACGCCACCGCCTCGGCCTGGCGTGACGTGACCGGCGCCGCGCCGTACGGCACCAGCACCACCGCGTTCAACACCGTCTCCTTCGACCCGGTGACCACGTCGAGGCTGCGGGCCACCATCCGGGCCAACGGCAACGGCACCACCTACTCGGCGGTCGCCGTCACCGAATGGCGGGTGTTCGCCGACGACCCGGGCGTCCGGCCCGAGGTGCCGGTGACGGTCACCGTGCAGGCGCGGTGTGTGGCCGGGAAGGCGTACGTGGCGGTGCAGGCGCGTAACGATCACGACGGTCCGGTGGACGTGGTGTTGGAGAGTGCGTACGGGCAGCGGTCGGTGTCGGCCGTGGCGTCGGGTGCGAGCGCGTTCCAGCAGTTCACGACCCGTGCCGCGTCGGTCCCGTCCGGCACCGCCACCGTGCGGGTCACCGGCTCGCTCGACGGCACGGACGTGACGACCGTCGTCACCGCCGACCATCCCGGCGCCGACTGTGCCGCAGACCCTCGTCAAGCCCAGTAACCACGAGAGACAACGGAGAATCGCATGAACACAGGGAATCGGAAGCGGTTGCTGGCGGCGGGTGCCGCTGGGGCCTTGCTGGTCGGGTCGGTGGCGATGGCCGCGCCGGTGTCGGCCGACCCGGGTGACACCGGTGACGTCACCGTCACCGTCGACATCGAGGAGCTCGTGGAGCCGGGTGTGCTGGCGATGTCGATCGCGGGTGACTCGGTGGCGTTGACCGAGGACGGGTCGACGTTGCTGGTGCGTCAGTTCGTCGGCGGTCTGCCGACGGTGACGGTGACCGACACGCGTACGGCCGACGAGGTGCCGGAGGGTGCCGCGTGGGCGGTGCTGGGCAGCGCGACGGACTTCACCGGTGGTGCAGGTCAGGAGCCGATCGGTGCCGGTCACCTGGGCTGGAAGCCGCGGTTGGTCGACGGTGGGGACACCGGTCTGGTCAGCGAGGGTGAAGAGGTCGTGACGGTGTTGGACGAGCCGACGCAGCCGGGCAACAACGTGGGTCTGGTCGACCAGGAGTTGCTGGTCTCGACGTTCGACTCGGGTGCGGTCGCGGGTGGGGCGTACTCGGTCGACGCGGACCTGTTCCTGCGGACCCCGGCCGACGTGGCCGCGGGTGAGTACACCTCGACGTTGACCCTGTCCCTGTTCGAGTGATCCACGCGGGTGGGGGCCGCCTGCTTCGGCGGCCCCCACCCGTACCCCTGCGGTTCGAAGGGCTGGTCATGAGCGTGCCGAAGGTCCCGTGGCGGCGGCGGATGGTGGCGCGGACGTCCGCCGTGCTGGCGACGCTGGCCGTGCTGGCGGCGACCGGCCTGGCCGGAGCGGTCCCCGCGTGGGCGGAGCCGACCGCGCCCACCGTCACCTGGGCGGTCCAGCCGGCGAGCCCGCTCGGTCCCGACGGCCGCCGCTGGGTGGAGCGCACGCTCGACCCGGGTGAGGTGGTCACCGAGCACCTGGCGGTACGCAACTTCAGCGACGCCCCGGTGGTGTTCTCGCTCCAGGCCGCCGACGGTTACCTCACCGACAAGGGGCGGTTCAACATGCTGCCGTCGCACCAGTCCTCGGTGGACGGTGGCACCTGGATCACGGTGCGCGACACGGTGAGCGTCGGGGCGAAGTCGACGCGGGTGGTGCCGTTCACCATCGAGGCACCGACCGACGCCAGCCCCGGCGACCACCCCGCCGGCATCGCGGCGACCGTCACCAGCACCGGCGGCACGGTGGCGGTGGAGAGCCGGGTCGGGTTCCGGGTGATGCTGCGGGCCAGCGGCACCGCCGTCGCCGCGATCCGCGTCGACGACCTCACCGCCACCCACCACCGGTCGTGGAACCCCTTCTCGCCGGGCAGCGTGCGGATCCGGTACACGGCCGTCAACGACGGGAACGTGGCCGTCACCGGTGCCGGTCGGGCCACCGTCGGCGACCTGTTCGGGCTGCGCGACACCGAGGGCCCGGCCGAGGTCGAGGAACTGCTGCCCGGCGGCGACCGCCCGGCCGAGGCGTACGTGCGTGGGGTGTGGGGCTGGGGACGGCTGACCGCCACCGTCACGCTGACCCCGGACATCCTGGTCGGCGACCCGGCCGACTCCGAGATCCGGCCGACCACCGCCACCGTCGTGGTCTGGTCGATGCCCTGGCCACAGGTGGCCCTGCTACTCGTGATCGTGGCGCTCGTACTCGCCTGGCGTGCCGTGGTGCGCGGGCGCCGCCGCCGACTCGCGCGGCTTCTCGCGCGGGCCCGTGACGAAGGCCGCCAGGAGGCCCGGACCTCGGCGTGACCCGTTCCCCGTCGTGTCGGTCGCCCGGCCTGCGGGGCCGTCCAGCGTGCGGTGCGGCCTGACGTGCGGGTCGGTCCGCCGTGCGGGGCCGTCCGGCGGGCGGGACGCGGGGCGTCACACAAGTAGCGGCAGTCCGTCGTGGTGCAGGCGGAACGCGTCCAGGTCGGTGGCGTCGACCGCCAGCCGCAGTCCGGGCAGGTGCCGTGCCACGCGGTCGAACAGGATCCGGCTCTCCAGCCGCGCCAGGTGCGCGCCGAGGCAGAAGTGGATGCCGTACCCGAAGGCGATGTGCCGACGGACGTCGCTGCGGGCGATGTCGAACTCGTGCGGCCGGTGGAAGACCGCCGGGTCCCGGTTGGCCCCCCAGATCGACAGCCCCACGCGGTCGAAGGCGGGGATCCGCCCACCGGCCAGCTCGACGTCCGCGAAGGCGAACCGGGGCGGCACGATCTCCACCGGCCCCCGGAACCGCAGCGTCTCCTCCACCACCGCCTCGGCCAGCGTGGGATCGTCGCGCAGCGCCTCCCACTGCACCGGATGGGTGAGCAGCAGGCGGATGCCGTTGACGATCAGGTCGACGGTGGTCTCCTGCCCGGCGATGAGCAGCAACTGCACCAGCGCCACCAACTCGTCGCGGTCCAGCCGGTCCGCGCGGTCCTCCACCGCCACCAGCTCGGAGATCAGGTCGTCGGCGGGTTCGGCACGGCGTCGCGCCGCCAGGTCGTCGAGGTACGCCGCGAACTCCAGGGTCGCCGCCGGGCCGTCGTACCCGGCCGACACGATCGCCGCCGACCAGGCCCGGAACCGCGCCCGATCCGGTTCTGGTACGCCCACCAGCTCGGCGATGACGTTGACCGGTACCGGATCGGCGAGGTCGGCCACCGCGTCCACGCGGCCCTGCCGACGTGCCCGGTCTACCAGCCGGTCGGCGAGGTCAGCGATCCACGGCTCCAACCGGGCCACCGCCCGTGCCGTGAATCCGCCGCTGACCAGCCCGCGCAGGCGGGTGTGATCGGGCGGGTCGAGGCTGATGAGCTGCCGGGACTCGATTCTCGCCACCTCGGTCATCTCGTACGGGGCGGGAGCCGGGCCGTCCGGGCGGTGCCGGTGCACCTCGTGCCCGATCATCGGGTGCCGCAGTCCGTGCAGCACGTCGGCGTGACCGGCGACCACCCACAGCCGGTTGCCGGCGGGGTCGACCTGGAGCACCGGGCCGCCGCTGTCGCGTACCCGGTCGTAGAACTCGTGCGGGTTCCGGCGCACGACCGGGTCCCACAACTCCGACAGGCCGAACGCGACCGCCACCTCGCCCCCTCGGATGAAAGGAAGGGTCCCCTACTAACGCCTCGTGTATAGCAGGGGACCCCTCCTTTCATCACTACGTGTGCGGCCAGCGAACGTTTCGGGGGAGTTTTCGGGAAGGGGGCACCGACGGGCCTTCCTGAACCGAGTCGGCGGCACACTTAGGTGTATCGTTTCCGCGCAGGTACGAGCGACACAGCGAGCCGGGCAACGACACCGAAACAACGCCGAAAACCTTTACAAGGTCACTTCCGTCGGGAGTGCTTGCACGGGCTCCCGAGGCAACCTGTCGCCGCGCACCGCATCCGTGCCGGTCGCTGGGAGGGAGCACCGCATGACGACCGAGCCCGAGGTCCCCGCCAACCGCACGCCCACGCTCACCGACGTCGCCAAGCTGGCCGGCGTCTCGGTCGCCACCGCCTCCAAGGCCATCAACGGACGTGGCGAGGTGCGGGCGACCACCCGGGTACGCGTGCTGGAGGCCGCGGAGTTGCTCTCCTTCGCGCCGAACGCCCTGGCCCGAGGGCTGCTCAGCGGCCGGACCGGGACCGTCGGCCTGCTCACCAGCGACCTGGAGGGGCGGTTCTCGATCCCGATCCTGATGGGCGCCGAGGACGCCTTCGGGGCGGGCCAGGTGTCGGTGTTCCTGTGCGACGCACGCGGTGACGCGATCCGGGAGAAGCACCACGTCCGCGCGCTGCTGTCGCGCCGGGTGGACGGGCTGATCGTGGTCGGCTCGCGGACCGACCCCCGGCCGCCGCTGGCCGGCAACATCCCGGTGCCGGTGGTCTACGTGTACGCCCCCTCCTCGGACCCGGCCGACATCTCCATCACGGTCGACAACGTTGGGGGCGGGCGTCTCGCCATCGAGCACCTGCTGGCCTGCGGTCGGCGCAACATCGCCCACATCACCGGCGAGCCGGGTTTCCAGGCGGCCCGCGACCGGGCCGAGGGCGCGGCGGCGGCCCTCGCGGCGGCGGGCCTGGGCATGGTCGGCGACCGGCCCTACTACGGGTCGTGGGACGAGTCCTGGGGGCGGGCTGCCGCGCACATGATCGTCGAGCAGCGGCCCGAGGTGGACGCGATCTTCTGCGGCAGCGACCAGATCGCCCGGGGCGTCCTGGACGCGCTGCGTGATCTCGGCCGGGACGTGCCGGGGGCGATCTCGGTGATCGGCTTCGACAACTGGGAGGCCATCTCCGCCGACTCCCGCCCCCGACTGACCAGTGTGGACATGAACCTCCAGCACCTCGGCGCGGTGGCCGGTCAGCGCCTCTTCGCGGCCATCGACGGTGCGGTGACCCACTCGGAGGAGTTCGCCAGCCGCCTGGTGATGCGCGAGTCGACGCTGCCCGTGCGCTGAGGCCGCTGAGCCTGCGGCCCGTGCGTCGGGCCCGGCTGCCCTACCTGGTGGTGAGGCCGAGGCTGATCGTCTTGGTCAGCGTGGCGTTGTCGTCGTCGCCGTCAAGCGACCAGATCATCGCCCCGCCGAGTCCGGCGGCCCGGATGTAGAGCGTCTTCTGGAGCACCACCGCCGGGTCGTCGTACGTCCACAGGGTGGTGCCGTCGAACAGCCAGGCGTGCCCGGCGCGCAGGTCGCGATGCACCGTGAAGCCTTTGCCCGGCAACGTCTTGAGCTGCTTGTAGTCCTCGTAGCCGGCCGCGTGGGTGGCCGGTGCCGGTCCGGTCGCCGGCCGGAACAGGCCGGTGCCGCCGCCGGTGACGCCGGTCCAGCCCTGGCCGTAGTACGGGATGCCCAGCACCAGCTTGCCGCGCGGCGCGCCCCGGGCGATCCAGCCGTCGATCGCCACCTGCACGGAGAAGTCGGGGTCGTCCGGCGCGCCCTTGGGCACGCGCAGTGCCGACTGCTGGTTGGTCACCGCGTCCCAACTGCCGTGGAAGTCGTACCCCTGCACGGTCGCGAAGTCCAGGTACTTGAAGATCTTGCGGCCCTCGAAGCCGGCGTCCATCGCGGCCGGGTTGGCCGGCAGGAAGGCGGTCAGCGGGTGGTGCGTGCGGGTGGTCCGGCCGTACGCGTCGAGCTGCCGGCGGAACTCGGCGAGCAGCTTGGTGAAGTTCTTCCGGTCCTCCGGGCGGATCACGTTGCCCGGCTCACCCGGCGAGCCCGGCCACTCCCAGTCCAGGTCGATGCCGTCGAAGACCCCGGCGGCCGAGCCCGGCCCGCCGCTGCCGCCGTCCAGGATAGGCAGGTTGCCCTTGAGATAGAGGTCGATGCAGGAGGCGACGAACGCCTTGCGGGAGGCGTCGGTGCGGGCCGCGTTGGAGAAGTACGTCGACCAGCTCCAGCCGCCGAGCGAGATCATCACCTTCAGGTGGGGGTGCTTGGCCTTGAGCTTCGCCAACTGGCCGAAGTTGCCGTTGAGCGGCTCGCCCCAGGTGTCGGCGACCCCGTCGACGCTCTCCTGCGCCGGGACCGGGCGCTGGTAGTCGGCCCAGGCGTCGCCCTCACCCGGCCCACCGTCGACGAAGCAGCGACCGTCCTCGCTGACGTTGCCGAAGGCGTAGTTGACGTGGGTCAGCCGACTCGCCGCCCCGGAGGTGTCCAGCTTCTGCACCGGGAACGCCCGGCCGTAGATCCCCCACTGGGTGAAGTAGCCGACCCGGTGGTATCCGGTGCCGCGCTGCGGTGCCGCGTGCGCGGCGACCGGTGGTGCGGCGGTCACCAGCAACGTGGTCAGCGCCACGAGGGCGGTGAGGCGGCGGGGACGGAACGGTCGCATCGGCACTCCCGGGCGGGACGGCGATCAGTAAAGACACCTGTCTGATTGACGAACGTAAGCTGATCACCGTTTCCGGTCAAGACTCGGTCCGGTTCCCGTCGTTGCGCTCGCGCAGGTCCCGTTCGGCGGCGGCGACCACGACCGGATCGGCGCATCCGGCCGCGTAGCCGGCGATCCGGCGGCGGATGTCCCGGTCCAGCAGCCAGGTGCCGATCCGGTCGGCGACCGGTCGCAGCAGCGCCGGACGGCAGCGGAAGTGGTACCGCCAGGTGGCGACGGTGTGGCCGGGCTCGTCCGCCGGCACGAACCGCCAGCCTCCGGCGAACATCTCGAAGAACCACGGGCCGCGCACCATCTTCATGCCGACGTTGGTCGGCGGCGCGTAGGAGACGTACTCGCTGACCATCGAGAGGCCGTGTCGGGACCGCGTGAACGTGCGGACGCCCTTGTCCGGCCGGGTGGCGCCGTCCACGAAGTGCTGGCTACGGACGAACGGATCCCACCGCCGCCGGACCGGCATGGTGGTCTGCGAGATCGCGAACGCGACATTCGGGGGTACGGGGACGACGGCCACCGCCTCAACCACGGGCATCGCCCCATTCTCCCCCGGTGCGACCGGTTCGGCCCGGGTGGCCGGGTGCCCGTCCGGCCCCGGATGGATCGACTGGTCGTCCGTTGTATCGATGGTTCTCGAATGAAACACTCTGCGTAGTCGCGTCCGGGGCCGGCGTGCGAACCATCGTCAGGGCGTGCGGGGATGCCACCCGCGCAGGGCAGCCCGTTTCCCAGGCACCGGCCGCCGTGCTGCGCCCGGTGCTCACACCACCCCCGGAGGAGACACCGCATGTCGAAGAAGTACGCCCTGGCGACGATCGCCGCCGCGACGCTGGCCCTGGTGGGCGCGGCCGGCATGGCGAGCAGCGCGGGCGCCGCCACGTCCCCGCCTGTTCCGCTCACCACCTCGCAGTCGCCGACGCCGACGGTGACGGTGTGTCCGCCCGCGCTGCCGTTGGCCGGCATGGTGGCCGGCACCACCACCACGACCGTCACCATCCGTTACTCGCTGACGTTCCGCCCGCCGTGCGGGTACGACCTCCCCATCACGGTGCACCTCTTCGCCACCCGGGAGGACGCCGAGATGTGGCACAACCCGGTGGCCTCGGCGGACACCGGGCTGGAGAGCTACGGCCTGGTGGTGGTCGAGGGGCTCACCCCGGACACCGAGTACTGGTTCCGGTTCAGCGATGCCAAGGGTCGGCGGGACCCGTACGTCATGGGCGGCCCGGCGCGTACGCAGGCGGTGCCGGTGTGTGCCGCGACGGCGACGATCGGCAGTGGCTGGGGGAGTGGCTTCGTCGCCACGGTCACCGTGCGCAACACCGGGACCGAGGCGCTCGACGGCTGGCAGGTCTGGTGGACCTGGCCCGGTGACCAGCGGATCCAGTCGCTGTGGAACGGAACGCCGACCGAGGCGGGCAGCGCGGTGACCGTCCGCGACGCCGGCTGGAACGCCCTGCTCGCCCCGGGCGGGACGACGACGTTCGGCCTGCTGGCCACGACCACCTCGGTGCCGGAGGGCTTCACGCTCGCCTGTGGTCGCTGAGCCGGGCGGCGGACCCCGGCCGCATGGAGGATTGTGAGTGCGTTACCGGGTGGTAACGATGTCGTGTCATGGACTCTGCCCTGACCTTGATCGGACTGCCCGTCGCCCTCGGCATCATCATGCTCGGTCTGGGTCTCGGCCTGACCGTCGCGGACTTCCGGCGGGTGGCCCAGCACCCCAAGGCCGCCGTCATCGCGCTGGCCTGCCAGGTGTTGTTGCTGCCGGCGCTCTGCTTCGGCCTGGTGCTCGCCTTCGACCTGCCGCCGGAACTGGCCGTCGGGATGATGCTGCTCGCAGCGTCGCCCGGCGGCACCACGGCCAACCTCTACAGCCACCTGTTCGGCGGGCACGTGGCGCTGAACATCACCCTGACCGCGATCAACTCGGTGCTCGCCGTGCTCACCCTGCCGATCGTGGTCAACCTGTCGGCGGGCTACTTCCTGAGCGACGCGACGAGCATCGGGCTGCAGTTCGACAAGGTGGTGCAGGTGTTCGCCATCGTGCTCGTCCCGGTCGCGATCGGCATGCTGGTCCGGGCCCGGGTGCCGGACGTGGCCGACCGGCTCGACCGGCCGGTCCGGATCATGTCCGTGGTGGTGCTGGTCGCGGTCATCCTCGGCGCGGTGCTCGGTGAGCGGGAGAACATCGCCGACTACTTCGTCGCGGTCGGTCTGGCGGTCCTGGCGTTCAACCTGCTCAGCCTCGCGGTCGGGTACGGGGTGCCCCGGCTGGCCGGGATCGCGCCACCCGCCGCGAAGGCGGCCGGTTTCGAGATCGGCATCCACAACAGCACCCTGGCCATCACGATCGCGCTCAGCCCGGCGCTGTTGAACAACACGCAGATGGCGATTCCGGCCGCCGTCTACGGCATTGTCATGTTCTTTACCGCAGCGGCTTTCGGTTACCTGGTCAACCGCGTCGACGCGGGTCCGCCCGGCACCCACGACAGCGCCACGACGACCTGAGAAAAAGGGGTGGTGAGCAGCCGCGACGCGCGGATCACCGATGGTCGTGCCGGCACCGTCCACGTGTGGGGCCGCATCGACCGTCGGATCTGCCGTCGCGTTCCCTGGTTGTGCAACGATCGTTGAGCGTCATGCCGACCGCCCGGTCCCGCCGGCCTGCCTGTGCCTCGGTCACCGGCCGGGCCCGGCGGAACGGCGCCACACCTCGTACCCCTTGGAGAGCACGATGTCCTTCTCTCCGGCTCAGGTCTTCGCCGCGCTGAACGCGGTGCGACCGCCCGACCAGCCGTCTCCGGTGCTCGGTACGGCCGTGGTGGTCGGCGGCAGCGTCGCCGGCCTGCTGGCCGCCCGGGTGCTGTCCGACCACGCCGCGAGCGTCGTCGTGATCGACCGCGACGACCTGCACGTGCCGGGCGGACGGCCGGGTGTGCCACAGGGGACACAGTTGCACGCGCTGCTGCCCGGCGGTTTCCTGCAATTGGAGCGTCTCTTCCCCGGGTTCCGTGAGCAGGCCCTGGCCCAGGGGGCGGTCGAGGCGCCACCGGCCGCCCGGCGCAACTACCTCGACGGCCGCCCCAAGGTGGTGGTGCCCGACGACGCGGATAGCCTGGCCGGAAGTCGGCCGCTGCTGGAGGGGCTGATCCGCCAGCAGGTCCTGCGGCTGCCCAACGTCAAGACGGTGACGGCCCGCGCCACCGGCCTGGTGCTCGACGGCTCGTCGGTGGCCGGGGTCCGGTGCGACGTCAACGCCACGCCCGGCGTGGAGAACGCCGATCTGGTGGTCGACGCCATGGGCCGGTCCAGCCGCCTCTCCGACTGGCTGGCGGAGGCCGGCTGGGAGCGACCCGCCCTGCGGCGCATGCCGGTGCACCTCAACTACGCCACGGCCCTGTTCCGTCGCCGCGAGGCGCACCCGGAGCACACCGTGGTGATGGCCCTGAACAGCGTCACGTCCTCCTCGGACGTCGCCGGGGCGGCGTACTTCGCCATCGAGGACGGTCGGTGGATGGCGATGATGGCCGGCTACGGCGACAACCGCCCCGGCCGCACCGCCGAGGACTTCGTACGTCGGCTGCGCGAGCAGTTCCCGCCCGAGTTCACCGAGGTCGCCGAGAGCGAGATGCTCGGCGAGGTGCAGACCTACCGCCATGCCGACAGCCGGCGGCGGGACTACCACGCGCTGCGGCGGCTCCCGGGCGGTCTGGTCAGCGTCGGTGACGCGGTCGCCTCGTTCAACCCGGTCTACGGCCAGGGGATCACGGCCGCCGCGCTGCACGCGGCCTGTCTGTCGGCGTACCTGCGCTCCGGGCCGGACCTCCGCTTCCCGGCCCGCCGGTTCTTCGAGTTGCAACGGGTCGTGGTCGACGCCGCCTGGTCGATGTCGACCTCCGCCGACCTGGCGCTGCCGCACGTCGACGGTCCCTACCCGCGCGGGTACCGGCTCACGAGCTGGGTGAGCGGCCAGATCGTCCGGGCGACCATGACCGACGTGGCCACGGCCCGCCGCTTCAACGACGTCGTCTCGATGCGCGAGCACCCCCGCGCGCTGGCCCGACCCGGCATGGTGCTGGGCGCGCTGTGGGCGAACTGGCGGGCGCGCTGACCTAAGGCGAAATTTCGTCGCTCCTGTCTGATTCGGCGACTCCGGCACCACACTTGCACTTATTGCAATGTCCGCATATGTTGCTCGTGGCGAGTGGAAGGAGTGCCGGATGGGTGCCGGGCACGATCACGGGCAGCAGGTCCTGCGCGCGGGGGAGAAGCACCGGGGGCGGCTCTGGGTGGCTTTCGCCCTGCTGGCCGTCTTCATGGTGGTGGAGGCGATCGGTGCCTGGGTGACCGGTTCGCTGGCGCTGCTGTCGGACGCCGGGCACATGTTCACCGACGTGCTGGGCATCGGCATGGCGCTGGCCGCGATCACGGCGGCGAGCAGGGCCTCCCGGGACGGGCAGCGCACCTTCGGGCTCTATCGGATGGAGGTCCTGGCGGCGCTGGCCAACGCGGTGCTGCTCTTCGGGGTGGCGCTCTTCGTGCTGGTCGAGGCGGTACGCCGGCTCGGCGAACCGCCGGAGGTGATGGCCGGGCCGATGCTGGCGGTGGCGGTGGCCGGGCTGCTCGCCAACATCGTGGCGTTCCTGCTGCTGCGCTCCGGCGCCAAGGAGAGCCTCAACGTGCGGGGCGCCTACCTGGAGGTGTTCGGCGACCTGCTCGCCTCGATCGGGGTGATCGTCGCGGCCGGGGTGATCGCGTTGACCGGCTGGTGGTACGCCGACCCGATCGTGGCCGTGGCGGTCGGCTTCTTCATCCTGCCCCGCACCTACCGGCTGGGGCGGGCCGCGCTGCGGGTCCTCGTCCAGGCCGCGCCGCCGCACTTGGACGTCGCCGAGGTCCGCGACGCGCTGCGCGACGTCGAGGGCGTGGCCGACGTGCACGACCTGCACGTCTGGACGCTCACCTCGGGCATGGAGGTGGCCTCGGCGCACCTGACCCTGGCCGGTGGGGCGGACCTGGCCCGGGTGCTGGCCGCCGCACGCCGGCTCCTGCACGACCGCTTCGAGATCGAGCACGCCACGTTGCAGGTGGAGCCCGAGGACGCCGAGGGCGTCTGCCACGGCGCCCACTGGTGACGGCCGGGAACCCGAAGCCCCGCCGCGCCGACTACCTGGGAAACCACCCGCACCAGGAGCCGTCGTTGAACCGCCCGCACCAGCTCGTCCCGCCCCTCATCCTGCGCCGTCCGGTCCTGGTGCCCGCCGTCATGGTCCTGGTCGCCGCCGGTGTCGCGGCCGTGCTGCTGTGGTGGGGCGGCGGCAGCGTACCGCCGACTCCGCCGGGGCTGCCCGACCCGGACCCGACCGCGGCCTGGCTGTTGCCGGCCGCCCGGCTCGGCATGCAGATCGGCGCGGTGGCCACCGTGGGACTGCTGGTGGCGGTCACCGTGCTGTCCCCGCGCGACGACGGCGGTCGACTCTCCGCGCTGGGCTACCGGCGGCTGCGCGCCGCGGCGTGGACCGCCGCCGCCTGGGCGGTGTCCGCCGGTGTCGCGGTCTGTTACACGCTCGTCGACCTGTTCGGGCTGCCCGCCGCGCAGGTGTTGTCGGTCCGCGCGGTGCTGAACTTCGTCCGCAGCGTGTCGCTGGGCCAGTCCCTGGCGCTCAGCGGAGCGCTGGCGCTGGTCGTGGCCGTCGTCGCGGCCCGCAGCCTGCGTCCGTCCGGGGCGGTGGTGGCGCTGCTCGCCGCCCTGGCCGCGGTGGTGCCGCCGGTCTTCACCGGGCACGCCGCGTCGGCCAGCAACCACCAGGTGGCCGTCTCGGGCCTGCTGCTGCACGTGGTGCCGGTCACCGTCTGGGCCGGTGGCCTGCTCGCCCTGGCGATCACCGCCCGGGGCACCGCCGCCGACCTCGCGGTCGCGGTGCGCCGGTTCTCCCCGCTGGCGCTGGTCTGTCTGGTCGCGGTCGGTGTGTCCGGATTGCTGTCGGCGAGCGTACGACTCACCGGCCCGGCCGACCTGACCGGCACCGGGTACGGGTGGCTGCTGCTGGTCAAGACCGCTCTGCTGGCCGTGATCGCGGTGCTCGGGCAGTGGCACCGGCGGTCCACGATGCCGGCCCTGGCCACCGGCCGGCGACGCCCGTTCGTGCGGGTCGCCGTCGTGGAGACGCTGCTGTTCGGGGCCGCCGTCGGGGCTGCCGTGGCGCTGTCGCGTACCCCCGTGCCGGCCGTCGGCGCCGACGAGGACGTGGCGACCGCCCTGCTCGGCTTCCCGATGCCGCCGCCGTTGAGCGTGGCCACGGTGGCCCGGCTCTGGCTGCCGGAACCCCTGGTCATCGCCGCCGTCCTGGGCGCGGCCGGGCTCTACCTCGCGGGGGTGTGGCGGCTGCGGCGGCGCGGCGACGCCTGGCCCGCCGCCCGTACCGCGTTCTGGCTGCTCGGCTGCGTGGTGATCGTCGTCGCCACCTCCAGCGGCCTGGCCCGGTACGGCCCGGTGCTGTTCGCCGTGCACATGGTGCAGCACCTGCTGCTGATGATGGTCGCGCCGATCCTGCTGGTCCTGGCCGGACCGGTCACCCTCGCCCTACGGGCGCTGCGACCGGCCACCGACCCACGTTGGCCGGGTCCCCGGGAGTGGCTCCAGGCGGGCCTGCACTCCCGGGCCTCCCGGGTGCTGACCCACCCGGTGGTGGCGCTCGTCGTCTACGTGGCCAGCCTCTACGTGCTCTACTTCACCGGCCTGTACGAACTGGCGGTCCGCTCGCACGCCGCCCACCTGGCGATGGTCGGGCACTTCCTCGCCGTCGGGTATCTCTTCTTCTGGGCGGTCATCGGCGTCGACCCGGCACCCCGCCGGGTGCCGTACCCGCTGAAGATGGTCCTGGTCCTGATCAGCATGGTGCTGCACGCCTTCCTCGGCGTCGCGCTCATGCAGTCGACGACCGTGCTGGCCGCCGACTGGTGGATCGCGCTGGACCGGCCATGGGGGCCGACCCCACTGGCCGACCAGCAGGCCGCCGGGGGCATCGCCTGGTCCTTCGGTGAGCTGCCCACCGTGATCGTGATGGGGGCGCTGATGTTCCAGTGGATCCAGGCCGACCGGCGCGAGGCCCGTCGCCGCGACCGGGCCGCCGACCGCGCCGAGGCCGAGGGACGCGAGGACCCGGAGCTCGCCGCCTACAACCGGATGCTCGCCGAGCTGGCCGAACGCGACCGCCGGGTACGTCGATGAGTTTCCGTCCAGCCTGCTCTCAGCAACCTGCCAGCCGACCGATGCAGCATGGGCTGCTCCCACAGAGAAGGTTGACGCCCGCATGACGAGGAACCTGCGACTGACGTTGGCGATGATCCTGGTGGTGATCCTCGTCATGATCGGTCTGACCGCGATCAACCGGAACGCCGGCTCGCGGGCCAGCGGCGAACCGGTCGACCCGGCCGTGCTGGTACGCGACGACAGCCACCGGCTCTCCACCGCCACCGACGGCAAGGTCACCCTGGTCGAGTTCCTCGACTTCGAGTGCGAGGCGTGCGGCGCGGTCTACCCGGCGGTCAGCGAACTCCTGGACACCTACCAGGACCGGATCACCTTCGTGGTGCGGTACTTCCCGATCCCCAGCCACCCCAACGCCGAGTTGGCCGCCCGGGCTGCCCAGTCCGCAGCCAACCAGGGTCGGTTCGCCGAGATGTACACCGTGCTGTTCGAGAACCAGGAGACGTGGGGGCACCAGCGGACCCCGCAGACCGAGGCGTTCGTCGGGTACGCGCGCACCCTCGGTCTGGACGTCGACCGCTTCCAGCGTGACCTCGACGACCCGGCCACCGCCGAGCGGGTGGCCCGGGACCGGGCCGACGGCGAGACCGCCGGGGTGCAGGGCACTCCGACGTTCTTCCTCAACGGCCGGCAGTTGACGAACGTGCGTACCCAGTCGGACATGATCGCCGCCATCGACGCCGCGCTCGCCGGATGAGCGCCGACCCGGCCCGCCGGCCGGCGGACCCCGACGGACCGGAGGCGGGCTTCCTCGCCCGGGTCACCGCGTGGGTGCTCACCGTCGGCGGCGCCGTCGGCCTGCTCGCGGCGGCCACCCTCACCGTCGAGAAGATCAACCTGCTGAGCGATCCGGACTACGTGCCGACGTGCAGCATCAACCCGATCCTGTCCTGCGGCTCGGTGATGACCACCCCGCAGGCCGCTGCCTTCGGCTTCCCGAACCCGCTGCTCGGCATCGCCGGCTTCGCGGTGGTCACCACCCTCGGCGTCGTGCTGCTCGCCGGGGTGCGGCTGCCCGGCTGGATCTGGGCCGGTCTCCAGGCCGGGGCCACCTTCGGCGTGATCTTCGTGCACTGGCTGATCTATCAGAGCCTGTACGTCATCGGCGCGCTCTGCCCGTACTGCATGGTGGTCTGGGTGGTGATGATCGCGATATTCGTCTATACCACGCTGCACAACCTGCGCCGGGTGCCGCCGTCGTCGCCGCCGGCCCGGCTGGCCGGACTCGCCGGCTATCACAGCTTCATCCTGGTCGCCTGGTACACGGTGATCCTGCTGGCGGTGCTGGTCCGCTTCTGGGACTACTGGTCGACCCTGCTCTGACGCCGCCTGCGCCACATCGCGAACAGCCCACCGATCACGACCACGCCCAGCAGCGCGTAGGTGCCGATGCCCAGTTCCCGTTCCAGATAGCGGTAGGACGCCGCGCCGAGGTACCCCAGCACGGACACCGCCGCCGCCCAGAGCAGCCCGCCGGTCACGTTGGCCCACCCGAACGTCGTACGGCGCATGCCGCTGGCCCCGGCCGCCAGTGGCACCACCACCCGCAGCACCGCCACCCACCGACCGATCACCACCGCCACCGCACCACGGCCGGCCACCAGACGACGTGCCCGCTCCAGGTCGAGGTGACGCCGCGCCACGGCGGGCGCGTGGGTGAGCACCGTCGGCCCGTATCGCCGACCCAGCAGGTAGCCGACCTGGTCGCCGAGGCAGGCACCGGCCGCGGCGGCGGCGACCACCGCCCACAGCGGCAGGCCACCCTCGTGCGCGACCACCCCGCCGACCAGCACGGCGGTCTCACCCGGCACCACCAGTCCGAGCAGCGTCGAGGACTCCAACGCGGGCAGGACGAACACCAGGACCAGGACGAGCACCGGGGGAAGCGCGGTGATCACCGTCAGCACCCGTTCCACGCCTTGATTGTGGCCGTCCTGCATCGGCGTCGAGCAGGGAATCGTTACGGCGCGGGGACGACCTCCTGCCCGAGCGGCCAGATCGCCGCCGGCACCAGCTTGAAGTTGGCCACCCCGAAGGGGATCCCGATGATGGTCAGGCAGAGGCTCACCCCGGCGACGATGTGCGACAGCGCGAGCCACCAGCCGGCCAGGACGACCCAGATCACGTTGGCGACGCCGGAGGCCACCCCGACACCCGGCTTGGGCACCAGGGTCCGGCCGAACGGCCACAGCGAGTACGACGCCAATCGCAGCGACGCGACGCCGAACGGGATGGTGACGACGAGCACGAAGCAGATCAGGGCCGCGATGCCGTATCCGATCGCCAGCACGATCCCGCCGCCGAAGATGAGCCACAACACGTTCAGCACGAATCGGATCATGATCCCATCATGACCGGTGGGTGCCACCGGCCGCGAAGGGCGGCCGGTGGCACCGTTGCTCAGCCGATGACGCCGGTCACCGCCGTGCCGGACTTGGTGACGCGGTAGGTCGCCCGGGCACCGCTCCAGAAGTGGAAGGTGAGGGTGACCGGGGCGCCGTCGCGGACGTCACCGAAGAAGGTGGAGGTCAGCGCGATCCGGTTGGCGGCGTAGTCGGGCGCGAAGGCGACGTCGAACTCCTTGTACGACGTCCAGTCGTGCGGGCCGGCGTTGCTGCCGTCGGCGTACTTCGCCTCCATGGTCGCGAGCTGGTCGCCGCGGAACTGGGTGGGGATGGTGAACGCGCTGGTCGTCCCGGTGGCGTTCGACAGCACCGGCGGGTCGTACGTGACGATGTCGATCCGCCAGGGCACGCCGGTGGAGAACCGGGCGTGCAGCGTGGCGTTGACGCCGTACGCCCGGCTGCCGACCAGCCGGGTCAGCGCGCTCGCGGTCAGCGTGAGCTGGTTGCCGGAGACGGTGTAGTCGGTGCCCTGCGTCAGGTTGGTGGTGCCCTGCCGCAGGCCGGAGAAGGTGGTGCCGTTCAGGTTCAACGTCAGCGACTTGGCGGTGACCGAGCCGGTACGCGGCACGTACACCTGGTCGGCGGAGGCGGTGCCGGAGCGGGTCGTCCAGCTCGACTTGATCTGGGCGAACAGCTCGGCGTCCTTCCACCGGAAGGCGACCCGGTCGAAGTGCTGGCCGTTGTCCCAGAGCTGGGTGGTGAGTCGCTTGGTGCGGGCGTAGTGCCCGAGGAACTCGAAGAACTTGAGCTTCTCGCCCTGCTGCACGGTGCCGGTGTGCCGGTCGAAGCCGAGCAGCCCGTACTCGCCGATGACGACCGGGATGTTCCGGGTGACGAAGGCGTTGTGCACCCGGTCGAACCGGTCGACGAGGTCCTGCTGGGTGACCGCGTCGAACCGGGTGCCGCCGGCGACGTTCACGCTGAACGGCCAGTAGCCGTAGAAGTGCACGGTGGCGATCAGGTTGCGGTCGTTCAGTTGGGTGAAGGTGCTCACCAGCTCGTCGATGCGGGGCTGGTCGGAGGAGGTGTGCAGGGTCGGCAGCACCAGCATCCGGGTGGCGTTGTTGCCGCCGGAGGCGCGCACGATCCGGTGGAACGAGGTGTTCAGCTCGTGCAGGAGCTGGGCGTTCTGGGCGTCGCCGGAGCTGTTGGCGAACTGCGGCTCGTTGACGCTCTCGAAGTGCAGTTTCGGCGAGGCGTCCCGGAACGCGGCGGCGATCTGGGTCCAGAGCGCGTTGTAACGGTTGAGGACGGTGGTGCGGTTGGTGGGCATCTCGTGGATCCACTGCCACGAGTCGTGGTGAATGTTAATCATCACGTAGAAGCCGTCGTCCAGGGCCCAGCCGACGACCTCCTTGATCCGGTTCAGCCAGGCGGCGTCGATCGTGTACGAGGGCGCGGCACCGTGCCGGTTGCTCCAGGTCACCGGGATGCGGATGCTGTTGAAGCCCTGGGCCCGGATGGCGTCGAGCTGCGCCGGGGTGACCCGGGGGTTGCCCCACGCGGTCTCGTCGGCGCCGACCGAGTCGAAGGTGTTGCCGAGGTTCCAGCCCGGCTGCATCGCGTCCACGTACGCCATCGCGTCACCGGCCGGCGGCGGCGTGGTCGGCGGCGGCGTGGTGGGGGGCGGCGTGGTGGGGGGCGGGGTGGTCGGCGGCGGGGTGGTCGGGCCGACGCTCCCGGTGCAGGTGACCCCGTTGAGCGCGAACGAGGTCGGCGCGGTGTTGCTGGTGCCGGTGTAGGTGCCGTTGAAGCCGAAGGAGACGCTCTGGTTGGTGCCGAGCGCGGCGTTGTAGCCGACGTTGGTCGCCGTCACGTCGTTGCCGGCGGAGGTGACGGTCGCGTTCCACGCCTGCGTCACCCGCTGGCCGGAGGGGAACGTCCAGGTCAGCCGCCAGCCGTTGACCGGGTCGCCGAGGTTGGTCAGGTCGACGTTGGCGGTGAAGCCGCCGGGCCACTGGCTGGGGGCGGAGTAGACCACCCGGCAGCCGGCGGCGGCGTGCGCGGCGCCCGCGTTGACCAGGCCGACGCCGGCCAGTAACACCGCTATCCCGCTGGTGACCAGGCCGAACCGCCATCGTGTCCTGCGTAGTGTGCCTCTCAGCCCGGCCATGACGCTCCTCGGTGTGGTGATGGTGTCGACGGGTGCTGGCCGAGCGCCGCCGGGACCACCGGAAACGTCCGGCCGGCTCGCACCATAAGTTGGGATCAACAACTTTGTCAATCGACCGAGACTGATATTGGCTGCTTCTGTGCAGCTAGGGGCGTTGTGTCAGGGTGGGTTCGCCTCAGACGGTCGTACCGCGCGGGGTGGATGGATGCGTACCGGCGAATGAGCTGAGCCCGGGCGGGTAGTCGGCGGCGTGACGGCGACGGACGAACGGGACAGCGGATGGCTGCGGGGCGCCGTCGGGAGTGCGGTCGGGGTGGTCGCCCGCGCGGTCGGCGGGATCAGCGCACGGATCGGCTGGCGGGAACGGCGCCGGACGCTGGAGTTGTACGCCATCCTCGCGGTGCAGGCCGGAGTGGCCGCCGCCGTCGCCTGGACGGTGGCGCACCAGGTGCTCGGACATCCGTCACCGGTCTTCGCGCCCAGCGCGGCGGTCGGCACGATCGCCGCCGCGATCGGTCGGCGGACCCGACGCACCGTGGAACTGCTGATCGGCGTCCTGGCCGGGATCGTGGTCGGCGACGCGCTGATCTGGGTCATCGGCACCGGGCCCTGGCAGATCGGCACCGTCGTCACGCTGGCCATCCTGCTCGCCCTCACGCTGAGCCGGGGCGGTCAGGTGGTGACCCAGGCCGGGGGTACGGCTGTCCTGATCGCCACGCTCGCGCCGGTGCAACGCGGGCTGGAGGTGCCCAGGATCATCGACGCCACGATCGGTGGACTGGCCGCCGTGCTGGTGGTGGCGGTGCTGCCGGTGAACCCGGTCCGGCTCGTCCAGCGGGCGGCCCGTCCGCTGTTCACGGTGCTGATGGAGCAACTGCACAAGGGCGCCGACGGCATGTCGGCCGGCGACGCCGAGGCGGTGGCCCGCGCCCGGGACGCCCTCACCGCCCTCGATCCGCAGGTCAAACTCATCAAAGACGCCGTGGCCGGAGCCCAGGAGGCAGTGGCGATCTCACCGGCCCGGTGGCACCGCCGGACCGACTTCGAGCACTACGAACGCGGCGTCCGTTACCTCGACCTGGCCGTGCGGGGGTGTCAGGAACTGCTGCGCCGGGCCGCCACGGCGGTCCGGGACGACGAACCGGTGCCGGCCGGTCTGCCCGCGGCGGTGCACTACTTCGGCGACGCCCTCGCGCTCATGCAGATCACGGCGGAGAGCGGGCAGCATACCGGCCGCACCGAAGGGCTGATCCTCAAAGCGGTGGACCGGGCCGGCGACGCGTACCACGAGGGGGTCGGCTTCTCCGGGAGCGTGGTGGTGGCGCAGATCCGGACCGTCGCCACCGACCTGCTGCGGACCCTCGGCTGCCCGGAGGCGCAGGCCAGCGAGTCGGTCCGGCAGCGATTCGGGCGGCGACAGGAGGAGGGCCCCCGGCCGCCCGACGCGCAGCCCGATCGCGCCTGACCGGCCCGCGCGCGTCACAGCCGCCCGGCCACCGTCCGGGCCACGTCGGTGAGGCGCGGGGCGTACCCGGCCGGGTCGTCCAGCCGGACCAGCCGGACGGCCACCCAGGTCCCGGAGACGCTGACGAAGACCGCACCCTCCTCCAGGTACGCCTCGTCCCCGATCCCGGTGAGCGTCTCGAACTCGTGATCGAGGTTCCGGTCGACGTCGAGGATCTTCTTCGCCCCGTCACCGACGAAGACCTCCACCTGGGCCAACGGCCCCGAGACCGGCCCGGTGTACGTGCAGGTGTCCCGCACCGGCGCCGGGTCCTCCAACGGCGTACCGGCCAACGTCTCGGCCTCCGCCTTGGTCACCAGCGCGCAGGCGTCGACCTCGGGCGCGTCCGGCGGCGCGGGCGTCTCGCTCGGCGGCTCCGGCTCCGGTGCCCCGGTCGGCTCCGGTGCCCCGGTCGGCGCCGGTGGTGGCGGTGCCGCGGCCGGCTCGACGGCCCCGCCGCACGCGGCGAGCACGGCCGTCACGACCGCCGTCACGGTGAGCCGGGCGGCGGTGGACAGGTGCCTCATCGTCGTCTCCCTCCGCGTCATCGGGGCAGGGCGTCGAGCAGCCGACGCAGCGCCTGCTCGTATCCGTCGGGCCGGGCACCGAGGCGGGCGAAGCTGCTCAGCGTCACGGTGTAACTGCCTCCGTCGCCGACCATCACCGCCTCGGCGCCGATGTCCTTCACCGCCAGGTAGCCCTTCGCGCCGTCGCCGATCTCCGTCACCGTGGTGTAGATCTGCCCGGCCTGCTGGCGTTGGTAGTCGTAGGTGCTCTCCCCGGCCAACCGGGAGGCGGTGGTCACGGTGAGCTGGGCGACCCCCTTGCCGTCGCCGAAGCTGCAGGTGCCCTGGTCCACCATGGGCTCACCGACGAACTCGGAGATCTGCGCCGCGTCGAACGGGCAGGGCGGGCGTACCGTGTCGGTCTCGTCGACGGGCAGGTCGAGGTCGGTGTCCACGTCCGCGCCGGCCCCCGTGTCCGGCGCCGGTGGAGCCTCGGTGCCGCCGCCGCTGCATCCGGTGAATGCGAGCACCGCCACGCAGAGCGCCGGCAGGATCTTTCGCCGCACGTGTCCTGCTCCCTTCGTCGGCCGATCGCCGGGTGACGTCTCGACGCTACGGTCGGCGGGCCGGGAAGGAATCCGGTGTTTCCCTAGCTATCGACGCCCGCCGCCGATCCCCGGGGTGCCGGTCGTGGTCCGCGCGAGTGCGGCGCCGAGCTCGGCGCGGCGGGAGATGCCCAGCTTGCGATAGACCCGGGAGAGGTTCGTCTCGACCGTCTTGGGGCTGACGAACAGCTCGTCGGCGATGGCCCGGCTGGTCCGCCCCGAGGCGGCGAGCCGGGCCACGCGTTCCTCGGTCGCGGTGAGGTCCGACGGTGCGGGCGGGCGGCCACCGAGCCGGGCGGCCTCGGCCCGGGCCCGCTCCGCGAACGCCGCCGCCCCGAGCGCGTCGAACTCGGCCGCCGCTGCCTGCAACGCCTCCCGGGCCTGCCGCTTGCGGCGCGACCGACGGTGCACCATCCCGGCGACCAGCAGACACCGGGCGCGGTCCAGCGGCAGGACGTCGGGCGGCACCGCGACCCGCGCGGCGTCGATCTCCGCCAGCGCGGCCGACGGGTCGACTCCGTCGGCACTGTCCACCAGGGCCCGGCTGCGCGCCAACCCGAGCAGCGTCCAGGGGCGCGGCAGCCGCTGGTGCCGCTGCGCCAGCCGCGCCAGTGTCGCCCGCGCGGTGACCAGGTCACCGACCCCGACGCACGCCTCGATCCAGTCCGGCTCGAAGCGTTGGGCCAGCGGCTCGGCCAGGCCCATCCGGTCGAACATCGCGGCGAGCCGCCGGTAACCGGCGGCGGCGTCGGACATCCGTCCGGCGCTGAGCGCGACGAACGCGTCCAGGTGCAGGTGGATCCGGCGGCACCAGTCGTCGTCGAGTTCATCGCCCAGCCGGGTACCCGCCTGCGCCGTCCGGGCCGCCGCGTCGAGCCGGCCGCGCAGCGCGTCGAGCAGCGCGGCCAGCCAGGTCTCGGCGGTGAGTTCGGTGCCCAGCAACTCGCCGAGCTCACGGGCCGCCGCGATGTGCCGCTCGGCCGCCGCCCAGCGACCGGCCAGCAGTTCGGTCTCGCCGAGGTGCTTGAGCAACTCGTGCTGGGACGGCTCGTCGCCGCGTGCGGTGGCCCGGTCCAGCAGTCCGGTCAGGCGCTCCCGGGCACGGTCCAGGTCGTCGATGCCCTTCCACCAGACCGCCGGGATCGTGCCGGCCAGCCAGGACGGCTGGGCGCCCTCCATGGCCAGCGCCCGGTCGAGCAGGTCGGTGCGGGGCGGCGCTCCGGCGCGTACCTCGTTGAAGAAGAGGTTCATCAGTGCGGCGGCCAGCAGCGCGGGGTCGCCGCCGGGCCCGGTGAGCAGCCCGACCGCCGCCTCGGCGTGCGTCCGGGCCGGATCGGGCAGGTCGACGAAGAGCGCCAGGTGGGCGTGGATCCGGCCGGCCAGGGGAGTGTCGGGTCGGGTCGCGGTCAGCGCCCGCGCGGCGGCCTCGACGGCGGTGCCGCCCGGCTCGTCGGCGCTCCACGCCACCACGGCCCGCAGCAGCAGCGCCTCGGCACGCACGTCGCCGGTGAACCTGTCGGCCACCGCCTCCGCGGCGAGCCGGGCGCCCGGATGGTCGCCGCAGTCGAACCGGCACCGGGCCGCCGCGAGTCGCCGTCGGCCCTGGCTGTCCGGGTCGCCCGCCGGGGTGAGCCGCGCGGAGGACTCGTAGAGGGTCGCGGCGGCCTCCGGCGCCCCGCGCGCGTGCTGCCGCGCCGCAGCCGCCGCCAGGGCGTCGGCCACCACCGGATCGGCCGTCGTGGAACACAGCGCCAGGTGCCGGACCCGCTCGTCCGGGTCGGTCACCACCTCGGCCAGCCGGCGGTGCAGGGCACGCCGTACGCCGGGCGGGATGCCGGCGCGGACCGCCGCCGCGTACACCGGGTGGCTGAACTCGACCCGCTGCGGCGTCACCACCAGCAGCCCCGCCTCCTCGGCGGCGTCGAACACGCCGGGACCGACCCCGGTCGCGGCCAGATCCCCGAGCAGCGGTACGCCGAGCAGGGCGGCCAACCGCACCGCGTCCCGGCAGCGCGGCGGCAGCCCGGCCAGGACCTCGTCGAGGAGGTGGTGCATGGAGGCGGTCACCGGCAGGTCCTGCCCCGGCTCCGGAGGCTGCGGCAGGCGCTGGACCGCGCGGGCCACCTCGATGGCGACCAGCGGGTTTCCGGCGGCCTCGCGGGCGATCCGGGCGAGCAGCGGGCGGCTCAACGGGGTTCCGATCCGGTCCCGCAGCACGTGGTGCAGCGCGGCCACGTCGAGCGGGGTCAGGGTCAGCCGGGTCAACCGGTGGGGACCGCTGTCGAGCCCGAGCGGCGCCGGGCACGGCGCCGGCCCGGCCGGGGTGCGGCAGCTCACCAGCGTGGCCGGCACCGGGTCGAGGCGGCGCAGCGCGAACCGCAGCGCCCGTTCGCTCGGCCGGTCCAACCAGGGCGCGTCGTCGACCGCGACCAGCAGCGGCCGGCCGGCGGCGAGCGCCGCCTCCAGCAGTGTCCGGGTCGCGGCGCCGACCACCCGTTCGTCGAACGTCTCGTCGCTGTCGCCGGTGAGCAGCACCACCTCGGCGGCGACCCGCTGGGGACGCGGCAGGTCCACCACCAGGTCCGCCAGCGGGCGGAGCAGGTCGGCGAGAGCGGCGAACGGCAGGTCGGTCTCGCACTCGGTCGGCGCGCAGGCGAGTACCGACCAGCCGGCCCGGGTCGCCTCGGCGACGAGGGCCCGGAGCAGGGTCGTCTTGCCGATCCCGGCCGGGCCTTCCAACAGCACCGGGCCGGGCTCGCCCAGCGCGCGCCAGGCCAGGTCGAACAGGGCGTCCCGGCCGACGAGCGAACGCGGCATGTGGCGATTCTGGCACCGGCCGGAGTCGATGGGCATCAGGCGGTCGGCGCGCCGTGGTGGTCGGTCGGCCGGAACGCGCTCAGGCGTGCAGCGGCCGGCTCGGGGCTGCGCGGTAGGCGGCGTGGTACCGACGTGGACGGCACTTCCGAAGGGCAGGAATCCCGCCTTCGAAATCCACATAGGAAGAAATCCCGCAGATTCTTCCTCGTGTATGCGTCGCGTCGGCCGGTGGTCGATCGTTGCCGAAGACGGGGGTGGGGTGTTGGAGGGTAGGGATCCGACTGACATCGTCCGCCGGGCGACGGCTGAAGCGCTTCGGCGGATCGCCGGGGAGGCGATCCTGGCCAGCATCGTGGGCAGCCGACTGGGGGCACTGGGGGACGGCCTACGGGACGTACTGCGCGCGGCGTTGGTGACGCAGCGGGTGGCGGCGCCGCGGCGACTGATCGGGCTGTGTCGGGAACTCGACCTCGGGCCCGACGCGTTCGACCTGCTGGGACACCATCTGCTGGGGGCGCTGGTCGGGCACCGGCCCGGCCCGGACGCACTGGTACGCACCGGCGGCGCGCTGGGGTTGGCGCGGCGGGAACTGTTCGCCCCCCGCCGTCCGGAGCCGGACGATCCGGCCCGGGTGGTCCGTCCGCACACCGGGCGCGGCAACAGCGCGAGCGCCCGCTACCGCTCGACGAAACCGCCGGAGCACCTGCCCTCGCCGCCGGCCTGGACCTGCACCGGATGCGGTCAGGAATGGCCGTGCGCGGTCAAGCAGAGCCAGTTGCTGGCGGAGTTTGGGACAGCGCGGGCCGCGCTCGCGGTCTATCTGGGGTCGTGTCTGCTCGCCGCCACCCGGGATCTGCCCGGGTTACCGCTGGCCCACGCCCGGAACCGGTTTCTCGGCTGGTTGCCGCGCCGGCCGTTCTGAGTCCGGTCACCGGTGCGGGGACATTCCCGCACCGGCTCGACCGGGTCTCTCAGCGCGCGGTGGGCTCGGGCGCGGTGCCGTTGGCCGCGGCGACCGGGTGCCCGGCTTCGTCCTCGGTGGCCGGCGGGCCGGCGAACCAGTCGATGCCGGCCTTCCCGCCGGCCGCGACGACCGCCGCCGCCCGCGCCACCGGGTCCGTCAGCGACGCCGGGTCGGTCAACGCCGCCGAAGCGGACTGTGCCGGCCCGTGGCCGGAGCGGCCGGCATCCGGACCACCCCCGGAGGCGACGCCCCCGGAGCCCGCCGGGGAAACAGCGCCGTCCGGGCCACGGGAGGTGCCCGTCGCGCCACCGCTGCCCTCCGCGTCGCCGGAGGCGGTGCCCGCCGCGCCGTTCTCGGCACGGGCACCGTCCGAACCCGGTCCGGAACGGAGAGCGTCCGGGCTCGATGCGGCGCCGTTGACCACCGACCGCTGCGGACCGCCGCGCTCGGCACCGGCCACCTCGGCGCGCGCGTCGCCGTCGGCCGTGGGCTGGTGCGGGCCGGTCGTCGGGGTCGGCTCGCCGTTGACCCGGGCGGCCGGGCGTGCGCCCACCATCGGGTACTCGGCGGTCTCGGTGCCGCCGGCCGCCGCGGCCATCACCGCCGCCGCCGCCAGGTCGGCGACCCGCTTGGCCTCCCGCTGCACCCGGGCCCGGGTCTCCTTGGCGTGCCGCTCGGCCGCCTCGACGGCCCGGCGCACCTCGTCCAGCCGCTGACTCTCCGCCGCGAGGTCGCGGCCGGTCTCCTCCAACTGCCGGCGCAGCCGGGTCAGCTCGGCGTCGGTGGCGTCCTTGTCCCGCCGGGTCTCGTCGAGCTGCCGGCGGGCGCCGTCCAACTCCTCCTGCAACCGGGCCAGCGCCTCCTGCTGCTCACCGACCTGGAGCTGGACGGTGTGCAACTGCTCCTCGGCGGCGGCGGCCTGCTCGTCGCTGAACTTGCGGGTCTCGGCCGCCTGCTCGTCGGCGCGCTTGCGGATCTCGGCGGAGTACTGCTGCGCGTCCGCGATCATCGAGCTGACCCGCTGCTCGGCGGTGGAACGCTGGGCGGCCAACTCGCGCTCGACCGACGCCCGCTGCTCGGCCAGGTCCTCCTCGGCGTTGGACCGCCGCTCTGCGAGCTCCTCCTCCACCGTGGTCCGCCACTGGGCCAGTTCCTGCTGGCTCTTGGTCCGGGCCGCCTGGATCTCCTGGTGGATCTGGGTACGCGCGGACGTGGTCAGCGCCTCGGCCGCCGCGCGGGTCTGCTCGACCTGCTGGCGGCACTGCTCGCCGATGCGCTGCGCCTCCTGCTGGGCGCGCTCGTGTGCGGCCTCACCCTCGGCCCGCAGCTTCTCGGCGCGTTCGCGGATCTCGGCCAGCTCCGCCTCGGCGGTGGTGCGCTTCTCCTCGTACGTCTTCTCGTGCTCGGCCCGTCGGCCGGCCAGCTCCTCGTCGAGGTCGGCCAGCGCCTTGACGGTCCGTTCGCGCGCGTTGGCGAGCGTCTTCTCGGCCTCCGCCTGAAGCTTGGTGGCCCGCTGGGTGTGGGTGTCCACGATGGCCGTCGCCTGCTTCTCGGCCAGGTCCAGGATCTGGTCGACCATCGGACCCAGCTCACGGAAGGACGCCCGGTCCATCTGGGTCGGCCGCTGGCGCAGCTCGGTCACCTCGACCTGGAACGCCTGGAGCTTGCCGGTCAGGTCCCGCACGTGCGACGTGGCCCGGTCCCGGTCGGCGGCGACTGCGGCGATGCGGGCGTCGGCCTGTTCGACGTAGCGGTCGACCTGCCGTTTGTCGTACCCCCGCAGGGTGACCTCGAAGTTCGGCCGCGAGGCCAGGTCGTCGCGGGCTGCGAACGGTTCCTCGCCGATGGACATGCCCCATCCTCCGTACGATCGCGAGCGCCACACCGGCCGCCCGGCTGCGATGACGCGCAACGCTACCGCTGCTCGCGTTCGTCTGTCCTCCCACCCCGGTACCGATTCCGCACCGGCTGACGGGGTGACCACGGTGCCCGCCCGCGCGGGCGGTCGACGGGGCGTCCGAGTGGCCTGTTCCGGCGGTACCCCACCAGCGTTCCATCGAGTCGCGTCGACTTGGTTCCTAGCGTCGACCGATGTCGGGGACCCCATCTTGACAGCGAGTTAGGTTAGGTTAGCCTAACCGCATGTCGAGCGTACTGGCGTCGGACGGCGTCGAGCAGAGCCTGCGTGGAGCCGACCTCCACCTGGGCTACCACGGCACGCCGGTGGTGCACGGTGCCGGGATCACGCTCCGCCCCGGCGCGGTCACGGCCCTGGTCGGGCCGAACGGCAGTGGTAAGTCCACCCTGTTGCGGGCGCTGGCCCGACTGCACCCGATCGACAGTGGCACGGTGCTCTTCGCCGACGGTTGTGCCGCCGCCGGCCTGCCCGCCAAGGAGTACGCCCGCCGGGTGACCCTGCTCGCGCAGAGCCGGCCGGTCCCCAATGGGGTCACTGTCCGTGACGTAGTCGGCTACGGTCGGCACCCGTACCGGGGGCGCTGGCGCGCCGACGACCCGGACGGCCCCGCCGCGATCGGCCGTGCGATGGAGGTCACCGGGGTCACCGCGATGGCCGACCGGCCGGTCGACGAGCTGTCCGGCGGCGAGTTGCAGCGGGTCTGGCTGGCCACCTGCCTGGCCCAGGACACCCCGGTGCTGCTGCTCGACGAGCCGACCACCTTCCTCGATCTGCGCTACCAGGTCGAGATCCTCGACCTGATGCGTGACCTCGCCGACGACCACGGTGTCGCGGTCGGCGTGGTGCTGCACGACCTCAACCAGGCCGCCGCGGTGGCCGACGAGGTGGTGCTGCTGCACAGCGGCCGGGTCCGGGCCACCGGCACCCCGGCCGAGGTCTTCACCGAGCACGACCTGACCGAGACCTACGGGATCCGGATCGAGGTCGTCGTCGATCCGCTCAGCGGTCTGGTCACCACCCGCCCGGTGGGCCGCCACCTCACCCGCATCCCGGTCTGATCCCGGACCGGCCCGGACCACCCATCCCGAGAAAGAACATCATGTCCCGTACCCGTGTCACGGCCCTGGTCGCCGCCGCCACCGCTCTGGTGCTGGCCGCCTGCGGCACCACCGAGAACACCTCCGCACCCGACTCCACCCCCTCCGCCGCCGGCGGACCGGTCACCCTGACCGACAGCCGGGGCAAGGAGATCACGCTCGACAAGCCCGCCACCAAGGTCGTCGGCCTGGAGTGGGGCGAGGTCGAGATGCTCGTCAGCCTCGGTGTCATGCCGGTCGGTGTCGCCGACCCCAAGGGCTACGCCACCTGGGTCACCGCCGCCAAGCTCGACGGAGACGTCAAGGACGTCGGCACCCGGGGCGAACCGAGCGTCGACTCCATCGTCGCGCTGGAGCCGGACCTCGTGGTGATGACGGACGACCGCGGCGCCGGCACGATCGCGCAGCTGGAGAAGTACGTCCCGGTCGTCGTCACCAAGGGCAGCGACGCCACGGACAACATCGGCCGGATGCGCGCCGACCTGAACATGATCGCCGCAGCGGTCGGCAAGACCGCCGAGGCGGAGAAGCTGCTCGCCGACTTCGACACCGCGATCGCCGACGGCAAGAAGAAGATCGCCGACGCCGGAGCCGCCGGCAAGCCGTTCGCCATCGCCGACGGCTGGAAGGAAGGCAGCACGGTCAGCATCCGGATGTTCGGTCAGGGCGCGCTCGTCTCCCAGATCGGCATCCAGCTCGGCCTCACCAACGCCTGGCAGGGCGAGGTCGACGAGGCGTGGGGCCTGGGCCAGACCGACGTCGAGGGCATGACCGTGCTCAAGAGCCCGGACCTGCACTTCTTCTACAACGCCTCGGACGGCGACGACGTCTTCGCCGACGGCCTCGCCGACAACGCCATCTGGAAGGCGCTGCCCTTCGTCGCGCAGGGCAACCTGCACCGGATGCCGGACGGCATCTGGACCTTCGGCGGGCCGCTCTCCGGCAAGCAGTACATCGACCAGTTCGTCAACACCTACGCGGTGTGACCACCCTGTCCGCACCCCCGCGTTCGGAGCCGGCCCTCGGGCCGGCTCCGGCCGGGCGCGTCTCGGCCCCCCGCGTCGTCGGGGCCTTCGTCGCCGCCATCGCGCTGTTGCTGGTGGTCGCCGGTGTCCACCTCACCCAGGGCACCTCCGCCGTCGGCGCGCTCGACCTGCTGCGGCTACTCACCGGCGGCGACGACGAGACGGCCCGGGTGCTCGTCGCCTCCCGGGTGCCCCGGCTGCTCGCCGGGCTGGCCATCGGTGTCGCCCTCGGCTTCGCCGGTGCGGCCCTCCAGTCGATCGCCCGCAACCCGCTGGCCTCGCCCGACACGCTCGCCGTCAACGCGGGCGCCCACCTGGCCATCGTCTCGGTCTCCGCGTTCGGCATCGCGCTGCCCGCCCTTCCCGCCGGTGGCCTCGCCTTCTGCGGCGGGCTCGCCGCCGCCGGCCTGGTGATGGCGATGTCCTCCGGTGGGCAGGCCGGCACCACCCGGCTGATCCTCGCCGGTTCGGCCACCGCCATGGCGCTCAGCTCGGTGACCATGCTGCTGCTCCTGCTCTTCGAGCAGGCCACCATCGGTCTGTTCGCCTGGGGCAACGGCTCCCTGGTGCAGAGCGACCTGAACGCGCTCACCCAACTCGCCCCGGTGCTCGGCATCGCCGTCGTGGCACTGATGCTGCTCGGGCACCGTCTCGACATCCTCGCCCTCGGCGACGACACCGCCACCGTGCTCGGCCTCGACGTACGCCGTACCCGACTGATCGTCACGGTGCTGGCCGTCCTGCTCGCCGCCTCGGCGGTGACCCTCACCGGGCCGGTCGGCTTCGTCGGACTCTGCGCGCCGGTGATCGTCCGGCTGCTCGGCTCGGTGGTGCCCGGCGTGCACCGGCACCGGGTGCTGCTGCCGCTCTCCGGCATCGCCGGAGTGATCATCGTGCTCGGCTCCGACGTGCTGCTGCGGGCCGTCATGGGCGGTCAGGCCGGGGTGGACATCCCCACCGGCGTGGTGACCACCCTGCTCGGCGCGGCCGTGCTGATCTGGCTGGCCCGACGGCACCGCGACGCCGGCCCGACCCGTCGCCCGCCGGGCGGTCACGCGGCCGTACGCTCCGCCGGCTTCCACCGCACGGTGGTCGTCGTGGCGGCCACCGTCACCGCTGCCGCGGTGCTGCTCGGCATGCTCGCCGGGGACACCTGGGTGCTGTTCGGCGACATCGTCAACTGGATCAACGGCAACACCGGTCCGGGGTACACGTTCGTGTTGGACCAGCGCTGGCCCCGGGTCGCCGCGGCGATGCTGGCCGGTGCGGCACTGGCCGTGGCCGGCACCACCGTGCAGGCGGTCTGTCGCAACCCGCTGGCCGAGCCCGGCATCCTCGGCATCACCGCCGGCGCCGGGCTGGGCGCGGTCTCGCTGCTCACCTTCGTGCCGCTGGCCGGGGTGTGGGCCGTCTCCGGGGTGGCCGGGCTGGGCGCGATGCTCGCCTTCGCCCTGGTCTACGGTGCGGCGTGGCGCGGGGGGCTCAGCTCCGACCGGCTGGTCCTGATCGGATTCGGGGCCTGGCAGGGCGGCATGGCGCTGATCACCTTCATGATCGTGGCCTTCGACCCGTGGAACACCGGCAAGGCGCTCACCTGGCTCTCCGGCTCCACCTACGGGCGTACCGCCACGCAAGTGCTGCCGGTGGTGATCGCGCTGCTGGTGCTCACCCCGGCGGTGGTCGCCGCCCGGCGCGAGCTGGACCTGATGACGTTGGACGACGACACCCCCCGGGTGCTCGGCGTCCGGCTGGAACGCACCCGGCTGATCGCGCTCGGCGCGGCGGCGCTGCTCACCTCGACCGCCGTCTCGGCCGTCGGTGTGATCGGCTTCGTCGGCCTGGTCGCCCCGCACGCGGCCCGCGCGCTCGTCGGCGGCCGGCACAGCCGGGTGCTCCCGGTCGCCGCGCTGCTCGGCGCGGCTCTGGTCAGCCTCGCCGACACCCTCGGCCGCACCGTGATCGCCCCGGCGCAGATCCCCGCCGGCCTGGTCACCGCCATGATCGGTACCCCGTACTTCGTCTGGCTGCTGTGGCGTTCCCGCGCCGCCGCGCCCCGATCCCGGTGACGCGTCGCCGCGCCACCGGTCCGCACCAGAGAGGCACCATGACCAACACCCTGCCGATCACGCCCTGGCGGCTGTTCGCCGTCGAAGTCCGGGCGGTACGCCGGCTCAGCCCCTCCTTCGTCCGGGTCACCTTCACCGGCCCGGACCTGGACCGCTTCGCCGACAACGGCTACGACCAGCGGATCAAGCTGGCGTTGCCGCTGCCCGGCCAGTGTGGGGCGGACCTGCCGCAGGGACCGGACTGGTACGCGCAGTGGCGGGCTCTGCCGGAGCACCTGCGCAACCCGATCCGCACCTACACCGCGCGGGCGGTCCGGCCCCACCTCAACGAGGTGGACGTCGACCTGGTGCTGCACGGCGACTCCGGCCCGGCGACCCGGTGGGCGCGGCGGGTACGCCCCGGCGACGAGATCGCCATCGCCGGCCCGGACGCCGGATTCGACGGCGACCAGGGTGGACGGGAGTTCCGGCCGCCGTCGACGGGTCGTCTGCTGCTCGCCGGGGACGAGACGGCGGTGCCGGCGATCGGCGGGATCTGCGAGCGGCTGCCGTCCGACGCCCGGGGCCGGGTGCTGCTGGAGGTGCCGTCGGCGGCGGACGTGCTGCCGTTGGTGGCGCCGCCCGGTGTCGAGGTGACCTGGCTGTCGCGCGACGGTGCGTCGCACGGTGCCCGGCTGGTCCCCGCCGTGGCCGCCGCCGCCGAGGAACTGCTGGCCCGGGCGTTGCCGGTCGGGGCGGGTGTGTCGGGGGCGTACGCGTCGGGCGGTCAGTTCGTCGACGACGTGGACGTGGACCGCGCGATCCTCTGGGAGGTGCCCGACGCCCTGCCGTCCGCGCCGCTGTACGCGTGGCTGGCGGGGGAGGCGGGTGTCATCCGTACCCTGCGCCGGCACCTGGTCGTCGAGTGCGGCCTGGACCGGCGGGCGGTGGCCTTCATGGGCTACTGGCGGCACGGCCGCGCCGACCCTTCGAGCTGAGCCCTTGGCCGCGCGACGGTCAGGGCAGCGGGTGCGAGATGCCGCGGGCGTGGTCGGTCAGCGCCGCACCGACCACGGTGGCCTCCAGCGGCAGGATCTCCAGGCAGCGGCGGACCGCGATCGCCATCAGCGTGTTCGGCACCCGCATGGACAGCGTGCAGTGCGGCACCCAGTGGCCCGGTCGGTAGTGCTCGACCAGCTCGATCCCGGCGGCGGTGAGCCGGTCGTGGACCAGTCGGTGGTGCGTCAGCAGCTCGGTGGTGGGTGCCGGGCCCAGCCAGAGCACCCGGCCGACGAACTGGCCGGCGTGCTGGAACGTCAGCCGCAGCGGTGCCGCCACGGTGGTGCCGGCCAGCGCCGCCGCCACCTGCTCCGGATCGAGGCGCGGCGCGACCGCCAGCGAGACGTGCGGTCGGTGCCGCTGCTCCAGCAGGGACCGCAGGCTCTGCACCCCCTCGGCCTCCAGGGCGTCCCAGAGCACCCGGATCCGGCGGGTGGCGACGGTGTCCAGATAGAGTTCCAGCGCGGCGACCACATGATCACTGTAGGCGGGTCGCCCCTCACGGCACGATGACCGCCCGGCCCTCCAGCGTGCCGTCCTGCATTCGGCGGTACGCGTCCATCGCGTCGTCCAGGCCGAACGTGGTGATCTTCGGGCGGACCAGCCCCCGTGCCCCCAGGTCGAGCACCTCGATCAGTTCCGGCCGGCTGCCCCAGTACGTGGTCTGCACGCTGGCCTCGTAGGGGACGGTGAAGTAGCTCATCGTCAGCGAGCCGCCGCCGATTCCCACGATGGTCAGGTCGCCGACCGTCCGCACCACCGAGACGGCGAGCTTCAGGGTGGGGTCCGCGCCGACGAAGTCGAGCACCACGTCGGCGCCCCGGCCGCCGGTGAGCGTCCGGATCTCGTCGGCGGTTCCCGCGCCGGACCGCAGCGTCAGGTCCGCGCCGCACTCCTGTGCCAGCCGCAACGCCTCGTCCCGGGTGTCCACCGCGACGACCCGGGTGGCGGTGGTGGCCTTGAGGATCTGCACCCCCACGTGCCCCAGACCACCGACGCCGATCACCACCGCCGTACTGCCCGGCACCAGCTTCGGCCAGGACCGGCGGATCGCGTGGTACGGCGTCAGCCCCGCGTCGGTCAGCGGCGCCGCCTGCACCGGGTCCAGCCCGTCCGGCAGCGGCACCACGTGCCGGGCGGCCGGCACCAGCTCGTACTCGGCCATGCCGCCGTCCAGGCCCAGACCACCGCCGCCTCCGGGCACCGGCGCGGCGGCCGGGTTCTCGCAGTAGTTGTCGGCGCCGACCCGGCAGCGGGCACACACGCCGCAGCCCCACGGCCCGTAGACGGCGACCGGTTGGCCCACCTCCAACCCGCTCACCCCGGCACCGAGGGCGTGCACCCAGCCGGCGTTCTCGTGCCCCAGCACGAACGGCGGCCCCCACGGCAGGGTGTCCGAGTCGAAGTCGTGCATCAGGTGCAGGTCGGAGTGGCAGGCCCCGGCACCACCGATCTTCACCACCACCTGACCGGGGCCGGGCGTCGGCTCGTCGATCTCGACCAGCTCCGGGTCGCTCTTCCAGGCGGGCAGTCGTAGCGCGCGCATGTGTCGCCTCCTTCGTCCACCGGCTGCCTCCCCGCCGGATGCCGGGACAAACCCGACCGGACCGTCCCGCCCACCGGTTGCCGATCCGCCCCGGCGGCGGTGCACTGAACTACATGAGTGTCATCAAGGTGGGCACGTCCTCCTGGGCCGACCGGACGCTGGTGCGCTCCGGGTGGTACCCGCGCGAGGTGAACACCCCCGCCGGCCGGCTGGGTCACTACGCCGAGCGGTTCGCACTGGTCGAGGTGGACACGTCGTACTACGCCATCCCGGCGCCGGAGACCGTGCACGGCTGGGTCGACGCCACCCCCGACGGCTTCACCTTCGACGTCAAGGCGTTCAGCCTCTTCACCGGCCACCCGACCCCGGTCGCCACCCTCCCGGCCGACCTGCGCCCGGTGGGCGGACCGGCCCGGGTCCGTCGACGCGACCTGCCGGCCGAGGCGTACGACGAGCTGTGGCGCCGGTTCCGCACGGCGCTGACACCGCTCGTGGCGGCCGACCGGCTCGGTGCCGTGCTGTTGCAGTTCCCGCCGTGGCTGACCCGGGGCGACGCGGCCCGCCGCCGGATCGCCGAGCTGGCGTCCCGGTGCCGACCCTGGCGGGTCGCCGTCGAACTCCGGCACGGGTCCTGGTTCGACGGTACGGCGGCGCTGGAGACGCTGGCCTTCCTCCGCGAGCACGACCTGACCCACTGCGCCGTCGACATGCCGCAGGGCCATCCCAGCTCGGTGCCGCCGATCCCGCTGGCCACCGCCGGACTGGCGATGATCCGGTTCCACGGGCACAGCACCGCCTGGGACGGCGGCGACAAGGAGGAACGCTTCCGCTACGCCTACGGCGACGAGGAGCTGCGCCGCTGGTCCGAGGTGCTGGTCGACCTCGCCGACCAGGCCGACGAACTGCATGTGCTGTTCAACAACTGCTGTGCCGGCCAGGCCCAGCGCGACGCGGAACGGATGGCCGGGCTGCTCGGCGTACCGGCGGCCCGGTCCGTGCCGTCCTGACCGGACGCTCCGGTGCCCGCCGCGTCGGCGGCGGGCACCGGGATGCGGTCGCCGGCGGGCCTCAGCCGTGCCAGGACCCTTCGGTGTGCATGCCGGTCGCCTCTTCCAGCGCGTTGTCCGGCAGGTCCTCGCCGGCCACGTCGTCCGGGAACGGTCGTCCCGGCGGCGCCGGGTCCGGTGGTGCGCCCGGTCCGGCCTCGGGCGTACGGGTCGGCTCCACCGACCCGAACCCGTGCCGGCCGTCGGGCCACTGCCGTGACCCGTCCGCCGCCCGCCGTTCGCCCCGCCGTCCCTCGGGCACCGCGGTCTCCTCGCTGCCCTCGTCCATCGGCGAGTGCTCGCCGGCACCCCACGGCGGATCGGCGTCGAAGCCGTCCGTGGTGCCCCAGGGTGCGACGCTCCCCGGTCCCCGGTCCTGCCTGTCCCTGTCGCTCATGGCCACCTCGCCTGTCGGTACGCCCGGCGGTCGCGGTCGGTGCGCGTCGTGCCGGTCGGCGGTCAGCGGCCGTTCATGGCCATGTGCCGCCGGACCGCGTGCATCGCCGCCATCCCGCCGGCACCCTTGCCCATCCGACCCGGCGTGTGGGCCAGACCGTTCGCCCGGCCGAGGATCCCGCGCAGCACCTGCCCGGGCTTCTGCTGCTCACCCATGTACGCGGTGACCACGATCAGCGCCCCGGTCAGCGCCGGAATGGCCCACTGGAGCATCTTCAACTGGCGCTGGCTGGCGGCCACGTGCGCCGGGGTCTGCCCGTTGGGCTCGGTCACGCCCTGCACCGACGGCGTGCCGGCCTTGGCCAGACGCATGCCGAGCAGCCGGCTGTAGCCGGTCACCGCGAGCGCGCCGACGGTCAGCGCGGTCTTCACCGTGCTGGCCCGGCCGACGCCCCGCTGGGCGGCCATCCGCGGGCTCTCGGTGACCAACTCACCGACCGCGCCGGCCAGGTGCGCGCCGATCGCGGCCGCGTTGACCGGCGTCCACCGGGTCCAGCCGGTCGAGGCCGTCGGAAGTCGTTTGGTCGAGTCGTCGATGCGGGCCGCGGCGCCGTTGACGCCGAACGCTCCCATCAGGGAGCCGCCGAACCAGGCCGCCAGGCCCAGGTCGTGCATCGAACGCAGTGCGGTGTGGCTGTCAGACATCAGGTCCCCCTCCGCCGTGTCGGGCGCAGCGGCTTACCCCGGTCCGCACCGGCTAATCGCCGCAGACCCGACCCCGCCCGGCCACCGACGGTCAGTGGCGGTGCGGCCGGTCGGCAGAGTGGTGCGGCAGGGCGGGGGCGGTCAGCGGCGGGGCGGCAGAGTGGCGGCGAAGTCGGCCATCCGCGTGGCCAGTGGCCCGGCGGCGCGTACCCAGGTGAAGTGGTCCAGGCGGGCGTCCGGCACCCGGTAGCGCTCGCGGGTCACCGGCGCCGCGGTGAGCTTGGCGCAGAGACGGTCCACGGTCGGGTGCGGGGTGTACTGGTCACCCTCGACGCTGACCGCCAGCACCGGCGTGCGGATCAGGCCCACGGCCGCCTCGGTGTCCACCCCGTCGAGGTCGGGGAACCGGCCGGTGCGGGCGGTGTGCGCCCAGTCCCGGATCACGCCCCGGGCCTGCCGGCCGCCGAACCCCCAGCCGGGCCAGACGCCGAGCAGCCGGGCGGTGACGCCGATGCCCTGGGTGTACGGCAGCACCCCGTAGCGACGCGGCCCGGCGAAGTCCCGCCAGTACGGGATGCCGACGGCCACCAGCGCCAGCCCGTCCACCTCCTGCTCGCCGTGCAGGGCCAGATGCAGCACGGCGGCCTGGCCACCCAGGGAGTGCCCGAGCAGCAGCGTGCGCCGCCCGTCCAGCCGTTCCTTGAGCGCGTCCCGCACCGCGCCGATGTCGGCGGCCAGCTCGGGGTAGCCGTAGCGGCAGGCGCGACTCGGTCGGGGCGTGCTCTCGCCGGTGCCGCGCAGGTCGGCCACGACGACGGCCAGCCCGGCGTCGCGCAGCGCGGCGGCGAACGGCCGGTAGTACCGGGCCCGGACGCCCATCGCCGGGGCGATCAGCACCACCGGTGCGCCGGTCACGCCCACCGGCTCCGGATAGACCTGGATGCCGAGGCGGGCCCCGTCGACCTGGACGTACTCCTGGAGGTATTCCACCGTCGCGCTCACCACGCCAGGCTACCGGCGAGTAGCCAACGGGGCGGGGCCGCCCCGACGCGCGGGTGGTCGCGTCGGGACGGCCCTGGTGGTGACTCAGGAGACGCTGATCGTGCCGTTCGAGGCGCGTACGCAGGCCACCGAGCGGACGGCGGTGGCGGCCGCACCGGTCAGGCACTGGCCGAGCACCTGGTGTCCAGCGGCGTTCGGGTGCCACGACTCCTGGCAGGTCTGGAAGTAGGTCACGCAGGTGTTGGCGATCCGCTGGATGGCGATCTTGTCCTTGCCGGAGAGGCTGGTGACGAAGGTGCCGTTGGGCGGGTTGTCCTGCAACCGGATCGGAGTGGCCAGAGTGCCGGTCGGACTGTTGGTCCGCTCGCAGAGCCGGGCGCCGTCGAAGGCCCGCTGCACGTTGAGGTAGACCAGGTCCGCGCCGGGGAACTCGGCGGCCAGCGTGCTCCGGGTGGAGCTGACGATGGTGCCGAGGCCCTGCGAGAACCGGTGCCCGGGAGCCAGGCTGGCGCGGTGGATCGGGCAGCCGGCCGCGTACCGCTCGGCACCCAGGGCGCGGAACTTGTCCCGGGTGTCGTCCCGGCTGTCCTCGGAGTGGTATCCAGCCTCCAACTCCAGCGGAAGCGGATTGGTGTAGTCCTGCAACACCACCCGGTGCTGGCCGTCGGCGTCCACCTCGCGCAGCGTGGTCAGGATCTGCCGCACGGCCGCCGTGGTCTCCGCCGTGGCGGCGCTGATCTGCGCCGGGGTCGCCAGGTCGGCGTCGGTGCACGGCTTCTGCTCCACCGGCCCGTTCAGGTACGCCCAGAACTCCCACCAGCCCGTCCACGCGTCCGCGATGAACCGGTTGGCGCACTTCTCGGCGACCCCGCCGAAGGTGAAGGAGCTGTTGTTGGAGCCGAGGCCGATCAGCACCAGGTCGATGTCGTGGGTCTGGGCGACCGTGCGGAGCTGGTCGAGCTGCGCGGCGACCTGACGCCCGTTGGCGCGGGCCGACGAGGCGGCGGCGATGTCGTGCGGCTGGCCGCCGGAGCAGGCCAGGTTGAACCGGGCCTGGATGCCGGGCAGCGACGCCTGATGCAGCGAGGCGTTGCCGGACCGGTGGCAGAAGAAGGCGTCACTGTTCGACGCTGTCCACCCCGGGAAGCCCCGCGCGACGCCGGTCGAGTCGACCACCGGCTGGTAGGCCCCGGCGCCTTCGCCGCTGATGAAGCTGTCGCCGAGGGCGACCGCCGCAGTGGGTAGAGCCGCCGCGGCGGGGGCAGACGCGGCGACGGAGGTGGTGACGGCCGCTGTGGCGATGGCCAGGGCCAACGCGGCGGTACGACGCAACCCGGACATGGCTTCCCCATCCGTTCATGGAAATATGAAAGATCCTCTAGAGCGGTGATGACATCACGCGGGTGTGACGCACGTCAACCATGGGAAACATGAGTGGCACCGGGACGCCAGGGACGGCGTGGGCGTACCCCCGGACCACCCGCACCGGCGGCCCGGGCATAACACCGGAGACCCGGACGTTGACCGCGGCAAGGTCCACCAGCAGCGCCGCCACGCGGCGTGCCGCGTGGGTGTCCGCTCGGCTTGTCGGGGCGTGCGGCTACGCTCGCTGCGGCGTGCCCGCGCCGGGCCGACCGCCGACGGTGCGGTGCAGCACATCGCCGAGACCGGGGAGTACGACCAGTTGACCGCAGAGCCTGAGACCCTGTACGGGGCCGACGACCTCACCCACCTCGAGGGGCTGGACGCCGTCCGCAAGCGTCCCGGCATGTACATCGGGTCCACCGACAGCCGTGGCGTGGGCCACCTCGTCAACGAGATCCTCGACAACTCCACCGACGAGGGCGTGGCCGGTCACGCCACGAAGATCGAGGTGATCCTGCACGCCGACGGCTCGGTGCAGGTCGACGACGACGGGCGCGGCATCCCCACCGACGTGCACGCCCGCTCCGGCATCTCCGGCGTCGAACTGGTCCTCACCCGGCTGCACGCCGGCGGCAAGTTCGGCGGCTCCGGCTACAAGACCTCCGGCGGTCTGCACGGCGTCGGCGCCTCGGCGGTCAACGCGCTGTCCCGCCGCTTCGACGTCACCGTCCGCCGGGGCGGCAAGGTGCACACCATGTCGTTCCGGCACGGCGTGCCGGGCATCTTCGACGGCGACGGCCCGGACGCCTCCTTCACCCCCGGCCCGGGGCTCCAGGTCGCCGGCGCGGTCAAGCGCGGCCAGCGCACCGGCACCTCGATCCGCTACTGGTACGACCCGCGCTACTTCGAGACCGGCGCCGCCCTCGACCACGACGCGGTCCGGGCCAAGCTGCGCCACACCGCGTTCCTGGTCCCCGGAGTCAGCTACACCCTGCGCGACCACACCGGCGAGCAGTCGACCGAGGAGCGGTTCCACTACCCGAACGGGCTCACCGACATGGTGGAGTTCCTCGCCCCGGCCGGTGACCGGCCGGTCTCCGGCACCCTGCTGGTCAACGGCGAGGGGACCTATCGGGAGAACGCCGCCGACGCCAACGGCGTGATGCAGTCCAACGTGCAGCGGCGCGCCGAGATCGAGGTGGCCTTCCGCTGGGGCACCGGATACGAGCGCACCGTCGAGTGCTTCACCAACACCATCCGCAACGCGCACGGCGGCACGCACCGTAAGGGCTTCGAGCGGGCGCTGGCGCGTACGCTCGCCGACGCCGTCCGCAACACCCGGGGCCTGCTCAAGGCCAAGGAGGACGCGCCCACGCTGGACGACGTCCTGGAGGGCATGACCGCGGTGGTGCACGTGCGGGTGCCCGAGCCGCAGTTCACCTCGCAGACCAAGGACGAGCTCTCCACCGCCGGTGTGGTCAAGGTGGTGCAGGGCCTGATCGAGCAGCACGTCAAGTCCTGGCTGGACGACCGTAAGACCAAGACCGAGGCCCGGACGGTCCTGCAGAAGATCGTCGACGCGGCCCGGGTGCGGCTGACCCAGAAGCAGCAGAAGGACGCCGCCCGGCGCAAGACCGCCCTGGAGGGCGCGTCCATGCCGCCCAAACTGGTCGACTGCCGCGCCGCAGGTATTGACAGAAGTGAGCTTTTCATTGTAGAAGGCGACAGCGCATTGGGCACCGGGCGACTTGCCCGCTCTGCGGAGTATCAGGCGCTTCTGCCGATCCGGGGCAAGATCCTGAACGTGCAGAAGGCCAACCTCCAGCAGGTGCTGGACAACGCCGAGTGCGCGGCGATCGTGCAGGTCCTCGGCGCGGGGTCGGGGCGTACCTTCGACCTGTCCTCGCTGCGCTATGGCCGGGTGCTCATCATGGCCGACGCGGACGTCGACGGCGCGCACATCCGGACGCTGCTGATCACCCTCTTCGCCCGCTACATGCGACCGCTGATCGAGTCAGGGCGGCTCTACGCCGCGATGCCGCCCCTGCACAAGATCACCACGAAGGGGCGCAACCCCGAGACCATCTACACCTACACCCAGGCGGAGATGGAGGCGACGGTCCGCAAGCTCGCCTCGGCCGGCAAGCAGATCGTCACCCCGGTGCCGCGCTTCAAGGGTCTCGGTGAGATGGACGCCGACGAGTTGTGGGAGACCACGATGAACCCGGCCACCCGATCGGTACGCCGGATCACCATCGACGACGTCGACGCCGCCGAGCGGATCCTCGACCTGCTGATGGGGGAGAAGGTCGAGCCGCGCCGCAACTGGTTGATCGACTCCGCCGACCGCGTCGACCGCGACGCCATCGACGCCTGACCACCGGGTTCTGGAAGGAAAGCTGAGCCATGGCACGCCGCAAGGACACCAAGGTCGACCACTCCGCGTTCGACCGGGCCGGCGCGCGGATCGTCGACAACCCGCTGGTCACCGAGGTCTCCGACTCCTACCTGGAGTACGCCTTCTCGGTCATCCACTCGCGCGCCCTGCCGGACGCGCGGGACGGCCTCAAGCCGGTGCACCGACGCATCCTCTGGTCGATGTACGAGCAGGGCTACCGGCCGGACCGGGCGCACGTGAAGTCGGCCCGCATCGTCGGTGACACGATGGGTAAATACCATCCGCACGGCGACAGTGCCATCTACGACGCGATGGTGCGGTTGGCGCAGGACTTCTCGCTGAACACGCCACTCATCGACGGGCATGGAAACTTTGGGAGCCCAGACGATGGACCGGCAGCGGCGCGTTATACCGAGGCTCGGATGTCGCGGGAGGCGATGCTGCTCGTCGGCGAGCTGGGTGAGGACACCGTCGACGTCGAGCCCAACTACGACGGCTCGCTGACCCAGCCCACCGTGTTGCCGGCCGCCTTCCCGAACCTGCTGGTCAACGGCGCCTCCGGGATCGCGGTCGGGATGGCGACGAACATGATCCCGCACAACCTCGGCGAGGTCGTCTCGGCGGCCCGCTGGCTGATCCGGCACCCGAACGCCACCCTCGACAAGCTGATGGAGTTCGTGCCCGGTCCCGACCTGCCCACCGGTGGTCTGCTGCTCGGCCTCGACGAGGTGCGCCGGGCGTACGAGACCGGGCGGGGCGTGGTGCGGATGCGCGGCAAGGTGGAGATCGGCCCGCTGGAGGGCAGCCGGGGACGGCAGGCGATCACCGTGGTCGAGCTGCCGTACGGCGTCGGTGCCGAGAAGGTCATCGCGGCGATCACCAACGAGGTGAACAAGACCAAGCGGCTGACCGGCATCGCCGACGTCAAGGACCTGACCGACCGGGAGAGCGGCACCCGCCTGGTGGTGGAGTGCAAGGTCGGGGTCAACCCGCAGGCGCTGCTCGCCGACCTCTACCGCCTCACCCCGCTGGAGCAGTCCTTCGGCGTGAACAACCTGGTGCTGGTCGACGGCCAGCCGCGCACCCTGGGGCTCAAGGAACTGCTGGAGGTGTTCCTGGCGCACCGCTACGAGGTGGTGACCCGGCGCAGCGCCTACCGCAAGCGCAAGCGGGAGGAGCGGCTGCACCTGGTCGACGGCCTGCTGATCGCGCTGCTCGACATCGACAAGGTGGTCAAGCTGATCCGGGCCAGTGAGGACGCCCCGGCGGCCAAGAGCGGCCTGATGCGGCAGTTCAAGCTCTCCGAGATCCAGGCGACCTACATCCTGGACACTCCGCTGCGCCGGTTGACCAAGTACGACCGGCTGGAACTGGAGGCCGAGCAGGAGAAGCTGCGCAGCGAGATCGCCGAGCTGTCCACCATCCTGGACGACGAGAACGTGCTCAAGAAGGTCGTCTCCGACGAGCTGGCGGCGGTGGTGAAGCAGTTCGCCGCGCCGCGTCGGACGACCCTGGTCGACGGTGACCTCAAGGAGGTGCTGGCGGCGTCCGTGCCGGCCGGGCCGCTGGAGGTGGCCGACGACCCGTGTCAGGTGATCCTCTCCGCCACCGGCTTGGTGGCGCGGACCGCCGCGGAGTCGGAGGAGGCCGCCGAGGGGCGGCGTCGGCACGGCCGGGTCAAGCACGACGCGGTACGCGCGGTGGTGCACTCCACCGCCCGGGGCCGGGTGCTGCTGGTGACCAGCGCGGGACGGGCGTTCAAGGTCGACGTGCTGCCGTTGCCGGTGTTGCCGGAGCAGGCGGGCACCGTGTCGTTGCGCGGCGGGATGTCCGCGGCCGAGCTGGTGCCGCTGGAGCCGGGGGAGACGGTGGTGGGGCTGGCGCCGCTCGGTGCGACCGCCGAGGGCTCGCCCGGTCTGGCGTTGGGCACCCGGCAGGGTGTGGTCAAGGTCTGTGCCCCCGACTGGCCGGTGCGTTCCGACGAGTTCGAGGTGATCGGGCTGCGTGCGGGTGACGAGGTGGTCGGGGCGACCTGGCTGACCGACGGTGCCGAGACGTTGGCGTTCCTGACCAGCGCGGCGTCGTTGTTGCGCTTCCCGGCGGGCACGGTGCGTCCGCAGGGGCTCAAGGGTGGCGGCATGGCGGGGATCGCGCTGCCGGGTGACGCGCAGGTGGTGTACTTCGGTGCGGTGCGCACCGACGATCCGGAGCACGGCGAGCCGATGGTGGTCACCTCCACCGGGGGGACGGTGAAGGTGACGCCGTTCGCGGCGTACCCGGTGAAGGGGCGGGCGACCGGCGGGGTGCGGGCGCAGCGGTTCCTCAAGGGGGAGACCGACGTGGTCGTCGCCTGGATCGGTCCGCGTCCGGTGGGCTCCACCGCGAACGGTGAGCCGGTCGAGTTGCCGGCCGCCGATCCGCGCCGGGACGGCTCCGGTTTCGCCGTGATGCTCGGCCCGACGGTGGTCGGTCACCAGATCGACCGCGACTGACGTGGCTCCGGCCCGGCCGGGTGTCGCTCAGGCGACGCCGGCCGGGCGGAACTGGACGCTGACCCGGGGGCCGACCGGGCGGGCGGTCTTCGGCACGGCGTGTTCCCAGGTGCGTTGGCAGGAGCCGCCCATCACCACCAGGTCACCGTGCCCGAGTGGGAAGCGCAGGGCCGTGCCGCCGCCGCGTGGGCGCAGCAGGAGTTGGCGGGGCGAGCCGAACGAGACGATGGCGACCAGGGTGTCGGTGTGCGCGGAGCGGCCCAGGGTGTCGCCGTGCCAGGCCACGCTGTCGCGGCCGTCGCGGTAGAGGCACATGCCGGCGGTGACGAAGGGCTCGCCCAGTTCGTCGGCGTAGTGCCGGGTCAGCGTCTCCCGGGCGGTGGTCAGCACCGGGTGCGGCAGTGCCCGGCCGGCGGCGTACCAGCAGAGCAGGCGGGGCACGTCGACCTCGGTGTCGTACATGGTGCGGCGTTCGGCCCGCCACGGCACGTCCCGCAGGAGCACGTCGAGGACCTGGTCGGAGCCGTGCACCCAGCCGGGCTGGTGGTCGACCCAGGCGCCGTGGCTCAGCGGGTGCCGGCGCATCTGGCCGGCCAGTGGCCCGAGTGTCGGGGGCGCGTCGGTGACGTCGAGCATCGACGGTTGGTACGCGGCCTGCGACATGAGGCCACCCTAGCAGGGCATTAGTACGCCTGTGCGATCCATTGGTGGTCGAGGGCGTCGAGTATCGCGTCGACCACCCGGCCCCGCCCGCGTCCGTCCACCGCCGCGTGCGCCCGGGTGGAGAGGGCGGCCCGGCGTACGCCGCTTTCGAGCAGCTCGTCCAGGAGCCGGACGGCGGCGGTCCGGGCGGTGTCGTCGGCGATGAGGTCCGGCAGCTCGCCGAGTCCGGCGGCCAGCCCGGCGGCGGCCACCCGGCGGTACGACTCGCGTTGGTTGTCCACCACGCAGACCAGCGCCGACGGCGCACCCAGGCAGCAGAGTTCCCAGGTTGAGGTGCCGGCCGCGCTGACCACCAGGTCGGCGGCGGCGATCATCTCCGGCAGGGCGCCGGTGGGCGGCACCGGCCGCAGCGACTGGCCCGGTCCGGTGGTCAGCGCGGTGAGTCGCCCGGCGGCCCCGGGCCGACCCACGACGACGGTGAGCGTCATCGGCCGCCCGGTGGCCAGCAGCAGTTCGGCCAGCACCGGTGCCGCTCCGGCCGCGTCGGTGCCGCCGAAGAAGGCCAGCACCGAAGGCCGGTCCACCTGCGCCACCGGGCGCGGCGTCGCCGGCCGGGCGGCCAGCACCGAGTCGCGCAGCAGGGCGTACGCGCTGCCGGCCAGCAACCGGCCGGAGGTCACCATGTCGGCGCCGAAGTTCTGGTCCAGGAACAGGTCGGCGTCCTGTCCCCGGGTGTCGCCGTCGACGACGGCCAGGGTCAGCACCCCGGCCTCCCGCAGCGCGCCGGCACCGGCCGGATCGAGGTCGTACGAGTCGAGCACCAGCACGTCCAGGTCGTGCTGGCGGGCCGCGCGGACCAGCCCGTCCGGGGTGTCCGGGCCGGGGCGCAGCGGAATGCCCCGGGCGGTGAGGTGACCGACCGCCCAGTCGACGCCGGTCACCGTGCCGAGCACCTCGACGGTGGCGCCCCGGGAGAGCAACTCCTCGCCGAGGGCGAGACAACGCACCAGGTGCCCGACGCCGCGTTGCGGGTCCGCGTCGCAGCGCAGACCGACCCGTACCGTGCTCAGCATTCCTCCAACCGCTTCTGCCGCACGTCGGCGTTGAGCGCCCGCACCTCCGGTCGCCCGTCGAGCCAGTCGGCGAGCGTGGCCAGCGGCACGGCGACATCGCCGAAGTGTGCGGCCACGGCGTCGACCAGCTGCCAGTCCGGCTCGGTGTCGAGGGTGAGCCGCAGCCGGGACCGGTCCGGCGTGAGAGTGACCCCGAGCACCCGGAAGCGCTCCGGGTGAGCGTACGCGTACGAGGTGACGTGCACCCGGTCGTGGCCGGTGGCGAGCTTGTCCACGGTCCGCAGCGCCTCGGCGCGGATGATCTCCACGTCCAGGCCGCGCGGCAGTGTACGGGTGATCGACGTGCTGGCGTAGTCCAGCCCGGGCACCGCCCGGTACACCGAGGCGACCAGCGCGACGATCTCCGGGTCCAGCAGCGGGCAGTCGGCGGTGAACCGCATCACGGCGTCGCCCGGGTGGGCGTCGAGCGCGCCGACGAATCGGGTCAGCACGTCGTCGACCGGTCCCCGGTGCCAGGCCACCCCGAGCCGCCGGCACTCGGCGACCACCGCGTCGTCGCCGGGGTCGGTGCTGGTGGCCACCACCAGGTCGGTGAGGACGCCGCTGTCCTGCGCGGCGCGGACCACCCGGCCCAGCACGCTGCGTCCGGCCAGTGGGCGCAGCACCTTGCCGGGCAGCCGCGAGGAGCCCATCCGGGCCTGCACCACACCCACGATCCGTTCGGTCACGACCGCTCCGTCCGCTTCGGGTCCGGCTGTCTGGGCGTGAGCGCGGCGCGGGCCCGGCGCTTGGCGGCCCGTGCGCCCCGGCGGGCCAGCCGGGCCGGGGTGACGGCGAGCCGACCGACCTTGTAGCTGAGCGAGCCGCTGAGCAGGTTGATCGTCGCCTCGGCCCGGCGCAGCGCGCGTTCCCGCGAGGTGAGCAGTTCCTCGGTCCAGGTCAGCAGCGCCGCCATCCGGGTGTTCTCCTCGCGTTGGCGTCGCCACGCCTCGTGGAGCTGCTGATAGCTGCGCGGGCCGGACGGCGGGTCGGTCGGGGTGACCGCGCGCAGGTGGGCGTCGAGGTCGGCGCGTCCGGCGGCGTCCAGCCCCCGTTGCGCGGCGCCGACGGCGGCCTCGGTCTCCACCGCCGCGTCCACCACCGCGCGGTCGAAGTCCCGCCCGGCCACCCCACCGAGCACCACGGTCAGCCCCGCCACGTCCAACGTGGACGTCCACGGGTGGGCGTACCCGCCGGTGACCAGGTCGGTGGCGAAGCGCCACAGCGTCCGGGCGAGCACCACGTCGACCGGCAACGGGTCGCCGGCCCGCCAGCTCGGATCGAGCACCGCGAAGCGGTCACCGGCGACGACCAGGTTCTCCGCCCCGGCCAGCGCCGCCGCCCCGCCGAGCCGACCCTGCTCGGCCTGCCCGGAGAGCCAGTCGGCGTACCCGCGCAGCAGGCGGCGCAGCAGGGCGGTGTCGCGGCGCAGACAACCGTCGAGCAGCAGGGTCCGCAGCAGCCGACCCGCCGGGACCGGCCAGTCCGGTGCCGCCGGGTCGCGGTGGGCGGCCTGTCGGCTCGCGTACGGTGCGGTGGCGGGCGTGGTCGGTCCGGTCGGCGCCGTGCCGCGCCACCGCCAGCCCTGCGGACCGTCGACCACCTCCAGGACCGGACCGTCGGTGCCGCCGGAGCGGACCAGCGCCACCGGCAGCCCGTCGACAACCGGGCCGGGTGTGTCGGTGCCCCGCTGGGCGAGCACCAGCCAGCACGGGGCCAGCTCGGCCGCCTTGCCGGCGTGCAGCGCGTCCACGGCCAGCCGGGCCGGATCGGCCAGCACGAACCGGCCGTCGAATCCCTCGGCGCAGCTGTGTTGCACCAGCGCGTCGAACAGTCCCGAGTCGGTGTGCCGGGTGAGCCGGTCGGTCGCCAGCAGCGCGGTGGTCAGGTCCGGCCGGGGATATCCGGCATAGCAGCCGCCCGCCCGCAGCCCGGCGTCGGTCAGCCGGACGTGGAGCTGGTCCAGACTGGCCGGTCGGTCCGCGTCGAGCGCCCCGCCGACGCTCCACGCCGCGTCGGCGCGGTCGGCGTACCAGGGGGAGTCGGCCACTAACCGGTGGACGCCGAGCGGGTTGTCCAGCCGCAGCAGCAGCGTCCCGCCGGGGCGTACGGCCGCCGCCAGCCGTCGCAGCCGGGCGTCCCACCCGAGCCGGGGGCCCTCGACCGACTCGATCGCGTCCAGCCCGGCGGCGGCGAGCACCAGGTCGTACTCCTCGTCGGCGGGCAGCCCCGCCACACCGGCCACCACCACCCGGTCGACCTGACCGGCGAGCGCCGCCGCGTCGGGGTAGCCGCGCAGCAGCGCGGTGATCCGGGTGTGCGTCAACGCCTTCCGTACCGCCGGGTCGTGCGGCCCGGCCAGCAGCACCCGGGCGCCGTCGGGCACGAGCCGGGCCACCAGCGTGGCGAGCGGGCCGGCGTCGGCCGCCCCGTCGGACCAGGCCGGCATCTCGCCGCCGGGCAGCGTCACGGCCGTCTCGGTCGTCACGTCGTCTCCTCGTCCGGGTTCGCCCAGCCCAGCAGTTCGCGGAGGGCGGCGGGCGGGTAGCGGTGGTCGGTGCCCAGCTCGGCGCGGGTGATCTCTACAGCGGTGGCCAGGTGCACCCGTTCGCCGTGCAACTCCGGCCACTGGCGGCGGATCCGGGCGGTGCCGCCGAAGGTGGGGTCCTCGTCGGCCAGCGTCATCGGGTCGCCGTACACGGCCGGTTCGCATCCGGCCGCGATGCCGTAGAAGATGGCGCTGGTCAGCCGGTTCGACGCCACGCGCCGGTGGCGGCGCAGCTCGTCGAGCTGCCGGTCCAGGAACAGCGGGTCGGTGTCTTTCCACCAGTGCCCCCGGTAGCCGTGGCAGACGACCCGGAACCCGGCGTTCTCGTAGAGCCGGCGGACCCGACGCATCCGGTGCTCGTGCCAGTAGAGGCAGACCGTGACCGGGCCGGGCTCGGTGTCCCGGATCCGGGCGATCAGCTCCCGGTGGTCACCGGTGACGTGCTGCCCCTCCCACCCGTGGAACGGGTACCAGATGGTGCCCTCCCGTTCGGGCGCGGGCTCGGCGGCCCGCATCGCCAGCAGGTACGCGAAGGGCGCCCCGATCACGGTGACGTTGCGCCGTCCCACCGACCAGGCCCGTCGCCGGGTCTGCTCCGACCAGAGCAGGCTGGGAGCGCGGTCCGCGTACGGGTGGCCGGGCGCCAGCCCGTCGCCGATGTTCCAGCCGTGCTGGACGTACCCGTCGATCCGGGGCGGATGCCCGTCGCCCAGCCCGGCGTAGCGGGCCAGCACGTGCGCGTGCCCGTAGAAGTGGTTCGCGTGGTGCATCGGGTCCTCTCAGGCGGCCGACCGGACCCGCGTGCCGCGCAGTGCCGTGGCGAGCGCCTCCACGACCCGGTCCTGGTCGACGTCGCGCAGGCCGGGATAGAGCGGCAGCGACAGTTGCTGGGCGTAGAACGCCTCCGCCACCGGGTGGGCGCCGCGCCGGTGGCCGAGGTCGGCGAAGAGCGGGTGCCAGTGCACCGGGATGTAGTTGACCTGCACGCCGATGCCGGCGGCGCGCATCCGCTCGTACACCTGTCGACGGCGGCCGTCGCGCACCCGGATCGGGTACAGGTGCCAGGCCGGTGCGGCCCAGTCCCGCCGACCCGGGGTCAGCACGCCGGGCAGGTCGGCCAGGGCCTCGTCGTAGCGGGCGACCAACTCGGCCCGGCGGGCCAGGAACGCGTCGAGGCGGCGCAGTTGGCTGCGGCCGAGCGCGCAGAGCACGTCGGGCAGCCGGTAGTTCAGCCCGTACGAGTGGACCTCCTGGTGCCAGCCGCCCTCGTCCGGCCACCGCTGCTCGTCGCGTTCCCGGACCAGCCCGATGTTGCGGAACCGACGGACCCGGGTGAGCAGCTCCGGATCGCCGGTGACGACCGCGCCGCCCTCGGCGGTGGTCATGTTCTTGGTGGGGAAGAACGAGAACGTGGTCAGGTCGGCGAGCGTGCCGACCGGCCGACCCCGGTAGGTGGCACCGATCGAGTGCGCCGCGTCGGCGAGCAGCGTGACGCCCGTACCGTCGATCGCGGCGCGCAGCGCGTCGTAGTCGGCCGGGTGTCCGGCGTAGTCCACGGCGGCGACGACCTTCGTCCGCTCGGTGACGGCGGCGGCCACCGCGGCCGGGTCCAGCGTGTACGTCTCCTCCTCGACGTCGGCGAAGACGATCCGCGCGCCCAGCGCCAGCGCGCTGCTCGCGGTCGCCACGAACGTCGTCGGCGGCACGATCACCTCGTCACCGGGACCGACACCGGCCGCCGCGAACGCCACGTGCAGCGCCGCCGTGCCGTTGGAGACCGTCGCCACCCCGGCGTCACCGGCCCACCGGGACAGCTCCGCCTCGAACGCGGCGACCTCGGGACCGGTGGTGAGCCAGTCGCTGCGCAGCGCGGCGACCACGGCGGCCACGTCCTCCTCGGTCACCGACTGCCGGCCGTACGGCAGCATGCTCATGCGGCGAGGGCGGTGAGGCCGAGCATGGCGCGCAACTGCGGGACGGTGAGCCACTCGTTGTTGGTGTCCGACTGGTACGCGAAGCCGTCCGACACCGGCTCGCAGTCGACCGGCGGCTGGTAGCCCCAGGTGGCGATGGTCGGCTGCACGATGAAGCGGTCCTTGGCGATCAGCGTCCGGCGGCTGTCGTCCGGCGCGATCATCTCCTCGTGCAGCTTCTCGCCCGGACGGATGCCGATCTCGTGCGTGGTGGCGTCCGGTGCGACGGCCTCGACCAGGTCGAGGATGCGCATGCTGGGGATCCGTGGCACGAACAGCTCGCCGCCCTGCATCTGGTCGAACGAGTCCAGGACGAACTGCACCGCCTGGTCCAGCGTGATCCAGAACCGGGTCATCCGCTTGTCGGTGATCGGCAGGCTGCGTCCCTCGGCGGCGAGGCGGCGGAACAGCGGCACCACCGAGCCCCGGCTGCCGACCACGTTGCCGTAGCGCACCACCGAGAAGCGGGTGGGGTGCTGGGCGGCGTAGTGGTTGGCGGAGACGAAGAGCTTGTCGCCGACCAGCTTGGTCGCGCCGTACAGGTTGATCGGGCTGGACGCCTTGTCGGTGGAGAGCGCGATGACCTTGCGTACGCCGGCCTCGATCGCCGCGTCGACGACGTGCTGCGACCCGGTGATGTTGGTGGCGATGAACTCCGACGGGTTGTACTCGGCGGTGTCGACCTGCTTGAGCGCGGCGGCGTGCACCACGTGGTCCACCCCGTGCATGGCCCGGGTCAGCCGGTGCCGGTCCCGGATGTCGCCGATGAACCAGCGCAGTCGCGGGTCGTCGCCGAGTTGCTGGCGCAGCTCGTACTGCTTCAGCTCGTCACGGGAGAAGACCACCACCCGGGCCGGGTCGACCTCGCGCAGGAGGTGCCGGAGGAAGGTCCGGCCGAAGGAACCCGTGCCCCCGGTGACGAGGATGGACGATCCGTTCAGCTCGCTCAATGTGGTGCTCCCGTGGTCGTCGGTGAGCCGGCGACGCCACAGCCGGCCGGGTGGGAACGCTAAGGGCGGTGGGTTAACGCGCCGACGCCCTGCGGTTAACCCGGGCCGCTGGGGCCGTGAATGACCGGCACCGTCGGGCACGATTCCGGCGGTGCCGGAAACAATTTCCGAACGTTTCGTGAACGCGACGTGGACGGCTCTCCCCATCAGTGTCGACGACGATTGTCGCGCTCCAGCGAAATGGGGACGACGGTGATTTCCCGGCCGTCGTGGACCTCGGTACGACCGACGCCCTCGACGAACCGGAAACGACGGTTCATCTGACGTACCACGGTGTTGTCGGCGAGCACCTCGCCGTCGAGGCGGTCCAGCGTCAGCACGTCGAAGGCGTACCCGACCGCCGCCCGCATCACGGCCAGCCAGACAGGCAGCGTCTCACCCCGCGCGGCCAGCCCCTCGGCGTCCAGATAGAACCCCCACGACCCGGTACGCGGACCGTCGAACCGCAGGTCGAAGAAGGTGACCGCGCCGCAGGGCACCCCGTCGTGCAGGTAGGTCAGCACCCGACGGGTGGGGTCGGTGCGGACCGCGTCCCACCACCGTCGGTGCTCCTCCGGGCCGATCAGGTGACTGGTCTTGCTGACCTGTCGATTGACGTCCTGATTACGCCAGGACAACATCAGGTTAACGTCGTCCCCGGTGGCGTCTCGCAGCACGTACCGCTCACTTTCTGTTCGTATTTCCAGGGTCTTCGGGCACCCTAATCACGATTCCTGTGGCTGTACACTCCGCAGCATGACGGAATTGAGTCGCGCGCAGATTCGCGACCTCATGGGGCAGGTGCTGGCCAACCAGGGCAAGGCGCTGCCGGACGACGACGCGGCGGATCTGCGGGAGATCGGTTTCCGGTCACTGGACTTCTCCGAGCTGGCCCTGCGGGTCGAGGACGTCACGGGTGAGGAGTTGAACTTCGACGCCCCCGGGTTGCGGCGTATCGCCACCGTCGGCGACGTCCTCGACTTCCTCGCCGACCTCCAGCGGCAGTGAGCGTGCGGACCACCGCGCGCCTCGGGGCGTACCCGGCCGGTGTGGACAACCGCGTCGTGGTCGGCGGCAGCGCGCTGACCTGGCGGGATCTGCCCGAGTCGGCCCTGCCGGACCCGGTGGCGGTGCTCGCGTACTCCGCCCGCGACGCGCTCGCCGCCGCCCGGCACCACGCCGTGCACGGCACCGAGTTGCTGCTCGCCGGCGCCGCCCGGGTCGACGCCGGGCTGCGGGACGAGCTGCGGGCCGCCGGCTTCACCCTGACCGCCGCCGACCCGACCGTGCTGGGCGACGGGGCCGTCGCCCTCGCTCCGACCCGGCCCCGACCGGCCGAGCCCGGTCGACTCTGGTTGTTGACCTCCGGCACCACCGGACGTCCGAAGCGCGTCGGGCACACGCTGGAGTCGCTGACCACCGTTCGGGGCGCGCAGCCGGGCCGCACCTGGCTCTGCCCGTACGCCCCCGGCACGTACGCCTGGTGGCAGGTGGTGACGCTGGCGTTGACCCAGCCGGGGCAGCACCTCGTGGTGGTGGAGCCGGAGCAGCTCGACGACTGGCCGGTGCTGGCCGCCGCACACGGTGTCGACGCCGCCTCCGGTACGCCCACCTTCTGGCGTCGGGCGCTGCATCGCGATCCGGAGGCGTTGGCGCGGGTGCCGCTGCGGCAGCTCACCCTCGGCGGTGAGCCGGTCGACCAGGCGGTCCTGGACCGGCTGCGGGAGGTCTTCCCGGCCGCCCGGATCTCCTGGATCTACGCCTCCTCCGAGGTCGGCGCGGCGATCGTGGTGCACGACGGGCGGGCCGGGTTCCCGGTCGAGTGGCTGGACCGCACCGTCCCCGGACGCCCCACGATCGGCCTGCGGGACTCCGAACTCGTGGTCACCTCGCCGTACCACGGGGTCGGTCTGGCCGGCCCGGTCCGCACCGGGGACCGGGCACGGATCGTCGACGGTCGGGTGCTGATCACCGGCCGGCTCGACACCGACGAGATCAACGTGGGCGGCAGCAAGGTCTCCGCCGGTCTGGTCCGTGACGTGCTCACCGCCCACCCTCGGGTGGCCTGGGCCCGGGTGAACGGCCGACGCGCTCCGCTGCTCGGTCACATGGTCGTCGCCGAGGTCGTACCCGCCCCTCCGGTGTCCGGCGCGACCGGCCCGGACCTGGACGAGGCGGCGTTGGTGCGCTGGTGCACCGATCGGCTGCCCGAGTACGCCGTGCCCCGTCGGATCCGGCTGCACGCCGAGATCCCCGTCAAGGAGACGTTGAAGAGCGATGTCTGACACGCCCGTTCCCGTCCCACCGTCCACCGTGGTGCTCGTCTCCGGCGGCTCCCGGGGGTTGGGGCTGGCCATCGTCACCGACCTGCTCGACGCGGGGCTGAAGGTGGCCGCCTTCGCGCGTACCGTCACCCCGGAGTTGGCGAAGCTCGCCGAGACCCATCCGGACCGGGTTCACGTCGACTCGGTCGACGTCACCGATCGGGCCGCCACGCAGGCGTTCGTGCGGGCGGTGGAGGACCGGCTCGGTCCGGTCGACGGTGTGGTGAACAACGCGGCGGTCGGGCAGGACTCGCTGCACGTACACACCGCCGACGCCGACATCGCCCGGATCGTCGAGACCAACCTGACCGCGCCGTTGCAGCTCACCCGGCTCACCGTGCGACGGATGCTGGCGCAGGGACGGCGCGGGCGGATCGTCAACGTCACCTCGATCTGCGCCCAGCGCGGCTTCCCCGGGCTGGTCGCGTACTCCGCCACCAAGGGCGGGATGGACGCCGCCACCCGCTCGCTGGCCCGGGAGCTGGGCGGCCGGGTCCTGGTCAACGCCGTCGCGCCGGGCTTCTTCGCCTCGGAGATGTCGGCGGTGCTCGGGCCGACCCAACTGGACCAGATCGTGCGCCGCACCCCGACCGGCCACCTGACCGAGCCGCACGAGGTGGTGCCGGTGGTGCGGATGCTGCTCCGCGACCAGACCAACATCAACGGCCAGGTCATCGTGGTCGACGGTGCGGCCTCGATCTGACCCGGGCACCGTGTCCTCCCGCGTCGCCGTCGGCACGCCAGGACCGTCGGTGGCCGCGCTCCTCGCCGCCGCGCCGCGACACCTGCGCGTCGCGTCGGCCACCGAGTCGGGCGACGCCGTCACGCGCAGCCACCTGGCCGACGGACGCTGCATCGGGTGGTACGCGCCGTCGATCCCGGGCTGGCGAGTCGCGATCGACGCCGAGTACGCCGGTGCCCCGGTGCCGCCGATGCTGGCACACCGCTTCGGCACCGCGAACTTCTGGGCCCGGTGGACCCGGACCGAGTGCGTGGCCAAGCTCGCCGACGTGCCGATGGTCGCCCTGTGGCGACAGCACGGCCTGAGTGCGCCGACCGGCACCGTCCGGCTGTGGCGCACCCTGATCCTCAGCCCTTCGGGCCGTGCGGGAGAGGTCGGCCCGGTGGACCCGGCCGGGCTCTCCGACCTGGTGGTCACCGTCGCCTTCGCCCCGGGCCTTGCCGCTCCCGCCCCGCGCCTCGGACCTCCCGGTCGGGGCCTTTCGAGCTGAACCGTCTGTGCCGTCGTGTCACCGACCGCCTCGCCCCACCTGATCGAGGTCAGGGCGGGCTGCCGAGTTGCGGGATGTTGTCGACTGCCGTTCCGGGGGTGGGTAGATCTGTTGTCGCCCCAGCGACAACAGATCTACCCACCGGGCTTCGGGCGCTGTCGGAAGTCCCTCAGCGGACACCCCGGGCCTTGGCCCGATAGCTGGCGGCCAGCACCACGCCACCGCCGACGAGCACCGCGCGGTCGACGAGCACCGTGCCACCGCCGACGAGCACCGCGCGGTCGACCCCGATGCCGGACGGTCGCGGCAAGAGCGCCGGGCGGTAGCCCTCGGCGAGGACGTCGGCGGGTCGGCGGCCAGGCCGCTGTGGGAGACGCCAGGCCCAACGGTCAGATCAGGTCCCAGCTCAGCGGGGTACCCCGGGCGACGTCGGTGGTGAAGCGACGGCCGAGGACCCGGTCGATCTCCGCCGGGTGCAGCCCGCCGGCGGGCCGGATCGAGCGTACGGTGGCGGCGGTGACCTCGTCCCCGGCCCGCACGTCCGCCACCACATAGAGCGAACGGCGGAAACGCAGGCCCTCCCGCTCGGCGGGGGTGGGGCCGACGGCGGTGCCGCCGAGCGCCGCGTACGCCCGCGCCGACTCGACCACCAGCGCGGCCAGCTCGGACGGGTCCAGCGAGAAGTCGGAGTCCACGCCGCCGTCGGCGCGGTCCAGCGTGACGTGCTTCTCGATGAAACACGCCCCGAGGGCCACCGACGCGACCGGCACGCCGATGCCGGGCGTGTGGTCGGAGAGGCCGACGGGTACCCCGAACGCCTCGGCGAGCACCGGGATGCGGCGCAGGTTGCTGTCGGCGGGCGGCGCCGGGTACGAGGCGGTGCAGGCCAGCAGCACGATCCCGCCGGCACCGCCGTCGCGCGCGGTGCGGACCGCGGCGTCGATCTCGGCCAGCGTGGCCATCCCGGTGGAGATGACCATCGGCTTGCCGGTGGCCGCGACGAGCCGGATCAGCGGCAGGTCGACCAGCTCTGACGAGGCGATCTTGTACGCGGGCGCGTCCAACTCCTCCAGCAGCTCCACGGCCGAGGCATCGAACGGGGAGGAGAAGACCGTCAGGCCGTGCTCGCGGGCCCGTGCGAAGATCGGCCGGTGCCACTCGTACGGGGTGTGTGCCCGCTCGTAGAGCCGGTAGAGGTTCTGTCCGCCCCACAGCTCGTGCCCGCCGGAGATGCGGAACGCCGGGGTGTCGACGTCGATGGTGATCGTGTCGGGTCGGTACGTCTGGAGCTTGAGCGCGTGTGCGCCGGCCGCCGCGACGGCGTCCACGATGGACAACGCCCGGCCCAGGTCACCGTCGTGGTTGCCGGACATCTCGGCCACCACGAAGGGGCGCTCCCCGGCGCCGACCAGGTGCGGGCCGATCTTCAAGGTGGTCATCGTGATCCGTTCTGGCGAGTCCGCACCAACGGGCGGGGCGACGTGGGGTCCGGCGTGCCGTCGGGCGGGGCCGGGGACGCGGCGGACGCCGCGGCGGTCGAGGTCGATGCGGCGGACGCGGACGGGGCGGCGGGCGTCGCAGCACGCAACCGGGTGGCCATTCGGTGGGCCCGGCGCAGCGCGGCGTACGCCAGGTAGCTGTCCCGGCTGACGAGGCGGTGCTTGAACCCGGCCACCCCGCCGGGCCGGGGATACCCGCGCTCCGGCAGGTACCGGTGGTAGTGCTCGGCGACCCGCCGGAAGAAGTCGCGCCGCAGGTGCGGGTGCAGTCGGTCGTCGTTGCCCACCACCACCAGGAAATGGTTCACCATCAGGTCGAACAGTTCGCTGTGCCAGCGCCCGTCCGGGTACCGCTCGTGCCGCCAGGCGAAGAGGCGGTCGTACTGGTCGAAGGCGTCGAAGTGTCGGCCGCTGCGGGTCGAGGTGATGGCGCCCTGCCGCCCCTGGCGGTACAGGTAGCAGACCCGGTCCAGCACCGAGATGCGCTCCGCACCGATCAGCAGCGGGTGGCTGAACGGGATGTCCTCGTACCAGCCGGGGTGGAAACGCAAGCCCAGCTCGGCCAGGAACGCCCGGCGCACCACCTTGTTCCAGGCGGTGTGCTGCACCCGCAGCAGCCGGGGCCGGTCGGCCAGCCGCAGCACGCCGGGAGTGTCCCGCAGCAACCGGCTGCTGGGGTCCTCCTCCTGGCGACCGCAGTCGTGCACCCGCAGATGGTCGATCATCATCACGTCGGGGCGGTCGGCCCGCAGCCGGTCCAGCACCACCGGGATCGTGCCCGGCGGCAGCCAGTCGTCGCTGTCGACGAACCACACGTACCGGCCGGTGGCCACGTCCAGCCCGGCGTTGCGCGCCGGGCCGAGGCCGACGTTGGTCTCCAGGTGCCGCACGCGTACGCCCGGGTGCTCGGCCGCGTACGCGCGCAGCAGCTCACCGCACCCGTCCGGCGAGGCGTCGTCCACCGCGACCAGCTCCACCTCGGCGGCCCGGTCGGCCGGGACGTCGCCGCGGATCGAGTCGAGGCACTGTTGCAGGTACGCCTCGACGCCGTAGACGGGTACCACGATGCTCAACAGCGGCGCGTGCGTCGGCGCAATGACCACGCGGCAACCATCGGCCGCCCGGATGGACGGCCCTGGAACCCGACGTGGCCGGCGGTGGTGGAGTTTTTGAACAGCCGAGCGGCTTCGGGTTAACGGTTGAGCATGCGGCGCACCGAGCCGGGGACCGCCTTCTTGATCCGGGTGCGGATCCGCTCCGGCCGAGCCGTCTTCGGCGGTGCCTGCTCGCGGAGTGCGGCCTCCTGGTCGCGCAGCCACTCGATGCGCTTGACCAGCACCTCGGGCGAGGTGGCCAACGCCGGGCGGACGGCCGGCGGGAAGGCGGTCGCCTGCCGGGTGGCGTCGAACACCGCCGCGCTGTCGGCGTCGTTGAAGGAGTTGCCCAGGTCGTGCTTGTTCAGGAACTGGATCATCGTCTCGTACCGCTGCTTGTGGCCGTTGACCATGCCCGAGTAGTCGGCCTCGTCGTAGAGCTGGGCGGCGTCCACGTCGGCCGGCACGTCACGCATCACGCGGTGCGGGATCTCGAAGTAGCGGGCCAGCTCCAGGGTGCGCGAGTCGTGGGCGAAGAGGAAGCCCGGCGTACCGGCGAGCAGCGAGACGATGGTGCCGTGGATGCGGGTGCCGAAGTTGAAGTCGAACCCGGAGAGGTAGTCGATCCAGGTCCACGGGTCCACGAACATCCGCACCTTGTCCTCGGTGAACAGCGGGTGCGTGGTGTGGATCGGGATCTCGCTGCTCTTGCCACGGTCCTCGGGGGAGTCGCCGAAGAGCAGGGTGCCCAGCGTCTTGAGGTCCTGCGGGATGTAGCGCAGGTTCTCGTAGCGCTGGTGGTGCGTCTTGATGATCTGCGCCATCGACTTGACGTACGGCGAGACGGTCAACGCGATCCGGTCGTACGGCCCGATGAACGTCTTGCGCTTGTCCACCGGCAGGGTGTCGCCGTGCAGGAACATCGACGGGCAGCCGATCACGTCGACGTTGGAGAAGCCGATCGTCCGCAGGTAGTCGGCGGTGATCTCACCCCGGACGCCGATGCTCGGTGAGCGGTCGAGGACGGCACGGCAGAAGCGGCTGACCTGATCGTCGATCGGCCGCAGGTACTCCCGGTCACCGTCGACGTTCGTCTGCACACCCACACCGAGCACCACGACCGGGATCTTGAGTCGCTCGATCAGTCGGCTCATCGCGTCGAGCCGGTGGGCGTAGCTGCGCCGGAACGCGTTCGCCAGCGGGACCACGAAGACGTCGTACTCCTCGTTGATCCGGTCGCTGTCGCGCATGTTGACCGTGAAGCCGTTGGGCGTGATGGTGGCCGCACGGGTGGCCAGCAGCTTGTTCGCGGCGTGACTGAAGACCAGGTTGCCGGCGTTCTCACCGATCAGGTTCCGCTCGAACGTCTCCTCGGGCGAGTTGACGTCGAAGGGACCCTTCCGGGCCCGCATCAGGATCCGCTGGTGCATCGCTGACTCTGCCTCTCGTCGGTGCCGCCCCCCGCCTCGGCATGCCCAGCGCACCACCGGGCCGGATGGCGGGGTGGGTGCTCATCCAAGTCCCGGGAATAGTAGGCCACCGGGGGACCGGTTGACACCTGAGCCACATCCGCCCCATTGCGCCGGCCTCCCCGCCCGGTTCGAGGGGGAGTGCCCGCACCGGTATGGTGCCCGGAATGACCAGCACCACCGTCGTCGATAGGCCGCCCTCCACCACCCGACGCGGTGACGCCAGCCGATTGCCCTCGTTGACCGGACTGCGCTGGATCGCCGCGCTGCTGGTCTTCGGTTTCCACGCCGGCACCATGCGCATCATCGCCGAGCCCGGTCACCAGGCGGTGGTCGGCGAGATCTTCACCCTGGGCCTGTCCGGGGTGCAGTTCTTCTTCATCCTCAGCGGATTCGTGCTGGTCTGGTCGGCCCGGGTCGGTGACTCCCGCCGCCGGTTCTGGCGTCGCCGGATCGCCAAGATCTATCCGAACCACGTGGTGATGTGGGCGCTGGCAATGCTCGCGGCGCTCTGGTTCGCCGACCCGATCAACCCGGTGGCCGCGCTGGAGAACCTGTTCCTGCTCCAGGCGTGGGACCCGCGACCGGGCTACTTCTACAGCGTCAACAACGTGAGCTGGTCGCTCTCCTGCGAGCTGTTCTTCTATCTCTGCCTGCCGCTGGCGCTGCCGCTGGTCCGCCGGGCCAGGCCGTGGATGCTGTGGGCCGTGGTGATCGCCATGCCGCTGCTGATCCTGGCGCTCTGGCCCGGTCAGTTGCTGGTGCCGGAGCAGAGCCGGTGGTGGTTCGCCCAGATCTTCCCGCTGGTGCGGTCGCTGGAGTTCTGGATGGGCGTGGCCGCCGCCGAGCTGATGCTGCGCGGTCGCTGGCGCGGGCCCCGGCTGCCGCTGGCCACCGTGATCTTCGTCGCGACCTGGGTGGCGGCCTCGCAGTGGATCCGGGCCGAGCTCTGGGCGGCCCTGCTGTCGGTGGCGTACGTGCTGGTGATCGCGGCGGCGGCGGACGCCGACGTGCACGGCCGCCGGTCGCCGCTGCGCTCCCGGCTGATGGTCTGGCTGGGCGAGGTCTCGTTCGCCTTCTATCTGGTGCACGTCTTCGCGATCATGACGATCCTGCGGCTCACCGGCGACTGGGGCACCGGCCTGCCCGGCTGGTGGGGAGTGCCGGCGGTGATCGGGTTCCTGCTGATCACCCTGGCACTGGCCGCGTTGCTGCACCGCTACGTGGAGCAACCGATGATGCGGCGACTCGCCCCGAGCCGCGCCCCCGCTGCCGCGCCGCGCACCGCCGAGTTCGCAGGGCCGCCCACTCAGCCACCCGCAGAAGCGTGCGCGGAGCCGCCTGCGGGGTCGCCGGTGGAGCCGCCTGCCGAGCCGCCCGCCGGGCTGCCGAGGCAGCGGGTGGCGGGTGACGAGCCGAGCACCGCCGGTCGGCGCGAGCCGCACCACTGAGTCCATGGTGGATGGTCCTCGTCGGCCGTCCGACCTGCTGTTTCGTGTGTCATCGCCGGCGCGTCGCCGACGCGACACGCCCGTCGCCGATGCGATTCGACGGTGGTGGCGGTAGCGTGACGATGTGCTTCCCGTCGCGTCCGCCCGTCCCCTGTGGTGGCTGGCGCGCTGGGCGACGCGGCTGCTGACCGGGTTCGCGGTCGCCGCCGCGTTCACCCTCGGCGCCTGGGCGATGCCCGCCCAGGGCGCCCCCGCCGGGCACCCCGCCGTCGACCGGGTCGCGTCGTCCGCCCTGCTCGCGCAGTCGCCCCACGCGGGCTGGCAGCCCACGTCGGCCGGCACGCTGGTCGCGGTGGCCGGCACCGGGGTCGTCGACCGGGTCGACGTACCCGGACTGCTGCCGGAGGCGCGCCCGGAGCCGCAGCGGACTGCCGCGACGGCGGTCGCAGGTCCGGCGACATCCGCCCCGACGACGGTCGCACCGGCCGCCCACGGTGCCCGCGCCCCACCCGGCGTCTGACCTCGCGCCCCGCTGCGGCCCGCCAACCGGACTCCGCCGCAGCCCCCGTCCCGCAACGCCCGGGATCTCTGCCCGCGACGTATCCCGTCACCGCCCCGCCCGGCCCCGTGGCACCGCCACCGGACGACCGGATGCCGGCGCGGTCCGCTGTCAGCGCACCACTGCCCATGAGGTACCGCCATGGAGAAGACCGTCCTCTACCAGTTCCTGATCGAGGTGCCCCGGGCCGCCGCCATCTGGTCGGTGCTGCTCGTGCTCGCGCTGGGCGTGCTCACCGCCCTGGTCGCCCGGCCCGAACCGGCCTCGTCCGGCGCCGACGAGACCACCGGCCCGGCCGCCGACCCCGCCGAGGCCGAGGCGGCCGACCTGCGCCGCTACGCCGGTGAGGTGGCCGTGGCCGCCGCCGGGGCCGCGCAGAACGCCGTACGGCGGCAGGAGGCGTGGCGTACCGCTCAGACCGCTCTCGACCGGGCCTGGGCCGGATTCGACGAAGCGGAGAGCCGGGCCCGGCGGCTCGCCGGGGCCACCGCGCTGCCCGCCCCCCGCACCCCGCGCACCGCCAGCGAGTACGCCGCCCGGGAGCGCTGGCTGCACCACGCGGCGATGCAGGCGCACTGGCGCGGTGACCTGTCGGCGCGGCAGCTCACCGACGTGCTGGCGCGCCGGGCCGGCTGGGATCCCCGACTGCACCCGGCCGAACAGGAGGTCGTCCTGGCCCGGGTCGTCCGCGACAACCACCGGGCCGCGTACCGGGTCGCCGCCGAGCGGGAACGGGCCGCCTGGCGGGAGGCCGAGCTGGCCACCGACGCGGCCCGGGTGCTCTCCGCCGAGGCGTACGCCGCCGCGCAGCGCCTGCGGCCGAACCTGCTCCCGGCGCCCACCGCCACCGCCGTCGCACGTCCGGCCGCAGCAGTCCCGCGGTGGCGCCCGGCGCGCGTGGGGTGACCCGGCTCGGCGACCGGATAGTCCGGCCGGATTGGGTGAGCCCGGTCACATCCCTCGCCGGAACGGACGCCGAGGCGGGAACCGCCCGAGACGTGACGCGATGCCCGGAGACATTGTCTGCGGGTGGTCCCCCTGTCACCGCCTGTTGCGTCGATCGCCGTCGGTCCCGTTGCGCGACGTCGCTGACCGAACGCCCGAAAATCATCGACCTGGATCATGTTTGCGCAGGTCAGGACGGGTTGGCAGGGCAATGGTCGGCCAGTAGTGTCGGCCCGTCCGATGCGGTACCCGATCGCAGGAGGCGACGCCGCATCGACCCGCCTAATCGTGGTCTCACGAACCGGGGACCCACCGCACCACTGGGGTGAATCCGCGAGCCTCGGCTCACGGTAGGGCCGTCTTCCCGCCCGAACCCGTCAGCTAACCCGGTCGGCGGTGTCGGAAGGAGCTTTTCCTCTCGTGCATCCCCTCGTCGTACCCCTTGAGTTCCCGCACCTCCACGGCACCGCGGTGCCCGCGCTCGTCGGGCCGTCGGCCACGAGCTGACTGCGACCACCGCCCCCGCCCGGTCGACCGGGCGTCGCCCCTCGCACGGCCGTCCCCGTACTCGGGTGGTCCTCGACAGGTCCTGTCGAGCTGACCGCCGGAGCGGTTCGCCGTGCCTCCCTGAGCCCCCGTGGAGGACTCCGTGAAGCAGACCGTCACGCGCCAGCTACGCCGGCTGGCCACCGAACGCCCCTACCAGGTCGTCGCCGCCTCGGCCGCCGCGCTGGCGCTGGCCACCGGTGCCGGTGCCGTACTCGTCGGCACCGAGGACACCCCGGCCACCGCGCACACCACGACCGCCGTCGCCGAGTTGCGCGGCGACACCGCGGTCTCCCGCGCCGAGGCCCGGGTGGAGCCGACCCCGTCGACCCCGCCCAGCAGCGCGGCCCCGAGCAGCGCCGCGCCGTCGCCGTCGCCCTCGCCGAAGGCCACCTCGGCGGCTCCCTCGCCGGTGGCCACCAGTGCGAAGGCCGCGCCGAAGGTACCCGCACGGAAGGTCCTGGACTACGACTTCCAGGCGCAGACCACCGGCTACTACTGCGGTCCGGCCGCGGTACGCAACGCGCTCAGCGCCGCCGGTGTCGACCGTGACCAGGACACCCTGGCCTCCCAGCTCGGCACCACGTACGCCGGCACCAACTCGGCCCAGGACACCACCCGGGTGCTCAACGCCACGGTCAAGGGCGAGCCGTACTCGACCACGATGTTGCCGGGCGGCTCGGCCAGCCCGGCGCAGATGGACCAGCTCCAGGCCGACGTGGTGGAGGCGATCACCGACGGGCGCGGCGTCGTGGTGAACGTGGCCGGCAGCGCCACCGACACCGACGGCGGCTGGCACTCCTTCCCCGGTGGCCACTACGTCGCCGTGGTGGGCTACGAGGACGACGGTCGACTGGTCAAGATCGCCGACTCGGCCGACGCCTCGTACTACTCGTACTGGATGACCACCATCGACCTCGCCCACTGGGCCGCCACCCGCGGCTACTCCTCCTGAGAGGTAAGGAAGGGTCCCCTGCTATCGCCTGGTGTATAGCAGGGGACCCTTCCTTACATCCGGGGGTGCGGCGGCAGGTAGACGGCTCTGATGCGGTGCGTGCTGTCGAGCACGGAGAAGCCCTCGGCCGGATGGCCGAGGGCTTCCGCGTCGTACCGGGATCAGGCGTGCCGGTCGAGCTTCTTCGCCAGGCCGACGAAGCTCGCCCACGACACCGGGGTGAAGGCCAGCGTGCCGCCGTCCCGGTCCTTGGTGTCGCGCACCAGCACGACGTCGGACAGGTTGTCTGCGACCTCCACGCAGTCGTTACCGCTGGAGCCGCTACGGGTGGACTTGCGCCAGGTCGCGCCGTTCAGATCCATGGCTTCACAACATCCTTCATCAGCTCGATCGACTGCCGGCCAGACAGCGCCTCGTTGCGCACGGTCTCCCATTTGGACAGCAGGGTATTGACGTCTTCGTCCTTGTCGGCGAGGACCCCGCCGAGTTGGGTGTCCAGATTACCGACCCAACCACCGTCCGTGCTCCTTGCCAGGATGAAGGGGCCGGCCAACCCGGCGTGCATGCCGATGCCGGCAGGCACGAGGTGCACGCTGATGTTGGGCCGTTCGGCGAGGTCGATCAGGTGGTGCACCTGCTCGACCAGCACGTCGCGGAGGCGTTCGTCGACCCGCCGGAGCACCACCTCGTCGAGCACCGCGACGAACTGCGGCGGCTCCTCCTGGTCCAGCACCGCCTGCCGGGCCATCCGGTTCGCGAGTCGTCGCTCCACCCCGGCGTCGGTCAGGGTGTCGTCACATCGGATCACCGCGCGGGCGTAGCGCTCGGTCTGTAGCAGGCCCGGGACCAGCGTCGACTGGTAGCACCGGAGTTGCCTCGCGGTGCGCTCGGCCTCCAGGTAGGGCAGGAACCACGCGGGCTGGCGCAGCACCTCGGCCGTCCGCAGCAGTTCCTCGAACATGCCGCCGGTCTCCAGGACCTCGTCCGCCCGTTTGGCGAACGGCCTGTCGACCGGGCGGGTGCCGGTCTCCACCGCCGACACCAGGGACGCCGAGTAGTTCGACCGTCGGCCGAACTCCTCCTGGTTCATGCCCGCTGCCGTCCGCAGCCGGCGAAGCTGAGTGCGGATCAGCTCGTGCAGGTCGGAAGGCTGCTCGCGTTCCACGTCACCTCCAGGGGATTCATCAAGATCGCCAAGCTCCCGTCAGGGGCCGGATCGGCGCACCAGGACGCCGCCGTGGCCAGCGTCGATGCCTTCCGACAGTAGTCATGTCCTCACCAGACTGTCACTCATGCGGATCTGCTTCACGCCGTGCAGGGCTGGGGCGGGTTCTGCTCCGGGGCCGCCCGTGACATCCCCCCGTGCGCGGGCGGCCCTCCCGATCCCTTACCGACGGAGGTCGACGTGCGTACGCACCCGTACCAGTGTCCGACAATGGTCCTTCCGGTTCTGCCGCAGCGTCGGCGGGGCGCTCCGCTGCCCGGGTGGATGCGTCGTCCGACCCAGGCGCTTCCACTCCACGGCCCCGGACCGACCGGCTTCCTGACGCCGGCTCAGGCGTGGCGGTCGGATGGGCGGCCGTGCTGACCACCCAGCTCGCGAAGCCTGGCCGTGGCCCGCACGCCGACCGCCCGGTCGGCTCCGGCGGGAACACGCCGCACACTCCGGCGCGACCGACCTGGTTCTGCCGGGTCGACGGCCAGCCGTGGCCGTGTGGCGAGGCCAGACTGCTGCTGCCGGTGGAGTTCCGGGGGAACGTCCCCGGGCTGACGATCTATCTCGCCGGCCTGATGTACGAGGCCATGCGCGACCTCTACCAGCTCAACCCGCACGACGGCCCGGAGTCCGAGGAGCTGTTCGAAAGGTTTGTCGCCTGGGGCGCAGCGCGCCGGCCGGCTGTGGAGGTGCCGAGCTGAAGCAGCGCTGTCGGCCGAGGGCGAGAGGGCCTCCGGTTTCCCGCCGTCCCGCGAGTCGCCCACTGGTCGTGATCGCATCAAGGTAGTACATAACGGACGCGGAGGCCGTACCTTCGCACACGCGAAAGCACGGAAGGTTCACTCTCATGTCCCAGCAGAATCTGTATGCGCTGCCGATCGACGGCGCGCAGTTCACGACCTACTGCGGCGGGAACCTCGGCGGTGACAACGAGACCTGCGCCGAGGTCGCCCCGATCCCCGGCGTCGCCGACGCCTTCGTGGTGCGCGACAACAAGCAGGCCGGCGCGGGCAGCGAGCTGCGCCTGACCGGCGGCGAGATGGACAACCTCGCACTCGGCTGGGCCCGGGACCGGGGCCTGACCGCCTGACCACCGCACCTGGCAACAGCTCCGGCCGCCCTCGACCGGCAACGAGGGCGGCCGGTCCGAACAGCACAGAGAAGGACACAGATGCGCTGGGAAGGGCATTGGCACGGCTTCGGTCCATGGGTCGGTTCGCGTGCCGACTTCGCCAAGGAGGGGCCGCGCAGACCTGGCGTGGACCTCGGCGACGCGGAGACACAGATCTTTCTCGCCAACACCATGACGCCCGTACTGACCGGCCACTGGCTACTTCGCCGGAACCAGGCCGCCGCCGAGCGGACCTGGACCGAGGTGGCGGACGCGGCGGCCTGGATGAGGCGGGTCCGCGAGGCGAACCCGGCTGCCGGGCTCGGCGGACCGCTGCTGACCGTGCAGGAGCGGATCGAGCGACAGCGCACCAGCCTGGTTCTGGGTAGCGACGTGGCGTGGGGCTACTACACCCCGGCGTTCAGCTATGTCTCGTTCGCGGCCGTCTGCTGCCCCAATCGCTTCCTCCCCGGCATCGTCTGCCCGTCGCCGCCACATACCTGACAGGAGTAGCCATGTCGCTCGGTCTCCTACTACCCCCAGACGGCGTCGCGGAGCTGATGGACCGCTGGCCCGACGAGCCACGCGTCTACCAGCGCCCGCCGACCGAACTGGATCGCACCGTCACCCCCGAATGGCTCTACGAATGGATCGACACCGGCTGTGTACCGGCCGACGAGATTGCCGCCATCCGGGCTCCGGCCCCGGCACTCAACGCCCGTTCCTGGATCACGAACGGCCGCACCGACGCCGTACGCCTGCGTCGGCTCTACGACCGGGGTCACACCATCCGCCTCGGCAACCTCCAACGGGTGATGCCCTACCTGGCCGGCCTGTCCCGCAGCATCCAGCAGGAGACCTGCTACTCGAACTACGTCCACGCCTTTCTCACCCCGGGGCGCGAGCAGGGGCTCCGTCACCACTGGGACCAGCAGATGGCAGTCATCGTCCAGATCGCCGGGGTCAAGCGCTGGGAGCTCTGGCCACCTGTCGTGGAAGCCCCCATGCGGGAACACCTGGAGTCGTTCCGCGTGTGGAAGGACAGCTACCTGGAGGAGTGGCGCGATGCTGGCCCGGCAATGGTCATCGATCTGGAACCGGGGCAGTCGATGCTTCTGCCGAGGGGCTGGGTGCACAACCCCTTCAACGCTGCCGACCAGCCGAGCCTTCATCTGACCTTCGCCATCCGCGAGCGCACGCCCTACTGGATCAGTGAGAAGCTGGTCGGCGGCGTGATCGAGGATGCCGACTTCCGGCGGCTCCTCCTACCCGGAGACATCCACGGAGACGCCCTTCCCGGCATCGTCGCGGAAACACGCGACGCCCTGGTGGCCCACCTTCAGAGCCTCGACACCCACAAGCTCGCCGGAGCCCTGCGCAGCCTCGCCCGCACCGAACTGGAGTACACCACATAGCGACACCAGCAGGGCCCCGGACTTCTCGCGAGGAGGAGTGGCCGGGGCCCCGTCACGTCGCGACGTAGCTCAGGTGGCGCTGGGCAGCGCGGCGTCGGTCGTGGTCCGGGGTGCCGGGGCGGTCCAGGTCGGATCCAGCTCCCGCCGAGCGGCGGCCAAGAAAGCCTCGGCGTACGACTCGGCCGGGAAGTCGCCCAGGTAGCGCCGACGGGTCGCCCAGCGCGCCTCGGCGAGCGGATCGGTGTCGAGCAGCCGGGTCAGCACGTCGTCCAGGTCGGACATGTCCCGGCGCAGCACGTAGCCGGTGGCGGCGAGGGGGAACCGCTCGACGAACCGGTCACCGTCGACACCGGTGTCGGTGACCACGTAGGGCTTGCCCGAGTACAGCCAGTCGGAGACCACCCCGGAGACGTCGGAGACCAGGGCGTCCGCCCGGTTCACCGACTCGGCCAGGGTGAGCCGGCCGGCGGCGGCGCCGAACACGTGCTGACGGCCGGTGCGGGAGCGGTCGGCGGCGAGCAGTTCGTGCAGCCGGGCCAGGCGTCGGGCCGAGGCCGGATGCTGGTTGGTGTACGGGTGGGCGCGCAGGATCACCGTGGCGCCCCGGTCGAGCAGCCGCCGCAGCAGCGTCTCTGCCGTCGGCAAGGAGCAGTAGTCGGCGTCGGCGTGGTGGCCGGTCCAGGTGGGGGTGTAGAGGACGGTGGGGTTCGCCAGCCCCCGCGTCGGCTGGTGGCGTACCTCGATCGCCTCGACCTGCGGGCGGCCCACCACCACGAACTTTTCGGCCGGGATCTCCACCCCGGCGCGGGCGTACCGGTCGATGGCCGCCTCGCCGGCCACGAAGATCCGGTCGAAGATCGCCGACACCGGGTTGGCGCTGGGCGCCTTGTCGCTGTCGCCGTGGTGCAGTTGGACGTGGGTGAGCTGGGTGAACCGGATGCAGTGGCTGTTCTTCGCGCCGTGGTTGACGTAGAACGCCACCCGCAGGCTCGGCACCAGCACCTCGTCCATGGTGCGCAGGGTGGGGCAGTAGACCACCGGGGCGGTGGTGGCCGCCGCGATGGCGGGCAGGAACTCCGGCTCCCGCAGCATCACCACGAACGGCCGACCGATCCGTTCCAGGTACGGCAGCCACATGGTGACCTGGTACTCCGACCCGGGCGGGGCGGAGAAGTGGAGCACGAACTCCGGCTGGTGCCGGCGCAGTGCCCGGGTGACCGCCGACCCGCCGGCCGCCGGCCGGAACCGGCGGCGGGCCAGGTCGAGGGCGACCGCCCCGGCGGCGGCGCCGACGGGCAGGCAGAGCAGCAGGGCGACCACGGCGGGCAGCCCGGCCAGGGCGGCCACGGCCAGCGCGGCGAGCAGCCCCGCCACCGCGTCGTCTACCCGGGCGGCGACCTGCGGCACCCAGGTGCGTACCGGCAGGTTGGCGGCGCGGATCTCCAGGTTGCCGGCGGCCCGCAGCGGCCCGGTGACCAGCACCAGCCCGAGCAGCACCAGGGCGGTGACCACCAGGACCGGGTCGAAGCCGCCGTCGAGCTGCCGGGCGTAGCCGACCAGGATCCCGGCGGCGAGCAGGGCGGTCTCCGCGACGCTGTCGGCGCCGGGTCGCACCCGGCGCTCCCAGACCGTGGCGGCGAGCGCGGCCACCGCCAGCCCGAGTCCCCAGGTGGTCGCGCCGGTGAGCGCGAGCACCAGGAACGCCAGGACCGCCCCGCCGGTGCTCAGGCCCCGGGCGGCCAACTTCGTGACCAGGTCACCACGCATCTCGGCGCTGCCTTCGTGCTCGTCGTCGGCGGGTCAGCCGACGCGGGTGCCGCTGCTGGCGTCGGCCTGGGTGGGTACCGGGGCGGGAGCCGGCGTCTCGCCGGGCGGCCGGCGTACGTCGATCACCTGGCCGGTGAGTTCCGAGATCAGCACGTCCAGCGAGGCCTGGGCGACGGTCTCGGCGGCGAGCAGGGTGTGCTCGGGCTCCGCGCCGAACGCCTTGGTCCGCATCGGGGTGGCCGTCCGCTCCGGGTTGATGATGTTGACCCGTACGCCGAACTCGGCCCACTCGTCGGAGAGCGCCTGGGTCAGGTTGACCAGCGCCGCCTTGGTGGCCGAGTAGAGCGCGTAGTCGGCCCGTCCCCGGGTGTAGGAGCTGGAGGTGTAGAGCAGGAGCTGGCCCTTGGTCTGCTGGAGGTAGGGCAGGGACTGCCGGGCGATGGTCACCGGGCCGACGAAGTTGACCTGGAGTACCCGGTCGATGGTCTCCTGGTCCATCTCGGCCAGCGCGCCCTTCTCCAGGATCCCGGCGGTGACCACGACGTGGTCGATCCGTCCGGTGGCCTCGAAGGCGGTCCGCAGCGCGGCCTCGACGTCCTCCGGCCGTTCCACGTGCGTGCCGGTGCTGGACCGGCTGAACGGGAAGACCTGGGCGCCGTGGCGGCGGGCCAGCTCGGTCAGGTCGTGGCCGATGCCATAGCTGCCGCCGAAGATGACGATCGTGCGGCCGGTGACCTCTTCGCTGTACGCCCGGTGGTCGGTCAGCCGGGGCACCTTGGCGGCGGCGAGCTGGAACAGCTTGTCGGCCAGGTGCACGTCGACCGGGTGGGTGACCTTGATGTTCTCGTCCGAGCCGTCGATCACCTTGATCGGCACCTGGGGCAGGTAACGCAGGACCACGCCGCAGTCGTCGGTGGCGGCGAAGTTCGGGTCACCCTCGGCCTGCCGGTACGCCTCCCGGATGGTGCTCGACCGGAACGCCTGCGGCGTCTGACCCCGGCGCAGCGTGGCGCGGACCGGGATGTCGGTGATGCACTCGTCCTCGTCGACCTGGATGATCGTGTCGGCCGACGGGATCGCCACGTCGACCGCCGCGTACGTCCAGAGGGCGTTCACGCACTCCCGGACGATCCGGCCGCTGAGCAGGGGCCGTACCGCGTCGTGGAAGAGGATGTTGCAGTCCGCCTCGCCGACGGCGTCCAGCGCGATCCGGGTGGTGGCGTTGCGGGTGTCGCCGCCCTCGATCACCTTGGTGACCTTGCGGAAGCCGGCCTTGTCGACGATCCGCTGCGCCTCGTCGACGTGTCCGGTGGCCATCAGCACGATGATCTCGTCGATCTCCGGCGCGGCCTCGAAGACGGCCAGGGTGTGCTCGATGATCGGCTTACCGGCGATCTTGAGGAGCTGCTTGGGGATGCCGAGGCCCAGTCGCGTGCCGGTACCGCCGGCCAGCACCACGGCCACCGTCCGCGAGGGTCGCCACGGCGCCGGGTCGTCCGGCTGGCTGCCCGGGTCGGTGGTCAGGTCCTGCGTCATCGCGGGTCCTCGCTCTCGGGGTACATGGCTCGGGGGGAGTGTCAACGTGGGGGGTGTCGCCGCCGCTGGCGACGGGATGAACCTTAACGCGCGGACCGCGTCACCCCAACGGGCCGACGCGGTCCGCGCGACGTCGTCGAGACGCCGGACGTTCGCCTGGACTCTACTTGCCGTTGGTGAACGCCTCGTACGCCTTCAACACCTCGGCGGTCGGCCCGTCCATCCGGATCAGGCCCGATTCCAGCCAGATTGTCCGTTCGCAGGTGTCCCGGACCGAGGAGAGCTGGTGGCTGACCAGGAACACCGTGCCGGCGCTCTCCCGCAGCTCGCGCACCCGCTTCTCGCTGCGCTTGCGGAACGCCTTGTCGCCGGTGGCCAGCGCCTCGTCGATCAGCAGCACGTCGTGCTGCTTGGCCGCCGCGATGGAGAAGCGCAGCCGGGCCGACATGCCGGAGGAGTACGTCCGCATCGGCAGGGAGGCGAAGTCGCCTCGCTGGTTGATCCCGGAGAACTCGATGATCTCGGGGACCTTGCGCTGCACCTCGGCCGGGTGCATGCCCATGGCCAGGCAGCCGAGCGTGACGTTGCGCTCGCCGGGCAGGTCGTTGAGCAGCGCCGCGTTCACCCCGAGCAGCGACGGCTGCCCCTGGGTGTAGATCGCGCCGCGCTCCACCGGCAGCAGGCCGGCGATGGCCCGCAGCAGGGTGGACTTGCCGGAGCCGTTGGTGCCGATCAGCCCGACCGCCTCACCCCGGTACGCGGTGAAGGTGACCCCGCGCACCGCGTGCACCTCGCGCACGTTCGGCGCCGAGGTGCGGCTCACCATCCGCTTGAACGCGGCCACCGGGCTGGTGTTGCCGGCGGCGCCCTTGTGCACCCGGTAGACGATGTGCGCGTCGTCCACCACCACGGTCGGGATGCGTTCCTGGATCCGGGGCAGGGTGACCGTCACGTCGTTGGACATCGCCAGGTGATCAACCACGACCGTACTCCTGTTCGCCGCGCCAGAAGAACAAGTAGCCGCCGATGCCCATCACGACCGCCCAGCCGGCCGCGATCAGCCAGGTCAGCAGCAGGGAGTCGTTGAGCAACGGGGCCTGCTCCAGCAGGGCGGTCCGGGCCAGCTCGATATAGACCAGCATCGGGTTGAACTGCACGATCCCGACGGCCCAGCCGGGCAGGTTGTTGGAGAAGAGCTCGACGCTGTAGAGCACCCCGGAGCCGTACATCCAGGCCCGCAGCACGAACGGCATGACCTGCTTGAGGTCGCTGGCCTTGGCGCCCAGCCGGGCCATCGCCATGGTCAGCCCGGCGTTGAAGACCGTCTGGAGCAGCACCGCCGGCACCAGCATCAGCCACATCAGGGTGATCGGCTCGCCGGTGACCACCACGATGCCGACCAGCACCAGCAGCGAGCCCAGGAGCTGCTGGAACTGGGTGGCGGTGATCGCCAGCGGCAGGCAGGCCCGGGGGAAGTGCAGGGCCCGGATCAGGCCGAGGTTGCCGCTGATCGCCTGGGTGCCCTGCTGCACCGTGGTCTGGGTGAAGTTGAAGATGAACAGACCGGTGGTGAGGTAGGCGATGAAGTTCGGGATGTCCCGGTTCTGCTCCAGCACCACGCCGAAGATCAGGTAGTAGACCGCCGCGTTGCTCAGCGGGGTGAGCACCTGCCAGAGCTGCCCGAGTCGGGCGTTGCTGAACGAGGCGGTCAACTTGGCGTTGGCGTACGCGGCGACGAAGTGCCGGTAACGCCACAGCTCACCGCTGTAGCGGCGGAGTGAGGGCCGCTCTCCGGCCACGCGCAGGCCGTGGCGGGCGGCCACCTGCGCGGGAGTGAGGCCGGAGTCGGGGTCGGCCAGCGTGGTGTTGGCCATGGGGATGGGCGCTCCGATCTGTCGTGCGGCGGATACGTTCGCGACGATGGAATCTAGCGTGGAGCGCCGCCTCGCCGCTGCGTGGACAGTAGTCCGAAACACGTCGGGACGCAACCGTACCGTCGTTGCGCTACATTGTTGTTCGTGACAGTGGAGAAGAGTCCCAGGTGACGACCGAGAAGAGGCGCGCGCCGGCCGGTGCCGCGGTGCTCCGTGGAGAGATCACCGCGGCCATCCGGCGGGCCCTGATGCACGAACTGGCGGCGGTCGGCTACGGCCGGCTCTCGATCGAGGCGGTGGCCCGGCGGGCGGGGGTCAGCAAGACCGCGATCTATCGCCGGTGGAACTCGAAGCTCGACCTCGTGCTGGACGTGGTCTCGGCCGTCGCCAGCCGGAAGCTGCCGATGCTGGACACCGGCACCCTCGACGGGGACGTGCGACTGCTGCTGCTGGTCGTGACCGGTGCGTTGGGTCACCCGATGGCGACACAGATCATCCCCGATCTGCTCGCCGAGGCGGCGCGCAACCCGCAGATCGCCGGCACGTTGCAGAGCACCCTGAACGACTACCAGGACCGCATCGGCGAGATCGTCATCGGACGGGCGATCGAGCGGGGGGAGTTGCCCCCCGGTGCGGATCCGCGCGCGGCGGCCGACCTGATCGTCGGGCCGGTCTACTGGCGGCTGGCCATCGCCCGGGTGCCGCTGGAGCCCTCCGAGCTGGCCCGGATGGCGGAGGCGGCCGTGGCCGCACTGCGGGTCGTCTGCGCGAGCCCGCGGGAGGAGGTGCCGTGAGCTGCGCGGACATCCGTCCGCTGAATGAAGCGTGAACGCGGACCGGACGCCACGTGAGTGCCATTCCCGACTCCCGCTCCAAACGGACTAGTATCGCACCCCGAACTCGCGAACAAGTCTTGTGACACGGGAGGACCTTCATGACTGGCCAGCGTCCGGACTTCATACCGCCAGCCCGGCCGATCATCGGCGAGGCCGAGATCGAGGCGGCGGTCAGGGTGCTGCGCAGCGGCATGGTGGTGCAGGGGCCCGAGGTAGCGGCCTTCGAGCAGGAGTTCGGCGAGGTGGTCGCCGGTCGGCACTGTGTCGCCGTCAACTCCGGCACCTCGGCCCTCCAGTTGACCCTGCTGGCGCTCGGCGTCGGCCCGGGCGACGAGGTGATCGTGCCGTCCTTCTCCTTCGCCGCCAGCGCCAACGCGGTCCGGCTGGTCGGTGCCGAGGTGGTCTTCGCCGACATCGAGCGGGACAGCTTCTGCCTCGACCCGGACGCGGTCGCCGCCGCGGTCACCCCGCGGACCGTCGCCGTCATGCCGGTGCACCTGTACGGCCACCCGGCCGCGATGGACAAGATCATGGCGGTGGCCGAGCGACACGGTCTGGCCGTCGTCGAGGACGCGGCCCAGGCCCACGGGGCCGGCCTGCACGGCACGCCGGTCGGTGCGTTCGGCATCGCCGGTTGCTTCAGCTTCTATCCCACGAAGAACATGCACTCCCTGGAGGGAGGCATGATCAGCACCGCGGACGCCGGGTTCGCCCGCACCCTGCGGCTGCTGCGCAACCAGGGCATGGAGCAGCGGTACGCCAACGAGATCGTCGGCGCCAACATGCGGATGACCGACGTGGCCGCGGCGATCGGCCGGGTGCAGTTGACGCAGTTGGCCGAGTGGACCGCACAGCGCCAGGCGAACGCGAAGTACCTCGACTCGAAGATCACCAACATGATCACCCCGCCGGTGGCGGACGCCGCCCGGCACGTGTACCACCAGTACACCGTCCGCGTCCGGGGCGACCGGGACGCCGCCCAGGAGCGCCTGACCGAGCAGGGCATCGGCAACGCCGTCTACTACCCGACCCCGATCCACCGGCTCAAGCCGTACCTGGGTGCGGACGGCCGGCCCGGCCCGTGGGAACTGCCGGAGACCGACCGGGCCGCGGCCGAGGTCATCTCGCTGCCGGTGCACCCCACGCTGGAACAGAGCGACCTCGAGCGGATCGCGGACGCCGCCAACCTCGCCGGCGGTGCCCAGTGAGCAAGCGGCAGAGCGACAAGCTGCGCGCCGGTCTGATCGGCCTGGGCGCGATGGGGCGCAACCACGCCCGGGTGCTCTCCGGTCTGGACGGCGTCGATCTGGTCGGCATCGTCGACCCCGTCGGTGACCCGAGCGGGCAGCTCCGGGCGCCGGTGCTGCCCGACCTGGGCGAGCTGCTGGCGCGCGACATCGACTACGCCGTGGTCGCCTGCCCGACCGCGCTGCACGAGCAGATCGGGCTCGAACTCGCCGCGCACGGTGTGTCCGCGTTGATCGAGAAGCCGCTCGCGCAGTCCGTCGAGGCGGCGACCCGGATCGTGGAGGCGTTCGAGAGCCGCGGACTGGTGGCCGGCGTCGGCCACATCGAGCGGTACAACCCCGCCCTGCAGAACCTGCGGACCCGCCTGGAAGCGGGCGAGCTGGGCGAGGTCTATCAGGTGGTGACCCGGCGGCAGGGCCCCTTCCCGCACCGGATCGCCGACGTCGGTGTGGTGATGGACCTGGCCACCCACGACATCGACCTGACCAGCTGGGTGACCGGCCAGGAGTACGTCTCGGTGTCGGCCCGGACGGTCTCCCGCAGCGGCCGGCTGCACGAGGACATGGTGGCGGTCATCGGTACGCTCACCGACGGCACGATGGTCAATCACCTGGTGAACTGGCTCAGCCCGCTCAAGGAACGGTCCACTGTGATCACCGGCGAACGGGGCTGCTTCGTCGCCGACACCCTCACGGCCGACCTCACATTCTATGCCAACGGCGCCATCGGCACCGAGTGGGAGGCGTTGCGGGCCTTCCGCGGCGTCGCGGAGGGCGACATGATCCGTTACGCCGCTCCGAAGCGGGAACCCCTGCTGGTCGAACACGAGCGCTTCCGGGACGCCGTGGAGGGCAAGCAGAGCGACATCGTCACCCTTCGGCAGGGCCTGCGGACGGTGCAGGTCGCCGCAGGGCTGTTGGAGGCGGCCGACGCGGGCAAGGTCGTCACGGTGGCACCGAACCACGACACCGAGCTTGCCACCACCCGCTAGCTGAGACCGGATCCAGGGGAGAATCGGCACGATGGGTTCCAAGAGCACGAAGCGTTACCGGGGTCGGGTGGTCATGCTCGTCGACAACGGTGTGCACGGCGACTCCCGGGTGCAGAAGGCCGCCCGCTCGGCGGCCGACGCGGGCTGGGAGGTCTTTCTCCTCGGCATTCGCAACACCCACTCCGCATCGGACAACTGGCGGATCGGCGACGCCGAGGTGCGGCTGCTGCGGGTGCCGAAGCCGCTGAACCGCCAGCCCCGGGAGAACACCCGGTCGCTGTGGCGGCCGCTGTCGTACGCGTCGCCGACCAAGGCGGCGTACCGGACCCAGAAGGTGCAGGCCTGGCAGGCCGACCTCTATGAGCGTCGGGTCCGGGCGAAGGCACTCGGCGGCGTGGTTCCTGCCACCGTGGGTAGCGCGGTGCAGTTGCCGTCCCGTGCGATGGCCTCGCTGATGAGCCGCTGGGTGCGGTTGCGCAGCGCGGAGACCCGCCGGATGCGCCAAGCGCAGGCGGATCCGCAGGCGCTCTTCAACCGCCTGCCCATCCGTGGTTGGCAGATGCTCCGGGGCAGCCGCAGTTGGCGTCGTCTGGATCCGGGACTGTGGGACTTCGAACTGGCGTTCCGCAAGGAGATCGACGCCCTCAAGCCCGACATCATCCATGCCAATGACTTCCGCATGCTCGGGGTCGGGTCGCGGGCCATGCTGCGGGCCCGGGCGGCGGGTCGCAGGACCAAGCTGGTCTGGGACGCGCACGAGTTCGTCAGTGGCATCACCGGCCGGGCGGAGAACCCGCGCTGGCTGCCGGCGCAGATCGCCTACACCGCCGAGTACGCCGCCTATCCAGACGCGGTGGTGACCGTCTCCGACACCCTCGCCGAGTTGTTGCAGAAGACCCACGACCTGCCGGCGCGGCCGGCCGTGGTGTTGAACGCGCCGATGGCGCCAGCGGTCGACGCCGACGGTGAGGTGCCGGACCTGCGGGCCCGGTGCGGGGTGGACGAGCGGACGCCACTGCTGGTCTACTCCGGCGCGGTGAACCCGAGCCGGGGCTGCCAGATCATGGTGGAGGCGCTGCCACATCTGCCCGAGGTCCACGTCGCGTTCGTGACCGTCAATCCGAACGGGAGCAACCGGTTCTCCGAGGAGCTGCACGAGCGGGCTGTCGAGCTCGGCGTCGCCGACCGCGTGCACCTGCTGCCGTACGTCCAGCACTGGCAGGTGGTGCCGTTCCTCTCGGCTGCGGACATCGGGGTCATCCCGATTCACCACAAGGTCAACCATGAGCTGGCGTTGATCACCAAGTTCCTGGAGTACTCACACGCCCGGCTGCCGATCGTGGTCAGCGACGTCCGGACGATGGCACAGACCGCCCGCGCCACCGGCCAGGGCGAGGTGTTCGAGGCCGAGAACCTGGCCGACTACGTTCGGGCGGTCCGCGCCGTGCTCGCGGACCCGGGCCGCTACCGGGCCGCGTACGACGAGCCGGGCCTGCTGGAGGGCTGGACCTGGGAGTCCCAGGCACAGTTGCTCGACGAGGTCTACAGCTCGGTGCTGGGCGTGCCGGCCAGGGCGTCACAGGTGGCGGACGACCGGGAGCTGACCCCCGCGGGACACTGAAGCAGCACCGTCGACGGCACGGCCGGCCCGCCTCAGGCGGGCCGGCCGTGCCGGTTCTCGCTACCGCGTCGACGCCTCGACCGCGGCCGGAAGAACGACGCGAGGACCGTCCCGCATGGTCGGGACGGCCCTCGCGTGGTGCGCCGGTCGGTTCAGCCGGTACCCGTCGGCGGCTCCAGCATCAACCGGTCGAAGTCCTTGTGGGTGACCGACCAGTCCCAGGTGTTCAACACGTGTGAGGCCGCCGCCCGGCCCGCCTCGCGCCAGGTCTCTTCCGACGCGGTGACGTCCAGGATCCGCTCCGCGGCCTCCTGCGGAGTGGACACCACCCAGTCGTTGGGGAACAGGGTGCGGGCGCTGTGCGCTCGACCGGCGAAGAACGGCCAGTCCCGCACCACCGGGACGGCACCGCTGGCCGCGCCCTCGACCAGGCCACAGTGGAAGCTCTCCCGCACCGACGTGCTGAGAATGACCCCGACATCGGTCAGGGCACCCGGCACGTCCTCGGTCCGTCCGGTCCGCACGACGGCACCGGACGGCTCCAGTTCGGCCAGTTCGGCCGCGAGCGTCGCCGCATAGGTCCGCACCGCCGGGCCGAGCGCGGTCCGCAGCTCGTCACCGACGAGCTTCAGGCGGTACCGTTCGTCGCGGCGACGCAGCTCGCGCAGCACCTCCAACGCCCAGAGCGGATCCTTGGCGACTGCGCTGAGCCCGACCAGGCCGAGCGTGAAGCGGCTCTCCGCCGACTGCTTCGGCAGCACGTACCGGTGCAGATCCATCGCATTGGCGATGACGTGGGTCCGTGGCCCCTGCGGCGCGCGCAGCTGGGGCACGGCCGCCAGGGCCAGGTCACGCAGGTGCTCGGAGACGAAGATGAGGTCGTCCACCCGGGACCAGTCGGTCAGGTGCGGCCACCAGGTGAACGCTTCGAAGCTGTGCAACCGGACGATCACCCGGGCCGAACCCGGGTCGATCATCGTGAGCATGGCGGCGGGCAGATTGCACCAGTCGACGAAGACGGTGTCCGCCCACTCGACCTGGGCGCCCCACGCCTGCTGGACCTGCTCGACGTGCGTCCGTGTGCCGGCGAGCCGGTGCTGCAGCAGATGCATCCGCCCGTTGCTGAGGACCGGACGGATCGATTCCTCCACCAGGTTCAGTCGGCGGACCTCCACCCCGGGCGTCGCCTCGTAGCGGGAGAGGATCGGACCGACGAAATTGTCGTTGATCCCGGTGAAGAAGAGCATCCGGTGCGGGCGGTCGGCCGGCGGGAACTCGGCCGGCGTCCGGCGGCCGCGCGGTGTCGCCAGCGCCTTACCGGCCTCGCTGTCGTGCAGCGGGGCGAGGAAGCCGTCCGGGTCCGCAGCCAACGGCGAGGTGAGCCCGTCGAAGTGCACGTTCCGGTGGAACATCAGGCTGAAGGCGCGCACCACGTGCTCTGCGGCCTGGCTCGGCTTCCGCTTCTTGAGGAGGGCGTCCGCCGCTTGGAACTGCCCCTCGACCACCGTCATCAGGTGTTCGGGCAACCCGCCCCGGTCGAGTTCCGCCTCGACCATCGGAGCGAGTAGCTGGCTCCTCGTCGCGGCGCTGCGCAACCGACGCTGGGCGGCCAGCGCCAACCGGTTGGCGCTGCTCCGGTGACCGGCCCGGCGCATGCTCCGGTTGACCCGCTGCGCGGCCACTCCGCGTAGGCGCTCCGGTATGCCGGGAGCGGTGACCGCCTGGTGCCAGAGCCAGCGCACCGGGGCGAGCTTCATGGCCCGCTTACCGGTGCTCACCTGGAACACCCGCTTGGCGAGCTCGACGGTCTGATTGCGGGTGGCACTGGTCAGGAGCACCGGGGAGGGACCGACGGTGCTCAGGCGCGGCCGGCGGTACTTCGCGGGGTCGGCCAACCGCTTCCGCACCGCCTGTAGCGTCGGGGTGATGCCGTGGACCGCATCGGCCCGTCGGTGCCGCTGGGCCAGTTGCCAGACCGTGTGCAGGGCCTTCGCGTCCAGGGCGACCAGCACGTCGGCACGTTTCGCGTGCCGACGGACCCACGGGTCACGCTGGGCCCGCAGCCACGGGCGACGGGCCGGCGCGGTCCGCTTGTAGGCCCGACCGAAACGTCGCCCCAGTTCCTCGACCGTGGGTAGCTGGTGCACCTCGGCCAGCTCGGCGACCGCCGGGATCTTCTCCACCGGATCGAAGGTGGTGGCGAATCGTACGGTGGCGCCCAGGGACTGGAGCTGCTCCACCGCGTCGGTCAGCACCGCCACCCGGCCGGGTACGGCTCCCAGCACGACCAGTACCTCGATCATGACTCACCTTCTTTGGCGAGAACGTGCGCTCCGGCGGGGAGACCGGGCGCGGTGCCGGCCGGCCCGGCGGTGCCCAACACCAACTCGGTGACCTCCCGGACGGCAGGGATGAGCTGCTCCTCACGGGCGTACTGCCGCGCCTCGGCCCGAGCCTTCTCGCGCTCGGCCGCGTCGGCGTTGCGCGCCATCGCGGCGGCCCGCCGGAACGCCTCGGTCAGCTCGACCGGATCGAGGCCGACCGCCCCGGTCCAGAGGGGGTACGTGGAGAGCAGCGTGGAGGCGTCGTGCACCGGCTCGTGGGCGGAGACCACCGGAAGCCCGGTGGCCATGTATTCGTAGACCTTGCCGGACGTCATGTACCGGCCGCCGGTCACCATCAGCACCACGGCGTCCCACCGGGAGTACAGGTCGATCACTTCGGCCTTGGGTACCGAGCCGCCGACCAGCACTCCGTCAGCGGCGGCCGCCTTGAGTAGCTCGGCATGGTAGTTGTCGCCCCGGGCCCACCCGGAGCCGATGTGCCCGCGTACCTCGAAACGGGCGTCGGCCAGCGCCGGGTCTGTCGCGCGTGCCGTCCGCCACCCCTCGAGTACGGCCTCCAGCAGTGGCACCGGCAGATTCAGCGCACCGAGGTAGCCGAAGGTCAGCGGCCGGTCGGCCGGGGCGGGAAGCGACTCGACCGGGATGCTCACCGCGTCGTAGCCGTTGCGCACGATCCGCATCTTGTGGGCCAGATCCGGATACCGCTCCCGGTACCACCGGGAGATCGGCTCGTTGACGTTCCAGATGGCCACGGCGTCGGTGAGTAGCTTGGTCTCCCACCGACCGGAGACCGACTCCTTGGTGAACGCCTCCCCGCCGTTGATCACGTCGACGGACCAGCCGTCCCGGAAGTCCACCACGTAGGGGACCCGGTGGGCCTTCCAGAGCTTCCACGTGGCGGCCAGGTTGACGTACGGCACGCAGGTGGTCACCAGCAACTCCGCCGGCCGCTCCCGGTGGATCTGGAGCAGCGCCTTCTCCAGCGCGGGACGCCAGCCACCGAACACCGGCTCGGGGAAGACCTTGAGGTGCTGTTCGCGCAACTCAGCCAGGTAGTCGCGGTGGGCCAGGGCACGCTGCTCGGTGTACGACCGGACGTCCGTTTCCAGGTCCTCCCGGAACAGCGGCAGCTTCACCACCCGGATACGGGGATCGACGCCCTCGGTGAGGGAGTGGTCGAGCCCGTAGTCGAGCTCCCACGCCTCGTCCATGATGGTGACCACGGTCACGTCCCAGCCCTCGGCGGCGAACTGGTTGGCGGTCGCCCGCATCCGGTAGGTGGAACTCTTGGCCGCCGGAGGAAAACCGATCGCGAGGTAGATCATGTGTGGCCGGGAACCGGGCTGGCGTGTCCGGGGGGTTTTCCACGAGTCCCAGAGGGTTCGCCACTTGTTCATCGATTCCGATCCTGGGGGTGTGTGAAGATCCGGCGCTGGCACCGGAACGGCCCCTCTTCGCTACCCGGTCGAGGGGCGGCAGCCGCAGGACATCTGCGGAGCGGGACCATGCCGGGCGGGACCTTTCATCAGCGGTACGCCGTACCTCGTCGGTCGGCCTGACGCGGTGCCTGCTCCGCGACGGCCGTGCACGGCCCGCGGTCAGGTGCTGACCCTACAATAACGCCGGCCCGAGCGTCAGCCGTCCTGGCCGCCGGCCGATCCCCCGAAGGCCGCCCCGGTATCCGTGAGAGGTATCGCCCACCATGACCACTCCCGACACTCGCCACCGCGCGCCCGCCCGTACCGGGAGTGCCGAGGTGACGGAGGACGCGCCCCTCCCGATGCCGGACGCCGACCCGGCGTCCGGCACCGCTCGCGGGGTCGCCCGACGCTGGCCGGTCGACGTGTGTGTCGCCCTGGTCTTCCTGGCCGGTGCCGGCTGGGTCACCGCCCGCGGGTGGCTCGACCCGTACGGTCGTCTGCTCGGCAGCCGCCCCGACGACCAGGGTTTCAACGAGTGGATGTTGGCGTACGCGGCCCACGCGGTCAGCAACCTGGAGAATCCGTTCTTCACCACGCTGCAGAACGCGCCGAACGGCGTCAACCTGGTGGCCAATGTCGGGTTGCAACTGCCCGGACTGCTACTCAGTCCGGTAACCCTGTTGTTCGGCGCGCCGGTCGCCTACCTGCTGTTCATCACCCTGAACCTGGCCGGCACCGGTTACGCCTGGTACCACGTGCTCTCCCGGCACATGGTGGACTCCCGGGCGGCGGCCTTCCTGGGTGGTCTGTTCTGCGCGTTCGCCCCGGCGCTGGTCTCGCACAGCAACGGCCACCCGCACATGACGGCCCAGTGGCTGGTGCCGTTCATCGTCTGGCGGGTGGTCGCACTGTCCCGGGGCGGGCAGGTGGTCCGCGACGGCCTGGTGTTGGGCGCGCTGGTGATCGCGCAGTTCTTCGTCAGCCTGGAGATCCTCTTCCTCACCGCCCTGGGCTGTCTGATGCTGGCCCTGGCCTACCTCGCCGTCCGGCCGCAGGACGCGGTGCGGCGCTGGCGGGCACTGCTGCTGGGCCTGGCGATCACCGCCGGACTGGTGGCGGTCGCGGCCGCCTACCCGCTGTGGATGTACTTCGCCGGCCCACAGCACCGGACCGGTCATCCCGGCACACCGGACATGTACGCCCTGAAGCTCGGCTCGTTCGTCCGGTACGCCACTCAGTCGGTCGCCGGCGGCCCGACGAGCGCGGTGGGCTGGGCGCCGAACACCACCGAGCAGGCGAGTTTCTACGGCTGGCCCCTGCTGCTGCTCGTCCTCGGTGTGCTCTGCTGGCTGCGCCGCGAGGCCGTCGTACAGGTACTCGGCATCGTCGGCCTGGTGACGGCTCTGTTCTCGATCGGCACCACCTGGACGGTCGGTACCCGCCGTACCGATGTCCCAGCCCCATTCGCGCTCGTGCAGCACCTGCCGGTCTTCGACTCCGTGGTGGTGGCCCGGTTCGCCCTGATCACGACCGTGGCGCTCGGGGTGCTCCTGGCGGTCGCCGTCGACCGTTTCGTGTCCCGCCAGGGCCGACCGGTCAACCGACTGGCCCTCGGTGCGGGTGCCGTGGCCGTGGCCGTCGCGCTCGTGCCCATCATGCCGACGCCGCTGCCGGCACGGGGTCGTGCCCCGGTGCCGGACTTCGTGACCAGCGGCGCCTGGCGTGATCACGTGGCGCCCGGCCGCACCCTGGTGCCCGTGCCGGTCACCCGGATGACGTCGGTCTACTGGGGTTCCGCCGCACTGGCCGGATTCGCGGTGCCGGAGGGCTACTTCCTCGGACCGGTCTCGGCGACCGACGCCACCGGTCGATGGGGGGTCGAGCCGCAGCCGACGGCGAAACTGATCACTGCGGTGTCCGAAGGAAAGCGGGACACCACGGTCGGCCCGGCCGACATCGACCAGGCGCGGGCCGACGTCCGCCACTGGAAGGCCGACGCGGTGGTGCTGCCCGACCGGGGCGCCCGACGGCACGACGCGCTGAAGACCGTGCTCGACAGCCTCTACGGTCCGGGACAGCGAGTGGATGACGTCTGGCTGTGGGACGTCCGCCCGTTGACCGGGTGACCGTCCGCCCCGGGCATCCGGTCAGGGTGACCGCTTCCAGATCAGCAGGAGGTAGCCGCCGAAATAGGTGGCGAACGCGGTCATCGTCAGCAGCACGGTGACGGCCCGCGCCCACCCGGCGCGGGCCAACGCCACGGCGGCGGGCAGCAGCAGCGGGAAGGCCGGCAGCAGAAAGCGGGCTTTGGAGTGGTAGTAGCCGGCCGCGCCCAACGTGGTGACCAGCAGGAGCCCGCTGTAGAGCAGCAACTGCCAGGGCTGCCGGTCGATCACGCTCAGCACGAAGAACATCAGCGCCAGCAGGAGCACCACGCTCACCACGAACAGTTGCGCCGCGGTCGGGTTCGCCAGCACCTCTCGGCTGCGGCGCACCGTGTCGGCACCGAGGTCGAAGGTGCTGCCCCAGCCGGCGGACTGGATGTGGAACCAGCCGTCCGGTCGTCCGACCTCACTGCCCACCCAGGCCAGGTAGCCCAGCCAGCCGGCAGGGGCGAGCAGTGCGGCGGCCCAGGGACGCCAGCCGTCCCGGCGTCGGACGATCGCCACCAGCGCGGCCAGCCCCACCACCGGGATCAACGAGGAGGCGGTCGGCCGGGTCAGGCCGGCGAAGAGGCAGACCACGCCGGCGGTGAGCCAGTGGCCGCGTAGCAGCGCATAGAGCGTCCAGGCGGCGAGGGCGGTGAACAGGGTCTCGCTGTACGCCATCGACTGGACGATGGCGTGCGGCAGGGCGGCCCAGAGTGCGGCGAGCAGCACGCCGGTGCGCCGGTCGTGCAGGTGCGCGCCGATCGCGAACAGCCCCCAGGCGGCGGCCAGGCCGGCCAACCAGGCCACGATCAGCGCCGCGACTTCGGTACTGAGCGGGGACATCCGGTCCAGGGCGGCGGTGAGCCCGGGGTAGAGGGGGAAGAAGGCCATGTTGCTCTGCGTCTTCTCGTACCCGTCATACCCGTGCTGAGCGAGTGCGAGGTACCAGTGCCCGTCCGATTTCATCAGGGACTCGTCAAGGGGGACGCCGACGTTGCCGCCCCAGAAGTGGACGACCACCACGCCGACCATCCGGATCACCGCATAGGCGGCGAGACCCGGCATGGCGTAGCGGGCGGCGGCCCGCAGTCGCCGAAGCCTCCCGGGCCGGCTCGGCCCGCCATCTCCCGGCGGTACTTCCTGGTCGTCCACCACATTCACCCCGGCTGTCCCGTGCGTGCCGACTCGGCATCATGCGGCAGCAGCCCGCGGTGCGGCCAGACTGGCGCGCCACCGACCCGGGACGCCCACCGGCCGTCGAACAGCATGGAGGTTAGCAATCGACACTCGCGCGTCGCGGACGGCCGACGGCGGCGGCCTTTCCGACCTGAATCCTTGTCGTAGACTCGCTCGGGTCCCGCGGACGGCGGCACCGGTTACGACGGAAACGGGCGGGGATGGGATCTGACGGCACGACCGCAGCGGTGGACTTCCGGAGACGCGTCGACAGTGGTTCCCGGCTACAGCCAGGGCCGGCTGGGCTGCTCACGGACACGGCTCTGACCTCGGCGGAGTTGGCCGGATGACCGCGCCCGACGTGACCGTCGTCGTCGCGGTCTACAACACCATGCCGTACCTCACCGAGTGCCTGGACTCGCTCGTCGGACAGAGCATCGGCCTGGACCGGCTCGAGGTGGTCGCGGTCGACGACGGCTCGACCGACGGCAGCGGTGAGGAGCTCGACCGCTACGCCAAGCGGTACCCGGGCACGGTCACGGTGCTGCACCAGCCGAACTCGGGCGGTCCGGCGGCACCGAGCAACCGCGCGCTGGAGGTCGCCCAGGGGCGGTACGTCTTCTTCATCGGCTCCGACGACCACCTGGGGCCGGAGGCGTTGGAGCGGCTGGTGGACGCCGCCGACCGGTGGGGCTCGGACGTGGTGCTCGGCCGGATGGTCGGCACCAACAACCGCTACGTCCACCAGGCCATCTATGCCAGCACCTCGGAGCAGGTCGACCTCTTCGACAGCGAGCTGCCCTGGTCGCTGTCGAACACCAAGCTGTTCCGGCGGGACCTGATCGAGCGGCACGGCCTGCGGTTCCGCGAGGACATGCGGATGGGCAGCGACCAGCCCTTCACGCTGGAGGCCTGCGTACGCGCCGGGCGGATCTCGGTCCTCGCCGACTACGTCTACTACTACGCGGTCAAACGGGACAACGCGCAGAACATCACCTATGCCAGTCGGTTCGAGGAGCGACTGCGCTGCGCCGAGGAGTTGGTCGAGTTCGTCGCCGGGCTGATCGAGCCCGGGCCCCGGCGTGACGCGATCCTGCTGCGGAACTTCAGCTGGGAGGTGGCCAAGCTGCTCCAGGCCGACTTCCTCGACCTCGAACCGGCTCGGCAGGAGCAGGCCCACCAGCGGATCCGCCGGCTCGTCGAGAATCACCTCACCGACGGCATCCGCGAGCGGCTCGCTCCCGCCGTCCGGTTGCGCCTGCTGGCCGCCGGGTACGGGGACCTGGAGCGGCTGCTCCAGTTGATCCGCCAGCAGAAGGACGGCGCGCTGCCCGAGGTGACCGTCGTCGGCGACCGCGGCTACGCCCACTACTTCGGTTTCCGCGACGCGGGGCTGGGCTTTCCGGACGAGTGGTACGACGTGACCGAGCGGGCCGCCAAGCAGGCGATCAAGGTCACCGCGACCCAGTTGGCATGGGAACGCGACGAGACCGGCGCGCAGACGCTCGTGCTCACGGCGCACAGCCCCTGGGCGCAGTTGGCGGGGTTCCCGCCGCAGGCGGTCCAGGTGAGCCTCGGCGGGCTGGCGGCCGCCGTCACGCTGCGTCCGGGTGGGCCGGGTACCGTCGTACGGGCGCAATGGCCGCTGCACCAGTTGCTCGGCATCGGGGTGGCGGGCGCGGAGCCGCGCAAGGTCGAGGCCAAGCTCAGCGTGCTGGGTGGGGCGGCCACGACCGCGCTGCGGGCAGAGGGACGCCCTGCCGCGCCACGTCGGGCGGCCCGGCGCGGGTTCCGTCTGTACCTGGTCACGCCGCACACGGATCGCAAGCACCGTGTGATCCTGATGATCACGTCTGTCACGTCGCGCCGGATAGTCGCCCGTTTGACCACCAAGTGGTCGTCGAGAGGAAAGTAGTTCCATGAACATCTGCGTCGTCGCCCTCGGGAAGATCGGCCTGCCGTTGGCCGTACAGTTCGCCTCGAAGGGACACCGGGTGATCGGTGCCGACGTCTCCGAGCGGGTCGTCCAGCTGGTCAACGACGGGGCCGTGCCGTTCCCCGGCGAGACGGACCTGGACGTCAAGCTGAAGGAGGCGGTGGCCGCCGGGCTGCTGTCGGCGACCACCGACACCACTGCGGCGGTGGCCGAGTCCGAGGCGGTCGTGGTGGTCGTGCCCCTGTTCGTGGACGCCGAGGGCGTGCCGGACTTCGGCTGGATGGACGACGCGACCCGGGCGATCGCCGCCGGCCTCAAGCCGGGCACCCTGGTCAGCTACGAGACCACCCTGCCGGTCGGCACCACCCGCGACCGGTGGGCCCCGATGCTCCAGGAGGGCTCCGGGCTCACCGCCGGCAAGGACTTCCACCTGGTCTTCAGCCCGGAGCGGGTGCTCACCGGCCGGGTCTTCGCCGACCTGCGCCGCTACCCGAAGCTGGTCGGCGGCGTCGACGAGGCGTCGGGCGAGCACGGCGTGCGCTTCTACGAGGCGGTGCTGGACTTCGACGAGCGGCCCGACCTGGACCGTCCGAACGGCGTCTGGGACCTGGGCTCGGCCGAGGCCTCCGAGCTGGCCAAGCTCGCCGAGACGACCTACCGGGACGTGAACATCGGCCTGGCGAACCAGTTCGCCCGCTTCGCCGACACGGTGGGTGTCGACGTCACCAAGGTGATCGAGGCCTGCAACACGCAGCCGTACAGCCACATCCACTCGCCGGGTATCGCCGTCGGTGGGCACTGCATCCCGGTCTATCCCCGGATGTACCTGTGGAACGACCCGGCGGCCACCGTGGTGCGGTCGGCCCGGGAGGCCAACGTGGCCATGCCGGAGTACGCCGTCGACCTCCTGGCCGCCGCCTACGGTGACCTGACCGGCGTCGGTGTGCTGGTGCTCGGCGCCGCCTACCGGGGCGGGGTCAAGGAGACGGCCTTCTCCGGTGTCTTCCCGACCGTGGAGGCGCTGCGCCGCCGGGGCGCGACGCCGTACGTCACCGACCCGATGTACACCAACGAGGAACTTGTGGCGCACGGCCTGCCGGGTTACGCCGGAGAGCCGGTCGGCGCCGCCGTCGTCCAGGCCGACCACGCCGAGTACCGGACGCTCGCTCCCGCCGACCTGCCCGGCGTGACGGTGCTGGTGGACGGCCGGCGGGTCACCGACCCGGACCGTTGGGCGGGTGTGCGCCGAGTGGTCATCGGCGGCTGAACGAAACGGTGACGGGCCCGGCGACCGCGTCGCCGGGCCCGTGCCGTTGTCCGGGTCAGCCGCGCTGCGGCGGGTGGTCCACGTCGCGCGAGACGACCTCGCCGCGCTCGTCGACCCAACCCTTCGGCCGCGCCGGGTTGCCCGCCACGAGTTGGTACGGCGCGACGTCCCGGGTGACCACCGAACCGGCGGCGATCATCGCGTACTCGCCGACCTCGATGCCGCAGACCAGCGTGGCGTTCGCACCGATCGAGGCGCCCCGGCGTACCACGGTGGGGGTGATCTTCCAGTCCGGGTTCTGCGCGCGGGGGCGGAAGTCGTTGGTGAAGACCGCGCACGGGCCCACGAACACCTCGTCCTCCAGGGTCACCCCCTGGTAGACGGAGACGTTGTTCTGGATCTTCACGAGGTCGCCGACCGTGACACCCGCGTCGACGTACACGTTGCGTCCGATCACGCAGCCAGCGCCGACCTGCGCGGACGACCGGACGTGGGCCAGGTGCCACACCTTGGTCCCGTCGCCGACCTGGGCGCCCTGTTCGACGTCAGCGGTCGGGTGCACGAAGACGGTGGAGGCGCTCTCGTCAGTCAACCTTGGATCCCATCGGGTCACGGGGGCATCGAACGTGGCGTAGCATACCCACCTCCGGTCGGACCCTTCGAAAGCCACGGTCGTCCACGTCCGGCCCCGGCGAGCCAGGTCCTCACGTCGGTCCGACTCGGCATACCCTCGGTGCCGTTCATCCAGCACGATGCCCACTCACGCCGGCCGTCGACGCCGGGCCGGGCAGCCCTGCGCCTACCACGAAGGACCCCTGTCGATGACCGACCAGACCGTCGCCGCCACCGTCCCGACAGCGGTCGACGGACCGACCGCACCGGGCCGCCTGCGGTCGGTCGGCCGCCGGGTCGGTGCCGTGACCGCCGTGCTGCCCGCCGTTCTCACCGACGGTGCCGTACTGGCCTTCGCGCTCTGGACGCTGCTGTACCACGCGGCCCTTCCGCTCGGTCTCGCCCCGTCGTCGACGTTCCGGATCTGGTTGGTCTCCTGTGTGGTGGTGGTCCTGCTCACGCCACCGCTGCGATGGTGGTGGCGTCGGCGCGCCGGCCGGGCCGCCCCGGACAGCGGGACGCCGCAGGCGGCCGACACGGATCGGGGAACCGGCACGGAGCCGGGGGGCGAACCGCCCGGCCGGACGCCGGGGGCCCCGCGTCGGTGGACCGTGCCGGTCCTGTTCTTCGGCGTTGTCGCGGCGATCACCGCCGGCCTGGCCGGAACGCCGGCCGGCGACGGTCTGTCCTGGTGGGTGCCGGCCTCGGCGGGGGCGGTGGCCGCCGTCGGCGCGGTGCTGCTGACCCGGCGGACCTGGCGGGTCACCCCGGCAACCCGGCCACCCACGCCGGCACCGACCGCCGCGCAGTCGGCGTACGCGCTGCTGGTCTCTGGTCTGGTCGCGGTGGCCTCGCTGCTCATCGCCCGGAACACCCCCGACGACGTCTACTACGTGGGCCGGTCGGTGTGGGTGGCGCAACGGGACGTCGTCCCGCTCAACGACTTCCTGTTCAGCGAGAACGTGCTCCCGGCGATGGCCTCGCTGCCGCCGACCGCCAGCATCGAGGTCTTCGCCGGTGCGCTCGGTCGGTTCCTCGACATCCACGCCGCCTCGGCGACCTGGTACGTGCTGCTGCCGGTGCTGGCCGTGCTGGCCGTGCTGGCCCTCTGGCGGGTGGTGCAGCAGTGGGCCCCCCGACGTCCGGTGCTCGCGTTCACCGTGGCGATCGCCTTCCTCGGTCTGGTCGCCGGCCCGGACGCCGCCCTGGGCACCTTCCACCTGCCCCGGCTCTACGAGGGCAAGGGAATGTTCGTCTCCGCCGTCGTGCCGCTGATGTGGTACTACCTGACCCGCTGGTTCGACGACCGGTCCCCGCGCATCCTGGTGCTGATCGTCGCGCTGTCGGTCACCGCGATCGGGCTCAGCACCACCGCGGCGATCATCCTGCCGATGCTGGTCGGTGGCGCCGCACTGATGATGACGTTGGTCGGCCGCTGGAAGGCGGCGCTGGTCGCCGGTGTGGCCGCCGTGGCGTACCCGGTCGGCGCGGTGATCGTGACGCAGTTGGTCCTCGGGCAGGGCACCGCGACCGGGGCGGACGCGATCGTCTACGACGCCGAGTACACCTACCGGCGTACCTTCGAGGTCGGCATCGTCGGCGTGATCGGCGGGCTGGCGCTGTGGTGCGGGCCGCTGCTGGTCCGCCGCCGCACCCCCGCCCTGCTGGCGGCCGGTGGCACCCTGACGCTGAGCGTCCTGCTGGTGCCGGGCGTGCTGGAGTGGCTCGCCGCGCTCACCGGCATCTCGGTGGTCCTCTGGCGGGTGCCGTGGTTGCTCGCCCTGCCCGCGTTGGTCGGGCTGCTCTGCACGGTCTGGCTGCCCACCGGGCTGCGGGCCGTGCGCGCCCTGGTGGGGGTGGCGCTGGCCGGGGTGATGGTGGCCTCGTTCGCCGGGTACGCCACTCCGATGTGGTCGGAGCGTAGCTGGGTGGAGGTGCACGACCGGCCGACCTGGAAGTTGCCGCAGCACCGGCAGAGCATCGTGTTCTGGATCGACGGTCTGGACCGGCCGGACGGCTTCCTGCTCGCGCCCGACACCATCATGCGGACCACGCCGATCGTGACCAGCGAGATGCGGGTCGTCCTGCCGCGCGACTTCTATCTGGTCGAGTACGACCTGACGTCGCAGTTCGCCAAGGATCGGCTGTTGCTGACCCGGTTCGCCAACGGGGCACCGGCCGACGAGCGTCCCACCCCGGAGGAGGTCGCCGGGGCGTTGGAGCGGGTGGACGTCGGCACGATCTGTGTCTATGGCGGAAACCGCCACGCCCGTCAGACCGCCGGCGAACTGGGTTACGTCGAGTTCGCCAGCCGTCGGGTGCCGGGCCGGTCCGGCATCGTGGTCTGTCTGCGTCGTGTCTGAGGGTGCGCGCGTTCGGCCTGGTCACGCCGACTGTCCACGGCGGGCGGTCAGCGGTGCGGGCAACGGTGGTTTGGGAGAAAGATGCCTGATACCCGACCTTCGTCCCGACGGCACTTCGCGTTAAGGTCGCAGCTACGCTGGCGGCCGTCGACGCGCATCCAGCCGGTCATCGATCTCGTAAGGGAGCACTCTCGTTGTTCGGCATGTTGACTTCGCGCGTGGGAGTCGCCCCGCGTGGCGCCCTGCTGCTGGCGTCCTATCTGGTGCTGCTCGTCGCCGGTGCCTTCGGCTGGGTCGGTCTCTTCGCGGTCGCCGGTCTGGCGGCGGTGCTCGGTGAGTTCGCCGCCGTGCGGTGGTCGCCGGCCAGCGTGACGTTGTTGGAGAAGGTCGGCGTCAGCCTGGTCTACCGGCAGTTGGCTCGCGACCTGTCGGTGGTGCTGCTGGTCGCCGCCCACGTGCCGGTGACCGGTGTCGAGCTGACCCTGCTGCTCCTGCTGCCCGCCGTGGTGTGGCTGATCGCGGTCTTCGCCGGGGCCTTCAACCGGATGATCGACCGCCGTACCGCCGACTCGGCGCTGGTGCGCAACATCGATCTGGGCCGCAAGCGGTCCGCGCCCCGCCCGCCGGGATGGGTCGCCGAGGCGGCCGGCGACCGGTTGCCGTGGACGAACGTCCTGCTCGTCCCGGCTGCGGTGGTGGCCGTCGTCGCGAGCGACGTGATGCCGGTCTTCGTGGCTGGTGCGGTGGCCGTCGGGCTGGCCGGGGTGATCGGCGGCATCGTCGCGCTCACCTGGCTGCGTGGGCGGGGTGCCGGGCAGAGTTCGCCGCTGCCGGCCGTGCAGCAGTGGTTGAACAGCTACCGCCCGGAGGTGGCGCTGTACTTCGCCGGCCCGGCCAAGGACGTCTACCAGGCGAACATGTGGCTGGCGCCGATCGAGGCCGTGGGGCGTCACGCGGTGGTGCTGATGCGCAACCGGGACGCCTTCCTGGAGCTGGCCGACACCCGGCTGCCGGTGGTCTTCGTGCCGGCCGCGCCGGACTTCATGAACCTGGACAAGAGCAGCATCCAGGTGACGCTGTACGCCGCCAACGTCGGGCCGAACATCCACATGTTGCGGGAGCCCGGCATGAAGCACGTCTTCGTCGGGCACGGTGACAGTGACAAGGCGGCCAGCGTCAACCCGTACAGCAAGGTCTACGACGAGGTGTGGGTCGCCGGCCTGGCCGGTCGGGAACGGTACGCGCGGGCCGGGGTGGGCGTGCTGGACGCCGACATCGTGGAGATCGGCCGCCCGCAGTTGGCCGGCGTGCACACCTTCGGCTCGGAGGCCGTGGACCGCCCGTTCACCGTGCTGTACGCGCCCACCTGGGAGGGGTGGCTCGACGACGACCCCTACCACACCTCGCTGATGCTGATGGGGGAGCGGATCGTGGCCGCGCTGCTGGCCACCCGTCCCGCCGTCCGGCTGATCTACAAGCCGCACCCGCTGACCGGGACCCGGTCCAAGCAGGCCAAGGCGGTGCACCAGCGGATCGTCGAGCGGATCCGGGCGGCCGGCGGCGACGTCGACGCGTCCGGCCTGGACGGGCCGGCGCACCGGGTGGTCACCGGTCGGGTGCCCGCGCTGTTCGACTGCTTCAACCAGACCGACCTGCTGATCAGCGACGTCTCCAGCGTGGTGTCGGACTTCGTGCAGAGCCAGCGGCCGTACGTGGTGGCCAACCCGGCCGGGCTGCCCGAGGATGAGTTCCGGCGGACCTTCCCCACCTCGCGGGCGGCGTACCTGCTCGCCGCGGACTGTGGTGAGCTGGAGAAGATCGTCGCGGTGACCAGAGCCGGTGACGACCCGATGACCGAGGCCCGTCGGGAGCTGAAGACCTATCTGCTCGGCCCGGCCGAGGCGAACCCGATGGACCGGTTCGCCGAGGAGATCGGGCGGCTCTGCCGCTGACCGACATCACGACCGCCACGCGCCCGGGACGACCTGTCGTCCCGGGCGCGTCGTCGTCCGGCATCGGGCTGAGCACCTCCGGGTCGTGCGTGGGGCCGTCGTCCGGCATGCGGCGCGGCGTCGTCCCGGCCGGAAACGAGCCGGCAGGCGGCGCGCCGGGACCGGTTTTGTCCGGTACGGGCCCGGCCGGGCGCGCGGACGGGCATGCTCGGAGGCAGGTCGCGGGAGAGGGGACGGGCGTGGAGAGCTACCACGAGGACTGGACCGACAGCCAGCGGGCGCTCTACGACGAGTGCTACCGGGCCGGTGCGGACTGGGCCGGCGACCCCGACACCGCTGCGGAGGACGTCCAGCAGGTGATCAACCTCGGCCAGGCCGACGACGACACGCTCGCCGATGCCGAGATCGACTTCCCGCCCCTGGTCGACGCGGTCACCGAGGCCACGGGTGAGCTGGTCACCACCGTGCCGGCCAGCCACGACGATCCCGCCTTCCGGGGCTTCGTGGACGGCGTACGCGACGCCACCGCCGACGAGGTCTTCGGCCTCTGAACCACCGTCACCCGGCCCTGGGCCTGTCACCCGGGGCGGTTGTCTGCGACCATCTAAGGTCAGTTCCGCCGACCGTGTCCCCACGGTCGGCGCAGTCGACCGGGACCATGCGGGGTCAGCGGAGCAGACCGAACGGGGAGGCCGGGTGCGCATCCTGCTGGTCGAGGACGACCGTCGGGTGGCCGCCGCGTTGTCGTCCGCGCTGACGCGTCGCGGCTACGAGGTGGAGCACGCGGCGACCGTCACCGCCGCCCTCTCCGCCGCGCCGTGCGATCTGGTGCTTCTCGACCTCACGCTGCCCGACGGCGACGGCACCGACCTCTGCCGGGAGCTGCGCCGCCGCAGCAACCAGCTCGGCATCATCGCGGTGACGGCCCGGGGCGAGGAGCGGGACCGGGTGCTCGGTCTGCGGCTCGGCGCCGACGACTACGTGGTCAAGCCCTTCTCGATGGTCGAGTTGCAGGCGCGCATCGAGGCGGTGCTGCGGCGGGCCTCGCACGCGGTGCCGGAGCGCAACCTGATCGAGGCCGGGCGGCTGCGCATCGACGTGGCGGCCCGTACGGTCACCGTGGCCGAACGCCCGGTCGCGTTGACCCGCAAGGAGTTCGACGTGCTGGTCTCGCTGGCCCGGCAGCCCGGCGTCGCGGTGCCCCGCGACCGGATCCTGCTGGACGCCTGGGGGACCACCTTCGCCGACCGGCACACCGTCGAGGTGCACGTCGGGTCGTTGCGGAGCAAGCTCGGCGACGCGCGGCTGGTGGAGACCGTCCGTGGCGTCGGCTACCGACTGCGGAGCGAGTGAGTGCGCCGCCGGTTGGTGATCAGCTACCTCCTGCTGATGGTGTTGGTGCTGGCGGCGTTGGGCCTGCCGCTGGGGATGACGCTGACCACGCGGGAGACCGAACGGGTCCGGGCGGACCGGACCGCCGACGCCACCCGGTTCGCCTCGCTGGCCGGTCCGGCCCTGCGCAGCGGTGTCTCCGGTCCGTTGGACGCCGAGTTGAGCAGCTACGACGAGCTGTTCGGCATCGGCGCGGCGGTGGTCGACCGGGACCGGCGGGTGGTGGTCGCGTCGGGCAGCTACCGGCCGGGCACGGGCACCCGCGAGGCGCTGGACGTCGCCCTCTCCGGCCAGCAGACCAGTGGACCGGAGTCGGTCTGGCCCTGGCTGTCCGGGCCGATCGTGGTGGCGGTGCCGATCAACGACGGCGGCGAGGTGCTCGGCGCGGTGGTGACCGCGACCCCGTCCGACGGGGTACGCCGGACCGTGGCCACCTGGTGGCTGCTGCTCGCCGCGCTGGGCACGCTGGCGGTGCTGGCCTGCGTGCTCACCGCGTTCGGGCTGGCCGGTTGGGTGCTGCGCCCGGTCACCGAGCTGGACGCGGTCACCCACGAGATCGCCGAGGGGGACCGGGGTGCCCGGGTGCAGCATCAGGTGGGCCCGCCGGAGCTGCGCCGCCTGGCGGCGAGCTTCAACCACATGGCCGACGCCGTCTCCGACGTGATGGACCGGCAACGCGCGTTCGTCGCGCACGCCAGCCACCAGCTCCGCAACCCGTTGACCGCGTTGCGGTTGCGGGTCGAGGAGCTGGGACCGAGCCTGACCGACGAGGACGGCCGCGCCGAGCACCGGCTGGCCCTGGAGGAGACCGATCGGCTGGCGCTGCTGCTCGACGCGCTGCTCACCCTGGCTCGCGCCGAGCGGCGGGAGAACCAGCGGGTGACCGTCGACGCGGTGGCGGTGGCCGCGTCCCGGGTCGCCGCCTGGGAGCCGTTGGCCCGGCACCGCAAGGTCGCCCTGCGCCTGGCGGCCGACCCGGCGCCGACGTACGCCCGGACCGTGCCGACCGCCATCGACCAGGCGCTGGACGCGCTGATCGACAACGCGGTGAAGTTCAGCGGGGTGGGCGGCGAGGTGACCGTGTCCGTCGCGACCCGCGAGGGCGGGATCGCCCTGGAGGTACGCGACACCGGCCCGGGCATGACCCCCGACCAGCTCGGCCAGGCCACCGAACGGTTCTGGCGGGCACCGGAGGTGCAGAACGTCGACGGTGCCGGGCTGGGCCTGACCATCGCCGCGGTGCTCGTCGACGCCTCCGACGGCCGGTTGACCATGCACCCGAACTCACCCCGGGGCCTGGTGGCCGCCCTGTGGTTCCCGGCGGCCACCGAGCCGGCCGACCTCGCCGCACCGGACGCGCCGCCCGGTCCGGCCCCCACCGAGCCGGTGCCGCCCGCCTCGGTGGCCGGCGAGGGTCAGGGCTTGCTGGCGCGGTAGTAGTCGGCGGCGCCCGGGTGCAGCGGCAGCGGTGAGGTGGCGATCGCCGAGCGGGGGCTCATCCGACCGGCCGCCGGGTGCGCGCTGGCCAGTTCGGAGCGCCGTTCCATCAGCAGCCGGGTCACCTCGCGCACCAGCGGTTCCGGCAGGTCGGCGCGGACCAGCAGATAGTTGGGGTTGGCCACGGTGGTGACCGCGTCGATGCCGTACACCGAGCGGGGGATGTCCCGCGGCACGTACACCTCCGGGTTGCCCACCCGCAGCGGGGCGGTCCACTCGCCCAGGTCGACGATGCGGGTCGGGGTGTCCTGGGCGAACTGGGCCACGGCCCGCACCGGGAGCCCGCCGGAGAAGAAGAACGCGTCGATCCGCCCCTCCCGCAGTGCGGCCACCGAGTCGTCGAGGCCGAGCCGTTCCTGGCGTACCTGGCCGTCGTCGAGGTCGGCGGCGGTGAGCAGTCGCTGCACCGTGATCTCGGTGCCGGAGCCGGGCGCGCCGACCGACACCCGCCGCCCCCGCAGGTCGGTGAGGGTCTGCACCGGGCTGTTCGCGGTGGTGACCAGGTGCAGCAGGTCGTCGTAGACCCGGGCGACCGCCACCACCTGTGGGTGCGGGCCGGGATCGGCGGGCAGCACGTCGGCCTGGGTGAAACCGAGTTCGGCCTCGCGGGCGCCGAGGAGCCGGACGTTCTCCGCCGAGGCGGCGGTGACCATCACCTCGGCGCGGACGTCGGGCAGTTCCCGGTTGAGGATGGCGGCCAGGGACTCGCCGAAGGCGTGGTACACGGCGGTCGGGCTGCCGGTGGCGATCCGGATATGCACTGTCTTGTCCGGAGATTCCCGGCAGGCGCTGAGACCGGGCAGGGCCAGCAACACGGTCAGCGCCAGCGTCGCGCGGGCGCCGCGTCGCCGGGCTCGGGCGGTGTACCGGGTACGGCTCACGGGCAGCACTGTGCGCCGCCGAACCCCTGTGGCGCAAGCCCAGAGGCGGCGGAAGCGCTCTCCGAACGGCCCCGGCGGGTCTGCCGGGGCCGTCCGGGTGGCCCTGACCGGCGGCCGGCGAGCCGATCCAGCCGTCCGGATGGCCACGGATCAGGCGACTGGGCGGTGTGCCGCCTCCTCTCCGGCGTGGCGCAGGATCTGCTCGCGATCCCGGCCGTGCGCGACACTGACCAGGAAGCAGCCGGTGCCCGGGCGCAGCAGCGCCGGCACGTCCAGCAGGGCCGCGCCGCGCACCAGCACAGCGGCCAACTCCCGGTCGGTGATCCGGACGCCGAGGATGTGCCGGCGTACGTGTCGACCACCGGCCAGCAGCGCGGACCGCCAGGCGGCGGCGGCCAACCGGGTACGCCACAGCCGTCGGGCCGTCGAGGCGCCGGGCACCGGCCCCCCGAGCAGCTCCCGGCGGCCACGCCGCCACCCGTTCTCCACCATCGCCGCGTACGCCATCCGGTGCTCGCGGGCGACATGGATCTGGTGCAGTTCGTAGCGGCGGCGCAGCCCGCCCACCGCCGTCTCGTGCCGGACCGGGATGTGCAGGCGGTCGAGTAGCTGTCGGGTACGCCGCGCCGCCTCCTCCCGGTTGAACTCGATCGTCGCTGGGATGGCGGGTTGCTGGCCCGCGTACCGGTTGCCGGGAGCCGCCGGAGGCGGCATGCAGCGCAGCAGGCAGGCTGTTTCGAACGCGTCGGCCAGCGTGGTCCAGTCCAACGGCGGCAGGGTCGTCGCCTGGCGATGCCGGTCGAGCAGAATGGGTGCGGCAACCACCGGAGTGCCTCCTTGTGGTGTCGGGTCCTCCTTACGGTGACCTGTGACACCCGCGGGTGGTACCGATCCGGCTCAGCCTTGAGGAAATCTTGCGCCTGGTTACAGTTCGGAAACCACAACGTCGATCTGACGTGGACGGCCCGGCGTTCCGGCCTGCTCGCACACCGTGTACTTGAGGTCCCGCAGCGCCGTGACCAGCGCGTTCGCGCTGCGTGGCCGGGCCCCGGCGAGGAGCAGGTCCCGCACCAGGCGACCCTTGGTGGCCTTGTTGAAATGACTGACCACCGACCGCACCGGCTGCCCGTCCACCTCACGTTCGTGCAGCACGCGTACCGTCACGACGCGCTCGGCCGACGCGCCGCGCGGCGTCCAGGTTGCGGCGTACGCGCCGGACCGCAGGTCGAGCACCACGGCAGTGCCGGCCGCCTCGGTCAACACCGGCCCCAGCACCCGCCGCCAGTACGCCGACAGCGCACCGAGACCGGGCAGGCGGGCACCGATCGCGCAGCGGTACGGCGGGATCCGGTCGGTGAGCCGGACCGCCCCCCAGAGGCCGGAACTGACCAGCACCTGCCGGTGCGCCGCCCGCAGGGCGCTGGGCGGAAGCGTGGCCAGGTCGAGGGCCTCGTAGAGCACGCCGGTGTAGATCCTCTCGGCGGGGGCGGTGGCCGCCGCCGTCAGCCGGGCGTTACGCCGCAGCTCGACGTGCTGGCCGGCGCTGAGCCCGAGCGCGTCCAGTGCCGCCTCCGGTGGCCCGGCCGAGAGCGCCACCAGCGCGTCCAGCACCTCCCGGCGGGCGGGGTTGAGCGCCGGCAGCGAGAGCCGGTCCAGGTCCAGCTTGCGGCCGGTGCCGGCGTCGGCCTTGCCCTCGGAGGGCGGCAGCAGGATGAGCATGGGTGACTCTAACGCCAGGGGCGCAGCGGCTCCGGCGGGTGGTAGACCCGGAAGCCGCCGATCTCGGCGAGCAGGCTGCCGTCCGCACGGTCGCCGAGCAGTTCCCGCAGCCGCCGGTCCGCCGGTGCCCCGGCCGCCAACACGTACCCCGGCCGGGCGGCGCGGGCCAGCCGCCACCAGTACGCCGGATAGCGGTTCTGGCCCGGGTGCAGGTCGCCGTCGAGTACCCCGCAGACCACCTTCTCGGCGGTGTTGAAGATCAGCCGGTTGCAGGTCCAGTACTCGCCGTACACCTCGTGCAGACCGGCCGCGTGGAGCGTGGCGGCGAGTTGCCGCGCGTACCGTTCCTCCCGGCGGCCGGGGTCCGCGCCGGCGGTGGCGAACAGGACCGTGACCACCAGCGACGTCGCCGCCAGGGCGGCCAGGACGGCGGCGGCGAACGCGCCGGCCAGCCGTCCCAGCGCGCCGACGGTGCCCCGAACTCCGGCCACCGCCGCCGACCAGAGCGGCCACAGCACCGCCGGCAGCGACAGTTGCAGCACCGACAGGTACCGCGCGTTGCCCAGCGGGTCGCTCGCGGCGAGCGAACTGCGCACGTACGCCAGCAGCGTCAACGCCGCGCCGCCGAGCAGCGCGAGGTGCAGCACCGGTCCGACCCGGTCGGCGCGCCCGGCCCCCCGGCGGTACGCGCGCCCGGCGAGCACCGCCGCGACGACCAGCAGCACCGGGTAGAGCAGCCCGAACCACTCCTGCCACCGGGCGCAGCCGGAGAGCGGGCAGAGCCCACCCGCCAGCGACACCCCCTCCAACAGGCCACCGTCCAGCCGCTGCGTCCACGGTGGCGGCGCACCGGTGCCGCCGCTGATGGTGCGCAGCACCGACAGGGAGTCCTGTCCGGGCGGGGCGACCAGGTTGTCGCGGATCATCGGGGCGATCCCGACGGCGAACCCGACGAGCAGCAGCAGCCCGGCCCCACCGAGCAACTCCCGACGCACCGCCCACACCAGCGCCAGCCCGGCCACCGCCAGATACGGCACGATCAGCCAGTCCGACCAGACGGCCACCCCGGCGAGCAGCCCGAAGAGGCCGACGGCCAGCCGGCGGTGGCGGACCGTGCCCTGGGCCAGCCCGGCGACCAGCAGCAGCATCGCCAGCACCGCGACCTTGACCTCCGGTCGCCCGCCGACGGTCGTCACCTGGTCTCGGATCACCCGCTCGGAGCCGAGTGCCAGCAGCCCGACGACCAGGGTGGCGAACCACGGCGAACCGATCCGCCGCGTCAGCCGGTGGATCAGCCAGAGGAACACCGCGTAGAGCGCGAGCACCGGCAGCCGCAGCAGCGGCCAGCTCGGTCCGCCGACCGCGAGCAGGGGAGCGGCCAGGTACGACTGCAACATGCCCATGTAGCGCTGGCCGTACAGGAAGACCGGGTGCTCCCGGCCCTCGGCGATGTGCAGCGCGGCCAGTCCGAACGTCGCCTCGTCGCTGTTGGACACCGGCACGGTGTGCAGCACGAGGTACAGGCGGTAGCCGACCCCGGCCAGCCCGAGGAGCAGCGCGACGAGCGCCGGACGGTCGAGCCGGAGCCACCCCCGTCCGCGCAGTCGCCCTGATTGCGACCCTGCACGTGGCACGACCATCGCCTCCGTCGTCGTCCCGACCGGAGTTTCGCACGGCCGGACGCCGCTATGGGCCGCTTTGCCGCAGTTCGGGCGGGCTCGCGCGCCCGGCGGCACGGCCCTCGTCCGCGCGGTGGCCCACCGGGTGGCGGTGCGGGTTGTCCGGGGCCGCCGACGGGGTGCCGGGGCGGCTCTCGCGTGGCCGCGGTCGCCGACGTGTGGCAGGGTTGCACCCGTGCCACCCACTCCCGCCGGCCAACTGGCCATACCGACCCTGCACCGGGCCGCACGGATCGAGGACGCGGTGCACGCCGTGGTCGAGCGTCGGCTACGCCGGACGGGCTGGCGGATCAACATCATCGCGTACACCGGTTACGGCGCGCCCGGTTGGGCGCGGGTGATGTGCCGGGTGCTGCTCGGGCGACCGGACACCCGTCAGCGGGGCCGGCTGGAGAAGGTCCGGGGCTGGCGCAGCTTCACCACGCTGCCCGCCAAGCACGTCACGGTGACGATCGAGACCGGTGGGGTGACCCACGAGACACAGGCCGACCGCAGCGGCTTCGTCGACGTCGTGGTCGAGACGGACCTGCCGCCCGGCTGGGGTTCGGTGCGGCTCAGCGTCCCGGACGCCGAGCCGGTCGAGGCCCCGGTCCGCATCCTCGACCCGGAGGTCCGCTTCGGCGTCCTCTCCGACATCGACGACACGGTCATGGTCACCGCGCTGCCCCGGCCGCTGCTCGCCGCCTGGAACACCTTCGTGCTCGACGAGCACGCCCGGATGGCGGTACCCGGCATGGCCGTGCTCTACGAGCGCCTGGTCACCGCGCACCCCGGCGCCCCGGTGTTCTATCTGTCCACCGGCGCGTGGAACGTCGCCCCGACGCTCACCCGCTTCCTGTCCCGGCACCTCTATCCGGCCGGGCCGCTGCTGCTGACCGACTGGGGACCCACCCACGACCGCTGGTTCCGCAGCGGCCGGGAGCACAAGCGCGCCACCCTGGCCCGGCTGGCCAAGGAGTTCCCCGACGTCCGCTGGCTGCTCGTCGGCGACGACGGACAGCACGACCCGGAGATCTACCGCGAGTTCGCCGCCGCCCACCCGGACAACGTGGCGGGCGTGGCGATCCGGCGGCTCTCGCCCACCCAGGCGGTGCTGGCCGGTAGCCTCCCCGTCCCGCACGACAGCCCTGCCGAGGGGCCGATCGGGCAGAAGTGGCTCTCCGCCCCCGACGGCGCGGGCCTCTGGACCCTGCTGCGCGGCGCCGGCCTGGTCTGAGGCTGCTGCGCTGCTTCTCCCGGGCGCGCCGGGCGGCCCTGCCTGAGTCTGCCGAGCCGCCTTTGCTCTGCTTCAACCCACGCATTGGTTCCGGCAAAAGCGTTGCGTAGGTTGATGCAGAGCAAAGGGGCCGCAGTGGAGTGTGGTCGGGTACCTCACCCGCCGAGCGTCAGCCGCCGGGCGTGAGCGTCACCTCGCCCGTGCAGCCGGCCAGGTGCCGACGGTCTTCGAGCAGGTCGATGACCGCCTCCCGATTGGCGATGCGGGCCTCCGACAGCGCGTCCGGGTTCTGCCGCTGACCGGCGATGAAGGTCAGGTTGTTGCGGACGGCGGTGTCCAGGCCGTCGCAGTTCTCCGCCGCGCCGCCGTTGAGCGCCGCGTTCGGGTCCGCGTCCGGCACCTCGACCTCGCCGGTGCAGCCGGCCGCCGCGCGCCGCTGTTCGAGCTGGTCGATGACGGCCTGCCGGTTGGCGATCCGGGCCTCCGACAGCGGGTCCGGGAACACCAGTTGGTCGGCGATGAAGGCGAGGTTGTTGCCCACGGCCGTGTCGAGACCATCGCAGTTCTCGCTCGCCGAACTGGTCCCGGTCGCCGTCGCGAAGGCCACGCCGAGGGTCACCCCGATCGCCACGATCCCCGCGATCTTCCGCTGTCGCGGTGAGGTCCCGCGCCGACTGCTCCGGGTGGTACGCCTGCTGCTCGCCATCAATTCTCTTCCCCTCGTCGTCAGCTACCTCGGAGGTACGGGCGCGCGGGTGCCGAGGGTTCACCGCTCGGTGATCCACGTGCGAGCCCGGCGGATTGTTACCGACCTGGTGAGCGAGCTGTCACGCAGACGTGAGGCGGTGCGGGTCCCGCACCGTCCGCGACGCCCGCCGCCCGCTGCCCGCCGCCCGCTGCCCGCTGCCCGCCGCCCGCTGCCCGCTGCCCGCTGCCCGCCGTCCGCCCGACGGCCTGCCCCGCGCGGGGCATGGCTGCACCTGGCAGGGTCGAGGCCCGGCTGTGTGCAGCAGGGTCGGGGTCTGACTCTGTGCAGCAGGGTCAGGGCCGGTCCTGTACAAGGTTCGGGCCCTTTCGAGCTGAGAGCGGGAACGGATCGCGGAAGGTGGCCACCAGGCTGCGGCGTGTCGTGCCTGGCGACGCGATAGCGCGAACGGTTCAGCTCGACAGGAGCCGAGGAGGTATCCAGGGCCGAAGGGCATGCAGGCCGTGACGGCCACGCCCGTGACGGCCACGCCTCACAACGGCGGCCACGGCCGTGACAGCGGCCATGCCCCCAAACGGCCATGCCCCGTGACGGTCACAGCCGTGACGGCCACAGCCGCGACCGTCACGGCGGCGCGGTCCAGGGGTCAGGCCGGGCGGAGCCAGAGGGCGCCGAGCGGGGGGACGCGCAGGGCCACCGAGGCGGGCAGCCCGTGCCAGGGGATGTCCTGGGCGTGGACGGTGCCGAGGTTGCCGACGCCGGAACCGCCGTAGTGGTGGGCGTCGGTGTTGAGCACCTCGGCCCAGGCGCCCGCCGCCGGCAGACCGACCCGGTAGTCGTCCACGGGCCGGGCGGAGAAGTTGGCGACGCAGACCAGGGTCGCCCCGTCGGGAGCGATCCGGACGAACGAGACGGTGTTGTTGGCGACGTCGTCACCGGCGAGCCAGCGGAAACCGGCGGGGGAGGTGTCCTGCGCCCACAGGGCGGGGGTGTCCCGGTAGACCCGGTTGAGGTCGCCGACGAGGCGTTGCACGCCGGCCCGGGCCGGGTCGTGCAGGAGGTACCAGTCGAGGCCGCGCTCCTCGCTCCACTCCCGCTCGTCGGCCAGCTCGCAGCCCATGAAGAGCAGTTGCTTGCCCGGGTGCGCCCACATGTACGCCAGCAGCGCGCGCACGTTGGCCAGGCGCTGCCACTGGTCGCCGGGCATCTTGGCGAGCAGGGAGCCCTTGCCGTGCACCACCTCGTCGTGGCTGATCGGCAGCACGTAGTTCTCGCTCCAGGCGTACGCCAGGGAGAAGGTGAGCTGATGGTGGTGGTGCTGCCGGTAGATCGGGTCCTTCGAGGTGTAGAGCAGGGTGTCGTGCATCCAGCCCATGTTCCACTTGAAGCCGAAACCCAGCCCGCCGTCGCTGGTCGGGCGGGTCACCCCCGGCCAGGCGGTGGACTCCTCGGCGATCATCACCACCCCGGGGTGGTGCTTGTAGACCGTCGCGTTGGTCTCCTGCATGAACGCGATGGCCTCTAGGTTCTCCCGGCCGCCGTACTGGTTGGGCACCCACTGCCCGTCGGCCCGGGAGTAGTCGAGGTAGAGCATCGAGGCGACCGCGTCGACCCGCAGCCCGTCGACGTGGAACTCCTCAAGCCAGTAGAGCGCGTTGGCGACCAGGAAGTTGCGCACCTCGCGGCGGCCGAAGTCGAAGACGTACGTGCCCCAGTCCGGGTGCTCGCCGCGACGCGGGTCCGGGTGCTCGTAGAGCGGGGTACCGTCGAAGCGGGCCAGCGCCCACTCGTCCTTGGGGAAGTGCGCGGGCACCCAGTCCAGGATCACCCCGACACCGGCGGCGTGCAGCCGGTCCACGAGGTAGCGGAAGTCGTCCGGGTCGCCGAACCGGGACGTCGGGGCGAAGTAGCCGGTCACCTGGTAGCCCCAGGAGCCGCCGAACGGGTGCTCCATCACCGGCAGGAACTCCACGTGGGTGAAGCCCAACTCCACCACGTACGCGGTCAACTGCTCGGCCAGTTCCCGGTAGCCGAGGCCGGGCCGCCACGAGCCGAGGTGCACCTCGTACACGCTCATCGGCTCCTGGTGCGGCTGCTGCCTCGCCCGCCGGGCCAGCCAGTCCGCGTCCGTCCACTCGTAGGTCGAGCGGTGCACCACCGACGCGGTGGCCGGCGGCACCTCCGCGTACGCGGCGAGCGGGTCGGCCTTGTCCCGCCAGTACCCGTCCGCGCCGAGCACGCGGTACTTGTACCGGGCGCCGGACGCCACGCCGGGCACGAAGATCTCCCACACGCCGGTGGAGCCCAGCGACCGCATCGGCCAGCCGTCGTCCGGCGCCCAGCCGGTGAAGTCGCCGATCACCCGGACGCCCCGGGCGTTGGGGGCCCAGACGGTGAACGCCACGCCGTCGTCGCGTACCCGGGCACCGAGCGCCTCCCAGAGCCGCTCGTGCCGACCCTCGCCGATCAGGTGCAGGTCCAGCTCGCCCAGGGTCGGCGGGTGGCGGTACGGGTCGTCGTGCGGCTGCCCGTCCAACTCGATGCGGTAGTCGAGGACCTCACCGGGGACGGTCGCCTCGAAGACGCCGACGTCGTGCACCCGGGTCATCGGGTACCGCCGGTCCCCGACCAGCAGACACGGATCGGCCGCGCCCCGGCGCATCGTGCGGACCACCGTACGCCCGTTCGCCGGGTGGGCCCCGAGCACGGCGTGCGGGTCGTGGGTCTCCCCGGAGATCAGCTGGTCCATCGGGCGTCGTCCTTCGTGGCGGAGTCGGTGCCGCTGCGGGGACGGGCGGCAGTGGTGGGGACGGTGGTGGCGGTCTCGGGTGCGGGTGCGTCGGGGCGGCGTAGCACCAGCACGTGCGCGGGTTGCAGGTACGGGTCGAGGCGGACCGCGTTGCGCTGTCCCCAGTCGTAGGTGGCGCCGGTCAGCGCGTCGTGCACGGTGAACCGGTCGTGCCAGTCCAGGCCCAGCGCCGGCATGTCCAGCGTGGTGTTGCCCCACTGCACCGTGTGCGAGTCGAACGAGCAGACCACCAGCACCGTGTTGCCGGTCGTCGGGTCGTGCTTGGACCAGCAGAGCAGCGCCGGGTTGTCGATGTCGTGGAAGACCAGGTTCCGCAGCCGGTGCAGGGCCGGGTTCTCCCGGCGGACCCGGTTCAGGGTGGCGATGAACGGCGCCAGCGACCGCCCCTGCGCCAGCGCGCCGGCCCAGTCCCGGGGGCGCAGCTCGTACTTCTCGTTGTCGATGTACTCCTCCGCGCCGGGGCGCGCGACGTGCTCGAACAGCTCGAACCCGGCGTACATGCCCCAGGAGGGGGAGAGCAGCGCGGCCAGTACCGCCCGGATCTTGAACATCGGCGGTCCGCCGTGCTGCAACGAGGCGTGCAGGATGTCCGGCGTGTTCGGCCAGAAGTTCGGCCGCATGTAGTCGGCCGCCGCCACCAGCTCCTCGCAGTACTCGCGCATCTGCGCCGCCGAGGTCCGCCAGGTGAAGTACGTGTACGACTGGGTGAAGCCGACCTTCGCCAGCCCGTGCATCATCGCCGGTCGGGTGAACGCCTCGGCGAGGAACAGCACGTCCGGGTCGACCTGCTTGACCTCGCCGATCAGCCAGTACCAGAAGTCGACCGGCTTGGTATGCGGGTTGTCCACCCGGAAGATCTTGACGCCCTCGCCGACCCAGTGCAGCACCACCCGCAGTACCTCGGCGCGGATGCCCTCCGGGTCGTTGTCGAAGTTGACCGGATAGATGTCCTGGTACTTCTTCGGCGGGTTCTCCGCGTACGCGATGCTGCCGTCGGCCCGGGTGGTGAACCACTCCGGGTGCTCGGTGACCCAGGGGTGGTCGGGGGCGCACTGCAACGCCAGGTCCATCGCCACCTCCAGGCCGTGTTCGGCGGCGGCGGCGACGAAGTCGCGGAAGTCCTCCGGCGTACCCAGATCGGGGTGGATGGTGTCGTGCCCGCCCTCGGCGGCGCCGATGGCCCACGGCGAACCCACGTCGTCCGGCCCGGCGACCAGCGTGTTGTTGGGGCCCTTGCGGTTGACCCGGCCGATCGGGTGGATCGGCGGCAGATAGAGCACGTCGAAGCCCATCGCGGCGACCCCCGGCAGCCGCTGCGTGGCGGTGGCGAAGGTGCCGGAGCGGGCCGGCGCGTCGACGGTGGCCGGGATCGCGCCCTCGGAGCGGGGGAAGAATTCGTACCAGGCGGAGAAGAGGGCCCGCTCGCGGTCCACCCAGATGCGGTACTCCTCGCCGGTGGTGACCAGCTCGCGCACCGGGTGCGCCCAGAGCAGGTCGGCCAGGGCCAGCGCCGGAGCCACCCGCTGTGGCAGCGGCAGCGCCGTGTCGCCCAGCGCGCGTACCGCCTCGTCCAGGCCCGCCCGCTCGGCGGCCGGGACCAGGTCGGCGGCGGCCCGCAGCACGCGTACGCCCTCGGCCAGATCGTTGGCCAGCTCAGCCGGCCCCTGGCCCGCGGCGATCTTCTTGGTCACCGCGTTGTGCCAGGTCAGGTACGGGTCGCTGAATGCCTCGACGGTGAAGATCCAGTCACCGACGGCGTCCGGCACGATCGTTGCGTGCCACCGGTCCAGGCCCGGCTCGCCCGGTCTCATCCGGGTGAACGGTCGCGCCAGCCCGTCCGGGCCCAGCCAGACCACGTTGCAGCCGAGCGCGTCGTGCCCCTCGCGGTAGGCGCATGCCGACACCGGCACCACCTCGCCGACGACCGCTCGGGCCGGGTAGCGACCGCAGGAGACGACGGGGGAGACGTCTTCGATCGGGAACCGTCCGCTCACCGCCTCAACCTACTGTGCGAGATCGGCTCGCGCTCGTTCGACCGCCGTACCGTGCCCCACTTGCCCCGCCGCGCCTGCCGCACTCGCACTGGCTCGATCTGCCCGCGCGCGGGGCGCGCCGGTCGGCGCGCGTCGGAGATCAGGCCGGCGGTTCCGGCGAAACGAACGATCCCTTGCCCTGGTGGACCTCGATCCAGCCCCGCTCGTCGAGGATGCGGAGCGCGAACCTGATCGGCGTGGGACTCGCCTGGTACTGCTCGCACAGTTGAGCGATGGAGGGCAGCTTCTGGCCGGGCCGCAGTGCGCCGGATCGCACCGATGCGATCACGTCGGCAATGACCTGCTCGTACACGGGTTGTCTGGGCATGGCAACGCCTCTCGTCAGCGCGTCGAGCATGCCACGCCGAGGCTACATCCTGTGTATGCAGTGTTGACTGTGTATACAGAGCGCGCTAAGTTGTGCTGGGCCTCTCGTCAGCAACGGAGTGCCTTTGACCAGGGCGGGGCGGTCCCCCCGGTGCCGCCCCGCCCTGCCGTGCACCTTCTCGACGCGCTCGCTCCGCCTCGACTTCCCGACTTCCGCCGCACACCTCCCGCCGCCCCCCCAAGGAGGCATGATGCCCCAGCCCTTCCGCCGCCGATCAAGGAGTTGTGGCAGGAGATTCGTTGCCATACGCGGCTTTCGTCAGCGCCACGACTCCATGATCGGCGCCGGAGGTGGGGGCGGGTCCATGATCGGCGCTGGAGGTTGGCGGCGGGTGGGGTGGGGGCGGTGAGTGAGGTGCCGGTGGGGCGGCGGATCGCGCAGTGGCGGGTCCGGCGGAACATGACGCAGCAGCAGTTCGCCGACCGGATCGGCAAGTCCAAGAGCTGGGTGGACAAGGTCGAGCGTGGGGAGCGCCGGGTGGAGCGGGTGTCGAACCTGCGGGAGGTGGCCGACGCGCTCCGGATCGACCTGGCGGCCCTGCTGCCGGGCCGGGCCGGGCGGTCCGCCCCCGCAGTCGCCGGGGTGGAACGGGTTCGGGCCGCCCTGGCCAGGTACCACGTTCCGGCGTCGTCTCGTCCGGTCGACGTGGAGCAGGTGCGGGCCCGACTGGACCATGCCGAGCAGAGCTACCGGCATGCCCGGTACCCAGCCCTGCTCAGGCTGCTACCGGACCTGCTCGACGCGGTCCGGCAGGTGCGGGTCGACCGTCCCGATCCGGTCGGCGACGAGTTGCTGGTCGGCGCGTACGGGCTGGTTGCTCTGGCTTTGATCAAGGTGGACCAGCGGGAGTCGGCGTGGTTGGCGGCGGACCGGGGGATGGCCGTCGCCCTGGGGGCCGGGGACGCGCTGCTGGTCGCCGTCGCGACCGTACCGCTGAGTCAGGCGCTGCGGGCGGTCGGGCGGCGGCGGTCCGCGATGGATGCGACGGTCGTGGCCGCGCAACGGATCGCGCAGCAGACCGGCGACGCGGCGGCACTGCGCACGACGTTGCTGGTCCAGGCGGGTCTGGCCGCCGGTGGTCGGGGCGACGGCCGTAACGCACGCGAGCTGATCGACCAGGCTGCGGCGATCGTGCCCGAGCTGCCGGACGGCTACGGTACGGCGGCGGTGGAGGCGGCGCGGGTGGTGATCGCGGCCGACCTCGGGGACGTCGGGGTGGCGGCGGCTCGACACGTTCGGCTGACGGCGGGCAGCGGGTGGCGGTGGCTGCCGACCGAGCACCGGGCGGCGTACCTGCTCGACGTGGCCCGCGCGCACGCCCGCTGCGGCGACATGCTCCAGGCGGGGCGGGCGTTGTTGGACGCCGAGCGGACCGCTCCCGGGGAGGTACGCGACCGCCCGTCCGCCCGCGCTCTGGTCGCCGTGGTGGCCCGCGCCCCCACCGCTCCCGCCCCGCTCACCCGCCTCGCCACCACCCTGCACGCCGGTGGCGACGGTGCGGGGTGAGTTGTGTTGGACGGTGCGGGGTGAGCTGTGTTGGGGTGCGGGGTGCGCTGTGTTGGGGTGCGGGGTGAGCGGTGTTAGCAGGGGACCCCTGCTATGCACGAGGCGTTAATAAGGTGCCCTTCCTTACACCAAAAGCCTTACACCGACAGCGAGCGGTACAGGTCGAGCGTCTGGCGGGCGATCGCGTCCCACGAGAAGTGCTCCACCGCGCGCCGCCGCCCGGCCCGCCCGAGGGTCGCCGCACGTTCCGGGTCGGCGAGCAGCGTGTTCAGTCGGTCCGCCAGGTCGGCCTCGAAGCGGGCCGGATCCAGCGGGCGGCCCGAGCCGTCGGTGGCCTGCTCGATCGGGACCAGCAGGCCGGTCTCGCCGTCGGCGACCACCTCGGGGATGCCGCCGGTGGCGGTGGCGACGACGGCGGTCTCACAGGCCATCGCCTCCAGGTTGACGATGCCCATCGGCTCGTACACGGACGGGCAGACGAAGATGGTGGCGTGGGTGAGCACCTGGATCACCTCGGACTTGGGCAGCATCTCGGCCACCCAGACCACCCCGGAGCGGCCGGACCGCAGCTCGGCGACCAGGCCCTCCACCTCGGCGGCGATCTCCGGTGTGTCCGGTGCGCCGGCCAGCAGCACGAGCTGCGTCTCCGGCGGCAGTTCGCGGGCGGCCCGCAGCAGGTGCGGCAGGCCCTTCTGGTGGGTGATCCGCCCGACGTAGACCACGCTGGGCAGGGCGGGGTCGATGCCGAGTCGGGTCAGCACGTCGGTGCCCGGGTCGGGGGCGTACTGCGCGGTGTCGATCCCGTTGTAGATCACCTTGACCCGCTCCGGGTCCACCGACGGGTACGCGGCCAGCACGTCCCGGCGCATGCCGGCGCTGACCGCCACCACGGCGTCGGCGGACTCGTAGGCGGTGCGCTCGCACCAGGAGGAGAGCGCGTAGCCGCCACCGAGCTGGTCGGCCTTCCACGGTCGCAGCGGCTCCAGGCTGTGCGCGGTCACCACGTGCGGCACGCCGTACAGCAGCTTCGCGGTGTGTCCGGCCAGGTTGGCGTACCAGGTGTGGCTGTGCACCACGTCCGCGCCGGCACACCCGGCGGCCATCTCCAGGTCCACGCCCATGGTCCGCAGCGCGGCGTTCGTCCCGGCCAGGGCCGGCGGGTCCGCGTACGCCCGGACTCCCGGCTCGGTACGCGGCGCGCCGAAGCAGTGAACCCGGACCTCGGTGATCCGGCGCAGCTCACGGGCCAGGTACTCGACGTGGACCCCGGCGCCGCCGTACACCTCGGGCGGGTACTCCCGGGTGAGCAGGTCGACGCGAAGGGGGGCGGAGTCGGTCATGCCCGGCACCCTAGTGCAGAAGTGTGCCCGTACGAGTGGTGAAGCGGCACGGGGATGGATAGCGTCTGGTCATGGCTGCCAAGGTGCTCGCGATCGTCCTGGCCGGCGGAGAGGGCAAGCGCCTGATGCCGCTGACCACGGACCGGGCCAAGCCGGCCGTCCCGTTCGGCGGGATGTACCGCATGGTCGACTTCGTCCTCTCCAACCTGGCCAACGCCGGCTATCTGAAGATCGTCGTGCTGACCCAGTACAAGTCCCATTCCCTCGACCGGCACATCACCAAGACCTGGCGGATGTCGACGCTGCTCGGCAACTACGTGACGCCGGTGCCCGCGCAGCAGCGTCGGGGCCCCTGGTGGTTCGCCGGCTCCGCCGACGCGATCTATCAGAGCTTCAACCTGATCTACGACGAGCAGCCCGACTACGTGATCGTCTTCGGTGCCGACCACATCTACCGGATGGACCCTCGGCAGATGGTGGAGGACCACATCGCCTCCGGTGCCGGGGTGACGGTGGCCGGCATCCGGCAGCCGCTGCACACCGCCGATCAGTTCGGTGTGATCGAGGTGGGTGAGGACGGTCGGCGGATCCGGGCCTTCCGGGAGAAGCCCACCGACGCGGCCGGGCTGCCGGACGCGCCCGACGAGATCTACGCCTCGATGGGCAACTACGTCTTCACCACCAAGACGCTGATCGAGGCGGTGGAGCGCGACGCCGAGGACAAGACCAGCAAGCACGACATGGGCGGCAGCATCATCCCGATGCTGGTGGAGCGCGGCGAGGCCAACGTCTACGACTTCCGCGACAACGAGGTGCCGGGCAGCACCGACCGGGACCGGGGCTACTGGCGCGACGTGGGGACGCTCGACTCCTTCTACGACGCACACATGGACCTGATCAACGTCCACCCGGTGTTCAACCTCTACAACTTCGACTGGCCGATCTACACCGACCAGCCGCCGTACCCGCCGGCCAAGTTCGTGCACCAGTGGGGTGAGCGGGTCGGTCGCGCGGTCGCCTCGATGGTGTCGCCCGGCGCGGTGATCTCCGGCTCGCTGGTGGAGAACTCGATCGTCTCGCCGAAGGTCAAGGTGCACTCCTGGGCACACGTGGACGGCGCGGTGCTGATGGAGGGCGTCGAGGTCGGCCGGCACGCGGTGGTGCGCCGGGCCATCCTCGACAAGAACGTCTACGTGCCCGAGGGCGCGGAGATCGGCGTGGACCTGGAACGGGACCGGCAGCGCTACACCGTCTCGGACAACGGGATCGTGGTCATCGGCAAAGGACAGAAGGTGGAGCCATGAGCGGTCACCCGCGCGCGGGCAAGCCAGCACAGCCCGCCGATCTGGTCGACGTACCGCGGCTGGTGACGGCCTACTACGCCGAGCATCCCGACCCGGCCGACCCGGCGCAGCAGGTCTCCTTCGGCACCTCGGGACATCGCGGGTCGAGCCTGCGTAACGCGTTCAACTCCGATCACATCCTGGCGGTCACCCAGGCGCTCTGTGACTACCGGCGGGAGCAGGGCGTCGACGGGCCGCTGTTCCTGGGCCGGGACACCCATGCGTTGTCCACCCCGGCGGCCGTGGACGCCCTGGAGGTGCTCGCCGCCAACGAGGTCACCGTGCTGCTGGACAGCCGGGACGGCTACACCCCGACCCCGGCGGTCTCGCACGCCATCCTCACCCACAACCGGGGTCGCACCAGCGGGCTCGCCGACGGCATCGTGATCACCCCGTCGCACAACCCGCCGGACGACGGCGGGTTCAAGTACAACCCGACCCACGGCGGTCCGGCGGACTCCGACGTCACCCGGTGGATCCAGGACCGCGCGAACGCGATCCTCGCCGCCGGGCTCAAGGAGGTGCGGCGCATCCCGTACGCGCGGGCCCGCGCCGTCGACACCACCGGCACGTACGACTTCCTCGGCGCGTACGTGGACGACCTGCCGGCGGTGATCGACCTGGACGCGATCCGCGACGCCGGGGTGCGGATCGGCGCCGATCCGCTCGGCGGGGCCAGTGTCGACTACTGGGGCGAGATCGCCCAGCGGCACCGGTTGGAGTTGACCGTGGTCAACCCGACCGTGGACCCGACGTGGCGGTTCATGACCCTGGACGGCGACGGCAAGATCCGGATGGACTGCTCGTCGCCGAACGCGATGGCCTCGCTGATCGCGATGCGCGCCGACTACCAGGTGGCCACCGGCAACGACGCGGACGCCGACCGGCACGGCATCGTCACGCCGGACGCCGGACTGATGAACCCGAACCACTACCTGGCGGTGGCGATCGCCCACCTGTTCCGTACCCGGGAGCAGTGGGGTCCGGACGCCGCCGTCGGCAAGACGCTGGTCTCCTCCTCGATGATCGACCGGGTCGCCGCCGACCTCGGGCGTCCGCTGCTGGAGGTGCCGGTCGGCTTCAAGTGGTTCGTGCCCGGGCTGCTCGACGGCGCGGTGGGCTTCGGCGGCGAGGAGAGCGCGGGCGCCTCGTTCCTGCGCCGCGACGGCGGGACGTGGACCACCGACAAAGACGGTCTCCTGCTCTGCCTGCTCGCCGCCGAGATCATCGCGACCACCGGCCGGACGCCCAGCGAGCACTGGGCCGAGTTGGCCGACCGGTTCGGTGCGCCCGCGTACGCCCGGATCGACGCGCCGGCCACCCGGGAGCAGAAGGCCGTGCTCGGCAAGCTCTCCCCGGAGCAGGTCCGCGCCACCGAGTTGGCGGGTGAGCCGATCACCGCCACGCTCACCGCCGCGCCCGGCAACGGCGCGCCGATCGGCGGGCTCAAGGTGACGACCGCCTCGGGCTGGTTCGCCGCCCGCCCCTCGGGCACCGAGGACGTCTACAAGATCTACGCCGAGTCGTTCCAGGGGCCCGAGCACCTGGCCCGGGTCCAGCAGGAGGCGCAGGAGCTGGTCACCGAGGTGCTGTCCGGCGCCTGAGGGCCCAGCGGGTATGCCGCGTGCCGTCACCCGGTGCGGGTGACGGCACGACGGTGTGGTGTGTCAGCGGGCCAGTGGGATGCCCGGCTGGCGTTCCCGGGGCGTACCCGGCAGGACGCCGCAGAGCGCGGCGAGTTGGTCGACGATCAGGCCCGGGTCGCCGAACGGGTCGAGTGCGCTGACCTCAAGTGGGTCCAGGGCCGGCACGCTCACGTGTGAGATCAGCGGATGCAGCGGCCGGTGGTCGGCCTCGCCGTGGCCGAGCAGGTCCTCGTGCAGTTTCTCGCCGGGACGCAGTCCGGTGTAGACGACCTGCACCGGGCTGGCCGACTGGGCGACCATGCGGCGGGCCAGGTCGTCGATGCGGACGGGCTCGCCCATGTCGAGCACCAGCGCCTCGCCGTCGCGTCCGATGCTGGCCGCCTGGAGGACCAGGTGCACCGCCTCCTGCACGGTCATCAGGTACCGCGTCACGTCGGGGTGCGTGACGGTCAGCGGCTGTCCCGCCTCGATCTGCCGCTGGAAGGCGGTCACCACGGAGCCTCGGCTGCTGAGCACGTTGCCGAACCGGACACTGAGGAAGGTGCCCGGGTGGGTGGCCGCGGCGTGGGCGGTGAGCATCTCGGTGAGGCGCTTGGAGTAGCCGAGCACGCTGATCGGGTTGGCCGCCTTGTCGGTGGAGATGTTGACGAAGCGGGCGACGTCCCGGCAGGCGTCCAGGACGGTGAGCGTGCCCCAGACGTTGGTCTTGATCGCCTCACCGGGGTGCCGTTCCAGCAGGGTCAGGTGCTTCAGTGCGGCGGCGTGGAAGACGATCTCGGGGCGGCGGTCCCGCATGATGCGCCGGATCCCTTCGTCGTCGCGCAGGTCGGCGAGGATGAGTTCGGGGCCGTCGAGCAACGCCCGCCCGGTGAGGGACATCTGGAGGCTGTGCAGCGCAGACTCGTCCCGGTCGAGCATCATCAGCTCGCCCGGGTTGGCGCGCATGATCTGCCGGCACAGTTCCGACCCGATCGAGCCCCCGGCGCCGGTGACCAGAACCCGCCGACCGGCGAGGCCGTTGTCGTCGAGCGTCAGGTCGCCGACCACCTGGCGGCGGCCGAGCAGGTCGCTGATCTGCACGTCGCGGACGTCGCTGACCCGGATCCGGTGGTCCACCAACTCCCGGACCGGCGGAATGATCTTGAAGGCGGCGCCGGTCCGGAGGGTGATCTCCCGGATCTCCCGGATCAGGGTCGCGTCGGCGTTCGCCACCGAGAAGATCAGTGTGGTCGCGCCGGTGCGGCGGACCGCCTCGGCGAGCTGCTTCCGGCCGCCCAGCACCGGGACCCCGGCGATGCGCAGGTCACGCCGCTCCGGGTCGTCGTCCAGCGCGCCGACCGGCAGGTAGCGCCCCTTCGGGTCGCCGAGCATGGCCCGGACCAGCCCCTGACCGGCCTCGCCGAGACCGAAGAGGAGCACCGGAGTGGCCGACCGGGCGTCCGGACGCATGGCCCGGTCCCGGCGGTGCCGGTGCAGCAGGCGGGAGCAGAGCATGAACAGCAGGGCCAGTGCGCCGCCGACCACCGGGGTGCTGGCCGGAACCGGGCGGTCGCCGAAGGCGAGCAGGGCGAGCAGCACCAGGGCGGCCGTGGTGGCGGTCGTACCGGCGAGCCCACGAACCTCCTCGATGGTGCCCAGCGGCTGCCGGCCGGAGTAGATCCGCCGCAGCGCGCTGATGCCGACGTGCAGCACGGCGGTGGCGGCACCGAGCAGCATCACGTCGACGGCCTGGTCGGCGGTGAGCACCTGTTCGTGTCGGGCCCAGCCGGCCACGGTGAAGCCGCCGACCCAGGCGAGGGCGTCGGCGGCGAGGAAGACTGCGGTACGGCGTCGGTTCACTCTGGTCCGGTCCCGGGGCGTCGGCGTTATCTCGGGTGGCATGACGATCTCCCCTGTCCTGTCCGTGGCCGGTGGAGACCCACATCAGGTCAGGGGCCACGTACGTCCCCTAACTGCTTAGCGGAATTAAGGTCGTGCGATTCCCTCTTTCACGTTTCTCTAGCCGATCGTTCATTTCCGGAAGTGCGAACAACTGTCGCGTGTAGGGAAAGGGGAGACATTCTCCGAATGCAGAGACGTCGAGTTCACTCCGGCGGTGGTATCCGGCGGTCGAGGCGGTGACGCAGTTCCTCGGGGAGCAGTTCGCGCAGTTGCTCGGGCAGCAGTGGCAGGTCCAGCAGGCTCAGCTTGAGCTGGCTGCGCTCCTGGAAGCGGCCCGGGTCGAGGCGTACCACCAGGCCCGCGTCGTGCCGGTAGCGGATGTCGACCGCGCCGGAGGTCGACCCCTCGCGGATCAGCAGCCCGTCGACCTCCACCGCCACCGGCCCGGACCCGGGCCGCAGCTCCAGCCGGACGTTCTCGTCGGGGGAGAGCACCACGGCCCGGGAGATGCCGGACATCGGCGCGCTCGGGGTCACCACCACCGCCCGCGTGGCCGGGGAGATCAACGGCCCGCCCGCCGCGTAGCTGTAGGCCGTCGACCCGGCCGGCGTGCTGACCACCACCGCGTCGCAGCGGTAGTAGCCGTAGCGGCGTCCGTCGACGGCCAGGGTGGCGGTGACGAAACCCTGGCCCGGCGCGCGGATCAGCGCGATGTCGTTGAACGCGACCACGTCGTCGCCGCACACGTCGCAGGCCAGGCAGCTGTGCCCCGCCACGGTGTAGTCCCGGGTCAGCAGCCGGTCCAGCGCCGCTGGCACCTCCGGCGGCTCCACCTCGACCAGGAACCCGACCTTGCCCAGGTGTACGCCGAGCACCGGCGTGGGGTCGTCCACGGCCATCCGGAGCGCGCCCAGCATGGTGCCGTCCCCGCCGATGCTGATCAGCACGTCGGAGCGGGCGACGAGCTCCGCCGCCGGCATCGGCCGGACCGACTCGGGGACCCGGTGCCGGTCCTCGACGCGTACCGCCAGGGTGGCGTCGTGCCGAACGGCCCAGGCCGCGATGGTGTCCACCACGGGTGAGGTGTCCCGGGTGGGATGGAGCACCAGCCCGAGGCGGATACCGTCCATGCGCTCAGCTCACCACAGTCCGGTCGGTCGTACGGGGCTACCCGTGGGTGTCGACGGGCGGATGGCCGACCCGCGCGGCCGGAGCGCTTACCCGAGAATTGTCAACGCGACACGAATTCACGAACCCGCCTCATTCTGCGGCCTGTTCGATAATCGTGGCCGCCGATGCTAGTTTGATTTGCCCGCTCGGAGTCGAACGGATATTGCGGAGGCCCGTACATGAGGAATGCGCCGATTCGGGTTCGCATTCGAGAAGTGTTCCGCCCGCGTCACCGCACCGGAGCGGGGAGCAGGTGACGGCCTCGACGTCGTACCGGATCGTCGAGGCGCGGGTGCCGTCACCGCCCGGCCCACCGACCACACCGACCGTGGTCCGTGGTCGGCGGCGCAAGCTGCCCCGGCTGACCTGGCTGCTGCAACTCTTCCCGGTCACCACCGTGGTGCTGGCCCCGTACGCGGTGCTCATCGTGCCGATGGCGGTGCTCAACGACAACCCGGACGTCGGCTTCATCGTGATGCTGCTGGGGTTGGCCGTGCCGGCTTGTCTGGCGGTGGAGTTGGCCTTCCTCCGGCGGGTGGGCCGGCGGGGGGAGTGGCAACGCGGTCTGGCCGAGGCCAGCGACGGTTATCCCCACCTGTTCACGATCGCCCGCGCGGTCGTACTGGTCAGCGTCACCGCTGACCTGGTCAGTGCCTGGGTCGGCCAGGGCACCATCTTCACCCAGCTCACCGGCGAGGTCGTCTCCTCGCCGGCGGCGGTGGTCAGCTCGCTGTTCATGGGGTGGCGGTACCTCGCGTTCGCCCTGCTGGTCGCCAGTCTGCTCGCCGGACTGGCCAGTCGGCTGGCCTGCCTGCGCTGGACGCTCTGCCTGCTCGGGACGCAACTCGTGGTCGCGGTGGCGACGGCGTTGACCGCGCCGTTGATGACCTACCTCTCCTTCCTCGTCGCGCTGGCGGCCATCTGCGGGCTGCTGCACAGCCGGTTCGTGGTCGTCGCCGTGCTGGCGATGTTCCTGATCTGGCCGACGGTGTACGCCGCCCGCAACGACCTGCGCGCCGACGGGGGCGTGGCGATCGACGAGGCGGTGACCTCCGCCGACCGGCTGCGGCTCGATCTCCAGGTGACCCGGGCCAGCGAGTACGACATCCCGGTGGACATCGAGCGACCCGGCCTGACCGAGGTGGTGCGGTACGGGCTGGTGCCCCGGATGATCGACCCGGACCGGCCGGCCCTGTCGACCGGTGCCCGGATCAACGAGTACCTGGGCGGCACCTCCACCTCCGCTTACACCTTTCTCTCCCTGGGCACGATCTACTTCCTGGACGGCCCGTGGGGCGTGGTCCTGTACCACCTCGGTTGGGCGCTCGTCGGCGTGCTGCTGCTGCGGGCCGGTGGCGCGCCGGGACCGATCCGTCTCGCGGTCTTCAGTTTCGTGGTGGCGGCCCCGCTGATGTGGTCGAAGGTCTATCCGGAGTCGATGATCTCGTTCGTGCAGTTCACCGTCGCCGCGCTGCCGGTGCTGCTGCTCCTGCGTCTGAGCCGGCCGCGGTCCGTGTCGCCGGGCGCCCGGTCCGACCCGTGACGATCCGGGCGACACCCCGGCCCGCTCCGGCGGCCACCGGCCCGGGTGGACGGCGTGCGTTCGCCCGCCGGGCGGTGGCGGCGTTGTCGGTGAACGGGCTGTCCAGTGTGGGCAACCTGATGGTCTCGATCTCCGTCGCCCGTGGCGAGTCGCTGTCCGGACTGGGCCAGTTCGCCCTCGCCTTCTCCGTCTACGTGCTGGTCATCGGTCTGGTACGGACGGCGGTCACCGAGGCGGTGCTGGCCGCGCGGCAGGCGCCGGAGCGGCGTACGGTCGGTCGGGGGGCACGTCGGTCCGCCGCCGTCGCCGTCGTGTCCGGGGTGCTCACGGCGGCCACCGGAGCGGTGCTCGACTCGCCGTACCTCACGATCGTCGGCCTGGCCCTGCCCGGCCTGGTGGTCTACGACTACGTCAAGGCGATCAGCATCGGCGTCGGTGGGACCCGGGTGGCCTGGACGCAGGAGTGCGCCTGGCTGTGCTGCACCGCGCTGTCGGTCGGGACGGTGCTGGTCACGGGCGCGCCGACGGTCATGATCTTCGCCGGTTGGGCGGCGTCCGGTGCCGTTCTCGGCGTCGTGGCCGCCCTTTGGCAGCGGTACGGCGTGCTGCCCGGCTGGGGACTCGACCGCCGGGAGACCCGGGTCGCCGCCTCGTTCGCCGCACAGTTCCTGGTCACCACCGGCTCGGCCCAACTGGCCCTGAGCGCGCTGGCCGCCACGGCCGGGGTGGCCGTGGTGGGCGCCCTCGGCGCGGCCCGAACGGTCTTCGGACCGGTGACCCTGCTGACGACGACGCTCTCCTCGCTGATCGTGCCCTACCTGGCGCAGTCCCGCGCCGACACGCCCCGGGCCCGGGTCCGGGCCGCCGGTGCGGTCGTGGCGCTCTCCGTGGGCGTACTCCTGCCGCTGGTCCTCGCGGTGTGCCTGCTGCCCGACGAGGTGGGCCGGACGGTGCTCGGGGACAACTGGCACGCGGCCCGTCCACTGTTGCCGTTGCTGTCCGTCGAGGCGCTGTTGGCGCCGATCGCGCTGGTCGCGTTCGCCGGGCACCGCGTGCAGTCGGCGGGGGCGCGGGCGCTGGCCATCGGTGTGGCTCTCGGACCGCTGCGGATCGCGACGATCGTGGCTGGCGGTGTCCTGTTCGGCGCCGGCGGCGCAGCCGGCGCGCTGGCGGTGCTCGCCCTGCTCAGCGCCGCCTGCTGGTGGTTCAGCTACCTGCGGTTGGACGCGACGCCGGTCGACTCGCGCTGACCGGCGTCGCGTCCGTCCGGTCAGCCGGTGACGCCGGCCAGGGCGGCGCGGACCCGTTCCACCACGGTCTTCACGTCTGCCTCGCCCAGCTCCGGGTGGGTGGGCAGGTTGATGCCCCGACGGCTGAGGTCGGTGGTCACCGGGCAGTCCGCCGCCTCGTCTCGGTGTGCGGGCAATTCGATGATCGGCACGAAGAAGGGTCGGGTCTCCACGCCGTGTCGGTCGAGCGCGCGGGCCAGCGCGTCCCGCGACGTGGCGTCGCCCTCGGCACCGACCAGGAACGCGGCCATCCACGGTCCCCGGCGGACCCCGGGCAGTACGGGTTGGCGGGTCAGCCCCGGCTCGTCGGCCAACTGCGTCTCGTAGCCGGCGATCACCCGGTCGCGGTGCGCGATGATCTCGTCGGCCCGGTCGAGCTGGGCGCAGAGCAACGCGGCGCACAGGTTGGTCATCCGGTAGTTGTAGCCCAGCACCGGGAAGTAGTAGCGGCGGTGCGGGTCCATGCCCTGGTTGCGTAGCAGGCGCATCCGGTCGGCCAGAGCACTGTCCGAGGTGGTCACGCAGCCGCCCTCGCCCGAGGTGATCACCTTGTTGCCGAAGAACGAGAACGTGGTGACGTCGGCCAGTGACCCGGTGGGGTGCCCGTCGAGCGTGGCGCCGAACGACTCGGCCGCGTCGGCGACCAGGAGCAGTCCGTGCCGGTGGCAGAGATCGCGCAGGGCGGGATAGTCGGCCGGGTGGCCGTACAGGTCGACGGCGATGACCGCCCGGGTACGCGGGCCGATCGCCGCGCGTACGGCGGCCGGGTCGACGCACCAGCTCTGCGGCAGCACGTCCACGCAGACCGCGCGGGCACCGCAGTACGCGACCGCGTTCGCCGTCGCCACGTAGGTCAGCGCGGGGACGATCACCTCGTCGCCCGGGCCGATGCCGGCGGCGGCCAGCACGAGGTGCAGGGCCACCGTGCCGTTGCCGGTGGACACCGCGGCGTCGGCGGCGCAGCGGCGGGCGAAGCGGTCCTCGAACTCCCGCAGGTAGGGGCCGTGCGACGAGATCCAGCCGCTCCGGATGGCGTCGACGACGTAGCGCTCCTCCAGGTCGGTGATGCTGGGCCGGGCGACCGGGAAACGCTCCGGCGTGCTCACGACACCACCTCCGGATCGAGGGCGGTGGCGAACGCGGACCGGGGCACCGGACCGGGCTGTCCGTCCGCCGCCCAGCGCAACACGTCCAGGTAGTCCCGGCCGGTGGCCGCCCAGGTGCGGGAGGCCAGCCGGCCGTCGGCACGGCGGGACGCGGCGGCGTAGTGCTCCCGGTCGGCGGAGAGTCGTCGGACCGCGTCGGCCAGCGCGGACGGGTCGGTGGCCCGGAACACCGCCGCCTGCGCCCCGGTGAACTCCAGTTGGGCCAGCAGCGGCTCCGAGTCGGCGCAGGCCACCGGGAGTCCCCAACTGAACGCCTCCAGCATCGTCCCGCTGGCCGCCTCCCAGAGCGAGGGCACCACCACCGCGTCGGCGCGGGCATACAGGGCGTGGAGTTCGTCCAGGCTGACGAAGCCGGGGAAGGACACCCGGCCGCGCAGGTCCGGCTGGGCGGCGCGGGCGAGCAGGCGACTCGCCTCGGGTTCGACCAGCGGCCCCGGGCAGACCAGGCGGTACTCCGGCAGCAGCGCCATCGCCTCCAGCAGCGTCGCGTGGTTCTTGTGCGTCGCGGTCGACGACGGATAGACGAGCAGGCCCGGTTCCGGATGGGCGGCGGCGCGGTCCGGCGCGGGCTGGAAGGTGGGCGTCGGGATGAGCACGATACGCTGCGCCGCCTCGGGGAACAGGCGCAATGCCTGCCGGTACGGGTGCGGCCAGGTCACCACGACGGCAGCGGCCCTGGCCACGTTCTCGCGGACCACGGCCGCGTACCCGGGGGAGTGGAAGTCGGCGTGCAGGTGCCGCAGGTCGTGCAGGACCACCACCGACCTGCCGGACCCGGCGGGCGCACAGTGGAACGGGTACAACGTCACGTCCGCGCCCGAGGACGGTGCTCCGGAGCGCTGACGCAGCAGGTTGACCGTCCGGCGCACGGCCACCGAGTTGCGGACCCGGGTCGGTGTCCAGCGTCGCAGCAGTTGTCCGGCCGGGTTGTCCGACCGCAGCGGCTGGGCCACCTCGGTCCAGTCGATCCGGTCGGCGGGCAGGTATCCCCGCCACTGGTCCAGCGTGCCGCGCAGGACCTCGACCCGCAGGTCGCAGGAGTCGTCGGCGGCCATCCCCGCCAGCAGACCGTACGCGAACGCCTCGACACCGGCCGCGTGGCCGGGGCGGATCGGGGTGGCGTCGACGGTGACCCTCATCGGTCCACCCGCACCAGGCGTCCCATCCGCTCGTCCTCGAGCAGTTGACGGTCGGCGTCGACCATCACCCGCACCAGGTCCCCGAAGAGGGTCTTGGGCGCCCAGCCGAGCCGACGGCGGGCCTTGCTGTAGTCGCCGATCAACGCGTCGACCTCGGCCGGTCGGTAGTACGCCGGGTCGATCTGGACGTACTGCTCCCAGTCCAGACCCACCTGGTCGAAGGCCGCCTCGACGAACTCGCGGACGGTGTGCCCCTCGCCGGTGGCGACCACGTAGTCGTCCGGGCTGTCCTGTTGCAGGGCCAGCCACATCGCCTCGACGTACTCCGGGGCGTAGCCCCAGTCCCGTACCGCGTCGAGGTTGCCGAGATAGAGCCGGTCCTGCAGGCCCGCCTCGATGCGCGCCACCGCCCGAGTGATCTTGCGGGTGACGAAGTTCTCGCCGCGCCGGGGGCTCTCGTGGTTGAACAGGATGCCGTTGACGCAGAACATGTCCCACGACTCGCGGTAGTTCACCGCCGACCAGTACGCGTAGACCTTGGCGCACGCGTACGGGCTGCGCGGGTGGAACGGCGTCTCCTCGCGCTGCGGCGGCGGCGTCGAGCCGAACATCTCCGAGGACGATGCCTGGTAGTAGCGGCAGTCGATGCCGGCGGCGCGGGCGGCCTCCAGCATGTGCAGGGCACCGAGCGCGGTGACGTCGGCGGTGTAACCGGGGATGTCGAAGGAGACCCGGACGTGGCTCTGCGCGCCGAGGTTGTAGATCTCGTCCGGCCGGACGTCCCGGATCAGCGACGTCAGGCTGGCCGGGTCGGACAGGTCGCCGTAGTGCAGGAACAACCGGGCGTCCGAGTGGCGCGGGTGCACGTCGATGCGGTCCAGTCGATCGGTGTTGAACGACGACGAGCGCCGCTTGATCCCATGCACCGTGTATCCCTTGTCGAGCAGGAATTCGGTCAGGTAGCTGCCGTCCTGCCCGGTGATACCGGATATGAGTGCCACTCGTGACATGAAATCCCCTAGCGCTGTATCGACGGTGGGTGTCGCCTGGTTTTTATAGCGGTTTTCAGGGTCCCGGTTTCCGTCTTTGCGCATACTGTTCGGAAGGTGTCTTCCGCCGCGTCCGGCAGTCACCGCAGAAGCGCTCGATCGTTGGTCCAATCAGTCCTGTGCTGCCGGCGAGGAGCGAAGATGGTCAACGACACCACCCCCGTGTCGCAATTTCGAGAAGGAGTCTCGGAATACGACGAGAAGCAATTCCGCGTTCTCGTCACGGCGGAGTACTTCGTTCCCGGATGGCGGGCCGGCGGCCCGGTCCGCTCGATCTCGGACGTGCTCGCCAAGGCCAGCGACGACATCGAGACGACGATGTTGACCCGCGACCACGACCTCGGTTCCCGCGATCCCTATCCCGGTCTCTCCGGCCGGTGGGCGCGATTCGGCCGGACCGACATCTTCTATCTCGGGGTACGCCGTCCGGCGCACTGGCGGCAGCTCTGGCGCGCGCTGCGCGCGGTCCGGTTCGACCTGCTCTACGTGAACAGCGTCTGGTCGACCTTCTCCATCCTGCCGATCGTCGCGGCCCGGCTCGGCCTGCTGCGGGTGCGGCGCGTGCTGGTGGCTCCCCGGGGCGAGTTCGGGTCGGCCGCGCTGCGACTACACGGTCTGCGCAAGCGGGTCTTCCTGGCCGGCTGGCGGTGGATGCTGGCACAGCCTCGCGTGCTGTGGCACGCCACCACCCCGGCCGAGGCCGCCGACATCCGACGGGTGCTGCCCCGGGCCCGGATCGGGGTGGTCGCCGTCGCCAGCGGCCCCGAACCGGGGCCGGAGCCGGTCGCGCTGCCGCCGAACGCCCAGGCCCGGCTGGTCTTCATCGGACGGATCTCCCCGATGAAGAACCTCGACCTGGTGCTCCGCGCGCTCGCCCACGTGCCGGTGCCGGTCCGGCTGGACGTCTTCGGTCCGGTGGGGGACCCGGGGTACTGGCACCGGTGCCAGGACCTGATCGCGGCCCTGCCCGAGCAGGCCACCGTGGCCTATCGCGGGGAACTGCACCCCGACCAGGTCCGCGAGACCTTCTCCCGGTACGAGGCGTTCGTCCTGCCGACCCGGGGCGAGAACTTCGGCAACGCCATCGCGGAGAGCCTGTCGGCGTACTGCCCGGTGGTCTGCTCCGACCGCACCCCCTGGACCGACGTGCTGCGCGACGGTGGCGGGCTGGTGCTGACCGAACTGACCCCGGCGGCCCTGGGCGCACTGGTCACGCAGGTCGCCACGGCCGCGCCGGAGCAGCGGCACGCGGCGCGGGTGGCCGCCGGGGCGGCGTACCGGCGCTGGCAGGCGAGCCTGACCCGGGTCAGCGTGCTCGACCAGGCGCGGCACGTGATCCGCGACCCGGCGTACCGGGTGCCCCCGCAGGGGCGCACGTCCTGAATCGGTGGGCCAGCCCGCCCATCGGAAGACCGTGGTGAGGAGACTGCCCGTGACCCGGGTGATGACCGTTGTCGGGACCAGGCCGGAGATCATCCGGTTGGCCCGGGTGATCGACGCGCTGGATCGGACCGTGGAGCACACGTTGGTGCACACGGGACAGAACTGGGACCCGGCCCTGTCCGACATCTTCTTCACCGAGCTGGGAGTCCGCGCGCCGGACCGGTTCCTGCGGGCGGACACCAGCTCGCTCGGCAGCCTGCTCGGTGCCGTCCTGGTCGGTACCGAGGCCGCGATCGCCGAGACGCGTCCGGACGCGCTGCTGGTGCTCGGTGACACCAACAGCGCGATCTCCGCCCTGATGGCCCGCCGGATGAAGGTGCCGGTCTACCACATGGAGGCCGGCAACCGCTGCTTCGACCTGAACGTGCCGGAGGAGACCAACCGGCGGATGGTCGACCACGTCGCCGACTTCAACCTGGTCTACTCCGAGCACGCCCGGCGCAACCTGCTCGCCGAGGGCCTGCACCCGCGGCGCATCCTGCACACCGGTTCGCCCATGCGCGAGGTGCTGGACTACTACCGGCCGCAGATCGAGGCGTCCACCGTGCTGGCGCGGCTCGACCTGGAGCCCGGTGGCTACGTCGTGGTCAGCGCCCACCGGGAGGAGAACGTCGACCACCCGGACCGGCTCCGCCGGCTGCTGGACTGCCTCTGCGCCGTCCGCGACGAGTGGGGGCTGCCGCTGCTGGTCTCCACCCACCCACGGACCCGCAAGCGGCTGGAGTCCCTGGCCGTGGACGGTACGCGCCTGGAGGCCATCGCCTTCCACGAGCCCTTCGGCTTCTTCGACTACGTGACCCTGCAACGACATGCCCGGTGCACGCTCTCCGACAGCGGCACGGTCAGCGAGGAGTCGGCGATCCTCGGCTTCCCGGCGGTGACGCTGCGCGAGTCGATCGAGCGCCCGGAGGCGCTGGACACCGGGGCGATCGTGATGACCGGCCTGGACCCGGCCGGGGTGGTGGAGGCGGTCCGCGTGGTGATTGCGCAGGCGGAGGTGGGTGCTGCCGGCTGTCCGCTGGACTACCAGGTCCCGGACACGTCACGCCGGGTGGTCGACTTCATCCTGTCGACCGTGCGCCGCCATCACGACTGGGCGGGCATTCGGCACTGAGGACGGGGTCGGTCGGGCCGGTACGCCGGTGACCACGACACCGGCCGGGACGTCGCGGGTCACGCAGGCCCCGGCCCCGACGACGGCGTCCCGGCCGACCGTGAGCCGGGGCAGGACGGCGGCGGTGGTCCCGACCATCACGCCCTCGGCGAGGCGACAGTGGCCGGAGACGGCGGCCAGCGGGTTGACCGACACGTAGTCGCCCAGCTCCGCGTCGTGCCCCACCGTGCAGTTCTGGTTGAGGTGGACGTGGCGGCCGAGGATCACGTTCGTCGTGACCCGCGCGCCACCGGCGGCGAACAGTCCCTCGCCGACCACGCAGTCCGCGCCGATCTCGGCGTCCGGGTGGATCACCGTGGCGGCGGGCAGCCCGTGGTGGGCGATGGCCTCGGCGGTCTCCCGGCGCAGCCGGGGCCGGCCGACCCCGAGCGCCACCCGCGTGGTGGGTGGCAGCCCGCCCAGCCGGTGGGTCGGGCCGAGGAACGGCACCCCGAGGCGGTGCACCAGCGCGACGTCGGGCTCGGTGGGGTAGTCGTCGACGAACCCGAGCACCCGCCATCGGGGTACGTCGAGCGTCGGCGTGTTGAGTAGACAAATTACCCGATACACCTCACGGCCCATCCCGCCGACTCCTACGATCACTACGTCGGTCGTCACCCGTGGCTCCCTCGTCCGCGGAGAACGCCGGCCGCTCTCCGCCATCTGAACCGTCCCGGAGCGTCGATGGTGACGGCCCCGCCGGCGCGGCTGCGGACTGCGGTGACGACACCCGCCTGCTAGAAGGTTGAGCCACACAGTGAACGAGCCGGTGCGGACCCGTCCGCCCGACGCCGCCGGTGCACGCCGGTCGGTGTCGCTGCACGCCGTCGAGACGGACGGCTACCGGGTCGTCGCGACCGCCGGTGTGTTCGAGCCCGGCTTCCGGGGCGGCGGGCCGATCCGCTCCCTGCGGTACATCCTGGACACCCTGCCGGACGATCTCGACGTCACCCTGGTCACCCGGGACCGCGACCTGCGCTCGCCGGTCTCCTATCCGGGGCTGTCCGGGCGACTGCTGCGCAGCGACGCCCGCTCCGCCGTGTTCTACCTCGACCCGTTCGCCCTCCGACACTGGGTCCGGCTGGTGCGGCACGTCCGCTCCCGACCGGTCGACCTGCTGTACGTCAACAGCCTCTGGTCGCCGTTCTCGGTGGTGTCGATCCTCGCGGTCGCCTCGGGCGTGCTGCGCGCCAAGGCGATCCTGCTCGCGCCACGCGGAGAGCTGGCGCCGGCCGCCCTCGACATCAGGTCGCGCAAGAAGCGACTCTTCCTGTCGGTGTGGGCGCCGTTGCTGCGCCGGCTCGACGTGCGCTGGCAGGCCTGTAGCCGGCGGGAGGAGGCGCAGATCCGGGCGGCCGTGCCGTGGGCCCGGGTGATGGTCAACGGCAACGAGTGCGCCGTGCCCCAGGACCCGCCCCCGCCTGCCGAGCCGCGTGACGGGCCGCTGCGGCTGGTTTTCGTGGGCCGGATCTCGCCGATGAAGAACCTGGTCACCGCGCTGGAGGCGGTGGCCCGCGCGACCCGGCCGATCGAGTTCGACATCTTCGGGCCGGTGGAGGACGAACAGTACTGGGCCCGGTGCCGCCAGGTCGTCGAGTCGATGCCCGACCACGTCCGGGTCGCCTACCGGGGCGAACTCCCGGCGGCGCAGGTGCTTGCGACCTTCGGCCGGTACGACGCGTTCCTCTTCCCGACGTTGGGCGAGAACTACGGTCACGTGATCGTCGAGAGCCTGGCCGCCGGCTGCCCGGTGATCTGCTCCGACGAGACGCCGTTCAGCGCGCTGATCGCCGACGCCGGGGGAGCGGTGGTCCGCCCCGCCACGGCCGCCGCGTTCAGCGTGGTGCTCGACCGGCTCGCCGACCGGTCGGTCACCGAACGCGCCGAGGCCAAACGGGTCGCCGCCCGGCAGTACCGGATCTGGCGGCAGCAGAGCCGGGAACTCAACGTGCTGGAGCACGCCCGCCGGTTCTGCCGCTGACCGTCGACGCAGGGCCGTCACGCGTACCCGCTTCGGATCGTTGCGGGAGTTGTCCGGCGGTGCGGGCGCGCCCGCCCGTCGCCGCGTACTTCGTCAGGTGAGGACGTCAGGTGTCCAGTCGTGTTCGGACGATGGTCAGGCGGGTGCGGGACCATCTCGCCGCCACCCGCGACCCGGAGGCGTTCGCCCGCTCCCTCGGGGTGAACCTGACCGGCCGGGTCCGCTTCTATGGGATCAGCCGGGCGATGTTCGGCTCGGAGCCCTGGCTGATCACCCTCGGCGACAACGTCTACATCACCTCCGAGGTCCAGTTCGTCACGCACGACGGCGGCACGCTGATCCTCCGCAAGGACCACCCGGACCTCGACTGGACCGCGCCGATCGTGGTCGGCGACGACGTCTACATCGGGATGCGGTCGATGATCCTGGCGGGCGTCACCATCGGCAACCGGTGCGTGATCGGGGCGGGCTCGATCGTGACCCGGGACATCCCGGACAACACCGTTGCCGCCGGGGTGCCCGCGCGACCGCTGCGGACCACCGACGAGTACCTCGCGCGGTTGCAGGCCAAGTCGTTGGGGATCGGTCACCTGCCGGTACCCGCCAAGCACGAGGCGATGAAGCGGATCTACGGGGTGACCACGGTCTGACGGCCGTCAGGCCCGCCGGTAGGCCACGCGCGCTGGCGGGAACTGGTGTACGCCGCCGACCGTGATCGCGCCCAGGGCGCCGGTCACGCCGGACACCTGGTAGCCGTACCGGTCGCCGGACATCGCTGTCCGGTCGGTGCCGATGTCGAGCGCCGTCCCGCCCGCCGCCTCGGCCAGCAGCGTCGGCGCGGTGGTGCCGGTGCCCTGCCAGACGAGTGCGTACCAGTGCCAGCCGTCGGGCAACATGACTGGCGTGCTCAGCACCGACTCCTTGATCCCGGCCGTGGTCACCGCGAGCGTGCCGAAGTCGGCGACCGGGCCGAGCAGCGCGGGCCGCCCGGTGGCCGGGTCGTGGGCGTACACGCCGTGGCGCAGCACGCCGGTGCCGGGGGTGGTCACCTCGACGCAGGCCCGGTCGACCGGCGTCGGCTCGGCCAGGTACACCGGGCACAGCAGGAGCCGCTGGAACGCGCCGGTGTACGTGCAGGTCCGGGTCGGCCCGGCCAGCGGCAGGAAGTAGCTGCCGACGCCGAGCGTCACGCCGGGCACCTGCGGCGGTGCCGGCGGGGCGGGCTGGGCGCGCCACATGCCGTACCCGGGCGAGACCGGCACCGCGTACGGGATGCCGTCGACGGCGACCCGGTCCGGCACGGCGAGGTTGGTCGGACCGTCCGCGACCAGCCTCCGGTGGAAGAGTCCGGGCGCCGCCATCCGGGTCGACGCGACCGGGTCGACCCGCTCGATCACCACCACGTCGTCGGTGCCGGTGGAGACGACGATCTCGGTGGCGGTCGAGGGCGGTGCCAGATAGCGGCGGTACGCCGTGCCGGTCACCGAGTCATTCGGCTCCAGCGTGCGGCCCCACACCAGTTGCGGGTAGTTCTTCTTCAGACTGGAGCTGACGAACCAGCACTTCGCCGTGGTGTGCCGGGCCCGCGTCGCCGGCCGCCCGTCGTCGAAGGGCAGCAGCCCGACCGCGATGCCCCACTTCTGCACCCCACCGGAGTCGACCACCCACTGGGTCATGCTGGCCGCCGGTGTGAGCGGGTCCCGCAGCGTTGCCGGGGTGATGTCGGTGAGGACGGCCAGCGTGTCGAGCTTCGCCCAGGTCGACCAGTTGAGTGAGCCGGCGACCCCCACGTTCGCCATGAACTGTCGGCGGCTGCCGCCGGTCGGCACGGTCAGCGCCGAGCACTGGGTGACCCCGGCGTTCAGGGCGAAGCGGCTCAGCGCGGTGACCGTCTGCGAGACCAGCAGCCCGTCCGTGCTCCAGCGGTACAGGTTGTCGATCCGGCACAGCGACGGGATCCGCGACATGATCGTGGCGATCGGCGTGCCGATGTTCGCCTGGGCGGTGTCGATCATCCCCTGGTAGGAGGGGATCAGGTACGACTCCCGGATCCGCAGTTCCTGGCCGGTACGCCGACCGTCCGGCAGCGCCCGACCGTCGAGTTCGACACTGACCACGTGGGTGTGGGTGGCCGGACGGATCTGCACGTCCGGCGTGAGTCCGGTGATCGGCACGGTGGTGCGGTTCGTGGCGCCGGAGAGGTGGGTCAGTGGTGCCGCCGGCCGGACCCGCGCACCCTGGGGGATGCCGTCCACGATCACGTACGGGTTGCCGAAGAGCAGGCTGTTGGCGTTGGTGATGGCGAGCAGGGTGAACACCCGGGCGCCGTCGGTCCACCGGGAACCCACGTCGGCGGTGGTCTTGCCGTGGTTGGTCACGGCGATCTGGTTGCCCACGTTGTACCCGTGGTTGCCGCCCACGTACGACCAGCCGGTGTTGATCGGGCAGTTGTCGTCGGAGGTGTCGTGGATCGGGGTGCCCACGGCCGACGGGGAGGGCCACACCTGGGCGTCGGTCGCCGTCGACGGGACGAGCGTGACCTGCGGCAGGCTGGAGTGCCACATGCCGACCATGCCCAGGGGATAGGCGATGTTCGCCGGCATCAGCACGTCGCGGGTGGCGTCGAAACGCGACCGGACGGTCATCAGGGCGTTGGAACGGTAGACGATCAGTTCTCCCATGGCCGGCACCTCCGCCGTGACGCGTACCGATGATGCCACTGTGCGCCACGTAGCCCCTGGTCAGCGGCGGACCGTCGGCTCCCGGACAGCAGTACGGAATTCCCCGAACGCGGGACGCTGACCCAGATGAGTGGATATACATATCTTCGACATTCATTCGGGGGTTTTGTCCATGCGCATTCTGGTCACCGGCGGGGCCGGTTTCATCGGATCCAATCTGGCCCGCGCCGCGTTGGCGGATCCCGCCGTCAAAGAGGTGACCGTCCTCGACGACCTCTCCGTCGGGCTCCCCGGCAACCTCGACGGACTCGGCGTCGACCTGGTCGAGGGATCCATCCTGGACCCGGTCGCCCTGGACACGGCGATGGCGGGCCGGGACGCGGTGGTGCACCTGGCCGCCCTGCCGAGCGTGCCCCGCTCCCTGCGGGACCCGGTGGCCTCCCACCACGCGAACGCGACCGGCACGCTGATGGTGCTGGAGGCGGCCCGCCGACACCACGTCGGGCACGTCGTCGTCGCGTCGTCGTCCTCGGTGTACGGCACAAACCCCGCGCTGCCCAAGGCGGAGCTGACCTGGACCCGCCCGATGAGTCCCTACGCGGCGAGCAAGCTCTCCGCCGAGGCGTACGCGTTGGCGTACCAGGCGTCGTACGGCCTGTCCACGCTGGCCTTCCGGTTCTTCAACGTGTTCGGACCCGGGCAGCGGCACGACCACGCGTACGCGGCGGTGATCCCGCGCTTCGTGCACGCCGCCCTGCGCGGCGAGCCGGTCGTGGTGCACGGCGACGGCACCCAGTCCCGCGACTTCACCTACGTCGGCACGGTCTGCCAGGTCATCCTGGACGCGGTGCGCCGTCGGGTGCAGCACCCGCATCCGGTCAACCTCGCCTTCGGGGCACGAGCCACCCTGCTGGAGGTCGTCGACGAGCTGGAGGGCCTGCTCGGGCGGCCGATCGCCCGCGAGTACGCCGCACCGCGCGCCGGCGACGTGCCGCACTCCCTGGCCGACGACACCCGCCTGCGGGACCTGTTCCCCGACGTGATCCCGGTCGACCGCCTCGACGGCCTGCGCGCCACCGTCGAGTGGATGTCCGGGCGGCGCGACGTGGCTTCCACCGGGACCCGGTGAACCGGGCGGCGAGCCGGACCGGACCGGGGCGGTCGACCGCCCCGAGCGTCCCGGTCGACCCCACCACCACACCGCCCGCCGTCGAGACACCGGCGGCGGCGGGTGACCGGGACCGACGCGTCACGGTCGGCATCGCCACCGCGATGGCGGCGAAGGGGATCGGCCTGGCCGCGCCGCTCGTCGTCACCCCGGCCTGCTTCGGCTACCTCGGCGACCAGCGGTACGGCCTCTGGATGGCGGTCACCGCGCTGACCGGCATGGCCTGGTTCGCCGACCTGGGGCTGGGCAACGGGCTGCTGACCCGGCTGAGCCACCACGTCCACGACGTCCGGGCGCAGGCGCGGGAGATCTCCAGTGCCTTCGCCACCCTCGGCGCGGTCGCCGTGGTGCTGGTCGTCGCGCTGGTGGTGGTCGTACCCACGGTGGGATGGGCCGGGCTCTTCGGCGTGACCGACGCCCGGGTCGCCGCGGACGCCACCACGATGGTGCTGCTCTGCTTCGGGGCCTTCGCCGTCAACATCCCGTTCTCGCTGATCCAGCGGATCCAGTACGCCCGGGGCCAGGTGGTGCAGAGCAACGTCTGGCAGTCGGCCGGTGCGCTGGTGGCGATGGGCGCGGTGCTCGGCGCCATCGCCGCCGGATGGAGTCCGCTGGTGGTGATCGGCTGCGCGGTGCTGGCCGTCCCGCTGACCAACCTGCTCAACACGGTGACCTACTTCTGGTTCCAGGAGCCCGCGCTGCGGCCCGGTCCGGCCCTGGTGGACCGGGCCACCGCCGTCGGCCTGCTCCGGCTCGGCCTCCAGTTCTTCGCGCTCACCACGATGTCGTCGATCGCGCTCAACATGGACAGCCCGCTCGTCGCGTACCTGCTCGGGCCGGTGGTGGCGGCCCACTACGCGGTGGTCGGGAAGCTCTTCGGCGTACTGTCGATCTTCGTCGGGCTGGTCGGCATGACGATCTGGCCGGTCAACGGCACCGCCCTGGCCCGGGGCGAGGTCGCCTGGGTACGCCGCAACACCCGGCGCATGGTGCTCCTCTACGGCGTCGTCGTCGGTGTGGTCGGCGGTGCGTTGGTCGGCGTCGGCCCCCGGCTGGTCGAGCTGTGGGTGAGCGACATCGACCGCGCCTCGGTGTCGGTCGCGCTCCTGGCCGGGCTGGCCGCCTGGTCCTTCCTGGTCGCCGTCACCTCCCCGCTGATCATGGTGCAGAACAGCGTCGGCCTGCTCCGGCCGCAGTTCGTCGGCTGGGCGACGTTCCTGGTGCTGGCGGCCGGGCTCAAGGTCTGGGGACTGCGGCAGTTCGGGCTCGTCGGCCTGCCGGTCGCGGCCTGCCTCGCGTACGTGCTGACCATGTGGCCGGCGGTGTTCGTGGGCTACCGGCGGGCGCTGCGCGGCGATCGGACCCGACCGACCGAACGAGCGAAGGAGCGCGCAGATGTCCTGGGATGATCCGGCGACGCCGGGCACCGACCGGCCCGACCGTCCGTGCCGGGTGCTGCGGATCGTCGGCGAACTCAACTTCGGCGGCACGGAGATGCGCACCGCCGAACTGCTGCCCCGGCTGGCCGCCGCCGGCGTCGAGGTGCACCTGGTGACGCTCAGCGACCGGATCGGCCCCGGCCCGCTGGCCGAGACGGTCACCCGGTACGGCGGCACGGTCACCCCGGTCGCGCTGGACGCGCACTTCGTCCCGCTCCTGGTCGGGTTGCTGCGGCGGTGGCGTCCGGACGTGGTGCACGTCGACTGCGCCAACTTCTCCGGCGTACCGCTGGCACTGGCCCGGCTCTGCGGCGTACCCGTCCGGGTGGCGCACTTCCGGGGCGACGACAACGTCCGCCGCAGCCTGCGGCGGCGCGTCTACCGGCGGCTCTGCGGTCGCCTGCTGCGGCACAGCGCCACCGACATCCTCGGCGTCTCGCCCAGCTCGCTCACCTTCGGCTACGACCCGCGGTGGCAGCACGACCGGCGCTGCCGGGTGGTGCTCAACGGCCTCGACCTCGACCGGCTGCGGGCACCCGGCCGCGACGACCTGCGGACGCTGGTCGGTGCCGAACCGGGCGCCCTCGTCTGCGTCAGCGTCGGGCGGGCCTCGCCGGAGAAGCGGCGCTGGCTGCTGCCGCCGATCCTGGCCGAACTGCGGTCGCTTGGCGTGCCGGCGCACGCCGTCCTGGTCGGTCCCGGCGACGACGCGGACGACGACGCACGGGTCCGCGCCGCGGCGCACGCCGCCGGCCTCGCCGACCGGGTGCACCTGCTCGGTGCCCGTGACGACGTGGGTCACCTGCTGCGTCAGGCCGACGTGGTGGTGCACCCCTCCTGCCTGGAAGGGCTGCCCGGGGGAGTGCTGGAACCCGTCGCGCTGGGCGTCGGCACCGTCGCGGCCGACCTGCCCGGGGTGCGGTTCATCGAGGCGCACCTGCCCGGCGTGACGGTCGTCGACACGGACGCGCCGCCGAGAGTCTGGGCCGAGGCGGTGCGGACCGCCGCCGCGTACACCGCGACGACGACACCGCAGACGGCCGCCGCGCGCTTCACCGACAGCGTCTTCGCCATCGACGCCGCCCTCGCCGCCCACCTCGCCATCTATCGACCACAGGAACACCCGACAGCACAGCGGAGCCGGCAGACCGCCGGCTCGGAACGGTGACCGAGATGAACGACAGGATCCTGGTACGCGGCCCGGAGCAACGCCGCCCGGCGGCCACCCGGGTACGCCCGGTCCGGCCACTGCTCGTCGGCGCGTACGCCTTCCCGTACGGCGACGCCACCTCCAACCGGCTGCGGCAGCTCGCCCGCAGCGCCGCGCCGGAGGGGGAGCGGACCCTGGTGGTGAACGACTGGCCCTGCGAGGTCCCCTTCCCCGGCCCCTTCGGCGACGTCGCCGGCATCGACCTGATCACGCTGCGCGTCCGGGGCGGCAACCGGCTCACCCGGATGGCGGCCCGCCTCGCCCGACCGGTACGCGTGCTGCGTGCCCTGCGTCGCGAGGGCGTGGACCGCGACGACGTCGGCGTGGTGCTGCTGCCGATGGCGATGATGACGCTCGGCAACTGGGCGGTGCTGCGGCTCGTGCTGCGCGCACCGGTGGTGGTGGACGCCAGCGAACGCCACGACCGGCACCAGTTCGCGCACGGCTGGCTCACCCCGTACTTCGTGCGGCACCGCTGGTCCACCTTCCTCACCACCCGGCTGGTGCGCCGGGCCACGGCGGTGACCGGTGCGCTCGCCGACCACCTCGGCGCGTACGGCCTCGACGTGCTCGTGGTGCCGCCGCAGGTGGACTGCGCCGAGTTCGCGCTACCCCGGACACCGTCGCTGGCCGACGGGCTACGGCTGCTCTACGCCGGCACCCCGGGGCGCAAGGACATGCTCGACGTGATCGTGCGCGGCATCAGCCGGCTCGCCCCGGCCGACCAGCGGCGGGTCAGCCTGACCATCGCGGGCGTCACCCGCGAGCAGGCCGCCACCGGGTCGGACCTGGACCCGGCGCTGCTGGACGAGGTGGCGGCCGAGGTGACCTTCCTCGGCCGGGTGCCCCGCGACACCGTGCTGACGCTGCTCGGCGGCGCGCACTTCTCGATGCTGGTCCGGCCCACCGGCGGGTACGCCGCGCACGGCTTCCCGTCGAAGGTGCCGGAGAGTCTCGCCGCTGGGTGCCCGGTGCTGCTCAACCACACCAGCGACCTGGCCGCCTACGTGCACGACGGCGTCGAGGGTCTGGTGCTCGACGGCAACGGTCCGGACGACGTGCGTCGCGGGATCGAGCGGGCGCTTCGCCTGCGGGACGAGGAGTGGACGGCGATGAGCCGGGCCGCGCTGTCCCGGGCCCGTGAGTCGTTCGACCACCGTGCCTGGCAGTCCCGGGTCACCGCGTTCCTGACCGCCGAGGGCCGTCGCTGACCGGTCAGCCGGGCAGCCCGGCGGGTGCCCGCCGGCCGGGCCGGGTGCGTACGCCCTCGGTGACCCCGGCCTTCTCGTCCGGGTCGGCGGTGGGCCGGTGCAGCAGGGCGGCGACGGCGAGCCAGAACACGTACGGGTACGGCTGACCGGTGCCGAAGATGGCCGACTCGGTCAACTGCACCATCACCCCGCTGACCACGAGCCAGACCAGTCCCGAGTTGGCCCCGCGCACCGGTGCGCGCAGCGCGCCGCGCCCGGCGGCCAGCAGCAGCGCCACCAGCGGGACGACGGCGGTGAGTCCCAGCTCCAGCAGCAGTTGCAGATAGCTGTTGTGCACCACGCTGACGCCCGCCCCGAAGAACTCGTCGTAACTGGCGAGTTCGAACAGGTGGTTGCGGGACGCGTACCCGAAGCCCAGCGTGGGCCGGTTCTGCCACCACAGGTCGACGGTGGCCTGCCACATCTCGGTCCGGCCGTTGGACAGGTCGGCACCTTCCGGATCGGTGAAGCGCAGCACGACCCGCTGCATCCACGGCGCCGAGAAGATCACCGGTAGCAGGTTGAACAGGTGCGCCACCAGCAGTGTCGCGGCCACCGCCGAGGCGGTCCGGACCACCGGCCCGAACCCGTGCCGCAGTAGGACCCAGGCGGCACCGACCAGCACGGCGACGATGCCGGTACGCGACTGCGACAGCAGCAGACAGACGCCGGCCGGAAGCAGGCCGAGCAGCAGTACGGGCCGACGGAACTGCTGGTAGACCGCCCAGCCCAGCGGGATGGCCAGGGCGCACACGATGCCGAGCATGTTCGGGTTGTTGAAGATGCCCTGGAACCGCTGACTGCTGGTCAGCCCGGCGGTCAGCACGCCGCCGGTGCCCCCGTATCCGAGGCTGACCAGGGCGGACACGCTGAGGACCAGGTACACCGTGCGCAGGTCGGCAAGCATCACCCCGCGCTCGGACCACCGCCGGCGCACCAGCACGTGCACCAGGGCGGCCAACAGCACCAGGGCCACCCCACGCTGGAAGGTCTCCATCGGGACCACCGACCAGACGGTACTGAGCGTGGCGATCCCGGCGACCGACCAGAGCGCGACGACGAGGACGCCGGTCCACGGGGCGAGCCGGACCGGGGCCCGGACCGGCCGGCACAGCCCCCACACCACCAGGCCGGCGACCGCGGCGTAGCGCGGATAGAAGCTCAGCTCGACCAGGGCGGGCAGGTCCGACGAGGCACAGACCAGCAGTGCCGTGGTCAGCCCCAGCAACCACCGCCAGCCGTCCACCCGGCGGACCAGGGCGACCAGCAGGAGCAGCAGGGTCAGCCCGATCGCGGCCAGCGGGGCGTCGACCGCGACGAGGGTCGTGACCACGACCAGCGCCGCCGCCCCCGCGACGACGCCCCACTGGGCCAGACGGTTCAACACGTGGTGTCCTTCGGTTCGCGGCCGGCCCGCACACCACGCGGCCGGCGGGTCGTCCTGGTCCGCCGTCAGACCCGGATGCCGGGCCGGTCCGTCGACGCCTCGGCCCAGCGGGCACGGGCCACGTGCATGGCCCGGACCATCTCCGGCCAGTCCGGCGGCCGGTAGCCGGTGGCCCGGGCGAGCGCGTCGGCCCGCATCGAGCGGTCGCAGACGAACCCGTCGTCCGGCACCAGCTCGCCCGGCCACCCGTACACCTCCGCGACCAGCCGCAGCAGGTCGTGTTTGGTGATCGGTTCGGCCGCGACGTGGTAGAGCCCGGTCAGGTCCTCGCGCGGCAGCACCACGGTGCGCAGCAGCCGGGCGAACTCGACGGTCGTCACGCCGGTGTAGACGGCCCGGGTGAAACCGCGTACCTGGCCCCGCTGGGCGAGGAACCAGTCCACCAGGGAGCGGTGCGTGGCCAACTCGTGCCCGACGATCGAGGTGCGCAGGGTGAGCGCGGACGGCCCGGCAGCCTCACCGAGGAGTTTGGAGCGCCCGTACAGGTCGGGTGGATCGGGCAGGTCGTCCTCGGCGTAGCCACCCCGTCGACCGGAGAAGACGCAGTCGGTGCTGACGTGCACCAACCGGGCGTCGAGGTCGGCGCAGGCGTCGGCGAGCAGGTGCGGCAGGAGCGCGTTGAGCGTGACGGTCGGCACCGCCTCCTGCACGTCCGGCCGCTGCTTGATGACGCCCACACAGTTGATCACCACGTCCGGCCGCAGCAGGTCGAGGAAGCGGCGGACCTCGTCGAACCGGGTGGCGTCGACGCCCGTGGTGATCCGGTCGCGCAGGTGCGTCGGGAACCACCCCGCCTCGTCGTCGACGCGTCGGGCCAGGCCGTGCACGTCCAGGTCGGGATCCTCGCTCAGCTCGCGCAGGACGGCGTGGCCGAGCATGCCGGTGACCCCGACGACGAGGACCCGCCGGGCGGCCGGGCGCGACGCGACGTCGGCCTGGTCGCGCCGCCGGGGCACCCGTTCCGTCACGCCGCCGCCCACGCCCGGGGCAACAGCGCGCCGCTCGGTCACGCGGGCACGGCGGCGGCCGCCGCGGCCTCGAGCTGCGCCCGTACCTCGGGCAGGGTCCGCAACAGCGACTCGATCTCCGGTACGGAGAGCCGGCGGGCGTTGTGCGAGTGGAAGTCGGCCAGCGTGCCCCGCTCGACGTTGCCCTCCTCGAAGTAGAGGGCGTAGTTCAGGTCTCGGCTGTCCACCGGCACCCGGAGGAATTCCCCCAGGTCCTCGGCGTGCGCGAGTTCCTCCCGGCTGGCCAGGGTCTCGTACAGCTTCTCGCCGTGCCGGATGCCGAGCACGTCGAACTTGGCGGGCACCCCGAACAGGTTGCACAGGGCGGTGGCCAGGTCGCCGATGGTGCAGGCGTCGGCCTTGCGGATGAACACGTCGCCCGGCTGCCCGTGGCGGAAGGCGTGCTCGACCAGGTCGACCGACTCCGCCAGCGACATCAGGAAGCGGGTCATCGAGGGTTCGGTCACGGTCGGCAGCGCGCCCCGGCGGATCTGCTCGATGAACAGCGGGATGACCGAGCCGCGCGAATACATGACGTTGCCGTAGCGCACGCAGCAGACCCGGGTCCGGGCCTGCGGGTTGTTCCGGGCGTGCGCCTGGGCCACCTTCTCCATCAGGGCCTTGGTCATCCCCATCGCGTTCACCGGGTAGACCGCCTTGTCGGTGCTGAGCAGCACCAGCGTCTCGACGCCGCCCCGCTCGCAGGCCTCGACCACGTTCGCGCTGCCGAGCACGTTCGTGCGCAGCGCCTCCAACGGGAAGAACTCGCAGGACGGGACCTGCTTGAGGGCGGCGGCGTGGAAGACGAACTCCATGCCCCGGGCGGCCTTGAACACGCTGTCGTAGTCGCGGACGTCACCCACGTAGTAGCGAACCCGGTCGTCCCGCAGGCGGTGACGCATCGCGTCCTGCTTGGACTCGTCGCGGCTGAGGACCCGTACCTCGGTGGCGCCGGCGTCGAGCAGCCGGGAGACCATCGTCTGGCCGAATGACCCGGTGCCACCGGTAATCAGAAATCGCCGATCCGTTAGCGAGGAAATCACATCTGGCCCTGCCTGTTCCCTGTCGAGTGTTCCGCGGTGAGTCGGGACAGCATCCACCGGCGAACATACCGATTCACGAACTGGTCCGGGCCGGCTTTCCCGAATTTGAAAAGGAGTCTCGTTCGGATTTCCGAAGTGGATGGATAAAGGCGAGGGCCATTCATTCCACCGTACGGTCCGAAGGGCGCGCCACGAAATGTGAAAGCGCGATCCGGTGCGGTGGAAAATGATATGCGTATCGCATGTCAAAAGTTGCTCTCCATGCGACGCACACGCGTGCCGGGTCTGCCGGCGAGGCGAGGGGTCCGCGCGGGATCGCCGAGGATCCGGACATCCCGCGACCGTACGATCGGTGGAAGCGGCTGCTCGACGTCGTGGGCGCCCTTCTCGTCCTGGTCCTGGGCGCACCGCTGATGGCCCTGGTGGCCCTGGTGGTGCTGATCGCCCACGGTCGGCCGGTGCTGTTCCGGCACAAGCGGCCCGGCCTGCGCGGCGAGCTGTTCGAGATGGTCAAGTTCCGGACCATGCGGCATCCCGACCCGGACCGGGGACTGGTGACCGACGCGCAACGCCTGACCCGGGTCGGCCGTTGGCTGCGGGCCAGCAGCCTGGACGAGCTGCCGGAGTTCTGGAACGTGCTGCGGGGCGAGATGAGCGTCGTCGGTCCCCGCCCGCACCTGGTGCAGTACCTCGACCTCTACAGCCCGGAACAGGCCCGCCGCCACGACGTACGCCCCGGCATCACCGGGCTGGCGCAGGTCCGGGGCCGCAACGCGCTGGAGTGGCAGGCCAAGTTCGCCCACGACGTCGAGTACGTCGACCGGCGCTCCCTCCTGCTGGACCTGAAGATCGTGCTGGCCACCGTCTGGGTGGTGGTCAGTCGCCAGGGCATCTCCGCGCCCGGTGCGGCCACCTGGCACGAGTTCACCGGCAATCCACCGTCGGTCGCCGAGGCGGACCCCGCGTACCGCCGATGAGCCGGGTCCTGCTGCTCGGTGCCGGCGGGTTCCTGGGACGGCACGTCCGGTCCCTGCTCGCCGCGCACACCGACGTCCGGGCACCCGACCGGGTGGCCTGCGACCTGGTCCGGATCGAGCTGCCGGCGTTGATCGCACTGCTGGCCCGGGAACGGCCCGACGTGGTGGTGGCCGCCGCCGGCCGGATCGTCGGCTCCGGCTACGACTTCGTCCGCGCGCACGTGCTGGTCACCGCCAAGCTCGTCGAGGCGATGGCCGAGGCCGTGCCGGCGGCCCGACTGGTCCGGATCGGCTCGGCCGCCGAGTACGGACCCGTGCCGTACGGCCTCGCGGTGGCCGAGGAGCACCCGTGCGCGCCGGTCAGCGAGTACGGGCTCAGTCACCTGACCGCGACCCGACTGGCGGAACTGGCCGGCGCGGCGGGCCGGCTCGACACGGTGGTGCTGCGGGTCTTCAACCCGGTCGGGCCGGGCATGCCACCGGGCAACGTGCTCGGTCGGGTCACCGCGCTGATCAGATCGGCCCGGGCCGCCGGGGACGACGGGATCGCGCTGGGACTGCACGCCACGTACCGCGACTTCGTCGACGTGCGGGACGTGGCGTCGGCGGTCCTCGCGGCGACGCGCAGCGCGCCCACGACCGACCGCGTCGTCAACGTCGGCAGCGGCCGGGCGGTGGCCGTCCGCGACGTGGTCCGGCTGCTGGCCGAGGTGGCCGGGTTCACCGGTGACATCCGGGACGGCGGCTTCACCGCCGACGCCGGGCGCTCCGCCACCGTGCCGTGGATGTGCGCGGACACCACCCGTGCCGGGCGGGTGCTCGGCTGGGCGCCCGCGTACGACCTGCGCGAGTCGCTGACCGCGCTGTGGCGTACCGACGGCGCCGTGTCGCCGGTACGCCCGTTGGCCACACTGGAGACGGGATGAGGCGGATGCGCATCGGCCTGCTCACGCAATGGTTCGACCCGGAGCCCGGCCCGGCCGCCCTGCCCGGGATGCTCGCCACCGCCCTCGCCGGCCGGGGCCACGAGGTGCAGGTGCTCACCGGCTTCCCCAACTACCCGACCGGGCGGCTGGCCCCCGGTTACCGGATGGCCCGCCGCCGGGACGAGACCCTCGGCGCGACCAGGATCCGGCGGGTCGCGCTCTATCCCAGCCACGACCGGTCCGCGCTGCGCCGGGTGGCCAACTACGGCTCCTTCGCGGTCTCCGCGCTGACCTCCGGCACGCCGGTGCTGCGCGGGCTGGACGCGCTCTGGGTGGGCAACTCGCCGATCAGCGTCGCGCTGCCGATGTGGTTCGCCCGGTACGCGCACCGGGTGCCGGTGCTGCTGCACGTCCTCGATCTCTGGCCGGACAGCGTGGTGGCCAGCGGCTTCCTCGGCACCGGGCGGCTGTCCCGGACCGTCGAGCGCGGCATGGCCGGCTGGTGCGGCGCGATGTACCGCAGCGCCGCCCGCGTCGCCTGCGTCTCGCCCGGCGCGGTCGACCTGCTCGCCGGGCGGGGCGTGCCCCGGGAGAAGCTGCTGCACATCCCGATGTGGGCGGACGAGACCCCCCGGCCCCGCGCCGGTGACCTGCGCGCGGAGCTGGGCCTGCGACCCGACCAGGTGGTCCTGGTGTACGCCGGTGCGCTCGGCGAGGCACAGGGGCTCGACTCGCTCGTCGACGCCTGTGCCCGGGTGACCGATCCCCGGCTGGTCTGCCTGATCGCGGGTTCCGGCACCACCGAGGAACGGCTGCGCCACCGGGCCGACGATCTTGGCGCGGCCAACGTGCGCTTCCTCGGGCAACTGCCCCGGGAACGGATGCCCGCGTTGATGGCCACCGGCGACGCGCACTACGTCAGCCTGCGGCCCGGTGGCATGTCGGCGTACACCATGCCGAGCAAGGTGCAGGCCACGCTGGCCGCCGGACGGGCCCTGCTGGTGGCCGCCGAGGGGGACGCCGCCGACGTGGCCCGCGACAGCGGGGCCGGGATCACCGCCCGGCCCGGCGACCCCGACTCGATCGCCGCCGCGCTGCGCGAACTCTGCGACCTGGGCCGGGAGAAGCTCGACCTGCTCGGGCAGGCCGGTCGGCAGCACTACCAGCGGGTCTTCTCGGTGGCTGCCGGTGCGCAACGGGTGGAGCAGGCGCTCTCCGAGGTGGTCGACGTCCACCGACGCTGACGTCTGCTGTCGTCAGGGCCAGTCGTCACCGGCGGCGAGGCGTCGGTCCAGCAGCTCCGCCAGGGGCAGCGACTCGCCGTCCCGGCCGCCCCGGCCGACCACCAGCGGCGGCGGGACCGGCGGGCAGACCGCGCCGAACAGCAGCGCACGCAGACTGTTCGGCACGGTCAGCAGATAGAAGTTCCCCCGGGTGTCCACCGCCCGCGAGCGGCCCCGGTCGACGTACCAGCCGGTCAGCCCGGTGCGGTAGCGGTGCCGCCCGTCGTACGACGTCACCCGCAGCCGCTCCGGGCGCAGACCGCGCGCGGTCGCGTCGGCGGCGAAGCGGTGCACCAGCTCCGCCGCCGCGGCCTGCTCCACGGCCCGGGCGCGGGACTCGGCCTCGGCGTGCGCGTGCACCGCCCGCCGCCGCTGCTCCCGCCAGTCCTCCTCGCCCGCCATGGCGCTCACCGTACGCCGCCCACCGGGGGAGGGCTCAGGCCAGTCCGGCCCGACGCAACGCCTCGGCCATCGCGTCGTTCGCCGGCCCGGCCGGACCCCGGCCCTGCCGCTGCTGCGGCCCGCCACGCTGCCCGCCCCGGTCACCGCGACCGCCGCCGCGTCCGCCCTGCCCGGCACCGCTCTGCCCGCCGCCGTCCCGGCCGCGTCCGCCCTGACCGCCCCGGTTCTCCCGACCAGCCGGGTTCTCCGGACGGCCCGGGTTCTCCCGACCGCCGCGCTCCCGCGCGCCGCCCCGACCGGCCTCCGCGTCGTCGTCCAGCCGCAGCGTCAGCGAGATGCGCTTGCGCGGTACGTCCACGTCCAGCACCTTGACCTTCACCACGTCGCCGGACTTCACCACCTCGCGCGGGTCCTTGACGAAGGTGCGCGACATCGCCGACACGTGCACCAGACCGTCCTGGTGCACCCCGACGTCGACGAAGGCGCCGAAGGCGGCCACGTTGGTGACCACGCCCTCCAGCACCATCCCCGGCGTCAGGTCGCCGATCTTCTCGACGCCCTCGACGAAGGTGGCGGTCGTGAACTCCGGACGCGGGTCCCGCCCCGGCTTCTCCAACTCGGCGAGGATGTCGGTCACCGTCGGCAGACCGAACGTGTCGTCGACGAAGTCGGTGGCCCGCAGCCCGCGCAGGATGGTCGACCGGCCGATCAGCGCCCGCAGGTCCTGCCCGGTGCTGGCCAGGATCCGGCGCACCACCGGGTACGCCTCGGGGTGCACGCTGGAGGAGTCCAGCGGGTCGTCGCCGTCGGGGATGCGCAGGAAGCCGGCGCACTGCTCGAACGCCTTCGGCCCGAGCCGGGGCACCTTGCGCAGGTCGGAGCGGCTGCGGAACGGCCCGTTGGCGTCCCGGTGCAGCACGATGTTCTCGGCCAGCCCGGCACCGATCCCGGAGACCCGGGTCAGCAGCGGCGCGGACGCGGTGTTCACGTCCACCCCGACGCCGTTGACGCAGTCCTCCACCACGGTGTCCAGCGACCGGGAGAGCTTCACCTCCGACAGGTCGTGCTGGTACTGCCCGACACCGATGGACCTCGGGTCGATCTTCACCAGCTCGGCGAGCGGGTCCTGCAACCGGCGGGCGATGGAGACCGCGCCGCGCAGCGACACGTCCATCCCGGGCAGCTCCTGCGCCGCGTACGCGGAGGCGGAGTAGACCGAGGCGCCCGCCTCGGAGACCATCACCTTGGTCAACCCGAGCTGCGGGAAACGCTTGATCAGATCACCGGCGAGCTTGTCGGTCTCCCGGCTGGCCGTACCGTTGCCGATCGCCACCAGCTCCACCCGGTGCGCCCCGGCGAGCCGGGCCAGCGTCTCGATCGAGGCGTCCCACTGCCGGCGCGGCTCGTGCGGATAGATCGTGTCGGTGGCGACCACCTTGCCGGTGGCGTCCACCACGGCCACCTTCACCCCGGTCCGCAGACCCGGGTCCAGACCCATCGTGGGCCGGGCCCCGGCCGGCGCGGCCAGCAGCAGGTCGCGCAGGTTGGTGGCGAAGACCCGGACGGCCTCCTCCTCGGCCGCCTGCCACAACCGCATCCGCAGGTCGGCACCGAGGTGGATGAGGATTCGGGTCCGCCACGCCCAGCGCACCGTGTCGGCCAGCCACCGGTCCGCCGGCCGCCCCTGGTCGGTGACCCCGAACCGGCCGGCGATCGCCGCCTCGTACCGGGTCGGTCCGGTGACCGTGTCGGCGTCGCCGTCGGTCTCCGGGTCCATGGTCAGGTCGAGCACACCCTCCTTCTCGCCCCGGAACATCGCCAGGATGCGGTGCGAGGGCAGCTTCGGGTACGGCTCGGCGAAGTCGAAGTAGTCGGCGAACTTCGCCCCGGCCGACTCCTGCCCCTCGCGTACCCGGGCCACCAGCCGGCCCCGCGACCACATCTGCTCGCGCAGCGTGCCGATCAGGTCGGCGTCCTCGGCGAACCGCTCGACCAGGATGGCCCGCGCCCCGTCCAGCGCGGCGGCGGCGTCGGCCACACCCTTGTCCGCGTCGACGTAGCCGGCGGCGGTCTCCCGGGGGTCCCGCGCCGGGTCGCCGAGCAGCGTGTCGGCCAGCGGCTCCAGCCCCGCCTCGCGGGCGATCTGCGCCCGGGTCCGCCGCTTGGGCTTGTACGGCAGATAGATGTCCTCCAGGCGGGACTTCGAGTCGGCCGCCATGATCTGCGCTTCCAGGGCCTCGTCCAGCTTGCCCTGGGAGCGGATCGACTCCAGCACCGCCGCCCGCCGCTCGTCCAGCTCACGCAGGTAGCGCAGCCGCTCCTCGAGCGTACGGAGCTGGGTGTCGTCGAGCAGCCCGGTGGCCTCCTTGCGGTACCGCGCGATGAACGGCACCGTGGCACCGCCGTCGAGCAGCTCCACGGCCGCGTGTACCTGGCGCTCGGCGACGCCGAGTTCCTCGGCGATGCGCTGATGAACAGAGAGGGTCACGATGTCGCTCCGCCTTCGGGTGTGGGTTCCGTGGTGCATTCTGCCGGGCTACCGTGGCGATCATGGAACCACCTGTGGAGCCGCGCGCCCGACGCCTGTTCGGCGGCAGCGCCCGGACCCTCGGCGACCTCGCGACCAGCCCGTTCCGCGCGGACCGGGACCGCATCGTCGGCTCGCCGTTCTTCACCCGCCTGGGCGGCGTCACCCAGGTGGTCAGTCCCGGCGGGTCCGGGCTGCTGGTGCACAACCGGCTCACGCACAGCCTCAAGGTCGCACAGGTGGCCCGCGCGATCGCCGAACGGCTCACCGCCGACGGGTGGCAACGTGACCTGGTGGAGAAGCTGGGCGGCTGCGACCCGGACGTGGTGGAGGCCGCCGCGCTCGCCCACGACCTCGGTCACCCGCCCTTCGGGCACCTCGGCGAACGGGTGCTGGACCGGCTGGCCCGGCATCGGCTCGGCCTCACCGACGGCTTCGAGGGCAACGCCCAGTCGTACCGGATCGTCACCTCCACCGAGATCCGCGGCGCGGCCACCACCGGTCTGGACCTGACCGCGGCGGTCCGGGCGGCGATGCTGAAGTACCCGTGGACCCGGCTCGATCATCCCGACCCGCACCCGCGCCTGATGGACCCGCCGCCGCGCGGCGCCACCCCGCCGCCGGACGACCCGGACAGCGGCTCGGCGAAGTTCGGGGCGTACCGCACCGAGCTGGAGGACCTGCGGCAGGCGCGGGCGCCGTTCGCCGGGCGGATCGCCGACTGGCAGCAGACCGTCGAGGCATCGGTGATGGACACCGCCGACGACGTCGCGTACGCCATCCACGACGTGGAGGACTTCTATCGCGTCGGGGTGCTCCAGCAGGGCGCGGTCGCCGCCGAGCTGATGGCCTGGCAGCGGGAGATCGGCAGCCTGCGGGCCATCACCGACGCGGCGTTGCAGACCTCGGCCCGCCGGCCCGGCGCGGCGATCGAGCGGCTGCGCCGCCAACTGCACCGCAAGGACGCCTGGATCGCCGACGACGACGCCTTCGCGGCGGCCGTCGAACACGTCCGGGAGGAGCTGGTCGAGGGCCTGCTGGCGGTACCCTTCGACGGCTCGATCGAGGCCGAACAGTACGTCGCCCGGTTCTCCGCCCGGTGGACCACCCGCTTCGTGGACGCGATCACGGTCGTCGAGCAGCCCGGCATGCGCTCCGGGCACGTGCTGCTGGCCCCGGCACAGTGGCACGAGGTGCAGGTGCTCAAGTTCGTCCACCACCGCTTCGTGCTGGCCCGTCCCGACCTGGCCCTGCACCAGCGGGGTCAGGCCCGACTGCTCGGCACCCTGGTCGAGGCGCTGCTGGAGTGGCTGCTCGACCCGGAGGAGGAGTCCCGCCTGCCCCGGCGGCTGCACGACCTGGTCGAGTTGGCCGAGGCGGAGCTGCACCCGCGTACCCCCGACCGGCTCGGCAAGGCGCGGGGCCGCGCCATCGTGGACTTCGTCGCCCAGCTCACCGACGGGCAGGCGGTGGCGATGCTGGACGCCCTCTCCGGCCGCTCCGGCGCCCTGTGGACCGACGCCTTCGTCCTCTGACCGTGATGATGTAAGGAGGGGTCCCTTCCTAACGCCTCCGGCATAGGAAGGGACCCCTATTAACATCGAAGAACTCAGGCGACCGCCTGCCACCAACCGTCCACCGGCGGCGGGTCGTCCACCACGACGCGCTCGCCGGGCCGGGGCACGGCCAGCCGGACGTCGCGGGCCTTCGCCTCGGCCCAGAGCCGGTCCACCGGCTCGGACCAGTCGTGCATGGCGAGGTTGAACGTCGCCCAGTGCACCGGCACGAACAGCCCGCCGCGCAGGTCCAGGTGGGCGGCGACGCCCTCCTCCGGGAACATGTGGATTCCCGGCCAGGCCCGGTCGTACGCGCCGATCTGCACCAGCGTCGCGTCGAACGGCCCGTACTCCGCCCCGATCTCGGCGTACCCGTCGAAGTAGCCGGAGTCCCCGGTGTAGTAGACCCTCCGCTGCCGACCGGCGACCACCCACGAACTCCAGAGTGTGCCGTTGCGTCGCAGCCCTCGACCGGAGAAGTGCTGGGCGGCGGTGCAGGTGATCTCCAGGTCGGCCACCCGGTGCGTCTGCGACCAGTCGAGCTCGATCACCCGGTGTGCCGGCACCCCCCACCGGTCGAGGTGCGCGCCGACGCCGAGCGGCACCAGGAACGGCGCCGACTGCCGGGCGGTCAGCTCCCGCACGGTGGCCATGTCGAGGTGGTCGTAGTGGTCGTGGGAGATCAGGATGGCGTCGAGCTGCGGCAGTTCGTCGAGGCGTACCGGCGGCTCGTGCAGGCGACGCGGGCCGACCGCGTCGGACGGCGAGCACCTGTCGCTCCAGACCGGGTCGACCAGCACCCGGCGACCCTCGATCTCGATCAGCGTGGAGGCGTGGCCGTACCAGACGAGGTTCAGCTCGCGGGCCCGGTCGACGTCGGGCGCGGGTGCCGGACGGACCAGCGGCACGGCAGCGGTCGGTCGGCGCTGCTGCTTACCGAAGATCATCTCCCGGAACAGGTTGCTGTCCGGGTTGGGTGCCGTCCGGGTGCTCGCCCGGTTGTGGAACGTCCCGTCCCGGAACTGCGGCGACCGCTCCGCCCGCTCGGCCCGGGCCCCGGTCAGCCGGCCACCCAACGAGGCCGGTACGCCCCGGGCCGCCCACGCCAGTCCGGCCAGTCCTGCCAGCGCGGCCACGCCGGCCACCGATCCCACGATCCGTCGGCCGGTGACTCGTCCCGTCGGCTCCTTCGGCGTCCGCATGGTCGCCCCCCTCTGCTGATCCCCGCAGTCCACGGTAGCCCTCGCCGCCCGGTTCAGCCGTGGATGCCGGGGCCGTGCGGGCGATGCTCGCGGGCGGCCAGCCGGTCGGTCAGGTCGAGCAGCCGCCGGCCCAGCCGGGCCCGGGCCTGCACAGCGGGGTGGGTGGCCCCGAAGTCGTCCGCCTGCGGATGGCCGGCGGCGAAGAAGACGTACGTCAGCCGGGGCGAGCCGCTCGTGTCGAAGATCACCCCGGCCTCGTGCCGGGCGTCGCGGAACCAGCCGGCCTTGGTGGCGATCCGGGCCCGCTCGGCCGACGACATGCTGCGCCGTATCCCGTCGGTGAACGCCACCGGCGAGCGCAGCAACCGCAGCACGAACTCCGTCGAGGCGGGGGAGAGCAGGGTGCCGCCGACGAGCGCCCGGAGCAGGTCGTGCGTCTCGCGGGCCGTACTGGTCCCGAGGTGGTAACGGGGCGAGTCGGCCACCGGCTGCACCTGCGTGCGCGGGAAGCCCTTCGCCACCAGGATCCGGTTGACCTCGGCGCCCGGGCAGACCAGCGCGCACAGCCGCACCGCGACGTCGTCGGAGACGGTCAGCAGGTTCGCCAACGCGTGTCCCAGCGTCACCCGGCTGGGGTACGCGCCGTCCAGCCCGAAGATGCCGTCGCCGGCCCGCGCGGCGATCGCGGCGGTCACCTCGACCTGCTGGTCGAGGGCGAGCCGGCCCCGGTCGATCGTGTCCAGCACCGCCGTCGCCACCGCGATCTTGTTGACGCTGTACGCCTCGACCGGCCGCTGCGCCGAATCGTCCACCGCGACCAGCGGGCCGTCCGGTCCGGCGAGACTCACGTACGCCTGCCAGTCGCCGCCGGCCCGGGCACGCTCCCGCCGGTACGCCGCCCGGACCCGTGCCGCGATCCGGCCCAGGTCGCGCTGCGGTGCATCCGGTTCGCGAATGGTCCACTCCCGTCGGCCCGGGGTCCGTCCCGGACACCCTAGGCCGGGTCCGTCACGGACGCCCGGACCGACGGGACACCGGCGCGTGGCGACCGCTCACGGAGTGAGGACCGCCTTGACGCAGCCGTCCTCCTTGCGCTGGAACATCTGGTACGCCTGCGGGCCCTGGTCCAGCGGCAGCCGGTGGGTGCGCAGGTCCGAGACACCGAGCGGGTCCTCGTCGGTGAGCAGCGGGACGATCTCGTCGATCCACCGGCGTACGTGACACTGGCCCATCCGCAACTGGATGCCCCGGTCGAACATCTCCATCAGCGGCAGCGGGTCAACCTCGCCGCCGTACACGCCGGAGATGGAGACCGTGCCGCCGCGTCGGACGGCCTTCATCGCGGCCTTGAGCACCACCAACCGGTCCACCCCGACCTTGTCGATCATCGGATCGGCCAGCTTGTCCGGGAGGATCCCGGCGGCGGCCTGGGCGAACTTGCCCAGCGGAGCGCCGTGTGCCTCCATGCCCACCGCGTCGATCACCGCGTCCGGGCCGCGCCCGTCCACCATCTCGATCAGGGCGCCGGGTACGTCGTCGAGCTGGGACACGTCGAGCACCTCCACCCCGTGCCGGCGGGCCATCTCCAGCCGCTCCGGCACCAGGTCCAGCCCGATCACCCGCTCGGCACCGAGCTGCCGGCCGACCCGGGCGCAGAACTGCCCCACCGGGCCGAGACCGAAGACGGCCAGCGTGCCCCCGGGCGGCGTGTCCGCGTACCGGACGGCCTGCCAGGCGGTGGGCAGGATGTCGGACAGATAGAGCCAGCGCTCGTCCGGGCCGTGGTCCGGCACCGTGATCGGACCGAAGTCGGCGTGCGGCACCCGCAGGTACTCCGCCTGCCCACCGGGCACCGAGCCGTACAGGGAGGTGTAGCCGAACAGCGCGGCACCCTTGCCCTCGGCGGTCACCTGGGTGGTCTCACACTGGGCGTACAACTGGCGCTGGCACATCCAGCACGACCCGCAGGCGATGTTGAACGGCACCACCACCCGGTCGCCGGGCTTGAGCCGGGTCACCCCCGACCCGACCTCCTCGACGATGCCCATCGGCTCGTGCCCCAACACGTCACCCTGCTTCAGGTACGGCCCCAGCACCTCGTACAGGTGTAGGTCCGAGCCGCAGATGGCGGTGGAGGTGATCCGTACGATCGCGTCGGTCGGTGCCTCGATCCTCGGGTCGGGCACGGTCTCCACCCGTACGTCCCGCTTGCCCTGCCACGTCAACGCCCGCATGTCCGTACCCCCTGAATCGTCGCCTGACTGGCTGCTACCCCACCCGGCCCGCTTCAACCGACCCGCCCCCCCCCGCGCTCCCGCCCCCCCCCGCTCGGTGGGCACCGGGTCCACACCCCTCGCGGCGCATCATGATCCGCGCAACTTCATGGAAACTGCTGCCTCAGACGCCCACGGAGACAGCAACATCACTGAAGTTGCGCGGATCTTGCCCCGTGCAGGCGTCCGCGCACCGCCCAGACGCCGACGCCCACGCTGATCAAGGGAGCTGCGGCTGCCGTGGTGCGGTGGGGCGGGCTGGGGCGGAGGCGGGGACGGGCTGGGTATGCGAACGGCCGCCGTGCCTGGTGGCAGGGCGGCCGTTCGACGTGGCCGAATGCGGGGTCGGGCCCCACAGTCCAGGTCCCGGGGGTCAGGTGCCGGGGGTGTCGCTCCGCTTGGTGGTGGCGGCCAGGTAGTCGCGGTTCAGGCGGCCGATGGTGGTCAGCGGGATGCCCTTCGGGCAGACCACGGTGCACTCGCCCGCGTTGGTGCAGCCGCCGAAGCCGGCCTCGTCGTGCGCGTCCACCATGCCGATGACCCGGGTGTACCGCTCGGGCTGGCCCTGGGGGAGCAGCGAGAGCTGGGTGACCTTGGCGGCGGTGAAGAGCATGCCGGAGCCGTTCGGGCAGGCGGCCACGCAGGCGCCGCAGCCGATGCAGGCGGCCGACTCGAAGGCGGCGTCGGCGTCGGCCTTGGCCACCGGGACCGAGTGGGCCTCCGGCGCGCTGCCGGTGGGGGCGGTGATGTACCCGCCGGCAGCGATGATCTCGTCGAACGAGTTGCGGTTGACCACCAGGTCCTTGATGACCGGGAAGGCCCGGGCCCGCCACGGCTCGATGTCGATGGTCTCGCCGTCGGAGAACTGGCGCATGTGCAGCTGGCAGGCGGTGGTGCCGCGCTGCGGCCCGTGCGCGTCACCGTTGATCATCAGGCCGCACATGCCGCAGATGCCCTCGCGGCAGTCGTGGTCGAAGGCGACCGGCTCCTCGCCGGAGAGGATGAGCCGTTCGTTGAGGACGTCGAGCATCTCCAGGAAGGACATGTCCGGTGAGACGTCCTCGACCTGGTAGGTCACCATCCGCCCCTTGTCCTGGGGGCTGGACTGACGCCAGATGCGCAGGGTCAGGTTCACTTGTAGCTCCGCTGCGTGGGGTGGACGTATTCGAAGTTCAGGTCTTCCTTGTGCAGCACCGACGGCTGCCCGGTGGCGGTGAACTCCCACGCGGCGACGTACGCGAAGTGCTCGTCGTCGCGTTGGGCCTCACCGTCGGGAGTCTGGTGCTCGGCGCGGAAGTGGCCGCCGCAGGACTCCTCCCGGTGCAGGGCGTCGATGCACATCAGCTCGGCCAGCTCGAAGAAGTCGGCGACCCGGCCGGCCTTCTCCAACGACTGGTTCAGCCCCTCGCCGTCGCCGGGCACCCGTACCCGCTGCCAGAACTGGTCCCGCAGCGCGCGGATCTCGTCGATCGCCTTGCGCAGCCCGGCCTCGGAGCGCTCCATGCCGCAGTGCTCCCACATGATCTGGCCCAGCTCGCGGTGGAACGAGTCCACCGTACGGTCGCCGTTGATCGCGAGCAGCCGCTGGATCCGGTCCTCGACGTCGCGACGCGCCTCGACGGCCGCCGGGTGGCTGCCGTCGACCTGCTCGAACGGGCCGGCGGCCAGGTAGTTGGCGACCGTGTTCGGCAGCACGAAGTAGCCGTCGGCCAGCCCCTGCATCAGCGCCGAGGCGCCGAGCCGGTTCGCGCCGTGGTCGGAGAAGTTCGCCTCGCCGATCACGAACAGGCCGGGGATGGTGGACTGGAGGTCGTAGTCGACCCAGAGGCCGCCCATCGTGTAGTGCACGGCGGGGTAGATGCGCATCGGGACCTCGTACGGGTCCTCGCCGGTGATCCGCTCGTACATCTCGAAGAGGTTGCCGTACTTGGCCTCGATGGCCTTGCGGCCCAGACGCGTGATGGCGTCGGAGAAGTCCAGGTAGACGCCGAGCTTGGTCGGGCCCACCCCACGCCCCTCGTCGCAGACGTACTTCGCGGCCCGGGAGGCGATGTCCCGGGGCACCAGGTTGCCGAAGCTGGGGTAGATCCGCTCCAGGTAGTAGTCCCGCTCGTTCTCCGGGATGTCCTTCGGGTTGCGGTCGTCGCCCTTGGTCTTGGGCACCCACACCCGGCCGTCGTTGCGCAGCGACTCGCTCATCAGGGTCAGCTTCGACTGGTGGTCGCCGGAGACCGGGATGCAGGTCGGGTGGATCTGGGTGTAGCAGGGGTTGGCGAAGTACGCGCCCTTGCGGTGCGCCCGCCAGGTGGCGGTGACGTTGCAGCCCTTGGCGTTGGTGGACAGATAGAAGACGTTGCCGTAGCCGCCGGAGGCGAGCACCACCGCGTCGGCGAACTCGGTGCTGATCTCGCCGGTGACCATGTCCCGGACGACGATGCCGCGCGCCTTGCCGTCGATGATGATCAGCTCCAGCATCTCGTGCCGGGCGTTCATCTCCACGTTGCCGAGGCCGATCTGCCGCTCCAACGCCTGGTACGCGCCGAGCAGCAACTGCTGACCCGTCTGGCCCCGGGCGTAGAAGGTGCGCTGCACCTGGGCGCCACCGAAGGAGCGGGTGTCCAGCAGACCGCCGTATTCGCGGGCGAACGGGACGCCCTGGGCGACGCACTGGTCGATGATGTTCACCGACATCTCGGCCAGCCGGTGCACGTTCGACTCGCGGGAGCGGAAGTCACCGCCCTTGACGGTGTCGTAGAAGAGCCGGTGCACCGAGTCGCCGTCGTTGCGGTAGTTCTTGGCGGCGTTGATGCCACCCTGCGCGGCGATCGAGTGGGCCCGGCGCGGGCTGTCCTGGTAGCAGTACGACTTGACCCGGTAGCCCTGCTCGCCCAGCGTGGCGGCGGCGGCACCGCCGGCCAGGCCGGTGCCGACCACGATCACGGTCATCTTGCGCCGGTTGGCCGGGTTGACGAGCTTGGCCTCGAAACGGCGGCGATCCCAGCGGGTCTCGATCGGCCCGTCGGGAGCCCGGGTGTCGGCGATCGGGTCGCCCTCGGTGAACAGATCCATGGTCAGGACACCAATCCGGTGAGTACGGCGAACGGGACCAGGAGGTAGCCGGCGCAGAGCACGACGGCGAAGGTCAACGCCACCAGGCGGGCCCGCTGCTCGCCCCGGGGGGTCTGCTGCCCGAGGCTGCGCAGCGCGCTGAAGATGCCGTGCCGCAGGTGGAAGCCGAGCGCGACGATCGCCAGCGTGTAGAAGAGCGTGACGTACCAGCGCGCGGGCGCGAAGTCAGCCACCACGTTGGCGTACGGCCGGGACGGGTCACCGACCGGGTTCAGCGTGCCGGTGGTCAGGTCCAGGATGTGATAGATCACGAAGAGCAGGATGATCACGCCACCCCAGCGCATGGTGCGGGCGGCGTAGCTGCCCCGGACCTTCTTGCGGTGGGCGTAACGCACCGGGCGGGCGGCGCGGGCGCGCAGCGCGAGGACCGTGGCCGCCCAGATGTGGCCGAGCACCGAGACCAGCAGGCCGATCCGCATGATCCAGAGGAACCAGGCGTGCGGCAGCACCGGTCCGCCGATGTCGCGCAGCCAGTGCGCGTAGTCGTTGAACGACGTGTCGCCCGCGAAGACCTTGAGATTGCCCAGCATGTGCGCGATGAGGAAGAGCACCAGGAAGATGCCCGTCACCGCCATGACCGCCTTCAGTCCGACATTGGATCGGATGGGCGACCGCGTTCTCGTCGTGACTACCACGAGCCCGACGCTAGGAGCACTTTGATCAGTCGTCCAATGCATCGACACCGCAGTCTTGATAGCCATAAGCTATTTAGATGCAGCTCCATCAGCTGAAGTACTTCGTAGCGGTGGCAGAAGTACGACATTTCACCCAGGCAGCCGACATCGTCGGCATAACTCAGCCCTCGTTGAGTAAGCAAATTCACGCCCTGGAGGACAGCCTGGGTGCCCCGCTGTTCGAGCGGGTAAGGGGGAACATCACGCTCACCGCCGCCGGGGAGGTGCTGCTGCCGCTGGCCAAGCGGATCCTGGCCGACGTCGACACGGCCACCCGCGAGGTGCAGGAACTGGTCGGCCTGCGGCGCGGCCGGGTACGCCTCGGCGCCACCCCCAGCCTGGCCACCTCGCTGGCCCCGCCGGTGCTGCGCCTGTTCCGCGACGCGCACCCCACCATCGACCTGCGGGTGGAGGAGGGTGGCTCACAGGACCTGGTCCGGGACCTGCTCCGCGGCGACCTCGACCTGGCGCTGATCATCATGCCGGCCCAGGGCACCGACCCCGGGCTGCGCGCCGACCCGATCCTGCGGGAGAGCCTGGTGGTCGCCTCCGTCGACCCGCTGCCGACCGCCTCGACCGGCGGCGACCTGCGCATCACCGACCTGCGCGACCAGCCGCTGGTGATGTTCCGCGAAGGCTACGACCTGCGCGACGCCACCCTCCAGGCGTGCCGCGCCGCCGGGTTCGAGCCGACGCTCTCCGTCGACGGCGGCGAGATGGACGCCGTCCTCAGCTTCGTCGAGGCCGGGCTGGGCGTCGCCCTGGTCCCCGGCATCGTGGTGGCCCGGCGGCCCGGCATCCGGGTCACCCGGCTGGCGCCCCCCGGGGTCCGCCGCACCATCGCGGTGGCCCGCCGCCGCGACGTGGTGCCCACGCACGCCGGCCGCGAACTCCGCCGCATCCTGCTGGAGTACGTGCAGACCGCCACCGCCGACGCGCAGCTCCCGCCCGGCGTGGAACCCCTGGCCTAGTGCGGTGTCCAGGAACGCCGCCGGTCGTCGTCTGGACCCGGCGCGGCCCGGTGAACGTTTCTGGACACCGCACTAGCCGCTCTCCGCGTCGTCCATGGCGCGATAGATGCGCTGCTCGGAGACCGGGTACGGGGTGCCCAGCGCCTGGGCGAAGACGTTCACCCGCAACTCCTCGATCATCCAGGGGATCTGCCGCACCGCAGCCGAGTTCCGCCGGGCCGCCGGCAGCGCCGCGACCATCTCGTCGTACTCCCGCTGCACCACGGCGACCCGGTCCTGCTGCTGCTTGTCCCGCTGCGGGTTCGCCGCCAACCGGTCCATCCGCCGCTCGATCGCGGTCAGGTAGCGCAGCAGGTCGGGCAGGCGGGCGTACCCGGCCTCGGTGATGAACCCGGCGTGCACCAGACGGGTGAGCTGGGCGCGGATGTCGGCCAGGGCGGCGACCACGGCCAGGTTCCGGGTCGCGCCGAGCCGCTGCTGCACCGCGTACGCCGCGCCGAGCACCGCCCGGACCCGGTCCATCACCTCCACCACCGTGTCCACCAGCCCGGCCCGCACGGTGTCCCGCAGCGCGGCGAAACCCTCGGCGTCCCAGGCCGGCCCACCGGCGTCGCCGACCAGCTTGTCGATCGCCGCCCCGGCCGCGTCCTCGATCAACGCCTGCACACCGCCGTGCGGGTTGCGGGACAGCGACAGCTTCGCCTCGTTGGAGAGCCGCCCCTGGAGGAACTTCGCCGGTGACGGCACGGTCAACCGCAGCAGCCGCCGGGTGCCCGCCCAGTGCGCGGCCTCCTGCTCGCCGGCCGAGTCGAAGACGCGTACGCCCACCGTGGCGCCCTCGTCCACCAGCGCCGGGTACGCGGTGACCGCGTACCCGGCCCGGACCTGCTCGATGGTGCGCGGCAGGGTGCCGATCTCCCAGCCGGTCAGCCCGGTACGCGCCACGTCCGGCGCGGCCGCGGCCACCACCTGGCGTACCTCCGCCTTGAGTCGGCGTTGCAGGTCCGGCAGGTCCTTGCCCTCGGCGACCGGTTTGTCGTCCTCGCCGAGTACCCGGAAGGTGACCCGCAGGTGCGCCGGCAGCCGGCTCAGGTCCCAGGCGTCGCGCGGCACCGTCACCCCGGTCATCCGGCGCAGCTGCCGGGTCAGCGCGTCCAGCAGCGGCTCCTCGCCGGGGGTGATCGCGGCCAGCGCGGCGCGGGCGTAGTCCGGCACCGGCACGAAGTTGCGGCGTACCGGCTTCGGCAGCGACCGGATCAGCGCGATCACCAACTCCTCGCGCAGCCCCGGCACCTGCCAGTCGAAGCTCTCCGCCGGCACCTGGTTGAGCAGCGGCAACGGGATGTCCACCGTCACGCCGTCGGTCGGGGTGCCCGGCTCGAAGGTGTACGTCACCGGCAGGCTGACCCCGTCGGCACTCCAGGAGTCCGGGAAGTCGGCCTCGTCCACCCCGCCCCGACCGGCGTTGACCAGCAGCTCGCGGGTGAACGTGAGCAGGTCCGGCCGCTCCCGGCGGGCCGTCTTCCACCAACTGTCGAAGTGCCGCCCGGAGACCACGTCGGCGGGGATCCGCTCGTCGTAGAACTGGAAGATCGTCTCGTCGTCGACCAGGATGTCCCGCCGCCGAGCCCGGTTCTCCAACTCCTCCACCTCGGTCAGCAGCCGCTGGTTGTCCCGCCAGAACTGGTGGTGGGTGGACCAGTCGCCCTCGACCAGCGCGTGCCGGATGAACAGCTCCCGGCTCAGCACCGGGTCGATCCGGCCGAAGGTGATCTTGCGAGAGGTGACCAGTGGTACGCCGTAGAGCGTCACCTTCTCGTACGCCATCACCGCCGCCTGCTTCTTCTCCCAGTGCGGCTCGCTGTAACTGCGCTTCACCAGGTGCTGGGCCAGCGGCTCGACCCACTCCGGTTCGATCCGCCCGTTCACCCGCCCCCACAGCCGGGACGTCTCCACCAACTCGGCGGCCATCACCCAACGCGGCGGCTTGCGGAACAACGCCGACCCCGGGAACAGCCCGAACTTCGCCCCCCGGGCACCCAGGTACTCGTGCTTCTGGGCGTCCTTCAGACCGATGTGGGAGAGCAGGCCGGGCAGCAGCGACTGGTGCACCCGGGGGGTGTCGATCTCCTCCGGCAGGTCCGCGTTCGGCGTACGCAACACCTGGCGCAACTGGCTGACGATGTCCTGCCACTCGCGTACCCGCAGGTAGTTGAGGTACTCGGCCTTGCACATCCGGCGGAACGCGCTGGACGACAAGGCCCGTTGCTGCTCGCGCAGGTGACGCCAGAGATTGAGGTACGCGACGAAGTCCGACTCCTTGTCAGCGAACCGGGCGTGCGCCTGGTCCGCCTGGGCCTGCCGGTCGGCGGGCCGCTCGCGGGGATCCTGGATCGACAGCGCCGCGGCGATCACCATCACCTCGACGGCACACCCGTTGCGTTCGCCCTCCAGCACCATCCGGGCCAGCCGGGGGTCGACCGGGAGCTGCGCGAGACGCCGCCCGAGCGCGGTCAGCCGCCGGTCCGGGTCGGACTCCGTCGGGTCCAGAGCGCCCAGCTCGTGCAGCAGGTTCACGCCGTCGGCGATGTTGCGCCGGTCCGGCGGGTCGATGAACGGGAAGGCGGCGATGTCGCCCAGCCCGATGGCGGTCATCTGGAGGATGACCGAGGCCAGGTTGGTCCGCAGGATCTCCGGGTCGGTGAACTCGGGGCGGGCCAGGAAGTCCTGCTCGTCGTAGAGCCGGATGCAGATGCCGTCCGAGGTGCGCCCGCAGCGGCCCTTGCGCTGGTTGGCGCTGGCCTGCGAGACCGGTTCGATCGGCAGCCGCTGCACCTTGAGCCGCTGCGAGTAGCGGGAGATCCGCGCGGTCCCCGGATCCACCACGTACTTGATGCCCGGCACGGTCAGTGAGGTCTCCGCCACGTTGGTGGCCAGCACCACCCGACGCCCACCGTGCGGGGCGAACACGCGGTGCTGCTCGGCGACGCTGAGCCGGGCGTACAGTGGCAGGATCTCGGTGTGGCGCAGCGCCGGTCGGTGCTCGACGAGCTTGCCCAGCGCGTCGGCGGTATCCCGAATCTCCCGCTCGCCGCTGAGGAACACCAGGACGTCGCCGGGCCCCTCGGCGGCCAGCTCCTGCACCGCGTCACCGATGGCCTGGACCTGGTCGCGGACGTTCTCCTCGTCCGTGTCGTCGGCGTCCTCGTCGACCTCGACCAGTGGCCTGTACCGCACCTCGACCGGGTACGTCCGACCGGACACCTCGACCACCGGCGCCGGCACCCCGTCCGGGTGCTCGGCGGTGGGCGGCCCGGCGAAGTGCCGGGCGAACCGGTCGGTCTCGATGGTCGCCGAGGTGATGACCACCTTGAGGTCGGGACGGCGCGGCAGGAGCTGCCGGAGGTAGCCGAGGATGAAGTCGATGTTGAGGCTGCGCTCGTGCGCCTCGTCGATGATCAACGTGTCGTACTGGCGCAGCATCCGGTCGGTCTGCAACTCGGCCAGCAGAATGCCGTCGGTCATCAGCTTGACCAGGCTGTTCTCGCCCACCTGATCGGTGAAGCGCACCTTGAAGCCGACCACGTCACCGAGCTGCGTGCCCAACTCCTCGGCGATCCGGTCCGCGACCGTACGCGCCGCCAACCGCCTCGGCTGGGTGTGCCCGATCAGCCCGTGCACCCCACGGCCCAACTCCAGGCAGATCTTCGGCAACTGGGTGGTCTTGCCCGAGCCGGTCTCGCCGGCCACGATCACCACCTGGTGGTCACGGATCGCCGCCGCGATGTCGGCCGCACGCTCGCTGACCGGCAACTGCGGCGGGTACGTCACCGTCGGCACCGCCGCCCGCCGGGCCGCCAGCCGCGCCTCCGCCTCGGCCACCTCGACCACGATCTCGGCGAGCGCCTCCTCCCGTCGCTGCGGATCGCGCACCTTCCGCAACCCGTCCAGCCGCCGACGCAGCCGACGCTGGTCGCGGAACATCAACGGGGAGAGACGACGGTGCACCTCGCGAACCGGATCGGTCGCGGCGGTGGTGGCTTGATTCTGCATGTCGTGGCCAAGGATAGGCAGCGACCCGCCGACCCGCCTCCTGGTTACCCCGCCAACGTCAGGGACGGATGTAAGGAAGGGTCCCCTGCTAACGCCTCAGGTATAGGAAGGGTCCCTTCCTAACACCGTGCGCGCCTGCACGTCCGCGTGCCCTGCACCTGTGCGCGCCTGCACCTGTGCGTCGTGCGTGCCCTGCACCTGTGCGTCGTGCGTGCCCTGCGTCGTGCGTGCCCTGCGTCGTGCGGCCCTGCGTCGTGCGTGCCCTGCAGTCTGCGTGTCCCGCAGCGTGCGTGCCTGCACCCGCGCGTGCGTGCCTGCACCGCGTGGGCGTGAGCAGAGCGGCGGTTATCGTTGACCGCCGAGCCGGAGCGAGCACGGGAACGCCGATGACGATGCGTGACACCGACCGGGCGCTGGTGCAGGCCGCCAGCGCCGTGGCCAAGCTGCGCTGCCGCAGCGCCGCCCACACCCTTGCGGCGGCGGCCCGCACCGTCGACGGGCGGATAGTCTCCGGCGTGAACGTCGTGCATCCCGCCGGAGGTGCCTGTGCCGAGGTGGTCGTGGTGGGCACTGCGGCGACCCAGCACGCGGGCGAACTGGAGACGATCGTCACCGTGGGCGATCGCGGTCGTAGCCTGGTGGCCCCCTGCGACCCGTGCCGACGGCTGCTGGCCGATCACTTCCCGGCGCTCCGGGTGATCACCGGCACGGTCGAGGACCCCCAGGTGAACCAGGTAACCGAGTCACCCACCACGCCCGAATAACCAACCTGGCCCCGCGCCGTGCGCGCGTCCTCATGATCCGCGCAACTTCATGGATACTGCTGCCTCCAGGGGTGCCTGAGACAGCAATATCAATGAAGTTGCGCGGATCTTGCGACGTGCCGCGTCGGGCCCGCGCACTCGCGCTGCAGGCCAGGCCGGGCTGCGTCGACAGGCGGGTCGAGGCTGGCGGCGGGTGGCCCACCTTCTCGACTGGAGAAGGCGGCCGGTCAGGGGCTGCGGTCGGTCGAGGGCTGCGGTCGGTCAGGGACTGCGGTCGGTCATGGGTGGCGGCCGGTCAGAGACGCCGGGTCAGGGGCGGCGGGTGGTTAGGGCGTGGCGGAGTTCGACGAGGAAGCCGTCGACATCGTCGCGGAGACGCTTGGCGGTGACGTGAAGTACCAGCCAGTCGGTGCCGAGCAGGCGGTTGAGGCGGCGTCGGTCGCGGTGGAACTGCTCCGGGTCGTGGTGCCAGAGTCCGTCGTACTCGACGGCCACCCGATGCTCGGGCCAGGCGAGGTCGACGCGGGCGATGAATCTGCCCGCACGCTCCACGACGAACTGGGTGACGGGTCTCGGCAGTCCGGCCTGCACGATGCGTACCCGCAGACGTGACTCGGGCATCGACTCGGCCCCGGGGTCGGCGAACTCGACCACCCGCAGCAGTCGTTTCCCGCCACGGATACCGAGGCGGGCGCGGGCCAGGTCCGCCACGTCGTCGAGTCGGACGACACCTGCGGAGGCCAGCCGGTCGACCACTGCGACCGCGTCTTCGAGGGGGTGCCACTGGGCGAGGTCCCAGCAGGTGCGTCGAGGGGTGGTGACCGGGATGCCGGAAAGCGAGACGGTCTCGTCCACGGCCACGTCGGCGCGGTGCACGGTCAGACCCGCCACCGGCCCGAGTCGCAGGGCGGTGGGGACCAGGACGTCTATCGGCTCGTCGACGCGGACCTCGCCGACGTTGAACAACGCGGCGGCACTGCGGCCGGCGACCGCCGCGCCGGCCGGGAGGACCAGCCGCGCCGCGCGACAGCGGGTACGGTGCGTCACCGCGAGTTGGGCGTCGACGTAGACGTCCCGGAAGAGCCGTCGCCAGGCTTTGCTGCGCAGCTGGGTACGAGTGAGTAGCCCACGGGCCACCACCTCGGAGCCTCGGAAGAGGCGCCCACGTAGTTCCGGGGGCCGTCTGGGAGATACCGGCATGGGCCCACCCTGGACGAGCGCGCTGCGTCTCCGCTGCCCCTGTGGACAACCTGCCGCCCGCTGACAGCCCACACCCGTGGATACGGCAGCCGACATCGGAGCAACGTGGTGCGACCGATAGCCCTATGTGCTTGGCGGCCAGTGAATTGTCGACAGCCGGTGTTCCATCGGCGGCTGCGGGTCTTGCCGACAGCCCGGGTGCCCATCCTGAACAGCCGGTGCGGGGGCGACCTGCCGACAGCCTGGTGTCCTTCCCCGGCGGCCGTGGCCAGCCGAGAGCCAGGAGCCCTCGGCGGCCAGGGGACCTGTCGGCGGCCACCGCGCCGCCGGGGTTGATCCGACGCTGGGCTGAATCCCGGTGGGCCGTGGCAGCGGGGCACCTCGACTCGGCGGGCGGGTGGTCCGGCACCGGCTGGCACCGGACCACCACTGAGTCCGAAGAGAAACGGAGAGCCGACCGAAAGCAACGGGATGATCGGTTGCGGACGTGCGGACGGGAAGGGCAGGGGGAGAGGCGTCAGGCGGCGGCGGACCAGATGGCGCGGAAGGCGGCGGCCTCGCCGGCCAGCCAGCGTTCGATCTCCTGGGGCTTGGCGTTGTCGGGCATCCGGTGGGTGGTGCCGCGCCGGACGTCGACCAGGACCGGCTCGGCGTGCGGCAGGACGGCGTCCATGTGGCGGGCGGTCAGGTGCAGGGCGGCCAGGGTGGCCTCCTCGCTGGGCGGCGCCTCGTCGAAGTGCAGGCGGACCGCCTCGGCGCGGCCGTCGGCGTACCGGATGCCGAAGTGTGGGTTGATCTTGATGGGGAGGTCGCCGAGCATGGCGAGGGCGTCGCGGGTCTGGGCCAGGTCGACGGTGGCCGGCTCGCCGAGCGAGTGCAGCCAGGCGGTCGCGCCGGGCACCAGGGCCTGGTAGAGCGGTCGCCAGCGGGGCTTGACCACGTCGACCACCTGCGTCAGGTGGGTGCCGCCGGTGTGGAAGGCGATGTCGGCCTTGAGCGCCTTGACGAACTGGCCGTGCGGGTTGAACCCGGAGCGGCTGGCCCGCTGCCGACGCAGACCGCCGACGAAGCTGGCCTTGGTGGGCCCGGTACGGCCGACGTACCGGGTGAAGCCGAGAAGGGTGGCGTACGGCGTGAGGGGGGCGGAGGTGGGCGCGGTCACGAGCATCCTCCCAGGTCAGGAACTCGATTAGTACATACATTCTAATCGACGGGTCTGACATCGCCCAGGGGAGATAAGGGGCTGATCGGACCGTGCTGACGCCGACCTGCCGACCATTTTTGGGACGCCGCTCCGAGCGGGACCAACGCGCGGATCGGCGTCGTCGGCCGGCGGGGTGGGGGCGCGAGTCGCCGCGTGATGGGCGGGGTCCGGTGCGGATCCGCCACCGTCGCCGCCGGGGCGGACGGTCGTGTCACGAGCAGCAGCGCCACCAGCAGCCACACCACCGTCGCCACCCGGTTGACCGTGGTGGTGGGCAGTCCCAGCGAACCGACGACCACCACGACCAGTAGCCCGGCGCCGAACCGCACCACGGCGCGGTCGGCCCGTCGGCGGGACCGCCACCAGAGCACGACCAGCATGGTCAGGATCGCGGTCTGCGCCACCACGCCGAGGACGCCGGCCATCACCAACGCCTCCACCCATGCCGAGTCGTACGCGACCCGCAGCCCGTCCAGGCCGAAGCCGGTCCACGGCGAGTGGGTGAACACGATCCCGGCCGCTTCGGCGAGCGTCGAGTTCTCGCCGAAGCGGCGGGCCGAGTACAGCGACAGGAGACTGCCGGACTGTTCGCCGGGGGTGAGCCAGGCGTCGAGGAGCATGCCGCCGATCGGCGAGTCGGGCCGCCGCGCCTGATGATCGAAGACGGCCAGCACGCCGGTGACGGCCAGGGCGGCGCCGAGGCGGGTACGCCACGGCGAGCCGGCCCAGGTCTGCCAGATCGCCACCGGCAGCCCGACCAGCAGGAAGATCTTGGACGCGGTGAGGAGGCCGCCGATGGCGAGGAGCACTCCGGCGACGGCCAACGGGACGGGCCGGCGGCGCAGCAGGAACACGGCGGCGACCAGCCCGAGGCTGTACATGACACCGGCCTCGGCGGGCTGGTTGAAGACGCCCGAGTAGCGGCCCATCGTGGCGGCCCGCTCGGCGGTCGTCACCGTGCCGGTGTCGCCACTCCACCAGGCGGTCAGGATGTGGTCGTACGCGCCGGGGTCCATCAGCATCGCGTACGCCAGGATCGCGTTGGCGGCGAGGATCGTGACGAGCGTCCCGGCGGCGAACCGCAGCAACCGCAGCCGGTCGACGTCGCCGGAGACGATCAGGTAGCCGGCGGCCAGGATGACCGCCGGCAGGAGCAGGTTGTCCAGTCCGGCCCAGAAGCCGACCGTGCGCATCCCGGTGGGAAGGTGGGCGTCGCCGATCGACGCCACGGCGGCGACCGTCGGATAGGCGACGAGCAGGGCGGCGAGCGCCACGACCGGCCCGGGCGCGGCCGGCAGGCGTCGGGCGCGGGCCAGGAACGCGAGCACGGCGACGGCGCAGACGGCAAGCTGCTCGGTACGGACACCGGACACCACGTACGGGCCGAACGATGCCGCCACGAGCAGCACGACGGCGCTGTCGGCGGAACGTTGCCCGGGAGGAATGCGTCGCCTATGTGATGGCATGTGAGCGTCGACCCCCACTGTTCAGGAACGCCCCATTTTGTGCCGTCAATCCCCGGGCACGCCGAAGCCCCGCAACGCTCGGCGCGTCGCGCTGCCGGTGCCCGTGGGATGGAGTGGATTCCTACAGTTGGCCGACGTCGATGACGCGTACCACCGCCGCCCCCGCCTCGTCCGAGGCGGCCAGGTCGACCTCGGCGCTGATGCCCCAGTCGTGGTCGCCGTCCGGGTCGTCGAGGATCTGCCGGACGGTCCAGCGCTCGCGACCCTGCTCGATCATGAGCAACGCGGGGCCACGGGCGTTCGGCCCGGTGCCGATCTCCGAGTACGCCTCGAAGTACGGCTCCAGGGCGTCCGCCCAGGCGTCGGCGTTCCAGCCGAACTCGGCGTCCAGTTCGCCGAGGGCGTCCCAGTGTCGCAACGCCGCCAGTTCCACCCGCCGGAACAGGGCGTTGCGCACCAGCACCCGGAACGCCCGCGCGTTGCGGGTCACCGCGGCCGGTCGGTCGTCCAACGCGGCGGCGACGTCGGGCAGGTCGCCCGGGTTGCGCAGCCGCTCCCACTCGTCGATCAGGCTGGAGTCGACCTGCCGGACCAACTCGCCGAGCCACTCGATCAGGTCGACGAGTTCCTCGGTCTTGGCCTCCCCGGGCACCGTCTGCCGCAGCGTCTTGTACGCGTCCGCGAGGTACCGAAGCACCAGTCCCTCGGACCGGGACAGCCCGTAGAACTGCACGAACTCGGTGAACGTCATCGCCCGCTCGTACATGTCCCGGACGACCGACTTGGGGGAGAGCTGGTGGTCGGCCACCCACGGATGCCCCTGCCGGTACATCTCGTACGCGTTGTCCAGCAGCTCGGCCAACGGCTTCGGCCAGGTCACCTCGTCGAGCAGTTCGAGGCGGGCCTCGTACTCGATGCCCTCGGCCTTCATCGCGGCGACCGCCTCGCCGCGCGCCTTGAACTGCTGCGCGGAGAGCACCTGGCGGGGGTCGTCGAGGATCGACTCGATCACCGACAGCACGTCGAGCGCGTACGACGGGGACTCGGTGTCCAGCAACTCGATGGTGGCCAGCGCCAGGGGCGACAGCGGCTGGTTGAGCGCGAAGTCCAGTTGCAGGTCGACGGTGAGCCGGACCCGCCGCCCGGTCTCGTCCGGCTCGGGCAGTTCCTCGACCACGCCACCGGCCCGCAGCGCGCGATAGATGGCGATCGCCCGGCGGATGTGCCGGCGCTGCGCCGCCGCGTCCTCGTGGTTGTCGGTGAGCAGGTGCCGCATCGCGGCGAACGCGTCGCCGGGGCGGCCGATGACGTTGAGCAGCATCGAGTGGCTGACCTGGAAGCTGGAGGTCAGCGGCTCCGGCTCGGCGGACACCAGGCGGTCGAAGGTGGGCTGGCCCCACCCGATGGAGCCCTCCGGCGGCTTCTTCTTGACCACCTTGCGGCGCTTCTTCGGGTCGTCACCGGCCTTGGCGAGCGCCTTCTCATTCTCGATCACGTGCTCGGGGGCCTGCACGACGACCCGACCGAGGGTGTCGAAGCCGGCCCGCCCGGCCCGCCCGGCGATCTGGTGGAACTCGCGGGCCTTGAGCAGGCGGGTACGCACGCCGTCGTACTTGGACAGGCCGGTGAACAGCACGGTGCGGATCGGCACGTTGATGCCGACGCCGAGGGTGTCCGTACCGCAGATGACCTTGAGCAGGCCCGCCTGGGCGAGCGTCTCCACCAGCCGGCGGTACTTGGGCAGCATGCCGGCGTGGTGCACACCGATGCCGTGGCGGACCAGGCGGGACAGCGTCTTGCCGAAGCCGGAGGTGAACCGGAAGCCGCCGATGGCCTGGGCGATCATGTCCTTCTCGGCGCGGGTGCAGACGTTGACGCTCATCAGCGCCTGTGCCCGCTCCAGCGCGGCGGCCTGGGTGAAGTGCACGACGTACACCGGGGCCTGCTTGGTCTGCAGCAACTCTTCGAGCGTCTCGTGCATCGGCGTCATCGCGTACGAGAAGAGCAGCGGGACCGGCCGCTCGGCCGAGCGGACGACGGCGGTCGGCCGACCGGTACGCCGGGTCAGGTCGTCCACGAACCGGGTGGTGTCGCCCAGGGTGGCCGACATCAGCACGAACTGCGCCTGCGGCAGTTCGATTAGCGGCACCTGCCAGGCCCAGCCCCGGTCGGGCTCGGCATAGAAGTGGAACTCGTCCATGACGACCTGGCCGACGTCGGCGCGGCCGCCCTCGCGCAGCGCCAGATTGGCCAGGATCTCCGCCGTGCAGCAGATGATCGGCGCGTCGGCGTTGACGCTCGCGTCGCCGGTGAGCATGCCGACGTTCTCCGCGCCGAACACCTCGCAGAGCGCGAAGAACTTCTCCGACACCAGGGCCTTGATCGGCGCGGTGTAGAACGTCGTCCGGTCGTCGGCCAGCGCGGCGAAGTGCGCGGCGATCGCCACCAGGCTCTTGCCGGAGCCGGTCGGCGTATTCATGATCACGTTCGCGCCGGAGACGATCTCGATGACCGCCTCCTCCTGGTGGGGATAGAGGTCCAGACCGCGCTCGGACGCCCAGCCGGCGAACGCGTCGTAGAGGGTGTCGGGGTCGGTGGACTTGGGCAGCGCGGCGGTGAGTGTCATGGCCGGTCCATGGTGCCTGTCCCAGCCCCGCCAACGCCAACCGGGGATGCCGCCGCCCGCGCCGCACCCTGCCGCCCGCGCCGCACCCCGCCGCGTGCCGCCGCCGGGCCGCGGGTCGTCGGGCTGAGATGTTAGGAGGGGTCCCCTGCTATGCACGAGGCGTTAGCAGGGGACCCCTCCTTACACATCCGAGAGCCGGCGGCGGTACATCAGGTCGGCGATCGGCCGTCCTACCCGCAACGCCCGCCGCTCGAACCGGGTGACCGGCCGGTGGGCCGGTCGGGGCGCGACCCCGTCGTAGAGGTTGACCAGGCCCGGGTCGGCGTCCAGCGTCACCCGCATCGACGCCGCGTACTCCGCCCAGTCGGTCGCGCAGTGCAGCGTGCCGCCCGGTGCCAGCCGGGACCGCAGCAACGCCACGTGCGCCGGCTGGATCAGTCGCCGCTTGTGGTGCCGGGACTTCGGCCACGGATCCGGGAAGAACACGTGCACCGCGTCCAGCGAGTCGGGCGGCAACAGGCGTACCAGGTCCAGCGCGTCACCCTCGGCGATCCGGAGATTGCCCAGCCCACGCTGGTGCACGAGGTCCAGGAGGTTCGCGATTCCCGGCGTGTGCACCTCGACCGCCAGATAGTCTCGATCCGGGTCGGCGGCGGCCATTTCGGCGGTCGTGTCGCCCATGCCGGACCCGATCTCGACCACGAGCGGGGCCCGCCGGCCGAAGAGGTCGACCGGGTCGAGTCGGTCGATGTCGGCCACTCGCAGGGCGTACATCGGCCACAGCTGCGTCAACGCCGCCGTCTGACGGTCGCTCATCCTGCCGCCACGCGGGTGGAAGGTGCGGATCGGCCGCGCCGGGTGCGGCGGCGCGGACACGGTGGGAAGCGGGTCGGTGGAGGTCACAGCGAACCGAGCCTACGCGAGCATCGCGCCGGATCGGATGTGAGGTACGACCGGGAGTGAGACCATCATCCCGTACGGCAGACCGGGTGTCCGCATCGGCGCCCGGCGACTGCTCCGGCGCGCCGGGAGGGGGCATCGTGTCAGTGACCCGTACTCGTCGTCTGCCCTCGGTCGCCACCACGTTGCTGCCCGCCGCCGCCCTGCCACTGCTCGCGGCCCTCCTGCTCGCACCGGCGCTGCCGGCCGCCGCCGCACCCGCCGCACCCGTCGCCCCGCGATCCGGCCCGACAGCCGTACCCGCCGCGCCGCAACCCGACCTGACGGCCGTACTCGCCGCCGCCCCGCAACCCGGTCCGAACGTCTTCGTCGAGGTCATGCCGAGCACCGTCGAACCGGGGCACCTGGTCGGCCTCCGAGCGAGCTGCCAGGACAACTCGGTCGGCGCGATCGTCGTCTCGGACGCCTTCGGCCGGGTCGCGGTGCAGCCGCAACGCGGCCTGCTCCACGGGACGGCCATGGTCAAGGACCGGGTGCTCCCCGGCAACTACCGGGTCAAGCTGGAGTGCCGGGGCGGCGAGACCGCCTCCACGATGGTCCAGGTGGTACGCCAGATGAAGCCGAGCCGGGGCCCGGCGACCGGCTTCGGCGGCGGTTCCGGTGGCGTCGCCTCGGGCCTGCTGCTGCCCGGTGGGCTCGCCTTGACCGTCACCGGCATGGTCGTCTGGGTCGCTGCCACCCGCCGACGTGGCACGGGCGGGTGAGTCCGCCGTGCCCGCCCCTCGCGCGCCCCGACCGACCGGCTCCGGTGGTACGCCCCGTGCCGGCCGCCCGTCGCCCGGCCCTGGTGCCTCGCGTGGCCGTCCGGTAGGCGGCCCGCCCCGCCCCGACCTTTTCGTGCCCGATCCGCCGCCTCGCGGCCCCCACCCACCCGCAGCCGCCTCCCCGGGCACATCTCGTCCATCCGCAGCCGCCTCCCCGGGCACATCTCGTCCATCCGCAGCCGCCTCCCCGGGCACATCTCGTCCATCCGTGGCCGCCTCGCTGGGTACACCGCGCCCGCCCGCCGCCACACCGCGCGGGTCGCGTCCGTGGTCACACCTACCCGTCGACACCCCGCCGCCCGGGCCGGGTGCGCCGCCACTGGGGCGCGCGTACCCCACCGACCTGGACGGGCCGATCCCGCCGGACGTGGAGGGCCGGGCCCCGATCGGCGCTGGTGCCCGGGTCCGCGCCCGCCGCGTGGAACGCGTCGAGCGCTCCGGCCGTCGCCCCTGGTCGATGCCGCTGGCCGTGGTGCTGGTGCTGGTCGGTGTCTTCGCCACCGGAGCCGGACTGGGGCGTACCGCCGGTTCCCCGCTGGGCTGGGCCGCGACCGGCGGCGAAGCGGCGTCGACCTCGGCACCCGTGGCGCGGACCGCGGCCCGGCCGGTGAGCCTGTCGGTGCCCTCGATCGACGTCGCCGCCCCGGTGAAGCCGGTCGGGGACGCACCGGACGGCACGATCGGGGTGCCGCCGCTGAGCCGACACGAGGAGACCGGCTGGTACGACCGGGGGCCGGTCCCCGGCGACCCCGGCCCGGCGGTCATCGTCGGGCACGTGGACACCAAGAGCGGCCCGTCGGTCTTCTACGACCTGGCCAAGCTCCGGGTGGGCGACACGGTCGAGGTGGGCCGCGAGGACGGTTCGGTGGCGGTGTTCACCGTGGACTCCGTCGAGCACTTCCCGAAGGACCAGTTGCCGGCCGACCGCGTCTACGGTCACGACGGCCCACCGACGCTGCGCCTGATCACCTGCGGCGGTCAGTGGCTCGGTGGCCCGGACGGCTACGCCGACAACGTCATCGCCTTCGCCAGCCTGACCGGCACCCGTCCCGCCTGACCACCCGTCGTTGGGGGAGAGGGCGGCTGCGGTCAGGGGACCTGCTGGACGACCTCGAACTCCAGGAGGGTGGCGCCGGAGGCGACCGGGGGACGCTGCTCGGCGCCGGGCGGGGCGGCGTGGGCGGCGCGGGCGGGACCGTTGGCCCAATCCTGGTACGCCTGCTCGGTCTCCCACCGCGTGTACACGAAGTAGCGGTTCTCGCCGGCCACCGGCCGCAGCAACTCGAAGCCGAGGAAACCGGGGGAGTTCTCCACGGCCCGGGCGCGGGCGGCGAACCGCTTCTCCAACTCCTCGCCGGCACCGGGCGGGACGTCGATCGCGTTGATCTTCACAACTGCCATGTCTTCACCCTAGACCTGGACGAGCGGAACAGATCTTGGTCCGCCGATGCCCCGCCCCGGGGGCCGTTTCGCACCAAGATCGGCGGGAGTGGGTGGTGGGGGAGTCAGAAGGACTCGACCGTCGGTACGAGGTCGACGTCGACCACGATCGGCGCGTGGTCGGAGGGGCCCTTGCCCTTGCGGGCCTCCCGGTCCACGTACGCGGAGCGGACCGCGCGGGCCACCGGCGCCGAGGCGTACACCAGGTCGATTCGCATGCCCTTGTTCTGGTGGAACATCCCGGCCCGGTAGTCCCAGTAGGTGTACGGGTGCGGCCCCTTCATCGGGGCGGGCACCACGTCGGTGAGGCCCAGGTCGCGCAGCGCCGCCAGGGCGGCCCGCTCGGCGGGCGTGACGTGGGTGGAGGTCGCGAACAGCGCCGGCTCCCACACGTCCTCGTCGGTCGGGGCCACGTTGAAGTCGCCGCAGACCGCCAGCGCCGGCCCGCCGGTGAGTTCCGTGTCCAGCGCGTCCCGCAGCGCCGCCAGCCAGGCCAGCTTGTACGCGTAGTGCGGATCGTCGGGGGCGCGGCCGTTCGGCACGTACACCGACCAGACCCGCAGCCCGTCGCAGGTGGCCGCGATGGCGCGGGCCTCCGGCTCGGGGAACCCGGGTTCGCCGGGGAACCCGACCGTGACGTCGGCCAGCCCGACCCGGGACAGCACGGCCACACCGTTCCACCGGCCGTCGCTGTGGCTGGCGACGGTGTAGCCGAGTTCGCCCACCTCGGCGACCGGGAACGCGCCGTCGGGGCACTTGGTCTCCTGCAGGCAGACCACGTCCGGCCCGGTGCCGGCCAGCCAGTCCAATAGCCGGGGCAGGCGGGCCTTCACCGAGTTGACGTTCCAGGTGGCCAGGCGCATGGTGCCAGCCTGCCGTATCCGGGCCCGGTCCGCCGGGCGGCGCACGAGCCCGGCGGGTCGCGGCGGCTCACGACGCGGTGGCAGTTCACCACGCGCTGGCGGCTCGCCGTGCCTGTCGGCTCGTGGTGCGCGCTGCGGCTCGCCGTGCACGCTGCTGCTCGTGGCGCGCGGCGGTGCGCGGTGCGCGGCGGTGCGCGGTGCGCGGCGGTGCGCGGTGCGCGCGCGGCGGTGGCGAGGTGTTAGGAGGGGACCCCTGCTATGCACGAGGCGTTAATAGGGGGCCCTTCCTTGCACGCAAGGCCTTGCCCGCAAAGCCGTCACGCCTCCGGCGGGCGGGTCTGCTCGGCGAGGAAGCGTTCCAGTTCGGCGCCGAGTTCCTCCGCCGTGGGCAGCGGGCCGTTCTCGGCGGCGAGCAGGTTCCGCTCGCCCTTGCCCCGGGCGTACGCGTCGTACTGCTCCTCCAGCGCCTGCACCAGCGCACTGGCCTCGTCGTTCTGCGCGACCTGCCGGTCGATCTCGACCCGGACCACCTCGGCGGCCGAGTGCAGCCCGTCGCGGGGCAGCAGCAGCCCGGTGCTGCGCGACACCGACGCCAGCAGCACCTCGGCGGCGGCCGGGTACTCGGCCTGCGCCACGTAGTGCGGCACGTGGGCGGCGAAGCCCAGCGCGTCGCGGCCCGCCTCGCCGAGGCGGAACTCCAGCAGGTGTCCCACGCTGCCGGGGACCTGCACCCGTTGCAGCCACGGCTCGTAGCCGGCGATCAGGTCACGCCGGGTGGCGTGCGCGGTCACGCCGGTCGGACGGGTGTGCGGCACCGCCATCGGGATCGCGTTCAGCCCGACGGTGAGCCGGACGTCCAGCCGCTCGGCCAGACCCGCCACGGCGGCCACGAACCGCTCCCACTGCAGGTCCGGCTCGGGGCCGGTGAGCAGCAGGAACGGGGTCTCGTCGTCGTCGCGCAGCAGGTGCAGCTCCAACGCCGGGGCGTCGTAGCTCTCCCAGTGGTCCTCGACGAAGGTCATCACCGGGCGCCGGGAGCGGTAGTCGAACACCTGGTCCAGGTCGAACCGGGCGATCGGATGGGCGTCCAGCGATGTGAGGAGCTGTTCGCGGGCCAACCGGCTGGCGTTACCGGCGTCGACGAAGCCGGTGAGGGCCTGGATCAGGACCGGTTGACCGAGTTCGGGCAGATCGTCGGTGAGTTCGTAGAGCTCGTGTGGGTCGAGCACCGGTGCGGCCTCCCTGGTGTGCGCGTCACGGGTCGCCGGGTTGGCGGCGTCCCGATCGCCAGAACGTACCCGTCATCCTGATGCATTCCTGTTGCGGCGGGCCGTTCGCCCCGGCATCGGTGTAGCAACAACCGGCCGGGGTACCGCGTTGCCGTCACGAGGTACACATGGATAGAACTCACCGAAGGGAGAGCGATGAGCGATTCCGTCCCCGCCGACGGTCAGCCCGTCACCCCGGCACCGGCCGGGCCGGCGTCCGCGGGCGAGGCCGTCGAGGCCCCGCCGGCCACGCTCTGGGACCGCATGCGCCAGGATCCGCAGTACGCGCCGGAGCACCTCGCCATCGAGGCGGTGCGCCGGCTCGGGCCGGAGGCGGCGCGGTGGGCCCGGCAGACCCGCGCCGACCATCCGCGCCTCACCGAGGAGGCCCTGGCGGAGAAGGCGGTACGCCGGTTCGTCAACCGGGCGCGGCTCTCCGGTGCCGTCTCCGGTGCCGCCGGCCTGCCCGGCGCGGTGATCGACGTGGGAGTGCTGGCCTGGACACAGGCGCGGATGGTGCTGCACATCGCCGCCGCGTACGGGGTGGACCCGACGCACCCGGACCGCGCCGCCGACCTGCTGGTGCTGCAGAAGGTGCACAAGGTGGCGGCGAGTGCCCGGCTCGCGCTGGGGGTGGCGGCCGGGCGGGAACGGGCCGGCGCGTTGTTCGGCGGCGGTGGCGGGCAACAGGCGTTGAGTCGGGTGATGCTGCGGCTGGGCGTACGGCTGGCCCAGATGGCCGGCGTACGGGCCGCGAAGCGACTCTTCGCCAAGGTGGTGCCCGGTGCCGCGATCGTGCTCGGCACCTGGGCCAACTCCTCGGCCACCAAGGGGCTGGCCGAACGCTCGCGGGCCATGTACCGCCGACCGGAGGGCCCACCCATCCCGGCGCCCCGCATCTCTCCGGAGTAGACGGAGGGACCGCAGCCGCCGGCGCGTCAGTCCGCGTAGCCGGCGGAGCGCCAGGTCACCTCGGCGAGGCGGGACTGACCGTCGGTGTTGGGGTGGAAGTAGTCCAACCGGTTGACCAGGTCCAGGTCGAAGCGCACCCGGTGCACCGCCCCGCCGTCGTGGCGGCACCGGGAGCCGTACGCCCGGCAGGCCGCGCGGAGTTGGCTGTTGTAGGCGTCGATCCGGTCCCGGAACTCCGCCCGGCGGGCCCGATCGGCGGGGGCGTCCGAGGTCGCGTCGGCCAGCAGCGCCGGGCAGACGCCACGACGCCAGGCGCGGGCCGCCCGCGAGTCGTCGTGGCCGACCTCCCAGAGGCGGTACAGGTCGGGGATGCTGACCACGAGCACCCGGGCCTTCGGGCGGCCCTCGCGCAGCACCCGCAGCCCCCGGTCGATCTCGGCCCGGAACTCGGTCACCGGCGTCATCGCGCCGATCGTGCTCCGGCACGCGTCGTTGGCGCCGACCAGCACGGTCACGTAGTCGGCGCGGTCGCGTACCGCCCGCTCGGCCTGCCCGGCCAGCGCGGCGGCCCGCGCGCCCGGACGGGCGTGGTTGTGGGCGTGGCCGCGCAGCCCGGGGTTGCGGTCCACCAGCCGGCGGTAGTGGCTGTCCACACGCAGGCCGTCCCCGGTCGACCAGGAGTTGCGTTCGCACGAGGTCAGCACCAGGCAGGAGCCGAATCCGGTGGTGATCGAGTCGCCGAGCGCCGCGACGACCTTGGGCGAGCCGGCCCGGGGTGTGCCGTCGCTGGGCCTCGGTGTCGGTTCCGCACCGGCCTCGCAGGCGAGCGCGACCAGTGCGAGCAGGCTGACCACGACGGTGGTCCAGCGTTTGGGCATGAGTTCCCCAGCCTCACAGCACAGAGCAACAGCATGGTGACTCTACGCGTGGGGCGGGTGGTGCTTCCGTGTCGGTGTCGGAGATGCGGCAGAGAACTGTCGCGGTCGAGGGCTGCGTGCTATGCGCGCCACGGGGCGCGGTGACCGTGCAGCCACCAGTGCAGCGCCCGGGTGATCCGGGGCAGCACCAGATAGGTCATCAGCGGGGTGAGGGTGAGCGTCATGACCAGGACCCGGGCCGCGACCGGCAGGTCCGGCAGGAGATGGCCGGTCAGCAGGGTCGCGGTCAGGCTGAGCGGGAAGAACGCCAGCCAGATCGTGATCGCCTGCTTCCAGCGGGGCGGCGACGCGGGCACCGCCGCGTCCAACATCTCCACGGTCTCCGCGCGGGGCGGGTCGAACCAGCCCTCGATGCCGCTGCGCCGCTCGACCCGGGTGTGTTCGACGATGCCCTGCGCCGAGGTGAGCCACCAGTTGCGCTGCGGTGACTCCTCCCAGCGGCGCAGCGTGTCCGGATCGGCGAAGCGGTAGAGCATGTGCCACTCGCCCGAGCCGGGCGCGCTGCGGACCCAACCGGCGCCGAGGAAACCCGGGAACACCTCGGCCAGCGCCGTACCGGCCCGCATCCACGCCACCATCTCGTCGGTGCGGGCGGGGTCGGCACGTCGGGCCACGGCGACGGTCACCGGCACGGCAGAGCTCACGGTCATGGCTCCCATGGTGCGCGCGCCGACCCGGACCGGCCTATCGGCGGACGGTCGATGTAACGCAACGCACCACCGCGACCCGGCGGCGACGGTTAGCCCCGGCAGCGCCGGGTAGGTGGGGACGATGACCCGATCACAGCCCCGACGCGCCCGAGGCACGGTCGGCCACGCGAACAGCGCGCTCAACCTGAGGCTCGTACTGGCCGGCTTCGGGCTCGTCAGCATGGCCGTCTTCGCGGTGCTGGCGTTCCGTGCCGACGTGGCCTGGTTGGGTGTGGTCTGCGTCGTTTTCGCGGTGATCGCCGTCGTCGACCTGGCCGTCATCCAACGTCGTCGTGCCGCCCGCCGTCGCGAGGAACCCGGCGTACGGCACTCGCTCTTCGAGTGACGGGAGAAGCCCGATGTCCATCGCCACCACCGACCCCCGGACCGGACAGGTGCTCAAGACGTACGAGGCGATGTCGGACGCGCAGGTCGACGCGGCGATCGAGCGGACCGACCTGGCGTACCGGGACCTGCGGTCCACCACGATCGCGCAGCGCGGACGGTGGCTGGAGGCGGCGGCCGACCTGCTGGAGGCGGAGCGCGACGAGATCGCCCGGGTGATGACCACCGAGATGGGCAAGACCCTCGCCGCGTCGAAGGCCGAGGTCACCAAGTGCGCCGGCGCCTGCCGGTTCTACGCCCGGCACGCGGCGGAGTTCCTGGCCGACCGTCCGGCCGACGCGTCGGCGGTCTCCGCAACCCGGGCGTTCGTCCGCTACCAGCCGATCGGGCCGGTGCTGGCGGTGATGCCGTGGAACTTCCCGCTCTGGCAGGTCGTCCGGTTCGCCGCCCCGGCGTTGATGGCCGGCAACACCGGACTGCTGAAACACGCCTCCAACGTGCCGCAGACGGCGCTGCTGCTGGAGAACGTGTTCCGGCGGGCCGGTTTCCCCGAAGGGGCCTTCACCACGCTGCTGGTCGGCTCCGACGCCGTCGACCGGATCCTGAGCGACCCCCGGGTACGGGCCGCCACGCTGACCGGCAGTGAGCCCGCCGGCCGCTCGATCGCCCAGATCGCCGGCCGGGAACTCAAGAAGACCGTGCTGGAGTTGGGTGGCAGCGACCCGTTCGTGGTGATGCCCTCGGCCGACGTGGAACTCGCCGCCGAGGTGGCCACCACCGCCCGCTGCCAGAACAACGGCCAGTCCTGCATCGCGGCCAAGCGGTTCATCGTGCACGCCGACGTGTACGAGTCGTTCGCCGAGGCGTTCGCGCACCGGATGTCGGCCCTGCGGGTCGGTGACCCGATGGACGACGACACCGATGTCGGGCCGCTCGCCTCGGAACGCGGTCGCGACGAGGTCGACGCCCAGGTACGCGACGCCGTCGACAAGGGAGCCACCGTGCTCTGCGGCGGCGAGAAGCCGACCGGCGACGGCTGGTTCTATCCGCCGACCGTGGTCACCGACCTGCGGCCGGACATGCGGATGTGGGGCGAGGAGGTGTTCGGACCGGTCGCCGGGCTGTACCGGGTCTCGTCGTACGACGAGGCGATCGAGGTGGCCAACGGCACCCCGTACGGGCTCGGGTCGAACGCCTGGACCCGCGATCCGCAGGAGCAGGAGCGCTTCGCCACCGACCTGGACGCGGGAGCCGTCTTCGTCAACGGCATGACCACCTCGTACCCGGAGCTGCCCTTCGGTGGGGTGAAGAACTCCGGCTACGGCCGGGAGCTGTCGGCGCAGGGCATGCACGAGTTCTGCAACGTCAAGACCGTCTGGGTGGGTGAGGGCGCGGCCACCGCCGGCGCGGGCGCGCACGCCGAGTAGTCCCGGGCTCGCCGGCATGTAAGCAGGGGTCCCCTGCTAACGCCTCGTGTATAGCAGGGGACCCCTGCTTACATCCGGGTCGGCCTGGGTAGGGAAGGCCGGCATGACGGCGATCGGCTTCCACGCCTCTCACGAGCAGATCCACCCGCGCGCGCTGCTGGAAGCGGTGATCCACGCCGAGCGGGTCGGCTTCGACGCGGCCATGTGCTCCGACCACTTCGCGCCGTGGAGCGAACGCCAGGGCCATTCCGGGTTCGCCTGGTCCTGGCTCGGCTCCGCGCTCCAGGCCACCGACCTGTCCTTCGGGGTCGTCAACGCGCCCGGGCAGCGCTACCACCCGGCGATCATCGCCCAGGCGATCGGCACCCTCGGCGCGATGTACCCGGGGCGGTTCTGGGCCGCCCTCGGCTCCGGCGAGGCCGCCAACGAGCACATCACCGGCGAGGTCTGGCCGCGCAAGGACGTCCGCAACGCCCGGCTGCGCGAGTGCGTCGACGTCATCCGCGCGCTGCTCGCCGGTGAGGAGGTCAGCCACGACGGCCTGGTACGCGTGGATCGGGCTCGACTGTGGAGCCGCCCCGAGCAACCGCCGGCCCTGGTCGGCGCGGCGGTCAGCGTCGAGACCGCCCGCTGGTGCGCCGAGTGGGCGGACGGGCTGATCACCGTCAACGCCGCGCCCGAACACCTGCGCCGGATGATCGACGCCTACCGGGAGGCGGGCGGGCGCGGGCCGGTGCACCTCCAGGTGCACCTGAGCTGGGCACCCGTCCAGGCCGACGCCGAGGCGATCGCGTACGACCAGTGGCGCAGCAACGTCTTCGCGCCACCGGTCTGCTGGGACCTGGACACCCCGGAACACTTCGACGTGGTCTCCGCCGAGGTGCCGATGAGCCGCCTCGCCGAGGTGGTCAACATCTCCGCCGACCTGGGCCGGCACCTGGGCTGGTTGGAGGAGTACATCGACCTCGGGTTCGACCAGATCGCGCTGCACCACGTCGGGCAGGAGCAGCGGCCGTTCCTCGACGCGTTCGGCGAGCAGGTGCTCCCGAAGCTGCGCGGCCAGGCCGGCTGATCCCATTCGGCGCCGAGCGCGGGCGCGCCGCAGGGCGGCGGCGGCTCAGTCGAGGCGACGGGCCAGCACCTGTCCCGGCCACTGTGCGCCGTCCGGTCGGGGCACCGTGAACGGGTCGGTGGCGGTGAAGCCCTGCCGCTCGTACCAGCGCACCAGCGCCCCGTCGTCGCCCGCGTAGCAGTCCACCCGCAGCAGGTCCACGCCGCGTTCCCGGGCCAGCTCGGCGGCGTGCGCCAGCAGCCGGCCACCGATCCCGGCACCGGCGTACGCCCGGTCGGTGACCAGCAGGTTCACGTACAGCTCGGCCTCGGTGGCGGGTGGCACGTACTCGGTGGCACTGCCCACCACCAGTGCGCCGACCGGCTGTCCCGCCACCTCGGCCAGCCACAGCCCGCCACCGTCGGCCCACCCGTCGGCCTGCCCGATCCGGCGTGGGTCGGTCGAGGCCGGCGCGGTACCCCACTGCCCGGTACGTCCCCGTTCCGCCAACCACGCGATGGCCACGTCGAGCAGCCGCAACACGCTGTCCCGATCCGCCACCCCACCCCGCCGCACCACGATCTCGGTCATACCGGCCATGCTGCCACGCGACGATCAAGAAGTTCGGGCCCCGATCCAGCACGGACCGGGACCCGAACCTCTTGATCAACGAAGCGAGGCGATGTGGGAGTGAGCCGGGTGGGGGCCGGTCGCCGACGGCCCCCACCCGGGGTTCAGGAGACGGTGCAGGGTGAGCCGTTGACGGTGACCAGGGCGGGGTTGGGGTTGGCCCCGGGTCCGGTGGTGGCGTTGAAGCCGAAGGTCACCGTGGCACCCGGGTTGATCCGGGCGTTGTACGACTCGTTCTTGGCGGTGACCGTGGCGCCGGCCTGGGTGACCTTCGCCGTCCAGGCCTCCCGGACCTTGGCGTCGCCGGTGAAGGCGAAGCGGGCGGTCCAGCCGTTCACCGCGCTGGTGCCGGTGTTGCGGATGGCCACCTGGGCGGTGAAGCCGGTGCCGCCCTGCCAGGAGCCGTAGTTGGTGTAGGACACCGAGCAGGTGGGCGCCGGCACGGCCGAGGCGTCACCCTGGTCGGCCAGGAACGAGGAGATCCAGGTCAGCGCCGAGTTCCAGTTGATGGCGACCTCGTTGGTGGAGTACGAGGCGATGTCGTCGACGAAGCAGAACATCGGCGCGCATCCGGCCAGCAACTGCTCCACGAACGGGTCCTGGAGCGCGGCGTTCGGGCCACCGGCGAGCGAGCCGACCGGAGGCTTGGGCATGGACGGGTCGAGCTGGTGGCCGAAGATGCGGCTGTGCTGGTTCTCCGCCGCGTGCTCGCCCCACCCGGTCACGTACGAGATGTTCAGCGCGTTGCGACCGAAGATGTAGTCCATCGCCTGCACCGCACCGTCGCGGTACTTCGCCTCGCGGGTCAGGTCGAACGCGGTGGCCAGCACGACCGCGTTGTTGATCACGTTGCTGTTGCCGCCCCAGAAGTAGCTGCCGGCGTCACCGGGCATCGGCAGCCCGTACGCCTGCCGCTGGATCTCGGCGAGGTAGCCGTCGGCGGCGGTGGTGACCGAGGCGCGAACCCGGGCCAGGTCGGCGGCGGGCAGCCCGTTCGGCACGGTGGCCAGGTCGAGTCGGCCCAGCGCGGCGACGCTCTGCCAGCCGAAGCCCCGCACGTCGAAGACGTCGCCGGTGTGGTGCGCCGACGCGGTCAGGTCGGTCAGGTACGTGCGCTCGCCGGTGGTCAGGTACAGCTCCACGGCGGCCCAGTAGAACTCGTCGGTGACGTTGCTGTCGTCGTACGCGCCGCCGCCGTTGCCGTCGGTCGGGCTGGCGTACCGGGTCGGGTTGGCCTTGGCCGCCGCGTACGCGGTCTTGGCAGCGGTGCCGCAGCGCTGGGCGAACGCCGCGTCGTACGGGGCGAACAGTCGGGCGCACTGCGCGGCCACGGCGGCCAGGTTGAGCGTGGCGGCGGTGGACGGCGGGTGCAGCTCGCGCGGCTCCGGGTCGTCCTCCGGCTGCAACGGCAGGCCGGTCCAGTTCCGGTCGTGGATCTTGTGGTGGGCCATCCCGGCCAGCGGCTTGCCGGCCGGCACCTGCATCCGCAGCAGGAACTCCAGCTCCCAGCGGGCCTCGTCGAGGATGTCGGGCACCCCGTTGTCGCGCTCCGGCAGCCGCAGCGTGCTGTCGCCGAGGGCGGCGCCGAATCCGGCGGTGGCGGCGTTCTTGGTCCGCTCGAAGGTGCTCAGCAGCTGGTAGGTGGCGATACCACCGTTCACGACGTACTTGCCGTGGTCACCGGCGTCGTACCAGCCGCCGCGCACGTCGAGCCGGTAGTCGCAGACACCGGCCTGACAGGGCACGTCGGTGTCGCCCTGGTTCGGGGCGACGCCCAGGTGACCGGCCGGGCGGGCGTACTCGTCGCCGACCAGGTCGCCGTCGATGGCGATACCGCTGCGCTGGATGTAGAAGAACTGCAACGCGTCGGAGCGCAGTCGCTCGTAGAGCGCGCCGGAGATGTCGAACGGGTGGCTCACCTCACCGTCCACGGCGAGCGTCAGACCCTGCCCGGGGGTGCGGTAGGAGGAGAAGTCGACGGAGTGCACGTTCTGCGCCGAGGCCGGGTCGACACCGCGCGGCGTGGTGGTGCCGCTGGCGACCACGCTGCCGGAGGCGGCGCGCAGCTGCCAGGGCAGGGCCGTGGTGGCGTCGGTGACGACGGTGGCGTTCTTCGGGCCGCCGGGCAGGTAGCCGACCTGGTTGACGCGGACCCGGGGGCCGGTGTCCGGCACGTACGGCTCGGGCGGGTTGCCGCCGCGCAGCGAGACGTTGTCCAGGCAGACGGTCTGTCCCTCGGCGGCGCCGCCGACCTGGAAGATGAGCTGGGCGCGCTCGTCGTCCTCGGGTGCCACGAAGGTCCGCTCGATCCGCTGCTGGGTGGGGGTGGCGGCGGCGGTGACCGAGTAGTAGCCGGTATAGGGGGCGTTGCCCAGTTGCAGCACGGCGGTGACGTTGCTGCCGGGGGTGGCGGTGACATCGAACCCGAGGGTGTATTCGGCGCCGGCGACCAGGGCCACCGCGTCCTGGCCGATGCCGGCGTCCCAGGGGTTGGCCAGCCCGCCTGCGACGGTGGTGCAGAGTTGACCGTCGGTCACGCCGAGCGGGCCGGTGCCGAAGGAGAACCACGGCGACACGCCGGTGCTGAAATCGCCGTTCGTGATCTGTTCGGGGGCCTCGGCCGGGGGATCGGCGTGGGCGGTGCCGGCGCTCACGGCGGCCAGCGCCACGGTGGTCGCCGCGGCGAGCGCCGCGAGGCGACGTCGGGATGGCGTCACGGATATTCCTTCCGACGAACGGGACGGAATGGTGGTGGGCGTGTGCGGAAAACCTGGGAGCGCTCCCAGGTATCGGGCATGTTTCCAGGGCGGACGGGCGCTGTCAATCGATCCGGTCCGATGGGCTCGGGGGCCGTCGGCCAGTGAGATTCGCCGCGCCACGCCCGGTCGTCCTGATCTCCTAGAGACAACGGAGCCCTTCTCCTGGCAGGCTGCGTCCCATGACCCTGAAGCTGCGTTCCGCGGGGACGAGCGACCGTGGGCTGATCCGCAGCGGCAACCAGGACGCGCTGCACGCCGGGGCCTGGCTGGTGGCCGTCGCCGACGGCATGGGCGGGATGGCCGCGGGCGACCTGGCCAGCGCCATCGCCATCGAGGCGGTGGCGCCGCTGGACGTGGAGATACCCGAGGACGCGCTCGTCGCCGCGTTGCAGGACGGCATCGCGCTGGCCACCACCCGGATCCGGCAGGCGGTGACCGAGGACCCGCAGCGGCAGGGGATGGGTACGACGCTGACCGCGCTGCTCTTCGCGCGTACCGGGAGCTGCCTGGCCTTGGCCCACGTGGGCGACTCCCGGGCGTACCTGTTCCGCGACGGCGTGCTCAAGCAGATCACCCGGGACGACACGTTCGTGCAGATGCTCGTCGACCAGGGGGTGATCACAGCGGACCAGGCCGGCAGTCATCCCCGTCGCGCCGTGGTCACCCAGGCGTTGCAGGGCGACGAGGTCTCCCCGACCTTCGCCACGATGCTGCCCCGCCACGGCGACCGCTGGCTGCTGTGCAGCGACGGACTGTCCAACGTCGTCCGGGCCGAGACCCTGGCCGAGGTGCTCGCCGCCCATCCGGACCGGGACCTGTGTGCCCGCAAGCTCATCGACCTGGCCTTGCGCGCCGGTGGCCCGGACAACATCACCGTGGTCATCGCCGACGTGGTCGACGAGCCCTGACGCGCAGCCGCGCTCGGACCGCGCGCTGCCGACGGGTGGGCGCGGCGCTGGCTGACGGATGTTAGGAAGGGTCCCCTGCTATGCACCAGGCGTTAGCAGGGGACCCTTCCTTTCACGTCAGGCGCGCCCGGCCCGCCGAGTGGGCGCGGCCGTGGTCGGGTCCTCCGGCCAGGGATGGCGCGGGTACCGTCCGCGCAGTTCGGCGCGCACCTGCCGGTAGCCGGTGCGCCAGAACGACGCCAGGTCGGCGGTGACCGCCACCGGCCGGCCCGCCGGTGAGAGCAGGTGCAGCAGCACCGGCACCCGACCGCCGCCGACGCGGGGTGCCTGCGCCCAGCCGAAGGTCTCCTGAAGCCGTACCGCCAGCACCGGCACGGCCGGGTCGGTGTAGTCCACCCGGATCCGGGACCCGCTGGGCACGGCGATCCGCTCGGGGGCCAGCTCGTCCAGTCGCCCCGCCAGCGACCAGGGCAGCAGCCGGCGCAGCGCACCGGCCACCTCGATCCGGGCCAGGTCGGCGCGCCGCCGGGCCCGGGCCAGCTCGGGTCCGAGCCAGTCCGGTGCGCCGGCCAGCAGCGCCTCGTCGGTGACGTCCGGCCAGTCGTCGCCGAGCGCGTGTCGGCAGAAGGCCAGCCGGTCGCGTAGCGCCCGCGCCGCCGGTGTCCAGGGCAGCAGGTCGAGGCCGACGTCGCGCAGCCCGGTCAGCAGGGCGGCGGCGACCTCCGCCGACCCGGGGCGGGGCAGCGGCCGGTCGACCAGCTCGATGGCGCCCAGCCGGACCACCTCCCGGGCCACCACGTCGTCGCCGGACCAGCCGACTTCCCGGTCGGTGCGCAGCAGCAGCGCACCGACCTCGCGGGCGGTCGCCTCGTCCAGTACCGCCGCCCGCCGGACCCGTGCGGCCGGCGTGCCGGGCGCCCGGTCGGCCACCGCCACGGCCAGCCACCCGGCACCGGCCAGCGCCGACCCGGGCGCCAGCTCCGCAGCGGTCCCGCCGCTCATCAGGTACGCCGAACCGCCCGCCCGGCGTACCCGGCCCAACCGCTCTGGGTACGCCAAGCCGACCAGCAACCCGGCGGCCAGGTCGTCCGGCAGGGCCTTCCCGGCGGGGTCCTCGGCGGTGCCGGTCGGCAGGGCGGCACGCAGTCGGCGTACCTCGGTCCGCCAGCGGGCGGTGGCACCCGGCTCGACGCCGTCGCGCAGTCGACGCCAGGCGGCGGCGAGGTCGTCCCCGGCACCGGCGACGGACTCCTCGGCGAGCAGTGCGACCACCTCGGCGGCGCGCCGGGCGCCCACCCGGGCGGCACCGTCGAGCAGGGCCCGGGCCAGCCGGGGGTGCGCCCCGGTGGCGGCGATCGCGCGTCCCCGGGCGGTGATCCGGCCGTCCGGGTCGAGGGCCCCGAGCGTGCCCAGCGTCTCCCGGGCCACCGTCATCGCCGCCGTCGGGGGCGGATCCGGCAGCGCCAGCCCGGTGCCGTCCGGTACGCCCCAGGCGGCCAGGTCGAGCGCGAAGCCGGTGAGGTCGGCGGTGGCGATCTCCGGTTCCGGTTGGGCCGCCAGCCGCTCGTGGGTCGCCGGTGACCAGCAGCGGTAGACGTGCCCCGGCGCCTCACGGCCGGCCCGTCCGGCCCGCTGGGTGGCTCCGGCCCGGGACACCGGCACGGTGACCAGCGCGCCGAGCCCCCTGGCCAGGTCCAGCCGGGCGACCCGGGACAGGCCGGCGTCCACCACGGTCCGCACCCCCGGCACGGTCAGGCTGCTCTCGGCCACCGCGGTGGCCAGCACCACCCGCCGTCGCGGTCCCGGGCGCAGTGCGGCGTCCTGCTCGGCGCCGTCCTGCCGACCATGCAGCCGGAGCACGTCGACGTGGTCGCGCAGGGCGGCCAGGCGGCCCGCGACGGCCGCGATCTCGCCCACACCGGGCAGGAAGACCAGCAGGTCACCGTCCTGTTCGTCGAGTGCCCGCCGGACGGTGGCGGCCACGTGGTCCAGCAGCACCCGGTCCACCGGCCCAGCGCCGGGCGGCGGTACCGGCCGCGCCGGCGGTGCCCAGACCCGGGTCACCGGGTGCAGCGCCGAGGCGGCCCGGACCACCGGCGCGGGCGTGTCCCCGCCGAGCAGGGCGGCGAAGCGGTCCGCCTCGGGGGTCGCCGACATCGCCAGCAGCCACAGGTCCGGCCGCAACGCGGCACGGGCCTCCACGCTGAAGGCGAGTGCGAGGTCGGCGTCGAGCTGTCGTTCGTGGACCTCGTCCAGCAGCACCGCGCCGACGCCAGCCAGTTCCGGGTCGTGCTGCAACCGGCGGACCAGCAGCCCGGTGGTGACCACCTCGACTCGGGTCCGCGCGCCGGTCCGGCGCTCACCGCGCACCGCGTAGCCGACCCGGTCACCGACGCGCTCGCCGAGCAGCGTCGCCATCCGCCGGGCGGCGGCACGGGCGGCCACCCGTCGGGGCTGGGCGACGATCACCCGTCCGGCGACGGCGTCGGCCACCGCCAGCGGGGCGAGCGTGGTCTTGCCGGTGCCCGGCGGGGCGACCAGGATCGCGGCGCCCGCCGCGCGCAGTGCCGCCACCAGCGCCGGCAGCGCGGGACGGACCGGCAGGTCGAGGGGTACGTCGGAGAGCACGGCCCAGTCTCGCACCGGCCCTCCGGCCCGGGTCGTCGTGTCCGCTCCGCCTCGGTCGACTGCACGGCCGACGTGCCCGCCGCACCTCGCCTCGACGGTGCCCGCCGAGGCGGCGGATCAGCCGGCGCGGACCTCGTCGACGCCGGTGACGAAGGTGTGCCAGGCCGACGACGGGAAGGTCAGCACGGGGCCGGGGCGGTCCTTGCTGTCCCGTACCGCCACCCGACCGTCGACGACGGCGACCTCGACGCAGTTGCCGTTGCCCACGCTGCGCGTACTGGTGCGCCAGTTAGCACGGGACAGGTCGAGCGCGGTCATCGCGATCCCTTCGTCGATACCGACTGTGACCGCGCCGAACGGTCACGTAAAGTAACGAGAAGCTTCCTTCAGGCGCACCAAAGACGCCGCTGGATCAAGCGCCAGACGTCGCAGCCTCTCGTGCACAAGGCTATACGAGCGCACCTGCGCGACCTCTTCCAGTGCCAGGCCTGTCGAGAGGTTTTCCAGGTAGACCACGGCCGCGTCGGCGGCGTCGGCAAACGTGAGGATCACGTACGGCGAGTTCATCGCCGGGTGGCCGCCGGCTGCGAATGGAAGTACCTGGATGGTGACGTTGGGTAGCTGCGCGGTGCGCTCCAGGTGGGCGAGTTGCTCCGCCATGACCGCCCGTTCGCTCACGGGGCGTAGCAGCACCGCCTCGTTCAGCACCACCGACAGCTCGGCCGGCTCGTCGCTGCGCAGCACGTCCTGGCGGCGCAGTCGGGCGGCCACCTTGCGGTCGATGTCGTCCTCGCCCGCGGTGAGCCGGTAGACCTCCCGGGCGTACGCCTCGGTCTGCAACAGGCCCGGCACCGCCTCCGCCTCGTACGTGCGCAGGGTGGCCGCCTCGGCCTCCAGTCCGACGTAGAACTCGAACCACTCGGGCAGGACGTCGCTGTAGTGCTGCCACCAGCCCCGTTGCTGGGCGCCCCGGGCGATCTCGATGAGTGCCTCGGCGTCGTTCCCGGTCACCTGGTACAGCGCCAACGCGGCCCGGACGTCGCGCGGCTTGATGCCGATCTGGGCGTTCTCGATGCGGGAGAGATTGCTCTTGGACATGTCCAGTTGCCGAGCGGCGACGTCCAGGGTCATGCCGGCGCGTTCGCGCAACTGGCGGAGTTCCCGGGCGATGCGGCGGCGGCGAACGGTGGGGCTCGCGGTCACCCTCCGAGTCTGTCACGGGAAAAGTCCCAGGTCGCGTCAGCACGGAGTGCAACTGCCAAAAACGGGAGTTGCGTTGCAGTTGCTCTCGGTGCATCCTTGCCTGCGGTTAGCGATCACTATGGACGGTCGACCCGGGGGGACGAGTGCTCATCGCCGACGAGTTCTTCCTGATCGCCCACAACGACACCCGGGGCAAGGCCAAGCTGCATCCGGCCGCCACCAGTCTCGGCCTGGCCGCCGGCCTGCTCGGCGAGCTGGTCCTCTATGGACACGTGACGGTCGCCGCCGGACAGGTCACCGTGGTCGACCGGCGTCCACCGGGCGATGCGCTGGCGCACACCGTGCTGGACCAGTTGATCGGCGAGCAACAGCACCAGGCGGTGCGGACCTGGCTGAGCTTCCTCGCCCAGACGGCGGTGACCTCGGTGGGGGAGAGGTTGGCGCGGGCCGGGGTGCTGCGTCGGCAGGAGACGCGCCGACTGCTGCGGACCAGCGTCACGTACGTGCCGACCGACCTCAACGTCGCGGCCTGGCCGGCCACCCGACTGCGCGCCGCGCTGGAACGCGCGGATCCGCCCCACGTGCCCGACGCGTTGCTGCTCGGGCTGGTGGCGGCGGCCGGCTTGACCCGCGAGGTGCTGTGGAGCGCGGGTCCGCGCGCCCACCACCGGCTCAACCTGATCATTCCGGCCCTGCCGGCTCCGCTGAAGGAACTCGTCGGACAGACCGAGGCCGCCGTGGGCGCGGCCGTGCTGCGCGGCATTCCCTGAGCCGGTTCCCCTCTTCCCCTCCCTGACATCCGGAGCAGTCATGTCCTCGACAGTGACAACCCCACGACCGAGCAACGTCTCCGAGGCACTGGCCCGTGGCCGCCTCGGGGTGCCCTCGGTGGTGTTCTTCGTGCTCTCCGCGGCGGCGCCGCTGACCGTGGTCGCCGGTGTGGTCACCACCGGCTACGGCGTCGTCGGGGTGCTCGGCATCCCGCTGGCCTTCCTGGCGGTCGCCGCCGTGTTGGCGCTCTTCTCCGCCGGCTACGTGGCGATGGCCCGCCGGATGGCCAACGCCGGCGCCTTCTACGCGTACGTGGCCCGGGGGCTGGGCCGCCCGGCCGGGGTGGGCGCGGCCTGGGTGGCGCTGATCGCGTACAACGCCCTCCAGGTCGGGCTCTACGGCACCATCGGCGCCGCGGCGGCACCGGTGCTGGACCGGCTGTTCGGCGTGACGCCGCAGTGGTGGATCGTGGCGCTGCTGGCCTGGGCGCTGGTGGGCCTGCTCGGGCTGCTGCGGGTGGACATCAACGGCATGGTGCTGGCCGCGCTGCTCTGCGCCGAGATCGCCGTCATCGTGCTGTTCGACCTCGGCCAGTTGGGCAACCCGGCGGGCGGCAGCGTCAGCTTCGCGGCGTTCTCGCCGGACAACTTCTTCGTGCCCGGCCTGGGCGCGGTGCTGGTGCTGGCCATCCTCGGCTTCGTCGGCTTCGAGGCGGCGGTGGTGTTCAGCGAGGAGAGCAAGGACCCGCAGCGGACCGTGCCGATGGCCACCTACCTCTCGGTGGCGATCATCGCGGTGGTCTACGCCCTCTCGTCGTGGAGCATGACGGTGGCCGTCGGCCCGGACCGGATCGTCGAGGAGGCCGGCACCCAGAGCGTGGAGCTGATCTTCAACCTGGCCGGCGCGCACCTGGGCGACACCGTCCTCACCATCGGCCAGGCGCTTTTCCTGACCTCGGTGCTGGCCGCGATGATCTCGTTCCACAACACCACCGCGCGGTACGCCTTCGCGCTGGGCCGCGAGCGGGTGCTGCCGGCGGTGTTCGGGCGGACCTCGCCGACGACCGGCGCTCCGCAGGCCGCCTCGCTGGCGCAGAGCGCGCTCGGCCTGGTGGTGATCCTGCTGTACGCGTTCAACGGCTGGGACCCGGTCCTGCAACTGTTCTTCTGGCTGGGCACCAGCGGTGGCTTCGGTGTGCTGCTGCTGATCGCGACCACCGCGGTCGCCATCATCGTCTACTTCGCCCGCAACGCCGAGCAGGAGACGCTCTGGCGGCGGCTGGTCGCCCCGGGGATCGCGGCGGTCGCGCTGACCGCCATCATCGTGCTGGCCGTGCAGAACTTCGCCAACCTGCTCGGCGTCGAGCCCGACTCCCCGCTGCGCTGGGCGTTCCCGGCGGTGTACCCGGTGGCCGCGTTGCTCGGCGCGCTCTGGGGGCTGACGTTGCGGAGCAGTCGACCCGACACGTACGCCCGGATCGGTCTGGGGGCGGAGAGCGCCGCAGCGGCCGTGGCCCCGCCGTCGCCGGTCGAGGCGGAGGTGCGGCGATGACCGCTCCGACGATCGTCCGTCTCGACGTGGCCGACACCCGTTGGGTGGCCGAGCGCATCGCCGAGTCCTTCCTGGTCCTGGACGCCACCCGGTGGCTGGTCCCGGACGAGGCCAAGCGGGAGGCGGTGCTGGCCGGGAACTTCGAGATCATCGTGGCGCACGCGATGCGGCACGGGCTGGTGTTCGGCACCGCCGACCGGGCCGGGGTGGCGGTCTGGCTGCCGTCGGTCGGTGAGCCGCTGCCGCCGCCGGAGGACTACGACGCCCGGCTGGCCGCCGCGTGCGGGGAGTGGACGCCGCGCTTCGTCCACCTGGACGAGCTGTTCGCCGCCCATCACCCGCACCGGGACCACCATCACCTGGCGCTGCTGGCCGTGCGGCCGGACCGCCAGGGGCAGGGGGTGGGTTCGGCGCTGCTGCGGCACCACCACGCCTGGCTGGACGCCCACGGCGTACCGGCCTATCTGGAAGCGAGCAGCGAGATCGGCCGCGACCTCTACGCGCGGCACGGATACCGGGTGTCGGAGCCGTTCCGGCTGCCCGACGACACGCCGTTCTGGCCGATGTGGCGGGAGCCGTCCGCCACCTGAGTCGTCCGCCCCACCGGCTCGGCCGACGCGGGCGCCGGCCCGGGTGGGCCGACGGGCCGAGCCGGTGGCGGCGGACACGACGGTGGCCGGGTCCCTGCGGACCCGGCCACCGTCGCCACCCCCTCTTAGTACGTACCGTCGAGCTGCCCCCGCAGCTTCGTCAGCGCCCGGGCCAGCAGCCGGGACACGTGCATCTGCGAGACGCCGATCTGCTCGGCGATCTGCGACTGGGTGAGGTTGCCGTAGAAGCGCAGGGTGAGGATCTTCTGCTCGCGCTCGTCCAGCGTGGCCAGCGCCGGCCCGAGGGCCACCCGCAGCTCGGCCAGCTCGAACTCGCTGTCCTCGCCGCCGAGCATGTCGCCCAGCTCGGTGGCCCGGTCACCGTCACCGGTCGGGGTGGACAGCGACACCGCGTTGTAGGCGCGGGCGCCTTCCAGGCCCTCCAGGACCTCTTCCTCGGTGAGGCTGAGGTGGGTGGCGATGTCGGCGACCGTCGGCGAGCGACCCAGGGTCTGCAACAGCGAGCTGTTGGCGTCGGAGATGGCCAGCCGCAGCTCCTGGAGCCGCCGGGGGACCCGGATGTCCCAGGTGCGGTCGCGGAAGTGCCGCTTGAGCTCACCGATGATGGTGGGGATCGCGTAGCCGGCGAAGTCGACGCCCCGGGTGGGGTCGAACTTGTCGATGGCCTTGATGAGGCCGACGGCGGCGGTCTGGGCCAGGTCGTCGGTGGGCTCGCCGCGTCCGCTGTAGCGGTGTGCGAGGTGGTTGGCCAGCGGCAGCCAGGCCTCGATCGCCCGGTCGCGCAGCGCGGCCCGGGACGGGTGCCCGGCCGGCAGCGCGGCCATCGCGTTGAGTAGGTCCGTGGCGCTGTCGGAGAGCGAACGTGGGTCGAGCTTCGGCGCCGGGGCGGTCGCCGTTTCGGTGAGCGCGGTCATGGTGGTCCTCCCTGCACCTCGTCCGCGGATAAAGACGTGACGCTTTGGTTTAGAGCCTGTTAGTCCGTTCGGGAGTCACCATAGCCTGATCGTGCCGCAGAAATCTAGCCGAACGGACGATGTGCTTAAGTGATTTCAAGGCATGAAACAGTCTCAATCGGTCATTCATCCATGAAGTGCCGCCGGATCGAAGGGTGATTCGTGATCAAGACCGGGCGGTTCGGACGATCCCCTCATCGGTCGTCGCCCGCGACGGCCCGGACGGACGGATGCCCCGCGCCGCCGATCGGGGGAGATGTCGACGGGGCGGTTCGACGACTGTCGCCTATCCGTCGTTGTCCCGTCGGTGGGACCGGGCATAGCGTCGCGAGGGACTGTCGACCGGAGGTGTTGTGCTCGACCCCGCGGTGCCCCAACTCGTCGTGAACTGCCGGACGCTGTATTTCAGCTGGTTGCCGGCGGATCCGGACGCGGTGGCGGCGCTCGTGCCGGCCGGGCTCCACCCGCATCCCGACGGTCAGGTCTTCATGAACCAGTACGTGGTCGACGACGCGAGCCAGACCTCCGGCTTCGGCGCGTACTCGCTGACCTATCTCGGGGTGACCCTGGCCGGCGTGGACGCTCCCGACGGGGTGACCCCGGGGGGCTGGTGGACCCACTACGTGACCTCCAGCGAGCTGGTCCGCCGGTACGCCCTCGGTCGGGGCGCCCCCGCGCTGACCGGCGACACCACCATCGCCGTGAACGGCCACGAGCTGGTGACCGAGACCACCATCGACGGCGCGCCGGTGATCCGCGCCCGGGTGCGCGCCGGGGAGACCGGGCACACCGTGCACAACGGCCACCACCGGTACGTCACCGCGCTGCACGGCCGGTTGGTCAGCAGTATCTATCCGGTGGTCGCCGAGCCGTCCACCTCCTTCGAGATCGAGTCGGTGGAGTTTCTGGACCCGGAGCACCCGGTCTACGCGTTGCGGCCGGAGAATCCGCTCACCATCGGGTGGGGCTACTACTCCCCACGGGGGTCCTTCGCGTACCCGGGTGGTCTGACCGTGCTCGACGCCCCGGAGTCCGGGTCGGCGGACGCGCCGTACGCCGAGCGCCCGCTGCCCGCGCTCGGCTGAGCGACACCGACGCCGCCACCAGCGAAGAAATACGGGTCGCTTTCGGGTTTTCCCTGGTCCAGATGGGTAAGCCAGTCGCGGGTCGGTACGCCCCGGTGAGCTGGGCGACATCGTCGTGCGCGTCGGCGTGCCCGCCCGGAGGCCGTCCCGGCCTCACCCATCCGGATCGGGCTCGCCCCGTCGGCCTTCGGTGCCGATGGCGTACGCCCGGCTTCGGCCCGAGCAGCGAGGAGGCCGCACCATGCCCGGCGAGATGACGAACTCCGTGACCGAGCACCGTGAGCAGGCGGTGGAGAGCGAGCGGGGGGCGCTGTTGGCCGTACTGGTGATGGTCCTGCTGGGCGTGGCCGGCATTTTCGCCGTCTCCTGACCCGATCGTCGCTACCCCGTGACCGGTTGCGGGCTCAGTCGGTGGCGAGGCGGGCGTGCAGGTGTTCGTCGTGGCGTCGACCGTCGCCGTAGCGGTGTGACTGGCGCAGCGTGCCCTCGACCGGATACCCGGCCCGTTCGGCGACCCGGCAGGAGGCCGGGTTGGCGACCGCGTGGCACAACTCGATGCGGTGCAGGCCCAGATCGCGGAAGGCCCACTCGGTGAGCCGGCTGACCGCCGCCGAGGCGAGGCCCTGCCGGCGGGCGGCGGCGACGGTCCAGTAGCCGATCGACGCGTCGCCCGCGTGGATTCGGTGCAGCGACACCGAGCCGAGCATGATCTCCGGCCGGGTCGGGTCGGCCACCGCCAGCGAGACGTGGGTGCCCTGGGACCAGTCGGCCCGCCAGTGCACCCACTGGCGGGCGGCGTCGAGGTCGAACGCGTTGCCCTGCGGGTTCCACTGGGCGATGGCCGGGTCGTGCCAGGCCGCCAGCACGGCGGGCGCGTCCGCCGTGCTCCAGGGGCGTAGCAGCAGGCCGGGGGCGGTCAGTTCCACGACGGCACAGTGTGGCACAGCCGTCGCGGCCGGCGCGGGGCGTGTTCCACGGCAGGCACGCCCCTCGTCGCGCGGGCACGCCCCCCGCGATCATGGACTTGTGGTAGCGATACAAGGCACATAAGCCCCGGAACCCTCGCCAGTACTCCATGATCGGCGGGGTCTCGCCGGTGGCGCTTCAAAGTTTGACCACATCATTCACCTGGGTTTGTGGTGCAGATGGTGCCTGCTCCGGGAGTCATTGTTCAAATTTTGAATACATGTTACCGTGGCGCCGTGACCGAGAGCCTGAGCGAGGTGCGACTCGCCGCCTGGCGGGCGTACATCGAGGCCAGCCAGCGGTTGTTCACCCGGCTGGAGGACGACCTGCGGGCCGCCAGCGAGCTGAGCTTCGCCGACTATCACGTGCTGGTGCTGCTCGCCGAGGCCCCGGGGCAGCGACTAAGGATGGGTGAGCTCGCCGGTCGACTGGTCTTCTCGCCCAGTCGACTGACCTACCAGGTCTCCTCCATGCAGCGACGCGGCCTGGTCGCCCGGCAGCCCTGTCCGGACGACGGGCGCGGCAGCGAGGCGGTGCTCACCGCCGCCGGGCTGATGGCGCTGCGCGAGGCCGCTCCGCACCATCTGCGCTCGGTCCGCACCCACCTGATGGACGACCTCGACGACGCCGAGATCGCCTGCCTGACCACGGTCTTCACCCGACTCGGCCAGCGGCTGCAGGGCACCCCCGACGCCGCCCCCCGCGAGAGCTGAAGGAGCTTCCGATGCCCGCCATCACCGTCGACAACGTCCTCGTCCTGCCCCGGCTGCCGAAGCTCGACGAGTCCACCACCGTCATTCGGCCGGTCCGCCGGCTGACCACCGCGCCCAGCGGCTTCGAGGGCGAGGGCTTCCCGGTGCGCCGGGCCTTCGCCGGGGTGCCCACCACCGAGCTGGACCCGTTCCTGCACCTCGACCAGATGGGCGAGGTGGAGTACGCGCCGGGCGAGCCGAAGGGGACCAGTTGGCACCCGCACCGAGGCTTCGAGACCGTCACGTACATCATCGACGGGATCTTCGACCACCAGGACAGCCACGGTGGTGGCGGCACCATCACCAACGGCGACACCCAGTGGATGACCGCAGGCAGTGGCCTGCTGCACATCGAGGCGCCGCCGGAGCACCTGGTGGTCAGCGGTGGGTTGTTCCACGGCACCCAGCTCTGGGTCAACCTGCCCAGGGTGGCCAAGATGAGCCCGCCGAAATACCAGGACATCCGGGGCAACCAGGCGGCACTGGTCACCACGCCGGACGGCGGCGCGCTGGTCCGGGTGATCGCCGGTGAGATCGGCGGGCACCAGGGACCCGGATCGACGTACACGCCGATCACCGTCGCCCACGTGACGGTGGAGCCCGGCGCGCAGGTCGACCTGCCCTGGCGGCCGGACTTCAACGCCCTGGTGTACGTGTTGGGCGGCCGGGGCACGGTCGGCGCGAACGGGCGCGGCGTCCGTACCGGACAGCTCGCGGTGCACGGACCGGGCGACGCGCTGCGGTTCAAGGCCAACGCCCGGCAGGACAGCCGCACCCCGACGCTGGACCTCTACATCATGGGCGGGCAGCCGATCCGGGAGCCGGTGGCGCAGTACGGCCCGTTCGTGATGAACAGCCGGGACGAGCTGATCCAGGCGTTCGAGGACTACCAGGCCGGCCGGCTCGGGGTCGTCCCGGCGGAGCGGGTGCCGCACACCGGCGGTCAGGGCGACCGCCCCTGACGGGTGAGTGCGGCGAGAGCCCGCCCCGGTGCGCGGCCGGGGGATGGCCGCGGCATCCGGGGCGGGCGGTCCTACCCGGGTGTGACTCGGCCCGGTCGGCGGCACCGCGCCGGTCGCGCGCCCGGTTCGGTCGCGATGCGCGGCGGCTTCTTCTCGGCGTGACCAGACGGGCCACCGACCCGGCCCGGCGCGTGCGACTCGCCGCAGACTCCGCCCGAGCGTGCGCGGTGGGTACGTCCGTGGTGGTCGTCCGAGCGGACACGCCTCGGCGTGCCGCACCTGGTACGTGCCGTCACGGGCCGGACTTGCGCTGGTGCTGGCTGCGGACCCCGTTCGCCGGCACCGGATTCACGACCCGCCGCTCTCGGCGGTCATCGTGCCGCCGGCCTGGAGGCCCCACTCCGCGCGAGGCTGAGGTGGGTAGATTTGTTGTCGCTCCAGCGGCAACAAATCTACCCACCTCGTGCCGTCTGCTCACGGTCGCGACCTCGCGGTGAGCGCGGCCGGGAGCGCTGCGCGTACGGGACGGGTGGGACCTGCACCGGTCGCATCCCTACGGGCTTGAGGAACAGCGACCGTCGGACGGTGGCGTCCCCGTGCCGGTCGAGTTGGTACACGTCCACCCACGCCCACCCTTCGTACGTGGGCCGATCCAGCTTCCGGATGACCCGCACCAGGACGGGTGTGCTGAACTGCGGGGACGCTTCCCGGGTCAGGAGGTACACGCCCGGGGAGACGGAGGCCCTCGCCGCTGCGTCCCACGCGCTCACCACCGGCGTGTGGGGAGGACGTCCGCGAGGTCCGGGCGGACCCGGGCGTACCGGCGACGGGGGCGGAGGGTCCGGTCGTCCTGCACCTCGTGCCCGTACACCTCGATCCACACGGTGCCGTCGCGCTCGATCCGGTCGACCACCTCGGCGACGTACAGGGTCAGCCGGGCTCGTAGGCGCCCTCCGGCGCGCGGACCACGTCGCCGACGGCGAGGCGTCGTCGGTGTGCGGGACTCCAAGGACCCGACCGGCCCGGCGCTGGCCTTCGGCACGGCGGCGTGGCGCAGCTTCATCGAGCTGGCGAAGCGGGCCTGATCCAGCGCAGCACGGAAAGCCCTCGGCGGTGGCCGGGGGCTTTGTCGTAGGGCGGTCGGGACGGCGGCCCTGACCACGCGAAACGGCCCACGGACAGGAAAGTTCCCGCCCGTGGGCCTCGCGTGCGTCAGGTCGCCGGTTGTGCCTGGCGACCGCCCAGGTGCAGCCGGCCCACGAGCTGTCGGGCCTGCTCGGCCACGTCCGCCTCGACGGTGACCGCGTACTGGTTGGCCCGCAGTGAGCTGGCCGAGGTGAAGTCCCGCTTGCCGCCGGTCATGGCGTGCGCGACGCCGCCGAACACGGCACCCCAGACGGCACCGATGACCAGGCCGACCAGGAGCACGGCCAGCCAGTTGCCGACCGTGAAGATGCCGAACAGCAGGCCGATGAAGAGTCCGAGCCAGGCACCGGTGCCGGCGCCGATCAGCGCGGCCCGGGCCGTGGTCAGCCGACCGAGCACCGTCTCCACCAGGGTGAGGTCGGTGCCGACGATCGCGGTCCGTTCGACCGGGAAGCGGTTGTCGGCCAGATAGTCCACGACGCGTTGCGCGGACGGATAGTCCGGGTAGGCGCCCAGTGTCACGGTCGGCGGCCCGGCTGCTGGGCCGTGCCCGTCGCCACCGGGTGCCGCGGTGCGGCCTCCGGGGCCGGACGGGAGGGTGCCGCCGCCGGTCACACCGGGTTGCCACGCCGAGGGATTCGACTGTGTGGTCATGGGTCTCCTCCTTCGTCTGTAGTCGCGTTCCCGTCCGGGGCGAGCGGTAACGCCGGTGGCGGATCCGGTACCGGCCGGGCAGACGACCGGGCCCCCGGCCACCGCTGTCGCGGTGTCGGCCGGAGGCCCGGTCTGTGGTGGTGGCCCGAGGGCCCGGTGTGGTCCTGGGAGCGCGCCGGTCAGGCGCAGGTGCCGCCGTTCAGGGTGAAGGGGCCGGGCGTCGGCAGGCTGCTGCCGCTGTAGGTGCCCTGGAAGCCCACGCTGATCGTGCCGCCGCTGGGCACGCTGCCGTTGTAGGCGACGTTGCGGACCTCGATGCGGTCACCGGACTGGCTCCAGGTGCCGTTCCAGCCGTTGCTCAGCCGCACGCCGGAGCCGGCGTTGAAGGCGAGCGTCCAGCCGGTGAGCGCCCCGCTGCGGTTGGTGACCCGGATCTCGGCGGTGAAGCCGCCGGCCCACGTGTTCGGGGTAAACGTCACCGCGCAGTTGCCGGCGGGCGGGTTGGACGGGGGCGGCGTGGTGGTCGGCGGCGGGGTGGTGGGGGGAGTGGTGGTCGGCGGGGTCGTCGTCGGCGGGGTGGTGGTCGGCGGGGGGCCGGCCGCGATCGCCAGGTCGTACGCCCGCTGCGGCACGAACTGTCCGGCGGCGGCGATACAGCCGTCGGCCTCGCCGGGCAGCTTCACCCAGAGGAACGCGTCGATCGCCGAGTCGCCGGTGGCGGTGGTGCTCGGCGTGCCGATCGCCCGCCCCGGCGGGTCGCACCACTCCGAGCCGGCCGGGCCGTTGCCGTTGCGGCTGGTGTCGATGACCGCCTTGAGACGGGAGTTGCCGGTGGCCTGGATGATCTGCTTGGCGTACGAGACCTCGTCGGCCGTGCGGCGGTAGTTCGACACGTTGACCGAGATGCCGTCGGCGCTGTTGGCGACGTCCGCCGCGTTCAGTCGAGCGGCCGCCTCGCTGGGTGCGAGCCATCCGCCGTGGCCGATGTCGAAGTAGACCTTCGCCGCTGACGAGCCGGCCTTGAGCGCCTTGCCGGCGTACGCCATGGAGGCCCGGACCTCGGCCTGCTGGCTGGCGTTCATGCAGCTCGTCATGATCGGGAGCACGTCGGGCTCCAGGATGATCGTGGCGGGCCGTCCGCCGAGCCCGGCGGCGACCTGGTCCACCCACTGTCGGTAGGCGGTGTGGTTGGGCGCACCGCCGCCGCTGTGGTTGCTGCAGTCGCGGTTGGGGATGTTGTAGACCACGAGGATCGGGATCTTGCCGGCGTTGGCGGCGGCGTTGACGAAGGAGCTGACCTCCGCGCGTACGGTCGAGGTGTTGGTGGTGGTGTACCAGCGCGGCTGCGGGACGCTGGCGATCCGGTCCCGGATCACGGCGGCCTTGGAGTCGTTCGGGTTGGCGGCCACCCAGCGGGCGGCGCTGGTGTCCGGATCGACGTAGAACACGGAGTCGGCGGCGGCTGCGGGCGCGGGACGCAACGCGCCCACGCCGACGGTGGCGACCACGGTCAGTGCCGTCGCGACGGCGCCGACCACGGCATAGGTGCCTCGGGTTCTCATGTACTGCTCCTCGTATGCATCGAAGACAGTGCGTGGAAGCGCTCCCACATGTCCGACAAAGTACGGGCCGGTTGCGAACTTGTGAAGACCTTCCGGAAGTATCCGGAGGATCGACGGGCACCGCTCGGTCGCCGCCACCCGGGCCAGGTCGCGAATACGATCATCCGATGGGACTGGATCGGGCGGGTGTCGTGGTGGTCGGTGCGGGTATCGCGGGCGTCGCCTGCGCCGGGGAACTGGCGCGGGCCGGCGTGCCGGTGGAGATCCGCGAACGCGGTCGGGTGGCCGGCGGACGGATGGCCAGCAAACGCTTTGACGGCCGCCCCGCCGACCTGGGCGCCGCCTACCTGACGGTGAGCGATCCCGAGTTCGCCGAGGTGGTACGCGAGTGGGAGGCCGCCGGCCTGGCCCGCGAGTGGACCGACACCTTCGTCTCCTACGACGGCACCGGGCGGCGTGAGGTCCCCGGGCCGATGCGCTGGGCCGCTCCCCGAGGACTGCGGTCACTCGTCGAGCACCTGGCCCGCGACCTGCCCGTGGTGGTGAACCGGCTGGTGCTCGGCGTCGAGGCCGGTCCGCTGGTGGACGGCACGACGTGCGCGGCGGCGGTCCTGGCGATGCCGGGCCCGCAGGCGGCGCTGCTGCTCGACCCGGCTCTGGCCGCCGCCACCGAGGCGGCCGGGCGGCAGCGCTGGGCGCCGACGCTCTCCGCCGTGCTGCGCTTTCCGACCCGACGCTGGGCCGACTTCCGGGGCGCTTTCGTCAACGACCATCCGCTGCTCAGCCTGGTCTGCGACGACGGCGACCGGCGCGGCGACGGCGCACCGGTGCTGGTCGCACACACCACGCCGGAGTTCGCCGCCGGTCATCTCGCCCAGCCCACCGGCGCCGCGTCGGCCGTCGAGGCGGCCGTCCGCGACCTGTTCGCGCTGCCCGACCGGGCCGAGCACGTGCACGTGCACCGCTGGACGTACGCCCGGCCCACCTCCGACACCGCCGCCGGGTTCCACCTGGACGGCGACGGGATCGGGCTGGCCGGGGACGCCTTCGGCGAGTCCCGGGTGCAGACCGCCTGGCGTTCCGGCCGCGACCTCGGCCGCGCCCTGGTCCAGCGCCTGACCTGACGCGCGGTCCCCGGCGACCAGCCGCCGGTCGGGACGGTCAGTCGCCGGGCGCGGGGTGGTCAGGCGGGCGGGAGCAGGATCTCGAACCAGACGGTCGAGCCGCGCACGGTGGGGTCGGTGCCCCAGGCGTCGCTCAGCTCCTCGATCAGGCCCAACCCCCGGCCCCGGCTGCTCAGCGTGTCGGTGCGGGCCCGGGTCACCGTGCCCCGGGACCCGGAGTCGGCCACCGAGACGAGTAGGCGCTCCGGGCTGAGGTCGATCTCGACCCGTGCCTCGGTGCCGGCGTGCAGCAGGGCGTTCGTGGTCAACTCGCTGGTGCAGAGCACCGCCGCGCCGATCACCGACTCGGCCACCCGCCACTCGGTGAGCAGCGCGGTCATCCAGTGCCGGACCCGGCTCGGGGCGGTCGGCTCGGCCGGCACCTCCATCCGTGCCGACCGGCTCGGCCGCAGGGCGTACTCGACGGCCAGCACCGCGACGTCGTCCTCGGTGGCGCCGGGGACCGAGGCCGTGGCGGCGGCGCACAACGCCCTCGGGTCACCGCTGGGCGCGGCGGCCACCGACTCCGCCAGGCGGGCCAGGCCGTGCGACAGCCCCTGCCGTCGGCGTTCCACCACGCCGTCGCTGAACAGCAGCAGGGTGTCGCCGGGGGAGAACGCGACGGTGCCGGTGGCGGGGTGGTAGCCGATGCCCAGCGGCGCGCCGGTCGGCACGTCCACGTACTCGGCCCGGGGTTCGCCCCCGGGACCGCAGCGCCGCACCAGCGGCGCCGGATGGCCGGCGCTGGCCAGGGTGAGCTGCTCCCGCTCCACGTCGATCACGCCGAACGCCACGGTCACGAACAGCTCGTACGTGCCGGTCTCGGACCCGAGGCTGGTGACCAGCCGGTCGAGACCGGCGAGCACCTGGTCGGGGCGCGGGTCGTTGAGCGCCAACGCCCGCAGCGCGGCGCGGACCTGTCCCATCCGGGCGGCGGCCTGCACGTCGTGCCCGGCCACGTCGCCGAGCACCACCCCGAGGTCGCCGGTGGGCAGCACGAACGCGTCATAGAAGTCGCCACCGGCGGCGTTGCCGTCGACCCCCGGGTCGTAGCGGGCGGCGATCCGCAGCAGCGGCAGGCTGGGCAGGTTCTCCGGCAGCATGCTGCGCTGGAGCAGTTGAGCGGTGCCGTGCTGGGTCTCGAAGCGGCGGGCCCGTTCGGTCGCCTGCCCGACCAGCTCGGCCGACGCGGCCAGCAGCGCCCGTTCCGGCGCGGTCCAGGCGTGCGAGGTGCGGTAGCCGACGGTGAGCGCGCCGCGGACCCCGGACGCGCGGAGCGGCACTGCCGCCAGGGCGCGGACCCGCTGGTCGTGCCGGTCGGCGGCGATGTCGCGCAGCGGCTCGCCGTCGTCGACGAACCGGGGCTGGCCGCTACCCGCGCTGAGCGCCGCCGGTGCCGGCCAGTCCGCCGGCCCGCGCCGCCACAGCGGGGGCAGCCGCTCGTCCGCCTCGTCCACCAGCTCCCCACGGACCCGGCGGACCAGTCGCCAACCGCCCCCACCGCCGGCGTCGTCGACGGCGAACGAGACCCGGTCGGCGTCGAACGAGGTGAGCGCGTACCGCAGCGCCACCCGGGCCACGTCGTCGAGGGTCAGCGTGCCGGACAGCGCCGCGGCGAACTCGCTCAGCTCCTGCAACTGGCGGGTCGCCGGATTGGTCTCCGCGACCACCGACAGCACCCCGGCGATCCGGCCGCCGCTGTCGCGGACGGTCGAGCAGGCCCAGATGTAGACGGACGGGTCGAGACCGTCGGAGTGCAGCGGAAGGGGTGCCTCCTTCTCCAGGAACGGCTCACCGGTGCGGTAGGTCTGCTCCACCACGTCACCGACGCCGGGCAGCCGCCACACCTGGTCGAAGACCTCGGCGGCGGGCCGACCCACGGCCTGCGGGTGCCGGTCACCGATCAGCTCGGCGTACGCGTCGTTGTAGAGCAGCAGCAACTCGTCGCCGAGGTACAGCGCCATCGGTGCGGGTGAGGCGAGCACCACCTCCACGGCGGCGCGGACCGCCGGGTCCCAGGACTCGCGGGTGCCCAGCACCGTCGCGCCCCACTCGTGGTGGCCGACGACGGTCGCGGCGCGCGGCATCGGCGCGCGGGGCGCCTGGCCTGCTGGCGTGGGGACTCGCCCGACCGTTCCTGGCATGACCGCAGCCTAGCCCGACCCCTCGACCCGTGTTTCCGATCATGCGCCCGGCGGTTCGTGCCGGGACATCAGGGCAGGTCAGAGCCGTTCTGTCGGGATGTGTCGGGAAAAAGCAGGTGACCTGCGCGGCGTGCCGTCCCGACGTTGGGGTAAGCGCGCGGGGCAGTCCATGCGACAGGAGGGACATCATGCCGGAAACCCTGGCGGCCAGGCAGGTCAACATCGGTGACGCTGTGGCCGACATGTGGAGGTCGGTGCTGCTGTTCGTACCGAGGGCCATCGCGTTCATCGCGATCCTGGTGGTCGGATGGCTCATCGCCAGAGCCGTGCTCAAGATCGTTGATGCGGTCCTGGAACGGGTGGGGTTCGATCGCGCGGTCGAACGGGGCGGCATCAAGCGCGCGCTCGAACGGACCAGGTACGACGCCAGTGACATCCTGGCGCGCCTGGCGTACTACGCCGTACTGCTGTTCACGCTTCAGTTCGCCTTCGGCGTCTGGGGTCCGAACGCGATCAGCAACCTGATCGGCGGCGTGGTGGCCTGGCTGCCCCGGGCCTTCGTGGCGATCGTGATCGTGGTGATCGCCGCGGCGATCGCCAACGCGGTGCGGGACCTCGTCAGCGGGGCGCTGGGCGGTCTGTCGTACGGGCGGGTGCTGGCCGACCTGACGGCGGTCTTCATCATCGCGCTCGGCGTCATCGCGGCGCTGAACCAGGTGGGCATCGCCACCACCGTCACCACTCCGGTCCTGATCGCGGTGCTCGCCACGGTGGCCGGCATCCTGATCGTCGGCGTGGGCGGTGGTCTGGTCAAGCCCATGCAGAACCGCTGGGACGGCTGGCTCCACCGGATCGCGGAGGAGTCGCGGGCCGTCCGCGAACAGCGGCAGGGCGCCCAGGCCGGACGCAGCGACATGCAGCGGCAGATGGCCGACCGGGCGGGTGCCGAGCGTTCCCAGACGATGTCGAGGGGACAGGAGTCCTCGATGTCCGGGGGGCGGGGTACGTACCAGTCCGGGACCTCGGGTGACGAGACCCAGCAGTTCGGTCGGTGACCGTACGCGTACCGGGACGGGTGTCCGCCACACGGCGGGCACCCGTTCACGTCACAGCGCAGGCGGCTGCGGAGCCGGGGTGTCCAGCGCGGCGGTCAGCGCGCAGACGGCGAGCAGACGCACCAGCACCCAGTCCGCCTCGGCCCACTCGACCGGGGCGGCCGGCGGCTGCCAGCCGTGCTCGGCGGCGGCGGCCCGGAGCCCCTCGGCGTAGCCGGCCAGGGCCGCGGTGGTCAGCGGGGTGAGGTCCCCGTGCAGGCTGTCCCGCACCGCGGCGGCGTGCTGGTCGACCACGGCGAGCAGCCCGGGCAGTGCTCCGGCGGCGGCCAGCCCGTCGAGGCCCACGGTGGTGGCGAGCGTCATCAGGGTGGACCGGTTGTCCTCGACGGTGGTCCGGGTCCGAACCCGGTTCGACGGCACGCGCATGGGGAACGAATCTAGCCAACTCGGACCGGCGGCGACCTCGGCCGCTCGGCTGGTCAGGGGATCGGCCGGTCGTCGTCTCGGGGTCCGGACCTGGACGCGCGACCGCCCAACCGGGCAGTGGCGGTAGCAGGGAGGCACGAATGGACACCACCGACGGCCCCGACGAGCGGCACCGGCGACCGGCCGGTGTGAGCGACGACACGGTGGAGGCGCTCGGCAAGCTCAGCGAGGCGCTGGAGTGCGTGGAGCGCGCCCGGGGCGAGCTCTACTCCATGCATCAGCGCATCGGCCACGCCGACCTGATGCTGGACGAGGCGGTCCGGATGTTCCGCGCGGCCGGCCACGGGGCGATCGCCGACCGGATCGCCGACGAGCTGGTGGGCCGGAACGTGATCGCGGGTCGCTGGACGTTCCAGATCGTCGAGGACTTCGACGACGGGTACTACGCGCTCTTCCGTGACCTGGACCGGGCGGCCCGCGACGAGCTGGTCGGGGGCCGGCGGCACCTGTACGAGGCGGAGATGAAGGAGCGGCGTCGTACCCGTGGTCGAGCGGGTCACGAGGCCCGCCCGCAGGAAGCCGGGTGAGACCCGGCGCAGAGTGTTACTCCGTCGGGCGGGCGTCCGCCGGACGGCGGCGCGCGGTGTCGTCCGCGATGATCACAGTCGCCACCATCAGCGCGACAACCAAGCTGAACAGCCAGGAGCTGTCCTCGGTGAACCTGGCGGAGACGGGCGCCTGAGCGGCGGCGAGCAGGAAGCCGAGCCATGCCAGGCGGCGTTGACGCGTGGTGAGGAAGCCGGAGCCCTGATGCATCCCGAAAGTCTTGCGCGCCGTCGCGGCGTTGCCGTCAGCCGAACGGCCGAATCTGTCCGACCCGTCCGAATCCCGATCCGTCCGGCTGACCCAATCACCGCCGATCATGAGCGTGTCGGCCCCGCAGAAGGCGAGGCCGCGCACTTCTCGGCGATGATCCGGTGGTGTCGTCAGAGCGTGTCCGGGCCGGTACGACCGGTGGTGGAGGGGCGGTGGGCGCGGTCCGGGTCGGTCGGCTCGCGACCGGTGCCGGGCACCTGCGTACCCCGGTCGGCGGCCTCCGGGCCGTGGCCGAACGCGGCCTCCTCACCGGCGTCGTTGCCGGTCACGTCGTCGGACTGCCCGTCGAGCGTGGACCGGGCGACCGCCCGGTCCAGTTCCTCCAACGGCAGCCGTTCCTCGTCACGCCACACCCTGTCGTCGCTCATACCCTCGCCCTACCCCCACCCGCACCGGCCAAACGGCGCACCGACGCGACCGCCGGCACCGGCGACGACACCGGCGCGACCGCCGGCAATGGCGACGGCCGCCGGGTGAGCGGCGGCCGTGGCGGGAGGTACGGGAGGGATCAGGGCTGCGGTCGGTCGACGGTTCCTCGCCAGGCGCCGGTCTCCTGACCGCGCCGCTCGATGAACTGCTTGAAGCGTTGCAGGTCACCCTTTGCCCGGCGGTCCACGACGCCCAGCTTGTCGCCGGCCTGTTCGAGGACACCCTGCGGGTCGAACTCCAGTTGGAGGCTGACCCGGCTGGTCTGCTCGTCGAGCCGGTGGAAGGTGACCACCCCGGCGTGCTTGGTGCCGCCGGTCGAGCGCCAGGCGACCCGTTCGTCGGGGAGCTGCTCGGTGATCTCGGCGTCGAACTCGCGCTTGACCCCGGCGATCTCCACGGTCCAGTGGGTGAGCGTGTCGGAGAGCTGACGGACCTCCTCGACGCCCTCCATGAAGTGGGGGAACTCCTCGAACTGCGTCCACTGGTCGTACGCCGTCCGGATCGGGACGGAGACGTCGACGTGCTCGGTTACACCACTCATCAGGATCCTCTCCTGCGCCGGTGCGGGGGCTGGCCGCAGAGGGCCGTCCTCACCAGCGCGTCGTCTCGTTCTTGTGGCCGAGCGCGGCCCAGACCTCGGACACCGTCTGGTACCGGGTGCCCTCCGGCAGGCGCTCCAACTCGGCGAGCAGGTCGTCCGGCGCCTCGTTCTCCCGCGCGTTGGCGAGTAGGGCCGCCCGGTCCCCGGGCAGGGCGGTCATCGTGATGAACCGTCCCAACCGGCTGCGAGCCTCCACGTCCTCGGACGTCATGCCCTGCGGAGTGCCGCTGCGGGTCTCGCCGCCGACGACGGTGGTCGTCTCCGGCTGGTCCTCGCCCGCAGGCTCCGGCACCCGGAACTCGTCGACCCGTGAGCCACCGGTCCCCGGCCCCTGGACCAGGCCGTTGACCTCCTGCTCCATCTGCTCGTCGACTCTCGGTGCGTGCTTGCTGCTGCCGCGTTCCATACCTTCTGCGCTACCCGGCGAGGGGGGCGGTAAACGCGGCACCGGGTCACGAAGGTGCCGGCGACCGGGGCGGCAGCACCGGCTCCTCGGCGTCGCTCGCGCCGGACTGGAGCACCCGTCCGCGCTGCAACTCGGCGTTGATCTGCACCCCGAGCAGCAGAGCGGAATTGGACACGTAGAGCCAGACCAGGAAGGCGATCACCGCGCCGAGGCTGCCGTAGGTGGTGTCGTACGAGCCGAAGTTGGCCACGTACAGGCCGAAGCCGAAGGAACCCAGCGCCCAGGCGACCAGCGCCACCGCCCCGCCCGGGGTGAGCCACCGGAACCGGGGCTGACGGACGTTCGGCGCCACCCAGAACAGCAACGACATCAGCAGCATCGCGATCATCGCCAGCACCGGCCACTTCACCACCGACCAGGCCGTACGGGCCGCGCCTCCCGCGCCGACCAGGTCGCCGACCGCGTCGGCGACCGGGCCGCTGACGATCAGTCCGGTGGCCACCACGGCGAGCAGCACCAGCGACAGCGCCGCCAGCCCGATCTGGATCGGCCGCAGCTTCCACACCGGTCGCCCCTCGGTCACCCCGTAGATCGTGTTCGAGGCGCGGGTGAACGAGGCGATGAAGTTGGAGGCGGACCAGAGCGCACCCAGCAGACCGAAGCTGAGCAGCACCCCGGCCGAGCTGTTCTGCTCCACCACGCCCCGGACCACGCCGACGAAGTTCTCGTTGGCCACCACGGACCCCGCCCCGACGTCCCGGGCCAGGTCGAGCACGGTGTCGACGGTGCGTTCCCCGTCCGAGACCAGCCCGACCAGAGCGACCACCACGACGGTGGAGGGAAAGAGCGCGAGCACCCCGTAGTAGGTCAGCGCGGCGGCCCAGTCGGTGCAGTTGTCCTGCAGGTAGTTGCGGACGCTGCGGACCAGCACGCCGCGCCAGGTCGACCAGTGCAGTTGCCGGATCCGGCCGGGTAGCGCGGACACCGGCGGCTCGGCGGCCGGGGCGTCCGGGTTCGTCGTGGTCATCACCGCTCCCTGCTGACGACCGGCACCAGGGTACGCCGGGTGGCCCGGCCGGTACCCCCGTCCACGCGACGTCAAACCGGGTACCGGGGTTTGCCACCGCGCGGACAGGGAACGCCAGTGGGAATGGCCCGACCACGGAGGAGGATCGAGATGCCCGGGCGTGAGGTACTGCCCAGCACGCTGCGGCGCTCCCCGGACAAGGCGCAGCGTACCTGGGAGAAGACGCACGATTCGGCCGTCGAGACGTACGGCGAGGGGGAGCGGGCGCACCGGACCGCCTTCGCCGCCGTCAAGCACGAGTTCGAGAAGGTGGGCGACCACTGGGAGCCGAAGGGCCGCAAGGGCCCGAGCGACCGGCAGGCTGCCGGGGGCGGCCCGGAACGACGGGCACCCACCGCCGGCGGGGTGGACGCGAACGCCCCCAAGGAACACCTGATGGCCAGGGCCCGCGAATTGGACGTGCGGGGCCGGTCGAGCATGACCAAGCCGGAACTGGTCACCGCCATCCAGAAGGCCAACAACCGGCAGACCGCCAAGGCACGCGGCGACTGACCGATATCCCGAGGGCCCCGACCTCGCCGTCACCGGCGCGGCTCGGGGCCCTCGGCGTACCGGCGCGGTCTCACCAGTGCCCGCCGCCGGGCGCCTCGATGTGCACCGCCTTGGTGGCGGTGAACTCGTCGAGCAGCTCCGGGCCGTAACCGAAGCCCTGGCCGCTGCCCCGACGCGGGTGGGCCGCCCCGGCCGGGGCACCGCCGAAGACCGCGTTCACCTTCACCGTGCCCACCGGCAGCTCCCGCCAGGCCCGCTGGGCGTGACTCATCGAACCGGTCAGCACGGTCGCGGCCAACCCGTACGGCGAGTCGGCGGCACACCGCAGCGCCTCGCTGAACGAGTCGACCACCACCACCGGCGCGACCGGCCCGAACGTCTCCTCCCGCACCAGCGCCATGTCGTGCCGGCAGTTGTCCAGCACGGTGGCCGGATAGAAGGCGCCCGGCCCCTCCGGCAGCGTCCCGCCGACCCGGATCCGCGCCCCGTCGGCGACCGCTGCCGTCACCTGCCCGTGTACCTGGTCGCGGTGCCGCCGGTCGACCAGCGGACCCAGGTCGGTGGCCGGGTCGCCACCCGGACCGACGCGCAGCGCCGCCGCCCGCTCCACCAGTGCGGCGACGAAGTCCTCGGCCACGTCGCGGTGCGCGTAGACGCGCTCCACCGCCACGCAGATCTGTCCCGCGTTGGCGAACGCGCCGGTCGCGGCCTGCCCGGCGGCCCAGACCGGGTCCACGTCGGCGTCCACGATCAACGGGTCGCTGCCGCCGTTCTCCAGCAGCACCTTGGCGCCGCTGCGGGCGGCTGCCGCGGCGACGGCCCGGCCGGTCACGGTCGACCCGACGTGCGCCACCACGTCCACCTCGGCACCGGCGAGCGCAGCGCCGGTCTCCGCCCCGCCGGTGAGCAGCGAGAGCACACCGGCCGGCAGCGCCGAGTCGAACGCGCGGGCCAGCAGCCACCCGGTCGCCGGGGCGCGTTCGCTCGGCTTGTGCAGCACCACGTTGCCGGTGACGAGGGCGGCACCGAGCAATCCGCACGACACCGCCACCGGGTCGTTCCACGGCGTGATGACGGCGACCACGCCGCGCGGCTGCGGTGTCATGAAGTCCAGGGCGTCGGGTGCGCCGTGCAGGGTCCGTCCACCCCGGGCCGGGGCGAGTTCGGCGTACTGCCGCAGGGTGGCGATGCCGGCCTCGACGCCGCCCCGGGCGTCGGCGAGCGGCTTGCCCATCTCGGCGGTGGTCGCCTCGGCCAGCTCGTCGGCGGCGGCGGCCACCGCGTCGGCGGCCCGGTGCAGCGCGGCGGCCCGGTCGGCCGGTGGGGTCGCCGCCCACTCGGCCGCCACGCCGCGCGCCGCCGCGACCGCCTTGCCGACCTCGTCGGCCGTGGCGACCGGCGCGCCGGTCACCGGGGTGCCGGTCGCCGGGTCGTGCACCACCAGGTCACCGGCCTCCCCGCCGGCTCCCCACACCCCACCGATGAGCTGCGCAACCGTGTACATGGCGCGCTGCATGCCCGGATGGTCGCCGGGCAAACGTTTCGCCCGGTTGAGCCCGGGTAGCGTCGGTGGATGATGCCGTCCGGTTCTCTCGGCGCCGAAACCGCCGACGCGGTGGTCGTCGGCGCCGGCCACAACGGTCTGGTCGCCGCCAACCTGCTCGCCGACGCGGGCTGGGACGTGCTGGTGCTGGAGGCGACCGGCGCGCCGGGTGGCGCGGTGCGCTCGGCCGAGGTGACCGCCCCCGGCTACCTGAGCGACCTCTACAGCTCCTTCTATCCGTTGGGCTACGCCTCCCCGGTGCTGCGCGGGCTCGACCTGACCCGGTACGGGCTGGCCTGGCGGCACGCCCCGGACGTGCTGGCCCACCTCTTCCCGGACGACCGGGCCGCCCTGCTCAACCGCGACCCCGAGGTCACGGCGGCGTCGCTGGAGGAGTTCGCGCCCGGCGACGGCGAGCGCTGGCTGGCCGCGTACGCGCAGTGGCAGCACATCGCCGACCCGATGCTGGACCTGATCACCACCCCGTTCCCGCCGGTACGCCCCGGTCTGGACATGCTGCGTCGGCTGCACACCGGCGGCGCGTTGCGGCTGGCCCGGCGGATGGTCCTGCCGGTGCGCCGCCTCGGCGAGGAGCTGTTCGCCGGTGCCGGCGGGCCGGCGTTGATGGCGGGCTGCGCGTTGCACACCGATCTGTCCACCGAGGACGCCGGCTCCGGCGTGTACGGCTGGCTGCTGGTCATGCTCGGTCAGCAGGTCGGCTGGCCGGTGCCGACCGGCGGGGCGCAGAAGATCACCGACGCGCTGGTGGCCCGGCTGACCGAGCGGGGCGGCCGGATCCGGCACGACGCCCGGGTGGACCGGGTCCTGGTGGCCCGGGGCCGGGCGATGGGCGTACGCACCGCCGACGGCGGGTTGTACCGGGCCCGCCGGGCGGTGCTGGCCGACGTGCCCGCACCCGCGCTCTATCTGGACCTGGTCGGCGCGGCGGCGCTACCGCCGAGGCTGGTGGCGGACCTTTCGCACTTCCGCTGGGACGGTTCGACGCTGAAGGTGGACTGGGCGCTGTCCGGCCCGGTGCCGTGGACCAATCCACGGCTGGCCACCGTCGGCACCGTGCACCTCGGGGCGGATCTCGGCGGGCTGACCGGCTACGCCGCCACGCTCGCCCGAGGTGAGCTGCCCCGCGACCCGTTCCTGCTGGTCGGGCAGATGACGGTGGCCGACCCCAGCCACTCCCCGCCGGGCACCGAGTCGCTCTGGTCGTACACGCACCTGCCGTTCCGCCGGCACTGGCGCAGCGAGGACGTGATCGGTCACGTGGAGCGGATGGAGGCGGTGCTGGAGGCCGCCGCGCCCGGCTTCCGGAGCCTGGTGGTGGGCCGGCACGTGTTCGGGCCGGCCGATCTGGAGGAGGCCAACCCGAGTCTGGTCGGCGGTGCCCTCGGTGGTGGCACCGCCGCGCCCTACCAGCAACTGTTCCTACGCCCGGTGCCCGGACTGGGCCGCGCGGACACCCCGGTCGACCGGCTCTTCCTGGCCAGCGCGTCGGCGCATCCCGGCGGCGGGGTGCACGGGGCGCCGGGGGCGAACGCGGCCCGGGCCGCGCTGGCCCGGGACCGGATGCTCACCGGTGGTGTCTACCGCCGGGTCGTGGACACCGCACACCGGGCCGTGTACCGCTGACGCGGTCGGTCGCGGCCCGCGCGGTGGCTCAGCGCTCGATGCCGCGATGCCGGGTACGCAGCTTGAACGGCATCAACGCACTCTCGATCTTGGTGGCGGTGGTCATCTTCGAGTCGCCGTCGCGCCGTTCCTCGAAGCGGATCGGCACCTCCAGGATGGTGTGCCCGAGCTTCGTGGCGAGGTAGTGCATCTCCACCTGGAAGCTGTAGCCGTTGGACTGCACCCGCTCCAACCCGATGTCGCGCAGCGCGTCGGCCCGCCAGATCTTGAACCCGGCGGTGAGGTCCCGGATGCGAACTCGCAGCAGCGTGTGCACGTACAGGTTGGCCCAGCCGCTGAGGGCCCGCCGGTAGAGCGGCCAGTTCTCGTCCAGCTCGCCACCGGGCACGTAGCGGGAGCCGATCACCACACCCGCCTGGGTGGACAGCAGCGCGCCGAGCATCCCCGGCAGGGCCTCCGGCGGGTGGGACAGGTCGGCGTCCATCTGGGCCACGTACTCGGCCCCGCCGTCGAGGGCCCGGCTGATCCCGTCCACGTACGCCCGGCCGAGACCCTCCTTGCCCGGCCGGTGCACGACCTCGATGCGCTCCGGGTGCTCGATGGCCAGCTTGTCCGCCACCTCGCCGGTGCCGTCCGGGGAGTTGTCGTCCGCGACCAGCACCTTCAGGCCCGGCAACGGCAGGGCGAGCAGGCGCTCGACCAGCAGTGGCAGGTTGCCCGCCTCGTTGTAGGTGGGTACCACGACGGTCAGGCGCGCGTCCCCCCACGGCGTGGGTAACTGGACGGGTTCGATCATGGGGGACATCCTCGGTCTGCGGACAGGCTTCCCCGTGAGCGTAGCCACTTGTCCGTTCCAGGGGGAATCGGCTCCCCCTGCCCAGGTCAGTCCGGTGCCTTCTGCCGACGGGCGATGTCCGCGAGCCGACTCAGCGTCTCCTTGTTGCGTTGGTGCAGCACCAGGTCATTGATCTTGGTGCGCAGCCAGCGCAGCGGGCCGGCGGCGAAGTCCTCGCCGAGCAGAACGCGGGTGCTGTTGGGTCCGGTCGGTTCCAGGGTGAAGACCACCACGCCCTCGCCGGCGGGCCAGAGCTTGACCCGCAGCACCAGCTTGCGTTCCGGCTCGCATTCCAACACCTGGGACGAGTCCTCCAGGGAGAAGGGCCAGGGGCCGGCCCGGTGGTGCAGCCGGGTGCCCACCCGGGGCCAGTCGTCGTCGACGTTACGCATGTGCGCCGTGCCGACCACCCAGTCGCTGTAGGTCCACCCGTCCGCCAGCACGGCCCAGACCTGCCGTACCGGTGCCTCGATGATTCGCTCCACGATCGCCACGAACAGGCCGTACCCAGGTGGGTGGCCCGGCTAACGGCGTCACGGGTTAGCTTCTCGGGGGCCGTGGGTAAGGCCACCCGCGAGCGGCGGTGCGTCGGTCGGTGCGGGACACCCGTCGGCCACGCCCCGATCGACGTTTACTCCTCGGGGCGCAGGGAACCCGCCGCCCGTGCGACAGGACCGTGGGGAGCCGGATCAGCGCAGGTCAGCCGGGGTGCTGGCCGGCGTCGACCGGGCCGGTCCGGTCCTGTTCGACACGGTGCTGCTGGACCGCGACGGCACCCTGGTCGAGGACGTGCCGTACAACGGCGACCCGGACAAGGTGCGCCCGATGCCGGGTGCGCGGGCCGCGCTGGACCGGTTGCGCGCGGCCGGTCTGCGGCTCGCCGTGGTCACCAACCAGTCCGGGCTGGCCCGGGGCCTGTTCACCGAGGCGGACCTGGACCGGGTGCACCGTCGCGTCGAGGCCCTGCTCGGCCCCTTCGACTCGTGGCAGGTGTGCCCGCACGACGACGGGGACGGTTGTGCCTGCCGCAAACCCGCACCCGGGCTGGTGCACGCCGTCGCCCGGGCGCTCGGCACCGTACCCGCGCGCTGCGTCATGGTCGGCGACATCGGCCGGGACGTCACGGCGGCGCTGGCCGCCGGTGCGGCGGGCATCCTGGTGCCCACCCCGGTCACCCGGCCCGAGGAGGTCGCCGCCGCCGGCTGGCTCGCCGCCGACCTGCCCTCGGCGGTGGACGAGATCCTGCGTCGCCAGCAGGCGCTACGCCCGACGCCGCCGCCCGACGCGGGACCGGGGCGCACGGTGCTGGTGGTGCGGTCGGACTCGGTCGGGGACGTGCTGGTCACCGGCCCCGGTATCCGGGCGGTGGCCGCCGGGGCGGACCGGGTGGTGCTGCTCTGCGGCCCGCGCGGCCGGGCCGCCGCCGAGCTGCTGCCCGGCGTCGACGAGATCGTGGAGCACCGGCTGCCGTGGATCGACCCCGAGCCCGGACCCGTCGACCCGGCCGAGATGGCCGCGCTGACCGCGCGCCTGGCGGCCGTCGACGCCGACGAGGCGGTCGTCTTCACCTCGTTCCACCAGTCGCCGTTGCCGCTGGCCCTGCTGCTGCGGATGGCCGGTGTCCGGCGGATCTCCGCGATCAGCGACGACTACCCGGGAAGCCTGCTGGACGTCCGGCACCGGGTGCCGGCCGGTGTGCCGGAGGCCGAACGCGCGCTGTCGCTGGCCGCCGCCGCCGGGTACGCGCTGCCCGCCCACGACGAGCCGCGCCTGCGGTTGCGCCCGCGACTCGCCCCGCCGCCGGAGGCCGGCGAGCCCGGATACGTGGTGCTGCACCCGGGTTCGGACGCGCCCGCGCGCGGCTGCCCGCCGGAGCTGGCCGAGCGGATCGCCCGGGAGTTGGCCGCCGCCGGTCACCGGGTGGTGGTCACCGGCGGCCCGCAGGAACGCGAGCTGACCGCCCGGGTCGCCGGCCGGTACGCCCGCGACCTCGGCGGCCGGACCGGGCTCGCCGAGCTGGCCGCCGTGGTGGCCGGTGCCGGCGCGCTGGTGGTCGGCAACACCGGCCCGGCGCACCTGGCCGCCGCCTCCGGGGTGCCGGTGGTCAGCCTGTTCGCCCCCACCGTCCCGTTCGGACAGTGGGGTCCCTGGCGGGTGCCGACGGTACGCCTCGGCGACGCCGCCGCCGGATGCCGCGACACCCGCGCCGCACGCTGCCCGGTGCCCGGTCACCCCTGCCTCAGCGGAATCTCCCCGGGCGCGGTCGTCGACGCGCTCCGGCTGCTCGGCGTACCACCGGACCGGGTGCCCACCCGTCCGACCGTGTTCCGCACGACGGTGTCCACCGGAGGCGGCCGATGAACATCCTGCTCTGGCACGTGCACGGCTCGTGGACCACGTCGTTCGTGCACGGCAAACACCGCTACCTGGTCCCGGCCACACCGGACCGGGGGCCGTACGGGCTGGGCCGGGCCCGCACGTACACCTGGCCGGAGAGCGCCGCCGAGGTGAGCCCGGAACAGTTGCGCGACACCGACGTCGACGTGGTCCTCCTGCAACGCCCCGAGGAGTGGGAGCTGGCCCAGCGGTGGCTGGGCCGCCGGCCCGGCCGCGACGTGCCGGCGATCTATGTCGAGCACAACACCCCGAAGGACGGGGACGTGCCGCACAGCCGCCACCCGATGGCCGACCGAGACGACCTGCTCGTCGCCCACGTGACCGCCTTCAACGAGCTGTTCTGGGACACCGGCAGGACCCGGACCACGGTCGTCGACCACGGCATCGTGCCGCCGGTCGTGGAGTACACCGGCGAACTGGACCGACTGGCCGTGGTGATCAACGAACCGGTACGCCGGTGGCGGGTCACCGGCACCGACCTGCTGCCCCGGTTCGCCGAGATCGCCCCGCTGGACGTCTTCGGCCTGAAGGTGGCCGGGCTCGCCGAGCACCTCGGCCTGCCCGCCGACCGCCTCACCAGCCACGACGACGTCCCGCAGCACCGGATGCACGCCGAACTGGCGCGCCGCCGGGCGTACCTGCACCTGTGCCGGTGGACCTCGCTCGGGCTGAGCCTGATCGAGGCGATGAGCATCGGGATGCCGGTGGTGGCGCTGGCCAGCACCGAGGCGGTGATGGCCGTGCCGCCGGACGCCGGTGCCCTGGACACCCGCGTCGATGAGCTGCTGGGGGCCGCCGCCCGGTTCGTCGCCGAGCCGCAGCGGGCCCGGCAGGCGGGGCAGGCGGCCCGGGCCGCCGCCCGGCAACGCTACGGCCTCGACCGTTTCCTCGCCGACTGGGACCGGCTGCTGGAGGAGGAAGTATGCGGATAGCGATGATCTCGGAGCACGCCAGCCCGCTCGCCATCCTGGGCGGGGAGGACGCCGGCGGCCAGAACACGCACGTCGCGGAACTCTCCGCCGCGCTCGCCGCGGCCGGGCACGACGTCCGCGTCTACACCCGGCGGGACGCGGTGGACCTGCCGGTGACCGTGCGCAGCCCGGACGGCTACGACGTGGTGCACGTACCCGCCGGACCGGCCGAGCCGGTGGCCAAGGACGCGCTGCTGCCGCACATGCGGACGTTCGGTGCCTGGCTGGTGGAGCGCTGGCGCGGTGACTGGACGCCCGAGGTGGTCCACGCGCACTTCTGGATGAGCGGGCTGGCGGCGGTGCAGGCCGGTCGACAGGTCGGCGTGCCGGTGGTGCAGACGTACCACGCGCTCGGCACGGTCAAGCGCCGTCACCAGGGCGTCCAGGACACCAGCCCGGCCCGGCGGATCGGCTACGAACTGCAACTCGGCCGGTCGGTGGACCGGGTGATCGCGCAGTGCCGCGACGAGGTCGGCGAACTGGTCCGGATGGGGGTGCCCCGCTCGGCGATGACGGTCGTGCCGTCCGGGGTGAACCTGGGCACGTTCGCCCCGCTCGGCCCGGCCGCCGAGCGGGAACCGGGACGCGCCCGGATCCTCACCGTCGGACGGCTGGTGGAACGCAAGGGCTTCCAGACCGTGGTCCGCGCGATGGCACACGTGCCGGACGCCGAGTGCGTGGTGGTGGGCGGCCCGCCCGCCGGGCTGCTGGAGACCGACCCGTACGCCCGGCGGCTGCGCGCGTTGGCCCGTAGCTGCGGGGTGGCCGACCGGGTCCGGCTGGTCGGCGCGGTGCCGAGGGAGGAGATGGGTCGCTGGTACCGGTCGGCGGACATCCTGGTCGCCGCCCCCTGGTACGAGCCGTTCGGCCTGACCCCGCTGGAGGCGATGGCGTGCGGGGTGCCGGTGGTGGCGACCGCCGTGGGCGGGTTGCGGGACACCGTGGTCGACGGGGTGACCGGGGACCTGGTGCCGGCCCGGGACCCGAGGGCGTTGGGCGAGGCGCTGGCCGGGCTGCTCGACGACCGGATCCGCCGGTTCGCGTACGCGGGCGCGGCCCGGGCGCGCGCTCGGCAGCACTACTCGTGGACGGTCACCGCGGAACGACTCGCCGAGGTCTACGCCGAGGTGGCCGCCGTGCACCGGCCGACCCGGGTGGTGGCCTGATGCCGGGGCGCAACCCGCTGGAGACGCACCTGGCACACCTGGCCGCCGCGCTGACGCCGTACCGGCGGTGCGAGCCGCTGCTGTCCCGGTGGGGCGCTGCCCTGGCGCAGCACCTGACCGCCGGGGGCCGGTTGCTGGTGGCCGGCAACGGTGGCAGCGCCGCCGAGGCGCAGCACCTCACCGCCGAGCTGGTCGGCAAGCTGCGCGAGGACCGGCAACCGCTGTCCGCCATCGCCCTGCACGCCGAGACCTCGGCGCTGACCGCGATCGGCAACGACTACGGCTACGACGAGGTCTTCGCCCGGCAGGTCCGCGCGCACGGCCGCCCCGACGACGTCCTGCTGCTGCTCTCCACCAGCGGTGGCAGCACGAACCTGCTGACCGCCGCGCGGGCGGGTCGCCAGGCCGGGCTGCGGTGCTGGGCGTTCACCGGGCCGGCACCGAATCCGCTCGCGGACGCCGTCCACGAGGCGCTCGCGGTGGACTGCCCGGACTCCCAGGTCGTGCAGGAGCTGCATCTGGTCTCCAGTCACCTGCTCTGCGAGTACGTGGAGCGGGCGATGGTCGAGCAGCCGGCGGTGGCGTACGTGGAGCCGGTGGTGCCGGCGGCGTCGGACGCACCGGCGGCCGGTCCGGTCCGCGCCGGGGTCGAGGTGGTGCTGGACGGTGGGGCCGGCCGACCGGTCGAAGCGTGAGGAGGCAAGCGTGAGGGGACCCGTGGTGGTGGTCGGCGACACCCTGCTCGACCGGGACGTGGAGGGCGTGGTGAACCGGCTCTGTCCGGACTCGCCGGTCCCGGTGCTCGACGAGACCGCGCACGTCGACCGGCCCGGTGGGGCCGGGCTCGCCGCCGTCTTCGCCGCCGCGCAGGGCGCCGAGGTGGTGCTGGTCACCGCGCTCGCCGACGACGCCGGTGGGGCACGGCTGGGGGTGCTGCTGGCCGCCGCCGGGGTGCAGGTGTACCCGTTGCGGCTGGCCGGGTCCACTCCGGAGAAGATCCGGCTGCGGGCCGGTGGGCGGGTGCTGCTGCGCCACGACCGGGGCGGCGGCGCCGAGACGCCGGGTGAACCCGCCGAGGCGGTGCTGCGCGTCATCGAGCGGGCGTCGGTGGTGCTGGTCAGCGACTACGGCCGGGGGGTGGCGCGGCAGCCCGCGCTGCGGGCGGCCCTGGCGGCGACCCGGGCCCCGGTGGTCTGGGACCCGCATCCGCGCGGACCGGCGGCGGTGCCCGGGGTGCACCTGGTCACGCCGAACGAGTCGGAGGTGCAGGAGTTGGTGGAGGCGCCGGCCGCCGCCACCCGGCTGGCCACCGCCGCCGACGGCGCCGAGCGCCTGCGGCAACGCTGGCGGGCGGGCGCGGTGGCGGTGACGTTGGGTGCCGACGGCGCGTTGCTCAGCCACGCCGGGTCGACGCCGCTGGTGGTGCCGACGCCGGTGGCCGCCGAGGGCGACACCTGCGGCGCGGGGGACCGGTTCGCGGTCGCCGCCGGCCTGGCGCTGGGCCGGGGCGCGCTGCTGTCGGAGGCGGTGCAGGAGGCGGTGACCGAGGCGTCGGCGTACGTGGCGGACGGCGGTGTGGCGACCGCGTTGCCGTTGCCGGTGCGACGGGCGCCGCAGGCGGTGCACACGGCGGTGGCCGGTGACCGGGTCGGGGTGGCGGCAGCCGCCGCCGCGGTGGCCCGGGTGCGCGCCGCCGGGGGGACGGTGGTGGCGACCGGCGGCTGTTTCGACCTGCTGCACGCCGGTCACGTGGCGACCCTCCAGGCCGCCCGGCAACTCGGCGACTGCCTGGTGGTGTGCCTCAACTCCGACGCCAGCGTCACCGGACTCAAGGGACCGGACCGGCCGGTCGTGCGGCAGGACGACCGGAGTCGCCTACTGGCGGCGCTGAGCTGCGTGGACGCGGTGATGATCTTCGACGAGTCGACCCCGGCGGCGGCGCTGTCCTGGCTGCGCCCGGACATCTGGGTCAAGGGCGGGGACTACGCCACCGGCGGCGGGGACGACGACTGCCTGCCCGAGGCCGAGATCCTGCGCCGCTGGGGCGGCCACACGGTGGTGGTGCCGTACCTGGACGGCCGGTCCACCACCGGGCTGATCGCGGCGACGGCGACGCGTACCGGCGTGGGGGTGTCCCGATGAGCGCGCCCGGCACCGGACGCACGGTGCTGGTCACCGGCGGGTCCAGCGGGTTGGGCGCGGCGGTGGTCGACGCCGTGGCCCGCTCCGGCGGGCGGCCCCTGGTGTTGGACCGGCAGGCGCCCGGCGACGGGGTGGCCTGGGCGGAGTGCGACCTGGCCGACACCCGCGCGGCGGAGGCCGCCACCCGGCAGCTCGCCGAGCGCGAGGGCGGGCTCGACGCGGTGGTCACCGCCGCCGGGGTGGACGTGCCCGGCCGACTGGCCGACGTGCCCGGCGAGACCTGGGACCGGATCGTCACGGTGGACCTGCTGGCCACCGCCGCGGTGATCCGGGCCGCGCTGCCGTTCCTGACCGCCGCCCGGGGCAGCGTCGTCACGGTGGCGTCCACGCTCGGGGTCAAGGCGGTCAGCGACGCCACGGCGTACTGCGCGGCGAAGTTCGGCGTGGTCGGGTTCACCCGCGCGCTCGCCGCCGAGCTGGCCGGGTCGGTGAACGTGACGCTGCTGGTGCCGGGCGGCATGCGGACCGCCTTCTTCGACGACCGCGACGCGCAGTACCGGCCGGGGCCGGACGCGATCCTCAACGACCCGGCGCACACCGCCGCCGCCGTGATGTTCGCGCTCTCCCAACCGGCCGGCTGCGCGGTACGCGAGATGGTGGTCTGCGCCGAGCAGGAGACCTCGTACCCGTGATCCTGGTCCTGCGTGCCCTCGGCGTCGGTGACCTCGCCACGGCGGTCCCGGCGTTGCGGGCGCTGCGGACGGCGTACCCGGACCGCGAACTGGTGCTCGCCGCGCCGTCCTGGCTCGGCCCGCTGGTCGAGCTGGTCGGCGGCGTGGACCGGCTGCTGCCTACCGACGGGCTGGACCGGATCGGGACTCCCGGCGGGCCGGTGGAGGTGGCGGTGAACCTGCACGGCCGGGGACCGCGCTCGCACCGGCTGCTCGCCACCACCGGCCCGGACCGGCTGTTCGCCTTCGCCGACGTGCGGGCGGAGCACGCCGACGGGCCCGGGTGGGACGACGAGGAGCACGAGGTGGCGCGCTGGTGCCGGCTGCTGGGCTGGTACGGGATCCCCACCGACCGGACCGACCTGGACCTGCTCCGGCCGCTGCCGGGGAGCATGCCGACCGGCGTGACGGTGCTGCATCCCGGCTCCAAGGTGCCGGCCAAGCGCTGGCCGTCCGGGCGGTACGCCGCCCTCGCCCGGGACCTGACCGGCCGGGGCCACCGGGTGGTGCTGACCGGCAGCACGGGGGAGCGGGCCACCGCCGTACGGGTCGCGGACGAGGCCGGTCTGCCCGCCGACGCGGTGCTGGCCGGGCGGACCGATCTCGGGCAGCTCGCCGCCCTGGTCGCCGGGGCGCGGCTGGTGGTCAGCGGGGACACCGGCGTGGCGCACCTGGCCACCGGCTACCGCACCCCGTCGGTGGTGATCTTCGGTCCGGTCCCGCCCGCCCGCTGGGGGCCGCCGCCGGAGCGACGGCGGCACCGGGTGCTCTGGGCCGGCGCATGCCCGACCCGGGACGGGGTAGGTGGTCACCCGGCGGTCGCCGCCGTCGGGGTCGACGCGGTGCTGGCCGCCGTCGAGGAGGTGGAACGGGTGGTGCGGGCGGACCGTGCGGTTGCGGCGTAGCGATCCGGGTCGGCCGGGATACGGCCGCCGGCGACGCGGTCCGGGCTGGTCGTTCGTCGACCCGCGCGGCGCGCCGGTGCGTGACCCGGACGATCTGGCCCGGCTGCGGGCGCTGGTCATCCCGCCGGCCTGGCGGCAGGTGTGGATCGCGCCGCACCCGAACGGGCACATCCAGGCCACCGGGATCGACGCCGCCGGGCGCAAGCAGTACCTCTACCACCCGCTGTGGCGGCAGCGGCAGGACGAGGCGAAGTTCGACCACGTGCTGGAGGTGGCCCGCCGGCTGCCGGTGCTGCGGGAACGGGTCGGCCTCGACCTGACCGGGCGGGGGCTGCGCCGCGAGCGGGTGCTGGCCACCGTGACGCGGCTGCTCGACATGGGCACCTTCCGGGTCGGCAGCGACCAGTACGCGGCCGGGGACGACCCGACCTTCGGCGTGGCCACCCTCCGCCCCGAACACGCCCGGTCCCGCCAGGGCTGCGTGGTCTTCGAGTTCCCGGCCAAGGGCGGCATCGAGCAGGTCCGCCGGGTTTCCGACCCGGAGCTGTGTCGGGTGCTGACCCACCTGCGCCGCCGTCGCCGGGAGGCGGACCGGTTGTTCGGCTACTGGGACGGCCGGCAGTGGCGGGACGTCCGGGCCGACGAGGTCAACGACTACCTGCGCGAAGCCAGCGGCGGCGAGATGACCGCGAAGGACTTCCGCACCTGGCACGCCACCGTCCGGGCGGCCACCGAGCTGGCCGTGCTCGGGACGCCGAGGTCGGTCACCGCGCGACGGCGAGCGGTGGCCGGGGTGATGCGCGAGGTCGCGGAGCTGCTCGGCAACACGCCGACGGTGGCCCGTACGTCCTATGTGGACCCCCGGGTGGTCGACCTGTTCCACGACGGCGTGGTGGTGCCGGTGACCCGGGACACCGGGCGCGAGCAGGCCGAGCGTGCCGTGCTCGACCTGCTGGACCGGTCCTGAGCGGTCACCGGCCGCCCGCCGTGCGCGTCCGGATCATCACCTCGACGCCGTCCAGCACCCGGCCGAGCCCGAAGCGCCACTCGGCGTCGACGTAGTCGTCCTCGTCGTCACCCTCGGCGACCAGCTCGTGGATCGCCGGGTACGGCCCGTCGGCGGTGAGCCGGGCCAGGTGTTGCCAGTAGTGCAGGCCCACCTGGTCGGGGGTCTGCCCGCTGCGGACCGCCGCCTCCATCAGGTCCGCGGTGGTGGTGGCCCAGCTCCGGGCGTACCCGCTGACCAACATGATGGTGGAGACGCGCTCGGTGCCGCGCAGGCCGGTGCCGGCCAGGGCGGTCAGCCCGTACTCCAGCCAGCGGACCTGGTTGGGGTTGATCGGCGGGCCGCTGATCGGCACGTGTCGGATCCACGGCTGTCGGCGCAACGCGGTCAGGTTCCCCTCGGCCCAGCGGGTCAGCGCGGGGCGCCAGCCCTCGTCCGGACCACGTGGTGGCGGGGGCGGCCCGTACGCCGTGTCGACCATGAGGTCGAGCAGGTCGTGCTTGGTCGGCACGTACCGGTAGAGCGACATCGTCGCCGCGCCCAGCTCACGGGCGACGCGGCCCATCGACACCGCGCCGAGGCCCTCCGACTGGGCGACCTGGATCCCGGCGGCCACCACCTGTTCCAGGCTGAGGCCGCGCTTCGGGCCACGGCTCGGACGCTCGCGCAGCCCCCAGGCGAGCGCGACGTTCTCGGGCAGGTCGACGTCGGGACCGTCGCTCACTTCCACCTCCACCGGCCGGGCTTGACCCTCATCGTAGCTTCTGCGTATGGTCTACGCATATAAGCGTACGCCATACGCAGAAAATGGAGAGTGGCCATGACGAACGGACCACCGGCGGTCGAGTTGATCGAGCTGAGGAAGTCCTTCGGCGACCTCGTCGTCCTCGACGGGCTGACCATGCGGGTCCGGGCCGGCGGCGTGCACGCGCTGCTCGGCCAGAACGGGGCCGGCAAGACGACCACCGTGCGGATCCTGGCCACGCTGACCCGGCCCGACGGGGGCAGCGCCCGGGTCGCCGGCCACGACGTGGTGCGCGACCGGCGGCAGGTCCGGCGGACGATCAGCCTCGCCGGCCAGCACGCCGCCCTGGACGACACCCAGACCGGCCTGGAGAACCTGACCATGCTGGCCCGGCTCGCCGGGCTGTCCGGGCGGACGGCCCGCAAGCGCGCCACCGACCTGCTGGAACGCTTCGCGCTGACCGACGCGGGTGGGCGGCAGGCGATCACCTACTCCGGGGGCATGCGCCGCCGCCTGGACCTCGCCGCCAGCCTGGTCGGGCAGCCGTCGGTGGTCTTCCTGGACGAGCCCACCACCGGCCTGGACGTGCGCAGCCGGCAGGGGCTCTGGGAGGTCGTCGGCGAACTGGCCCGCACCGGGGTGACCGTGCTGCTCACCACGCAGTACCTGGAGGAGGCCGACCGACTGGCCGACCGGATCACGGTGCTGCACCACGGAGCGATCGCCGCCGAGGGCACCGCCGACGACCTCAAGCGCCGCTTCGGCGCGCACCGGCTGGAGCTGACCTGGCGCGAGGAGGCCGGAATACGGGAGGCGGCCGGGCGGCTGGGCGACCGGGTCACCGGCCGGGACCCGGACCGGTTGACACTGTCGGTGGCCACCGACGGTAGTGCGCCGCAGGTGCGCGCCCTGCTCGACGAGATCGATCCGGACCGTCACGGGGTGGTCCGGTTCACCGTCCGCGAGGCGACCCTCGACGACGTCTTCCTCACCCTCACCGGCGCTCCGGTGCCCACCCGACAGCAGGTGACCCATGTCTGAGCTGGCCGTACGCGGATCGCAGACGGCGGTGATGATCGGCCGCTGTGTCCGGCTGTCGCGCCGCAACGTCGACGCGTTGCTCACCTCGCTGCTGCTGCCGGTGATGCTGATGCTGGTCTTCGTCTACCTCTTCGGCGGGGCGATCGACACCGGCTCGGCGTACGTGACCTATGTGGTGCCCGGCGTGCTGCTGCTCTGCGCCGGGTTCGGTGCGGCGGGCACGGCGGTGAGCGTCACCACGGACATGACCAACGGCATGATCGAGCGACTGCGCACCATGGACGTCGGCGCGACCTCGATCATCGGCGGTCACGTGGTGGCCAGCATCGCCCGCAACACGGTTTCCACCGTGCTGGTGCTGGCCGTCGCGGTGGCCATCGGGTTCCGTCCCGCCGTGGCACCGCTGCGCTGGCTGGCCGCCGCCGGGGTGCTGCTGCTGTTCCTGCTGGCGGTGTCCTGGCTGTCGGCGGCGTTCGGGCTGCTGGCCCGTACCCCCGAGGCGGCCGGCGGGTACACCTTCCTGGTGATGTTCCTGCCCTACCCGAGCAGTGCCTTCGTGCCGGTCGAGACGCTGCCCCGCTGGCTGCGCGGCTTCGCCGAGCACCAGCCCGTCACGCCGGTCATCGAGTCGCTGCGCGGGTTGCTGCTCGACCTGCCGGTCGGTTCGGCGCCGGTCCGCGCGGCGGCGTGGTGCCTGGGCATGCTGGCGGTCGCGGTGCTGCTCTCGGCGGTGCTGTTCCGCCGCCGGATCGGCTGATCCGCACGAGCGAGAAGGGGGCGACGTCCGACGGACGTCGCCCCCTTCTCGTCGTCGTCGCTCAGTCGTTGAGGACCTGGGCCAGCCGGTCCCGGAAGCGTCGCTCCGAGGGGCTGACCTGGCTGCCCCCGAGCCCGAGGATGCCGCCGCTGGTGGCCGCGCCGACCACCTGGTCGGTGATCTCCACCAGCCAGTGCTGGTACGCGCCGGCCTCGCCCTCGTCCACCTTCGCCGCCAGCAGGGCGGCGGCGGCCTTGGCCCGGCCCAGCACGTCCTCGGCGTACGCGCGCGGGTCCTCCGGCGCGATCACCGGCAACTCCTCGCCGGCCTCCGGGTCGCCCACCCGGGTCACGATCTCCCCGGCCACCGCGGCCACCAGCGGGCTGGCCGACTCCCGACCGGTGGAGATGGTCTCCAGCCCGGCCGCGCTCTCGGCCATCGTCGCCCGGGTGCTGTCGGACTCCGCGGCGCTCGCTGCGGTGAGCACCGCCTGCGGCAGGCCGACCAGCAGCCCCCACTCCTCGTCGGAGAAACCGAAAGCGGTGTACGTCGGCTCTTCGATCACGACCGTGCCTCTCCCGTTCGTCGTCCGGTCCCCGGTCACGCGCCATCCGTGCTGGCCGCGCCGGGTCCGGTATGTCCCCGCCGCCATCGCGGCGGGCTCAGGTTAGTCCAGCGTCAGCAGTCCCTGTTCGGACACCACGCTGACCGACAGCGTCTTGTACCCGACCTCGTCGAAGAGCACCGTCATCCGGTCGTCCTCGTAGCTGAGCACCAGGCCGGCGCCCCACTCGGGGTGCCGCACCTGGCTGTGCACCGGGAACGGACCCACCGCGCCGTCGTCGGCGGTGCTGGTGCCGGCGTGGCAGTTGTCGCAGTGCCCGCAGATCTGGGTCATCTGCTCGCCGAAGTAGGCCAGCAGCGTCTGCCCCCGGCAGGCCGTGGTCTCGGCGAAGGCCCGCATCATGTCGGTCCGCGAACGGGTCAGGTTCTGCTGCCGCTCGGCCTCCGCCACGGCCGCCTCGGCGGCCTCCACCGGAGTCGGCGAGTAGCGCGGCGCGCCGATCCGCTGCCCGGCGCGGGGCTGCGCCGCACCGACCTGCTCCAGCAGAGCGAGGTACTGCCCGAGCTTGCGCGGCCCCAACCCGGTCACCTCGCGCAACCCCTTCTTGGTGGCCGCCCCCTGACGCAGCAGGGCGGCCAGGTCCCGCAGCTCGGTGGCGTCGGGCAGACCACCGCTGAAGAAGCGTTGCAGCCCCACGTCCTCGGCCTGCCAGAGCAGCAGCACACGGGCCGGCTGGCCGTCGCGTCCGGCCCGGCCGATCTCCTGGAAGTAGCTGTCCGGCGAGTCGGGCAGCGCCATGTGCACCACCCAGGCGATGTTCGGCTTGTCGATACCCATGCCGAACGCCGACGTGGCCACCATGATCGGCACCTGGTCGGCGAGGAACGCCTCGTGCAGCCGAGCACGGGCGCTGGCGGACATCCCACCGTGGTAGAACTGCGCCGGGTAGCCGGCGTCGGTGATCCGGGCCGCGAGTTCCTCGGCCGCCCGCCGCGTGGGTACGTAGATGATGCCCGGTCGCTCGTCGTCCCGCAGCAGCGCGATCAGCCGTCGCCACCGGTAGTCCTCGGTGGGGCAGTGCGCCACCTCGAAGAAGAGGTTCGGCCGGTCCAGCCCGGACACCACGATCTCGGGCTCGCGCAACCGCAGCCGGGCCACGATGTCGTCGCGTACCGGTGGGGAGGCGGTGGCGGTCAGCGCCACCACCGGCGGCCGTCCGATGCCCTCGATGAGCTGACCGAGCGCCAGGTAGTCCGGACGGAAGTCGTGCCCCCAGGCCGAGATGCAGTGCGCCTCGTCGATCGCGACCAGTGCCGGTTTCAACGCGCGCACCTCGGCCAGGCGCTCCGGGTTGGCCAGTTGCTCCGGGGTGATGAAGAGGAACTCGGCCCGCCCGTCCCGGATCTCGGCGATCGCCTCGGCCTGCTGGGCCGGCGACTCGTCCGAACTGATCCGGACCGCCCGCAACTCCGCCCGCTGCCGCTCGTTGAGCGCGGCGATCTGGTCCTGTTGCAGAGCCAGCAGCGGCGAGATCACCACGGTCGGGCCGGGGATCAGGCTCGCCGGTATCTGGTAGATCGCCGACTTGCCGGCGCCGGTGGGCAGCACCACCAACGCGTCGCGCCGCCGCATCACCGCGCGCATCGCGGCCAGTTGGTTGGGGCGCAGGGTGGACCAGCCGAACAGGCTGCGCGCCGCGCGGCGCAACGACATCGAGTGCGTGGTGAGCTTCATCGAAGGCCGCAGGTACCCGGCCGGACCAGCGCCGAAACGCCGGTCCGGCCACGAGGGAGCGCGAGTTCCGCCACGTCGTCGCTCAGTGCAGTCGGGGCAGTACGTCGCGCTGGTACAGGTCCATCAACCCCTGCCAGTTCGGCCCGGTGTTGGCCACGTAGACCTCGTCGAAGCCCGCCTTCGCGTACGCCTCGATCTTCGCCAGGTGCGCGTCGGCGTCGTTGCCGCAGACGAACGCCTCCCGCATCGCCTCCGGGTCGACCAGTTTGGCGGCCTGCTCGAAGTGCCGGGGCGAGGGCAGGACCTGCAACAGCTCACCGGGGATCGCCTCGGTCGGCCAACGTTCGTACGCCAGCCGCATGCCCTCCTCCACGGTCGGCGCGTACGCCGCCTTGAAACCGGCCTGGCACGGCTTGTCGCCACCGCCGTTGTCCCGGAACCGGCCCACCAGCTCGGCGTCGGGCATGGTGTTGACGAAGCCGTCGCCGATGCGGGCGGCCATCTCCACCGCCTTGGGGCCGAAGGCGGAGACGTAGATCGGCGGGGGCGTCTCGGGCAGCGTGTAGATCCGGGCGTGTTCCACCCGGTAGTGCTTGCCGTGGTGGTTGACGAAGCCGCCGTCCCACAGCTTCCGCATCACCTCGACCGCCTCCTCGAGCATCTCCAGCCGGACGCCGGCCTGCGGCCAGTGGTCGCCGAGGATGTGCTCGTTGAGCGCCTCGCCGGAGCCCACCCCGAGCACGAACCGCCCGGAGTGCAGCACCGCGCTGGTCGCCGCCGCCTGGGCCAGCACCGCCGGGTGGATACGCACGGTGGGGCAGGTCACCGCCGTGGTGACCGGCAGGCGACAGGTCTGGCTCAACGCGCCGATCATCGACCAGACGAACGGGGCCTGGCCCTGCGCGTCCGTCCAGGGGTGATAGTGGTCGGAGATCCAGAGCGCCTGGAAGCCGGCGCGCTCGGCGGCCTGCGCCTGCGCCAGCAACTGCTCTGGCGGGTACTCCTCAGTGGACAGGAAGTAGCCGATCTTCATGGGTGCCCCCTCGCCGTGATGGTGTCCAGGGCCAGGCGGTACCCCGGCGGGGGCGGGTCACACCCGGTCGCGACGTCAGCGCCGGAACATCGCCCGGATGGCCACGAGCAGCAGCAGGCCGCCCACCACCAGGCCGAGCAGGCGTACGCCGGGGATGTCGGCCGGGCTCGTCGCATCGGCGAGCAACAGCAGCGGGTCCATCTCCGCACTCTGCTGGCAGAGCGCTCCCAAGGCAACTGTAAGGTTTATTGACTATTCGGTGGCGCGGTGTGACCATTGCTGCACCGCCGGGTGGCGGGGGGAGTCCGCGGCGGAGGATGACGGGGGTACGCGACCGCATGAGCGAGCGTCAGCGAGCGAATCTTCAACGCAGTGCGGTGGTGCCTCATGGCGGCCCGGAGCGCAGCGGAGGGCGGGCATGAGCGAGCGTCAGCGAGCGAATCATCGGTGCAGTGCGGTGGTGCCTCATGGCGGCCCGGAGCGCAGCGGAGGGCGGGCATGAGCGAGCGTCAGCGAGCGAACGGGGATCTGGCGGCGTTGGCGGCCGCGGTCCTGCAGCCCGGGTTCGTCGGCACCGTACCGCCCGCGTGGGTCTGCCGCTGGCTCGGCGACGGCCTCGGCGCGGTGGTGTTGTTCAGCCGCAACGTCGTGGACCCGGAGCAGGTGGCGGCGCTCACCGCCGGGCTGCGCGCGGAGCGGCCGGACGTGATCGTGGCGATCGACGAGGAGGCGGGCGACGTCACCCGCATCGAGTCGGGTCGGGGCAGCACCCGGCCGGGCAACTTCGCCCTCGGCGTGGTGGACGACCCGGCCCTCACCGAGGAGGTCGCCCGCGACCTGGGCGTCGAACTCGCCGCGCTGGGCGTGACCCTGGACTACGCGCCGGACGCCGACGTGAACTCCAATCCGGACAATCCGGTGATCGGTGTGCGTTCGTTCGGTGCCGATCCGTCGGTGGTGGCCCGGCACACCACCGCCTGGGTACGCGGCCTCCAGTCCGGCGGCGTGGCCGCCTGTGCCAAGCACTTCCCGGGGCACGGCGACACCCGGGTGGACTCGCATCACGACCTGCCCCGGATCACCGGCGACCGGGATCGGCTGGACGCCGTCGAGCTGGCCCCGTTCCGGGCTGCGGTCGAGGCGGGCGTGCAGGCGGTGATGACCGGTCACCTGCTGGTGCCGACGCTGGATCCGGAGCTGCCGGCGACGCTGAGCACCCGGATCCTGAGCGGTGTGCTCCGGGAGGAGATGGGCTTCAACGGCGTGGTGGTGACCGACGCCGTGGAGATGGAGGCGGTCGCCGGTCGGTACGGCTTCGCCGGTGCGGCGGTGCGGGCGCTGGCCGCCGGAGCGGACGCGATCTGTGTCGGCGGCGAGCACGCCGACGAGGAGACCGCCCGCCACCTGCGCGACGCCATCGTGGACGCGGTCGTGGCCGGGGAGTTGCCGGAGGAGCGGCTGGCCGAGGCGGCGAAACGGGTCGGCCAGCTCGCGGCCTGGACGGTGGCCGCCCGTACGGCCGGTGGGCGTACCCCGGTGACGACCGGTGGTTCGGCGGTCGGGCTGGTCGCCGCGCGCCGGGCGATCCGGGTCACCCGCGCCGACGGAGGCGCCGAGCTGCCGTTGGCCGCTCCGGCGCACGTCGTGGAGTTCCACCCGCCGCACAACATCGCGATCGGGGCGGAGACCCCGTGGGGAGTGGCCGCGCCGTTGACCGCGCTGGTGCCGGGCACCACCAGCGCCCGCTACGCGCGGGGCGAGGTGCCCACCGATCCGGCCCGGGGCGCCGTCGACCGACCGCTCGTGCTGGTGGTGCGCGATCTGCACCGGCACGACTGGATGCGGAGCGCCGTCGACCGGGTGCTGGCGGACCGGCCCGACACCGTGGTGGTGGAGCTGGGCGTGCCCGCACTGGTCGCCGGCACGGTGCACGTCGCCACGCACGGGGCGACCCGGGCCGCCGGCCGGGCCGTGGCCGAGCTGCTGGCGGGTGCCGCCGTCACGTCGGGCTGGTGACCAGGTCCGCGTACTCGGGGTGGCGCTCGATGTAGGCGTGCATGAACGGACACTGCGGGACCACCCGCTGCCCCTGGGCGCGGACCTGGTCCAGGGTTCCGCGCATCAGTGCGCCACCGACGCCCCTGTTCTGGAAGGCCGGGTCCACCTCGGTGTGCGTGAACACCAGCGCCTCGCCCCGGGGAAGGTATGCGGTGAACCCGGCCAGCGCGTCGTCGACCAGGATCTCGTAGCGGTGTTTGGCGGCGTTCTCCTCGACCAGCATGCTCACCGGCCCATTCTCCACCGCCGGTTCGGCGCGCCGGGGCCGTTCGCCTTCGTCTCGTACGCTGAGGCGGTGACGAACCGATCGCCCGCCGGCCGCAGCCGGCGCACCCTCGCCTGGAGGGTCCCCACCCGTAAGTCGGCCGGTCTGTTGGCCGGGCTCGCGCTCGGTGCCGCCCTGCTGATGGGATGCAGCTCCGAAGGCGCCCGCACCGACTGCGGGCTGGACGCCTGCACAGTGACCTTCGACCGGGGGGTGGACGCGCGTGCCAACATCCTCAATGTCGAGGCCCGGCTCGTCGAGGCCCAGGACGACGTGGTGACCATCGAGGTCGCCGGTGAGCAACTGTCGCTGACCGTCGGGCAGCAGGCCGCCGACGTCGGCGGCCTGGCGGTCACCCTGGACAGCGTCACCGACGCCGAGGTCAAGGTACGCATTTCGCGCAATTCCGGCTGACGCCGACAACTGCCTGATCCGGCCGTCCAGCCGTCGCTTTCCGGCGACGGCTGGACACGTTTGGAAATCTTCGCGTCCGGAGATTGATGGCCCATGTCTCTCACCCGGAACGCCGAAGCCACCGCCGCCCGAACGGCGGACAGCCGGTGGCTGGAACTCCTCGCCCGGGCCGGTTTCATCGGCTACGGGATCGTGCACCTGTTGTTCGGTTGGTTGGCGTTGCAGATCGCATTCGGCAACTCCTCCGACGACGGTGACCAGTCCGGCGCGCTGCGGACCCTCGCCGCGCAGCCGATGGGCACGTTCGTGGTCATCGCCATCGCCGTCGGCATGGTCGCCATGGCGATCTGGCAGGGCCTCGAAGCCGCCGTCGGGCACCAGACCGAGAGCGGCAACGACCGGATCAAGGAGCGGGTCTTCTCCGCCGCCCGCGCGGTCATCTACCTCTGGCTGGCGTGGACGGCCTGGAAGGTCTTCTCCAACGCCAACTCCGACAGCGCCTCCCAGCAGGAGGAGCTGACCGCCCGTCTGATGGAGTCGACCGGTGGCCGATGGCTGGTCGGTCTCGCCGGCCTGGTCCTCGTCGGCGTCGGCGTCGGCATGTTCATCTACGGCGTCAAGAAGAAGTTCATGAAGCGGCTGAAGACCGGCGAGATGAACGCCAAGACCACCCAGCTCGCCCGGCGGCTCGGCATGGCCGGCTACACCGCCCGGGGCAGCGCGTTCGCGGTGACCGGCTTCCTGGTCGTGCTGGCCGCGGTGAACTACGACCCGGAGAAGGCCCGGGGCCTGGACGCCGCCCTGCGGACGCTGCGGGACCAGGCGTTCGGCACCATCCTGCTGTCGCTGGTCGGGCTGGGCATCGCCGCCTTCGGCCTCTACTGCTTCCTCCAGGCCCGCTACCGCAAGGTCTGATTCCTCCAGGCCCGCTACCGCAAGGTCTGACTCCGCCCCCTCCGTCACCGGCCACCGCAGCGGCGTTGCGGTGGCCGGTGACGGCGTTCTGGGGCAAACTTGCCCCTTTGCGTGGATCTTGTTGTCGGTCCGGAAGGAGAATCACACGTGCACAGCTACCTCGTGACGGTCGTCGCCGCGCTCGCCGCAGCGGCGATCGCCATTGCCGTGGTCGAGGTGGTGCATCGCTCGATCCGGCGGTGGGGCCACCGCTCACGACTGCTGATGGAGTTGACCGAGCACGCCCACCGTTCGTTCCAGATCGCGGCCACCGTGCTCGCCGTGCAGTTCGCCGTCCGGTTCAGCACCGGCTACGCGGTCGGCACCGGGTGGCGACAGGCGCTTCTGCACATGCTGGTGCTCGCGGTCATCGCGGCCACCGCCTGGCTGGTCACCTCGCTGCTGGTGGTGGTGGAGGACACCGCGCTGGCCCGGTTCCGGGTGGACGTGCCGGACAACCGGCACGCCCGCCGGGTCCGCACCCAGGTCGTCATGCTGCGCCGGGTGACCATCGTGGTGATCGTGGTGCTCACCGTCGGCGTGATGCTGATGACGTTCCCGGCGGTGCGCGGCATCGGCGCCGGTGTGCTGACCAGCGCCGGTGTCGTCGGTATCGTCGCCGCGCTGGCCGCGCAGAGTCTGCTCGGCAACGTCTTCGCCGGGCTGCAACTCGCCTTCAGCGACGCGGTCCGTCTGGACGACGTGGTCGTGGTCGAGGGGGAGTGGGGCCGGATCGAGGAGTTGACCCTCAGCTACGTGGTGGTGCAGATCTGGGACGACCGCCGGCTCATCCTGCCCACCTCCTACTTCACCAGCACCCCGTTCCAGAACTGGACGCGTACCGAGGCGGCGGTGCTCGGCACCGCGGAGTTCGACGTCGACTGGTCGCTGCCGGTGCAGGCGATGCGGGAGGAGTTGCGTCGCCTGGTGGAGGGCACCGAGCTCTGGGACGGCCGGGTCTGCGTACTCCAGGTGACGGACGCGACCGGCGGCATGGTCAAGCTGCGGGCGCTGGTGAGCGCCGCCAGCGCCGGCGCGTTGTGGGACCTGCGCTGCCTGGTCCGCGAGCACATGGTGGCGTGGGTACGCGACCAGCGGCCCACCGCGCTGCCACGGCTGCGTGCCGAGGTCGGCGACGGTACCGCCTCGCTGCCCTGGCAGTGGGTGCACCCCAAGCGCCGGACCCGCCGCTTCGAGGACGGGGAGGTCCCCGACGATGCCCGCCTCTTCGGCGGCAGCGACGACGGCGACGCGCGCAGCGAGGCCTTCGTCGGCCCCGACGAGCCCGTCGAGGCGCGGCGCTGACCCCGGATGCGTGCCGATGAGGGCCGGTGGGCGGTGTGGTCGTCACCGCCCACCGGCCCTCATCGGGTGAGGACGCCCGAACGGGGCGGGCCGGACAGGTTTGACGCAAGGTTTCCCGGGGACCTCGTGCGGGACGCCCTGCTCCTTCTTCGCACGCAGGATTGGCGGGCGGCTACTTCGGGCATACAGCGCGGTGACGACGAGAGGGGGACAGCATGGCTGACGTGGCGAACGTCCGTACATCCCACAACGGAAGCGAGCCCTCCACCGCCGAGCTGGTCCAGCGGGCGACGGAGCAGGTGTCTCGCCTGGTCCGGGACGAGCTCGCGCTGGCCCGCGCGGAGCTGACAGAGAAGGGCAAGCACGCCGGTATCGGCGTCGGCCTGCTGGCCGGCGGCGGCGCACTGGCCTTCCTGGGCCTCGGCGCGCTGATCACCGCCGCGATCCTGCTGCTGGCCCTGGTGCTACCGGCGTGGGCCGCCGCGCTGATCGTGGCGGCGGTCGTGTTCCTGATCGCCGGCGTCCTCGCGCTGCTGGGCAAGAAGCAGGTCAGCCAGGCGGTTCCGCCGGTGCCGCAGGCGACCGTGCAGAGCCTGCGGGCCGACGTCGACGTGGTCAGCGCGGCCGTGAAGGACAGGGGACGGGCATGACACACAACGGGACGCGCAACGGCCACGGCGACGGCACCGGCGACACCGACGCGCTGCGGGCGGAGATCCGGCGGACCCGGGTCGAGCTGGGCGAGACGGTGGAGGCGCTGGCCGCCAAGGCCGACGTCAAGAAGCGGCTGAAGTCCTCGGCGGACCAGGCGCGCGAGCGGGTCCGGGAGCAGGCGGCGCTGACCGTCGCCCGGGTCCGTGGTCAGGCTGCCCTGACCCATCCGCCGGTGCGGGGGCGGCACGGGCCGGCGCCGTTCGTCGCCCTCGCGGCGGGCGCGATCGTCACCGCCGTGGTGCTGATGATCATTCGAGGGAGGCGTGGGTGAGCAAGGGGTTGAGCAAGGTCGCCTACCGGCCGGTGGGCATCCTGGCCGGTATCGCCGCCGGTGCGATCGCGGGTGCCGTCTTCCGCCAGGTGTGGAAGTTGACCGCCGGCGACGGTGATGCGCCCGATCCCGTCGACGAGGACCGCCGCTGGGGCGAGATCCTCGCGGCGGCGGCGTTGCAGGGCGCCATCTTCTCGGTCGTCCGGGCCGCCGTGGACCGTGGCGGCGCGGTGGGCGTACGCCGGTTGACCGGCCGCTGGCCCGACTAGGTCCGGACGGCGTCCGGACTGCGGTCCAGGCTGTTCGGCCCCCTTGCCCGTACGCGGTCAAGGGGGCCTTTTGCCTTACCTCGCGGATGCCGCACAGCGGATCTTTCGCATCCGTCAGGTCACATGTCGGAGAATTTCGTCGGGTAGGCTGTGCAGAGTTTTTGCGTACGTGGTTTGCTGTTCCACGCTGTTGAGAGATGGCGTGGGTTGAGAGAAGTCTCCTTCATTGGGGGCCGCCTCAGGCGCCGCTGCTCGAAAACGGCCAACCGGCCGCACGGCGTGCTCGGCCGCCAGTTTTAGAAGGAGATACACATGGCGCAGGGAACCGTGAAGTGGTTCAACGCTGACAAGGGCTTCGGCTTCATCACCGTCGACGGCGGGGGTGCTGACGTGTTCGTCCACTTCTCGGCCATCCAGTCCAGCGGCTACCGGTCGCTGGAGGAGAACCAGCGGGTGGAGTTCGAGATCGCCCAGGGCCAGAAGGGTCCGCAGGCCGAGCAGGTCCGCCCCCTCTGACACACCGGTCGGCGACCGCCGTCCGCCAGATGGCGAGGCAGTCCCCGACCAGGTGCAAAAGCCCCGCGTTCCGTACGGACGCGGGGCTTTCCGCATCCCTCGGTCAGCGTCGCGTCCGGGCCCGCATGCCCAGCCAGAGCAGCACCGCACCGACGAGGGCCAGGAGTGGACCGAGCGCGGCCCAGATCCGCTGACCGGTCATCAGGCTGTCCTCGACGTACCCGAGGCCCTGTACCGTCCAGACCGCCCCGATCACCACGGCCAGCAGGCCGCTGGTGAGCCGGAACCAGCCGCTCATCCGGTCCGGCGGGGCCGGGCTCTGCTCCGCCGGGGCGCTGGTGCCCTCGGCCGTCTCCCCGGTCACCATCGCTGGTGCACCTGGGGACGGATCAGCTCGTCGTAGACGGCGGCCACCGCTGCCTGTTCCTCCGTGGACAGTGGTCGCTGACCGGCCACCGCGGCGTTGCCACGGGCCTGTGCCGCGTCGCGGGCGCCGGGGATGACCACGGTGACGCCGGGCTGGTCGAGCACCCACCGCAGGGCGAACTGGGCCATCGTCCGGTCGTCGCCGACCAGCGGGGCGAGCCGGCGTACCGCCTCCAGCCCCAGCGTGTAGTCGACGCCGGAGAACGTCTCGCCGACGTCGAACGCCTCGCCGTGCCGGTTGAAGGAACGGTGGTCGTCGGCGGCGAAGGTGGTCTGCTCGTCGTACCGGCCGGAGAGCAGTCCGCTGGCCAGCGGTACGCGGGCGATGATGCCCACCCCGGCGGCCGAGGCGGCCGGCAGCACCCGCTCCAGCGGCTTGTGGCGCAGCGCGTTCAGGATGATCTGGACGCTGGCCACCCCGGGCCGGGCGATCGCGGTGAGCGCCTCGTCGCAGGTCTCCACGCTGACGCCGTACGCGGCGATGCGCTTCTCCCCGACGAGGGTGTCGAGGGCGTCGAAGACCGCGTCAGTGGCGAACACGGGCGTCGGCGGGCAGTGCAACTGCACCAGGTCCAGCGTGTCCACGCCGAGGTTGGCCCGCGAACGATCCGTCCACTGACGGAAATTGTCCAGAATGTACGCTTCGGGGGCCTGTATCACCCGACGCCCCATCTTGGTGGCCACCGTCAGCCCGGCGTCCGGGTGGGCCGCCAGGTACCGCCCGATGAACTGCTCGCTGCGGCCGTCGCCGTAGACGTCGGCGGTGTCCAGGAAGGTGATGCCGGCGTCGACCGCGGCGTCCAGCACCGCCATGGCGTCGTCCTCGGTGACCGTGCCCCAGTCGGCCCCGAGCTGCCAGGCGCCGAGCCCGACCACGCCGACCTGTCGGTCCATGCGGGGGAAGGTGCGTTGCTCCATACGACCGAGCCTAGTGACCCCTGGTGCGCGTGCCGAGGCCGGGCCGCGCGCCCGACCCGGGTGGACGTGCCGCCCCCGGATCACGCCGACGGCCTGCAAGACTGCGCACGGACCGTCGTCGTCGCCGGTGTGCCGGTGCCATCGCCCAGGAGAACCCGTGACCGATCTGCGTACCTTCATCGCCGGACTGCCCAAGGTCGAACTGCACGTGCACCACGTCGGTTCCGCCTCGCCCCGGATCGTGGCCGAGCTGGCCGCCCGCCACGAGGGGCGTACACCGGTCCCCGCCGACCCGGAGCTGCTCGCCGACTACTTCGTCTTCCGCGACTTCGCGCACTTCATCGAGCTGTACCTGAGCGTCGTGGACCTGGTCCGCGACCAGGAGGACGTCTGGATCCTCACCCACGAGGTGGCCCGGGAGCTGGCCCGCCAGCAGGTGCGCTACGCCGAGCTGACGGTGACGCCGTACTCGCACGTGAGCCGGGGCATTCCGGCCCCGGCGTTCTGCGAGGCGATCGAGGACGCCCGCAAGCGGGCCGCCGCCGACTTCGGCATCGAGCTGCGCTGGTGCTTCGACATCCCCGGCGAGGCGGGCCTGCCGGCCGCCGAGGAGACGCTGCGGATCTCCCTCGACGAGCGCCCGGACGGGCTGGTCAGCTTCGGCCTCGGCGGCCCCGAGATCGGGGTGCCCCGGCCACAGTTCAAGCCCTACTTCGACCAGGCCCGGGCGGCGGGACTGCACTCGGTGCCGCACGCGGGGGAGACCACCGGCCCGCAGACCGTCTGGGACGCCCTGCGCGAGCTGGGCGCCGAGCGGATCGGCCACGGCATCTCCGCCGCTCAGGACCCGGAGCTGCTGGCGTACCTCGCCGAGCGGCAGATCGCCATGGAGGTCTGCCCGACCTCCAACGTGCGGACCCGGGCGGTGGCCGCCATCGAGGAGCACCCGCTGCCCACGCTGGTCGAGGCCGGGCTGCTGGTGACGATCAACTCCGACGACCCGCCGATGTTCGGCACCACCCTCGACGACGAGTACGCGGTGGCCGCCCGGCTGCTCGACGCCGGCCCGGAGCAGGTGGCGGCGCTGGGCCGCAACGCGGTGACCGCCTCGTTCCTCGACCCGGCGGGCAAACAGCGGATCATCGAAGAGATCGACGCCTACCTGGCCGCCCCGCGCGACTGACCTCGCCTGCGGAGGTCCCCGGTCCCGACCGTCCCGGTCGGGACCGGCGGACGCCTGGAAGTGCGCGCGACGGGAGGAGGTGTGGGGGGACCGTGTCTCCCGCCGCGCGCACGGCTCCACCGGCCGATGTGCGCTGGGAGCGGAGAGCCGGCGGAACTGCTGGGTTCGGAGCTGATCCTGACACCCTTACCGGGCCAATGGGACGTCGTTAATTCGGATCTAAGGAAGACTTGTGCCGCCGCACAACCGACCCCGCAGACCGTGTGCTCAGCCGTCGGTGGGCCGTTGCCTCGGCCAGCGCCGTCCGCTGCCCTTCTGCTCCCGTGCCTCCCGGGCCATCCGCCCCACCAGGCCGAACCGGCTGACCTGCCGGGGCGTCGCCTCCGGGTCGGCGAGCAGCATCACCACGCTCGCGCCGCCCAGCCGCGCCCGGTCGATGCTCACCGAACCATTGGCCTGCAACGCCACCCGCTTGGCGATGTCCAGTCCGAGGCCGGTGGAACCCTGGTCGCTGGTGCCCCGACGCAGCGCGCGATCCGGGTTGGCGATGCCCGGCCCGGCGTCGTCGATCCGGATGGCCACGTACCCGTCGCGCCGGGACACCGCCACCTCGAACGCGGTGCCCTGCGGCGTGTAGCGGAACACGTTGCCGATCACCGCGTCGAGCGCGGCGGCCAACTCGGCCCGGGGCACCGGCGCCGGGATGCGCAACTGGGCGCCGACCACCCGGTGTGGGCGGTTCTGGTCACCGGCCAGGGCCGCCCAGAACACCATCCGGTCCCGGACCACCTCGCTCACGTCACACATCGCCGGAGCCGCCTCGGTGGCCACCGCCTTGCGGGTGGTCTTGATCAGCACGTCGATCTCACCCTCCAGGGTGACGATCGCCTGCCGGATCCGCCGGATGCCGCGTCGGTGGTCCAGCTCCGCCTGGCTGAACGCGTCCACGCTGGTGTCGTCGGACTCCAGCGCCTCCGCGTCGAGCCGGAGCACGGTCAACGGGGTCCGCAGCCGGTGGGACAGGTCCGCCACCAACTCCCGCTCCTCGGTGCGGGCCGCGACGAACCGCTCCGCCATCCGGTTGAACGCGTGCCCGGCTTCGGCCACCTCGCGCGGGCCACTCGGCTCCACGCGTACGCCCAGGTCGCCGTCGCTGACTGCGAGCGCCGCCTTGACCAGCCCCCGGGTGGCGTCGACCGTACGCGCCGCCAGCCGGTCGACCACCAGCACGGCCGCGCCCACCAGGGCGACGGCCACCCCGGCCAGCAGCCACCAGCGGCCCGAGCCGCCGAGCGCCTCGTCCGGTACGAACACCTCCACCACGGCCGTCCGGTCGCCCAGCACCACCGGGTCCAGCCGCAATACCCCGCCGTCGACGTCGACCACCAGGGAACGTCCCTCGTCGCGGGCCCGGTCGAGCTGCCCGGCGTCGGCGCGTCCGGCCTCGGCGGCCACGTCGTCGAGACCGTGCACCACCGGACGGGTCGCCGGGTCGGCGCCGCTGGCCTCGATGGCGCGGTCCACCACCGCCGGCTCGGTGCTCACCGCGAGCGCGCCGGTGACCAGCGCGCTGCGTCGGGCCGCGTCGGCGATCGCCTCCTCGCGGGCCTGGCCGCCCAGGGCCAGGCCGAGCGGGATCAGGAAGGCCAGTGCCAGCAGGATGCCGGTGCCGCCGGTCAGCAGCGCCAGCGAGCGCCTCAGTCCGGCGCCACCAGCCGGAAGCCCACCCCCCGCACGGTGCGCAGGTAGCGAGGCTTCGCCGCGGACTCGCCCATTTTGCGGCGCAGCCAGTACAGGTGCACGTCGATGGTCTGGTCCTCGCCGACCGATGGCTGCCGCCATACCTCCTCCAAGAGCTCCCGCCGGGACACTACCCGGCCAGGTCGGGCGGCGAGATAGGCCAGCAGGTCGAATTCCTTACGTGTCAGCGCCAGCGCCTCACCGTCCAGGAGGGCGCTGCGTTCACCGACGTCGACCCGCAGCCCGCCGACGCTGTGCACGGCCGGTGCCACGCCGCGACTGGCACGGCCCACCCGGCGCAGCACGGTGGTGATCCGCGCGTCCAGGTGCGCGCCGGTGAACGGCTTGACCATGTAGTCGTCGGCGCCGGCCCGTAGCAGCTTGACCACGGACTGCTCGTCGTCGCGGGCGGTCGCGATGATGATCGGTACGTCGGTGATGCCGCGCAGCATCCGCAGCGCGTCCGATCCGTCCAGGTCCGGCAGGCCCAGGTCGAGCACCACCAGATCGGGCGTCTCGGCGGCCACCCGGCGCAGCGCGTCCAGCGCGGTGCCGACCGCGTGCACGGCGTGGCCCCGGTCGGTGAGGGAGCGAAGCATCGCGCCGCGTACGACGTGATCGTCTTCGACCAGCAGGACGGTGGCCACGCCAGAACGGTACTCGGAGTGGCGCGGTACGTCGTTGCGGCCCACCCGACAACCCGCCGAGCTGGTACGACGACGAGGCCGACCCTCAGCGGTTCGCGCCGGCCTCGACCACCTCGTCGTCGCGGCGCTGCGCCGGGTCCGCGTCGGCCGTCGGCTCGGCGGTGGGCTGCTCGTCGAGGACCGACCGGTCGATCTCCTCGGTGGTGCCCCGACGGCGTCGGCTGATCAGCCAGCCGATCACCGCGCCGCCGCCGAGACCGGCGACCAGGCCGGCGGCGAGCAGGCTGTTGGCGTTCGGGCCCTCGTCGGGCGTGGCGGCGGTCGGCACGGGGTCGCCCGGCGCCGCACCGCCGGGTGCCGCGCCGTGACCGCCATGGGCGGCACCCGGGTACGCCGGGTCGCCCGGGGCGAGGGTCAGCGCGGGCAGCGGGCGCTGGCCGGGACGGTTGCCCCAGTGCACCTGGAGGCCGTCGGCGTAGGTCTGGGTCAGCTCGAACCGCACCTGCTCGGTCTGCGGCAGCGGCGCCATCGAGAACACCAGGCGGGCCGGGCCCGCCCCCGCCTCGCCGGTGGCCCGGGTCCAGGTCAACGCGGCGGTCACCACGTCGGTCGCCGGACCGTGCATGCCTGCGATCGGGGCGTCGAGCTTGCGGGTGGTGATGGCGGGCGCCCAACCCTCCACCGAGAGCGGATACACCTCGGCCACCGGCGTCTCCGCCGGCATCCGGATCTCGATCCGCTCGGTCCGGACCCCGGGCCGCTCGTCGGGCACCAGGAACTCGAGCTTGACCGAGTTGCCCTGCTGGGCCTCGGCCGGAGTGAACGTCACACCGTCGGCCCACGCCGTGCTCGCGGGCCAGAGCAGTACCCCGGCCGTGGCCAGGGCGGCCACCAGCGCGCCCCGGCGTCGACGGCTGCCGCCGCGCGTCATCGCCATGCTGGGTTCCCATCCGTGTCGACGTGGCCGGAACCGGCTCCGGCCACACCTGGTAGTTCGGATGCCGGGCCGAAAAGGTTCAACGGTGGCGGGATTGGTTCCCTACGGTGTCGGGGACGGTGGCCACCACGCCGACCGATACCATCGCGGTGAGCCGTCACCGGCACCTTTCCGTCACATCTGCTGCGAGGAGTTCACCCGTGTCCGCACCCCGTACCCCCGCCGTGGCCGACCCCGTCGTCGTCGCCGCCGGGACGACGGCGGCCGACGCGGTGGCGGCGGCCGGGTTGCCCACCACCGGCCCGAAGGCGATCGTGGTGGTCCGCGACCCGCAGGGCGCCCTGCGCGACCTGGACTGGCGTCCGGCCGAGGAGACCGCCGTCGAGCCGGTCGCGCTGGACTCGCCGGACGGGCTCGACGTGCTGCGGCACTCGACCGCGCACGTGCTGGCCCAGGCGGTGCAGGACGTCTTCCCCGAGGCCCGGCTCGGCATCGGCCCGCCGATCGAGAACGGCTTCTACTACGACTTCGCCGTCGACAAGCCGTTCCAGCCGGACGACCTGGCCAAGGTCGAGAAGCGGATGCAGGAGATCGTCAAGTCCGGGCAGCGGTTCCGGCGGCGGCGCTTCGACAGCCTCGACGAGGCCAAGACCGAGCTGGCCGCCGAGCCGTTCAAGCTGGAACTCATCGACGTCAAGGGCGAGGGGCTGGACTCCTCCGAGGTGATGGAGGTCGGCGGCGGCGAGCTGACCATCTACGACAACCTCGCCGCCGACTCCGACAAGGTCTGCTGGTCCGACCTGTGCCGGGGCCCGCACCTGCCCAACACCCGCCTGATCGGCGCGTTCAAGCTGATGCGCTCGGCCGCCGCGTACTGGCGGGGCAGCGAGCGCAACCCGCAGCTCCAGCGGGTGTACGGCACCGCCTGGCCGACGCGGGACGCGCTCAAGGCGTACCTGAAGCTGCTGGAGGAGGCGGCCCGGCGCGACCACCGCAAGCTCGGCGCGGACCTCGACCTGTTCAGCTTCCCCGACGAGCTCGGCTCCGGCCTGGCGGTCTTCCACCCCAAGGGCGGCATCATCCGCCGCGAGATGGAGAACTACTCGCGGCTCAAGCACGAGCAGGCCGGGTACGAGTTCGTCAACACCCCGCACATCACCAAGGGCCACCTGTACGAGGTCTCCGGGCACCTCGACTGGTACGCCGACGGCATGTTCCCGCCCATGGAGGTGGAGGGCGCGAGCTACTACCTCAAGCCGATGAACTGCCCGATGCACGACCTGATCTTCCGGTCCCGTGGTCGTTCCTACCGGGAGCTGCCGCTGCGGATGTTCGAGTTCGGCACGGTCTACCGGTACGAGAAGTCCGGTGTGGTGCACGGCCTGACCCGGGTGCGCGGCATGACCCAGGACGACGCGCACATCTTCTGCTCCGAGGAGCAGATGGCGGGGGAGCTGAAGTCCCTGCTCGCCTTCGTGCTCGAACTGCTGCGCGACTACGGCCTGGACGACTTCTATCTGGAGCTGTCCACCCGCAACCCGGAGAAGTCGGTCGGCACCGACGAGAACTGGGAACGGGCCACCGAGGCGTTGCGCTCGGCGGCCGAAGAGTCCGGTCTGGACCTGGTGCCCGACCCGGGCGGCGCGGCCTTCTACGGCCCGAAGATCTCCGTGCAGGCCAAGGACGCCATCGGCCGGACCTGGCAGATGTCCACCATCCAGGTCGACTTCAACCTGCCGGAGCGCTTCGGTCTGGAGTACCAGGCGGCCGACGGCAGCCGGCAGCGGCCGGTCATGATCCACCGGGCGCTGTTCGGCTCGATCGAGCGGTTCTTCGGCGTGCTCACCGAGCACTACGCGGGGGCGTTCCCGGCCTGGCTGGCCCCGGTGCAGGTGGTGGGCATCCCGATCCGCGAGGACCACGCCGACTACCTGCACGGCTTCGTCGCCGCGCTGCGCGCCGAGGGCGTCCGCGCCCAGGTGGACGCCGGTGACGACCGGATGCAGAAGAAGATCCGGACCGCCCAGCAGCAGAAGATCCCGTTCATGGTGATCGCCGGGGACGACGACGTGGCCGCCGGCACCGTCTCGTTCCGCTACCGGGACGGCTCGCAGCGCAACGGGGTGCCGTTGGCCGAGGCGGTCTCCCACGTGCTCGACGTCGTCCGCACCCGCACCAACGTCGGCCCCTCCGCCCAGATGTAAGGAAGGGCACCTTATTAACGCCTGCGGTAGAGCAGGGGACCCTTCCTAACACGCACGCCGGGTGCCGCTCCATCGATCACGCCGGGTGCCGGGCCGAGGCTCGGCACCCGCTCGGCGGGGCCGTAGGATCGCCGGTGTGACTGGGGGAGCGGACGAGCACAGCGACAGGGACATGGCCGACGGGCTGGACCGGCTCTGGACGCCCCACCGGATGACCTACATCTCCGGCGAGGACCGACCCGAGGGCGGCTACGAGCAACCCTCCGGCTGCCCGTTCTGCCTGGCCCCGGCCCGACCGGCGGAGGAGAGCCTGGTCGTGGCGCGGGGCGAGCACGTCTTCGTGGTGCTCAACCTGTATCCGTACAACCCGGGGCATCTGCTGGTCTGCCCATACCGGCACGTGGCCGACTACACCGACCTGGACGAGCCGGAGACGGTCGAGCTGGCGTCGTTCACCCAGGCCGCGATGCGGGTGGTCCGCAAGGTCAGCAACGCGCACGGCTTCAACCTGGGCATGAACCAGGGCGGGGTGGCGGGTGCCGGGATCGCCGCCCACCTGCACCAGCACGTGGTGCCCCGCTGGGGCGGTGACGCCAACTTCATGCCGGTGATCGGGCGTACCAAGGTGTTGCCGCAACTGCTCGGCGACACCCGCGACCTGTTCGTCCGCGCCTGGCCGACCTGACCTGACCCGCAGCCCCCGCGTCCGGGGCCTCGCGCTTCGCGTCCTGCGGGCTTCGTCGCGGGGCCTCTGCACCCACCGTGTGCCCCGGCGGGACCCGCGCCGGAGTCCACTGCCGCGCGCCGCCTTTGCTCTGCTTCACCCCCCGCAACGGTTACGCGCTGGAGTCGATGCGTATCGGTGAGCAGAGCAAAGGCGGCCACGAGGGCAACCGGATCCTCCGGCGATTCGCAGGTCGTCCGGGTGGGACACGAAACGGGGCGGATCCGGGCCGCGCCGGGGTGATCCGTGGGCGACGGTCCCCCGTACGGATGATCGTGCTGGATGTCTGTCAAACCGTGTCCGGAAGATGGCACGATGCGCCGGTGGCGGAGTCGACGCGCACGCTCGGGCGCAGCGGGATCGAGGTCAGTGCCCTCGGCATGGGCTGCTGGGCGATCGCCGGTCCCTGGTCCGAGGGGCACACCCCGCTGGGGTGGGGGGCGGTCGACGACGAGGAGTCCGTCCGGGCGGTCCGCCGGGCCCTCGACCTCGGCGTGACCCTCTTCGACACCGCCGACTCGTACGGTGCCGGGCACGGTGAACGGCTGCTCGGCCGGGCGCTGGCCGGACGGCGCGACGAGGCGGTGATCGCCACCAAGTGGGGCTACACGTTCGACGAGCGGTCCCGGCAGGCCACGGGTCGGGACGCGTCCCCGGCGTACCTGCACCGGGCGGTACGGGACTCGCTGCGCCGCCTCGGCACCGATCGGATCGACCTGTACCAACTGCACCTGGCCGACCTGCCGGTGGCCCGGGCGCAGGCGCTGATCGGCGTCCTGGAGGACCTGGTCGCCGACGGGCTGGTGCGGGCGTACGGCTGGAGCACCGACCGGGTCGACCGGGCCGTCGCCCTCGGCCAGGACGCCCGGCACGGCGCGGTCGTGCAGCACAGCCTGTCGGTGCTCCGGGACGCCCCCGACCTGCTCGCGGTCTGCGACAAGTACGACCTGGCCAGCGTCAACCGGGGGCCCCTGGGGATGGGGTTGCTCACCGGCAAGTACCACCACTGTTCGACGCTGCCGCACGACGACGTACGGGGCATGACCTCGGGATGGCTGGAGTGGTTCCGGGGCGGGCGGCCGGCACCGGAGTGGCTGCGCCGGGTACACGCCGTGCGGGCGGCGCTGACCGCCGACGGGCGCACCCTGGCGCAGGGCGCGCTGGGCTGGATCTGGGCTCGCAGCGACCGCACCATCCCGATCCCGGGATGCCGCACCGTCGCCCAGGTCGAGGAGAACGCCGCCGCACTGGCCCTCGGTCCGCTGCGTCCGGACCACTTCGCCGAGGTCGAACGTCGACTCGCCGCCCTGCGCTCGGCCGCCCTGCGCGAGGTCGACCGCCCCTACTGGCCCAGCCCCATGCTCCCCACCGCCCGCCCCTGACCGGCCCCACCCCGCCCGCCTCCCGCCCTCCGCCCGGTGGCTGCCGCGCCGATCATGGAGTTGTGGCACGCCCAGATGTCACTGAAAGGGGCGAAACGGCAGCCACAAGTCCATGATCGACGGCGACTCCACCGACGACTGGCGCGGCGCCGACGGCGACGGGGGGCGAGGGGGGCGACGGGGCGAGGGGGGCGAGGGCCGTGTCAGGGGGTGCGGTGGGAGTCGTAGCGGAGGAAGCGGCGGCGGAAGGTGCCGGCGCCGGCGGTCATCGCGCGCAGTTCGACCGCGTACCGGAGCAGCCCGCTGGCGGGCACCTCGGCGCGGACCAGGGTGCGCCCCTCGGCGTCCGGGTCCGGTTCGGTGCCGAGCACCCGGCCGCGCCGACCGGAGAGGTCGCCCATCACCGCGCCCACACTGCCGTCGGGTACCCGCACCGTCACCTCGTCGATCGGTTCCAGCACCACCGGTGCGCCCCGGTCGGCGGCGTCCCGCAGGGCCAGCGCCCCGGCGGTCTGGAACGCCGCGTCGGAGGAGTCGACGCTGTGCGCCTTGCCGTCGACCAGGGTCACCCGCAGATCCACCACCGGGTGACCGGCGACCAGCCCGCGTTCCATCTGGGCGCGTACGCCCTTCTCGACCGAGGGGACGTAGTGGTGCGGTACGGCGCCGCCGACCACCCGGTCGACGAACTCGAAACCGCCTCCGCGTGGCAGCGGTTCCACCTCGACGTCGCAGACCGCGTACTGGCCGTGCCCGCCGGACTGCTTGACGTGGCGGCCGTGCCCACGGGCCGGTGCGGTCAGCGTCTCCCGCATCGGCACCCGTACCGGTTCGGTGTCCAACTCCACCCCACCGGCGCGCAGCCGGTGCAGGACCACGTCGGCGTGTGCCTCGCCCATGCACCAGAGCACCAACTGGTGGGTCTCCGGGTTGCGCTCCAGCCGCATCGTCGGGTCGCCGGCCACCAGCCGGGCCAGGTTGCGGGCCAGCGCGTCCTCGTCGGAGCGGGTCTTCGCCACCACGGCCACCGGCAGCAGCGGCTCGGGCATCTCCCATGGGGCGATCAGCAACGGGTCGTCCTTGGCGGAGATGGTGTCGCCGGTCTCCGCGCTGCCGGACTTGGTGATCGCGCAGATGTCGCCGGCCACCGCGACGCCGACCTCGCGCAGCGTGGCGCCCAGCGGGCTGTAGAGGTGGGCGATGCGCTCGTCGGCGTCGTGGTCCGGGTGGCCGCGTTCGGCCAGGCCGTGTCCGGCGACGTGCACGGTACGGTCCGGACGCAGCGTGCCGGAGAAGACGCGTACCACGCAGACCCGCCCGACGTGCCGGTCCACCGTCGTCTTGACCACTTCGGCGACCAGTGGACCGTCCGGGTCGCAGGTCAGCGGCGGGCGCGGCGAGCCGTCGACGCCGGTGACCGGCGGCAGGTCGTGCTCGGGCGGGGACGGGAATCCGGCGGTGAGCACCTCCAGCAGCACGTCCAGCCCGACGCCGGTGGCCGCGCAGACCGGCACCACCGGATAGAAGTGGCCCCGGGCGACGGCCTTCTCCAGGTCCTCGACCAGCAGGGCGGGATCGATCTCCTCGCCGCCGAGGTACCGGTCCATCAGGGTCTCGTCCTCGCTCTCCGCGATGATCCCCTCGATCAGCTCGTCGCGGGACTCCGCGATCGCCGGCAGGTGCTCCGGGTCGGGCTCGCGTACCTGCGCGGGCAGGCCGGCGGTGTAGTCGAAGACCCGGCGGGTGATCAGCCCGAGCAGGCCGGCGACGGACTCGCCGTCGTCACCCAGCATCGGCAGGTAGAGCGGGACCACGTTGTCGCCGAAGACGCGCTGGCACAGCGCCACCGCCTCGTCGAAGTCGGCGCGCGGGTGGTCCAGTCGGGCGACGGCCACCGCCCGGGGCATGTCGACGGCGGCGCACTCCTCCCAGAGCGCGGCGGTGGCGGCGTCCATGCCGTCCACGGCGGAGACCACGAACAGGGCGGCGTCGGCGGCCCGCAGCCCGGCCCGCAACTCGCCGACGAAGTCGGCGTAGCCGGGCGTGTCCAGCAGGTTGACCTTGATGCCGTCGTGGTGCAGCGGCGCGCAGGACAGCGCCACCGAGCGCTGCTGGCGTACGGCGGCGGGGTCGTGGTCGCAGACGGTGGTCCCGTCGGCGATCGAGCCGGGCCGGTCGATCGTGCCGCTGGCCGTGAGCAGCGCCTCGACAAGCGTCGTCTTGCCCGCCCCGGAGTGCCCGACGAGCACCACGTTGCGGATCCTGGCGGGGTCGGTCACCGCCGGCACGCCGCCGGCGGCCCCCTTGTCGTGACTCTTCTGCGCCATCGGGCGCACCTCCCTCAACCGGTGGTGGTAGGTGGCGACCGCCGCGCGCGACGGGGACCGGCCCGGGCGGGTACTGCGGCGATATCTTCCGGGCAACCGCTCCGAACCGTGCAGTCAACGGGTGGTCGGGTGAGCCGGGTCACCTTACTGGCTCGATCTCACACCCGTCGGCGGACCGACACAACCCTTGCCACGCCGACCGGCGGTGTCGCCGGCCAGGGGGCCGACCGTTATCGTGGGACCGCCATGGCGAAGATCTTCCAAGTGTCGGCCCGCGCGGGGATGACCCGCGTCGTGGAGCCGATCGCCCGCAGCCTACTGCGCGCGGGCATATCCCCCAATACGGTCACCGTCGCGGGCACCGTCGGAGTGCTCGTCGGTGCGCTCGGCTTCGGTGCGCGCGGCCACCTGGTCGCCGGTGCGCTGATCGTGACGGTCTTCGCGCTCACCGACCTGCTCGACGGGACGATGGCCCGGATGAGCGGCGGGTCCACCACGTTCGGGGCGTTCCTCGACTCCAGCATGGACCGGGTCGCCGACAGCGCGGTCTTCGGCGCGGTCGCCTTCTATCTGGCCGGCGAGGGGGACCGCGGTGGCGTGGCCGCCGCGCTGATCTGCCTGGCCGCGGGCGGTCTCGTCTCGTACGTCAAGGCTCGCGCCGAGGGGCTCGGAATGAGCGGCAACGTCGGCATCGCGGAGCGTACCGAGCGTCTGCTGATCGTGGGCGTCGGCGGCCTGCTCGCCGCGTGGGTCCACCCGGCGGCGCTGCCGATCGCACTCTGGCTGCTGGCGGCGGTGTCGCTGTTCACCGTCGGCCAGCGGATGCGGTACGTCTACCGGCAGGCCCAAGCCAGGTGAACCTCACCGAGCTCGGGTTCGTCGCCGGCTGGCGGCTGGTCCGGGTGCTGCCCCGACCGGTGGCGGCGGCGGCGTTCGACGCGGTGGCGGACCGGGCACACCGGCGTCGGGGCAGGGGCGCCAGCCGGCTGCGCGCCAACCTGCGCCGGGTGGTCGGGCCGGAACTGCCCGACGCGGAGCTGGACGAGCTGGTCCGGGCGGGTCTGCGGTCGTACTCCCGCTACTGGATGGAGGTGTTCCGGCTGCCGTCGCTGAGCCGGGAGCAGGTGCTCGCCGGTTTCCGGCTGGACGGCACCGAGAAGCTCGCCGCCGACGTGGCGTCCGGCCGGGGCGCGGTGGTGGCGCTGCCGCACGCCGGTAACTGGGACCTGGCCGGTGCCTGGGTGGCCGCCAACGGGTGGCCGCTGTCCACCGTCGCCGAGCGGCTCAAGCCGGAGGGGGTCTTCGAGCGGTTCGTGACCTTCCGGGAGGGCCTGGGCATGGAGATCCTGCCCACCACCGGGGGAGCCCGCCCGCCCATCGACGTGCTGACCGATCGGCTGCAGGCCGGTGCGGTGGTGCCGTTGCTGGCCGACCGGGACCTCTCCGCCCGGGGCGTGGAGGTCGACTTCTTCGACGGTCGGAGCCGGATGCCGGCCGGTCCGGCGCTGCTGGCGCTGCGGACCGGTGCCCCCCTGTACGTGGCGTCGCTGTGGTACGAACCGGATGCGGCGTGCGCCTCGATCGAGGGGCCGCTGCCGCTGCCGGGGCCGGCGGAGGGCTCGCTGGACGAGCGGGTCCGTACGCTGACCCAGCGGATCGCCGACGGTCTCGCGTCGGGCATCGCCCGGCATCCGCAAGACTGGCACATGTTGCAGCGGATGTGGCTGGACTGAGGGGACGGGACGCAATGCGGATCGGCATCGTCTCCCCGTACTCCTTCGACGTGCCGGGCGGGGTGCAGAACCACGTCATGGATCTCGCCGAGGCGCTGATCGGGCTCGGCCACGAGGTGAGCGTGCTGGCGCCGGCGGACGAGGACTCGCCGCTGCCGCCGTACGTGGTGCCGGCCGGCCGGTCGGTGCCGCTGCCGTACAACGGCTCGGTGGCCCGGATCGCGTTCGGTCCGGTCTCCACCGCGCGGGTGCGTCGCTGGATCACCCGGGGCGACTTCGACGTGCTGCACGTGCACGAGCCGCTGACGTTGAGCCTGTCCATGCTCGCGGTGCTCTCCGCGCGGGGGCCGGTGGTGGCCACCTTCCACACCGCGATGACCCGATCCCGGGTGCTCTCGGTCGCCCAGGGCGTCCTGCAGATCGTGCTGGAACGGATCACCGCGCGGATCGCGGTCAGCGCGCTGGCCCGCAAGGTGCAGGTCGAGCACCTGGACGGCGGCGCGGTGGAGATCCCCAACGGGGTGGCGGTGGCCAAGTTCGCCGGGGTGGCGTCGTTGCCGGGCTGGCCGGGGGAGTACGCGCCGGGCGACGGCGGGACGCTGGGCTTCCTGGGCCGGTTCACCGAGCCCCGCAAGGGGTTCCCGATCCTGCGCGACGCCTTCGTGGAGTTGGCCCGGCAGCGCCGCGGGCTGCGCCTGTTGGTCGCCGGCCCGGGTGACCGGGACGACCTGTTCGACCAGTTTCCGCCCGATCTTCGGGATCGGGTGACCTTCCTCGGGCTGGTCTCCGAGGAGGAGAAGGCCCGGATGCTGCGTAGTGTGCACCTGTACGTGGCGCCGAACACCGGTGGTGAGTCCTTCGGCATGATCCTCACCGAGGCGTTGGCCGCCGGCACCACGGTCGTCGCCAGCGACCTGGACGCGTTCCGCCGGGTGCTCGACGGTGGGCGGGCCGGGCGGTTGTTCCCCACCGGTGACGCGGTGACGCTGCGCCACCGCCTGGCCGAGCTGCTGGACGACCCGGCCCAGCGGGCCGAGCTGACCGCCTGCGGGCACCAGGTGGTGGCGAATTTCGACTGGCCCGTGGTTGCCCGCCGCGTTCTGGAGGTATACGCAGCGGCGATCGAGGCGACCGACGGACGGGTGATCGACCAGGAGTGGGTGGGGCCGGACTGACCGGGAGGAACGGGAGCAGCACTACGATGCCGGGCATGTGGTGGGTGGTGGGCGCGACGGTGGTCGTCGCCCTGGTGGCGGCGTACCTAATCTGGACCGCCGGCCGGGTCGAGCGGCTCCAGTCCCGTGCGCAGCTCGCCGCGCGCGCCCTGGACGCCCATCTGCTGCGTCGGGCCGCCGCGGCGGCGGTGCTGGCGGAGCGTCGCTACGGCGTCGAGCTGTACGCGGCGGCGCGGATCGCGCTGGACGCCGGCCCGGACGAGCGGGAGGCGGCCGAGAACGACCTGACCCGGCAGTTGCGCGCGGTCGAACTCAACCCCTCCGACCCGGACTGCGACGCGGTGATCGCGGCCAGCCGGCGGCTCGCGCTGGCCCGGCAGGTGCACACCGACCTGGTCCGGGACGCCCGTTCGGCGCGCGGCCGGCCACTGGTGCGGCTGTTGCGGATGGGGCGGGGGCACACCTGGCCGCGCTACTTCGACATCGACGATCCGACGCTCACCGTGCCGGCTGCCGACGTGCGTACCCGCTGATCCGCCGTCCGCGCCGGTCTCCGGCGCGTGGGTGACCGGGGCCACAGAGCAGGCCACCACGCCTGGAATTGGCGCTCGGAGGGGCCTCGCGCCGCGCGTAGCATCTGCGCTGCCCCCGCCCCGAGTACGCCTGAGGAGCCTGTCCAGATGACTTCCCCGACCAGCAGTGCCAGCCCGGTCGTCGGCACCGCCCGCGTCAAGCGCGGGATGGCCGAGATGCTCAAGGGCGGCGTGATCATGGACGTGGTCACCCCCGAGCAGGCCAAGATCGCCGAGGACGCCGGTGCGGTCGCGGTGATGGCGCTGGAGCGCGTCCCCGCCGACATCCGCGCCCAGGGCGGGGTGTCCCGGATGAGCGACCCCGACATGATCGACGGCATCATCCAGGCGGTCTCCATCCCGGTGATGGCCAAGGCCCGGATCGGGCACTTCGTGGAGGCGCAGATCCTCCAGGCGCTCGGTGTGGACTACGTCGACGAGTCCGAGGTGCTGACCCCGGCCGACTACGCCAACCACATCGACAAGTGGGCGTTCACCGTCCCGTTCGTCTGCGGCGCGACCAACCTGGGCGAGGCACTGCGCCGGATCACCGAGGGCGCGGCCATGATCCGCTCCAAGGGCGAGGCCGGCACCGGTGACGTCTCCAACGCCACCACCCACATGCGCAAGATCCGCCAGGAGATCCGGCGGCTCCAGACGTTGCCGACCGACGAGCTGTTCGTCGCGGCGAAGGAGTTGCAGGCGCCGTACGAGCTGGTCAAGGAGGTCGCCGAGAGCGGCAAGCTGCCGGTGGTGCTGTTCACCGCCGGTGGTATCGCCACCCCCGCCGACGCGGCGATGATGATGCAGCTCGGCGCCGAGGGCGTCTTCGTCGGCTCCGGCATCTTCAAGGCCGGCAACCCGGCCCAGCGGGCCGCCGCGATCGTCAAGGCGACCACCTTCCACGACGACCCGGACGTGCTGGCCAAGGTATCCCGGGGGCTCGGCGAGGCGATGGTCGGCATCAACGTCGACGACATCCCGGTCCCGCACCGTCTCGCCGACCGCGGCTGGTGACATGTAAGGAAGGGCCCCCTGCTAACGCCTCGTGCATAGCAGGGGACCCCTGCTAACACTCGCTAACACCCGCCAACACCCCGGAAGGAGCGCCTGTGACGGCACCCGTGATCGGTGTGCTCGCCCTGCAGGGCGACGTCCGTGAACACGTCACCGCCCTGACCGGGGCGGGCGCGCAGGCCCGACCGGTACGCCGACCGGCGGAGCTGGACGCGGTCGACGGCCTGGTCATCCCCGGCGGGGAGTCCACCACGATCAGCAAACTGGTGGACATCTTCGAGTTGCGCGAGCCGATCGACAAGCGCATCGCCGACGGCCTGCCGGTCTACGGCTCCTGCGCCGGCATGATCATGCTGGCCACCGAGGTCCTCGACGGCCGCCCCGACCAGCGGGGCTTCGACGGCATCGCGATGACCGTCCGGCGCAACGCGTTCGGCCGCCAGGTCGACTCGTTCGAGGCGCCGGTGGAGATCACCGGAATCGAGGGCGGCCCGCTGCATGCGGTCTTCATCCGTGCACCCTGGGTGGAGCGGGTCGGCGACGATGTCGAGGTGCTCGGCACGGTCACCGCCGGCCCGGCCGCCGGGCGGATCGTGGCGGTGCGCCAGGACAACCTGCTGGCCACCTCGTTCCATCCGGAACTCACCGGTGACGCGCGACTGCACGCCTACTTCGTGGACCTGGTCCGCGCGGCGCGCTGACCGCGCCACGGGAACGCGCTCCCACGCGGGCGAATCGAACTCACGCGGGCGGTGGCGCGGTGCCGTGTCGGGGGTTGGCGCGGGCCCAGCCGCGCAGCACCGGGTCGGTGAGGTGGTTGAAGCGTTCCATCTTCGTCGGCCACTCGTTCTTGAACGCGATCACCTGCTCGTCCGGGGCGAGTTGCAGCAGCTCACCGACGCTGCACCCGATCCGCATCGACAGGGCGGTCGCGGCACCGAAGTTCGCCGGGCTGAACACCTGGAGCACACCCGAGTTATTGATCATGGTCTCGGCGGCGAGGCCGTAGAGGCTGGACAACTGCGCGAGGTCCTGCCAAAAGGTCCAGGTGCGCAGCCCGTACCCGCGCAGCAGCGTGATCGCCTCCTGGAGCAGCGAGAACCGGCCGAGCTGAGCCGCCTCGTCGATGAGGAACAGCAGCCGGGACTGGTTGATCGACCGGCTGTTCATCACGTAGTACAGCAGGCAACCCACCCAGGCCCGCAGCAGGCGCTGATGGGTACGCAGCTTGTGCGGCGGGATGACCACGTAGATGGAGATCCGCCGCTCGGGGTTGGTCAGGTCGCTCAGGGCGAAGCTCGTCCGGGCGGTGGCGTCCACGGTCCGCCGGGAGCTGAAGGCGGCCAGTTGCTGGGCGGCGGTGGCCACGATCCCGCTGAAGGTCTTCTCCGCGTCCGCGATGCTGAGCAGCATCTCGAACTCCTGGCGGGTGCCCGGCGGCATCGACTTCGACCGCGTGTCGAGCGCCACCGCGAGCCGGTAGCGCAGGTCCGACTCGAAGAGCTGGGTACGCAGCTCCTGCAGGGTGTCCGGTCGGTCCGGCTGGCCGGTCATCAGGTCGGTGGCGAGCGCGGCGATCAGCAGTTGCGCCATCTCGTCCCAGAACGGGTCGGACAGCGACTGGATGCCGCCCATCAGGATGTCGGAGAGCACCCGGCCGAAGTCCTCGGCCTCCTCGGCGGCGTCGTCGTCGCGCCGCAGCGCGCCGAAGACGTCGAACGGGTTCAGCGAACCCCGCTTGTCGCTGCCGCCGTGGCTGGCACCGAACGGGTCCAGCAGCACGATCTCGTTGCCCAGCACGGTACGGCGGTGCTCGTGCGTGACGTCGTAGTTCTCGCCCTTCGGGTCGATGACCACCACCGAGCCCTCGTAGGTGAGCAGGTTCGGGATGATCACGTCTCGGCCCTTGCCGGCTCCGGTGGGCGCGATCGTCATCAGGTGGCTGTCGTCGTCCGAGGCGACCACCGGACCCAGCTCGGCGTCGTCGACGATGTGTTCCTCGCCGAGTCCGAGGCGGGCGCGTACCCCGGTGTCGCTGGGTCGCCGCTGGGCGAACTGGCTCTTGGACAGCGGCTCGGGTTCCAGGTGACGCACGACTGCCCGGCCGAGAATGAGCTTGGACATCCGCGACTGCCTCTCTAGGGGTTCCGGCTGATGCGGGCGGGACGGACTCCGGCCATGGCGCCGCTGCCGGTGCCGGAGACGACCGTCAACGGCAGCGGCTGCTGGTAGTGGTTGCCCAGCACGTCGAAGTACTCGATCTCGACGAGCACCAGACTCGGCTGCGCGACCTGCGGTGGGTCGACGAAGCGGAGCCGCTGCTCGACGTCGGTGGTGGGCATGACGACGTCCGCCTTCGGGGCGCTCAGTGCCTCGAAGGCCAGGCTGGTGCGGTCGATCCGGATGCCGGTGATCTGGATGCCGAGGATCGGCCCCGACCCGACGTTACGGAGCCGAACGGAGAGCACCACCAGGGCCTGCCCGCGCCAGGTCAGCCGGGAGTCCTGGATCATCGGAACGGGGATGATCGAGGCCCGGAGCTGTTCGGCGGCCACCCGCACCTCCCGATCCGAGGAGCGGTTGTTCTGCCAGGACAGGAACAGCGCGACGATGCTGCACACGAAGGTGGCCACCAGGCCCGCGAACTGGATGACGTTGAGCGTCTCCTGCGTCACGGCATCGTCCCGACGGCGCAGGAGAACTCGCAGTCCTTGAAGAAGTCGGCCAGGAAGCCCTTGACGACGCGGTCCCGGAAGAAGTCGCGGTACGGGACCGTGTACTGCTCCAGCAGGAACTCGGGCCGTGGAGCGATGCGCGACTCCAGGGCCGGGTCACCGTCGCCGACGGTCTCCGAGATGCAGTAGAAGTCCAGCCAGATGCCGCGGTAGCCCTGGTTCGAGGGGGCCTGGATGTCGTAGATCTCGCGTACGTGCACGTCGGGGGCGACCTCGCGGAAGTTGGAGATCTCCACGTCGAGTCGGCCGGTGCGCAGCGGACCGGCGGCGCCACCACTGGGCACGGAGAGGAATCGGCCGTCCTCGCCGGGGCGGTGCGACAACAGGTTGCCGATCAGTTGGTGGCTGCTGACCGGGCGGGGTGCGCGTACCGGAATGAAATCGTAGGTGAGCAGGGAGAACAGGTAACTGGTCCGGATCGGTTGGAGGTCGAAATCGGAATGCAGGATGTCGGACAGGTCGATCGCGATTCGCGACACCAGCCCCTGGATGTAGGGCATGAACACGCGGTACCAATTGTGGAAGAGGCGCAGCGACGATCCGGGCCGTTCGAGGATGATGCGCAGGTCGCGCCGGATCGCCATCCGGAAGCCGAAGGACGAGTCGTCGTAGACGATCCCGATGTTGCCGTCGGACCAGTCCAGCCGCAGGTGCTGCACCGAGTACAGTTCGGCGGCCTCCAGCACCTCTGCGACGCTGCGGTACAACCGGGCCCCCACCGCGCGTTTGCGTTCGGGCGGCAGGTCGAGATCCTGTGCGTACGGCAGTTCCACCATGAGCGAGAACTTGTTGAGCGCGCTGACGCCGCCCTTGCCGATCATCGGCAGGTCACGGCCGAATTCCTCGAAATCCTCCAGCACGTATCGCCTCCGGGGTGCGGTCGACTGCTCACGACAGCGCCAGTGTGTGGCACCCGGGCCAGCCGGAAAAGGCGCGCCCCGGAGCCGGAAGAATGGCTGTTCGGCGGATCCTCGGCAATTGCCGGATGTGCCGAGGGCTACCGTCGGGCGGTTTTAGGGGAATTGTGGTACGCGCCGTCGACGACCCCCGCCATTTCTGTCAGAAAGCCGCCAGGAAGCGGTGCTGCCCGCTGTCGGCAGGGCGCCGAACCAGCCCGCGACGGGTGCAGGGCGTCGGACTCAGCCGGCCACCGAGCGCAGGGCGCCGGGACGTCGGCCCAGCAGGCGGTCCAACGCGTCGGCGCAGGTGGCGTCGGCGGGCAGGTGGTCGCGGGCACGTACCGGCAGGTGAATGGCTTTTGTCTGATCTGTGAAGCTCGGGGGAGATCAGGCCGGCGGCCGACGTGCGGCGGGTGACGACCACCCGCCGCGCGTCGGTAGGATTGTCGAGATTCGGCAGGGCCTTCTGGCCGCCACGGCTTCCACCAGAGCTGACCGGCACCACCGCGTGCGCGGGTGCGGAGCGGGGCGTGCGCGGTGCGGTCGATGCAGACGGCGGGTAGCAACGGAGGTAACAGATGTCCGGCCACTCAAAGTGGGCGACGACCAAGCACAAGAAGGCGGTCATCGACGCCAAGCGCGGCAAGATGTTCGCCAAGCTGATCAAGAACGTCGAGGTCGCGGCGCGGACCGGTGGCGGTGACCCGGCCGGCAACCCGACCCTCTTCGACGCGATCCAGAAGGCCAAGAAGAGCTCGGTCCCGAACGACAACATCGACCGGGCGGTCAAGCGCGGCTCCGGCCTGGAGGCCGGCGGCGCCGACTACCAGACGATCATGTATGAGGGGTACGGCCCGAACGGCGTCGCGCTGCTCATCGAGTGCCTGACCGACAACCGCAACCGCGCCGCCACCGAGGTACGCACCGCGCTGACCCGCAACGGCGGCTCGTTCGCCGACGCCGGCTCGGTGTCGTACATGTTCTCCCGCAAGGGCGTGGTGATCGTGCCGAAGGCGGGCACCACCGAGGACGACGTGATGCTGGCGGTCCTCGACGCGGGCGCCGAGGAGGTCAACGACCTGGGTGAGGCGTTCGAGGTGGTCTCCGAGCCGGGTGACCTGATCGCCGTGCGGACCGCGCTCCAGGACGCCGGCATCGAGTACGAGTCGGCCGAGTCCTCGCTCATCCCCAGCGTCACCGTGCCGCTGGACGAGGAGGGCGCGCGCAAGATCTTCAAGCTGATCGACGTGCTGGAGGACAGCGACGACGTGCAGAACGTCTTCGCGAACTTCGACGTCAGCGACGAGGTGATGGAGGCGGTCGGCTGACCTGCCGACCGACCGGCGCACACCGGAACGGCCCGCCCCCGATCAACGGGGACGGGCCGTCCGGCGTTCAGGCCACCGGCCGCAGCGGGATCAGGGTCGGCAGCGACTGCTGGGCGATCCAGCGGCTCGTGTTCCGGGTGGCGTTCTTGTTGATCAGGGCTCGGTCGATGGTCCTCACCGGTCGGCCCAGGTAATAGATCTCCGTGCCGCTGGCGGAGTCGCCGTTGTACGCCACGCAGGTGTGCGTGATCTCGACGGTCACCAGCCGGCCGAGTGAGTCGTACTCCCGGATGGTGTCGTCCCGGCAGGTCGGGGCGAGCTTGACGACGAGGTTCTCGTAGCCCCGGATGAGGCTGTTGAGCAGGTCGTTGACGGGAAGGTTGTACTTGGCGAAGGCGACCATGGCGATCGAGTAGATGACCCCCATCAGCTTGCCGATGTTGTCGGCGGCGCGCGGGTCCTGCACGGCGTTCAGATAGGCGTTGGAGAGCGCGGCGCAGTCCACCGCGCCGTTGACGAACGGGCCGAGCAGGCTTCCCGGCATGCTGTCGATCTGCGCGATCTTGGTGACGGCGGCTTCGGTGCACGCCTCCACGTCGGCGGCGGCGATCGCGTCGATGTGGTTGAGGATCTCCTGCTTGGAGTTCTCGACGGCGGCGATGATCTCTCGCTTGGCCTGTTCGAGGCCCCCGCCGCCGCTGCTGCTCAGCAGGTGCGTGGCCACCGCGGTGATGATCTGGGGCCACGGGATCGCCGCGCGGGCAGGCTGGGCGGTGCCGGACACGGTGAGCACCATCGCGGTGGTCGCGGCGACGATTCCGGTGACGATTCGGTGTTTCATGGACGCACCTTCGTTCCTGGGAGAGGCGGGGGTCTTCACGGCAGGGGAACGCCGCGGCTGATCAACAGGTCCAGGGTCCGCTGGGCGAGCGGCAGCGCGGTGTCACGCATCAACATCTCCGCCACGGCCTCTTTGGTGATCGACCCTTGGATCATCGGGCCGCCGTTGATGCGATGCGTGTTGGTGAGCGGGTAGTAGTCGACGTAGATCGACCGGCCGCCGAACGAGCAGGAGTACGTGCTGACACCGGCGTTGGGGTTGCCCTGTGGTGGGCACTCCCGACGCATCTCCTGGATGAGGTACTCCAGGCCCTGACGGAAGTAGGGGCGCTGGGCCGCCGCGAGGTTCGTGCCGTCCTCGGCGTCGACCATGAGGTAGGCGGCTTCCAGCTGCGTGAACAGGACGATCATCGCCCGGCCCACGGCATCGAGGGCGTTGTCGTCCTCGTGGACCGTCCGCAGGTGGTTCTTGGCCACGTACGCGGCGTCGTGGGTGCTGTTGATCGCGGGCCCGGCGGCCCACGGGACCCGCAGCAGTTCGACCTTGGTCACGGCGGCTTCGGTCCTGGCCCGGATGTCGTTGGTGACCTCACTGTTGAGGCGCGTGAGCAGGTCGACCTTCGCGCCGTTGACCGCCCCGATCAGCTGTTGAATGAGGCGGCTGATCTCCAGCGGGGTGTAGACACCGTCCTGCCCCATCTCGGCGGCGGCGAGGAGGATGTCGATGATTGCCCCGTAGTCGGTGTTGTCGGCGACCTGTGCCCTGGTCGGCGGCGGTCCCGCCGCCGCCGGGGCTGCCGGTATGGCCGTGCCCAGGCCCAGTGATACGGCGACGACCCCGTGGAGAAGAGTTCTCGTTCTCCGCACTCCGTTCCTCCTCGCTCCTGACCGATCGATGACGATCAGCCTCCGCCTCGGGACAGGCGCGCGGTATCCGTGGAATTACGCAAACTCCGGATTCGGTGAGGTGGTGCCGGACGACAGTCGTCGGACTCGTCGTGGTGGTGCCCGAGGACATGGACCGGCGTCTAAACTCTGCGCGAGGCACGAGTCTGGGGAGGCGCCGTGGCCGTACGTCCGTCGGGCGACGGTGCGGCGGCGCACCTGGTCGGGCGTACCGGTCAGTTGGTGGCGCTCGACGCGGCCGTCTCGGCCGTGGCCGGCGGGGAGTTCGCGGCGGTCAACCTCTGCGGCGAGGCGGGCATCGGCAAGACCAGCATGCTGCGGGTGCTGGCGGAGCGGGCGAGCGCCGCCGGGTTGCTGGTCTGTGACGGCCGGGCCGCCGAGTTCGAGCGCGACGTGCCCTTCGCGATGTACGCCGACGTGCTGGAGCCGCTCGTCACGGCCGGCGGGGCGGCGGAGGACGGCGAGGTGGTGTCGCGGGCGCTCACCGGGCGGCCGGTCCGCGACGGCGCGACCTCGTCGGTGGGCCGGGCCCGGATCTACGCGGCGGTACGGCGACTCATCGACGGCGTCCGGGCGCCCGGTGTCGCGCTGCTCCTCGACGACCTGCACTGGGCGGACGAGCCGTCGCTGGAGCTGACCGAGTACCTGATCCGGAAACCACCCCGCCGTCCGGCGCTGGTCGCGGTCGCCTTCCGCTGCGAGCAGCCTCCGTCCGGGGTCGCCGACGCGATCGTGCACCTCGGCCCGGCCGCCACCCGGATCAACCTGCCCCGCCTCGGCCCCGCCGACATCGACGCGCTGCTGCCGGGGGTGCCGCGCCGCCGTCGGACCCTCATCTCCCGCGCCAGCGGCGGCAACCCGCTCTATGTCCAGGAGCTGTCCCGGTGCCGCGACGACACGCTCGCCGCGCTGGTGGACAACGACGACGTGGACGTCTCGGAGCGGCACGTCCTCACCGGACTGGCCCGCGAGATCACCGACCTGGACGAGCCGGTCCGCCGGGTCGCCTACGCGGCGGCGGTGGCCGGTGACCACGCCTCCATCGGGCTGGTGGCGCAGGTCGCCCAGGTGTCGACCGACGCCGTCGTGACCGCCGCCGACGAGCTGCACCGGCGCGGACTGATGGACGTCGACGCGGCCCGGCTGCGGTTCCGGCACCCGCTGGTCCGTGCCGCCGCGCACGAGTCGGCCGGGCCGGCGTGGCGGGTCACCGCGCACGCCCGCGCCGCGGCCCACCTGCGCGCCCACCACGGGCCGCCGCAGGTGCTGGCGCACCACACCGAACGTTCGGCGCAACCCGGCGACGAGGCGGCGGCCGAGAGCCTCATCGACGCCGGGCTGGCCTTCACCTATCCCGCACCGGCCCAGGCGGCCCGCTGGCTCGGCGCGGCACTGCGCCTGCTGCCGGAAGGGCATCTGCTCGGGGGGCGCCGACCGACCGTGCTGCTCCAGTACGCGCGGGCGCTGGGCCTCAGCGGCGAGTTGGAACGCAGCCGGGACGTCCTACGTGAACTGGCGCACGGCGACGATCGCGTACGCGCCGAGGCGGCGGCGTTCCGCGCGGTCGTGGCCCGCCTGCGCGGCGACATCGACGAGGCGGCGACCCTGGTCACGGCCCAACTCGCCGATGCGCGGCTGCCCCGCACCTCGGCCGGGAAACTCCACGTGGAACTCGCCGCGATCGCCGCCCTCGGCGAGGACGACGACACCACCGTGGGCCACGCCGACCGTGCGATCACCCTGCTGGCCGGGGACCGCCCGCCGCTGTCCGCCGCCGCGTACGCGTTGCGGGCCTTCGGTCGCCTCTACGCCGGAGAGCTGGACGCGGCCCGGCGGGACGCGGCACACGCCGCCGAGCTGGTCGACAGCGAGACGAACGCGGCGTTACGCCCGCACGTGGAGCTGTTCGGCCCGTTGGCCTGGGTGCGGTTGCATTTGGGTGAGGTGACCGCCGCCGCCCATCACCTGGACCGCGCCGCCGACGTCGTGGAGCGCGTCCGGGACAGCAGCGCGGTGCCGTACCTGCTGGTCGTGCGCGTCGCGCTGCTGACGCGACTCGGTCACCTGGAGACGGCCGTGCACCTCGCCGAGGAGGCGGTGGCGCTCGCCCGCCGCGTCGGCAGCGTCGAGATGCGGGCCATGGCGGAGGCGGTCGCGCTGCGCCCGCTGCTGCTGACCGCCGGCCCGTCCGTCGTCGGCCGGCTGACCGCCGGAGACTGGCCGCGCTCGCGGATGTGGCGGCGGGTCGGCCGGCTGAACCTGGCCGTCGCCCACCTGGCCGCCGGGCGGCCGGAGTCGTGCCTGGAGATCGTCGCCGACCCGGCACCGTGGCAACCGGGGCCGCCGATCGCGGTACCCCGGGACGTGGTGCACGCGATCGCCCTGGCCCGCTCCGGCGACACCACCCGGGCCCACCGGTTCGCCGCCCGCGCCGCCGCGCTGGCCGACGCCGCCGGGCTCGCCTACGAACAGGGCTGGGCCGGCTACGCGCAGGCGTACGTGGCCACCGCCGCCCACCGGCACGACGAGGCCGCCGCTCTGGCCGACGCCGCCGCCACGCGACTGGCCGCCGCCCGGGCACCGGTCGAGGAGGCGCTGGCCCGCCACCTGACCGGCATCGCGTCCGCCCGCGACGGTCGTTCGGCCGCCGCCCGGGACGCCTTCCGGCAGGCCCAGGAGGGGTACGAGAGCTGCGGCGCGAGCTGGCTGTCGTCGGTGTTGGCCCGGCACGCGGCCGCGATCGGTTCCCGCCCGAAGCGGGATCCCCGCCCGGCGGCGACCGGCAGCGCCACCACGCTGTCCGCGCGGGAACGGGAGATCGCCGAGCTGGTCCGCGCCGGCCTGACCAACCAGGAGATCGCCTCGCGCCTGTTCCTCAGCCGCCGCACCGTCGAGTCACACCTGGCCCGCATCTTCGGCAAGCTGGGCGTACGCTCGCGCACCGAGCTGGCCGCCCGCCTCACCGGCGACACCCCGACCCCCTAGTACGCACCGGGCGCGGATATATGTCAACCTCGGATATATTGTTGCTTGGGAGGTGTATCTCATGGCCAAGACCCTGCTGGACCTTGATGAGGATCTGTTGGCGGAGGCGACGGCGGCTCTGGGGACCGCCACGAAGAAGGAGACGGTGACGGAGGCCCTTCGGCAGGCGGTGGAGGCCAGTCGTGAGCGGCGACAGCAGGCCCTGGCCGACCTGGAGGACATCGCCGAGTCTGGTGGCTTCCATTTCGATCGACTCGACGAACTCGACCGGTGAAGTACCTGATCGATACGAGCGCCCTGGTCCGGATCGTGCGCCGCCAGACCGAACCGCAGTGGTCCGAGCTGGCGAGTCGCGGCCTCATCGCGATCTGTGACCCGGTGCTCGTGGAGACCCTGACCATCGCCGACGCCAAGGCGTACGAGCGGGTCGAGCGTGCCCTGCGTGACGTCTACCCGTGGGTTCCCGTCCCGGACGATGCCTGGCAGGTGGTGCGGGCAGTGCGGCAGGAGCTCGCCAACCAGAGCGCCCACCAGGGGCTTTCCGTGGCGGACCACCTCGTGATCGCCACCGCCATGCGACTCAAGTTGGTCGTTCTTCATCAGGACCCGGATTTCGAAATCGTCGCCCGGCTCGTGCCTCAACTGAGCCAGGAGCGGATCACCTGACCGACGAGTGATCCAACCTCGAGTACGAGTCGGCCGAGTCCTCGCTCATTCCCAGCGTCACTTTGCCGCTGGATGAGGAGGGGGCGCGCAAGATCTTCAAGCTGATCGACGTGCTCGAGGAAAGCCCCTTAAGAGGGCGTCGGATTCACGGGTTTTGCGAGTGATGCCACCTTTGGGTGTCTCGCCAGGTTGGGGTGGTTTCGTTGGTGACGCGTTTGGTGAGGTTGTCGATCATCACGATGTGGATCATGCAGGCGGACTGGTGGGGTGGGGCCTCGTAATCGCGGGCCAATCGGCGCTAAGGCATGATCCAGCCGAGGGTGCGTTCGACGACCCAGCGGCGTTTGACCACGGAGAATCCTCGGATGTTCGGGTCTTTGGTGACGACTTCGACGTCGATGCCGAGGGTGGCGCCGTGTTGGATGACCTTGTTCTTGAAGCCGGCGGCGACCCAGGTCTTGGTCAGGGCGGGGTGGGCGGCTTTGGCCTGGTCGAGCAGGTTGATGCCGATGGTGTTGTCGCTGGCGCTGGCGGCGGTGACGGCGATGGCGAGGAGTAGGCCGAGGGTGTCGGTGACGATGCCTCGTTTGCGTCCGACGATCTTCTTGCCGGCGTCGATGCCCTGTGTGGGTAGGGGGTGCGTTGGTGGAGGTTTTCACGCTCCGGGTGTCGATCACGGCGGCTGTCGGGTGCGGGGCGCGTCCGGCTTTGGTGCGGGCCAGCCCGGTGAGCTGGTAGTTGAGCTGGGCGAAGATGCCATCCGCGGTCCAGGCGGTGAAGTAGCCGTAGACGGTCTGCCAGGGCGGGAAGTCGTGGGGCAGGTAGCGCCAGGCGATGCCGGTGCGGTTGACGTAGAGGATCGCGTTGACGATCTCCCGCAGGTCGTGGGCGGTACGTCCTCCGATGCCGGCGTCGGAGCGGCCTGACGCCAGGTCTTCAACCGTGGCGCGATCAGCGCCCAGCGGGCGTCGGACAGGTCGGAGAGGTAAGCGGGTCGTTTGGCCCCGCCTCGTGGCCATTGTGGATCCCGTGTTGTGGATCCGCACCCTCAGTCCGACGATACGAGGGCCTTTCTGAATCAGGCACGTTCCGCGGAATGAAGCTGGCATATCGCCACGGCATCAGTCGGGACGAACTTTGCGGATAGCCATGGACATCGCCCCTGCCGGCTACCGGCCGAAAGTCGCTAACTCCAAGCGGACAAGATTAAGACGCCCCGCCAATCCAGAGCCCTTGCGGCGTCGTTGCTCGCGGTCCTATTGGGTCCAGTTGCTCCACTGCCCCCAAAGTGCTCGTCGCGGATCGACAGGGCAATGTTCGGCAGCATCGGCGATAAGATCTCGCCCTGCGGGACACCGCTGCATCGATGATGCCCCTATACATGCCCCGGGCGTCGAAGTCAACCGTGACCCGGCATGCGAAAGGCTCGATTACCCTAAATGGGCTGCTAAGGTGGCGCGGGTGACCTTTGTCACATTGCATTAAATTGATTCCCCTGGTTCTCTCTTTACCAGAAGAATTTTGGCTCACCCTCATCGAAGATTGCTAGATCGTGGGTTGTCGAGAAAGTCTGCGACGGGTCGTTGGATGCCACTTCTAGCACTTGAAGTAAGTGCGGCGGGATGTTTGAAGTGCAGAGGATTTATTCCTCCTCGCTGTTGCCGTTGTAAGGTATTCAGATTACGGTGTAAGCCCTGCAAGCTTATGTTGGGAAAACGGGCCGCTCTGCTCTCCGGTTGAAAGGAAAGTTTGTGAATTTCGCGAGAATCGCCCTGTCCGGAACTGTACTTGGTGTCATTGGCAGTGCACTGGTCGCCACCCCTGCGCTGGCAACAAATTGCGGCTATAACGTGTGCATGTTCCAGGACACCTACTATGGGGGATCTTGGCTGGGGCAAAATGCAGCGGACACCAACCTTAATAACAACACGTTCAATAACGGTGCGCCCGCTAACGACGCCATCTCCTCAATCAGAATCACGACTGGCGACAATACCAGATTTTGCACGGACTCGTGGTGGGGTGGCAGCTGCTTCGACAATCACGGATATGCTGCCATTTCGTGGATGAGTGCCACCTTCGACAATAAAATATCGTCTTGGCGGTACAACAACTAACGAGGTTTCCTGTTCCTTCAAGAGGATTCAGGGGAAGCTATAGAGGTGCCGCCTGATCACTGGCCTGCCTCGTTCTGGCCAGATCCGTGGGAGGTAAACCTAAGGCGGTGGGGGCGACAATTTGCGGTCCGCCATACACTGCCGCGCGGTCAAGCTGAAAGCCTGACGCCGTATTGAACTACGGCGTCAGGCTGTCCTGTGGGTTGCGATGGGTGTCGCGCTCGCTAAGGGTGGATCTGCCAGGGGTGAAGAGATTGAAGCGTAATCGTCGTACCTTGACGTTAGTTTTGGCAGGTTTTTTCCTTGGTGGTTGTGTAGCAGATGCGGAGCCATTGGAGGTCGGTCGAAAGGCCGATCATTCAATTGATTTGTCTAATGCGGTAGCTTTGACGCTGCCACTCGATGACTATCGGCCAAGCCATGAACAACGGATTTTGATCTACAGGGCCACTGTGCAACTCACCCGAGATTGCATGAAGAGTTTCGGGGAAAGTTATTCAGCAGCGCCAGCGTTGCCGGCAGAAATCGGTGAGAACGCTCGACGTTATGGTCTTGCGGACGGTCGGCATGCCGAGTTGTATGGCTATCATCCGAGTGCCATCGAAGCGGCCGCCCAAAACGAGCGGCCAAGGCTAAGCGACGAGGCGAGGGCAATTTTGATAGGCGAAGGCTCGCGCGTCGCTAATGGTCGATTAGTGCCTGAGGGGGGTTGCCTCGCGGAAGTGAACCGCTACTTGAACGGCAGGGCTCAGCCGTCGTCTGACCCAGGCCTCGTAGATCGCCTCTCCCATTCCACCTGGATGGCATCGCAGCAGAATGAGAAGGTGCTGAAAGTATTCAATGGGTGGAAGATCTGCATGGAGAGGGCCGGATTGGACTATGAGACTCCGCGCGATGCGATTAATGACCCAGCCTTCAGCGGCAAGAATATTACACCGCGTGAGATTGAGGTGGCCGTCGCGGACGTTGCATGCAAGGAGGAGACGGACCTAATCGGTACCTGGTGGAACGTGGAGAGCTCGCTTCAGCAGGCGATTATCGAAGAGAACGAGGTGGCATTGAGTCAGGTCCAGCAACTGATCCAAGTGAGAACTGCAATGTCTCGGCTAGTGGTCGACTCGGCGGGACGAGATTTGGCTGGACGAGATTTGGCTGGACCATAAGAGCTCCTAACATTATTGATCGATGATTATGGTCGTGACGGTGGTGGGTTCTGGTCGTTGCGTACGGCGTGGGCAAGCCGTGGGTTATTGATGACGAGCTGTGGGAGTTGGTCGAGCCGTTGCTGCCCCCGTGGCCACGACGGTCGCCGGGACCGCAGCCGGTGCCGGATCGGCTCTGCCTACAAGGGATCCTGTTCGTGCTGCATACGGGTATCGGCTGGGAGGATCTGCCCCAAGTGTTGGTTTCGGTTACGGGATGGTTTGTTGGCGCAGGCTCCGCCGCTGGACCGACGCGGGGTGTTCGACCGGTTGCATCGGCTCCTGCTGGCCGAGTTGAACGGCGCTGGTCGGATCGACTGGTCTAGGGCGGTCATCGACGGCGGGTACATCGACGCGAAAAGGGGGCGACGGTACCGGCACATCCCCGGTCAACCGTGGCAAACCCGGCAGCAAGCATCATATGATCACCGACGGGGACGGCACACCCCTCGCGGTGATCACCACCGGCGGCAACGTGCCCGACATCAGCAAGGCCGTGGACCTGCACGACGCGGTACCACCGATCGTCGGACGCCGGGGCGCACCCCGCCGACGGTTCCCCGTCCTGCTCGCGGACAAGGGATTCGACAGCGCCGGCTTCCGAGACGCCTGTCGCAAGCGACGGACCGAGCCGATCATCCCGCAACGCGGACGCAAGCACATCAAGGGCCTCGGCAAGCTGCGCTACGTCGTGGAACAGGGCATCGCACTACTGCACCAGTTCCGACTGGCCATCGGCTGGGAACGCCACGTCGACCTTCACAACGCCCTCGTATCCCTCGGCTGCGCCCTGATCTGCTGGAGACACTTGACCAACAGGACAACCGAAGATCGAGCGCTTTTCCATCGTGGGTGGGGGGATGCGGCCCTCCCTGGCGTGCGAGTAGTCGCGGGACTCGATGACCAGGCCGTCGGCGTCGAACCGGACCACCGTGCAGCCGGAGAGGGTGACCGGCTGGTCGTACGGGTAGGTGATCGCCCAGTATTCGACGGTCGCGGTGTCGCCGTCGACTCGTGGCACGCCGAACCAGACCTCGGCCGGTCGGGTCTCCTCGCCGAAGCACTCCTCGACGTAGGCGCGCAGCCCGGCGCGGCCCCGGCAGGCGCGGAACATCGACGCCCAGTGGTCGCCCTGCTCGGCCTGCAACGCGACGATGCGTTCCCCGTCCTGGGCGGGCCAGCCCGTGGCCCAGGCGTCGGCCCACCGTTGGGCCGCGTCGCGTACGTCCATGATCCTGCTCCTCGGGTCGGTGGGTGCTGGACTTGTACCAGCCACGGGTGACATTCCGGCTGGTGGAGGCGGCTGCCGCCGCAGCCCGGACGGTCGCCCGGCCTGCGGCAATCGCCTGGCCTGCGTCGGTCGCCCGGCCTGCGGTTGCTGCCCGGCCTGCGGCTGTCGCCGGGGTGGTGGCTGCCGCCAGGACTGCGGGGTCGCCCAGGCCAGGAAGCGGTCGAACAGCTCGCCGGGTGACGGTGGTGCGCCCTCGGTCAGCCGCAACAGGTCGCCGGTGGCGTCGAACAACTGGCTGGCGAGATAGACGGAGAGACCCACCCGGTCCAGGTCGTACTCGACCCGCAGCAACATCCGGGCCGCCGGACAGGGCCAGTCCCGCGCGCACGCCCGACACGTCCAGCCGGGCCGCTCGGGCAGGTGCCGGTACACCGGGTGCAGCCGACCCAGCGGCTCACGATCGGGCGAAGTGCTCGGCGTGGTCACCCACTCATCGTGCACCTGGTGGCTACGATCGTCAACAGCGATCAGTGTTAACGATCGAGAGTCGATCGGGGATGCCTACCGTCAACATGTGGGCGAGTTCGTGGGTATCGCGGAGATCCGAGGGATGCTCGGCGGCGTCAGCCGCGCCCGCGCATCGGTGATCGCGTCCCGACGCGACTTCCCGGCGCCCTACCAGGTGCTGATCATGGGCCAGATCTGGCGGAAGTCGGATGTGCAGGCGTGGATCAGGGAGCATCGGCCGGAACTGGCGGGGGACTGACGGGCGCGCCGGGGGAGCGGTGACGGAGACGGGACGGTTCAGCCCCGGAGACGTGGTCGTCCGCCGGGAGATCATGCTCGGCGAGGTGCCGCGAACGGCGTCACGACCCGCTCGATCCAGGATCGAGTGGTCTCGGCGGGCGGGGGAAACCACTCGATCCCGGATCGAGCGTGATCAAGAGCGTGATCAAGGCCCGGTCCGCGAGGTCTGGTTCGCCGTGCCGACGATCTGCGTCGAGGACTCCGCCGACCTGCTGGCGCTCTATCTGCCGCCGGGTGCCGAGTTCGGCTTCCCCGACGAGGGCGTCTTTCCGTGCGGGCGGCACCCGTGGCAGACGGCCGGGCACACCGCCTGGACCGGGCACGGCAAGCTGATGCTCCAGCGCCCTGGTGAGGCCCACTCGGTCGACGTGTTCTGGGCCGGTCCGCAGCGCGTCTTCGCCGGGTGGTACGTCAACCTCCAGGACCCGTTCCGGCGTACCCCGATCGGGGTCGACACCCTCGATCACGAGCTGGACCTGTGGTGGGCGGCGGACGCCGACCGGTACGTCTTCAAGGATGTGGAGATCTTCGCCCAGCGGCTGGTGGAGGGGCGCTACCCGGGGATGGGGGAGGCGATCCGCGCCGAAGGCGACCGGATCGCCGCCCTCCTCGACGCCGGGGAACGCTGGTGGGACGAGTCCTGGGCGACCTGGCGGCCCGACCCGGCCTGGCCGACCCCGCGCCTGCCCGCCGGCTGGTCCACCGTGCCCTGCTGACCTCGGCGGCGGTCCCGGCGGCACCGAAATGCCTCGACAGCCCGACCGGGGCCCTGCGAGGGTGCCCGGATGACAGATCTCGGCCCGCGCGAGCTGCGGTTGATGCAGGGGCTGGCCCAGCAGGTGATGGCCCTGCGGCCGGAGCTGGTCAACGGTGAGGCGACCGTCGGTGAGCTGGCCTGGGGGTGGGCCAAGGACCACGACGCCCTGCACCGACACTGGCGGCACCGGCTGTGGTTCGTTGACGACCGGCTGGCCGCGTGGGGGTGGGCGTACCTGCCGCACCGGATCGCGCGCGGCGACGGGACGTTCCGCGAGGTCACCAGGGCCAACCTGATCTGGCAGGCGCATCCGGACCGGCCGGAGCTGCTGCCCGAGGTCCTCGGCTGGTACGACGAGGTGGCCGGCGACGTCGACCGCGCGTTGACCGTGCAGGTCGGGGACGCGGCGTCGCGTGCCGCGGTGGCCGCCCACGGGTACGCGTTCGACGCCGAGACCGGCTCGGACACCGGGTCCTGGGTGCAGTTCAACGTGCGGGAGTTGGTCGACGTGCCGGAGCCGGTGTTGCCCGAGGGCTTCCGGCTGCGTACCGCCGAGCACCTGTCGGTGGCGGCCCTAACCCAGGCGCACCGGGACGCCTGGCACCGGTCCAGCTTCACCGAGACCGCGTGCGCGCGGGTGCAGCGGACCTGGCCCTACCGCGCCGACCTGCACGTGCTGGTCGAGACGCCGGACGGCACGCTCGCCGCGACCGCGATCGTCTGGCTGGACGCGGCGACGCGGACCGCCGAGTTCGAGCCGGTCGGCACCCACCGGGACTTCCGGCGGCGGGGACTGGGCACCGCGTTGCAGCTCTACGGGATGCGGCTCGCCCGGTCGGCCGGGGCACGCCGCATGCTGGTCGCCTGCCTCGGCGCACCGGGCCACCCGGCGGCCCGGAGCATGTACCTCGGCGTCGGTTTCCGCGAGTTCACCCGCGACCTGCCGCAACTCAAGGTCGCGCGCGGGCACTGACGGCACGTCCTGCCGCAATTCAAGGTCGCGCGCGGGCGCTGACGGCACGCCCTGCCGCGACGCGGTTGCCCGCGGGTACTGACGGCACGCCCTGCCGCAGCTCACGCTCGCCCGAGGGCGCTGACGGCGACGCGCCGACGTCCCCGCAGGGGGACGCCGGCGCGTGGGCGCGGGTCGGCCGGTCAGCCGATCGTCTCGCGCTCCCGCCAGGCGGTCCGCAGGGAGGTGCGGCCGTTGGTGCGCAGCAGCGACCCCTCGTAGACGCGGGCCCCGGCCAGCAGGAACCCGGCCGCCGCCACCAGCAGCAGCGCCAGCGAGGCGAACAGCTCCCAGATCGCCGCGTCCCCGGCGAACAACCGCAGCGGCATCGCCGTCGGCGACGAGAACGGTAGGTAGGAGAGCACCGTCATGGCGGTGGGGTTGTCGTTGAGGAAGACCACCCCGAAGAACGGCAGCATCACCGCGAGTTGCACCGGCGTCGACACCCCGCCGATGTCCTCCAACCGGTTGACCAGCGCACCGGCCGCCGCCCACATGGCCGCGATCAGCACGAAACCGAGCAGGAAGAACGGGATGAACCAGCCGATGGCCGGGCCGAGCAGGGAGAGCATGTCAGTGCTGCCACTGATCGCCATGCCGGCCACCGCGACCAGGGCCACCAGGGCTATCTGGCCGAGCGCGAGGATCGTGCCGGCGAGCATCTTGCCGGCCAGCAACGCCTTGACCGGTACCGCCGCGACGAGGATCTCCACGATCCGGGTCTGCTTCTCCTCGATGATGCTCTGCGCGATCTGCACGCCGAAGGTCTGCGAGGTGATGAAGAAGATGAACGCGAAGGCGAACGGCACCAGGAAGGCCAGCAACGGATCGATCGCGTCCGGGTTCAGCAGCTCGACCGGAGGCCGGGTGCTCAACGCGTTGACCACGTCGCCCGGGGCGTCGTTCATGGCCAGCACCCTCGGGCCGGCGACGACTGCGGCGTCCGCGTCACCGTCGCGTACGGCCTGCTCGGCGGCGGCGTCGTCGGGGACGACGCGTACCTCCAGACCGGCCGCGCGCAGCGGAGCCGCCGCCGCCTCGGTCGCCGCCACGGTGGACGGCCCGCCGGAGAACAACGGCGGCAGGATGGTCGCCGCCGCGGCGATCAGCAGGAAGACGACCGTGCTGATCAGGAAGGTGCGGTCGCGCAGCTTGACCCGGATCTCGCGGGCGGCGACCAGTCGGGTGGCCTGCATCGTGTTCACTGGGCGACCTCTCGGAAGATCTCGGCGAGGGTGGGCGTGACCGGACGGAACGCGCGGACCGCGCCGCGCTGCAACGCGGCGCGCAACACGACCTGCTCGTCCGCGCCGGGCGTCAGGTCGACGACGGCGCGGGCGCCGTCCAGGTCGACCAGGGTCACCCCGGGCTGGTCCCGCAGCCAGCCGGCGTCGGTCTCCACGACCAGCTCGTAGCGGGGCGTGGTGTACGCGGCCCGCAGCTCGTCACGGCTGCCGGCGGCCCGGATCGACCCGTCGGCGATGATCACCAGGTCGTCGCAGAGCCGCTCGACGACGTCCAACTGGTGGCTGGAGAAGAGCACCGGGGCACCGGCGGCGGCCCGCTCGCGCAGTACGGCCACGACGGTGTCCACGGCCATCGGGTCCAACCCGGAGAACGGCTCGTCGAGCACCAGCACCTCGGGGTCGTGCACCAGGGCGGCGGCGATCTGGGCGCGCTGCTGGTTGCCCAGCGACAGCGTCTCCAGCAGGTCGTCGCCGCGTTCGCCGAGGCCGACCCGCTCCAGCAGGTCGTCGGTGGCGCGCCGGGCGCCCTCGGCGGTCAGCCCGTGCAGCCGGCCCAGATAGACCACCTGCTCGCGGACGCTCATCTTGGGATAGAGGCCGCGCTCCTCGGGCATGTAGCCGAACCGCCCCCGGATCTCCCGGGTCAGCGGCGCGTCCCGCCACGTCACCCGACCCGAGTCGGCGGCGAGGACGCCGAGGATGATCCGCATGGTGGTGGTCTTGCCGGCGCCGTTGCCGCCGACGAAGCCGGTCATCCGCCCGGCGACGACATCGAAGGACACATTCTTTAGTACCTGACGGTCGCCGAAGCTGCGGTCGACGCCGTCGAGGCGGAGTACCGTGGTCACGCTCTCCACGCTATGAGCGTGATCATCGATTGCCCTCCGTCCGTCGACGGAAATCCGGGCTCCTCCTCCGGGTGGAGGTCATCCCCCTGGCCGGACCACCCCCTGCTCGTAGGCGAAGACCACCGCCTGCACCCGGTCGCGCAGCCCCAACTTGGCCAGCACCCGGCTGACGTGCGACTTCACGGTCGCCTCGCCCAGATGCAGGGCGGTGGCGATCTCGGCGTTGCTGGCCCCGCCGGCCACCAGGACCAGCACCTCCCGCTCCCGGGGGGTCAGGTCGCGCAGCGCCTCCTCCGGGGTGGGACCGCCGACGGTCCCGGCCGGGCCGCCCGGCCGGGCGAACGTGGCGATCACCCGGCGGGTGAGTTCCGGGGCGAGCAGACCGTCGCCCCGGGCCACCACCCGGATGGCGTCGACCAGCGACTCCGGCGTGCCGTTCTTGAGCAGGAACCCGCTCGCCCCGGCGCGCAACGCGGCGAACAGGTAGTCGTCGCGGTCGAACGTGGTGAGCATGAGCACGGCGGGGCCGCCCGGCTCGTCCGTCTCGGTGCTGATCCGGCGGGTGGCCTCCAACCCGTCCACGCCGGGCATCTCCACGTCCATCAGCACCACGTCCGGGCGCAGCGCCCGGGCCATGGCGACCGCCCGTTCCCCGTCGGCGGCCTCGCCGACCACCTCGATGTCGTCCTCGATCTCCAGGATCACCCGGAAGCCGGTCCGCACCAGGTGATGATCGTCGGCGAGCAGCACCCGGACCGGCGGCGTCGCCCCGGTCACGTCGTGCTCCCGGCCGCCAGCGGCAGCGGGAACCGGACCCGCACCCGCCACCCACCACCGGTACGCGCGCCCACCTCCAGCTCGCCGTCGTGGGTGGCGACCCGCTCCCGCATCCCGACCAGTCCCAGCCCGTCGTCGTTCGCCGGGCGGGTGGCCCGGCCGTCGTCGGTCACCTCGACCTCCATCTCCTGAGCCAGATAGCGGACCCGGACGTCGAGCAGTGTCGCCCCGCTCGCGTGCTTCAACACGTTCGTCACCGCCTCCTGCACCACCCGGTACGCGGCCTGGGACACCGACTCGGGCAGCGGTGTCGGCTCGCCGTACACGCCCAGCGTGGCGTGCAGCCCGGCCTCCCGCGCCCGGTCCACCACGGCGGCGATCTGGTCGACCCCGGCGGGCTGCCCGGTGCCCTCCGGGCCGTTGTCGCGGGCGCGCAGCACCCCGAGCATCCGGCGCAGCTCGTCCACCGCCGTCCGGGCCGACTCCTCGATCGAGGCGAGCGCGGTCCGCGCCTTGGCCGGATCCTTGTCGAAGACCCGGCGGCAGGCCGCCGCCTGCACCCCCATCACCGACACGTGGTGGGCGACCACGTCGTGCAGCTCCCGGGCGATCCGGACCCGCTCGCCGACCACCGCGTGCTCCCGGGCCTCCGCCTGCGACCGGCGTAGCCGCTCGGCCTGCTCGGCCAGCTCGTGCTGCCGCCGGGCGGCGATCCAGGCGGTCTCCCCGAAGAAGTACGCGAACCCGAAGAACAACACGTTGATCAGCAGACCGGTGACGATCGCGGCGAGCACCGGCGGTACCGGCCCGAGCGCGTTCTCGAAGGAGTCCGGGGTGATCTCGTCGAGGCTGATCGCGTACGCGATGGCCAGCCAGCCGAACATGGCGGCGATGATGCCGATCCGCAGCCGCCGGGACAGCCGGTGGTCCGGCCCCCAGGCGCCGAGCGTGAAGATGGCGGCGAACAGCGCCCACTGGGAGAGCTGCCACTCGGGAACGGCCCGGACCTGGGCACCGATGAAGGCGGCCGACACGACCAGCGCGGTGACGACCGGGTACTGGCGTCGCCAGATCAGCGGCAGCGGCACCGCGACGGTCCAGAGGATCTGTTCGAGCCAGGACGGCGGCGGCCCGAGCAGGAACGTGCCGGTGCTGCGGGCCAGCGTGAGGCTGAACAGGGCGATGACCGTCGCGGCCAGCCCGGCGTAGAGGTCCAGGCGCCGCTGCTCGGGCGTGGGGCCCGGCCGCCGCCAGTCGTCGCTGCTCTCGGAGGTCACCTGGTGAGAATGCCATCCCGCCACCGGGTAACCTGCCCCGGTGTTCACGCCTGATCTGCCGATCGAGACCGAGCGGCTGCACCTGCGGGCCTTCCAGCCCGCCGACGTGACCGAGCTGCACGCCTACTTCGGCGACCCGGCCGTGCACCGCTACCTCTACAGCGAGGCACCCGCCGACCTCGACGGCACTCGCGAGGTGCTGGCACGGCGGCAGCAGCGGACCGCGCTGCGGGAACAGGGCGACGCGATCCAGTTGGCGGTGGTGCTGCGGGAGACCGGGCAGCTCGTCGGCGAGGTGCTGCTGATCTGGACCAGCGAGGAACACCGGCAGGGCGAGATCGGCTACCTGCTGAATCCGGACCACCGGGGACGCGGCTACGCCACCGAGGCGGCCCGGACCATGCTGGCGCTGGCCTTCGACCGGTGCGACCTGCACCGGGTCGTCGGTCGGCTGGATGCCCGCAACACCGCCTCCGCGCAGGTGCTGACCCGGCTGGGCATGCGGCGTGAGGCCCACCTGCGGGAGAACGAGTACGTCAAGGGGGAGTGGGCCGACGAGGTGATCTACGCGATGCTGGCCCGCGAGTGGCGGGACCGGCGTCCGGCCGCCGCGCCGGTCGCGCCCTGACGGGCCCGACCGGCGGATAGCGCGGCGGTCAGCCGATGCCGTCGCCGGCCATCGGCGGCAGCGGGCAGTGCAGCAGGCCGCAGATGGTGCGCAGCAGCTCGATCTCCGGCACGGTCATCATCCCGTCGTGGCTGATCACCGCCACCACGGCCGCCACCAGCCGTTCCTTGTCGCCCGGACGCAGCCCGTCCAGCACCGGCCAGGCGGTCTCCAGCGCCAGGACGCCGTTCTCCGGCGGAGCGTACGGCAGCGAGGTGCCGGGCAGCAGCGTGGCGACACCGGCCTGGAACGCCCGCTCGGCGGCGGTCCGGTCGCCGTGCCCGACCTGGGCCAGGATGGCCAGCAGGTAGGCAGCCGCGGAACGGGAGTCGGTGAGCGTACGGCGGTCGGTGCGCCAGCGGGAGTCCGGCTTGAGCGACTCCTGGATCTCGGCCAGGAGCAGCCGGGACAGGCAGTACTCGGACACGTTGATCGCGCCGTCGGCGTGGATCAGCGTGAAGACGGCCGCCATCAGCGATTCGAGTTCGGCGTCCGTGCGGGCCCGCAGGGCCGGGAACGCCAGCTCGGCCAGGGGCAGCCGGAGCATCGGGTGCAGCCCGGCCAGCTCACCGGCCTCCCGCAGCGCGGCGTCGGCCAGCGCCGGACCGTGTTTCCGGGCGATGGCCTCGTGCTGGTGCTGCCGGACGTCGGGCTCGGCGGCGAGCAGCAGCCCGAGCACCAGTGGCACGGCCGAGTCCCGGTTGCGGGCCCGATCCAGCAGGTGCTCCGGGATGCGGTCGAGGATCGCGGCGGCGTGCGTGTACGCCGTCTCGGTGGGCGCGGCCACCCGGCCCAGCATCTCGGCCGGCGCCACGCGTACCCGGGTGCCCTCCACCGGCAGCGTCGGCGCGCCCGGGCGGGCGGAGTCGCGGCGGGCGGGCGCGCCGCCCGGACTGCTCGGGGCCAGGCCGAGGGCGATGTCCTCCTGCCGGCCCGACGGCGGTGCGGCGGCCCAGCGCTGGGCGAGCTGCCGCAGCTCGTTCGGGTCGAACGAGGGCTCCAACGCCTGGATCCGCTTGGCCAGCGGCGGGTGGGTGGCGAGCCAGGACGCCCGGCCCGCCGCGCCGAAGAGCATGTGCCCGACCTCGTCGCGCTTGGGCGTGCGCAGCTCGGAGCCGTCGGAGAGGCCACCGATCTTCTTCAGTGCCCCGGCGATGCCGCTGGTCTGCCGGGTGAACTGCACCGCCGAGGCGTCGGCGAGGTACTCCCGCTGCCGGGACACCGACGCCTGGATGAGCCGGCCGGCGAGCACGCCGATGTACCCGGCCACCAGCAACGCCAGCCCGACCAGCATGAACGGCAGGGCACCGCCGTTGTTGTTGCGGCTCCGTCCGCCGCCGAGGGCGCCGGCCCGGGCCAGCCCTCGACCGACCACGGTCAGGAACAGGATGCCGAAGAGCAGGCCCATCAGCCGGATGTTGAGCCGCATGTCGCCGTTGACCACGTGGCTGAACTCGTGGGCGATGACGCCCTGGAGCTCGTCGCGGTTGAGTCGTTGCAACGCGCCCCGGGTGACCGCGACGGCCGCGTCGGAGGGGCTCCACCCCGCCGCGAAGGCGTTGATCGCCGTCTCCTCCGGGAGGACGTAGACCTCGGGCACGGGTACGCCGGAGGCCAGCGCCATCTCCTCGACGACGTTGCGCAGCCGCCGCAGCTCCGGGTCGGTGGTGTCCGCCGGCACCGGGACCCCGCCCAGCTCACGGGCCACCTTCCCGCCACCGCCGCGCAGCGTGAGCGTCCGCACCGTCGCGGCCAGCCCGATCGCGGCGAGGGTGGCCACGGTGACCATGACGATCATCCCGGCGAGCTGGGGCGGGTTGCTGGTGCCGACGTTGAAAGCGAACACCACCGCGAGGTTCACCGCCACCACGATGCCGATGACGGCCAGCACGAACAGCAGGACCAGGCGGGTCGACAGCCGGCGGACCTGGCGCTGTCGTTCGAAGAAGTTCATCGGTGCCTCAGAACGACACCTGCGGGGCATTGCGCTGCGTCGGGTCGTCCGGCTGGAACAGCGCCGCCGGGCCGAACGAGAACATCCCGGCCAGCATGCTCGCGGGGAACACCTCGCGCTTGTTGTTGTAGGCCATCACCGAGTCGTTGTACGCCTGCCGGGCGAAGGCGACCCGGTTCTCCGTGGAGGTCAGCTCCTCGGAGAGCTGCATCATGTTCTGGTTGGCCTTGAGGTCCGGGTACGCCTCGGAGAGCGCGAACAGCCGACCCAGGGTGGCGCTCAGCGCGTTCTCCGCGCCGCTGAGCTGCTGCATCGCCGCCGGGTCGCCGGGCGCGGCCGACGCGGCGGTCTGCGCGCTGACGGCGTTGTTGCGCGCCGAGATGACTGCCTCCAGCGTCTCCCGCTCGTGCTTGAGGTATCCCTTGGCGGTCTCCACCAGGTTGGGGATCAGGTCGTGCCGGCGGACCAGCTGCACGTCGATCTGGGCGAAGGCGTTGCGGTACGCGTTGCGGGCCCGGACCAGCCCGTTGTAGATCGACACGCCGAAGCCGAGCACCGCTACGACGATCACCACCAGACACAGCAATCCGATGATCAGTTCCATGGCCGCTCCCTCGGTTGCACGTCGGTTCCAGCGCTCATGATCGTACGGGCGACGGTCCAGAGCTGCCCGTTCTCCCCTGAGGTGTACGCCCGGTGAGGGCGGGAACGCCATGCGTCCCGCCCTCACCCGACTGTCGGATCAGCGTCCGGCCCGGTACGCCTTGACCGCGCTGTCGCCGATGTCCCAGAGGGCGATCGCGACGATCACCACGATGCTGATCCGGCTGACCGTGGCGAGGCCGCCGTCGCTCAGCCAGGTGAAGCGGTCCACGAACTCCGGGTTGAGCAGCCGCTCCTCCTGGAGCAGCCAGATCGCCGGCACCGCGAAGCCCAGGTTGAGCAGGACGTTGACGCCGACCAGCGGCCAGGTCCACCGGCGGGCCCGGTACTTGGCGAACTCCAGACCGATGCTGGCGACCAGGACCACGAGGAACACCGGCAGCCAGAACGACCAGAGCGCCGGGTCGAGGATCGGCAGCCGGTCGCCGTCACCGAGCACCCGCTGGAACTGCTGCCACGGCAGGAAGGCGATGAGCAGGACCAGGAACACGATCGAGGCGCACACGTCGGTGAGGGTGACGTCCCGCTCGACGGGCTCCTCGGGTAGTTGGTCGACGGTCCATTCCGGCAGGTGCAGCGGGGTGCCGAACCGTTCCATCGCCGCGAAGACCAGCGTCACCCAGAAGCCGATGTGCACCGCGACGTTGAACGCCGCCCCGATGCCCTCGCCGACGGCGCCGGCCGGGTTCTCGGCGGTGGTGGCTTCCAGCACGCCCATCAGCACGCCGACGACGGCGGGCACGGTGCTCAGCAGCACGATCATCAGGCGTTGCCAGGACGGGTAGTACTCCGGGCCGATGAGTTGGAGTCTCCGGTCGCGGTAGCGGGCGGCCAACTGCGCCGGGTTGCCCAGCTCGGTGAGCACCTCGCGCTCGGCGGTGGTGGCGTCGAGCCCGGCGGCGGTCCGGTCGTCGACCATGTCGGCGATCGACGCGCGCAGCTCGTCGGCGATCTCCGCACGCCGTCCGGTCGGCACGGAACGCAGCGTGGCGGCGAGATACCGGTCGGTCAGGGAGGTCGTCATCGCGGGGCTCCTTCGATCAGGTCGGTCAGGGAGGTCTGTACGGCGGAGAGGTCGTCGAGCAGCCGGCGCAGCACCTGCTCGCCGGACTCGCTGGTGCGATAGAACTTGCGCGGCCGGCTCTCCTCGGTGTTCCACTCGCTGCTCAGGAGCCCCTGTTCCTCGAGCCGTCGCAGCAGGGGATAGAGCGTGTTGGCGTCCACCGGGAAGCCGTGCCCGGTGAGCCGTTGCAGGAGCGCGTAGCCGTAGTCGGGTCGGCGCAGCGCGACCAGGCTGGCCACCACCACCGTTCCCCGGCGTAGTTCCTGGAGGTGTGTCCGCAGGACGTCGTCGCTGACCATGCATCACACGATAGTGTGTGCCACACAGCATTGTCTAGCGCGCAATAGTGTCTGCTGCGCGACATGGTGTCGAAACGAAGCGTTTCACGTCACAAAATAAAACTTTGCAGAGGCTGCATTTTTAGCCCTACAGTTCTGCCGTGACCTCGGAACACTCCACGCCGCTGGGGCGGCGCGACCGCAAGAAGCGGCAGACCCGCGCCGCTCTCGCCACCGCCGCGCTGCGCCTGGTCGCCGAACGCGGACTCGACCAGGTCACCGTCGAGGAGATCAGCGAGGCGGCCGACGTTTCCTCGCGCACCTTCTTCAACTACTTCCCGACCAAGGACGACGCCCTGATCGGGGACACCGAGGCCGACCGGGAGGTGGTGCTGGGCGCGCTCGCCGCCGTCCCCGCGCACCTGCCGACACTGGAGGCGCTCCGGCGTGCCTTCGCCGAGGTCGTCGACGAGGTGCAGGGCAACGCCGAACTGTCGCTGCTGCGGATGCGGGTGGTCAGCCAGCACCCGGTGCTGTTGGCCCGCCTGATCACCGGCAACGCGGTCACCGAACGGGCGCTGGTCGAGGCGGTCGCCGCCCGGACCGGGTGCCCGGCCACCGACGCGTACCCGGCGCTCGTCGTCGCGGTCGCTGGGGCCGCACTGCGTACCGCGATGATCCGCTGGGCGACCTGCGACGGGGCCGGCTCCCTCGCCGCGCTGCTCGACGAGGCGTTCGCCACCGTCGCGGCGGGACTGCCCGACCCGCGTACCGGCTGACCGCCGCCGCACACCGACCTGCCACCACCCGCGGGCGCGACCGTGCCCCGGGCAGAACCACGCGTGAGGAAGCGTCCATGACCGCAACAACCGAGCCGATCGGCGCCCCCGAGGCGGGCAGCGGCACGATGTCCCGCCGGGAGGTCCTCCAGGCACTCTCCGGGCTGATGGTCGGCATGTTCGTGGCGATTCTCGCCTCTACGGTGGTGGCGAACGCGCTGCCCCGCATCATCGCCGACCTGCAGGGCAGCCAGACCGTCTACACCTGGATCGTGACCAGCGAGCTGCTGGCGATGACCGCCACCGTGCCGCTCTGGGGCAAGATGGCCGACCTCTACAGCAAGAAGCTGCTCATCCAGCTCTCCCTCGGCCTGTTCGTGGTCGGCTCGCTGATCGCCGGCCTCTCCCGCACCGTCGAGGTGCTGCTGTTCAGCCGGGTGGTGCAGGGCATCGGCGCAGGCGGCATGACCGCGCTCGCGATGATCGTGATGGCGGCCATGATCCCGCCACGCGAACTGGGCCGCTACGCCGGCATCTTCGGCGCCGTCTTCGGCGTCGGCACCATCGCCGGCCCGCTGATCGGCGGCGTCCTGGTGGACACCTCCTGGCTGGGCTGGCGCTGGTGCTTCCTGATCGGCGTGCCGTTCAGCATCCTCTCCATCGTGCTGCTCCAGCGCACCCTGCACCTGCCGGTCACCCGCCGCCGGGTACGCATCGACTGGGCCGGCGCCGCACTGATCACCGCCGGGGTGTCCACGCTGCTGATCTGGTCCTCGCTGGCCGGGCACAAGTTCGCCTGGGCCTCCGGCTGGACCGCGCTGATGGTCGTCGGCGGCCTGGCGCTGCTCGGCGCGGCGATCTGGGTCGAGGCCCGGGTCCCCGAGCCGATCATCCCCCTGAAGATCTTCCGCAGCCGGACCGTCGCGCTCACCACCATCGCCAGCATGCTGGTCGGCGTCGCCCTCTTCGGCGGCACCGTCTTCCTGTCCCAGTACTTCCAGACCTCGCTGGGCAAGTCACCGACCATCGCCGGACTGATGAGCCTGCCGATGATCCTCGGCCTGCTGGTCTCCTCCACGGTCGCCGGCCAGCTCATCACCAAGTACGGCCGGTGGAAGGCGTACCTGGTGGCCGGCGCCGCCGTGATGGTCGTCGGCATGCTCCTGCTCTCCACCATCGGCACCGATACCCCGCTGCCGCTGCTCTTCACCTACATGGCGATCCTCGGCACCGGCGTCGGCATGCTCATGCAGAACCTGGTGCTGGCGGCGCAGAACGACGTACCCGCCCACGAACTGGGCGCAGCCACCTCCGTGCTGACCTTCTTCCGCAGCATGGGCGGCGCGATCGGGGTGAGCGCCCTCGGCGCGGTCCTGGCCAACCGGGTCACCGGCCTGATGACCGCAGAGCTCGGCCCGGCGGCAGGCGCCGCAGACGGCGGCACCACCGAGGTACCCGACCTGTCCGCACTGCCCGAGCCGGTGCTGGTGATCGTGCGCGACGCGTACGCCACCGCCACCTCCGAGCTGTTCCTCATCGGCGCGCCGATCGCGTTCCTCGCCCTGGTCGCGGTGCTCTTCATCCGCGAGAAGGCACTGCACACCGTCAGCGGCGACGAGCGGGCCCGCCAGGAGGCCGGCCTGCCGATGCACTGAGGTCCGCCGACCGCCGATCGCCCCGGGCACTGTCGCCCGGGGCGATCGGTCCTTCTGCTCGCGCGGCCTTTTGTTCGCGCGATCGGTCAGCAGGCAGTGCCCTGCCGGAAGGTGCGCTCCACGTAGGCCGCCGGGCCCACCTGGAAGCCACCCACTCCAGGCCGGATCGGGTGCCCGGTGAACAACTCCACCCGCGAGCCGATCCGCACCAGGTACGCGCTGGCGGTGTCGGCGTCGTTGCGGATCAACTCACCACGCGGGCCGTAGATCGCCTCCAACCGGTCGAAGCTCATCCCCACGCCCGCCCCGGCCGGGGAGTACGGCGGCGCGGTGGCCGTGAACACCTGGACCAGCCGCCCGTGCTGGAACGTCAGCAGGACGACACCCGCCCACTCGCCGGTCACCCCGGCGTCCACCACGCCCCCGCAGCCCGGGACGGTCCAGTCGATGAGCCCGGCGGCGGTCAGCCGGTCCAGGGACGTGCCGATCCGGAACGGACCGGCCCCCTGGACACTCAACAGATCGGTACCCGCCCGGACAGCGGCGACACCGGTAGAAGCCGCAGGCTGGGCGGCGGATCGGGATACGGGCCCGGCCTGGGCCGGAGTGGCCCCGACGAGGGCCAGGACGGTCGCGACAGCGACATATACGAGACGGTGCACGGAGATCGCCTCCTCGGCATCGGGTTCCTACCCCCTTCGTCTCCACCCCGGCCCTCCCGGTTCGCCAACCCACCCACCTTTCTTCCCCTCCCTACCCCGCCCCTGCCCCGGCCCCGCCTGGCCCGCACCCCGCCCGGCCCCGCACCCCGCCTGGCCCCGCACCCCGCCTGGCCCGGGTTGATCAAGAAGTTTTGGTCACTTTGGAACGGTGTCGAGGGCACAAACTCCTTGGTCATCCGCTGCGTCGCCCAGTCCTCGGCATGACGCGATCTGATGTAGATGGTCCGGCGAGGGGTTGGCCGCACCAGTCGGGAGTTCCATGGCTGGCTCCGTCGATCATGGAGTTAGGGTTCTGACTTTGTACTGATATAGGAGTTATGGAACTGCCACAGCTCCATGATCGGCGGGGCGGGGCGGGGCGGGGCGAGTCGGGACGGGGCGGGCGGGGCGTGGCGTGGGGGGACTGGGCGGTGCGGTGTGTGGCAGGTCCGGCGTGGTGGGGCGGGCGTGGACGTGCACGTGGGTGGGGCGGGCGGGCAGGTGGGACGGGGTGGTTGCCGGGGGTGGTGGGGGAGGGGCAGGGTGGGACGGTGGGGATGCCTGCGGGGTTCGGGGTGTACCGGGTGGAGCGGCTGCTGGGAGTGGGGTCGTTCGCGACCGTGTGGCTGGCCCACGACCCGGGACTGAACGCCCACGTGGCGATCAAGGTGCTGGCCGAGAACTGGCACCACGATGTACGCGTCCGGGAACGCTTCCTGGACGAGGCCCGGCTGCTACGGCGAATGGAGGACGACCGGCTGGTGCGGGTACGCGCCGTCGGTGAACTGCCGGACGGGCGGCCGTACACGGTGATGGACTGGGCCGACGGGGGCAGCCTGCGGGACCAGCTCGCCGACGGGCCGCTGCCGGTGCCGACCGCCCTGACGGTGCTCGGCGAGATCGCCGCCGGAGTGGCCGTGCTGCACCGGCATCGGGTGGTGCACCGCGACCTCACGCCCGGCAACATTCTGTTCCGCCGCACACCGGCCGGAGTGCGGGTCCTCATCGCCGACCTCGGTCTGGCCAAGGCGCTCGCTGTCGCCTCCGGGCTCACCGTGCGCGCCGGCACCCCCGGCTACATGGCACCGGAGCAGGACGACCCGCTCGCGGTCGTGGACGTGCGCGCCGACGTGTACGCGCTGAGCCGCCTCGGCCTGCGCCTACTCGGCACCCCAACGCCCGAGCACCGTCGCCCCGAGGGCGTGTCCCCAACGCCCGAGCACCGTCGCCCCGAGGCCGGGATGGCATTGTCCGACGACCCTCGACCGGAGGGCGTGACCATGTCGTCGGGCGTGCCGGGCGGACGTGCCGACCGTTCGGACGTCGACGGGACGCGGCTGCGGCCGGGCGTCCCACCCGGCGTGGCGCAAGTGCTGCGCCGGGCCGGGGCGAAGCGACCGGACGACCGCCATCCCGACGCCGCCGCCTTCCGGGCCGCCCTGCTGGCCGCCGCCGACACTGCCACTGCGCCCCCGGGCGCCACCGGGACCACCGTCGGCGGGGCGACGGCCGACGCCCTCGACGGGGCCGCCGCCGGAACCGCCGGGACCACGCGAACCACGCGAACCGCCGGGACCACCCGAGCTGCCGGAACCACCCGAGCTGCCGGAACCACCCGAGCTGCCGGGACCGCCCGAGCTGCCGGGACCGCCCGAGCTGCCGGGACCGCCCGAGCTGCCGGGACCGCCCGAGCTGCCGGGACCGCCCGAGCTGCCGGGACCGCCGGGACCGTAGGGACCGCCGGGACCGCTGGAACCACCCGAGCTGCCGGAACCGCCGTGAGCGCCAAGCAGGACGGTGGGCACGACGGCGGGCTGGTGCGGTCGGGGCGTTGGCGGTGGGGTGGGGTCGGGTTGGTCCTGGTGTTGACCACTACGGCGGGTGTGGTGGCGGCCGACGCGACGGCGGTGACGCGTACCGCGACGAGCGGAGTGTTGCGCGTGGACCTGCCGGCCGGGTGGCGGGCGGCGGGCACCGGTTGGGCCGGCCGGTACGGCGGGGACGGGCGGCTCGAACCGGCCCTGGTGGTCTCGCCCGAGCCGGACCGGTGGGCCGTCGACCCGAGGGTGCCGGGTGCGTTCCTGGGATTGTCCGCGTCGGCCGGGCGGCGTACCGACCCGGCCGGGTTCGTCGCCGAGCAGCCGCACGCCGACTGCGCCCCGGCACCGGTGCGGCGGGTACGTCGCGGCGGGTTGGACTGGGTGGTCGCCCGGTTCGACTGTGCCCGGGACCGGCCGGTGCTGGTGGAGGCGGCGGCCCGCGCCCCGGCCGGTTTGCTGTACGCGCAGGTGGTGCCACCACCCGACACCGCCGACGCGTTCGTCGACAGCCTGCTGAACGGGGTACGGGTCGATTAACGCACGACCACGGTGACCACGTGGACCGTGCCCTCGTGCGGGATGGTGACGTCCACGGTGCCGCTGCGCAGGAAGCGGACGTCGACCACCCCGGCCTCGTAGTGACTGTCGGCCAGCTCCGGCCGGTCCACGGTCACCTGCCCGGGCCCGATGCCCTGGATCCGCAGCACGCCGCCGGTGGCGAAGCAGAGCGACGATGGCATCGGGCCGATGTCGGCGAGCACCAGGTCGTACCGGACCGCGCCGAGGCAGGCGTCGGTCGGGGTGGGGGACGGTGGGTGGGGCGTACCCCTGCGGGTGGTGGAGACCGGCGCGGGCGGCGACGGGCTCCGCGTGGCTCGGCTGGTCGGCGGCCGGGCGTCGGTGGTGGGCGGCCCGGCCAGCGGTGGCGCGCCCGTGGTGGGTGGAGTCGGCGACGACGACGCGGCCGACGACGGCGGAGTGGGGTCTGGGGGCCGGACGGGCAGCGGCGACACCGGCTGGTCGGCGCAACCGGCGGCGATCACGAACACGGTGACCAGCGGGATGGCCGACCGGAAACGGATCTGCCGGAGCCCGGCCCGCTGGTCGCCGGTCCCACCGGCCGCCGACGGCCGGTCAGCCGCCCGCATCGGTGAGCCTCTGCCGGACCTGTCGGCGGGCCTCGTGGATGCGGGACTTCACCGTGCCCTCGGGCAGGCCGAGCAGATCGGCGATCTCGCGGTAACCCAGGTCGAGCACGTCGCGCAGGGTGAGCGACTCGGCCAACTCGGGGCGAAGGGCGTCCAACGCCTCCAGCAGGTCCAACCGGGTGCCGGCGACCACGCTGGTGCGGCGCGGGTCGGGCGGGTCGGGCAGCGGCACCCCGCCGGCCTCGACGAGCCACCGCCGCCGCAGCATGCGGTAGGTCGAGCGGGCCCGGTTGGCGGTGATCCGGTAGAGCCAGGTGTGGAACGACGCGCGCCCCTCGAAGCGGCCGATGCCCCGGGCCACCGCGAGCAGGGCGTCCTGGCAGGCTTCCTCGGCATCCTCCCGGTTGGGCAGCAGTCGGCCGCACAGCCGCAGCACCTCGGGGCGGATCGCCGTCAGCAGGGCGTCGAGCGCCGCCGCGTCGCCGCGCGCCGCCGCGCCGGCCAGGTCGTCGATCCCGTCCGCCAGGGTCATCGCGCCGTCCCGTGCTGGTATCGCTCCAGGCTACGCCGCAGTGCCGTCGCCGCGCCGCCCCGCGACCCGCCGCCTGCACATACGGCCGCCGCTTCGCGTGCGGCCGCCCGCACCTCCCGCATCGCTCCGGCCACTGCCGTAGGCCACTCGCCGCGTCGCTTCGTGACCAGTCGTGTTTGCCTCGTCACGTCGCTGTGGTCGCCGGTGGGCCGGTCCAGCATGATCCACGACACCCCGACGGACCGGGGGCGCGCGGCGCGCTGGAACGGCCTCCGGCGGCGGGGTTAGGGTTAGCCCCGACCGTCTCGATCATCCGACCCGGGGGGCTCCGTGGGCGATTCGTTCACCCATCTGCACGTGCACACGGAGTATTCGATGCTCGACGGTGCGGCCCGCCTCAAGGACCTGTTCGCCGAGGTCAAGCGGCAGGGGATGCCCGCCGTGGCGATGACCGACCACGGCAACATGCACGGCGCGAACGACTTCTACAAGCAGGCCATGGCCGCCGGGGTCACCCCGATCCTGGGCATCGAGGCGTACGTCGCGCCGGAGTCGCGGTTCCACAAGAAGCGGGTGCGCTGGGGTCGGCCGGAACAGAAGAGCGACGACGTCTCCGGCAGCGGTGGTTACACGCACAAGACGATCTGGGCGCGCAACAAGACCGGCCTGCACAACCTCTTCACGCTGACGAGCAAGGCGTACACCGAGGGCTACTTCGTCAAGTGGCCCCGGATGGACGCCGAGCTGCTGGCCGAGTGCGCCGACGGTCTGATGGCCACCACCGGCTGCCCCTCCGGTGAGGTGCAGACCCGGCTGCGGCTGGGCCACGACGCGCAGGCCCTCGAAGCCGCCGCGAAGTACCAGGACATCTTCGGCAAGGAGAACTACTTCCTGGAGCTGATGGACCACGGCCTGGACATCGAGAAGAAGGTCCGGGACGGGCTGGTCGAGATCGGCCGCAAGCTGGGCATCCCGCCGGTGGTCACGAACGACTCGCACTACACGCACGAGGCGCAGTCCGAGGCGCACGACGTGCTGCTCTGCGTGCAGACGGGCAGCAACGTCGCCGACCCGAACCGGTTCAAGTTCGGCGGCAGCGGCTACTACATCAAGTCCGCCGACGAGATGCGCGGCGTGGACGGCTCCGACGTCTGGCTGGAGGGCTGCCGCAACACGCTGCTGGTGGCCGAGCGGGTCGACCCGACCGGGATGTTCGAGTTCCACAACCTGATGCCGCGCTTCCCGGTGCCCGAGGGCGAGACCGAGGAGTCCTGGTTCCGCAAGGAGACCTTCGCCGGTCTGGCCCGCCGGTACCCGCAGGGCATCCCCGAGGGCCACGTGGTGCAGGCCGAGTACGAGCTGGGCGTCATCATCCAGATGGGCTTCCCGTCGTACTTCCTCGTGGTCGCCGACTTCATCCAGTGGGCCAAGAACCAGGGCATCGCGGTCGGCCCCGGCCGGGGTTCGGCGGCCGGCTCGCTGGTCGCGTACGCGTTGGGCATCACCGACCTGGACCCGATCCCGCACGGGCTGATCTTCGAGCGGTTCCTCAACCCCGAGCGCGTCTCCATGCCCGATGTCGACATCGACTTCGACGAGCGCCGGCGCGGTGAGGTGATCAAGTACGTCACCGACAAGTGGGGTGAGGACAAGGTCGCTCAGATCGCCACCTTCGGCACCATCAAGGCGAAGGCTGCGATCAAGGACTCGGCGCGGGTGCTCGGCTACCCGTACGCGGTCGGCGACCGGATCACCAAGGCCATGCCACCGGCCGTGATGGGCAAGGACATCCCGCTCGAAGGCATCTTCGACCCGAAGCACCCCCGGTACGCCGAGGCCGGCGAGATCCGCGGCATGTACGAGTCCGAGGCCGACGTCAAGAAGGTCATCGACACCGCCCGAGGCATCGAGGGGCTGATCCGGCAGACCGGTGTGCACGCCGCCGGTGTGATCATGTCCGCCGAGCCGATCATCGAGCACATCCCGCTGATGCGCCGAGACTCCGACGGGGTCATCATCACCCAGTTCGACTACCCGACGTGCGAGTCGCTCGGGCTGTTGAAGATGGACTTCCTCGGCCTGCGCAACCTGACCATCATCGACGACGCGGTCAAGAACATCGAGCTCAACCACGGCAAGGAACTGGACCTGCTGGGCCTGCCGTTGGACGACAAGGGCGCGTACGAGCTGCTGGCCCGGGGCGACACCCTGGGCGTATTCCAGCTCGACGGCGGGCCGATGCGGTCGCTGCTGCGGATGATGAAGCCGGACAACTTCGAGGACATCTCCGCCGTCCTGGCGCTGTACCGTCCCGGCCCGATGGGCGTCGACTCGCACACCAACTACGCGCTGCGCAAGAACGGCCTCCAGGAGATCACCCCGATCCACCCGGAGCTGGAGGAGCCGCTCAAGGAGATCCTCGCCCCCACCTACGGCCTGATCGTCTATCAGGAGCAGGTGCAGCGCGCCGCGCAGATCCTCGCCGGCTACACGCTCGGACAGGCCGACCTGCTGCGCCGGGCGATGGGCAAGAAGAAGAAGGAGATCCTCGACAAGGAGTTCGGCCCGTTCCGGGACGGCTGCCGTGAACACGGCTACTCCGACGAGGCCGTCCAGAAGGTCTGGGACGTGCTGGTCCCGTTCGCCGGGTACGCCTTCAACAAGGCGCACTCGGCCGCGTACGGGCTGGTGTCGTACTGGACGGCGTACCTCAAGGCGCACTACCCGGCCGAGTACATGGCGGCGTTGCTGACCTCCGTCGGCGACGACAAGGACAAGATGGCCATGTACCTGTCGGAGTGCCGCCGGATGGGCATCCAGGTGCTGCCGCCGGACGTGAACACCTCCGCCGGGCCGTTCACCCCGGTCGGCAAGGAGATCCGCTTCGGCCTCGGCGCGATCCGCAACGTCGGCGCCAACGTGGTGGCGGCGATCATGCGGTGCCGCGACGAGAAGGGCGAGTACGCCGACTTCTACGACTTCCTGTCCAAGGTGGACGCGGTGGTCTGCAACAAGAAGACCATCGAATCGCTGATCAAGGCCGGGGCGTTCGACTCGCTCAAGCATTCGCGCAAGGCGCTGCTCACCGTGCACGCCGACGCCATCGACGCGTACGCCGACGTCAAACGGAAGGAGGCCGTCGGCCAGTACGACCTCTTCGGTTCGGGCTTCGGCGACACCGAGACGGCGACCACCACCACGGTCATGCCCGTCATCAGCGACGGCGAGTGGGACAAGCGCGACAAGCTCGCGTTCGAACGCGAGATGCTCGGCCTGTACGTCTCCGACCACCCGCTGTTCGGCCTGGAGCACGTGCTGAACGCGGCGGCCGACTGCACCATCGCCACCCTGTCCGAGGAGGGCACCGTCCCCGACGGCGCGGTGGTCACCCTCGCCGGCATCCTCTCCGGTGTGCAGCGTCGAGTCACCAAGCAGGGCCGGGCGTGGGCCTCGGCGACCCTGGAGGACCTCGCCGGCGGGGTGGAGGCGCTGTTCTTCCCGAACACCTACGAGGTGATCGGGCAGTACATCGCCGAGGACGCCATCGTGGTGGTCAAGGGCCGGATCGACCGGCGCGACGACACCCCCCGCATCATGGCGATGGACATGCAGTTGCCGGACGTCAGCAGCAACCCGGCGAGCAAACCGGTCACCCTGACGATCCCGGTCAACCGGCTCACGCCACCGCTCGCCGACCGGCTCAAGGAGACCCTGCTGCTGCACCCCGGCGACACCGAGGTGCACGTGAAGCTGCACCGCAGCGGCCGCGTCGAGACCTGGCGACTGGGCCTGTTCCGCGTCGCCCCGACCACCGCCCTGATGGGGGACCTCAAGAGCGTCCTCGGCCCCGCCAACGTGAGCTGACCCTGCTCGGGTACTCGGCGGCTTCGGGACGCCTGGCGGCTTCGGACGCCGGGGGTTTCGGGAGCCTGGGGTTTCGGATGTCTGGGTGTCGGATGTCTGGGGTTTCGGATGCCGGGGATTGCGGGAGCCAGCGGGCGAGGATTGGCGCTGGGTAGTGGGTGTGGCGAGGGTTAGCGTCGGGGCGTGGAACTGGAACAGGCGCAGAAACTGTGGCAACCACAGCCCGGTTGGCTGAACACCGCCAGCTACGGGCTGCCGCCGGACCCGACCTGGGAGGCGTTGCAGGACGCGCTCGCGGCGTGGCGGGTCGGACGCGGCTCCTGGGAGGGCTGGAGCGAGACGACCGACCGGTCCCGGGCCGCGTTCGCCAAGCTGGTCGGCGTACCGGTAGCCGACGTGTCGGTCGGTGCGGTCGTCTCCCAGATGCTGGCCCCGGTCGCCGCCGCACTGCCCGCCGGGGCGCGGGTCGTCGTACCCGAGGTCGAGTTCACCTCCAATCTCTTCCCCTGGCTGGTGCAGGAGGAGCGGGGCGTGCAGGTACGCACCGTGCCGCTGGACAGGCTGGTCGACGCGATCGACTCCGACACCGACCTGGTGGCGTTCAGCCTGGTGCAGTCCGCCGACGGCACGGTGGCCGCGTACGACGAGATCGTCGCGGCGGCCCGGGCCCACGGCGCGCTCGTCGCGGTGGACGCCACCCAGGCGTGCGGCTGGCTGCCGTTCGACGCGAGCCGGGCCGACGTGGTCGTGGTCGGCGGATACAAGTGGCTGATGGGTCCCCGGGGCACCGGGTTCGCGTACCTCGATCCGGCCCTACGGGAGCGGCTGCGGCCCGACGCCGCCGGTTGGTACGCGGGCAGTGACCCGCACGCGTCGTACTACGGGCCGCCGCTGCGGCTCGCCGACGACGCCCGCCGGTTCGACATCTCGCCGTCCTGGTTTAACTGGGTTGGTGCGGCTCCGGCGCTGGAACTGCTGCTGGAGATCGGGGTGCCGACCGTGCACGCGCACAACGTGGCGCTGGCCAACCGGTTCCTCACCGGCCTGGGGCGACCGCCCGGCGACAGCGCGATCGTCACCGTCGAGGTGCCCGACGCGCAGCACAAGCTGGAACGGGCCGGGGTGCGGGCAGCCGTCCGGGCCGGTCGGGTCCGCGCCTCCTTCCACCTCTACACCACCCCCGAGGACGTAGACCTCGCCCTCGACGCCTTGATGTGATGTAAGGAAGGGTCCCCTGCTATCGCCTGGTGCATAGCAGGGGACCCTTTCTAACGTGCGGTGCTTGCGGGTGTCGCGGTGCTTGCGGGCGTC
>NZ_JBVHKD010000009.1:0-128170 GCF_055559695.1 Micromonospora sp. NPDC023869
CCGGTCGAGCGGATGATGCGCGACGCCAAGATCACCCAGATCTACGAGGGCACCAACCAGGTCCAGCGCATCGTGATGGCCCGCCAACTGCTCAAGGACTGACGACGGAGGGCTCCGCCCGGCGGCAACGGCCACCGGGCGGAGCCCTTCTCTCCGTTCGATCAGTTGGTCGCGTCGTCGCGTCGCGGCAGGCTGCCAGGCGGTGCCGACCAGGGCGACGTCCCACTGGTACGCCGGGGCAGCGGCTCGGTCGGCGTGTCGTCCGGGTCCGGGTAGCCGAGGCTCAGCGGCTCGGTGTCCCGTTCCGCCGCCTGCGGGGGCGGCCACTCGGTCACCGGCAGGTCCTGGGTCGTCGCCTCGGTCTGCGGCGGCACCACCGGTGCGGGCGTCGGCCAGCGCCGCCACCGCTGCCCGCTGAACGTCGCCATCAGCAGCAACAGGCCGATCAGGAACAGGGTGCCGTTCTGCACCGGCAACCGCAGCGGCAGCGGGTCGCCGAGGAACTCCCAGTCGGCCGGGATGCGCTCGCGTACCCGGAAGGGCGCGACGAACAGCCCGATGTACGGGGTGATCAGCAGCAGCCCGGCCACCAGCGGGCCGAGCGGTGAGATGCGCAGTGTGCCGAGCAGGCCCAACACGATTCCGCCGACGGCGAGATAAACGGCCGGTTCGATCAGGTTTGCCGTGTTCGAGGTGCCGATCTCCACCCACCGGTCGACCGTCCCGGCCGACCCGTCCTGCCCCAGGGTGACCAGCACCCAGGTGACCGGTGCCACCACCAGCCCGGCGAGGAAGCTCCACAGATGTCGCATCCGCGCACCGTACCGTTTCCGCCATGACCGAGCACCTCTCCGCCGCGCCACCAGGCAAGCCGACGTCGTACTCCCGGGTGACCCTCAGCCGGATCATGACGGCGGTCGACGTGAACCTCTACGGCACCGTGCACGGCGGGGTGTTGATGAAGTTCGTGGACGACGTCGCCGGTGCCGCCGCGGCTCGACACAGCGGAGGTACGGCGGTCACCGCCGCGATCGACGAGATCGTCTTCTCCGAGCCGGTCCGGGTCGGCGACCTGATCCACGCGTACGCCCAGATCAACTGGACCGGGTCGACGTCGATGGAGGTCGGCGTACGGGTGATGGCCGAGCGCTGGGACTCGGCCGAGGCGGAGGCGGTGCGGGTGGCCACCGCGTACCTCGTCTTCGTCGGCGTCGAGGTGGGCGGCGCGCCACGGGCGGTGCGACCGGTCCTGCCGGAGACGCCGGAGGACGAACGTCGCTGGCGTGAGGCGGAGATCCGCCGCGCCCACCGGCTGGCCCGCCGCCGCGCCATCCAGGATGCCCGGGGTGAGTCCGGCTGAGCGGTTTGTGTTAGCAGGGGACCCCGGTACTACCGCAGGCGTTAATAAGGTGCCCTTCCTTAAGATGACGCCACGGCCCACGGCACAGCGTCGTGCCGGGCCAGGGGAGGAGTGGACCAGTGACGGACGTGCTGTGGACGCCGCCGGCGGACGTGCTCCAGCGCTCACGCATCGGGACGTACCTGCGGTGGCTGGCCGAGCACCGAGGGCTCGAATTCGCCGACTACGAGGCGCTCTGGCAGTGGTCGGTCACCGACCTGGACGCCTTCTGGCGCTCGATCTGGGACCACTTCGAGGTCGTCGCGCACACCCCGCCGACCGCCACGCTGGCCTCGCGTGACATGCCGGGGGCGCGGTGGTTCCCCGACGCCACGCTCAACTACGCCGAGAACGTGCTGCGGATGCCCGGCCGCGCCGACGACGACCCGGTGGTGATCGCGTACTCGCAGACCCGCGCGCCGGTCACGCTGACCGCCGCCGAGCTGCGCGAGCAGGTCCGCCGGGTGGCCGCCGGGCTGCGCCGGCTCGGCGTGGGCACCGGCGACCGGGTGGCCGCGTACGCGCCGAACATCCCCGAGACGTACGTGCTGCTGCTGGCCACGGCCAGCCTCGGGGCGACCTTCTCCTCGTGCGCGCCGGAGTTCGGCACCCGCAGCGTCACCGACCGCTGGCAGCAGATCGAGCCGACCGTACTGGTCGCGGTGGACGGCTACCGCTACGGCGACAAGCCGGTGGACCGGCGTACCGAGGTGGCCGCGATCCGGGCCGCGCTGCCGTCGCTGCGGCACACGGTGAGCATCGCCTACCTCGACCCGTCGGCCCCGCCTCCGGCGGACGCGCTCTCCTGGGCCGACCTGGCCGCGCCGACCGACGAGCCGGCGGCGTTCACCCCGGTCCCGTTCGACCACCCGCTGTACGTGCTCTACTCCTCGGGCACCACCGGCCTGCCCAAGCCGATCGTGCACGGGCACGGCGGCATCCTGCTGGAGCATCTCAAGATGCTCGCCCTGCACCACGACCTCGGTCCGGCCGACCGATTCTTCTGGTTCACCACCACCGGCTGGATGATGTGGAACTTCCTGGTCTCCGGCCCGGCGGTGGGCGCGACGATCGTGCTGTTCGACGGCAACCCGGGCCACCCGGACCTGGGCGTGCTGTGGCGGTTGGCCGAGGAGACCGGCACCACCTACTTCGGCACCTCGGCGCCGTACCTGCTGGCCTGTCGCAAGGCGGGCCTGGTGCCGCGTGAGATCGCCGACCTGTCCGCGCTGCGCGGGCTGGGATCGACCGGTGCGCCGCTGCCAGCCGAGGGCTTCAGCTGGGTGTACGAGTCGGTCGGCACCGACCTGCAACTCCAGTCCCTGTCCGGCGGCACCGACGTGTGCACCGGTTTCGTCGGCGGGGTGCCGCTGTTACCGGTGCACGCCGGTGAGATCACCTGCCGGGCGCTCGGCGCCAGGGTGGAGGCCCGCTCGGCCGACGGCACCCCGGTCATCGGCGAACTGGGCGAACTGGTCATCACCGCACCGATGCCCAGCATGCCGGTGGGCTTCTGGAACGACCCCGACGGAAGCCGCTACCGGGAGGCGTACTTCGACGTCTATCCCGGAGTCTGGCGACACGGCGACTGGATCACCATCAACGCGCGCGGCGGCTGCGTGATCACCGGTCGCTCCGACGCCACCCTGAACCGGGGCGGCGTCCGTCTGGGCACCGCCGAGTTCTACTCGGTCGTGGAGGGGCTGGACGAGGTCGTCGACTCGGTGGTCGTGCACCTGGAGGACGACGAGGGCGGCGCCGGTGAGCTGCTGCTCTTCGTGGTGCTCGCCGACGGCCTGACCCTCGACGACGCCCTGCGCGCGACGATCTCCCGCGAGCTGCGGACCGCCCTCTCACCCCGGCACGTCCCCGACGAGATCCACCAGGTCCGCGCGGTGCCCCGCACCCTGTCCGCGAAGAAGCTGGAGGTTCCGGTCAAGAGGATCCTCACCGGCACCCCGGTCGACCAGGCCGCCGCCAAGGGCGCCCTGGCCAACCCCGACTCCCTGACCGCCTTCGCCACCCTCGCCCAATCCCGCCCCACCCCCTAACCCGCCCCACCCCGATCCACCCCCACCCCCACCCCCACCCCCACCCTCGCCCCCCACCCTCGCCCCGTTGATCAAGAGGTTTGCGTCGGGCTCGGGCGGGATTTTGACGCAAACCCCTTGATCAACGAGCTTCCGCGTCCGTCGTGTACGGCCTGCCCGTCGATCATGGACTTGGGGTGGGGGCGAAAGGGTTGAATGTGGTCGGAACGCCAGCCGTAACTCCATGATCGACGGAGGTGTGTCCCCGTCCCGCCTGTCCGTTGTCGATGACCGGGGCGGGCTTCCCTGTCCAGTTCGTGATCACGCTCGATCCAGGATCGGGTGGTTTCGCAGTCGCCGGGATACCACTCGATCCTGGATCGAGCGGGCGGTTCGGCGGGGTGGCGCGGCGTGCGGCAAGGCGCGGTGGGGCGGCGCGACGGTGCGGCGTGCTGGACGGTGACGGTGCGGCGGGACGGCGCGGCGTGCGGAATGACGGCGGTGCGGAATGACGGCGGTGCGGCGTGCGGAATGACGGCGGTGCGGAATGACGGCGGCGCGGCGTGCGGAATGACGGCGGTGCGGAATGACGGCGGTGCGGAATGACGGCGGTGCGGCGTGCGGTGCGGCGGCGGGGTGGTGGGGAGCTGGCGGGGAAGGGCTCAGGGAAGGGTTCGGGTGGCCCTCTCGGTGGTGGCTCGGGTGGGTAGGCGGGCGTGGTCGGGGTGGGCGCAGAGGACGGTCGACGCGCGCGCGGTGAGCGGGGCCAGCAGCCAGTCGACCGGGTCGGGCAGGGCGTCCACGTCGATCAGGACCCGCTCGCCCGGCGAGATACCCAGCGCGGTCGCGCGGGCGGTCGCCCGCTCACGCAGCGTGACGTGGTCCGACCCGCCGGGCGGGTACGCGCCGAAGTGGTCGCCGTGTGCGCGGACCTCGGTGACGAAGTCGGCGAAGCCGGACGGCACCTCCCGCAGCGGCAGCGCGAACGGGTGCAGGGCGAGCGCGTACCGGTCGGCGGCCGACCAGGCGTCCGCCTCGGCGGCCCGGTCGGCGGTGGCGAACAGGACGTCCACGGCACCCGGGCGATCCGCCACGGTCAGGCCGGCCGACCAGCAGCCGAGCAGCACGGCGGCGGTCTGCCAGTGTGGTGGTAGCAGCACCGCCGCGGTGTCACCGGGGCCGAGCGACAGTTCGTCGACGAGCAGGTTGGCGGTCTTGGCCACCCAGTTCGTCAGCGTGGCGCCGGAGAGTTCGGTGCGCTCGCCGGTCGCGTCGTCGTACCAGGTGAGCAGCGGGCGGGTCGGGTCGGTCGCGATTGCGTCGGGCAGGACGCGGGCAATGTTGTCGGCCATCGGCGCGAACGATACGCCGCCGCTGCCCGTACTCGATGACAGTCACAAGTCGGCGAACCGTCGGGTCGGAGTCAGCGTCCGTACTCGGCACCGGCGTAGGCTTGCCCGAAGTGTTGTTCCCCACAGTCCCGCCACCACAAGGAGTCGCCCCGTGACCGCCGGTCGCCCGCCCCGCGTGCTCATCGACGCCACGAGTGTCCCCGCCGACCGCGGGGGCGTCGGTAGATACGTCGACGGCCTGCTCGGCGCCCTCGGCAAGGTGTGCGGGTCGGCGGTGGAACTGGTCGTGGTCAGTCTCCGCACCGACCTGGACCGCTATCGCCGGATGCTGCCCGGAGCCGAGATCGTCCCCGCGCCCGCCGCCGTCGCGCACCGTCCCGCCCGGCTCGCCTGGGAGCAGACCGGCCTGCCGCTGCTCGCGCAGCAGGTCGGTGCCGAGGTGCTGCACTCGCCCTTCTACACCTGTCCGTTGCGGGCCGGCTGCCCGGTCACGGTGACCCTGCACGACGCCACCTTCTTCACCGAGCCGGAGCACTACGACAAGTCCCGCCGGACGTTCTTCCGCAGCGCGATCAAGACCTCGCTGCGCCGCGCCAACCGGGTGATCGTGCCGAGCAAGGCCACCCGGGACGAGCTGATCCGGCTGCTGGACGCGGACCCGACCCGGATCGACGTGGCCTACCACGGTGTCGACCACGACGCCTTCCACGCCCCCGGCGACGAGGAGAAGGCCCGGGTGCGCGCCCGGCTGGGCCTGGGCGGCAGCAGCTACGTGGCCTTCCACGGCGCGAAGGAACCGCGCAAGAACGTGCCGAACCTGATCCGTGGTTGGGCACGGGCGGTCGCCGACCGGGAGGACCCGCCCGCGCTGGTGATCGCCGGTGGTCAGGGGCACGACGACGACATCGACCGGGCCGCCACCGAGGTGCCGTCGCACCTGCGGCTGCTGCGCCCCGGTTACCTGCGCTACGCCGACCTGCCCGGCTTCCTCGGTGGTGCCCTGGTGGCCGCCTATCCGTCCTACGGGGAGGGTTTCGGTCTGCCGGTGCTGGAGGCGATGGCGTGCGCCGCGCCGGTGCTCACCACGCCCCGCCTGTCGCTGCCCGAGGTGGGCGGCGACGCGGTGGCGTACACCAGTGAGGACCCGGACCAGATCGCCACCGACCTGGCCGCGTTGCTCGACGACGAGCCGCGCCGGTTGTCGCTGGCCAAGGCCGGTTTCGACCGGGCCAAGGAGTTCACCTGGGAGTCGAGCGCCGAGGTGCACATCGCCGCGTGGTCACGGGTGCGGGCCTGACGGTGGCAACCCGGCACCCGGGGCGGGCGGTTCGGGCATGATGTCCTGGTGATCTATGTCGTCATTCCGGCGGGTGGCAGCGGCACAAGGCTGTGGCCGCTGTCCCGCTCCGGCCACCCCAAGTTCCTCCACCCGTTCACCGGCACCCCGGCCTCGTTGCTCCAGGCGACGGTGGAGCGGGCCGCGCCGCTGACCACTCCGGAGCGGACCATGGTGGTCACCGGGGCCGCGCACGCGGCGGCGGTGGCCCGCCAGTTGACCGGCGTCCCCGAGGAGAACATCCTCATCGAGCCGTCGCCGCGCGACTCCTGCGCGGCCATCGCGCTCGCCGCGGCGGTGATCGCGGTCCGGGACCCGGACGCGGTGATGGGATCGTTCGCGGCGGACCACCTCATCGGTCAGCCGGAACAGTGGGTGGAGACGGTCCGGGCGGCGGTCCGGGGCGCGGACCAGGGTCTGCTGATGACCGTCGGCATCACGCCGACCCGGGCGGAGACCGGCTACGGGTACCTCCAGACCGGTGACCCGGTGGGTGACGGTCCGATGCGTCCGGTCGTCGAGTTCAAGGAGAAGCCGAACGCCGAGGTCGCCGAGGCGTACGTCCGATCCGGCCGGTACCTGTGGAACGCTGGCATGTTCGTCTGGCGGGTGTCGGCGTTCCTCGCCGAACTGGCCCGCCAGCAGCCCGCCCTGCACACCGGGGTGACCGCGATCGCGGCGGTGTGGGGCACGCCCGAGCAGGACGACGTGCTCGGCGCGGTCTGGCCGACGCTGCCGAAGATCTCGGTCGACTACGCGGTGATGGAGGGTGCGGCGAGCGCCGGCCGGGTCGCCACGGTGCCGGGCGACTTCCGCTGGAACGACGTGGGTGACTTCCACACCCTCGGTGAGGTGTTGCCGACCGACGACGACGGCAACGTGGTGCTCGGTGGCGACGTCAAGTCCGAGGTGCTGTTGCGGGACAGCAGCGGCTGTGTGGTGGTGCCGCAGTCCGGGCGCATGGTGGCCGGTGTCGGCGTGCACGACCTGATAGTGGTCGACACGCCGGACGCGCTGCTGGTCTGCCCGCGCGGACGCGCCCAGGACGTCAAGGCGATCGTGGACGAGCTCAAGGCACGAGGTGAGGACAAGCTCGTCTGAACGCGGCCAGCCCGGGCGGGATGAGCCGGGCGGTCCCGCCGGCCAGCGGTTGCGGTAGCTGGTCCGGCGGGAACCAGCCGAGCGCCTCGGACTCCGCGCTGACCGTCTCCACCGCGCCGGGCGGGGCGAAGACGGCGAAGCGTACGTCGTGGTGCAGGGATCCGCCCTGGCAGCCGACCTCGTGCACGTCCACGTCGATCGGCACCGGGTCGACCCTCAGGCCGGTGATGCCGGACTCCTCGGTCGCCTCGCGGAGCGCGGCCCCGGCCAGCGTCCGGTCACCCGACTCGCAGTGCCCGCCGAGTTGCACCCAGCGGTGGAACTTGCGGTGCAGGCAGAGCAGCACCCGGGTGCCGGTCGCGTCGAAGAGCAGGGCGCTGGCGGTGACGTGTCCGGCCCGGTGCTCGCGGCTCATCGCGACCGGTCCGGCGGTCAGCAGGTCGAGGGTGCGGTCCCGGGCGGTCGCGGCGTCCGGGCTGGTCGGCGTCCACCCGGTGAGGACCGCCGACGCGTCGGTGTGCAGTGCGGGCCAGCCGTCCGCCGGGGCCTGCGGGTGCTCGTCGGTTGCATGAGGCGTCGACACGGCCCCTCCTTCCGTCCCGCACAGCGTACGGGCGGTCGGGAGGGGAGTGGCGGGGCGGGACGGCGGACGACCGGGTGGCACCCCTGCGGAAGCGTGAGCCGCAGACCCTCGTATGGTGCCGCCCGGCCGTGCCTTCCCCGGCCCCCGGACTCCGCTGTGGGGCGACACGCGATGCGTGCTGTCCCTGCGGCACGCAGAGCATGGCGGACCCGGGTGCCGGGAGTCGAGGTCTTTTAGCCCACGCTTAACAGACCAAGGCAATGTGTCCCAGGTAAAGTGCCAAGCGTCGCCGGGCGTCCCTCAGTCGGGTGACGGGGAGTCGTTCCATGCTGAAGATCCATTTCTCCGGCGAGGACATCCTCCGGACCAGAGTCGCTCCGGCTGCGGACCCGATCTGGGAAGTGGTGCTGAGCCTGCACCTGCTGCCCGGACGCAGCCGGGACCCACTGCTCGCCGGGTGGCGACGTGAGGTCATGCGCGGCCTACGCCGGCAGGATGACGCCGACGGGCTGCGGTTGCTGCTGGCGTTGAACCCGCCGCGTGGCTACTTCCCGGACTTCCTCACCCCGTACGAGAGTGTCGGCGGGTTCGAGGCCGGGATGGAGGCGCTGCGGCGTACCCCTGCGACGTTGCTGCACCGCGACCTGAGCCGGCTGGCCAGCGGTCGGAGCCTGCCCACCGGGGCCGACGCCCTGGCCCGGGGTGAGCCGCGGGCGTTGGACGACCTGACTGACGCGATGAGCCGGTACCGCGACCTGGCCCTCGGTCCCTACTGGGAGCGGGTGCAGGCGGCGGTGGACGCCGACCGGAGCCGGCGGGCGCGGGCCATGCTCGACGGCGGCATCGAGGGCCTGCTGACCTCTCTGCGGCCGGGTGTGCGCTGGGAGTCCGGTGTGCTGCACATCCCCGACTATCCGAACAGCCGCGAACTGCACCTGCTGGGGCGGGGGCTGCTGCTGGTGCCGTCGTACTTCTGCGCGAAGACACCGGTGGCGCTGGTCGACCCGGAGTTGCCGCCGGTGCTGGTCTATCCGGTGGACCGGCTGGGCGGACTGGTCGCCGACGAGGTCGACGGGACCGGCACCGGCCACAAGGCGTTGGCCGCGCTGCTCGGCCGGACCCGGGCCGCGGTGCTGGCGGCCACCGACGGCGGGTGCAGCACCGGCGAGCTGGCCCGCCGGTTGCGGATCTCGGCGGCGGCGGCCAGCCAGCACACCACCGTGCTGCGCAACGCCGGCCTGCTGGTGAGCCACCGCGACCGCAACACCGTCCTGCACACCCCCACCCCGCTGGGGCGCGCCCTGCTCAACCCCTGACCGACGGGCTCGGCGGCGGGCCCCCGGAGGGGCGGCGGCGGGCCCTCAGAGGGCCAGGGAGGCGGCAGCGGTGGTGGCCGGCGGCGGGGGGAGGAGTTGGGAGGGGACTTGGTGGGCCGCGAGGGCGGTCCGCAGGCGTTGCACATCGGTGCCGAAACGGACCAGTTGGACCGTGCCGACCGGGGTGGGCGGGGAGCACAGCACCAGACCGGTGGCGCGGTCCGGCCAGCCGGGCACGGTGGTGACCAGTCCGGCGCGTACGTCGTCGTCGACGACCTGGGTGAACACCGTGCCGGGCGCCACGACGTCGACGACCGAGGCGATCGCCGCGGCGACCACCGCCGGGTCGGGGCGTACCTCGCCGGGGCGGTCCGGCAGGTGTGCGGCCTCGGTCAGCCCGGCCGCCCGGGCCTCGGCGGTGCCGAGCGAGAACAGGTCCATCGACGCGTCCCGGACCAGGACCCGCGCACCGTCGCCGTCGTCGTCCTGCCCGGCGGTCAGATAGCCCCGGACCACCGCGACCGGCATCTGGTCGCACTTGCCCTTGATCAGTTCGCCCGCGCCGGCCAACTCGTCGACCACGGCCATCTGGGTCAACACCAGCTCGTTGCCGTACGGGTCGACCTCACCCCGGTGGTCCCGGATCGCGTCCATCCCGGCCACGCCGAGGGCCACGTCGGTGAGCCCGTTGCGCCACGGCCGACCCATGGTGTCGCTGATGATCACGGCGACGTTCACGCCGTGACGGGCCCGCAGGCCGGCGCGCAGTGCCCGGGCCGAGGCGTCCGGGTCCTCCGGGAGCAGCACCAGCCGGGTCTTGTCGACGTTCGAGGCGTCGATGCCGGCGGCCGCCATCACGAAGCCGTGCCGGGTCTGCACGATCCGGGTCGGGCCGCGCGACGCCACCACCCGGACCGTCTCCGAGGCCAGCACCTCGTCCCGGGCGGCCTGCCGCTCCGGGCCGTCGGCCGGTACGTCCACCAGCCGCCCCTCCGCCTTCGAGACGATCTTGCTGGTCACCACCAACACGTCGCCGTCGCGCAGCCAGGGTGCCGCGCCGCCGATCAGCGCCGCCAGGTCGTCACCCTCGGTCACGTGGCCGATGCCCGGCACCGGCAGGATCTCCAGTCTCACGTCAACTCCACCGCGGCGCGGACCATCGCCGCCGTCGCCGCCTCGTCGGTCATCCGCAGCGGCACCGCGCGTACGGTCACGTCCGGCACCTGGGTGCCCGCATCCTCCTCGGCGACCAGCCATCCGTCGAGCAGGCCACCGGTGGCCCGGCTGCCGTACAGCCCGCCGACCCCGGCGGCGGTGCACGGCACGCCGACCACGGAGAGGCACCGGTCCGCCATCCCGCGCACCGGCGCGCCACCGATGATCGGCGACACCCCGACCACCGGTGCCGGACCGCTGGTCAGCGCCTCCCGCACGCCCGGCACGGCGAGGATCGGCGCGATGCTGACCACCGGGTTGCTCGGTGCCACCAGCACCACGTCGGCACCGGCGATGGCCTCCGTCACGCCGGGCGCCGGCTTCGCGGTCTCTGCGCCGACGAAGACGAACCGGTGCGTCGGCACCTGGGCGCGGTACCGGATCCACCACTCCTGGAAGTGGATCGCCCGCTGCCCGTCGGCGCCGTCGCCGGCTTCGTCGGGCGGGGTCACCACCACGTGCGTCTCCAAGCGGTCGTCGGTCGCCGGCAGCAGGCGTACGCCGGGCTGCCAGCGGGTCGCCAACGCCTCGGTCACCTGGTGCAGCGGATAACCGGCGTCGAGCATGGTGGTGCGTACCAGATGGGTGGCCAGGTCCTTGTCGCCCAGCCCGAACCAGCTCGGCTCGGCGCCGTACGCGGCCAGCTCGGTCTTGACCGTCCAGCTCTCGCCGGTACGACCCCAGCCGCGCTCGGGGTCGGCCCCGCCGCCGAGGGTGTACATGACGCTGTCCAGGTCCGGGCAGACCCGGAGCCCGTGCAGGCGCAGATCGTCGCCGACGTTGACCACGGCGGTCACCTCGGCACCCACCTCACGGGCGTACGCACGCACCCCGAGCAGGAACCGGGCACCCCCGATTCCGCCGGTCAGAACCACGACACGCATCAGCCCATCCTCGCCTACGTGACGCCTCCGACGGCCAGTCGCCCGGGGAGACTAGGCTCACGTCGGCATCTGTCCGCTTTCGCCCCCAGGGAGAGTTCGTGACCAGCCCCGTGGAGCATCCGCCCACCGACCCGACCCCGGCCCGTCAGGTGACCGGGCCGCTTCGGGAACTCGTCGCCCTCGTGCTCCTGGGGGCTAACGCCGTCTTCCTCTTCGTCGCGCTGATCCGGTTGATCACCCCGCAGGGCCCCTACAGCACGGTGACCGGCCGGGCGGGCAGCGCGTTCTTCGGCTTCGTCGGGCTGGAGGCGATCGTCCTGCCACTGCTGGCGGTGCTGCTCGCCACCCACCTCGCCCCGGTGGTCGGCAAGGCGAAGCTGATCACGCAGGCGGCCCTGATCGAGTACGGGTTCAGCGTCGTGCTCGGCGGCCTGACGCTGTTGATCTGGACGGTCGGTCGGCTGGCCGAGGCGGAGATCTTCGACGCCCTGACCGGCGTCATGGCCCGGGCGGCCTGGGTGGCGTTGTTCGGCGCGGCGGCGTACGTGGTCTGGACCGTCTGGCGGCGGCTCTATCACGTGCCCAAGCCCAAGCAGGAGCCTGGCCTGTACGGCACCCCGCAGCAGGGCTGGGGCCCGCAGGGCAACCCGGGACAGCCCGGCGGCTACCCGGGTGGGTGGCAGCAGCAGCCCGGTCCGGGTGGCGGTTGGGCCGGTGGCGAGCAGCCCGGCGGTTACCCCGGCCAGGCCGGCTACCCGGGCGCGGGTCAGCCCGGCGGTTACCCCGGTCAGCCGAGCGGTTACCCGGGCGAGCAGCCGAGCGGATACCCCGGCGGCCAGCCGGGCGGGGACCAGCCGGGCTGGCCGGTGGCGGGCCAGGCGCCCGGCGGGCCGCCGTCCGCCCCGCACACCTGGCCGCCGCACGCCCAGCCGGTCGTGCCGCCGCAGCCGCCGGCGCCGACCTCTCCGGCGGCGCCGCCGTTCGGGCAGCCCCCGTCGGCCGACCCGACCCAGACCATCCCGCGTCAGGGCACCGAGCCGGGCCAGGCGGTGCCGCCGCCGGGCGAGGGTGACCGCACCCAGCGGATCGATCCGGGCGACAAGCCCGCCTGACCGGCATTTGACCAGCCGGGCGGCCGGGTGCGGTTGCCCACGTGGGGGGTGTGCGGCCGGCGACAGCGCCTAGGCTGGGCGGATGGTTGATCGCAGCGAGCCTGGGCCTGCGGAGGCGGCCGTCCGGCGGGCCCTGCGCCGGGCCGCCGCCGGCCGGGCGCTCGACGTCGACGAGGCGTCCGCACTGCTGAGCGCCCGCGGCACCGCCCTCACCGAGTTGCTCGACGTCGCCGGGGCGATCCGCGACGCCGGCCTGCGTGACGCCGGGCGGCCGGGCGTGGTCACGTACTCGAAGAAGGTCTTCGTGCCGCTGACCCGGCTCTGCCGGGACCGCTGCCACTACTGCACCTTCGCCACGGTGCCGCACCGGCTGCCGGCGGCGTTCCTCGACCGCGACGAGGTGCTCGCCATCGCCCGCGCCGGTGCGGCCCAGGGTTGCAAGGAGGCGCTGTTCACCCTCGGCGACCGGCCGGAGGAGCGCTGGCCGGCGGCCCGGCAGTGGTTGGACGAGCGGGGCTACGAGTCCACCCTGGACTACCTGCGGGCCTGCGCGGTCGCGGTGCTGGAGGAGACCGGCCTGCTGCCGCACCTGAACCCGGGCGTGCTCTCCTGGTCGGAGTTGCAACGGCTCAAGCCGGTCGCGCCCAGCATGGGGATGATGCTGGAGACCACCGCGACGCGGCTCTGGTCGGAGCCGGGCGGTCCGCACTACGGCTCGCCCGACAAGGAACCGGCGGTGCGGTTGCGGGTGCTCGACGACGCCGGCCGGGTCGGCGTCCCGTTCACCACCGGCATCCTGATCGGCATCGGCGAGACGCCCGCCGAACGGGTGGACGCGATCTTCGCCATCCGGCGGGCACACCGGGAGTACGGCCACCTCCAGGAGGTGATCGTGCAGAACTTCCGCGCCAAGCCGGACACCGCGATGCGCGGGATGCCGGACGCGGAACTGCACGACCTGGCGGCCACCGTCGCGGTGGCCCGGCTGCTGCTCGGCCCGAAGGCCCGCATCCAGGCGCCGCCGAACCTCATCGCCGGTGAGTACGACCTGCTGCTGCGGGCCGGAATCGACGACTGGGGCGGTGTCTCCCCGGTGACCCCGGACCACGTCAACCCGGAACGCCCGTGGCCGCAGCTCGACGAGTTGGCAAAACGCACCGCCGCGGCCGGGTTCGCACTACGCGAGCGGCTGACCGTCTACCCGGAGTACGTCCGGGCCGGTGAGCCGTGGCTGGACCCGCGCCTGCTGCCGCACGTCACCGCGTTGGCCGAGCCGTCGACCGGGCTCGCCGTGGAGTCGGCCCGGCCGGTCGGTCGCCTCTGGCAGGAGCCGGACGAGACCTTCGGCGGGCGGACCGACCTGCACGTCGACATCGACCGCACGGGACGGACCGAGGACCGGCGGGGCGACTTCGACCACGTCTACGGGGACTGGTCGGAAGTGGCGGCCAAGGTCGCCGTACCGCCGTCGGACGCCGGCCCGGCCGGTCGGTCGGTCGCCGTCGGCTCCGGCGACGCCGACCTGCGGGCCGGGCTGCGGCTGGCCGCCGAGAACCCGGCGGCGCTGCTCGAACCCCGGCACGCCGACGCCGCGATGGCGCTGTTCGGCGCGGACGGCCCGGCCCTGGACGAACTCTGCCGCCGCGCCGACGACCTGCGCCGGGACGCGGTCGGCGACGACGTCACGTACGTCGTCAACCGCAACATCAACTTCAGCAACGTCTGTTACGTGGGCTGCCGGTTCTGTGCCTTCGCGCAGCGGGAGCGGGACGCCGACGCGTACCGGCTGTCGGTGGAGCAGGTCGCCGACCGGGCGCTCCAAGCGTGGGACGCCGGAGCCGGTGAGGTCTGCATCCAGGGCGGCATCGACCCGAAGCTGCCGGTCACCATCTATGCCGACCTGGTCCGGGCGATCAAGGCGCGGGTGCCCCGGATGCACGTGCACGCCTTCTCCCCGATGGAGATCGTCACCGCCGCCGCGAAGGCCGGGGTGCCGGTGAAGGAGTGGCTGACCGGGCTGCGCGAGGCCGGGCTGGACACCATCCCGGGGACGGCGGCGGAGATCCTCGACGACGAGGTGCGCTGGGTGCTCACCAAGGGCAAACTGCCCACCGCCGCCTGGGTCGAGGTGGTCAGCACCGCCCACGAACTGGGCATCCGGTCCAGCTCCACGATGATGTACGGCCACGTGGACCATCCCGGGCAGTGGTTGGCGCACTTCCGGGTGCTGGCCGGCGTGCAGGACCGCACCGGCGGGTTCACCGAGTTCGTGGCGCTGCCCTTCGTGCACACCAACGCCCCGATCTATCTGGCCGGTATCGCCCGGCCGGGGCCGACCTGGCGGGAGAACCGGGTGGTGCACGCGATGGCCCGGGTGCTGCTGCACGGGCGGATCGACAACATCCAGTGCTCCTGGGTGAAGCTGGGTGACGAGGGCACGGTGGAGATGCTCCGCAGCGGCTGCAACGACCTGGGCGGCACGTTGATGGAGGAGACCATCTCGCGGATGGCCGGCTCGGGCAACGGCTCGGCGCGTACCGAGGAGCAGTTGCGGGCGATCGCGACGGCGGCCGGTCGTCCGGCGCGTAGGCGTACGACTGCGTACGGTCACGTCAGCGCCTAGCGTCGAACCTTCGCGCGTCCCCGGCCGTACCTGTCGATGCCGGCGGCGGGATCGGCGAGGACCGCCGCCGGCACCTGAGATTCGGGGGCCTGCGCGGTCCGTGCGGCGATCCCCGTCCGTCCTTGCGGGCGCGTGCGCGCCGCCGGAAAGGTTGGCCATGATCACTGAGAGAAGGCGGACGCGGCAGTGGCCGCGACTGACCCGCCGGCAGACGTTGACGGCCGCGGCCAGCGCCACGCTCGGCGCGGCAGCCCTCGCGGTGCCGGGGCTCTCGGCCGCCGGAGACGACGACAAGGGGACCGCGGCCGGCGCGGACGAGACGATCGTGGTGCACCTGCGCGACGCCCGCTCCGGCACCATGGACGTCTTCGTCGGCCAGTCCCGCATCGAGGTGCGCGACCGTGGTCTGGCGGACCGGCTGCGCAAGGCCGCCACACGCCGCTGAACGTGTCCACCCGACCTCCGCCCGCCACGCCGGGCGTCCCCGACCGCCGCGCCCGTCACCGGCGCTGAGCGGTCACCCGCCGCCGCCGTACGGGCGGTCGTGTACTCCGGTCCGGCGCGGGCTCTCGGCGCCCGGCCGTCCATCCAATGCACACTTTCGCCCAGTGAGGTGGGTTCGTCATGTCTTCACACCGCGAAGCGCCGGAGATCGCCAAGGATCCGGTCGCCGATTCGTCGGACCTGTACGCCTTCGTCACGCCGGACCGCCCGGACACGGTGACGCTGATCGCCAACTACGTGCCGTTGCAACTGCCCTCCGGGGGGCCGAACTTCTTCGAGTTCGGCGACGACGTGCGCTACGAGATCCACATCGACAACAACGGTGACGGTCAGCCGGACGTCACTTACCGTTTCGAATTCACCACCGAAATCACGAACGCGAACAGTTTTCTCTACAACACCGGGCCGATCGATTCGCTGGACAGCGAGAACTGGAACCGGCGGCAGTTCTACAGCCTGACCCGGATCGCCGGTGGGCGGGAACAGCGGCTGGCGCGCAAGCTGCCCTGCCCGCCGTGCAACGTCGGCCCGCTCTCCACGCCGAAGTACGGCGATCTGGTCCGCCAGGCCACCTTCTCGCTCTCCACCGGGGAGAAGGTCTTCGCCGGACAGCGCGCCGACGGGTTCTTCGTCGACCTCGGGGCGATCTTCGACCTCGGCACGCTGCGCCCGTTCCAGCAGTTGCATGTGGCCGGGAAGAAGATCTTCCAGGAGCCGGGCCAGCCGGTGAACGCCACCGACCGGCTCAACGTGCACAGCCTGGCCATCCAGGTGCCGCTGGACCGGGTGCGCCGCAAGGTGAACCGCTACCACTGGCAGGAGCCCGCCTCGGTGATCGGGGTCTGGACCTCGGCGTCGCGCCGCCAGGTGCGGGTGCTCGGCGACAGGGTGGCGGCGGACACGAGCACCGGGCCGTTCACGCAGGTGTCCAGGTTGGGCAACCCACTGTTCAACGAGGTCATCGTGCCGATGGCGCAGAAGGACCTGTGGAACACCCTGCCGCCGTCGGAGGACAAGCGGTTCGCCCAGTTCGTCGAGCGGCCCGAGTTGGCGGCCCTGCTGCCGGTGCTCTACCCGGACGTCTTCCCGAACCTGGACAAGCTGAACAAGTCCGAGAAGGCGCGGGCGGACCTGGTCGCCATCCTGCTCACCGGTGTCCCGGAGGGGCTGATCGACGGCTTCACCAACGCCACCGGCGAGGTGCAGGCCGACATGCTCCGGCTGAACACCGCGATCCCGCCGGCCCGCCGCCCGAACCGCAACGGCGTACTCGCCGGTGACCTGGCCGGCTTCCCCAACGGCCGGCGGGTCACCGACGACGTGGTGACGATCGCCCTGCGCGCCATCGCGGGCCTGACGGTGCCGCTGGTGGACCGGAAGTTCCAGCCGGACGAGGCGGCCGCCGCGGTGACCCCGGGGCTGAGCGCCGCCGACGTGACCGCGCCCTTCCTGCGCAACTTCCCCTTCCTCGGTACGCCCTACGACGGCTTCAACAACCCGGGAGTGTCGGCATGAGCGAGCGCAGCGAGCGAATCATCGGCGCAGTGGTGTGCCGGCGCGGAGCGAAGCGGAGGACGGCATGAGCGAGCGCAGCGAGCGAATCATCGGTGCCGTCGGTTCTCGTGCCGGCGCGGAGCGAAGCGGAGTGTCGGCATGAGCGAGCATGTGCACACATACGGTCCGACGGGGACCGGTACTGTTGTGCTTGACCTGGGCGGGGACACCGGTGCCCTGATCGTGCACACCGGACGCCACCTGCTCGGCCGGGAGATCGAGGTCAGCCGGCCGGACCACGACGGCGAGCCGCGGACCCACTCCGCCGTACGCGAGCGGCAGGTCCTGGACGGCACCTTCCACAGTGCGGTCTACCCGGACCTACCGGCAGGTACCTATACCGTCTGGTGGGACGACGATACGCCGGCCGGGACGGTTCGGGTGGCCGGTGGAGTGGTCACCGAATTCACCTGGCCCACCAGCCCTTCCGGGGCCTCTGACTGACGGCTCAGGCTTCCGCACGACCGCGCCCCGTCCACGATGTGGACGGGGCGCGGTCGTCGTCTGCCCGGTCGATGGGCGGTCTCGGTCAAGTCGGGCTAACCTTGCGGGTCAAGATCAACCGATCTTGACGGGTGGCCTCCCGAAGGCCGACGCGGGGCGAGATCACCCCTGTCTCGGGTCGCGCGCCACGGGAGAAAACTCGGGCAACTCGCCGGAGAGGGCGTTACTCGGCCGGGGTCTGAATCGATAGGGCAGGGCGAGACCGGGTGCGTGTCGGGAGGGCGACTCCATTATCAAGTTTGGCTTGACGCCGCACGCATTACACGCGTGTAATTTGAATGGGGTTGTTCGCACGAACCGCAGCAAACGGGACCGGACGGACAAGCACGCCTTTCGCGTGGGGGGTTGCAGCGGCGATGGCGCCGGTGCGCGACAAGGAGGCAATTGATGGACGGCCAGCTCGAGGCGGCCGACCTGCTCGGAAACGCGCCGGAGTGGCAGGAGCGAGCGCTCTGCTCGCAGACCGACCCGGAGGCGTTCTTTCCCGAGAAGGGCGGCTCGACCCGCGAAGCGAAGCGCATCTGCTCGCGGTGCGAGGTCAAGACCGAATGCCTCGAATACGCTCTCGGCCACGACGAGCGGTTCGGGATCTGGGGTGGGCTCTCCGAGCGTGAGCGGCGCAAGCTCAAGCGGCGAGCAGCCTGAGTCGTCGGGAAGGGACGGTCGGGGGACGTCCCGCCCCGGGGATGACGACGCGCCGTGGGGGGTCACGGCGATCGGGTCAGGCCAACTCGTCCGGGTCGACGCCGAGCAGGTTCGCCACCTGCTCGATGATCACGTCGTGCACCAGGTCGGCGAGATCCTCGCGGTCCATCGCCCGGAACTCCAGCGGACGCCGGTACAGCACGATCCGGGGTGGCACCTCCTGGCGTCCCGGTCGACCCGGCAGCAGCCGGGCCAACGGCACCTCGCCGTCCTCCAGCACGTCGGTGTCATAGACGTTGAGGTCCGGCGGGACGTCCTCGACAGCGAACTCCACCCCGGCGAGTTCCTTGGCGAAGCGACGCTCCAGCGTCTCGACGGTGTCCAGCACCAGATCGTCGAAGATCTCCGCCTTGGTGCGCGCCAACGGCACGGTGGCCGGCACCAGCCGCCCGCGCAGACCGCGCCCGTGCCGGTCGCGGTGCGCCCGCCGGCCGGGGCCGGGGCGGCGGTTCTCCGGACTCGTCATGAGCCAAAGGGTAGCCGCCATCGCGCCCCTGCCCGCAGCAGCGCCGGTACCTGGCGCGCCGCGTCCCGGGCCGAAATGTGATCACCAAGACGGGCGTGTCGTAACGCGAACCGGTGCGCCGGACCCGGTAATGGGGATACCCTGCGCCCGTGAGGTCACCACGGCGCTGCTCCCGTAACGGCTGCCCCCGGCAAGCGGTCGCCACGCTGACCTATGTCTACAACGAGTCGACGGCCGTGGTGGGCCCGCTCGCCGCCTTCGCCGAACCGCACACGTACGACCTGTGCGAGCCGCACGCCCGGAGCCTGACCGCCCCGCGTGGCTGGGAGGTGGTCCGGCACGAGGGCGAGTTCGAGCCCCCGCCGCCCACCACCGACGACCTGGTCGCACTGGCCGAGGCAGTCCGCGAAGCCGCTCGCCCGGCCCCCCGCCCTCCGCAGGACGACCAGGCCCAGCAGGCCGCACCCCCCACCACCTCGTCCCGCCGAGGTCACCTCCGCGTAATCCCCCCCACCCACTAACCCCCCCCACCCCACGCGCGCTCCGCGCTCCGCGCCCTGCCCTGCGGCGTTGATCAAGAAGTTTGCGTCAATTCCTGGCGGCTGGGCCGACCAAACTTCTTGATCAACGCGTCAAGGCGGGGAAGGCGGGGGAGGGGAGGGGGCTGGGTCAGTGGCCTAGGAGGCGGGAGAAGGTGGCGGCGCGGCGGGATGCCCGGCCGGTACGGGACTCGCGTTCGTCGGCGGAGAGCATCAGACGGAGGCCGGCGTTGACCGCGAGCCAACGCAGGGGCTCCGGCTCCCATCGGGGCGAGCGGTGGTTGACCCAGGGCAGGCGGGTCAGCTCGGTCGGTTCGTTACGGATCAGGTCGGCCAGCGTACGACCGGCCAGGTTGCTGGTGCCCACCCCGTCGCCGACGTACCCGCCGGCCCAGCCCAGCCCGTCGGCACGGTGGTAGCCGACCGAGGCCGACCAGTCCCGGGCCACCCCGAGCGGACCGCCCCAGGTGTGCGTGACCGGCACCTCCGGGCCGAGCGCCGGGAAGAGGTCGCCGAGCGTACGCCGGAGTGCGGCGAAGACCCGTGGCTCCCGGTCGTAGTCGGCGCGGACCCGCGAGCCGAAGTGGTACGGGGCACCCCGCCCGCCGAAGGCGAGCCGGCCGTCGGCGGTGCGTTGGCCGTAGATGATGACGTGCCGGTGGTCGGAGAACGTCTCCCGCTCGGCCAGCCCGATCTCGGCCCAGGTCTCGTCGGGCAGCGGCTCGGTGGCGATCATCAGTGAGTAGACCGGGGCGAGGGCCCGCCGGTGCCCGGTCAGCCCCGGCGTGTAACCCTCGGTCGCCCGGATCACCACCGGGGCGCGTACGGTGCCGGCCGGGGTGACCGCCGCGCGGGGCCGGATCTCGGTGACCGGGGTGCGTTCGTGGATCGTCACGCCCCGGCGTTCCACGGCGCTGGCCAGGCCACGCACCAGTCGCGCCGGGTGCACGGCCGCGCAGTGCGGCGTGTAGGTGGCGGCGCGTACCCCGCTGGCACCGCACCTGCCCACGGCCTCGGCCGGGCCGAGCAGGTCCAGGTCCTCCGGACCGAACCCGAACTCCCGCGCCTCCGCCACCGCCGCCTTGGCCCGCTGCACCTGCGGCGCGCTGCGGGCCAACACCACCGTGCCACCGTACGACCAGTGGCAGTCGATGCCCTCGGTGGCGACCACCCGGCCGACCTCGCGGACCGTGTCGTGCATGGCGTGCTGCATGGCGATCGCGGCGTCCCGGCCGTGCCGCCGGGCCAGCCCGGTCAGCGAGGTGGGCAGCAGCGCGGAACACCAGCCGCCGTTACGCCCGGAGGCGCCGAAGCCGGCCACCTGGCGTTCCAGGACCACGATCCGCAGGGCCGGCTCTGCCTCGGCGAGGTAGTACGCCGTCCACAGCCCGGTGTACCCCGCGCCCACGATGACCACGTCCGCGACGGTGTCACCGGCCAACGGCGGGCGCGGGGTCAACGGCTCGTCCACAGTGGACAGCCAGTACGACAGGTCCTGGTAGGCCACCACCGCCTCCTAGAGTTTGGTCCAGGCCTCGGTGAGTACGCCCCGCAGGATCTGCTCGATCTCGTCGAACTGCTGCTGCCCGGCGATCAGCGGCGGGGCGAGCTGCACCACCGGGTCGCCCCGGTCGTCGGCCCGGCAGTAGAGCCCGGCGGAGAACAACGCGCTGGACAGGAAGCCCCGCAGCAGTCGCTCGGACTCGGCCTCGTCGAAGGTCTCCCGGGTGGTCTTGTCCTTGACCAGCTCGATGCCGTAGAAGTAGCCGTCGCCCCGGACATCGCCGACGATCGGAAGGTCGTGCAGCTTCTCCAGGGTCGACCGGAAGGCCGCCTCGTTGGCGCGTACGTGCCCGACGAGGTCCTCACGGGCGAAGACCTCCAGGTTGGCCAGGGCCACCGCGCAGGAGACCGGGTGCCCGCCGAACGTCACCCCGTGGGCGAACATGCCGGTCTCGGTGAGGAACGGCTCCATCAGGCGGTCGCTGGCGATCATCGCGCCGAGCGGGGCGTACCCCGAGGTGATGCCCTTGGCGGTGGTGATGATGTCCGGCTGGTATCCGTAGCGGGTCGCGCCGAAGTACTCGCCGAGCCGACCCCACGAGCAGATCACCTCGTCGCTGACCAGCAACACGTCGTACGCGTCGCAGATCTCGCGGACCCGCTCGAAGTACCCCGGCGGCGGCGGGAAGCAGCCGCCCGAGTTCTGCACCGGCTCCAGGAAGACCGCCGCGACCGTGTCCGGCCCCTCCCGCTCGATGGCCCGCCCGATCTCCTCGGCGGCCCAGCGACCGAACGCCACCGGGTCGTCGCCGTGCTCCGGAGCCCGGTAGAAGTTGGTGTTCGGCACCTTGATCCCGCCCGGCACCAGCGGCTCGAAGTCCGTCTTGATGCCCGGCAGTCCGGTGATCGACAGGGCGCCCATGGAGGTGCCGTGATAGGCGATGTACCGGCTGACCACCTTGTGCTTGGTGGGCTTGCCGACCCGCTTGAAGTACGCCCGGGCCAGCTTCCAGGCCGCCTCGACCGCCTCCGAGCCGCCGGTGGTGAAGAAGACCCGGTTCAGGTCGCCCGGGGCCAGCTCCGAGATCCGTTCGGCCAGCTCCACGGCGGTCGGGTGGGCGTACGACCAGAGCGGGAAGTACGCCAGCTCCCCGGCCTGCTTGGCGCCGGCCTCGGCCAGCTCGGTGCGACCGTGGCCGGCGTTGACGACGAAGAGCCCGGCGAGGCCGTCCAGGTAGCGGCGACCCTGTGAGTCCCAGACGTACGCGCCCTCGCCGCGCACGATCGTCGGTACCTCGCCTGCGGAGTAGCTCGCCATCCGGGTGAAGTGCATCCAGAGGTGGTCGGTGGCGTTCGCCATGTCAGCCCCATCGGGTCTCGGGCCGGTCAGGGGTTCACCGGCCGCTCTGCTCACGGTTATCCCACAGCCCGCCGCCGCGAGGCAAGTGCAATCGGTTGAACTTGCGCCTCCATGCAACGGATTTAGCGAGCTCATCCGACTTGGCGCAACGGATTCCGCATCGCCACTGCCCTGCGGCGTCCTCCTGCGGGTCCGGCTCGTCAGCTCGTCGGGTCCCACTGATCTTCGCGCGCGCCAGTTCGCGATCAGCGTTGTCCGGCTCGCGGGGTGACCTCTCGGTCGCCTTTGCTCTGCTTCAACCACCGCAACGGTTTTCGTTCGACGGCAGTGCGCTGGTTGAAGCAGAGCAAAGGCGGCTGGTGGGAGGTCAGGTGCCTCGCTGTCGATCAGTCGAGATCTTGGACAGTTTCCGTTATCTACTAACGGAAACTTTCCAAGGTCCATGTTCGCGATGTGATGGCCGAACCGGCGCCGGCCGGCGACCTCCGCGTCGGCGGGCCTGCCCCGCCCGCTCCCGCCACCGGACCCGCCTCGCCCGCAGGTGGGTGGTGGAGGTGAATGGTGGGCGTCGGGTAGTGCGTCCTGTCCAGGGCATTTGAGGGGCATCTCGGTCGCACCTCAGGTGCGCGAAACAGTCCCGCCCGCAACACGCCGGGACCGGGCGGACAGCGCCACTCAGAGTGTCTAGCGTGCGGCGCAACGTGACGCGTGGACGGAGGTCGGCAGATGAACGAGACACTGCGGTTGGCGATGGCGGACAAGGGTGAGACGGCTCAGTCGTTGGCCGGGAAGGTCGGCGTAGACCCGAAGACGGCGGGTCGCTGGGTGGCCGACGGGCGTACCCCGCATCCGGGCACCCGGGCCGCCGTCGCCGCCCTCCTCGGCCGCCAGTCGAAGGAACTCTGGCCGGAGCCGCACCGTCGCCGGGACCTGCCCTGGTTCCAGGAATGGGCCCAACTGGAGCAGGTTGCCAGCTCGCTGCGGTCGTACCAGCCGCTGCTGGTGCCGGGCCTGCTCCAGACCGAGGCGTACGCCCGGGCGGTGCTGGCGACCGGCGGCCTGGTGTCGCCGACGCAGGTGGAGGAGATCGTGTCGGCGCGACTGGCCCGGCAGCGGGTGCTGGAACGCGAGGTGCCGCTGCAACTGGTGGCGGTGGTCGACGAGGTGGTGCTACGTCGGAGGGTGGGTGGCGACCGGGCGGTGATGGCCGGGCAACTGCTCCACCTGGCCGAGTGGGGCGAGCAGGAGCACGTGCAGGTCCGGGTGATCCCGGCGGAGAACCCGTGGCACACCGGCCTGGCCGGGCCGTTCGTGCTGGCCCGGACGCCGGACGGTGGCGAGGCGGCCTATCTGGACAATCAGTTGCGCGGTCAGGTGGTGACCGAGCGTGCCGACCTTGCTAGCCTGGGCGCGAGATGGGAGAGCGTCACCGGTGAGGCGCTGCCCCGCCGCCGGTCCATCGAGCTGATCAGGGAAGTGGCGACGACATGGACATGACCGACGCCCGCTGGCGCACCGCCACCCGCAGCAGCAACAACGGCGGCGATTGTGTCGAGGTGGCCGACAATCTGCCCGGCCGGATCCTGGTACGCGACAGCAAGGATCGAGCCGGCGGCACGCTGACCTTCACTCCCGACGCCTGGCGCGCGTTCCTCACCACACCCCCGCGCTGACCTCCCGCACGGCCTTCCCGCACCGCACCCGCGCCCCCCGTGCAGCCCTCCCCGCGCGGCACCGCGCCTCCCGTGCGGCCCTCCCCGCGCGGCACCGCACCTCGCAGGCGGCCCTCCCCGCGCGGCGATCATGGAGTTGTGGCATCGACAAACCAGGGCGATCGGCGCGTTTCCGCGACCACAACTCCATGATCGACCGCGAGGGCGCGACGCCGCGAGGGCGCGACGGCGCGAGGGGTGAGGGCGAGTGGGTGGGGGCGGGCGGTGGGGCGGGGGCGCGCGGGGCCGGGGCGGGTGGGACGTGGGCGCACGGGGCGGAGGCTCACGGGGCGGAGGCGCGCGCGGCGCATGCTCAGGCGGTGCCCCAGCTGTAGGTCTGCTTGCGGAGTTTGAGGTAGACGAACGCCTCGGTGGAGAGCACTCCGGAGACTGCGCGCAGGCGTTGCAGGATCTCCAGGAGGTGCTCGTCGTTGCGGCAGACCACCTCGGCCAGCAGGTCGAAGGAGCCGGCGGTGATCACCACGTAGTCGACCTCGTCGAGTTCGGCGATCCGGTCCGCGACGCTCTCCAGGTCGCCGTCGGTGCGCAGCCCGATCATGGCCTGACGGGGGAAGCCGAGCTGGAGCGGGTCGGTCACCGCGACGATCTGCATCACCCCGGCGTCGAGCAGCCGTTGTACACGTTGACGTACCGCCGCCTCGGAGAGGCCGACCGCCTTGCCGATGGTGGCGTACGGGCGACGGCCGTCCTGCTGGAGCTGTTCGATGATCTGCTTGGCCACGTCGTCGAGCAGTACGTGGCTGGCGCCCTCCCGCACGCTGACCCGGCGTCCGCCGGTGGCGTTGTCCTGCTGCCGGTTCGTCATCGAGCGCTCCCCATGTCCGTCACGGCGCTGAGCCTAACGCCACCGCGCAGTCTGGCGTAATTCGTCGTCCACGGCTATTGCGGCTACGGAATCCCTTGTGAGCGAGGTTTCCTCATGTCAGGATCAGTCGTCCATCGCCATTGACCCTCCCGTCGGCGCGCCCACCCCCGTCCCGCCGCCGACGATGACCCGTAGGAGTCGTCACATGCGAAACGCTTACCGGCCCCTCACTCGGCGTGGTCTGCTCACCGGCACTCTCGGCTCGGTCGCGCTGCTCGCGGCGGGTGGCACCCTCGCCGGTTGCGGCACCCCCGGCGCGCAGCAGACCGAGGCCGGTTGTGTCAGCGAGGACCTGTCCGGCACGGAGAAGACGCTCGCCTTCTCCAACTGGCCGCAATATATGGACGTCGATGACGACGACGCGTCGAAGCGTCCCAGCCTCGACAGTTTCGTCGGTGACTCCGGCATTCAGGTGACGTACACCGAGGATGTCAACGACAACAACGAGTTCTTCGGCAAGGTGCAGAACCAGCTCGCCGCCTGTCAGGGCACCGGGCGGGACGTCATGGTGCTCACCGACTGGATGGCCGCCCGGATGATCCGGCTCGGCTGGATCCAGCGGCTCGACAAGTCGAATCTGCCCAACGTCGAGGCGAACCTGCTGCCGTCGTTGCGCAACCGCCCCTTCGACGTGGACAACCACCTCGCCGTCCCGTGGCAGTCCGGCCTGGCCGGATTGGCGTACAACGGACGGGTCACCCGGGAGATCCGGACCGTCGACGAGTTGCTCACCCGCGCCGACCTCAAGGGCAAGGTGACCGCGCTGACCGAGATGCGCGACACCATGGGGCTGCTGCTGATGTCGAACGGTCACAACCCGGCCGACTTCACCGCCAACCAGTTCGACGACGCCCTCAACAAGCTCAAGAAGGCGGTCGACTCTGGGCAGATCCGCCGGTTCACCGGCAACGACTACGCCCCCGACCTGGCCAAGGGCGATATCGCGGCGTGCATCGGGTGGTCCGGCGACATCATCCAGCTCGGTTTCGACGACGAGCAGATCAAGTTCGTGGTGCCCGACTCCGGTGTGACGCTCTGGTCGGACAACATGCTCGTGCCGAACAAGGCCACCCACAAGGGCAACGCCGAGGCCCTGATGAACCACTACTACGAACCGGCCATCGCCGCCCAGCTCGCCGCGTACGTCAACTACATCTGTCCGGTGCAGGGCGCGCAGGAGGAGATGGAGAAGATCGACCCGGAGTTGGCCGCCAACCCGCTGATCTTCCCGGACGAGGCGATCCTCTCCAAGGCCCGCGTCTTCATGGCCCTGGACGAGCAGCAGGAACGCGAGTACGAGACCAAGTTCCAGCAGGTTATCGGAGCGTGACGATGGCGCGGGACACTCCGGCCGGTGACCTGAGGCTGGCCGACCTCACCAAGACGTTCGGCCCGTTCACCGCCGTCGACGACCTGAGCCTGACCATTCCGCAGGGCTCGTTCTTCGCCCTGCTCGGCGCGTCCGGCTGCGGCAAGACCACCACGCTGCGGATGATCGCCGGGCTGGAGGAGCCGACCAGCGGGCAGGTGCTGCTCGGCGACCGGGACATCGCCCGGCTGCGCCCGTACAAGCGGCCGGTCAACACCGTGTTCCAGAGCTACGCCCTCTTCCCGCACCTGGACATCTTCGAGAACGTCGCCTTCGGCCTGCGGCGGCGCGGAATCCGCTCGGTCGACGGGCAGGTCCGCGAGATGCTGTCGCTGGTGCAGCTCGACGGGTACGAGCGGCGTCGCCCGGCCCAGCTCTCCGGCGGGCAGCAGCAACGGGTCGCGCTGGCCCGGGCACTGATCAACCACCCGCAGGTGCTGCTACTGGACGAGCCGCTCGGCGCGCTCGACCTCAAGCTGCGTCGGCAGATGCAGATCGAGCTCAAGCGCATCCAGACCGAGGTCGGCATCACCTTCGTGCACGTCACCCACGACCAGGAGGAGGCCATGACGATGGCCGACACGGTCGCGGTGATGAACGCCGGGCGGATCGAGCAGCTTGGCCCACCCGCCGAGATCTACGAGTTCCCGGCGACCGCGTTCGTGGCCAACTTCCTCGGCCAGTCCAACCTGATCGCGGGCGAGGTCTCCGGTGCCGACGGCGACGACCTCCTGGTCACCGCACACGGCGCGCGGTTCTCCGTGCCGTCGGCGCGGGCCCGCACCGACCAGGGTCCGGTCTTCCTGGGCGTACGCCCCGAGAAGCTGCACCTGGTCGGCGCCGCCGTGCAGGTGCCCGCCGGCAACCAGCACCTCGAAGGCACCGTCACCGACGCCTCCTACGTCGGGGTGAGCACGCAATACCTGCTGCGCACCGGCTGGGGCACCGAGCTGAGCGTCTTCGTCGCCAACAGCGGTGCGCAGCAGCGCTTCGCCGTCGGCGAGCGGGCCGTGGCGTACTGGGATCCGCAGCACGCCTTCCTGCTCGGTCGCCGCGCCGACGAGGAGGACCGGACCACTCCGGTCCTGGACGAGCCGGTCGGTGCGTCCTCATGAGCCAGCGAAGCGAGACCACGGCGTGAGCGCGCTGGCTCACGTACCCACCGGCTCCGGGCAGCCGGCGTCGCCGCCGCCGGCTGCCCGACCGGGGCGGTACCGCCTCCTGCCGTACCTGTTGCTGTTGCCGGGTGCGGCCTGGCTGTTCCTCTTCTTCGCCCTGCCGTTGCTGCAACTCGCGGCGGCCAGCCTCTACGACCCGAACGGCACGCTCTCCACCGGGTACGCGATGACCTGGGCGTTCGGGAACTACCCGACGGCGTTGCAGGCGTACTGGCCGCAGTTCAGCCGCTCGTTCCTGTACGCGGGCATCGCCCTGGTGCTGGCGCTGCTGATGGGCTACCCGCTGGCGTACGCGATCGCGCAGAAGGCCGGCCGGTGGAAGAACCTGCTGCTGGTCTGCGTGATCGCCCCGATGTTCACCAGCTTCCTGGTGCGTACGTTGGCCTGGAAGACCATCCTGTCGGACAACGGCTGGTTGGTCGGGCTGCTGCGGGACGTGCACCTGCTCGGTCCGGACGGGCGGCTGCTGGCCACCCCGATCGCGGTGGTGCTCGGCCTGACGTACAACTTCCTGCCGTTCCTGGTGCTGCCGCTGTACGCGAGCCTGGAACGGCTCGACCACCGGCTGCTGGAGGCGTCCAGCGACCTGTACGCCAGCCCGCTGAAGACGTTCCGCCGGGTCACCCTGCCGCTGTCGATGCCGGGCCTGATCGCCGGGACGCTGCTGTTCTTCATCCCGGCCACCGGCGACTACATCAACGCCGAACTGCTCGGCACCCCGAATCAGTACATGATCGGCAACGTCATCGACTCGGCGTTCCTGGTCCGGCTGGACTACCCCCAGGGCGCGGCGCTGTCGTTCCTGCTGATGTCGGCGATCCTCGCGGTGGTCTTCGTCTATCTGCGTCGCGCCGGCACGGAGGAGGTCCTGTGAGCGCGAGGAGTGCAGCGCAGCGGAGCCCCGCAGTCGCGAGCGAAGGGCGGGCACTGTGACCAGGTTCTCCCGGTGGTTGGCGCAGCACTGGGTGATGGGCGTGGCCCTGCTGGTGCTCGGCTACCTGTTCCTGCCGATCGCCGTCGTGGGCGCGTTGTCGTTCAACCGCCCGTCCAACCGGCTCTCCTACGACTTCCACGAGTTCACGCTCGACAACTGGCGCAACCCGTGCGCCACCTCCGACATGTGCGACGCGGTGGTCCGCAGCGTGCAGATCGGCTTCATCGCCACCGTCGCGGCCACCGCGCTCGGCACGTTGATGGCGTTCGCGCTGGTCCGGCACCGGTTCCGGGGACGGTCCGGGCTCAACGTGCTGATCTTCCTGCCGATGGCCACGCCGGAGCTGGTGATGGGCACCTCGCTGCTGGCCCTCTTCGTCGCCGGTGCGGTACCGCTGGGCTTCTGGACCATCGTCATCGCGCACGTGATGTTCTGCCTGTCGTTCGTGGTGGTGACGGTCAAGGCGCGGCTGGCCGGGATGGACCGGCGGCTGGAGGAGGCCGCGATGGACCTCTACGCCAGCGAGTGGCAGACGTTCCGCCGCATCACGCTGCCGTTGGTGCTGCCCGGCATCGTGGCCGCCGCGCTGCTGGCGTTCTCGCTCAGCTTCGACGACTTCATCATCACCAACTTCAACTCGGGCACCACCGTCACGTTCCCGATGTACGTCTGGGGTGCCGCCCAGCGGGGTATCCCGCCGCAGGTCAACGTCATCGGTACCGCCATGTTCGCGATCGCGTTGCTGCTCGTGCTGGCCAGCATGCTGCGGGGCCGACGGGCCCGCCGGGCGGCGATCACGGTGCCGGCTCCCCGGGCGACAAGCCGGTCATGACCGGGCCATCCGCCGGCCGGGCGCTCGCCGACGCGGTCCGCGCACCGTACTGGCTCGACCGGCCGGAACGCCCCGACCCGTTGCCGCCGCTGCCCGGCCCGACCACCGCGGACCTGCTGGTGATCGGGGGCGGCTACAGCGGGTTGTGGGCGGCGCTGCTGGCCAAGCAGGCCGACCCGGCGCGGGACGTGCTGCTGGTGGAGGCGGGCACCTGCGGCTGGGCGGCCTCCGGGCGCAACGGCGGGTTCTGTGCCGCCTCGCTGACGCACGGGCTGGCCAACGGGGTGCAGCGGTTCCCGGACGAGATCGGGACGCTGGAGCGGCTCGGCCGGGAGAACCTGGACGCCATCGCCGCCACCGTGGCGGAGCACCGGATCGACTGCGACTTCGCGCGGACCGGCGAACTGTCGGTGGCGGTCGAGCCGTACCAGCTCGACGGGCTGGCCGCCGACGCCGCGCTGGCCGGGCGGTACGGGCACGCCGTGCGCCTGCTCGACGCCGACGAGGTGCGCGCCGAGGTGAACTCGCCGACGTACCTGGGCGGACTGTGGGACCGTGACCGGGTGGCGATGCTCGACCCGGCGCGGTTGGCCTGGGGACTGCGCCGGGCCTGCGTGGACCTCGGCGTACGGGTGCACGAGCACACCCGCGTCACCGGCCTGCACCGGGACACCAACGCGGTGCTGGCCCGCACCGTCGCCGCCGACGGCAACCCCGGGGCGGTCCGCGCCGCCAGGGTGGTGCTGGCCACCAACGCGTTCCCGCCGCTGCTGCGCCGCCTGCGCACCTGGATCGTGCCGGTGTACGACTACGCGCTGACCACCGAGCCGTTGACGCCCGCGCAACGCGACGCCGTCGGCTGGCGCAACCGGCAGGGGCTGGCCGACACCGGCAACCAGTTCCACTACTACCGGCTCACCGACGACGGGCGGATCCTGTTCGGCGGTTACGACGCGGTCTACCACTACGGCAACCGGATGACGCCGGCACTGGACCAGCGCGACGCCACCTTCACCGCCCTCGCCCGGCACTTCTTCACCACCTTCCCGCAGCTCGCCGACGTCCGGTTCAGCCACCGCTGGGGCGGGGTGATCGACACCAGCACCCGGTTCTGCGCCTTCTTCGGCACGGCGTACTCCGGTCGGCTCGCGTACGCGGCCGGGTACACCGGGCTCGGCGTCGGGGCGACCCGGTTCGGTGCCCGGGTGATGCTCGACCTGCTCGACGGCGTGGACAGCCCGCTGACCCGGCTCGACCTGGTCCGCAGCCGTCCGCTGCCGTTCCCGCCCGAACCGGCCCGCGCGGTCGGCATCGGGCTCACCCGCTGGTCCATGGCCCGGGCCGACGCCGATCAGGGGCGGCGCAACCTGTGGCTCCGTACGCTCGATCGCTTCGGTCTGGGGTTCGACTCGTGATGCGTGTGCTGCTGATCGGGGCCGGAGGCGTCGGTTCCGCCGTCGTCGCCATCGCGGCCCGACGTGCCTTCTTCGACACCATGGTGGTCGCCGACCACGACGAGACCCGCGCGGCGCGGGCCGTCGCCGGACGGGACGACCGCTTCCGCGCCGCCGCGGTCGACGCCGCCTCGGCGGAGGCGGTCGCGGCACTCTGCCGCGAACACCGGATCACTCACGTGCTCAACGCGGTCGACCCACGCTTCGTCATGCCGATCTTCGACGGTGCGTACGCGGCCGGCGCCGACTACCTCGACATGGCGATGTCGCTGTCCCGTCCGCACCCGACCCGGCCCCACCAGGAGACCGGCGTCATGCTCGGCGACGCGCAGTTCGCGGCGGCCGACCAGTGGACGGCGGCCGGGCGGCTGGCGCTGTGCGGCATCGGTGTCGAACCCGGCCTCTCCGACGTCTTCGCCCGCTACGCCGCCGACGAGCTGTTCCGCGAGATCGACGAGATCGGGGTACGCGACGGCGCGAACCTGACCGTCGACGGCTACGACTTCGCCCCGTCGTTCTCCATCTGGACCACCATCGAGGAGTGCTTGAATCCGCCGGTGATCTGGGAGGCCAGCCGGGGCTGGTTCACCACCGAGCCGTTCAGCGAGCCGGAGGTGTTCGACTTCCCCGAGGGGATCGGGCCGGTGGAGTGCGTCAACGTGGAGCACGAGGAGGTGCTGCTGATCCCGCGCTGGGTGCCGGCGAAGCGGGTCACCTTCAAGTACGGCCTCGGCGCGGAGTTCATCGAGGTGCTCAGGACGCTGCACAAGCTCGGTCTCGCCGCGACCGAGCCGGTGCGGGTGGGCCCGGTGTCGGTGTCGCCGCGCGACGTGGTGGCCGCCTGCCTGCCCGACCCGGCCACACTCGGCGACCGGATGCGCGGCAAGACCTGCGCCGGCACGTACGTCACCGGTATCGGCACCGACGGCCAGCCGCGCCGGGTCTACCTTTATCACGTGGTCGACAACGAGTGGTCGATGCGCGAGTACGGCCACCAGGCGGTGGTCTGGCAGACCGCGGTGAACCCGGTCGTCGCCCTGGAGTTGCTGGCCGACGGCGTGTGGTCGGGCAGCGGGGTGCTCGGTCCGGAGGCGTTGCCGCCCGAGCCCTTCCTCGACCTGCTCACCGCGTACGGCTCGCCGTGGGGAATGGCGGAACGATGACCCGGTACGGCCCGATGTACGGCCCCGACGTGACGTTCCTCGGCGTACCGCCCTGCACCATCGAGGAGCCCGTCACGTACGCCGAGGCCGACGTGGTGATCATCGGCGCGCCCTTCGACGGCGGCACCTCGCACCGCCCCGGCACCCGGTTCGGCCCGTCCGCCATCCGGCAGGCGTGCTACCTGCCGCACGACGGCTCCCGCCCCTCCCTGGCGCTGCGCGTCGACGCGCTGCGTGACCTGTGCGTCTACGACGCCGGTGACGTCGAGATGTTCTCCGGCGACATCGAACGTTCGCTGTCCGCGCTGGAAACCGCCGTGTACGCGGTCGCCTCGGCCGGGGCGATCCCGGTGGTCCTCGGCGGCGACCACTCCATCGCCCTGCCCGACGCCACCGGGGTGGCCCGGCACCACGGGCTGGGCCGGGTGTCGCTGGTGCACTTCGACGCGCACGCCGACACCGGCGACATCGAGTTCGGCTCGCTGCACGGCCACGGCCAGCCGATGCGTCGACTGATCGAGTCCGGCGCGGTACGCGGCGACCGGTTCCTCCAGATCGGCCTGCGCGGCTACTGGCCGGGCCCGTCGACGCTGTCCTGGATGGCCGAGCAGCGCATGCGCTCGTACGAGATGACCGAGATCGTGGCCCGTGGCCTGGACGACTGCCTCACCGAGGCGTTCGGCATCGCCACCGACGAGTGCGAGGGCGTCTTCCTCTCCGTCGACGTGGACGTGGTCGACCCGGGCATGGCCCCCGGCACCGGCACTCCCGAACCGGGCGGCTTCACCAGTCGGCAACTGCTCGACGCGGTCCGTCGGGTCTGCTACGAACTCCCCGTGGTCGGGGTGGACGTGGTCGAGGTCGCCCCGCCGTACGACCACGCGGACATCACCGCGTACCTCGGAAACCGGGTCGTGCTGGAGGCGCTGTCGGCCATCGCCCGCCGCCGTCGCGACGCCGCCGGCGGCCCACCCTGGAACCCCACCCGACCCCTCCTCGACAGCCGCTGACCCGCAACGACACCTAGCTGGCCCTCGCCGCGCCCCTGCCCCCGCCCCCTGCCCCCGCCCCCGCCCCCTGCCCCCGCCCCCTGCCCCCGCCCCCGCCCCCCGCCCTCGCCTCCGCCGCGTCGATCATGGAGTTGTGGCTGTGGGTTTGGGGCTATTTGGTCGGCTTTCGTCCTGCCAAAGCTCCATGATCGCGGCTTGCGGGGCGGTTCGAGGGGGTGGTGGGGACGGGTGGGGGCTGTCAGGGGATGAGGAGGGAGTGGATGGTGGTGACGATGTGGGTGGGGCGGCGGTAGAGGTCGTCGGCGGTGAAGTAGCGCATCCGCCAGCCCTGGCCAGCCAGCCAGTTCGACCGGAAACGGTCGTAGTGGAACACATCCGGGTCCAGGTGGGACTGCCCGTCGTACTCGATGCCGATCCGACGCTTCCGATAGGCGAGGTCGATCCGGTACAGCGGTATGCCGCACCGATCGTGCACCCAGAGCTGTGGCTCCGGAGCCGGCAGTCCGGCGTCCACGAGAAGCAGTCTCAACTGACTCTCCTGCCGGCATTCCGATCGGGGATCAGCCAGGTTGATCAGTTCCCGTGCCTGGCGGACGCCGCGCAGGCCCCGATGGTGCCCGAGCTCGTCACGGAGATCGTCGCGGTGGCAGGCGGCCACCCGTAGGCAGAGGTCGAGCACCGGAAGTGCCTCCGTCCGCCGAAGCGCTCTCGCCAGATCGACGGCACATCGGGCGGCCGGGGCGCAGGGCAGTCCGCGAACCAGGACGGGATCGGGTACCGGCACGACGGACTCGTGCGTCACGACTCCACGGATCTGTGGCACGGCTGAGCCCGCCGGCACGATGACATGGCACCTGGTCGAGCGTGCGTCCCCGAAACCGTGCAGCATCGCGCCGGTGTGGAACCCCGCCACCGCGCTGTCGGGCAGGCGTTCGAAGATCGCCGCGAGGCGGTCCTCGGTGTCGGCGGCGCGAGGTCCGTAGACACCTCGGGTCAGTCGAAGCAGCGACCCCTGCGCGACCTGTCCCCGTACCTGCCCCGACTCCACCCCGACGCCAGCAACTCCGAGTAACGGACCAGTCGCTCTGTCATCCTGCCACTGTTCCGGCCCACCCCGACCGCCGTCCGCCCCTGTGGAAGACGGGCTGGGTCGGCTGTGGATAACCCGCCAACCCTCGGCTGCCCGCGCTGGTCGGCGGCTCGTGTGGTGGCCATCGATCATGGAGTCGTGGCGATCACGAAGCAGGCCAAAACCTCCCATATCCATAGCCACAACTCCTTGATCGGCGCGGACAGGGGGTGAGGGCGAGGGCGAGGATGGGGGTGGGGTGGCGGTCGGGTGCGGGGGTGAGGTGGGTCACTCTCTGTCACGTGGTGGGGGTGGGGGTGGGACGTAAGTACTGATCAGGCGCACGGGGGCGGTTGGCGCACGCGGGCATTTGTAGTGACGTCGTCGACGTGGAGTATTGCTGCGGCGGGCACTTACGTAACCCTTATCTTCCGCCTGCGAACGTATGCCCGGCAGACGACGGATCACGGGGGCGAAGAGCGTGCGGGTGTTGGTGGCGGACGACGAGCGGCTGCTGGCGGACATGGTCGCCGAGGGCCTCAGGCGGCTCTCGATGGCGGTGGACGTCTGCTACGACGGTGACGGCGCGTTGGAGCGGATCGGGGTCAACCGCTACGACGTGGCGGTGCTGGACCGGGACATGCCGGGCCACACCGGCGACGAGGTGTGCCGCAGTCTGGCTGGGTCCGGTTCCGGCACCCGGGTGCTGATGCTCACCGCCGCCGCCGGCATCCGGGACCGGGTGGAGGGTCTCGGGCTCGGTGCCGACGACTATCTCACCAAGCCGTTCGCCTTCGCCGAGTTGGTCGCCCGGGTGCAGGCGCTCGGTCGGCGGTCCGCACCGGCGGTGCCGCCGGTGCTGGAACAGTACGGGGTGGCGCTGGACGTGGCGCGGCACTCGGTTACCCGGGACGGCCGGTCGGTCAGCCTGAGCCCGAAGGAGTTCGCCGTGCTGCACGTGCTGATGCGCGCGGACGGACGGGTGGTCAGCTCGGAGGAGCTGCTGGAGCAGGCGTGGGACGAGTTCGCCGACCCGTTCACCAACACCGTCCGGGTCACCGTGATGACGTTGCGGAAGAAGCTCGGTACGCCTCAGGTCATCCACACCGTGCCCCGGGCCGGTTACCGGATCGGCGCCGCGTCGTGACCCCGCGTCGCAGGATCGTGCTGGTCGGCGTGGTCGCCCTGGTCGCCGGGTACGCCCTGCCGGGGCTGACCGTGTCGGTGGTGAGCGAGCTGTGGTGGCGGGTCCGGGGGCTCTGCTCCAGCGGGCTGCCCGGCGGCGGGTTGGTGTGCGAGCCGGCGCAGGGTCTGAGCGGTCTCGCGCTTCCGCTGCTGGCCCTGGGCGTGTTCGTGCTCGCGGTGGCGGCGATCTGGTCCGCCGCGGTCTGGTGCCTGCGTCCGGTCCGGGACCTCGCCGGTCCGATCTCGAACGTCGGGCCACAGAACCTCGGCTACCGGATCCGGATGCGCGGCAACGACGAGGTGGCCCGGCTGGCCCGGTCGCTCGACGAGATGATGGAGCGCATCGCCGCCGGGTACGAGGGGCAGCGGCGGTTCGCCGCGAACGCCTCGCACGAGCTGCGTACGCCGTTGGCCGTGCAGCGCACGCTGATCGAGGTCGGGATGGCCCGCTCCCTCAGCGGCGAGCAGTTGGAGCTGGTGACCGGCCAACTGTTGGAGACCAACGAGCGCAACGAACGGCTGATCGAGGGACTCCTCGCGCTCAGCGAGAGCGACCAGGGGCTGCGGTCCCGCCTGCCGCAGCGCCTCGACGAGGTCGTCAAGGAGGTGCTGGCCGCGTACCAGGACCGGATCACCGAGGCCGAGGTGACCGTCAGCACCCACCTGGAGCCCCGGACCGTGATGGGTGAGCGGGTGCTGCTGGAACGCCTGGTCACCAACCTGATCGAGAACGCGATCAAGTACAACCACCGGGGCGGCGCGATCAGCGTCACGGTCGGCCGCAACCCGGCGCTGACCGTGGTCAACACCGGCCAGGTGGTGCCGGCCGAGGCGGTGTCCGGGCTCTTCGAGCCGTTCCGTCGGCTGGCCCGGGACCGCACCAACCAGAGCGGCGGCGCCGGTCTCGGCCTGGCCATCGCCCGCTCGATCACTCAGGCGCACGACGGGCTGATCGCCGCCCGTCCCGCCGAGTACGGCGGACTGCGGGTCGACGTCCAGCTACCCCACGCGCCCTGAGCCGACGAGACCGTCGCCCCGTCACCTCGGTGGCGAATTCATCGGCATAGGTCACACCAATTCTCGGTCCACAGTGAACGCTTCACCATCGGCAATCGTCGTTTCGTCCGGAGCATCACCTTTCGCCTGCGCGAAATGTCCGTCCTTCGTCGGATGAGGAGACCCTGTGCGCACTCCTGAGCTGGTCGCGCCCACCACCGGCGCCCGCCCGAGCGGCGAGCGGCTGGATTGGGCGGACGTCGCCAAGGGCGGCTGCATCCTGCTGGTCCTCCTCTGGCACGTGATCATGAAGGACTACCTCCAGATCGACTGGCGGCTGGAGGTGCCGGTGGCGGGCGCCTGGGGGACGCTCGGCGAACTGCTGCTGCCGATGCGGATGCCGCTGTTCTTCACCATCTCCGGGATGTTCGCGGCCACCGCCGTGCAACGCCCGTGGCGGGCGGTCGGCCGCCCGCGCATCGCCAGGTTCCTCTACCTGTACGTGATCTGGCTGCTGATCCACACCGCCCTGCTGGCCCTCGCGCCGGGCTTCCCGACCGACCGGGCGACAAACCCGGGGGAGTTGCTGGCACAGCTGACGGTCACCCCGTCCAACCTCTGGTACCTGTACGCGTTGGCGCTCTACTTCGTACTCGCCAAGGCGTTGCGGCGGGTCCACCCGGCGCTGCTGCTGGCCGCGGCGGGTGCGCTCAGCGCGGTCGCCGCGGTGGGGCTGCTCGACACCCCCGGCAACCGCGGCGGGCTCTATCAGAACCTGGTGTTCTTCCTCGCCGGCCTGCACCTGCGCCAGTACGTGCAGCGGTGGTCGGCGGGGGTGACCGGCGGGCGTCTGCTGCTGGCGGTCGGCGGGTACCTCGCCGTGCTGGCCGCCGTGCGGGTGACCGGAGCCGGGCAGGTGCCCGGGGTGACGCCGCTGGTCTCCGTCGTCGCGGTGCTGGTCGGCGTCGCCCTGGCGGTGCAACTGGCGCGGTGGCCGCTGATCCGCGAGCCGCTCGCCGCTCTCGGGCGCCAGACGCTGCCGATCTACGTGATCCACATGCCGGTGCTGGCACTGCTGCACCGACTGATCGCCGAACCCATCGCCGACCTGGGTGACTCCGCCCGGCTCGCGTTGGCCCTCGGCTACCCGTTCTCGCTCACCGTCCTGGTGCTGGCGCTCAGCCTCGGCCTGCACCGGGCGTTGCTGGCGGCGCGCGCGACCTGGCTGTTCGACCTGCCGGCTCGCCGCTCGCCGATCGACTCGACAAGGGAGACGACATGTCCCACACCGATGCCGCCGAACCCGATCGGCCAACGGTCGACGTGACAGCGGCCGCGCGCTGGCTCGACGGCCAGGTGCTGCGTACCCCGCTGCTGCGGTCCGCGGTGATCGACCGGCTGGTCGGCGCGCAGGTGCTGCTCAAGGCGGAGAACCTGCAGACCGGCGGCTCGTACAAGATGCGGGGTGGGCTGTACGCGGTGGGACGCCTCGCCGCCGCCGGTCACGGCGGTGTGGTCGCGCAGAGCACCGGCAACCATGCCGTCGCGGTCGCCCTGGCGGCCCGCCGGCACGAGATGGCCGCCACGGTGGTGCTGCCGGTCGACGCGACGCCGTCGAAGGTGGCACGGGCTCGCGGGGCCGGTGCCCGGGTGGTCCTCGCCGGATCCAGTGTGGAGGAACGGTTGGCGGTGGCGCGCCGGATCAGCGACGAGACCGGTCACCCGATCGTCGACGCGTACGACCACCCGGACGTGATCTCGGGACAGGGCAGCGCCAGCCTCGAACTGATCGAGGACGCCGAGCGGGCGGGCACGCCGCTGGACACGTTGATCCTGCCGGTCGGTGGGGGCGGCGGCGTCGCCGGTGCCTGCCTGGCCGCCTCCGACCGGCCCATCGACGTGTACGGCGTGGAGCCGGTCGGCTGCGACTCCCTGGCGCACAGCCTGGTCGCCGGTCGACCGACGCCGGTCCCGCCGGCGGCGACGATCGCCGACGGGCTGCGGCCGTCCTGCGTCGGCGAGCTGCCCTTCGACATCCTGCGGACCCGCCTGCGCGGCGTGATCCGGGTGGACGACGACGAGATCGCGGCGGCGTTCCGGCTGCTCCTGATGGAGCTGAAGGTGCTGGCCGAGCCCTCCGGCGCGGCCGGTCTGGCCGGTGCCCTGAGCCTGGCCGCCAACGGTGCGGCGCGCGTCATCGTCGGCTCCGCCGCACCGGTCGTGGTACCCGGCGACGGCTCTCGACAGCGCACGGTCGGCGTCGTGCTGACCGGCGGAAACGTGGAAGCGGACCTGGTCGCCCGGCTGGCGACCCCGGTCCTGCCAAGAGAAGGAGTGGCGGCATGAGTGAGCGTCAGCGAGCGAATCGTCAGTGCAGGGTGGTCGTGCCTCGTGGCGGCACGCAGCGGAACGGAGTGGCGGCATGAGTGCCGAGGTTCGGATCGGGATTCTGTTCGGTGGGCCGTCGGCGGAGCACGACGTCTCCTGCGCCTCGGCGCTCGGCGTGGCCCGGGCGTTGTCCGGCGGCGGGTACCGGGTCGTCGCCATCGGGGTGACCCGCAGCGGCCGTTTTCGCCTGATGCCGGACGACGTGTTACGTCAGTTCCTGGAGGGCACCGGCGGGGAACGGGCCATCGACGACCGGTTCACGGTGACCGGCCCGGCGGTGGAGTTGCGGGCCGGGTGGCGGCGCGGCACCGCCCTGGTCACCGCGGCCGACCCGCCGGGTGCGGTGCAGGCCGAGTTGGACGTTGTCTTCCCGGTGCTGCACGGCCCGTTCGGCGAGGACGGTGTGGTGCAGGGACTGCTCGAATCGCTCGGTGTGCCGTACGCGGGCTGCGGCATCCTCGCCTCGGCGGTCGGCATGGACAAGGTGGCCATGAAGCGGGCGCTGCGGGCCGAGGGGGTGCCGGTCACGCCGTACGTCTCCTTCGACGCGCCGACCTACCGGGCCGCCGAGGACCCGGAGAAGCTGGTGGTCGAGCTGCGTCGGCCGCTGTTCGTCAAGCCGGCCCGGATGGGTTCCTCGATCGGGATCTCCCGGGTCGGTGAGGGTGACGACCTGGCGGCGGCGGTCGAGGAGGCGCTGCGACACGACAACCTGGTCATCGTGGAGCAGGGGGTCACCGCGCGGGAACTGGAGTGCGGCGTACTCGGTGGGAACCGGCCGGAGGCGTCGGCGGTCGGCGAGGTCACGGTCACCGGCGGCTGGTTCGACTACCAGCAGAAGTACTTCGGCGACAGCGACCCGATGGTGGTCCCGGCGGTGCTCTCGGACGAGGTGACCGAGCGGATCCGGGAGTTGTCGCTGCGCGCGTTCGCCGCGATCGGCGGCTGGGGGCTGGCCCGGGTCGACTTCCTCTATGACGAGGCGGCCGGCGAACTGTACGTCAACGAGCTGAACACCATGCCCGGCTTCACCGCGCACTCGATGTACCCGAAGGTGTGGGCGGAGAGCGGCGTCGGCTACCGGGAGATCGTGGACCGGCTCGTCGCGTTGGCGATCAGCCGGCACGCGGAGCGGCCCGGCGGCACGGGGGACGTGCCGTGATCCTGCTCTGCGATCCACGGGTCGCGGCGGTGCCGGGCGCGGACGACGGTGAGCCCCTCGTCGACCTGCGCGGGATACCGGAACTGCGGCTGGACGGCCGGGCGGCCGACCCCGAGGGTGCGTACGCGCGACTGCGCAAGGGGGTGGCGGAGCGGTTGCTGGCCGCGCAGGACGCGCTGCCCGACGGGTTGCGCCTGCTGGTGATCGAGGGTTACCGACCGTACCGGGCGCAGTTGGAGATCTTCTCCGGCTATCACGACGAGCTGCGGCGGGCGCATCCCGACTGGTCGCCGGAGCGGGTGTACGAGGAGACCACGAAGTTCGTCTCGCCGGTCGAGGTCGCGCCGCACAGCACCGGTGGCGCGGTGGACCTGACGCTCTGCACCGCCGACGGGGTGGAGGTGGACATGGGTACGGCGGTCGACGCCACTCCGGAGGCGAGCGGGAACGCCTGCTTCACCGCCGCGCCGACGATCGGCGAGGCGGCCCGCCGGAATCGCCGTGTCCTGGTCGACGCGTTGACCGGCGCCGGGATGGTCAACTACCCGACCGAGTGGTGGCACTGGTCGTACGGGGATCGGTACTGGGCGCTGCTGACCGGAGCCTCGCACACCTGTTACGGACCGGTGTGACCGGCATACCGCAGGGTTCATCCGAAACTTTGTTTTCGATACGCGTCACGCCGGTGAACTGGATAGCGCTCCCAAGCCGTACCGACACCTGAACGCAGGCGGTGAGTACGGGAGGCGACAGGTGAGGCTGCAACGGAAGCACGTGTTGGCGGCGGGGGTGGCGGTGGTCGCCGCGGCGACCGTGGCGGTGGGCACCGGGCTCGGGTTCGCCGACAGCGGCCCGACCGGGCAGAGTGCCTGCCCCGGCTCCATCACATTCTCGGCGGAGGGCGGCGCGCCGGGCGCGACCAGCGACCGGTTCCCGGTCGGCACCCGCCTGCGGGTGACCAACCTGGACAACGACAAGTCGGCGGAGGTGACCGTGGTTGGACCGTCCGGCAGTTGCGTGCTGCTCAACTCCGCCGCCATGGAGTTGGTCCGCGAGCCGGGCCGAAACGTCATCCGGCGCAACCTCGTGGAGCGCCTGGACGGCCCGGCGGCGCGGCCGGACACCGCAGCGCCGGGCGGGCCCGCCGACCGGCCCGGCTCGTTCTCCCCGCCGGCCGCCCGACCCGGCACGGCGTCGGCCTGCCCGGGCCCGATCACCTTCTTCGAGGAGGCGGCCGGACCGGGCGCCACCAGCGACCGGTTCCCGGTCGGCACGCGACTGCGGGTGACCAACCTGGACAACGACCGGGCGACTACGGTGACGGTGACCGGCCCGTCGGCGAGTTGCGTGCTGCTCAACTCCGCCGCGATGGAGCAGATCCGCGAGCCGGGTAAGAACCTCGTCCGCAACAACGTGGTCGAGGTGCTGCGCTGAGCTGAGCTGTTAGGAGGGGTCCCCTGCTATGCACGAGGCGTTAGCAGGGGACCCCTCCTTACACAAAGGCCGCGTCGAGGATGTCGAGCCCTCGGGCGAGGTCGGCCTCGGAGATCACCAGTGGGGGCAGGAAGCGCAGCACGTTCCCGTAGGTGCCGCAGGTGAGGGTGAGCAGGCCGGCGGCGTGGCAGGCGGCCGAGATCGCCGACGCGGCAGCCGGGTCCGGGGTCAGGGTGCCCGGCTGCACCAGCTCCACGGCGAGCATCGCGCCCCGGCCGCGTACCTCGGCGATCCGGGGATCGCGTGCGGCGATGCTCCGCAGTCGGGCCGTCATGGTCGCGCCGATCCGCCATGCTGCGGCGGCCAGGTCCAACTCGTGCAGGGTCTCGATGGTGGCCAGCGCGGCGGCGCAGGCGATCGGGTTGCCGCCGTACGTGCCGCCGAGGCCACCGACGTGCACGGCGTCCATCAGCTCCGCCCGCCCGGTCACGGCGGCCAGCGGCAGTCCACCGGCGATGCCCTTGGCCAGGGTGATCAGATCCGGCTCGACGCCCTCGTGCTGGCAGGCGAACCAGTCGCCGGTGCGGCAGAAGCCGGTCTGGATCTCGTCGGCGACGAAGACCACCCCGGCCGCCGTCGCCCAGGTGCGCAGCGCCGGCAGGAACCCCGGTGCGGGTACGACGAAGCCGCCCTCGCCCTGGATCGGCTCGATCAGCAGTGCGGCCACGTTCTCCGCGCCGACCTGCTTCTCCACCATCTCGATGGCCCGGGCGGCGGCGGTGACGCCGTCGAGTCCGCCGTCCCGCAGCGGGTACGACATCGGCACCCGGTAGACCTCACCGGCGAACGGCCCGAACCGGTGTTTGTACGGCATGTTCTTCGCGGTCAACGCCATGGTCAGGTTGGTCCGGCCGTGGTACGCGTGGTCGAAGACCACCACCGCCGGTCGACCGGTGGCGTGCCGGGCGATCTTCACCGCGTTCTCCACCGCTTCGGCACCGGAGTTGAACAGCGCCGACCGCTTCTCGAAGGCACCCGGGGTGAGCGCGTTGAGGCGTTCGCAGACCGCCACGTACGACTCGTACGGGGCGACCATGAAACAGGTGTGGGTGAAGCGTTCGACCTGGGCGCGTACCGCCTCGACCACCCGGGGCGCGGAGTTGCCGACGTTGGTGACGGCGATGCCGGCGGCGAAGTCGATCCACTCCCGACCGTCGACGTCGGTGACGGTGCCACCCGAGGCGCTGTGCACGTAGGAGGAGATCACGCTGCCGACGCCCCGGGCCACGGCGGCGCTCCGCCGCTCGTGCAGTACGCGCGAGGACATCGGCGGCACCGGCTCGCTTCCGACGCTCACCGGCTCAGCCCTCGATGTTGTGCATGACGTGCTTGAGCCGGGTGTAGTCCTCCAGGCTGTAGACCGAGAGGTCCTTGCCGTGCCCGGAGTGCTTGAAACCGCCGTGCGGCATCTCGGAGACGAACGGGATGTGGGTGTTCACCCAGACGCAGCCGAAGTCGAGCCGCCGGGTCATCCGCATCGCCCGACCGTGGTCCCGGGTCCAGACCGAGGCGGACAGGCCGTAGTCGACCCCGTTGGCCCAGCGCACCGCCTCGTCCTCGTCGGAGAACCGCTGCACCGTGATGACCGGCCCGAACACCTCGTCCTGGATGATCTCGTCCTGCTGGCGCAGGCCGGAGACGACGGTGGGCGCATAGAAGTAGCCCCGCTCGCCCACCTGCGCGCCACCGGTCTGCACGGCGGCGTGGTCCGGCAGGCGGTCGACGAAGCCGCGTACCCGGGCGAGCTGGTTGGCGTTGTTGAGCGGGCCGTAGAGCACGTCCTCGTCGTCCGGCCCGCCGGTGCGCGTGTTGCGGGCCTGCTCGGTCAGGGCGGCGACGAAGTCGTCGTGCACGCCGGGGCCGGTGAGCACGCGGGTCGCGGCGGTGCAGTCCTGGCCGGCGTTGAAGTAGCCGCCGGTCGCGATGGCCTCGGCCGCCGCCGCGACGTCCGCGTCGTCGAAGACCACCACCGGTGCCTTGCCGCCCAGCTCCAGGTGGGTGCGCTTGAGGTCGGGGGCGGCGGCTGCGGCGACCTCCATGCCGGCCCGGGTGGAGCCGGTGATCGACACCAGTTGCGGGGTGGGGTGCGCGACGAGGGCCCGGCCGGTGTCCCGGTCGCCGCAGACCACGTTGAACACGCCCGGCGGCAGGTACTCGGCGGCGATCTCGGCCAGCAGCAGCGTCGACACCGGCGTGGTGTCCGACGGCTTGAGCACCACCGTGTTGCCGGCGGCGAGCGCCGGGGCGATCTTCCAGACCGCCATCATCAGCGGGTAGTTCCAGGGCGTGACCTGGGCGCAGACCCCGATCGGCTCGCGCCGCACGTACGAGGTGTGCCCGGCCATGTACTCGCCGGCCGACCGCCCCTCCAGCAGTCGGGCGGCCCCGGCGAAGAAGCGGAACTCGTCCACGGCCGGCGGAAGTTCCTCGTCGGCGGTGAGCTGTCGGGGCTTGCCGGTGTTGCGGACCTCGGCGTCGACCAGGTCGGCGGCCCGCGCCTCGACCGCGTCGGCGAGCTTGAGCAGCGCCTTCTGCCGCTCGGCGGGGGTGCTGTCCCGCCAGCTCTCGAAGGCGGTCGCGGCGGCCTTCATGGCGGCGTCGACGTCGGCGGCACCGGAGACCGGGGCCTGGGCGAACGCCTCCCCGGTACACGGGTCGATCAGGTCGGCGTAGCCGCCGTCGGCCGGCTCGACGTACTCGCCGTTGACGAAGTTGCGCAGCTTCTGCTGGTCACTCATGACTGGATCACTCCGAGGGGTCCGGGGGTCGCGCTGCGGCGGTTATCGCAATCTTCGTGCCATCTTCGCTACTGAATTCGCGGCAGACAAGGTCTAGCGCGACCGTTTCCGTGGGCGACTGCCGGGGTTACGCTGCGATACGTGGAACCCATCCCGTTCTTCGTCGCCGGCCGTCCCGCCCACGGTGCCGGCGAGTTGACCGTGCACCACCCGTACGACGGCCGGGCGGTGGGGCGTACCACCCTCGCCACCGCCGAGCAGGTCGAGGCCGCCGTGTCGGCGGCGGCCGAGGTGGCCGCGACCGCCGCCGAACTGCCCGCGCACGCCCGCGCCACGGCTCTGGACCACGTCTCGCGCCGGCTCGCCGAGCGGGCCGAGGAGGTGGCCGCGCTGATCACCGCCGAGAACGGCAAGCCGGTCAAGTGGGCCCGGGCCGAGGTGGGCCGCGCGGTCTCCACCTTCCGGTGGGCGGCCGAGGAGGCCCGGCGCTTCTCCGGCGAGCTGCAACGGCTCGACACCGACCCGGCAGCCACCGGCCGCATCGCCCTGGTGCGGCGGGTGCCGAAGGGCCCGGTGCTGGGCATCACCCCGTTCAACTTCCCGCTGAACCTGGTGGCGCACAAGGTCGCCCCGGCCGTCGCGGTCGGCGCGCCGGTGGTGGTCAAACCGGCCCCGGCCACCCCGCTGACCGCCCTGCTGCTCGGCGAGATCCTGGCCGAGACCGACCTGCCGGCCGGGATGTTCTCGGTGCTGCCGCTGCCCAACGACCGCGCCGCCGATCTGGTCACCGACCCCCGGCTGCCGGTCGTCTCGTTCACCGGCTCCGGCCCGGTCGGCGCGGCCGTCCGCCGGGCCGCACCGGACAAGCACGTCACGCTGGAGCTGGGCGGCAACGCGGCGGCGCTGATCTGCGCGGACTGGGCCGAGGACGCCGACCTCACCTTCGCCGCGCAGCGGATCGCCACCTTCTCCAACTACCAGGCCGGGCAGTCCTGCATCGCGGTGCAGCGGGTCTTCGTGCACGAGTGGCTCTACGACGGCTTCCTGCCCCGACTGGTCGCCGCCGTGCGGGAACTGCGCACCGGTGATCCGTCCGACCCGGCCACCGACGTGGGGCCGCTGGTCTCCGAGGAGGCGGCCCGACGGGTGGAGGCGTGGGTGGACGAGGCGGTGACGGCCGGGGCCGCTGTCGAGACCGGTGGCCGGCGGTCCGGGGCGACGTACCCGCCGACGGTGCTCAGCGGGGTGCCCCGCCAGGCGAGGGTCCGGGCCGAGGAGGTGTTCGGACCGGTGCTCGTGGTGGACCGGGTCACCGACGACGAGGCCGGCTTCGCGGCGATCAACGACTCGGCGTACGGGCTCCAGGCCGGTGTCTTCACCCGGCGTCTGGACGTCGCCTTCGCGGCGGCACGGACGCTGGAGGTGGGCGGTGTGATCGTCGGTGACGTGCCGTCGTACCGGGCCGACCAGATGCCGTACGGAGGGGTGAAGGGGAGCGGGGTGGGGCGGGAGGGGCTGCGCAGCGCCATGGACGACTACACCGACCCCCGGGTCACCGTCCTCACCGGCATCCGGCTCTAGACCCGGCTCACCAGGAGCCGTCGTCGCGTACCCGGGCCGGGGCGTGACCGGACAGCAGGGTGACCAGGGCGGCGTCGAGGTCCGCACCGAGGAACCACTCGCCGGCCTGGTCCAGCGCGAAGACGCGGCCCCGCTCGTCCACCGCGAGGACGCTGTGCTGCTCCTCGGTGCCGATCGGGAACAGCCGCGCCCCGATCACCGCCGCGAAGTCGGCGAGCGAGTCGGCGGTGTGCGCCACCTGACGCGGCCGCAGGTCGAACGGGGAGATCCAGACGTGCTGCCCCGGGCCGCGCAGCCTGCTGGAGAGGTTCGCGAACGCGGCGAGAGCGGTGATCGCGGCGGGGAAGCCCGGGTGCTCGTGCGTCCGGCCGCGTACCGCGCGGACGTCCCGGAGGGTCGCGGTCGCCACCGCCTCGTCCCCCCGGTGCGGACGCCAGCCGGCCGCGACGAGGGCGGACGCGACCTGCGGCGGGAACCGACCCGGGGCCGGGTCCGGCGCCGGGCCGGGCGACGAGGGCGTGACCTGGTCCCGGGCGGTGTCCGGCAGGACGGCGAAGTCCACCAGCAGGGTCAGGCACGAGTCGCAGGGCCGCTCGGCCGGGCCGGCGTGCGGGTCACCCGGCTCGCGGACCCGGGACACCTCGGCGCGGGCCGGCGCCAGCAGACCCTTGGCGTCGCCCAGGCTCATCGGGGCGATGCCCTCGGCCGTGCGTCGGTGGTCGTAGTGGTGCAGCACGTCGGAGACGACCACCACCTCCGCGTGTCGTTCGGCACCACGGACCAGGTGCCCGGCCGGCAGCCCGTCCAGGTACGCGTCGAGCAGCGGATGGTGGCGCAGCGGCAGGTCACCCTTTGCGCCCTGGGCGGTGAAGATCCGCCCCTCGACGGTCAGATGAGCGGTGACCGTCGGAGTGGGCAGCCGGTGGACCTCCCGCATGAGCTGACCGGCCGGGTCCACGGTCCGTGGCACCGGTGGCCCGCTCGGCCGGCTGCGCCGGTAGAGCCGCTCGACCACGTCGGCCGCCACCCGGGGCCAGGTGCTCACCTCACCGGTGTGCTTGTCGACCACCGTGGTCGGCAGGTCACCGGGGAGCGCCCTGGCGGGCGTGGACGGCGTGGAGGTGATGACGTAACCGAGGTCGAACTCGGTGACCGATGGTCGACACTCGTGCCCGAGACGTAACGAGTCGCGACGCGCCCACACCGCAGCGATCTGCTCGGCCTGCTCGCGGTCGATCACACCGGGAACTTACCGGAGGAGCCCGCTGTCGTGGCACTGCGTGCGCCCGTTCTCACCGAGGGTGAGTCGTGTCGGAGCGCGGTGCGGCATCCGATGACGCCTCGGCGTACCGGCGTCGGCGTGATGCGGCACACCTGCGGGGTGCTCGCCGACCGGTCGAGGTCGTGCCCCGGTAGTAGCCTGACCGCGGTCCCCCGTCAGGGGGAAGAACGGTGGGTGGTCATGTCGGTACGTCGCCACACGGCGCGCCTCGCGACGCTCTGCGTGTTCCTGGGCGGCCCGGTGGCGCTCGGTGGCGCGCCGGCTCACGCCGGAGACGGGGCGCACTCCGTCCAGGCCGTCAACCAGTCCTCCGGCGGATCGCCGGTGATGTACTTCGGCATCGGCATGGTCGCCCTCGGCGCACTGCTCATCGTGTTCCTGATCGTCCGGTCCCGCAGGGACCGGCGGCAGCGTCGGGACCGGGTCGAGATCCCGCAGCCGCGCAACCCGGGTGGCACCACCTACCGCTCCGGCGCGAGCCACGGTGCCGCGTCGGTGCCGCCGGGTCCGGGTGCCGTGCCGCCGGGCCCGGTCGTCGCGCCGCCGATGCCGCCGGGTGCGGTTGCCCCACCACCGTCGCCGTCCGGCTGGGGCGTCCCGCCGGTGCCGCCCGGCCCGGTGCCGCCCGCGTCCCCCGGCCAGGTGTACGGCAGCGCCCGGCCCGCCGCGCCCCGGGTCTACGGTGCCCCGGCGTCGCCGCGCCCGTCTGGTGGCCTGTACGGCGCCCGGCCGGAGCCCGATGACCAGCCCCGCACGTCACCCCCGGTCGCCACCGGGTCCGCCGTGCCGCCGGTGTCGGCGCCGCCGATGGTCCCGCCGGTCTCCGCGCCGCCGATGGTCCCGCCGGTGTCGGCGCCGCCCGTGATTCCCCCGGTCTCGGCGCCTCCGGCGGGCCCGCCGGAGGCGGCTCCGCCGGAGGCGCCGAGACCGGGCCAGACCGGTTCGGCAGCCGTGCCGGGACGCCCCGAGGGCGAGGGCGGGGACGAACCGGGACGCGGGCTCTCCGGCTGAGCCGGGACGGGGCCCGGCGCTCCGTTACGCTCAGGTGCGTTGACCGACCTGCGGCCGAGGAGTGGAACCGGTGTCTGATCTGTCCCAGATCGTGAAGGCCTACGACGTCCGTGGGACGGTGCCGGACCAGTGGGACGAGCGGGTGGCCGGTGCCCTGGGCACCGCCTTCGCGCAGATGCTCGACGGTGCCGGCCCGACCGGAGAGGCCGTCCTGATCGGGCACGACATGCGGGCCACCGGGCCCAAGCTGGCCGAGGCCTTCGCCACCGGCGTACGCGCCGAGGGCCGCCCGGTCATCGAGATCGGGCTCGCCTCGACGGACATGGTCTACTACGCCTCCGGTGCGCTCGGGCTGCCCGGGGCGATGTTCACCGCCAGTCACAACCCGGCGCAGTACAACGGCATCAAGATGTGCCACGCCGGGGCCCGCCCGGTCGGCCAGGACAGTGGGCTGGCCGAGGTCCGGGACCGGGCACAGGCCCTGCTCGACAAGGACGAGCCGCTCGGTGCGCCGACCGCGCCGGTCGAGCGTCGGGACCTGCTCGCCGCGTACGCCGCCCATCTGCGCACGCTGGTGGACCTCTCCGACATCCGGCCGCTGACCGTGGTGGTCGACGCGGGCAACGGCATGGGCGGGCACACCGTGCCGAGCGTGCTCGGCGACGCCGCGTTGTCGGCGCTGCCACTGCACATCGTGCCGCTCTACTTCGAGCTGGACGGCACCTTCCCCAACCACGAGGCCAACCCGCTCGACCCGGCCAACCTGGTCGACCTGCAACGCGCGGTGGTGGCGCACGGCGCCGACATCGGGCTGGCGTTCGACGGCGACGCGGACCGCTGCTTCGTGGTCGACGAGCGCGGCGAGCCGGTCTCGCCCTCGGCGATCACCGCGCTGGTCGCGGCCCGGGAACTGGCCCGTCACCCCGGCTCCACGGTGATCCACAATCTGATCACCTCGCGGGCCGTGCCGGAGATCATCCGGGAGCACGGCGGCGAACCGGTGGTGGCCCGGGTGGGGCACTCGTTCATCAAGGCCGAGATGGCCCGCACCAACGCCGTCTTCGGCGGCGAACACTCGGCGCACTACTACTTCCGGGACTTCTGGTTCGCCGACACCGGGATGCTCGCCGCCATGCACACCCTGGCGGCGCTCGGCGAGCAGCCGCTGCCGCTGTCCACGCTGGCCGCCGAGTACGAGCGGTACGTCGCCTCGGGGGAGATCAACTCCACCGTACGGGACCAGGCCGCGAAGGTGACCGAGGTGCGGGCCGCGTACCCGGACGCCGAGGTCGACGAGTTGGACGGGCTCACCCTGCGCTTCCCGGACGGGGCCTGGTTCAACCTGCGTGCCTCCAACACCGAGCCGTTGCTGCGGCTCAACGTGGAGGCACCGACCGCCGAGCGGATGACCGCCCTGCGCGACGACGTGCTGGCCGTGGTTCGCCGATAGGATCGCTCGCGCCGGTCGGCACCGTCGATCGGTGAAGCCGCGTACGTGGAAGGAGCCGCGCAGTGGCCCTCGACCCGCAGTTGCTGGAAATCCTCGCCTGCCCGGACACACACCATGCACCGCTCGACTACGACGCGCAGGCCGCGACGCTGACCTGCACGGAGTGCGGCCGGATCTTCGAGGTCCGCGACGACGTGCCGGTGCTGCTGCTGGACGAGGCGCGCGGCCCCGCGGAGCAGTCGTGATCGACGGGACGGCCGGCGTCAGCGGCCACCGCCACGCCGACGACCGGCTCCTCGACGACCCGCAGGCGCTGGCCGAGCGGGACCCTGGCGGGATGCTGCGGCACACCGCCTCGGCCGGCGCTCAGGTCCGTGAGTCGGCTGCCCTGGCCGCCGAGGCCAACCTCGGTGTGCTCGGCGACGACGGGCGTCCCCGGGCGGTCGTCATCGCCGGCATCGGCACGGCCGGGCGTACCGGTGACGTGCTGGCCACCGTGGCCGGGCCACGCTGCCCGGTGCCGGTGATCGCACACCGCAGCGCGGGCGTACCCGGCTGGGTCGGCGCGGCCGACGTGGTGATCGCGATCAGCGCCTCCGGTCGCAGCCCCGAGGCGCTCGGCGCGGCCGAGGCCGCCCACCGCCGTGGAGCCCGGCTGGTCGCGGTGGCCCCGCCGGACTCACCGCTGCACTCGGTGGCCGAGCGGGCCCGTGCCCCGTTCATCCCGGTGCCCCGGCGGGCCCCGGCCCGCGCCAGCCTCTGGGGGCTCACCGTGCCGGTCCTGATGGCCGCGCGGGCCCTCGGCCTGGTCAAGGTGAACGAGGCGGACCTGGCCGAGACGGCGGCCCGGCTGGACGCCGACGCCGACCGGTGCCGCCCGACCGCCGAGTCCTTCGTCAACCCGGCGAAGTCGTTGGCGCTCGGTCTGGCCGGCTCGATCCCGATCGTATGGGGCTCGTCGCCGCTGGCCTCGGTCGCCGCCCGCCGTTTCGGTGACACGCTCTCCGCCAACGCCCGGTACCCGGTGGTCACCGGGGCGCTCGGCGAGGCGGGCCGGGGACGCGTCGGTCTGCTCGACGGTGTGTTCGGCGGCCTCGCCGAGGGGGAGCGGGACATCTTCGCCGACCCGGACGTCTCCGAGGGCGGGGACACCCGGCTGCGGCTGGTCCTGCTGCGCGACGGGGGTCTGAACGCCGAGGACGACACCGACGAGCCGCTGGCGGTCGAGGAGCGACGCGCGGAGGCGGTGCAGATCCTCGCCGAGCGACGTGGCGTACGGTGCGACGTGGTCACCGCCGAGGGCGGCTCCGCGCTGGAGCGTCTGGCCTCCCTGGTGGCGGTGCCCGACTTCGCGTCGATCTATCTGGCGCTGGCGCACGGCCTGGACCCGATGGCGGTGCCGGCGATCACGGAGATGAAGGAGCTGTCCAACCAGTGAGCGAGCGCAGCGAGCGAGCCGGCCGGCCCGGTGGCCCGGCTCCTCGCGCCGGTTGCCCACGCCGCGGGAGATCCGCGGCGTGAGCAGCCAGGGTGGCACACGGGCGATCGTCGCCGCGCTGCTGGCCAATCTCGGCATCGCGGTGACGAAGTTCGTCGCGTACCTGCTGACCAGCTCGTCGTCGATGCTGGCCGAGTCGATCCACTCGGTCGCCGACACCGGCAACCAGGCACTGCTGCTGCTCGGCGGCCGGCGGGCCCGCCGGGCGGCCACCCCGCGGCACCCCTTCGGCTACGGCCGGGAGCGCTACGTCTACGCCTTCCTGGTCTCGATCGTGCTGTTCAGCCTCGGTGGTCTCTTCGCGCTCTACGAGGCCTGGCACAAGTGGTCCGACCCGCACGGCATCACCAGTTGGCAGTGGGTGCCGGTGACGGTGCTGCTGGTGGCCATCGTGCTGGAGTCGTTCTCCTTCCGCACCGCGATCGTCGAGTCGAACCTGGTCCGGGGGCGGGAGTCCTGGACCAGGTTCATCCGCCGCTCCAAGGCGCCCGAGCTGCCGGTGGTGCTGCTGGAGGACTTCGGCGCGCTGGTCGGTCTGGTCTTCGCCCTGTTCGGGGTGGGCATGACGCTGGCGACCGGGGACGGTCGGTGGGACGCGGCGGGCACCGCGATGATCGGGGTGCTGCTGGTGGCCATCGCGGTGGTTCTGGCGATCGAGACCAAGAGCCTGCTGCTCGGTGAGGGCGCGGAACCGACCGAGGTGGCCGCCATCGAGCAGGCGGTCACCGCCGGCCCGGAGGTGGAGCGGATCATCCACATGAAGACCCTCTACCTCGGCCCCGAGGAGTTGTTGGTGGCCGCGAAGGTCGCGGTGTCGCGCTGCGAGACCGCCGAGGAGGTGGCCCGGAACATCGACGCGGTGGAGGCCCGGATCCGGGCTGCGGTGCCGGTGGCCCGGGTGATCTATCTGGAGCCGGACGTGTATCACGCGAATGCGGGGCCGGCGGAGGCGTCCGGTCGACGGGAGAGCTGACCGGTGGAACTGCTGCACGGACCGATCAAGGACTACGCCTGGGGCTCGCGCTCGGCGATCGCCGAGCTCCAGGGACGGCCGGTGCCCAGTGACGGGCCGGAGGCCGAGCTGTGGTTGGGCGCGCACCCGGGCGCGCCGGCCGCCGTGTCGCGCGAGGACGGTCCGGCCACGCTGACCGAGGTGCTCACCGCCGACCCGACCCGGTGGCTGGGCCAGCCGGCGATCGACCGGTTCGGGGTACGGCTGCCGTTCCTGCTCAAGGTGCTGGCGGCCCAGGCGCCGCTCAGTCTTCAGGCGCACCCGGACGCGGAGCAGGCCCGGGCCGGTTACGCCGCCGAGTACGCCCAGGCCGACGGTGTGCGCAACTACGTCGACCCGTTCCACAAGCCGGAGTTGCTGGTGGCGCTGGGGCCGATGGAGGCGTTGTGCGGGTTCCGGGACCCGGCGGTCTCGGCCAAGGCGCTGGCCGGGTTGGGCGTACCGGAGCTGCGGCCGGTGCTGGACGCGTTGAGCGCCGGGCCGGCGGGTCTGGCCGAAGCGGTCCGTACGCTGCTGACCTGGCCGGAGGCCGAACGGGCCGGGCTGGTGACGGCGGCCCGGACGGCGGCGGTGACCGGCCCTGACGCCGACCTGGTGGCGATGCTGGCGCAGACCTATCCGGACGATCCGGGGGTGCTGGTCGCCCTGCTGCTCAACCGGGTACGGCTGGCCGAGGGCGAGGCGATCTGGATGCCGGCCGGCAATCTGCACGCCTACCTGCGGGGCACCGGCGTGGAGGTGATGGCGGCCAGTGACAACGTGCTGCGTGGTGGCCTCACCCGCAAGCACGTCGACGTGGCCGAACTGCTGCGGGTGCTCCGGTTCGAGGTGCTCGATCAGCCGGTGGTGTCGTCCCGACCGGTCGCCGACGGGGTGGTGACCTGGCCGGTGCCGGTGCCCGACTTCGCGTTGTACCGGGTGACCGTGCGGGGCGACCGGCCCGAGGTGACGCTCACCGTGCCGGGGCCGCGCGTGCTGCTCTGCACCTCCGGGGAGGTCACCGTCGCCGACGGCGTCGCGCCGGTGACGCTGGGGCGTGGGCGGGCGGCGGTGGGGCCGGCCGACGGCGGTGCGTTGACGGTGCGCGGTGCGGGCGAGATCTACGTCGCCTCGACCGGCTCCCTCTGATTCCGACGGACCAGGATCCGCGTCGTCACCGGAACCGGCAAGTCCGACTTTCCCGAAATCGCTTGACTCGCATCTAGCTCAGTGTGACTCTATGGGTGCGCAGCGTTATCGCGACGAAGGTCCGAGAACGCGCGGGGGAACCAAACCGGGGGGATGCACGGGGCGGGCGGGACTGGGCGGCACACGTCCACGACCGGCCGCCCCGTGTGCTGTCCGCAACCAGGCCGTCCCGCACCGGACAGCGCGCGTAAGGTGGGTGGTTGCGCAGCACCATCGTCCGACAGGAGCTTTCATGACCAGCACCCTCCCGGCGTCCGGCAACGGAACGTCGTCCGAGGCCCGCCCGCGTACCCTCGCCGAGGGCGACTACAAGGTGGCGGACCTGTCGCTCGCCGAGTTCGGGCGCAAGGAGATCCGTCTCGCCGAGCACGAGATGCCCGGCCTGATGGCGATCCGTCGTGAGTTCGCCGAGGCGCAGCCGCTCGCGGGCGCACGGATCACCGGCTCGCTGCACATGACGATCCAGACCGCCGTCCTGATCGAGACCCTGGTCGCGCTCGGCGCGCAGGTCCGCTGGGCGTCCTGCAACATCTTCTCCACCCAGGACCACGCCGCCGCCGCGATCGTGGTCGGCCCGGACGGCACCCCTGACGCCCCCGCCGGTGTCCCGGTCTACGCCTGGAAGGGCGAGACGCTGGAGGAGTACTGGTGGTGCACCGAGAAGGCGCTCGCGTGGCCGGACGGCTCTGCTGGCGGTGACGGCGGAGCCGTCGGTGGCCCCAACATGATCCTCGACGACGGCGGTGACGCCACCCTGCTGGTGCACAAGGGCGCCGAGTTCGAAAAGGCCGGCGCGGTGCCGCCGGTCGAGTCCGCCGACTCCGAGGAGTACGCGGTCATCCTCGGTCTGCTGCACCGCACGATCGCCGAGGACGGCGGACGCTGGACCCGGATCGCGGCCGACATCAAGGGCGTGACCGAGGAGACCACCACCGGCGTGCACCGGCTCTACGAGATGCACCGCAACGGCACGCTGCTCTTCCCAGCCATCAACGTCAACGACTCGGTGACCAAGAGCAAGTTCGACAACAAGTACGGCTGCCGTCACTCGCTGATCGACGGCATCAACCGCGCCACCGACGTGCTGATCGGCGGCAAGATGGCGGTCGTGCTCGGCTACGGCGACGTGGGCAAGGGATGCGCCGAGTCGCTGCGCGGCCAGGGCGCCCGGGTCGTGGTGACCGAGGTCGACCCGATCTGCGCGCTCCAGGCGGCGATGGACGGCTACCAGGTCGCCACCCTGGAGGACGTGGTCGAGCAGGCGGACATCTTCATCACCGCCACCGGCTGCTTCGACGTCATCACCAACGAGCACATGGCCCGGATGAAGCACCAGGCCATCGTCGGCAACATCGGCCACTTCGACAACGAGATCGACATGGCCGGTCTGGCCAAGCGCTCGGACGTCACCCGGGAGAACATCAAGCCGCAGGTCGACCTCTGGACGTTCGACGACGGCCACTCGATCATCGTGCTCTCCGAGGGCCGCCTGCTGAACCTGGGCAACGCCACCGGGCACCCGAGCTTCGTGATGTCGAACTCGTTCGCCAACCAGACGATCGCTCAGATCGAGCTGTTCACCAAGACCGACGAGTACCCGATCGGCGTGTACGTGCTACCCAAGCACCTGGACGAGAAGGTCGCCCGGCTGCACCTGGGCGCGCTCGGCGCCAAGCTGACCACGCTCAGCAAGGAGCAGGCCGCGTACCTCGGCGTCAGCCAGGAGGGGCCGTTCAAGCCGGAGCACTACCGCTACTGACCGACACGTACCGGGCCGGGTCGACCTCAGGTCGACCCGGCCCGGTCGTTCGTCTGCGGGCCGTCCGAGCCGTGCGGCTCCGCTGTCCACGCGGCGGACGGTTCAGCGGGGCCGGTCCTGGCGGCGGGCGGGCCGGAGCCAGGTCCAGACGCACCAGGCCAGCCAGGTCAGCGAGACCACCGCCGCCAGGGTGCGCAGGCGCAGCGCACTGAGCAGCAGCACCAGCCCGAGCACGGCCAACCACGGCAACAGACCTCTCATCACGGCCTCCCGGGTGCGCGCTCGACATCGGGCACCGGAGTCCGGTCGGACTCGGCGACCGTGGACGGTCGTACCGCCGGTCGGCTCTGGGCCGGCGCCGACGTTGGCGGCGGTTCCGGCGCCACGACGCCCGGATGCCCGGGGACGGCGGGCCGTGGCCACGGTACGCCGAGCGGCGCGCTCGCCGGGCCGGCTGGCCGGTCGGCCTCCGTCAGCAGGCCGAGCCGAGGCCAGAGCGCGGCGGTGAGCACCCGCTCCTCGGCGAGCCGGTGCCGGGCCCGCCGGTGCCGTTCGCCGAGCACGGCGGCCAGATAGACCGCCGCCGGCAGTCCGCCCGGTGGCGGCGGGGTGATCGCCGTGGCGACCTCCCGCCACAACCGCAGCGCCAGGTCGTCGGAGGCCGCACCGGTGAACAGGTGGGCCCGGGCCAGGTACTGCCGAGTGGCCAGGGCCAGCTTCGGATCGAGCCGGCTCAGATCCAGCGTGTACGCCCAGCCCCGCAACGCCGGCACGGTGGCCGGGACCGGACGCCAGGACGTCGCGGTGCGGGTGTGCACGACCATGGTGCCCGCCACCAGGTCACCGAGACGCCGTCCCCGGGAGTCGCTGAGCATCACGGTCACCCCGGCCACCCAGGACAGCAGCGGCAGCACCAGACCGGGCCATTCGACGGCCACCCCGACCAGTGCCCGGGCCAGTGACTGGCGTACCCCGACCGGGGCGCCGTCGACACTGACCACCCGCAACCCCACCGCCGCCTTGCCGGGGGTACGACCATGGTTGAGCCGCTCGAACAGCACCGGGTAGCCCACCAACAGCAGCACCAACCCGATGGTGAGCAGCGCCCGCTCGGTGGCCGCGTCGATCGCACCGTGCGGCAGGGCGGCCAGACCCAACCCGGCCAGCGCGACCAGCAGCAGCCCGAACAACAGCTGGATTCCGACGTCGAGCAGCAGCGCGAGTACCCGGGAGCCGATCCGGGCAGCGCGTACGTCCAGCTCCACCGCCTCACCGCTGACCAACTCGGCGTCGCCCCAGGCCGGGGCGTTCCACGGTCGCGATGCTGCTGTGCTCACCCGCACAGTGAACACTATGATCGCGCGACGGGGGTGGACGGTGGATCTCGACGCGTACGTCGCCGAGCACGGCGGAGAATGGCGCCGGCTGGACCAGCTCTCCGGCCGCCGACGGTTGACCGTCGACGAGGTCGACGAGTTGGTCGCGCTCTACCAGCGGGCCACCACCCAGCTCTCCATGCTGCGCAGTCGCTCGCCCGATCCGGCTCTGGTCGGCCAGCTCTCCCAGGTGGTGCTCCGGGCCCGGGCGCGGCTGACCGACCGGCCCCGTCCCTCGTGGACGGTCCTCCGACGGTTCGCGCTGGTCGACTTCCCCGGGGCGGTCTGGCGCGCGGCACCCTGGTGGTGCGCGGTGGCGACCGCCTTCACGCTGCTCACCTTCACCCTGATCGGGTTCGTGGCGGACAATCCGGATACGGCGGCGGCGTTCGTCGGCGAGGCGGAGGCCGCCCACCTGGTGGAGTCCGGCTTCGCCGGCTACTACACCGAGTTCTCCGCGCCGACCTTCGCCTTCCACCTGTGGACGCACAATGCCTGGCTGGCCGCCAAGTGCCTGGCCGCAGGCGTGCTGATCGTCCCGGTGGTGTACCTGCTGTGGCAGAACGTGGTGAACATCGGCGTGGTCGGCGGCGTGATGGTCGGGTACGGCCGGGCGGACGTCTTCTTCGGCCTGATCACCCCGCACGGGCTGCTCGAACTGACCGGGGTGTTCGTGGCCGCCGGGGTCGGGCTGCGCCTCGGGTGGGCGTGGATCGCGCCGCCGGAGCAGCTCACCCGGGGGCAGGCGGTGGCGCGGGCGGGTCGCGACGGTGTCGTGGTCGCCCTCGGTCTGGTGGTGCTCTTCGCGATCTCGGCCGTGATCGAGGCCTTCGTCACCCCCGCCCCGGTGCCGGTGGCCCTGCGCATCGCCGTCGGCGTCGCCGCCTGGCTCGCCTTCCTGGCGTACGTCTTCCTGCTCGGCTCCCGGGCCAGGGGCGAGGGTGGCGACGCGTCGGGTCAGAGTTGGCCGGTGAACTTGAGCCGCAGGTAGGCGTCGGTCAGCGCGGAGGCGAGCCGTGGCGCGGGAGCGTCGATGACGGTGACGTCGTGGCCGGCCAGGGCGGCCGTGAGCCGGTCACGTTCGGCGAGCGTGCGCCAGGCGGCGGCGGCCGCGTAGGCGTCCTCGACCCGCCGGGGCGATCCGGTGGCGAGCGTGGACAGCACCGGGTCCTGGGCCGCCGCCACCACCACCCGGTGCCGGGCGGCCAGCCGGGGCAGCACCGGCAGCAGACCCTCGCCGAGGGCGCCGGGCTCCAGCGCGGTGAGCAGGACGACCAGGCTCCGTGGGCGGTGTCGGCGCAGCAGTTCGCCCGCGATCAGGCGGAAGTCGGTCTCCACCAGGGCGGGTTGCAGCGGTGCCAGCGCGTGCGCCAGCCGGCTCCACTGCGCCGGTCGCTCCGCGCCGCTGACCGACGCCCGGGGCACCGCGTCGGCCGCGAACACGTCGACCCGGTCGCCGGCCCGGGTGGCCAGCGCGGTGAGCAGCAGCGCCGCCTCGATCGAGGTGTCCAGGCGCGGCTCGTCCCCGAGGCGCACCGCCGACGTACGCCCGGTGTCCAGCACGCAGACCACCCGTCGGTCCCGTTCGGGACGCCAGGTCCGCACCAGCACCTCGCCCCGCCGGGCGGTGGCCCGCCAGTCGACGGACCGTACGTCGTCGCCGGGCACGTACTCGCGCAGCGTGTCGAACTCGGTGCCCGCGCCGCGTCCCCGGCCGACCTGGCGGCCGTCGATGACCCGCAGCCGGGCCAGCTTCTCGGGCAGGTGCCGTCGCGAGTCGAAGCGGGGCAGCACCCGCAGTGTCCACGCCGGTGTCGCCGGTCGACCGCTCCACTGCCGGAACGCCAGCCCGAGCGGCCCGAACGAGCGGACCGTCAGCGCCACGGCGGGCCGGTCGCCCCGGCGGGTCGGGGTCAGTCGGCTGGGCAGCGCCACCACCGTGCCGGGGGCGACCTGCACCACGCGGCTCGGCGGCACGTCGGGTCGGGCCCCGGCCGACGGCACCCAGGCGTCGCGGACCTGGGCACGCAGCGGCCGACCGGAGAGGTTGCCCAGGTGCAGCACGACGGTGGCGGTCCCGCCGAGCCGGACGGTCCGTTCGCCGTCCCGTGCGGCGGTGAGCGACCGCAGCGGCGCGGCGAGCGCGAGGTCCACGACGAGCAGCAGCAGGACCGCGCCGACCATCACCGCCACCCCGACGAAGGGGGCCGGCCACAGCGGCAGGGTCAGCGCGCCCACCGCGAGCAGCGCCGCCGCCCGCCAGGTCATCGTGGGGTCGGCACGGTGGCCAGCACCGTGTCCAGCACGGCGTCGACCGCGACGCCCTCCAGCTCGGCCTCGGGGCGCAGCCGGAGCCGGTGCCGCAGGGTGGGTCGGGCCATCGCCTTCACGTCGTCGGGCACCACGTGGTCGCGACCGCTGAGCCAGGCCCACGCCTTGGCGGCGCCGAGCAGGCCGGTGGCGCCCCGGGGTGAGGCGCCCAGTTCCAGCGCGGGTACGGCCCGGGTGGCCCGGCACAGGTCGACGACGTACCCGAGCAGCGGTTCGGCGACGTGCACCCGACTGACCGCCGCGCGGGCCGTGGCGAGGTCGGCGGCACCGGCCACCGGGCCCACCCCGACGCCGGCCAGGTCGCCCGGGTCGAAGCCCGCGTGGTGGGCGCGCAGCACTCCCAGTTCCTCGTCCCGGTTGGGCAGCGGCACGGTCAGCTTGAGCAGGAAGCGGTCCAGTTGGGCTTCCGGCAGCGGGTAGGTGCCCTCGTACTCCACCGGGTTCTGGGTGGCCACCACGATGAACGGGTCGGGCAGGCCACGCCGCTCGCCCTCGACGGTGACCTGCCGTTCCTCCATCACTTCGAGCAGCGCGGACTGGGTCTTCGGCGGGGTCCGGTTGATTTCGTCGGCGAGCAGCAGGTTGGTGAAGACCGGCCCTTCGCGGAAGGTGAACGCCGCGGTCCGCGAGTCGAAGACCATCGAGCCGGTGACGTCGCCGGGCATCAGGTCCGGGGTGAACTGCACCCGCCGGGCCGTCAGGTCCAGCGCGGCGGCCAGCGTCCGCACCAGCAGCGTCTTGGCCACCCCCGGTACGCCCTCCAGCAGGACGTGGCCCCGGCAGAGCAGCGCGACGACGAGGCCGGCGACGACGGCGTCCTGCCCGACGACCGCCTTGGCCACCTCGGCGCGCAACCGGTGCAGCGCGGCCCGGGCGGGGTCGGCGGCGAGCGGGTCGACGGTGGTGGTGGCGGGTCGGGTCACCGGGGGTCTCCTTCGGATCGGGGCTGCGGTACGGGGGGTGACGGTCGTGACCCGGCCGGATCGACGCCGCCGGCCCAGGCCGCCCGGTCCAGGCCGGTGGCCAGGTCCAGCAGGTCCTGGTCGGTGGTCGGCGGCGGACCGTGCAGCAGGTGGTCGACGACCTCCCGGGGGGTGCCGGTACGGGCTGCCACGGTGGCGGCGACGCCCTCGTGCCCGGTCTCCGCGGACAGGTGCAGTCGGCGGGCCAACCGGGTCCGGGCGGCGGCCCGCAGCGTCTCGGCGGCGCTCTCGTGGGCCTGCGCCCGCTGATAGAGGCGGGCTCGTCCGCGCACCGTCTCGGCGGCGGGGACGGCCACCGGCAACGGCTCCGGCGTCGGCGGACCGAGCCGTCGGGCCCGCCAGACACCGACGAGCAGGGCGGCCAGCAGCAGTTGCAGCAGCAGCGCCCAGAACCAGGGCGGGAAGGCGGACCAGAGCGGGTTGGTCGAGTCGTCCGGCCCGGAGCGGCCGGGTCCGGACGCGTCCGGCCCGGACCGGTCACCGGGGGTCTCCTCCGCGCCGTTGCCGGTGCCCACGTCCGGGTCGTTCTCGGGTTCGCCGTACCCGGAGTCGGTCCGGTCCGGTGGCGGGCTGGCCGGGCCCGGCGGCGGCTCGGGCGGCGCCGGTGCGGGACCGTCCAGGTCGAGCCAGATCACCCGGCCGGTGCCGGCGAGCAGGCCGGTGGCGAAGGCGTGGTTGTCCCACTCGTCGAGGCGGCTGTTGCGGAACGGGTCGCTGGCCCCCACCACCACGCGCTCGCTGGGCCCCGGCAACCGGGCCAGGCCGGCGGCGAAGCAGAACTCGACGGGTTCCACGGCCCCGGTGGGCGCGTACCGCGCCCGGGTGACGGCGGCGGTGCCGACGCCGGACATCTCGGCCAGCGGGCAGGCCCGGCCGTCGTGGTGCGGTGCGACCGCCCGCGCCGCCCACCGCCGCGCGGCGGGCCGGATCGGCAGCCCGGCGGCGTCCAGCACCCGCCGGGGCGGGTCGACCAGGACCAGCCGGGTGCCGGCGGGCAGTAGGCCCAGGTCGTCGACGGTACGCGGGTGCAGCAGTTCGGGCGCCGGAACGAACAGGGTGGCCGGTGTGCCCCGGGTGGCCCGCAGCGCCTGGACGGTCTCGGTCTCCCGCTGCACCACCACTCCGATGCGGGCCAGGCTGGCCGCGAGCCGGCTGCCGCCGTCGTCCCCGGTGGCCACCGGCGAGAGGAATCCCCGGTCGGCCTGGTCGGGCTGGTCGAACTCGCGACTGAACAGGGTGACGGTGAGCACCAGCGCGGCGAGGACGACCGGGATCACCACCCGGTGCCGGCGGCGGGTGGTCCGGGGCGTCACCACGTGACCTCCGCCGACTCGTCGGCGGCGAGTACGTGGCGCAGCCGGTCGGCTTGCTCGCGCATCCGGTGGTCGTGCTCGACGGTGGCGCCGCGTTGGGCGTACCAGAGTTCGGAGAAGATGCCCGCTGCGGCGGTCAGCGGCGGACCGACGGACGGGCGGTTGGTGCTGGCCGCGGTGACGACCTCGCTGACGGTCATGCCCGGCCGGATCCAGACCACGCGCCGGTCGGTGAGATCGTGCAGCATGGCGCGCAGCCGTTCCCGGACGGCCTCGGCGTAGCGGCCGTCGGCGGAGAGCCGGTCGGCCAGGTCGGGGGCGACTGACGGCACGGCCGGGGACGGCAGACCGGCGACGGCGGGCGCGGGCACCGCAGTGACCGTCTCGGTGCGCTCCACCCGGCTCCGGGTACGCCGACGCAGTCGGGGAATCCGTCGGGGAACCCAGCTCGGGTAGGCGTACCAGCCGACCGCGACCAGGGCCGTGACCAGCCCCAGCAGCAGGGCGGCCAGCGGCAGCGGGACGTGGTCGCCGAGTGCCGCCGTGGTCTCGGTCCACCACCGGCTGACGTTCATCCGCGCACCGCCAGGGCTGCCGGCGCCGCGTCGGCCGGTTGTCGGGACAGGTGGATGTCCAGCCCTTCGGTGCGGATCCGGGTCTCCAGGTGCAGGACCGCGTCCAGGCAGGCCAGCGCGGCGTAGGCGACGGTGTTGACCGCTGCCCAGAGCAGGGCTGCGGCGACGACCAGGGCGCCCTCGCCCTCGATCAGGCCGAGCGTGGACAACCCGATGAAACTGCCCCAGCCCAGACCGACCCGGAGGATCCACCAGACCAGGTAGCCGAGGGTCCGCAGGGCGGCGCCGCGACCCTCGATCCGTACGGCGAGCGAGGCGGAGCGGGTGAGCGCACGCGGTGGCGTGATCCGGTCGAGCACGAGGGCGGGGGCGACCGCGCCGAGCAGGGCCCACCCGACGAACCATGCCGGGCCGAGCAGCGACAGGAACAGCATCGCGGCACCCACCAGCAGGGCGAGCAGCACGGTCGCGCCCCACCGGCCACCGGTGGGGCGGATCAACTGCCGGGCGGTGCGGTGGTGACCGAGCAGCGCGCCCCCGGCGGCCCGGGCGGCCGGGTTGCCGAGCAGCACGATGATCATCGCCTCGGTCGCCGCCCCGAGCGCGAGCAGCAGCCAGAACCCGCCGAGATTGTTGAGGTTCGGCAGCCACCACAGTGGCGGGCCGACACCGAGGGCGGTACGCAGCGGCAGCAGGAGGAGTTGTTCGCCGACGGCGAGTACGGCGGCGAGGGGGAGCAGCGTCGAGGCGTGGTGGCGCAACAGGAGCACGGCGGAGTCGAGGAGTTCACCGACGGTGAGCGGGCGGCCGGGGAGCACGGCGGTGGGGCCTGCTTCGGGCACGCGTACTCCTGGGAGGCGTGGATGGTGGCGCGCGGCGGCGCACCCGGGGATCATGTTGACACGCGCGGTCCGCCCGGGTGCAGGCCCGGCCCGGGTGGCTTCGCGAGAGCGGTGCAACCGGCCGGTGCTGGGCACCGCGTGTCCTCCGGCAGTAGCGTGCCGGGTGACGCCGAGCCCACCCAACTGACGGGATGGAAACATTAACCCCATGAGAGCCCGGGTACTGGTGGTCGACGACGACCCTGCGCTTGCCGAGATGCTCGGCATCGTGCTGCGCAGTGAAGGCTTCATGCCGTCCTTCGTGGCGGACGGGGAACGGGCATTGGCCGCGTTCCGTGACAACCGACCGGATATCGTCTTGCTCGACCTCATGTTGCCTGGAATGAGCGGAATCGACGTGGCGCGGGCTATCCGGGCCGAATCGGGCGTACCGATCGTCATGCTCACCGCCAAGAGCGACACGGTCGACGTCGTACTCGGACTGGAGTCCGGTGCGGACGACTACGTGGTGAAGCCGTTCAAGCCCAAGGAGCTGGTCGCCCGGATGCGGGCCCGGCTGCGGCGGGGCGAGGACGCGGCGCCGGAGATGCTCACCATCGGCCCGCCCGGCAACCAGATCTCCATCGACGTGCCGGCGCACACCGTGAGCCGCAACGGCGAGGAGGTGAAGCTGACGCCGCTGGAGTTCGACCTGCTGGTCGCGCTCGCCCGCAAGCCGCGGCAGGTCTTCACCCGCGAGGTGCTGCTGGAACAGGTCTGGGGATACCGGCACGCGGCGGACACCCGGTTGGTCAACGTGCACGTCCAGCGGCTGCGTGCCAAGATCGAGCCGGATCCGGAGCGTCCGGAAATCATCCTCACCGTGCGCGGCGTGGGTTACAAGGCGGGCACCGGATAGCCTGGTCGCACTGTGACCAACTCCCCGCTACCGGATCTTGACACGACGTCCCACCGGCGAGGTGCCGCGTGGGAGTTGTGGCGTGGGCTCAGCGGCCGGGCCGCGCGGCTCCTCGCCGGGCTGCACCAGACCTGGCGGCGTTCGTTGCAGGTCCGGGTGGTGACCATCACCCTGGTGGTCTCCAGCCTGCTGGTGGGCGGGTTCGCGTTCCTCATCGCCGACAAGATCACCAACATCCTGCTGGACAACGCCAAGACCGACGTCCAGCTCCGGCTGATGAACGGCGCCGAGTACGCGGCCAAGCAGTTCAGCCTCTACGGCCAGCCGCAGGAGGCCCAGCTCCAGGAGACCATCGACGGCACGGTCAACTACCTGGCCGGCGGTGACCCCCAGCAGAACAGCGGCGTCGTGGTGGCCCTCACCGCCGACAGCTACCCCGGGGTGATCGAGCCGCGCACCTCGCCGTCGGTGAACGTCCGGCCGCTGATCAGCCCCGAGCTGCGGGAGGCGGTCACCGACGGCAACGTGGCCAACCAGATCGTCACCGGGCGCCTCACCAGCGACGACGACACGAAATACCTGGTCTACGGCACGCCGGTGCCGACCCAGTTCGGTCAGGTGGAGCTCTACTACTTCGTGCCACTGACCGTGCAGGACGTGACCTCCGGCCAGGCGCGGGCCACCGTGGTCGCCACCGGGGTCGCCCTGGTGCTGCTGCTCGGCGTGCTCGCCGCGCTGGTGACCCGGCTCGTGGTGCTGCCGGTGCGGGTCGCCGCCCGGACCGCCCAGCGGCTCTCCGCCGGCCTGCTCGACCAGCGGATGGCGGTCAACGGCGAGGACGACCTGGCCCTGCTCGCCGCCTCGTTCAACCAGATGGCCACCAACCTGCAACGACAGATCCTGCGGCTGGAGGAGATGTCCCGGCTGCAACGCCGGTTCACCTCAGACGTCTCGCACGAGTTGCGGACCCCGCTGACCACGGTCCGGATGGCCGCCGACCTGATCTTCGCCGAGCGGGACGAGTTCGACCCGGCGGTGGCCCGCAGCGCCGAGCTGCTCCAGGCCGAGCTGGACCGGTTCGAGGAGCTGCTGACCGACCTGCTGGAGATCAGCCGGTTCGACGCCGGCTTCGCGGTGCTCGATTCCGAGCCCACCGACCTGGTGCCGGTGGTGCACCGGGTGGTGGACCGGCTCTCCGGGCTGGCCGAGCGGGTCGGCGTGACGATCGAGCTGGACGTGCCCTCGGCCCCGGTGATCGCCGAGATCGACCCGCGCCGGGTCGAACGGGTGCTGCGCAACCTGGTCGGCAACGCCGTGGAGCACGGTGAGGGCCGACCGGTGCGGATCACGCTCGGGATGGACGAGACCGCCGTGGCGCTCACCGTCCGCGACCACGGCGTCGGGCTCAAGCCCGGCGAGGAGAAGCTGGTGTTCAACCGGTTCTGGCGGGCCGACCCGTCACGGGCCCGGCAGACCGGCGGCACCGGGCTGGGCCTGTCGATCAGCCTGGAGGACGCCCGGCTGCACGGCGGCTGGCTGGAGGCGTGGGGCGCGCCCGGGCAGGGCGCCCAGTTCCGGCTCACCCTGCCGGCGCGGGCCGGCGACCGGCTGACCACCTCGCCGCTGCGCCTGGTGCCGGCCGACGCGACGTTGCCGTTCGGCGGTGCCCCCGCCGGAAGCCTGCTGGCCATCGGCCCGGGACCGGCCGGTGGGCTCACCGTCGCACCGGCGAGCGGCGGGGCTCCACCCGTGCCCGAGCAACGCGCGGAGGTGGGGTCGTGAGGCGTCGGGTGGCCGGTGGCGTGTTCGGCGTCGCCCTGGCGCTGACCCTCACCGCAGGTTGCGGCATCCCGGATCACTCCGAGGTGCAGGTCGAGCAGCGCGGGCCGGCGGCCGAGGCGAGCTGGTCGCTGGGACGGGGCAGCGAGCCGCCGACCCGGACGGCCAGCGGGAGCGACGCCGAGGCGTTCGTCCGCAACTTCCTGGCCGCCGCCGCAGGCGAGCCGGACCGGGCGTACGAGCGGGTCAAGCAGTTCATCGCGGCGGCCGACAAGCCCAGCCTCCAGGAGCGGCAGGGCAGCGAGGTGGCGCTGTCGGTGGTCCGCCTGACCGACGACCCGGTGATCGAGCCGGACGTCGACAGCATGAAGGTCACCATCACCGTGCAGCAGGTCGGCCTGCTGCGGGCCAACGGCATGCTGGTGCCGCCGCTCGCCACCGAGTCGACCTACGAGTTCCGGCTGATCAGCGCCGGTCCGGCGGGTCAGGACGACGCCGGTTTCTATGTCAGCGACCCGCCCAACGTGCTGCTGCTCAGCGACGAGGCGCTGCGCCGCTACTACCAGGCGCAGTCGATCTACTTCTGGAACTCCGACCGCACCCGGCTGGTGCCCGACCAGCGGTACCTCTCCTCCGTCGTGCCCGCCGAACGCCGGGTCAGCGAGGTGGTCCGCTGGTTGACCGCAGGCCCCTCGGAGTGGCTGCGGGCCGGTGCCTCCGGCCTGCCCGACCGGACCGAGATGATCAACAACGCCACCGGCGCGGACGGCCGGTGGGAGGTCAACCTGGACATGCCCGGTGCCGACGACGGGCGTCTGGAGCAGCTCGCCACCCAACTGGCCTGGTCTCTGCCGGAGCTGGAGGGCACCGTCGAGATCAAGATCCTGAACCAGTCCCGCAAGGTGGTCGACCTGGGCGGTCAGCGGTCGTCGAACGCGCTGTACGCGCTCGACGGCACCGCCCGGTACTGCGTCTACGACGGCGCGATCCACGGACTTGCCGTCACCAGCGAACCGAACCGACCGGTCCCGGTGGCCGCCGAGGCGAACCGCGACATCGTCTCCGCCGGGCTGCGTCGGGCCGGTCCCGACGTGCTTGCCGCGCTGGTCGTGGCCGGCGGGGACGGCCGGCAGCGGCTGAGTGTCGGGCGGGGCCGGGACGTGGTGGAGAACTTCGTGACCGAGCCGGGCCGTGGTCACGCCGCGATCAGCCGGCCGGTGTGGCTCCGCAGCGACCACGGCCGCCCGTACGGGCTGGTGGTCGCCGACGGCCGGCTCTACCGCTTCGACGACCAGGCGGCGCTGCGGCCGGTGCAACTGGGCCTGCCGGGCCGGGTCAGCGGGGTCGCCGCGGCACTGGACGGGCACCGGGTCGCCCTGATCGTCGACGGTGCCCTGTACGTGGCGGCGATCAGCTGGGAGGGCGGCGTACCCACGGTCGGCCCGGCGCGTCGACTGGTCACCTCGTTGACCCGGCCGACGGCGGTCGACTGGGGCGCGGAGAACCGGCTGCTGGTGGCCGGCTCGGCGGGTCGACCGGCGATCTACGACGTCAGCGTGGACGGCGCCCTGGAGACCCCGCTGCGGGAGGACGCCGGCGCCGAGGTGAGCCACCTGGCCGCGTACCCGACGATGCCGCTCTCCCCGTACGCGGGCTCGTTCATGTACGAGGCCAACGGCGTCGCGTACCGCAGCAACCCGTTCGAGCGCATCGTGCGGGACCAGGTGCAGGACGTCACGCCGCCGCCTGCCGGGGTGCGTCCGGGCAACCCCACCGCGCCCTTCTTCCTCTACTAGGCGTCGCCGTGCTGGGCGGGCTCTGGGCGGACCTGACCGACCTGGTGCTGCCCGCCGACTGCGCCGGATGCCGGGAACGCCGGTCGGGACTGCGCCACGGGGTGTGTCCGGAGTGCGTGGCCACGCTCGGGGCGCTGCGCCCCGGGCCGGTGCGGCCGGTGCCCGCCCCACCCGGGCTGCCACCCTGCCACGCCCTGGGCCCGTACGGCGGGCCGTTGCGGGAGACCCTGCTGGCGTACAAGGACCACGGTCGGCACGGCCTGGCCCGACCGCTCGGTGCCCTGCTCGCCGAGGTCGTGGCGGCGGCGGTCGGTCCGGTACGCCCGGTGCTGCTGGTGCCGGTGCCGGACACCCCGGCGGCGGCCCGGGCCCGGTACGGCGACCACCTCGGCCGGTTGACCCGCCACTGTGCCCACCGGCTGCGTGAGGCGGGCTGGCCGGTGCGGGTCCGCCGGGCGTTGCGCGCCACGCCGCGTCCGGACTCGGTCACGCTGGACAGCGCCGGTCGGGCCGAGGCCGCGGCGGCGGCGTTCCGGGCGCGCCCGGATCTCGGGCCGCTGCCGGACGGGGCGAGTGTGGTGTTGCTGGACGACATCGTCACCACCGGGGCCACCCTGGCGGCGATCAGCCGGGTGCTGGCCGTGCGCGGGTGGTCGCCGTCGGTGGCAACGGTGCTCGCGGCGACCGAGCGAAGGCACCAACCGTAACCGATTGTGTTTCCGTTTCACCCCTTCGTGTATGAGCTGTGGAAATCACCCGGTGGTCTTGGCGACGGGGGGTGACGGCCGGGCGAACAGGAGTTAGCGTTTGCCTGTCGGGGGTAGGAAGGCGATTCCACCCACCCCCGGCGGTGAGAGGAGGCGTAGCCGTATTGACCGGTCGACGCCGAACGGGGCCGTCCCCCACCACGCGCGACCGGGTTGCTCGGATCGAAGACCATCCGATCGAGGGAGGTCACGTGGACATCGTGGTCAAGGGCCGTAACGTCGAAGTGCCGGATCACTACCGGGTACACGTAGCAGACAAGCTCGCGAAGATCGAACGCTACGACCACAAACTTATTCGTGTCGATGTGGAGCTGTTCCACGAGCGCAATCCGCGCCAGGCCGATCACTGCCAGCGGGTGGAGATCACCTGCTACTCCCGCGGCCCGGTGATCCGGGCGGAGGCCTGCACCGACGACTTCTACAGCGCACTCGACGCGGCCATCGCCAAGCTCGACGCCCGGCTTCGCCGCGCCGCCGACCGGCGTCGCGTACACCGTGGGCGGCACACACCGATCTCGGTCGCCGCCGCCACCGCCGGCCTGCCGGTGACCGACCTGCCCGCGCTCGCCGCGCCTGCGGAGTCCGGCACCGCCACCGCCGTGGCCGAGCGGCCGGAGGAGGAACACGAGGCGGAACAGCCCTGGCACATCGCCCGGGAGAAGGTCCACCCCGCCGAGCCGATGACCGTCGACGACGCCCTCTTCCAGATGGAACTGGTCGGCCACGACTTCTACCTGTTCCAGGACAAGGAGTCCGGCCGGCCGAGCGTGGTCTACCGACGGCACGCCTACGACTACGGCATCATCTCGCTGGACATCTGAGCGGCCCATCGCCGTCTCCGGGTCGGGGAGCGCCCGACCCGGAGACGGCGCGGCAGGTCCAGTCGGCGCGCTCGGTCCCGCCCGAGCGGTCAGTGCCTCGGGTCGGTGCGGAGCAGCCCGTACACGGTGGAGTCGGCCCGGGTGCCCTCCGCGCCGAGCAGTCGCCCGCGCAGCAGGCCCTCCCGCCGGAAGCCGGTCTTCTCCAGGACCCGCTGCGAGGCGAGGTTCTCCGGAAGCGTGCCCGCCCAGATCCGCGCCAGCCCGACGTGGTCGAACCCCCACCGAGTGAGCAGCCGGACGGCCCGGGTGGCGTATCCGCGCCCGTACCACGCGGGCAGCAGGCTGTAGCCGATCATCGCCTGGCTCGCGGGCGGCTCGTGGATCAGCGAGCACCCGCCGACGAACGCGTCGCTGGCGGCGTCCCGCAGGACCACGGCGGCGGACCGGCCGACCAGCCACTGACTCTGCGCCCCGGCGCACCGGCGGTCGACGTCGTCCCGCGTGGGCGGCTCGGGCGGCACCATGCTGGCCACCACCTCCGGCGCGGAGTGCAGACGGTAGATGTCGTCCGCGTCGTCGGGACCGAGCGGACGCAGCACGACCACCCCGTCGGTGAGCCGGCCGTCGGGCAGGTCCGGCAGCGGACGCGGGGACGGCCCAGGCGGGTCGTCGGCGAGGCGTACCCAGACGGTCAGGTCCCGGCGGCCACCGCCGCGCACCGGCCCGCCGCTGCGGCGTACCCCCTCGGGTTGGAAGCCGGCGGCCAGCGCGACCCGCTGGCTGGCCGTGTTCTCGACGTGGGTGACCAGCTCCAGCCGGGCGGTGCCGGTGGCGAAGGCCCGCTGCGCCAGGGCGCGGGTGGCGGCGGTGGCGACGCCCCGGCCGCGCGCCCACGGCGCCACCCAGTAGCCGATCTCGGCCTGGCCGCGCTGCGGCACCGGATGGCTCAGCCCGACCGCGCCGAGCAGCCGGCCGTCGGCCGGGTCCGTGACGGCGTAGGCGGCGCCGCCGGCGGCGAAGGCTGCCGGGGCGCCCTGGGTCACCCACCAGCGGCCGTCGGCCTCGGTGTACGGGCTGGGCAGCCCGTCGAGGTAGCGCTGGACCAGCGGATCGGTGCACCCGGCGACGATGTCGGGGACGTCGTCCGGACGGAACGGGCGCAGCAGCACCCCTTCTTCGGCGATCTCCACGGGCTCCATCCGAGACATCGTGCCGGATCGTTCGCCCACGGCGTAACCCGATGACCGAGCGGCGGACGGCCCGCAGGTGTGTTATGTCGGTTTCGCGGCGGCCGACCACCGCCACCAGTGACCATCGGCCCGTCCGAACGCCTACGATGGTTCGAGACTGTCTAGGGGAGAGTTGATCCGTGTCGATTCTGGAAAAGGTCCTCCGCGCGGGCGAGGGGCGCATGGTGCGCCGCCTCAAGGCGATCGCCGCCGCCGTCAACTCGATCGAGGACGACTACGTCAACCTCACCGACGAAGAGCTGAGCGGCATGACCGAGCAGTTCAGGGAACGGCTCGCCGAGGGCGAGACCCTGGACGACCTGCTGCCCGAGGCCTTCGCGGTCTGCCGGGAGGCGGCGGCGCGCGTGCTCGGCCAGCGGCCGTACGACGTGCAGGTGATGGGTGGCGCGGCGCTGCACTTCGGCAACATCGCGGAGATGAAGACCGGTGAGGGCAAGACCCTGACCTCGGTGATGCCGGTCTATCTGAACGCGCTGTCCGGCGAGGGCGTGCACGTGGTCACGGTGAACGACTACCTGGCCCAGCGTGACGCCGCCTGGATGGGCCGGGTGCACGAGTTCCTCGGCCTCAGCGTCGGTGTGGTGCTGCCGAACCGTCCGGCCACCGAGCACCGCGCGGCCTACGAGTGCGACATCACCTACGGCACGAACAACGAGTTCGGCTTCGACTACCTGCGCGACAACATGGCGTGGTCGAAGGACGAGCTGGTCCAGCGCGGCCACAACTTCGCCGTGGTCGACGAGGTCGACTCCATCCTGATCGACGAGGCCCGGACCCCGCTGATCATCTCCGGCCCGGCCGAGCACTCCGCCCGCTGGTACGGCGAGTTCGCCGCCGTGGTGGCCCGCCTTCAGGCAGGCAAGGACGGCGAGGGCGACTACGAGGTCGACTTCTCCAAGCGCACCATCGCGGTCACCGAGCGCGGTGTGGCCAAGGTCGAGGATCGGCTCGGCATCGACAACCTCTACGAGTCGGTGAACACCCCGCTGGTCGGCTACCTGAACAACGCCATCAAGGCCAAGGAGCTCTACAAGCGCGACAAGGACTACATCGTCAGCGACGGCGAGGTCCTGATCGTCGACGAGTTCACCGGCCGCATCCTGCACGGCCGTCGCTACAACGAGGGCATGCACCAGGCGATCGAGGCCAAGGAGGGGGTGGAGATCAAGCAGGAGAACCAGACCCTGGCCACCATCACCCTCCAGAACTACTTCCGCCTCTACGACAAGCTCTCCGGCATGACCGGTACGGCGCAGACCGAGGCGGGCGAGTTCAACAAGGTCTACAAGGTCGGCGTGGTGACCATCCCGACCCACCGGCCGATGGTCCGGGAGGACCGCGCCGACGTCATCTACAAGACCGAGAAGGCCAAGTTCAACGCGGTCATCGAGGACATCGCCGAGCGGCACCAGGCCGGGCAGCCGGTGCTGGTCGGCACCGTCTCGGTGGAGAACTCCGAGATCCTGTCCCAGTTGCTGCGCCGTCGGGGCATCCCGCACTCGGTACTGAACGCGAAGTTCCACGCCCGCGAGGCCGAGATCGTCGCCCAGGCCGGTCGTAAGGGTGCGGTCACGGTCGCCACCAACATGGCCGGTCGAGGCACGGACATCCTGCTCGGCGGCAACCCCGAGTTCCTCGCCGCGAGCGAGTTGCGCCAGCGCGGCCTCGACCCGATGGAGAACGCCGAGGAGTACGACAAGGCGCTCGAAGAGGTCACGCCGAAGTGGAAGCAGGCCTGTGACGCGGAGGCCGAGGAGGTCGCCGCGGCCGGTGGGCTCTACGTGCTGGGCACCGAGCGGCACGAGTCCCGCCGGATCGACAACCAGCTGCGTGGTCGTTCCGGCCGGCAGGGCGACCCGGGTGAGTCGCGGTTCTACCTCTCCCTCCAGGACGACCTGATGAAGCGGTTCCGCTCCGGCGCGGTCGAGGCGGTGATGGAGCGCTTCAACATCCCGGAGGACGTGCCCATCGAGTCGAAGATGGTCACCCGCCAGATCAAGGGCGCGCAGGCCCAGATCGAGGGCCAGAACGCCGAGATCCGTAAGAACGTCCTCAAGTACGACGAGGTCATGAACAAGCAGCGCCAGGTGATCTACGCCGAGCGGCTGCGCGTACTCAACGGCGAGGACCTTTCCGACCAGGTCCGCAACATGATCAACAGCGTGGTCGAGGAGTACGTGCGGGGGGCCACCTCCGAGGGGTACGCCGAGGACTGGGACCTGGACCAGCTCTGGACCAATCTCAAGCAGCTCTACCCGGTCGGCATCACCATCGAGGACATCGAGGAGGAGGCCGGCGGCTCGCGCGCCAGCATCGACGCCGATTTCCTGGTCGCACAGTTCAGAGACGACGCGAACGCCGCGTACGACCGGCGTGAGGAGCAGCTCGGCGCCGAGGGCACCCGACAGCTCGAGCGGATGGTGCTGCTCCAGGTCATCGACCGCAAGTGGCGTGAGCACCTCTACGAGATGGACTACCTCCAGGAGGGCATCTCGCTGCGCGCCTACGCCCAGCGTGACCCGGTGGTGGAGTACCAGCGCGAGGGCTTCGCCATGTTCACCACCATGATGGAAGGCATCAAGGAGGAGACGGTCGGTTTCCTCTACAACCTGGACGTCCAGGTCAACGAGCCGGAGCCGGAGGCCGAGGAGGTCCAGCTGCTGGACAAGCCGGTGGAGGTCCGGGCCAAGGGCCTGGGTCGGGCACCACAGCAGCAGGGCCTGCAGTACTCCGCGCCGACCATCGACGGGGAGGCCGGGTCCGGTGCGGTCGCCGTGCAGCGCGACGACCAGCGTGCCCCCGCCCTCGGCATCGGTGGCCCGGCTCCGGCGGCACCGGCGGCACCGGGTCGTACGGCTCCCTCGGCCCCGCAGCGCTCGGCCACCAACCGGGGCGCCGGTGTGGCTGCCAGCACGGCCCGCCAGTCGGTGCCGACCGGGCAGGCGGGTGCCGGCAACGGGCCGTCCCGCAACGCGCCGTGCCCCTGCGGCTCGGGTCGCAAGTACAAGCGCTGCCACGGCGCCCCCGGGGGCGGCTCGGCGGACTGACGCCGCAGTCGGCGGGCCTACCGGTCCCGCCACCACAGGTTCTCGACGGAGCCGTGGTCCTGGTGACCACGGCTCCGTCGCGTCCGGTTGGGGAGGCGGGCGTGTCGTCCTCCGGCCCGGGAATGCTTCGGCCGGGCCGGGGACGCCTCGTCGCGGCCTGAGTGGGGATTGCCTCGTCAGGCCCTGGGTGGGCGCTCAGAGGACGCGGAGGTCGGTGCAGAGCCAGGTGCCGCGCCGGTGTTCCAGGCGGAGCGCCATCGCCCAGGTGCGGCCGGCGGCACCGGCGAACACCGCGGCGACCTCGATGGCGGCCGGGCGCGGCTCGCAGACACGCAGCCGGCGCAGCCGGAGAGCGGGTCGGGTGGACCGGCGTCGGGCCGGGGCGCCTCGGGCGGCGGCCCTGGCCAACTCGGGCAGCAGGTGGGCGGCGCGGGCCGGATCGAGGTGACGCCGCAACTGCACCGGCGGCCGGAAGCCGTTGAACACCTCCAGGCAGGTCGCCACGAAGCGGTGTGCCACCCGGGTGGCCGCCGGTGTGGCGGTGACCAGGGCGTCGGGCGGCAGTCGTCGGGACCGGTCGGCCCCCGGCCCGGACGGTGCCGGGTGGGTGTGCGGCCCGGGTTCGCCGACCCGGGGCACGGTGCCGAGGACGGGGCGTCGGGTGGGCGGCCGGTCGGGTTCGCGCCGGACGGACCACGGCGCGGCATCGGCGAAGAGGTCGAGAGCGAGCTGGCCGTGCACCGGGACGGGCCAGCCGGTGGCGTCCTCGTCCAGGAACGGCGGGTCGAACGCGGGGGCGGGCCGTAGCCGCACGGGAGGGCGGGACGGCCCGGGTCTCCGGAGGTCGGTCATCGCACTGCGCCTCGCCTCGGGGATGTCAGCGGTCTTTGATTGCGTTTACCTTCGTTTGCCTTCGACAGCCTCCATCTTCGGGCATGGATCAGGGTCGGTCAATGGCGCGGCGGAATCGGGTGGCTACTCGGGGTCGCGGTCGGTGAGCGGGTTGCCCCGGATCCACTCGGCGGTCTCCGCGTACTTGCGCTGGATGTACTCCTCCAGCCGGGCGCGCTCGACGCGCCACTGGCCCCGGCCGCCGATCTTGATGGCGGGTAGCTCGCCGCTGCGTACCATGTGGTAGACCTGCGAGTCCGACACGTTCAGCTCGGTGGCCACGTCGGACAGGAGCAGGAACCTCGGCTCCACGGAGACTCCCCGGGTTGGCGTCGTTTGCCTCAGTTTGCCATTGTCTACCTGGTCCAGCCCAGCCGCTGCGCCGTGCGTCGGCGCGGCGACTCGGACACACCCGACCGGCGCGAAACTTCCACCGGAGCGGGTCCGGGGTGTATGACGGTCTGGGCGTACGGCGAGACCGGCGGGGGCCGGTTCACGAGAGCGGGGGAGACCACCGGTGACCGACGAGCTAGTGCGGGTCTACGTGCCGGCGACCGTACCGATGCTGGCCAGGCTCTCCGAGGACGGCCTCGGGGTGGCGCAGGCGCACGCGGTGACGCCGATGCTGCGCGAGTGGTACGCCGAGGGCGACGAGGAGGAGTTGGAGTACGTCGCCTTCACCCGGGCCGCCCAGGACGCCCTGCAACTGATCCGTCACGACCCCGCCGCCCCGCGTCGCCGGGTGGTGGTCTCGGCGGACCTGCCCGCACGGGCGGTCGGGCGCGGTGACGGCGAACTCGGGTCCAGCGTGGTCGAGGTGGGTGGCGTGGTGCCAGCCGCCGCGGTGGCGGCCATCCACGTGGACGGCGCGGACGCCGCCACGGACGTCGCCGCCGCCGCGCAGGTGGTGGCGGAGGCGCTGGCCGGTGACCCGGACGCGCAGTTCACTGTCGACAGCGCCGAGGACCACGAACTCGAGTGGTACGACCCGAGCGAACTGGAAGTGCTGCTGCGCACGACCGCCGACGAGAGCTGAGCCGGCGCGGCTCTCAGCGGCCGGCGGTGGTCGATCCGTCGGCGGCGGTGGCCTCGGTGTCGCTCTCCGGCTCGTCGTCCGAGGCCGGGCCGAGCGTGCGGCCCAACGCGACCAGCGCGGTCAGTGCGCCGACGAACAGCACCCAGATGCCGTTGTCCACCCGGGAGGTGCCGAGCGAGGTCTGCGCCACCGCGTCCGCCTCGCTGAGCGCGGCGGCCAGGTCGATCAACGAGCGCCCGCCGATGCGGATGATCACCTCGGCGAGCAGCAGCAGGAGCCCGGGGCCGGCCCCGGCGACGAGGTACGCCGGCCAGCGCGGCCCGGTGACCGCGCGGTCGACCCGGGCGGCACGCCGCCGGGCCCAGGCGAGATAGCCGAAGGCCAGGGCACCGGCGATCAGCCCGGCGAGCAGCGACTCGGTCCGGGAGACCCAGGCGGCCGCGTCGATCAGCGACTGCTGGCTGTCGCCCGCGCCGAACAGGTTGAACAGCGGGTCCCGGGCCGCGCTGAAGGCCACCACGAACAGCAGCGTGCCGAGCGTGGCGGAGGCGACCGCGCCGACGACCGCGCCGTTGCGCGCACCCGCCAGCGCGCCACCGATGACCGCCGCGGCGGCCGTGGTGCTCGCGATCGTGCGGGTGGTGGTGTTGCCGACGTAGGTCTGGTCGATCACGAGTGCGGCGGCGATCCCGACCAGCAGGCCGGCTCCGACCGCCACCGCGAATCGCAGGGTCACCCGGTCCCGGTGGCGGGTCACCGGCTCGGCGGCGGCCAGCCCGACCGCGGCACCGGCCACCAGGGCGGCCGAGATCACCCCGGGGAGCGCGAACGCCGACAGGCTGACCGCGGTGACACCGGCGGTGGCCGAACTGATCGCCTCCCGGGTGGACCAGAGCATGGCGGCCAGCCAGCCCATCGCCAGCAGAGCCAGCACCGGGGCGCCCGGGGCGCGCAGGGGCCGACCGGCGAGGGCGCCGGTGGCCGCCGGGTCGCCGGTCTCGGCCCGATCGGGCTGCGCAGCGGTCGAACCGCCGGGCTGGTCGCTCATCGTCTCCCCTTCACCGCCGGGCCCGACGACCTGGCCCGGGTACGTCACCGGCAACCCAGCGTACGCGTCCCGCCCGGATGCCGGCCCGAACCCCGAGCGTCACCCCCGCAACCTGCTTTCCTTCGGCCGTACGCCCCATGTGGGTACGAATCCATGCCGGGAGAGTGAAGATGCCTCGCGATCAACGGCCATCGGGCGGTCGGGATGTGATCGACGGGCGGTGGGCGTGGGAGGATTGGCCGAGGTCCCGCCACCGTGGGACGGTTTCGTCACCGCACCCCGCCACCGCGGGACGGTTTCGCCACTGCCGTCGAGATCGCCAGGAGCCCTGATGGACGCCGTGTTCTCCGTACCCGAGCCACACAACGAGCCGGTACGCGCCTACGAGCCGGGCAGCACCGACCGGGAACGGCTCCAGCGGCGGCTCACCGAGCTGGCCGCCGAGCGGATCGACCTGCCGATGACCATCGCGGGCACGCAGCGGATGGCTGGCGGCGAGGCGATCGACGTGGTGCAGCCGCACCGGCACGCGCACGTGCTCGGGGTGACCGGGCACGCCACCCGGGACGACGCGCGAGCCGCCGTCACGGCGGCCAAGGAGGCCGCGCCCGGCTGGCGCGCCCTGCCCTTCGAGGAGCGCGCGGCGGTCTTCCTCCGCGCCGCCGAGCTGCTCTCCGGTCCGTGGCGCGACACGCTCAACGCGGCCACCATGCTCGGTCAGTCGAAGACCGCCGTGCAGGCCGAGATCGACGCGGCCTGCGAGTTCATCGACTTCCTGCGGTTCAACGTGCACTTCGCCCGCAGGCTGCTGGCCGAGCAGCCGATGTCCTCACCCGGGGTGTGGAACCGGTTCGACCACCGGCCGCTGGAGGGCTTCGTCTACGCGGTCACCCCGTTCAACTTCACCGCGATCGCCGGGAACCTGCCCTCGGCGCCGGCCCTGCTCGGCAACACGGTGGTCTGGAAGCCGGGCCCGACGCAGCAGTTCGCGGCGCACTTCACCATGCGGCTCTTCGAGGCGGCCGGGCTGCCGCCCGGCGTGATCAACATGGTCACCGGTCGGGGCGAGGAGGTCTCCGACGTGGTGCTGGCCGACCCCGACCTGGCCGGCATCCACTTCACCGGCTCCACGAAGGTGTTCCAGCACCTGTGGCGCACGGTCGGGGAGAACATCGCCACCTACCGCGGCTACCCGAGGCTGGTCGGTGAGACCGGCGGCAAGGACTTCGTGGTGGCGCACACCAGCGCCGACGTCGACGCCCTGCACACCGCGCTGATCCGGGGCGCCTTCGAGTACCAGGGCCAGAAGTGCTCGGCCGCCTCCCGGGCGTACGTGCCGCGGTCGATCTGGGAGGGCGGCCTGCGCGACCGGCTGGCCGCCACCGCGGACGGGCTGGCCTACGGCGACGTCACCGACTTCCGCAACTTCGGCGGCGCGGTCATCGACGACAAGGCGTTCGCCCGGCACACCGCCGCGCTGGAGCTGATCTCCGGCGACGACAGCTGCCGGGTCGTCGCGGGCGGCACCGCCGACGACTCGGTCGGCTGGTTCGTCCGCCCGACGATCTTCGAGTGCGGCGATCCCGCCCACGAGACCTTCACCACCGAGTACTTCGGCCCGATCCTCGGCGTGCACGTCTTCGACGACGCCCGCTTCGACGACGTGGTCAACCAGGCCGAGTCGATCGCCCCGTACGCCCTGACCGGGGCGGTCTTCGCCACCGACCGCCGGGTGGTCGAGGCGGTGGCCGAGCGGATGCGGTACGCGGCCGGCAACTTCTATGTCAACGACAAGCCGACCGGTGCGGTGGTTGGGCAGCAGCCCTTCGGCGGCGCCCGGGCCAGCGGCACCAACGACAAGGCCGGCTCCTGGCACAACCTGGTCCGCTGGACGTCGCCCCGGACGATCAAGGAGACCTTCGTCCCGCCGACCGACCACACCTACCCCCACATGGGCTGACACATGTAAGGAAGGGTCCCCTCCTATCGCCTCGTGCATAGGAGGGGACCCTTCCTAACGTTCGGCCGGTTGCCGGGGGCGGGGAGGGCCGGAACGGTGCAGGTGGGGGCGGCTTTGGGGGACCGTCGTGCGCCGACAGTGCACATAGGAAACCCCAATGGGTGGCGAAACGGTGAAATCCTGGACGCCGGCTCAGCAAAGTGGCAGCGTAAGCGGCATGGCGGAATCCGGAGTCAACCCCACGGCGGCGGCCCTACTCGGGCTGCTCCACGAGGGCCCCATGACAGGTGGCCAGTTGATGGCCGCCGCCGAGCGCCGACTGGCGCCGTACTGGTCGATGACCCGCAGCCAGGTCTACCGGGAGTTGCCGGTGCTGGCCGAGCGAGGTTTCGTCCGGCTGGGCAAACCCGGGCCGCGGATGAGTCAACCGTACGCGATCACGGCCTCCGGCAAGCGGACATTCTCCCGCTGGCTCGCGGAGGACCCCGGGCGGGACACCATCCGCAACCCGATCGCCCTGCGCATCGCCTTCGGGCAGTTGCACTCGTCGAGCCAGCTCAAAAACCTCCAGGCAGCGGCCAACGAGTACCACACCGAGGCCCTGGCCCGGGTTCGTGAGCAGGTCAAGAGCGCCAAGAAGGAAGGCGACAACTTCGACGCCAGCGCGTTGGAGTTCGCCGTGGCCTACCACAAGGCCGCTCTGAGCTGGCTCAAGAGCGCCCCCGTCGGCTGACCGCGCGCACGCTCGGCGTCCGGACTCCTCGCCCGAGCGGCGGGTATTTGGCCCGGAACTGCGGGGCTCGCAAGCTCACTCCTCGCCCGAGCGGCGGGTATTTGGCCCGGGACTGCGGGGCTCGCAAGCTCACTCCTCGCCCGAGCGGCGGGTATTTGGCCCGGGACTGCGGGGCTCGCAAGCTCACTCCTCGCCCGAGCGGCGGGTATTTGGCCCGGGACTGCGGGGCTCGCAAGCTCACTCCTCGCCCGAGCAGTAGTCTTGTCTGTCGTGACCGCTGCCGACTACGCCGAACAGCTCAAGGACCTCGACGCCACCCTGCGCAACATCGAGGCGGTGCTCGACCTCGATCGCCTGCGTGCGGACAAGGCCCGCCTGGAGCAGGAGGCGTCCGCCCCGGACCTGTGGGACGACCAGGCCCGGGCGCAGCAGGTGACCTCCCAGCTCTCCTACGTCAACGGGGAGATCGAGAAGCTCGGTAGCCTGCGCGCGCGAATCGACGACGCGAACGTGCTGCTGGAGCTCGCCGAGGCCGAGGCCGACTCCGGTGTGCTCACCGAGGTCGAGACGGAGATCGCCGGGCTGGGCAAGGCCATCCAGGAGATGGAGGTCCGCACCCTGCTCTCCGGCGAGTACGACTCCCGGGAGGCGCTGGTGGCGATCCGGGCCGGCGCCGGTGGTGTGGACGCGGCCGACTTCGCCGAGATGCTGCTGCGGATGTACCTGCGCTGGGCCGAGCGGCACGGCTACCCGACGGAGGTCTACGAGACCTCCTACGCCGAGGAGGCGGGCCTCAAGTCGGCCACCTTCACGGTGAAGGTGCCCTACGCGTACGGCACGCTCAGCGTGGAGTCCGGCACCCACCGGCTGGTGCGGATCAGCCCCTTCGACAACCAGGGCCGGCGGCAGACCAGCTTCGCCGGGGTCGAGGTGCTGCCGGTGGTGGAGCAGACCGACCACATCGACATCCCCGAGAACGAAATGCGGATCGACGTCTACCGGTCGTCCGGACCTGGTGGACAGAGCGTCAACACCACCGACTCCGCGGTGCGGATCACGCACATCCCGACCGGCATCGTGGTGACCTGCCAGAACGAGAAGTCGCAGCTACAGAACAAGGCCTCGGCGTTGCGGGTGCTCCAGGCTCGACTGTTGGAGCGCAAGCGCCAGGAGGAGCAGGCCAAGCTCCAGGGCCTGAAGACCGACGCGGCGGGCTCCTGGGGCGACCAGATGCGCTCGTACGTTCTGCACCCTTATCAGATGGTGAAGGATCTGCGTACCGAGCAGGAGACCGGCAACCCGAGCTCGGTCTTCGACGGTGAGCTGGACTCCTTCATCGAGGCGGGCATCCGCTGGCGTAAGCAGCAGCAACTGGCTGGCGACAGTGCGTGACCAATCGTGGGCGGACCGCAGCATCGATCTCCACCTGACGTGCTGATTAGATGACATGGCCCGCAACGGCGGGGCGTGGGACTTGGCACAACAGTTACACCGCGTAGACTCACCACCCGTGATTCAGCTTGAGCAAGTGACGAAGACGTACCCGAAGGCGTCGCGGCCTTCGCTCGACAACGTGTCCGTGTCGATCGACAAGGGCGAGTTCGTCTTCTTCATCGGCCCATCCGGCTCCGGCAAGTCCACGATCATCAAGATGCTGCTGCACGAGGTGGCCCCCAACAAGGGCCGTGTCGTGGTGAACGGCAAGGACGTCACGTCGATGCGGTCCTGGAAGCGCCCGCACTTCCGCCGCTCGATCGGCTGCGTCTTCCAGGACTTCCGACTGCTGCCGAACCGCACCGCGTACGAGAACGTGGCCTTCGCGCTCGAGGTGATCGGCAAGACCAAGGCGGTGGCCCGCCGGGTCGTGCCGGAGGTTCTGGAGCTGGTCGGCCTCGGCGGCAAGGAGCACCGCTACCCGCACGAGCTCTCCGGTGGTGAGCAGCAGCGTGTGGCGGTGGCGCGGGCGTTCGTGAACCGCCCGCTGATCCTGCTGGCGGACGAGCCGACCGGAAACCTGGACCCGGACACCTCCATCGAGATCATGCGCCTGCTGGACCGGATCAACCGCACCGGCACGACCGTCGTGATGGTCACGCACGACTCCAACATCGTGAACCAGATGCGGCGCCGCGTCATCGAGATCGAGAGTGGGCGCATCGTTCGCGACCAGGCCCGCGGCGTCTACGGGTGACGAGCGCAACCCACCGCACCCCGATCTGACGACGAACACCTCACGCCGGAGAGCCGGAGGAAATCCCGATGCGGATGAAATACGTCCTGTCCGAGGTACTGGTCGGACTGTGGCGCAACGTGACCATGACCATCGCGATGATCATCACGATGGGGGTCTCGCTGACCATGCTCGGCGCCAGCGGCCTGATCTACACCAAGGTCGCCGACATGAAGCAGTTGTACTTCGAGAACATCGAGGTCTCGATCTTCCTTGAGGCCGACGTCACCGACGAGCAGCGGACCGCGATCGCCGGCCAGCTGGACGCCGACCCGCTGATCTCGCAGGTCACCTACGTCAACAAGGACGAGGCGTTCCAGCGTTTCCAGGAGATGTTCCGCGACTCGCCGGACCTGCTCAGCGCGGTCAAGGCCGACCAGCTTCCCGAGTCGTACCGGCTGAGGCTGGTGGACCCGGAGCAGTACCGGACCATCGCCGACCAGTACACCGGGACCGCGGGCGTCGACCAGGTCGTCGACCAGAGTCAGGTGCTCGACAAGATCTTCAACCTCTTCACCGCCGGGCAGAACATCGCACTCGTCGCCGCCATAGCGATGGCCGTCGCGGCACTGCTGCTCGTGGCCAACACGATTCAGGTGGCGGCGTACAGCAAGCGGCGTGAGGTCGCGGTCATGAAGCTGGTCGGTGCCTCCAACTGGTTCATCCAGGCGCCGTTCGTGCTGGAGGCGGTGGTCGCGGGTCTGATCGGCTCGGTCCTCGGCCTCGGGGCGCTGGTCGCGTTGAAGGTGTTCCTCTTCGACGGCGCGCTCAGTGCTCTCCAGGGACTCTTCGCCCCGGTGAGTTGGGGCGAGATCCTGCTGACCTTCCCGGTGATGGCCGGTGTCGGTGGTCTGATCAGCGCGGTCACCGCCTGGGTCACCCTCCGGTTCTACCTGCGGGTCTAGCTCTGCCGGCAGGGCCCGTCGGCGTCGGAATAAACGGCGCGGGCGGGCCCTTGTCGTTCGGGTAGCATGATCTCCGCTCTGCGGCGGGCCGCGTCGCCGGTCGGGGGCGCTGACGAGAGAGGGGGCCGCCGATGCCACGGGAAAAGGGGCGCAAGGTCGTCGCCTCCAACAAGAAGGCCCGACACGACTACGCCATCCTCGACACGTACGAGGCGGGCATGGCGTTGACGGGGACCGAGGTGAAGTCGCTGCGGGCCGGGCGGGCGTCGCTGGTCGACGCGTTCGCCCAGGAACGCGACGGCGAGATGTACCTGCACGGCATGCACATCCCCGAGTACGCCCAGGGAACCTGGACCAACCACGAGCCCCGGCGGACCCGCAAGCTGCTGCTCAAGCGGCTGGAGATCGACCGGCTGATCGGCAAGATCCGGGAGAGCGGTCTGACCCTGGTGCCGTTGCAGGTCTACTTCTCGGACGGCTGGGCCAAGGTGGAGATCGGCCTCGCCAAGGGCAAGAAGGCGTACGACAAGCGCCAGGACCTCGCCAAGCGGGACGCGGACCGGGAGATCGCGCGGGCCGTCGGTCGGCGAGGTAAAGGAATGGATAGCTGATTTGTCCGGATCATCCGGTTCCTGGTCGGTCGACCCGGGCTCGGGATGAATCCGGTTGCGGCAGGCGTTAGGCTTGTCGGAGTCGCCGGAGTTCGGCGGCACGTCGAGGGGGTGACTGGTTTCGACTTCGTGTGTTGCGGCAGGGGAAGCGAGCCGAGGAAGCCGACGTCGTCTCGAGAATCGTTCGTCGGAAACCAATAAGCGCCAAGAACAATCGCGCTGACTTCGCTCTCGCCGCCTGAGGCGAGTAGTGAGTCTGTCGGCCTGGGAGCGCCTTCGACCCAGATAGCCGGCATCAGCTAGAAGGCTGGCCAACCGGACCCGGTCGCGGGGTCCGTGCGGCGAGATCAATCAGCGACTGGGCCCGTCACACCGACTCGCTCGCGTGATCGGAGGGGCCGAGTAGAGGCACAGCGAGCTGCGCTCGGAGAAGCCCTGACAAGGCAGCGAAGGACCCGGGTTCGATTCCCGGCACCTCCACCCCCGTACTGCGCGCCCCGGTCATCACGACCGGGGCGCGCAGTCGTTCCCGCCCCGGGTGCGGAACCCCGTCGGGCGCTCACCCGTCGAACCCGGTATGCGCCGATCAGTCGCCCTGTTGGGCCTGCCCCTGATGATGATCGTGGCCGGGTGTGCCCCGGTGGGCACCGAGCCGGACGAGTCCGGTGCCGCGTCCGGCCCCTCGGGCGGCCCGGAGGACCGACAGGGGGCGTTCACGCAGCGGGCGGCGGCAGTGGCGCAGGCGTGGCAGCCCGACGACGCCTGGACCACGCGCTACGTACCCCTGCAGGAACCCACCGTGCTCGTCGGCGAACCCGACTTCACCCCGCAGACCAAGACCGCCTTCCAGGCCGGGTGGTACCGCGCCACTGTCGACCTGCCCGACCGCAGGCCGGCCGAGGGGACCGTACGCTTCCCGGACGGGACGGCGCGGGTGCCACTGGTCAGCGCGGCGCAGGCGTACCGCGACCTGCGCCAGGGCGACCCCGGGGCCTGCCCCGGGCCGACGGAGCCCGCCATCCCACCGGCGCCCGCGCCGGGTGGTGGGCCGGACGGCGCGGTCGGTAGCCGGCCGCAGGGTGACTGCGTCGCGCTCACCGTCACCAAGGTCGAACTGGGCACCGCGCCGGTGCACACCACCCGGGGAGCGGCGCAGGTACCGGCCTGGCTGTTCACCGTGCCGGAGATCGGCGCGGTGGTGGCCCGGGTCGCGGTCGCGCCCGAGGCGGTCGCCACCCCGCCCGCGCCGGTGCCGCCGTCCGACACGCCCGAACCGGGCCTGGTGGGCGCGCAGGACATTGAGGCGGTCGAGGGGACGACGCTGCGCTACCGGCTCGGGGTGGGCAGCTGCGACACCGAGATCACTCCGCTGGTCTTCGAACAGGATCACGTGATCGTGGTCGGCGGCACGATCGTGCCGCCGACCGGCGGCTGCGACGAGATGCTCAACCTGCACCCGGCCGAGGTGACGCTGAAGGCCCCGGTGGGCGCGCGCCCCGTCCTGGACGTGCTCAGCGGTTCCCCGCTCCGCGTCGTCGCCGGCTGAGATGTAAGGAGGGGTCCCCTGCTATGCACGAGGCGTTAGTAGGGGACCCCTCCTTTCACAAGATCGGGGGGATGTCGGTGCGGATGGGGACGGGCAGCACGGTCGGACCGTCGGCGCGCAGCGCGGTGCCGAGGGCCTCGCCGAGGCCGTCCGGGGTGTCAACCACGGCGGCGGCGCAGCCGTAGCCGCGCGCGATCGCGGCGATGTCCAGTCCGGGCAGGTCCAGTCCGGGTACGCCGGGCGTCTGCTTGAGGTCGGCGAACGCCTTGAGGATGGCGTACTGCTGGTTCACCGGCACCACCACGGCCAGCGGCAGCCGCAACTGGGCGGCGGTCCACAGCGCCTGTACCGAGTAGTGGAACGAGCCGTCGCCGATCACGGCGACCACCGGCCGGTGTCGGCCGGTGTCGCGTTGCGCCAGTGCGATGCCGACCGCCGCCGGCAGCCCGTAGCCGAGCCCGCCGCTGGCCATGGTGAAGTACGACCCGGGTCGGGTGAACCGCAGCCGCCGCCGCAGCGCGGCCAGGTTCGACGGGGACTCCTGCACCAGCACCCCGTCCTCGGGCCAGTGTGCGGCCAGCGCGGCGAAGAGGGCGTCGGCGCTGAGCGGGACGCCGTCCGCCACCGCCGGGGACTCGGCGCGGGCCGGCGGCGCGGGGCGGTCGGCGGGCGGCACCCGGTCGGCCAACGCGGCGAGGGCGAGCCCGGCGTCGCCGAGCAGGCTGTCACCGACCGGGGCCCGGGCCGCCTCCTCCGGGTCGTCGGTGACGTGCAGCAGGCGTACGCCGTCGGGCAGCGTCTCGCCCGGCACGTGCGGGTAGTAGCGGAACACCGGGGCGCCGACCACCAGCACCGTGTCGTGGCCGCGGAGGCGCTCGGCCAGCGGGGCGATCGCGAAGGGCAGGACACCCTGGAAGTACGGGTGGTCCTCGGGGAAGGCGGTCCGTTCCGGTGCGGGCGCGGTCCAGACCGGGGCGGCCAGCCGCTCGGCCAGGGCGACCGCGTGCTCCCACGCCCCGGCGCGGTCCACTGCGGCGCCGAGCACGATCGCCGGTGACCGGCTGCCGGCCAACGCCGTGGCGAACTCGGCGAGCCGGTTCGGGTCGGGAGCGAACCGGGTGGCCACCGTGCGGGCCTGTGGCGGCGGGTCCGCGGGCTGGGCCCAGTCGTCCAGCGGCAGGGAGAGGAAGACCGGCCCGGCGGGCGGCTGGACGGCGGTGGCGTACGCGCGCATCAGAGCCGCCGGTACGTCCTGCGCGCGGACCGGTTCGTGGGCCCACTTGACGTACGGCTGGGGCAGCTCGGTGGGGTGCCGGGCGGCGAGCCGGGGTTCGAGCAGCAGCATCTCGCGGGTCTGCTGGCCGGCGGTGACGATCAGCGGGGTGCGGTTGTGCCAGGCGGTGACGATGTTGCCCATGGCGTTGCCGGTGCCCGGCGCGGTGTGCAGGTTGACGTGGGCGGGGCCGCCGGTGGCCTGTGCGTACCCGTCGGCCATGCCCACCGCCGACGCCTCCTGCAGGGCCAGCACGTAGTGGAAGTCGGCGGGGAAGTCCTGGAGGAAGGGCTCCTCGGTGGAGCCGGGATTACCGAAGACGGTGGTCATGCCGAGGGCGCGGAGCAGCTCGTAGGTGGTGTCCCGGACCGTTGCCATCGTCTTCGAATCTATCCGGGCGACCTGGTTGTCCAGGGCTTTTCGCATCTGCTCGGCGGCCCGTTCCGCTCGCCGACCCGGCTGTCGGCCCGGTTTCGCCGCAACCGGTCGGCACCGGTGTCGATCACCCGACGATCAGACCTTCGCGACCGCCGTGGACGCAGGCTATGGTGCCAGGCATGGCAAAGACAGCGGGGATGGTGCCGATCGGGACCACCGTCCCGATGTGTGATCGCTTCCGCCGTCCGGTACACGGTTGACGGGTGCGGTGATGCAGGGAGAGGGGCAGGCGATCGGCGGACGGGCGACGGAGTCGATGGCGGGCAAGCTGATGGTGGCGACGCCGGCGCTGAAGGACCCGAACTTCGACCGCACAGTCGTGTTGCTGGTCGCGCACGAACCCGGCGGCGCGCTCGGCGTGGTGCTCAACCGGGCGACCGAGGTGGCGGTGGCCGACGTGCTGCGCGACTGGGGCGACCTGGCCCGCCATCCGGCGGTGTTGTTCGAGGGTGGCCCGGTGCAGCCCGACTCGGCGATCTGCCTCGCCCGGATGCGGCAGCCGGTCCGTCGGCTCAAGGGCTTCCACCAGGTCTCCGGAGCGGTCGGCACCCTCGACCTCTCGGTCGACCCGCAGCGGCTGCGGGAGAGCGTGGAGAGCATCCGGGTCTTCGCCGGATACGCGGGCTGGGGCGCGGGACAGTTGGAGCAGGAGATCGAGGACGGCTCCTGGTTCGTGCTGGACGCGCTGCCCGGCGACGCGTTCGTCGACCGCCCAGACGACCTGTGGCCGATGGTGCTGCGACGGCAGGGCGGCATGATGGCCGCGGTCGCGCACTTCCCGCCGGACGTGGCACTGAACTGAGGGCCGCAACGCCGTCTCGCGGGGGACCCCCGCGAGATGACCATGCCGCCGAGCGTGTGTATAGTTCTCCCAGTGCCCGGGCGACCGGGTGCGACAGCAAGGGGCCGTGGCGCAGCTGGTAGCGCACCACACTGGCAGTGTGGGGGTCAGGGGTTCGAGTCCCCTCGGCTCCACCTTGTGTTTGTTCGGGTGAATCGGCATCAGCTATCAGCTGGTGCCGATTTTTGTGGTCACGGCCGTCGTCGCGCGGTGCCCTGTGCCGCGTTGCGGCGGCCAGTGTGTGAAAACGCCCGGTCGTGACGCTCCACCCCGCCGGCCCTCGACGGATGGCGGCAACCGGCTTCGACGCGGTCCCGGCGGGGGTGGACCCGTAGAAGGAACTGATGTGAGTCAATGTAAGATTTCATCGATGTGACGTGACGGGTCGCTGGTGACCCATCGGGGCAACGCCGCCTCCACGGACGAAACCCACGATGGGCAGGGAGACAGCGAATGAGCGAACATCGTGAGGGACGGCTGCGGAGGCGATGGCGGCGGGCGACCCGGACCACCGTCGCGGCAGCGGCCTCTGTCGGGATCACCGTGCTGGCCGTCGGGTTGACGGCGGGTGTGGCGACAGCGGGCGTCGGCTCTGCAGACGGGGGCGCACCGACCGTCTCGGTCGCCGCTGCCGCGCCGGTGTCCCGGGTCGCCACAGGCGATCTGCACACCTGTGCCATCCGCTCCGACGGAGCGCTCTGGTGCTGGGGCAACAACTTCTACGGCCAGCTCGGCGACGGGACCAACACGCAACGGACCGCACCGGTCCGCATCGGCGACGCCACTACCTGGGCGAGCATCGACGCCAGCATCAACACCACCTGCGCGGTGCGCACGGAGGGAACGCTGTGGTGCTGGGGCAGCAACCACAACGGGCAACTCGGCGACGGGACGACCACGAAACGGAACAGCCCCGTCCGAGTCGGCGACGGCACCGCCTGGGTCGGAGTCAGTGCCGCCACCAATCACACCTGCGCCGTTCAGGCCACCGGCACCCTGTGGTGCTGGGGCGAGAACCGCCACGGGCAGCTCGGCACCGGTCTGACCCCCTATCTGGCGACCGCCCCGGTGCAGGTCGGCACGGCGACCACCTGGGCGAGCGTCACGACCGGGTACGCGCACACCTGCGCCACCCGCACCGACCGGACCCTGTGGTGCTGGGGCAGCAGCTCGGACGGGCAGCTCGGTATCGGCATCCGGGAGTACCGGGCGACGCCGACACAGGTGGGTACCGCGACCATGTGGGCCGGCGTGACGGCCGGGTACGTGCACACCTGCGCGGTGCGCACCGACGGGACGCTGTGGTGCTGGGGCGAGAACGGGTACGGCCAGGTGGGCGGCGGCGTCGGCTCCCAGTTGACCCCTCTTCAGGTGGGCACCACCACCACCTGGGCGCGGGTCGAGGCGAGCATCGACTCGTCGTGCGCCACACGCACCGACGGCAGCCTGTGGTGCTGGGGCAAGAACTCGTCCGGGCAGCTCGGCGACGGCACGACCACCCACCGATCGACCCCGACCCGGGTCGGTAGCGTCACCACCTGGACGGACAACCTCGCCGCGTCCTACCACGCGTGCGCGATGCGCACCGATGACAGCCTGTGGTGCTGGGGCGACAACTCGTTCGGGCAGGTCGGCGACGGCACCACCATCCAGCGGTCGACCCCGGTGCAGGTGGCCCTGGCGGGCTGAGCACCGACGCCCGCCACGCGCTCCGTGCCCAGCAGGTCCCGGTCGACCGGGTGTTGCTGATCGGCGGCGCGGCCCAGTCCCGCGCCGTGCGGGCGGTCGCGCCGGCGTTGTTCGGCGCGCCGGTGAGCGTGCCGCGCCCTGCCGAGTACGTGGCGCGCGGCGCGTCGCGGCAGGCGGCCTGGGCGTTGTCCGGCGGCCCCGAGCCGCCGCCGTGGCCGGTAGAGGCAGAGGAGACCACCACCGCCGGCACCCCCGAGGTGTACGAGCGGTACGTCGACGTCCGCCAACGGCGTGACACCGACGGTGCGCGGCGACGGGCGGTGGGGCAGAGCTGCCGGTGCGTCCGTTGGCGCACCGGCCGTGGCCGCGGCGACGATGTTCGCGGAAACTGTTATCTCGTCCCGGCCCTGCCGTCTCCTGTGGGGAGGCATCGGCCGGATGTCTCGTCCGCCCGGAGTGCGGTGGCGGTGCGATCACGTGGAGGAGTGGCGGGTATGCGGGTCGGAGACCGGGGTGGCGCGGACGCGAGTCTGGTGATCGCCGCCCGCGCCGGCGAACCACAGGCGCTCGACGCCCTGCTCGCGGCCTCCCTGCCGCTGGTTTACAACGTGGTCGGCCGGGCGTTGCGCGGGCACGCCGACGTCGACGACGTGGTCCAGGAGACGTTGCTGCGCGTCGTGCGGTACCTGACCGAGTTGCGGGACCCGACCGCCTACCGGTCGTGGCTGATCGCCATCGCGGTCCGCCAGGTCCGTGATCGCGAACAACGGCGCCGTACCGCGCAGGAGCACACCTCGGACCTCGACGTCGCGTACGGCGTGCCGGATCCGGCGGCGGACTTCGCCGGCCTGACGATCCTCCGGCTCGGCCTGACCGACCAACGGCGGGAGGTCGCCGAGGCGACCCGCTGGCTGGACCCCGACGACCAGACCTTGCTGGCGCTCTGGTGGCTGGAGTCGACCGGAGACCTGGACCGCACCGAGCTGGCCGCCGCCCTCGGCCTCACCCCGGCCCACGCGGCGGTGCGGGTACAGCGGATGAAGGAGCAGTTGGAGGCGGCCCGGAGCGTGGTCCACGCGCTGCGGACCGCCGACTGCGCCGGGATGCAGGAGCTGACCCGGGGCTGGGACGGCACGCCCCACCCGCTGTGGCGCAAGCGCCTGGCCCGCCACGTCCGCGAGTGCGGCCGGTGCGGCGGCTCCGGCGGCGAGATGTTCCCGATCGACCGGCTGCTCGCCGGGCTCCCGCTGCTGCCCGTCCCGCCCGGCGTCGCCGAGGGCGTGCTGACCCACCTGCCACTGTCGCCCACCCTCATCCCGAACGTCGCGCCGGTCACCCCACGGGCCGGCGCGGTGAGCCCCCACGCCCCGACCCCGGACCCGACGGTCGAGGCGTTCGGGCGCACCGCCGTCGTGCAGACCGGCGGCGGTGCGCCCGGGGGTGTGCATGCGGCCCGCCCACGCGGGCTGGCCAGCCTGCTGCCGGCCGGGTCGGCCAAGGTCGCCGGGCCGGTTGCCGCCGCCGTCGCGGTGGTCGTCCTCGCGGTCGGTGCCATCGCGGTCGCGCAGCGGACCGGTCCCACGCCGGCACCGGCGGCACCACCGCCACCGGTGGCGGCACCGGCGTTCGAGGCGTCCTCGCCGCCGGCCTCCCCGGATGCGCCCGGCACGCCGTCCGCGACACCCACCACCCCGGCCGCCGGCACGTCGCCGTCGGCGAGCCCGTCGTCCCGTCCGACACCCACGGCGGTACGCCCGGCCGCGCCACCGCCCGCCGCCACCTCGACGAAGAAGGGCGTCGGCGTCTGGACCTTCGACGGGGTCGACGGGGCGCTGGCCGACTCCGGGGCGAGTTGGTACTACACCTGGAACGTCGCGCACCCGGGGGTCACCACCCCGCGCGGCAGCGAGTTCGTGCCGATGATCTGGGGCGCGGACAGCGTGACCGCCGCCAACCTGCGGCAGGCCCGGCAGAACGGGAAGTACCTGCTCGGGTTCAACGAGCCGGACCTGAACGGCCAGGCGAACATGAGCGTGGAACGGGCGCTGGACCTGTGGCCGCAGTTGGAGGCGACCGGCCTGCCGCTGGGCAGCCCGGCGGTGGCCTGGGGCGGGGACCGGCCGGGGGAGTGGCTCGACCGCTTCATGGCCGGTGTCAAGGAACGCGGCCTGCGGGTCGACTTCATCGCCCTGCACTGGTACGGCGGTGACTTCCGCACCGCCAACGCGGTGAGCCAGCTCCGCTCCTACCTGCAGGCGGTGCACGACCGGTACGGGCTGCCGATCTGGCTCACCGAGTTCGCGCTGATCGACTTCTCGAACGGGGTGCGCTTCCCGACCCAGGCGCAGCAGGCGGCGTTCCTCACCGAGGCGACCCGGATGTTGCGTGGACTGCCCTGGCTGCACCGGTACGCCTGGTTCGGGCTGCCCGCCAGCGACAAGGACCAGACCGGCCTGTTCCGTCCCGGCGGCCAGACCACCGAGGTTGGGCGCGCCTTCCGGGCCGCCCGCTGACCGCACCGGCCGTGCCCGAGGTCAACGGGGTTCAGCGCAGGACGATGTCGAGGGTGGTGACCGCGCCGGCCGTGACGGTGGCGGTCTGCGGTTCACTCGTCCGCTCGCCGGTGTCCACGACGATCTCGTACCGGCCGGGCGGGAGGCGCCACTCGTACCGCCCGGTGTCGCCGGTGAGGACGCCGATCTCGGGGATCGCCGGTGCCGGGTCGTCGAGCGACTCGACCAGTACGGCTGCGCCCTGCACGGGATCACCGGTGGCGGTGGCGGCGGTGCCGGTCACGATGCCGGTGGTGTCGCTCCGGGGTGAAGGTGGTGACGACCCGTCGTCCGAAACCGACCGGTCGCCGTGCCACGCCAGCAGGCCGGCCCCGATCAGCAACGGCGCGGCCACCAGCAGTGCGAGCGCCCCGAGGCGCCCCCTGGTCATGCCGGAACCCCGTTTCGCTCGCACATAACTGCTCCCTCGCTCGCAGTGACGGACAGTTACTGGGACGTGCCGGAGTGGCCAGCGGTTCCGTGGGGTGGGGGCAGTTCACCCCCACCCCACGTCCGATTCCGGTCAGCCGTTTCGCCAGGCGATCAGGTTGTTGGCGACGGACTCGGTGATTCTGGTCCCGTGGTTGTTGGTCGAGTGCGGTGCGGAGCCGTGCACGCCGTACGCGTGGATGGCCATCACGCACTCGCCGGCGCAGAACGAGCTGCCGGCCGGGCGGGTCTGGTAGACCGGGCTGCCGCTCTGGCAGCCGAAGGTGTCGTTCTGGTAGAAGACCTGCCGGTCGTGGGTGACCTGGATGGTCTGCCCGGCGTGCCGCCACTGCTGTCCGAAGGTCTTGTCGCACGGGTAGCCGCTGACCGTGCTGGCGGTGCCGGTCAACGTGGCGCTCTGCCACCAGAAGCCGAACCAGCCGGTGGTGTTGCCGGCGGCGCAGTTGAGCCGGATCGCACCGTAGTCGTTGGTCTCACTGCCGTCCTGGGTCCAGCCGGTGACCGAGAGCAGTTGGGTCGCGGTGCAGGTGCCGTACGGCGTCGAGGCCCCGTTGCGGCCGGGGATGATCTGGAAGTCGCCGCGCGGGTAGAAGCCGTTGCCGCCGCCGCCGTTGGACCCGCCACCCGGGTGGACGCAGTGCCCGGCGGTGGCCACGATGCTGGGCCCGTACAGCCAGCCGGTGCAACCCCAGGTGGAGCCGCCGGTGGTCCGGACGATCTGCACGATCGCCCGGGACGGGAAGACCGTGGTCGGGTCGACGCGGACCCGGTTGTCGGTGCCGATCACGCTGAACACGCCGGCCGAAGCGCCGCCCGCCTTCAGCGCCTGACCGCCGGTGTCGAACCGGAGCCCGCCGGGCCGGACCGCGCCGCTGCCGGCGGCGCCGGTGACGCCGCCGCCCCGGGAGCCGTCGATGCCGCGCTGCACGCTGGCGGAGAGAGCGGAACTGGGTACGGAGCCGGAGTCGGCGACGGCGCCGTGCGCGCCGGACCGGGCGGTGGTGGTCGGCGCCGCGGTGGCCGGCGCGGCGGCGACCACCGACGCCAGCACGGCGGCCAGGCCGACGGCGAGCATGATTCGCAGTCGGGCGGTGATGGACGGTGTGCGGGTCACGTGGGCCCTCCTCATCGAACGGTGACGCTGTCGATGGGGAAGCTATATCGGCCCGGATGATCCAGACTCGTCTCTGTCTGTCCGTCGACACCGCTACGTTCAGTTTCGGACAGATGGCACACCGTGTCGGCGTGTCGGGTGACGCGCCGACACGGTGTGTCGTCGAGGTCGGGCGCTACCGGGTCGGGGTGCCCGCCGGTTCCAGGTCCTGAACGTGCGGCGGCGACGGGTTCCGGCCGGTGGGCATCGGGTAGAGCAGGTGCAGCAGCGGCCCGGCCATCGCGGTCGTCACCAGCGCCATCACGACCATCGACGAGTAGAGCTGGCCGTCGAGCATGCCGAGTTCCAGGCCGACGGCGAGGATGATCAGCTCGGTCAGGCCGCGCGTGTTCATCAGGACAGCGAGTGCGCTCGCCGGGCGCGGGGCCACCCCGCCGAGGCGGGCGGCGGCGAAGGCGCCGACGAACTTGCCGCCCACCGCGACCGCCAGGATGAGCCCCAGCTCGATCACGTCGCCCACGTCCATGGTGGACAGGTCGACCTTCAGCCCGGCGACCACGAAGAAGATCGGCAGCAGCAACATGCTGTTCAGGTGCGTGATGCGGTCGCTGACCTGGGCGGTCACGCCCTGCTCGGGCAGCACGGAGCGGGGCATCACCACGCCGAACAGGAACGCGCCGAAGATGAAGTGCAGCCCGATCCAGTCGGTGAACGCCGCCGACAGCAGCAGCCCGACCAGCGTGATCACCAGCGCCGCCGGGCGGGGTGGGCCACCCTCGGTGCGCTCGGCCAGCAGCCGACGCAGCAGTGGCCGGACGACCAGGAACATCGCCAGCACGTACGGCACGAACAGCAGTACCCAGACGGATCCGGCACCGGCCCCAGCGACCGCGACCACGACGGCGAGCAGCGTCCAGGCGAGCACGTCGTCGATGGCGGCGCAGGCCAGCGCCACGCTGCCCAGCCAGGTGCGGCTCAGGCCCCGGTCGATCAGGATGCGGGCCAGCACCGGGAACGCGGTCACCGACATGGCCGCACCCATGAACAGCACGAAGCCCAGCTTGCTGTCGGTGGGGTGCCGGGGGAACAGATAGAGGGCGAGCAGCGCGCCGAGACCGAACGGCACGGCGATCGAGCCGGCGGCGACCGTGCCGGCCACCATCCGGCGTCCCCGCAGCAGACCGGCGTTCAGCTCGGCCCCCACGGTGAACATGAACAACACGACGCCGATCGTCGCCAGGACGGTCAGGAACGGTCGGATGTCGGTCGGGAAGAGGGTGTCGGAGATGAGGCCGTTGAACAGCGTCGGGCCGAGCAGGATGCCCACCACGACCTCGCCGATGACGGGAGGTTGCCGCAATCGCCGGGCCACCGCGCCCGCCCCGAAGGCGAGCAGCGAGATCAGTGCCAACGCGAGGAGGAGTGTCGGGACCTGATGCGAAGACATGGGCGTCTGTCTCCTGGTGAGAACGGTGGGTTGCCGGCCGCCGAGGAACGCAGGTCCGGGCCGGGTGGTGCGCGGTGCCTAGCGGTCCGACATCGGGGTCGTGACCGGCTTGGCGGTGGCGGCCAGGACGTCACCGGCCGCCTGTACCTCGCCGGCCTGCACCTCGGTGGGCGGCACGTCGCCGGGCTGCTCGCCGGGGCCGGTGGGCTGCTCGGGCCGGGTGACCAGGTAGACGGCGGAGACGGTGACGGCGGCGGCCACGATGCCCAGCAGCAGCCGGTAGTCGAGCAGGGCGATGAGGGCCGCGCCGACGGCGATCGACAGGGTCTGCGGCACGGTCACCGCGAACTCGAAAGCCGCCGACGCGCGGCCGAGCAGGTGCTCCGGCGTACGGCGTTGCAGGGCGGTGGTGGCGCCGACGACGAGCCACGGGACGCAGAGGCCGAGCAGGGCCATCGCGGCGATCACCAGTGGCGTCATCTGGATCATCAGCAGCATGCTGGAGACGGCGACCATCGACAGACCGATGATCACCGTCATGCTCTCGCTGGTCCGGCGCAGGACCGCGCCGGCGGAAACCCCGCCGATGATGGTCCCGACCGCCTGCGCCGCACCGAGGACGCCGAGGAACGTCGGCTCGCGGTCCAGCCCGGCGGTGACCACGGCCAGTCCGATCGCCTCGAAGAAGCCGAGCACGAGCATGGCCAGTCCACAGGAGATGACGAGCTGGCGCAGCGTCACGGTGCGGCCGATGAAGCGCAGGCCGGCGGTGAGCTCGGTGCGCCAGGGCTCACCGGACGGCACCGGTTTGGTCTCTTCCACCTTGATCGCCAGCAGGGCTCCGGCGGCCAGGACGAACAGCGCCGCGTCGATGAGGATGACCGCCTCCGGGCCGAGCCAGGCGAACAGGCCCGCGCCGACCACCGGCGCGAAGACCCGGATCAGGCCACGGACCGACTGGATCAGCCCGTTGGCGTCGCCCAGCAGGTCCTTGGGGATGAGGGACGGCAGCAGGGCGAGCTGTGCCGGACCGGTCACGCTGCCCAGCGCGCCGTAGGTGAACATCACCACGTAGACGAGCCAGACGTGATGAGCACCGCCGACCAGGAGCAGTAGCAGGACGACGGCGGCGAGGGCGAGGTTCGCGCCGATGAGCAGCGGGCGGCGGCGTACCCGGTCGGAGAGCAGCCCGGCGGCGGGCAGGAGAAGGCTGCCGGCGGCGAAGGAGAACATCACCAGGGCGGCGGCCGAGGTGCTTCCACTTATCGTCTTGACCCAGATCGTCATGGCCAGGAACAGCGCGAAGTCGCCGAGGTTCGACGCCGTGTCCGCCAATAGGTAAAGCCGCATCCGTCGCGTGGCAAGAATCCGTGACATGTCCTTCTCCTTGATAAAGGGCGCCGACGCGGGTGCGGCCTAAAGGCTGCCCCCAAGGGTCACACAAAAGACCAGTTGAGGGGGCGGATCCGTTTCCACTTGGCACAGTTCTGCCAGCGTGCCGTCGGCCGGCTCGTGGGTGGGTGCGCTCCGGAACTAGGCAAAAACGGCCCGAAGATGACGAGGCCACCGGGGTATCTGACCCAATCCTCGGTGACATGTCCGATTGGTTCCGCCCGGTTGCGGCCGTTGACACCCCGATCCGGTCGCTCCTAGCGTGCTGCCTCGTAACCCGGCGGGACCCGATCCAATTGCCGGACACGGACAGTAATTCAAGGATCACTCGTCCGGCATGAATGGGGTGGACGGCAGCGCGATGAATTGCTTTTCTCTGCCCCCGCCGGTATTAGGGAGTGCGCGATGACGCGATCGCTGGTGGCTTCGGAAAACGCCGCTGGGGCGAGTGCGTCGGTCAATGTCGAGACGGTCGCGGCCAGTCTGCTGGTGCTCGCGCACGCGGGTGCCGCGCCGACCGTCACCGGTGAGCTGATCGATCCGGCGACCGGCCGGTCGGTGACCGTGTCGGCACCGTGGCGGGCCCGCCGGTCCGTCCTCGGCGCGCTCGTCGGCAAGCAGGTGGCGCGCCTCGGCGCCGACACCGCGATCCGGGTCGACCACGGCGACGGGCCGCACATCCTGGTCACCGGAGCGGACGTCACGCCGTCGGCCGACACGGCGCTGCTGGCCGGGCGCGTCGCGCGCGTCCTCGGGGCGGCGGACGACGTACCGGTCGGGGCGATCGACCTCTGCGGCGAGGAAGACGTGCGGATCGTCGCCGCCGCCCACCGCTCGGGCCGGGCCCCCGGCGACAGCGTGCCGGCCCTGGTCCGCGCCCAGGCACTCGCCCGGCCGCAGGCCACCGCGATCGAGGACGCCACCCGCAGCGTCAGCTACGCCGACCTCGTCGCGGCGGCCGACCGGTACGCGCACGTCCTGCGCGCGGCGGGCGTGGCGCCCGGTGACGTGGTCGCGGTCGGGCTACCCCGCCGGGCCGAGCTGGTGGTCACCCTGCTGGCCGTGTGGTCGTTGCGGGCCGCGTTCCTGCCCGTCGACCCGGGGCATCCGCGCGCCCGGCTGGACACCCTGCTCGACACCGCGGACGCGCGGTTCGCGGTGCTGGCCGATCCGCAGGCGGTGACCCGTGCGGGTTGCCAGGTGGTGGCGCCACCGGACGACGCCCCACCGCCCGCCGACGTCCCGCTTCCCGCCGGTGACCCGCCGACCGGCGACGGCCTCGCGTACGCGATGTCGACCTCCGGCTCGACCGGCCGGCCCAAGGTGGTCGGGGTGTCGCACGCGGCGCTGGCGCACTGTGTCGTCACCTTCGCCGACCTGTTGGCACCCGGCACCCCGACGGTGGCCGGCACGACGGCGCTCACCTTCGACATCTCGCTGCTCGAACTCTTCCTGCCGCTGGCCACCGGCGGCCGGCTGCTGCTGGTCGACGACGCGACGCGCCGGGACCCGGCCCGGCTGGGCGGATACCTCGACGCCGCCCGGCCCGACCTGATCCAGGCCACGCCGTCGGGGTGGCGGCTGATCCTGCCGCACCTGTCGGGCGACCTGACCGGGCGGACGCTGCTCTGCGGCGGCGAGGCGGTCACCGCCGACCTGGCCGCCCGCCTGGTGGACACCGGGGCCACCGTGTGGAACGTCTACGGCCCGACCGAGGCCACCATCTGGTGCACCGCCCACCGGCTCGACCGGCCGGTGCCCGACCCGGTGCCGATCGGCGCACCGCTGCCGGGCACCGTCGCCGTCGTCCGGGGCCGGGACGGGCGGCCGGTGCCGGTCGGCCAGATCGGTGAACTGCACGTCGGCGGTCCGCAGCTCGCCGTCGGATACCTCGGCGACACCGAGCGCACCGCCGCGGTGTTCCGGGACGACGAGTACCGCACCGGTGACCTGTGCGCCTGGCGTCCGGACGGGACGCTGTCGTACCACGGGCGCGCCGACAACCAGGTCAAGATCCGGGGACACCGGATCGAGCTCGAAGAGATCGAGACGTACGCCGAGCGTCATCCGGCGGTGACCCAGGCGGCGGCGGTGGTCGTCACCGCGGCCGAGGACGACCAGCGGCTCGTGCTGTACGTGCGGACCGGCGGGGACGGTCCGGCCGTCACCGACGCGGCGCTCCGCGAGCACCTGGCGGCGTCGCTGCCCGCCGCGTTGCTGCCGCAACGGATCGTCGCGCTACCGGAGCTGCCCCTCACGCCCAGCCAGAAGGTCGACCGGCGGGCGTTGCGGGAGGCGGCGACGGCACACATCCACCGTCGGGCCGGCTCCGAGGAGACGCCATCATGAAGGTTCTGGGCATCAGCGGGCTGCACAACAGCGTCGACTTCAAACGCCGCGAGCTGCCGGACCTCGACGCCCGCGAGTACCGGGTGGTGCAGGGCCTGGACTCGGCGGCGGCACTCGTCGTGGACGGTGTGGTGCGGGCCGCGGCGGCCGAGGAGCGGTACACCGCCGAGAAGGCGACCGGCAGCTTCCCGGCGCACGCGATCCGCGACGCGCTCCGGCGGACCGGGGTCACCCCCGACGAGATCGACGTCGTCGCCCACGGATTCGCCCACCGCGCCGCCGACCTGGACCTGTCCGACCCGTACCTGGCCGCCCGGTACGCCGAGGTCTACGACCCCGACGTGCAGCTGACCTGGCTGCGGCGGGAGTTCCCGAGCGTGGACTGGGCCGCGAAGCTGGTGCCGGTCCCGCACCACCTCGCCCACGCCGCGAGCGCCTACTACCCCAGCGGGTACGAGGAGGCGCTGGTCCTGGTCGCCGACGGGATGGGGGAGACGGAGAGCCTGACCGTGGCGGCGGGCACCGGCGGCAAGCTGGAGGTGCTGCACCGCATCCCGGCGCTGCACTCGATCGGCACGCTCTACGGCGTCTTCACCATGTACCTCGGCTTCGACATGATGATGGACGAGTACAAGGTGATGGGCCTGGCCGCCTTCGGTGACCGGCGGGCCCACTTCGCCGAGATGTCGAAGCTGGTCAAGCTGCTCGACGGCGGCACGTTCACGGTCTCCGCGCTGGCCGCCGACCGGGACCTGCGCGAGCGGGAGACGCACCGGGGCGTACTGGCCCTGCTCGCCGAGCGCTTCGGCCCGCCCCGGCAGCCGGGAACCCCGGTCGAGCAGCGGCACCGGGACGTCGCCGCCGCACTCCAGGCGGTGGTGGAACTCTGCCTGGTGCACGTGCTGCGGCACTTCCGGCGCGAGACCGGGCTGCGGGACCTGTGCTACGCCGGTGGTGTCGCCCTGAACTGCTCTGCCAACGGGGTGATCGCCCGCAGTCGACTGTTCGAGCGCATCTTCATCCCGCCGGGCGCGGGCGACGACGGTTCGGCCGTCGGCGCGGCGCTCTACGTGCAGGCCCAGCAGGAGCCGGCGACGCGTATCCCGGCGATGTCCATGCCGTACTGGGGCACCTCGTACACCGACGAGGAGATCGGCGCGGCCGTCGGGAGCCGGACCGACGTGGTGGTCCGGCACGTGCCGGAGCGGGCGCGGCTGCTTGCCGAGACCGCCGAGGCGCTGGAGACCGGTGAGGTCGTCTCGTGGTTCCAGGGCGGCATGGAGTTCGGCCCCCGGGCGCTGGGCAACCGCAGCATCCTCGCCGACCCTCGGGACGCGCGGATGCGCGACCACATCAACGCGTTGATCAAGCGCCGGGAGGACTTCCGTCCCTTCGCGCCGGTCGTCACCGAAGAGGCGGCGTCCACGTACTTCGAGATCGAGCCCGGCGACGAGCAGCGGTTCCGGCACATGCTGTTCACCACCCGCACCAGGTCGGAACACCGGGACTCGCTGGGCGCGGTCACCCACTTCGACGGCACCGCCCGGGTGCAGGTGGTCACCCGCGAGGGCAACCCGCTGCTCTGGGAGCTGCTGACCGCGTTCGCCGACCGGACCGGCATCCCGGTCCTGCTGAACACCTCGTTCAACCTGCGCGGGCAGCCCATCGTGCGGACCCCGGAGATCGCCGTCGACACGATGCTGCGAGGCGGCCTGTCCCGACTGGTCATCGGGGCGTACACGGTCACGCCGCCGGACGCCGGGCAGGGGCGGCCATGACCGTCGAGGTCAGCCGGGACCCGTCGGTGGCGGCGACCCTCGCCGCCGACGACGAGGTGATGCCCGGCCTGTCGTTCCGTCGCGGCGAGGTCAGCCGGGCGCTCGCCGTCAGCGAGGCGGACCTGACCGCTCTCGCCGCCGACCTCGGCACCACCCCGGCGGCGGTGCTGGCCGCCGCGACGCAGGCCCTGGTGGCCGGCGACCGGGGCCGGACCGCCGCGACGACGGCGGTGGTCGGCGTGATCGTCGCCGACGCCACCGACGGCGTCGCCCTGCGCGCGGTGCACTGCGCGGTCGAACCGTTACTGCCGCTGCGGCGGCTGGCCGAGCGCACCGCCACGGCGCTGCCGGCGGCGGGCCCGGCGAGCGACGGCGAGGTACGGATCGCCGTGGTGCCGCTCGGCGCGCTCGGCGGCGGACTCGACCCCGGCGACGTCGCGGACCTCGAACACGAGATCGTCTGGTGCGACGCCGTCCTGGAGTTCACCGCCCGCGACGGGCGGCTGGTGCTGCGCTGCGACCACGACGAGGACCGGTACGGTCCGGTGAGCGTCGCCGCCCACCTGGACCGGCTCGACGGGATCCTGACCGCCCTGGTGGCGGGGAAAGGGCACCTGCCGGGCGCGGGCGAGACGGACGCCGTCGCGGTGGCCGTGGAGAGCCTGCCCACCGGCGAGCCGATCGAGCCGGCCACCCCGACCGAGCGACTGCTCGCCGCCGTCTGGGCCGACGTCCTGCACCTGGACCGGGTCGGCGCCGACGACAACTTCTTCGCCCTCGGCGGGCACTCCCTGCTGGCCGCCAAGGTCGTCGCCCGGACGACGGCCGAGCGCGGGGTGGCCCTCACCGTGGACCAGCTCTTCGCCCACCCGGTCCTCGCCGACTTCGCCGCGCTTGTCGACGCCGGTGAGCCGGCCGTCGCGCTGCCCGCTCTCACCGCGCACACCGGCGAGCCGGTGGTGTCGTTCGGGCAGGAACGGCTCTGGTACCTGGACCGGCTGCGGGACGGCTCGGCCCTCTACAACGTCCCGGTGCTGCTGCGGCTGACCGGAACGGTCGACCCCGAGCGGCTGCACGACGCCGTCCGGACGGTGGTGGCCGCGCACCCGGCGCTGCGTACCGCGCTGGTGACCGTGGACGGTCGTCCGGTCGCCCGGACCGCCGACCGGACCGAGATCGACTGGACCGTGGCGGACGCCCGCGCCGGAGGCGAGCGGGAGGGGCGGCGACTGGCCGCCGCCGGTGTCGCCCGACCGTTCGACCTGGCGCAGGCGCCGCTGCTGCGCGGCGGACTGGTCCGGATCGCCGACGACGAGTGGTTCTGCTGGCTCTCCGTGCACCACGCCGCCTGCGACGGCTGGTCGCTGGACATCCTGCTCGCCGAGATCTTCGGTAAGGAAGGGCCCCCTGCTAACGCCTCGTGCATAGCAGGGGACCCCTCCTCACCGGCGCCGACGTACGCCGACTACGCCGCCTGGCAGCGCGCGGTGCTGACCCCGCAGGTGATCGCCGACGAGGTGGCCTGGTGGCGGCAGCGGCTGGCCGGTGCACCGCGCCTGTTGGAGCTTCCCGCCGACCGCCGTCGCCCGCCGGTCGCGAGTCACGTCGGTGCGACCCTGCGGCACCGGCTGCACCCCTCGACGGTGTCGGCGCTGCGGGCCGCCGCGAGGACCCACTCGGTCACCGTCTTCGACCTGCTGGTGACCGCGTACCTGCTGCTGGTCGGCCGCTGGTCGGGCCGGACCGACGTGGTGGTGGCGACCCCGGCCGCCGGGCGTCCGCTGCCCGAGCTCGACGACCTGGTCGGCTTCTTCGTCAACACCGTCGTGCTGCGGGCCGACCTGGGCGGCGCGCTGACCTTCCTGGACCTGGTCGACCGGGTACGCGCCGTCTCGGCCGCCGCCCAGGCACACCAGCAGATCCCGTTCGCCTCCCTGGTGGACGCGCTCGATCCGGACCGCGACCAGAGCCGGGCACCGCTCGCCCAGGTCGCCTTCGGGATGAACCAGCACGCCCGGGGCCGCTGGGAGTCCGACGGCCTGGTCGCCGAACTCGACTCGGTGGACACCGGCACCGCGAAGTTCGACCTCACCCTGGCGGTGGTCGACACCGGCGGACCGGACCTCGGCGTCGAGGTCGAGTACGCCACCGATCTCTTCGACGCGTCCACCGCCGAGCGGTTCGCCACCGGGTGGACGGTGCTGCTGGAGCGGCTGCTCGCCGACGTCGACGCCCCGGTCGCATCGGTGTCCGCGCTGCCCGCCGAGGAGGAGCGCCGACTGCTGGACTGGGCCGGGCAGGCCCGCGACTACCCCGCCGGGTCGACCGTGGACGCGCTGGTGGCCGAGTGGGCCCGGTCGTCCCCGGACGCGGTGGCCGTGGTGGACGGCGAGGAGTCGGTGTCGTACGGGTCGTTGGTGGCCCGGGCCGACGCGCTGGCGGCGCGGTTGACGGACCTGGGGGTGGGGCGGGGCTCCCTGGTGGGGCTCTGTTGTCGGCGGTCGGCCGATCTCGTGGTGGGGATGTTGGGGGTGTTACGGGCCGGTGGCGCGTACGTGCCGTTGGACCCGGACCATCCGGCGCAGCGGTTGGGTTTCATGCTGGCCGACACGGACGCGCGGGTGGTGGTCGGGCATCGGGATCTGCTCGACCAGCTCCCGCTCGGTGACCGGCACGCCGTCACCCTGCCCGAGGCCGCCGAGGCGGTCGCCCCGACCGCCGGTGCCGAACCGGACCGGTCGGCGCGTGGCGGCGACGACGCCGCGTACGTCATCTACACCTCCGGCTCGACCGGCGACCCGAAGGGCGTGGTGGTGCCGCATCGCGGCATCACCCGCCTGGTGGGTGGAGCCGACTACGTCGAGCTGACCCCACGGACCGTCCTCGCCCAGCTCGCCAACGCCAGCTTCGACGCCATCACCTTCGAGGTGTGGGGTGCGCTGGCCAACGGCGGGCAGGTGGTGATCGTGCCCACCGAGACGGTGCTCTCCCCGTCGGGGCTCGCCGCCCTGCTGCGTACCCGGTCGGTGACCACGGTCTTCATCACCACCGCGTTGTTCAACGCCACCGTCAACACGGTGCCGGACGCCTTCGCCGGCGTGGACCAGCTCTACTTCGGCGGCGAGAGCCTCGATCCGGGGACGGTGGGCCGGGTCGTCGAGGGTGGACGGGGTCCGGCGCGGCTGCACAACATCTACGGCCCGACCGAGGTGACCACCTTCGCCACCTACACCCGGCTGACGTCGCGACCCACCAGCACCGGCGCCATCGGTACGGCGATCGGGAACACCTGGGCGTACGTGGTGGACGACGCGGGTCACCTGGCCGGCGTCGGCGTCCCCGGCGAACTGTGGCTGGGCGGCCCGGGAGTGGCCTGGGGGTACTGGGACCGGCCGGGGCTGACCGCCGACCGGTTCGTGCCGGACGGCTTCTCCGGCCTGCCGGGTGCCCGGTTGTACCGGACCGGGGACGTGGTGTTCCGGCGGCCCGACGGGTCGTTGGAGTTTGTCGGCCGCGCCGACCACCAGGTGAAGGTCCGGGGTTTCCGGGTCGAGCTGGGCGAGGTCGAGTCGGCGCTGCTGGCGTACCCGGCGGTGGCGTCGGCGGTGGTGGTCGCGGCGCGGTCCGAGGGCGTGCCGGTGCGCCTGGTCGGCTACGTGGAGCCGGTGGCGGGTGCCCCGGTCAGCGTGGCGGAGCTGCGCGAGTTCCTGACACAACGGCTGCCGGAGTACGCGGTGCCGTCGGCGTTCGTGGTGATGGACACGCTGCCGCTGACCCCGAACGGCAAGATCGACCGGGCGGCGCTACCCGATCCGGACACCGACCAACGGGTCGACCAGGCCGCCTTCCGTGCGCCGACCGATCCGCTCGAACAGATCATCGCCGAGACCTGGGGCGAGGTGCTCGACGTCGCCGAGATCGGCCTCGACGACAACTTCTTCGGCCTCGGCGGGCACTCCCTGCACGCCGTGCAGGTCTGTGGCCGGCTGGAGCGCACGCTGCGTACTCCGGTCTCCGTGCGTCACCTCGTCGAACAACCCACCGTCGCGGACCTGGCCCGGCGCCTGCGCGCCGAGGGACCCGACGCCGGCCGGCTCGACCGGATCGCCGCCGTCGTCATGCAGGTCCGCCGACTCAGCCCCACCGAACGCGCCGCACGACTCGGCACCGCGTCCGCAACGAAGGAGAACACTGGTGACGACCACTGATTCCGCCGGATCGCTGGGGCCGACCGAGGACGACCTCATCAACCACCTGCTCGCGCAGGCGGGGATCACCGACACCACCGCCCGTGCGGTCATCGCCGCCACCGGTGAGCCGACGGTGCTGTCGCCGGGTCAGGAACGCCTCTGGTTCCTCGACCGCTGGCGGCCCGGACTGCCGCTCTACAACGTGCCGGTCGCCTTCGCGCTGACCGGCGCGGTGGACCCCGACGCGCTGGGCGCCGCCGTGCAGCTCCTGGTCGACCGGCACGAGTCGCTGCGGACCGCCATCGACACCGAGGTGGGCCGCCCCCGGCTGCTCCGGGCCGAGGCGGGCACGCCGGTGTCGTGGCGGGTCGACGACCTGCGCGCCGCCGGGACGGGAGCCGAGGCGGCGGCGCTGGACGCGGCGCGCGCCGCCGTCGCCGAACCGTTCGACCTGTCGCGGGCGCCGCTGCTGCGCGCCGGTGTGATCCGACACGCCGACGACCGGTGGCTGCTCTGGCTGTCGATCCACCACGTCGCCTGTGACGGGCAGTCGCTGGAGATCCTGCTCGCCGAACTCGCCGAGGCGTACCGGGCGCTGGTCGCCGGAACCCGGCCGCCAGCCCGGGACCGGTCCCTCGGCTACGGCGACTTCGCCGCCTGGCAGCGGGACCAGCTCGTCGGGGACCGCCTGCGCGACGGCGTCGAGTGGTGGCGGCAGCAGCTCGACGACCTGCCGCCGGTGCTGGAGCTGCCCGCCGACCGGGTCCGCCGTCCGGTGCAGAGTTACGCCGGACGCACCCGGCACGCCGAGCTGACGTCCGAGGTGGCCGATGCCGTCCGGGCGCTGGCCCGGCAGCGGTCCAGCACCGTCTTCGACGTCCTCTTCGCCAGCTTCGCCCTGCTGCTCGGGCGCTGGTCGCGCCGCACCGACGTGGTGGTGGCCACGCCGGTCGCCGGTCGGCCGGTGCCGGAGGTGGACGACCTGGTCGGGTTCTTCGTCAACACTCTCGCCGTGCGGGTGGACACCGCCGGCGCGCCGACCTTCGCCGACCTGGTCGGCCGGGTCCGGGCGGCCTCCGCCGACGCGCAGGACCACCAGGAGGTGCCGTTCGCGGCCCTGGTGGAGGCGCTTGCGCCGGAGCGCGAGCTGGCCTGGTCGCCGCTGGTGCAGGTGCAGTTCGTGCTGCAACGCCAGGATCCCGCCGGGTGGCGGCTCGGCGACGACGTCACCGCCACCCCGGTCGGCATCGACACCGGGACCGCCAAGTTCGACCTCACCCTGCTGGTCTACGACGCCGGCAGCGGCGGCATGCGGGTGGAACTGGAGTACGCCACCGACCTCTTCGACGCCTCCACCATGGACAGATTCGCCGCGCAGTGGTTCACGCTGGTGCAGCGGTTGGTCGCCGACGCGGACCGGTCCGTCGCCGAGGTCTGCGGTCTGCCGGATCAGGAGCGCGACACGATCGAGGGTTGGTCGGCCATCATCCGGACCTGCCCCGTCGACGCGCCCATCGGCGACCTGGTCGCCCGGCACGCGCGGCAGCGCCCCGACCACGTCGCGGTGCTCGACGGCGAGACCCGCACCACGTACGCGGAGCTGCTGGCCGCCGCCGACGCGGTGGCCGCCACCCTGCGCCGGGCCGGTGTCGGCCGGGGAGACATGGTGGGTGTCTGCTGCCGCCGCTCGACCGACCTGGTGGTCGGGATGCTCGGCGCGCTGCGGGCGGGCGCGGCCTACGTGCCGCTGGACCCCAACTACCCGGCCGACCGGCTCGACTTCATCGTGCGTGACAGCGGCCTGCGGGTCGTCGTGGCACAGAGCGACGCGATCCCGGCCGACCTCACGCTGCCCGAGGACGTCCGCACGGTGGCGATCGAGCAGGCGGTACGCGCCGACACCGCCGACGCCCCGGACCTCGTCCCGCCGACGGTCGACGACCCCGCGTACCTCATCTACACCTCCGGCTCGACCGGCTTGCCGAAGGCGGTCATGGTCTCGCACCGCAGCGTGCTGCGGCTGTTCGCGGCCACCGAGGAGCAGTTCCACTTCGGCCCGCAGGACGTGTTCAGCCTCTTCCACTCCGCCTCGTTCGACGTCTCTGTCTTCGAGGCGTGGGGCGCGCTGACCCACGGCGCCACGCTGGCGGTGGTGCGCTACTGGGAGAGCCGCGACCCGGAGGCGTTCTACGAGTTGGTGGAGCGCGCCGGAGTCACCGTGCTCAGCCAGACACCGGGGGCGTTCCGGCAGTTCGAGGCCGTCGACGAGCGGCGTCGGGCGGACCTGGCCGTCCGGGTGGTCATCTTCGCGGGCGAGGCGCTGGACCCCGACGCGGTGCGTCGCTGGTGGACCCGGCACCCGGAGACCAGCCCCGAGATGGTCAACATGTACGGCATCACCGAGACCACGGTGCACACCACGTACTGCCTGCTCACCGCCGATCTGCTGGCCGAGCGGCACAGCCCGATCGGGCGGCAGGTGGCCGACCTCAGCCTGCACGTGCTGGACGAGTACGGCCGGCCCGCCCCGATCGGCGTACCCGGTGAGCTCTATGTCGGCGGTGACGGTGTGGCACACGGCTACTGGCGTCGGCCGGAGCTGACCGCGCAGCGTTTCGTCGCCGACCCGACGACCCCCGGCGGTCGCCGCTACCGCAGCGGTGACCTGGCGACCTGGCGTCCCGACGGCACGCTGGAGTACCTGGGCCGCCTCGACCACCAGGTCAAGATCCGGGGCTTCCGGATCGAGCCGGCCGAGGTCGAGGCCGCGCTGCTGGCCCACCCCGCCGTCAGCGCCTGCCTGGTGGTCGCGCACGGTGAGCCCGGCACCGAGCGGCGGCTGGTCGCCTACCTGGTCGCCGACGGCGACCTGACCGTCCCCGAGGTGCACGAGTTCCTCGAACCGACGCTGCCCAGCCACATGATCCCGTCGGTGGTGACGGTGCTCGACGCATTCCCGCTGACCGCCAACGGCAAGATCGACCGGCGGCGGCTGCCGGAGCCGGGCGTCGACCGGCCGGCGCTGGCCCGGCCGTACGTCGCGCCCCGCAACGAGACCGAGCAGGCCCTCGCCGAGATCTGGGCGACCGTCCTGGAACTCGACCAGGTCAGCGTCGAGGACAACTTCTTCCACCTCGGCGGCGACTCGATCCGCAGCGTCCAGGTGATCGGCCTGGCCCGCGCCAGGGGGCTCGACTTCTCGTTGCAGCAGCTCTTCCAGCGCACCACCATCGCCGCGCTGGCGGGGGAGGTCACCACCGCGCAGGCCCCCGCCGCCGAGCGGCAGCCCTTCGCGCTGATCTCCGAGGCGGACCGGGAGCGGCTGCCCGAGGACGCGGTGGACGCGTACCCGATGGCGGTGCTCCAGGCCGGGATGATCTTCCACATGGAGGCCGACGAGGGACGTCGGCTCTATCAGAACGTCGACAGCTTCCACGTCCGCGCGCCGTTCGACGAGGCACTGATCCGGCGGGCCATCGGGCAGATCGTCGACCGGCACGACATCCTGCGGACCTCGTTCCACCTCAGCGAGTACAGCGAGATGCTCCAGGTGGTGCACCGCGAGGCGGACCTGCCGATCGAGGTGTACGACGTCCGCGAGCTGGACGAGCAGGAGCAGGACCGCCGTATCGTCGAGGTGATCGAGGGGCTGCGCGACGTTCCGTTCGACCTGGCCCGGCCGCCGCTGTGGCGCTTCGTCTTCCACTGGCGCAGCGCGGAGTCCTTCGAGTGGACCCTGGTCGAGCACCACGCCATCCTCGACGGCTGGAGCCTGCACTCCTCGATCACCGAGATCCTGCAGCGCTACATGGAGCTGATGCGGGACCCGTCGAGCAGCGCCGACCCGAAGCCCGCCTCGACCTACCGCGAGTTCGTCGAGGCCGAGCGGGAGGCGCTCGCCTCGGCGCAGGAGCGGGAGTTCTGGGCGGCGCGGGTCGGGCAGGCCAACCGGCTCCGGCTGCCGCGCTGGCCGCAGGGCGCCGAGGTGGAGCCGCTGCCGCAGGCCGAGCCGGCTCCGGACGAGCAGCCGCTGCTGGAGTGGGAGCTGCCGCCCGGGCACTCCGACTTCTACCGCTGGCTGGAGACGAAGATCCCGGACGACCTCTGCGCCGGGTTGGAGCGGGTGGCCGCCGGTGTCGGCGTACCGCTGAAGAGCGTGCTGCTCGCCGCGCACATGCGGGTGCTGGCCCACCTGACCGGCAGCCGTGAGGTCTCCACCGGGATGGCCTTCAACGGCCGTCTGGAGGTGCTCGACGGCACCGAGTCGCGGGGCCTGTTCCTCAACTCGTTGCCGGTCCGGGCGACCGTGGCCGGTGGCACGTGGGCGGACCTGATCCGGGCGATGCTCGACGAGGAGAACGAGCTGCTGCCGCACCGCCGCTTCCCGATGGCGGAGATCCAGCGCCTGGCCGGCGGGGAGTCGTTGTACGAGTCGCACTTCGTCTACAACCACTTCCACGTCATGCGCGGCCTGGCCGACCGGGACGTCCGGATCGTCGACCCGAAGATCAACTCTTTCACCACCATGCGGGTCGAGCCGACCAACTACCCGTTCGTCTGCGGCTTCCTGCGCGACCCGGGGGCCAGCGGCCTGCTGATGGGGCTCGACTACCACACCACCGAGTTCTCGCCGGAGCAGATCCGGCGGGTACGCGGCTACTACCTGGCCGCGCTGCGCTCCATCGTGGCCGACCCGAACCGGTCGCTGTCCGAGGTGGACCTCACCTCGCCCGCCGAACGCGCCCAGATCGACGGGTGGAACCGGACCGACCGGGAACAGTCCCCGGAGCTGACCGTGGACGCGCTGGTCGCCGGCTGGGCGCAGTCGTCGCCGGACGCGGTCGCGGTGGTCGACGGTGAGCTGTCGCTGTCGTACGCGTCGCTGGTGGCCCGCGCGGACGCGCTGGCGGCCCGGCTGGCGGAGTCGGGCGTGGGCCGGGGCTCGTTGGTGGGCCTGTGCTGCCGGCGCTCCGCCGACCTGGTGGTGGGCATGCTCGGCGTGTTGCGGGCCGGTGGCGCGTACGTGCCGCTGGACCCGGACTACCCGGCGCAGCGGTTGGAGTTCATGCTGACCGACACCGACGTGCGGGTGGTGGTCGGCCACCGGGACCTGCTCGACCAACTCCCGCTGACCGGCCGCGAGACCGTCGACATCACCGACGTGACGGCGTCGCCGACCGGCCGGGACACGACCACCGTCCCCGGAACGGTCGCCGAGGACGCCGCGACCCTCATCTACACCTCCGGCTCCACCGGCCGGCCCAAGGGCGCGATCGTGCCGCACCGCGGCATCGTCCGGCTGGTCCGTGACACCGACCTGATCCGGCCCGAGGAACTGCGCGCCGTCGGCCAGGTCTCCAACGCCTCCTTCGACCCGCTGCTGATCGAGGTCTGGGGGCCGCTGCTCAACGGCGGCCGGGTGGTGGTGGTCCCCACCGACGTGGCGCTCTCGCCGCCGCGCTTCGTCGAACTGCTGCGCCGCGAGCAGGTCACCGCCGTCGCGATCGTCACCGCGTTGTTCAACTCCACGGTCAACGAGATCCCGGACGCGTTCACCACGCTCAAGCAGGTCTACATCGGCGGCGAGCGGATCAACCTCGGTGCGATCGCCGCCGCCGTGCAGGCCGGTGGGGCCCGGATGAACAACATCTACGGCCCGACCGAGGTCACCAGCATCTCGACCTGCAACCCGCTGTCCGAGGTGCCGGCCAGTTCCGGCGCGATCGGTGCGGCGATCACCAACACCACCACGTACGTGGTGGACGAGTGGGGCCGTCCGGTCGGCGTGGGGGTCCCCGGTGAGCTGTGGCTGGGCGGCCCCGGTGTGGCCTGGTGCTACTGGAACCGGCCGGGGCTGACCGCCGACCGGTTCGTGCCGGACGCCTTCTCCGGGGTACCCGGCGCCCGGCTCTATCGGACCGGGGACGTGGTGGCCTGGCGTGCCGACGGGACGCTGGAGTTCGTCGGCCGCGCCGACCACCAGGTCAAGGTCCGGGGTTTCCGGGTCGAGCTGGGCGAGGTCGAGTCGGTGCTGGTGGCTCACCCGACGGTGGCCTCCGGGGTGGTGCTGGCGCTGCGGTCCGGCACCGGCCCGGTACGCCTGGTCGGCTACGCGGAGCCGGCGGCCGGTGCGTCCGTGAACGTGGCGGAGTTGCGCGAGTTCATGGCCGAGCGCCTGCCCGAGTACGAGGTGCCGTCGGCGTTCGTGGTGATGGGCACGCTGCCGCTGACCCCGAACGGGAAGATCGACCGGGCGGCGCTGCCGGAGCCCGACCCCGAGCGCCCGGAGACCGCAGGCGCGCATGTGGCGCCGCGCGACGCCCTGGAGCGGGAGGTGGCCGCCGTCTGGGCGGACATCCTCGGCGTCGAGCGGGTCGGCATCGGCGACAACTTCTTCGCCCTCGGTGGGCACTCGCTCCAGGCCGTGCAGGTGGCGTTCCGCATCCGCACCACGTTCGGGGTGGACCTGGAACTGCGCCGGATCCTCGAGGCGCCGTACGTCGAGGACCTGGCCAAGGCCATCAACGAGGCGCTCGGCGAACAGGACGACCTCCTCGCCGAGGCGCTGGAGAGCGTCGAGTCGATGTCCGACGAGGACGTCCGGGCGCTCCTGGCGAATTCCTAGACGGCCACCGACGGCCCAGTTCCGAAGGGACCTCCATGTCTGACACGCTCGCCGAGCGGCTCGCCCAGCTCTCCCCGGAGCGACGCCGGCTGCTGCTGGAGCGGCTGGGCCGCGGCGACGCGCGTCCCACCGGGATTCCCCGCGCCCCGCGCGACGAGGCACTGCCGCTGTCGTTCGCCCAGGAGCGGCTCTACTTCCTGTGGCGGCTGGCGCCGGCCTCGGCGGCGTACCACGCGCCGGTGGCGGTGCGCCTGACGGGCGCGGTGGACGTGGCGGCGCTGGGCACCGCGCTGTCGGCCGTGGTGGCCCGGCACGAGGTGCTGCGGACCCGTTACGTCGACGGTGCGCAGGGCCCGGAGCAGGTGGTCGACGAGGCGGTCCCGGTTCCGCTGCCGGTGGTGGACGTGCCAGGCGGTGCCGGGTCGGAGGCGGCGCTGCGGGAGCTGATCGACGCCGAGACGCTGCGGCCGTTCGACCTGGCGCAGGGGCCGGTGCTGCGGGCCACGCTGTTCCGGCGGTCCCCCGAGGAGCACGTGCTGCTGCTGGTGATGCACCACATCGCCTGTGACGGGTGGTCCCTGCCGATCATGTGGCGGGAGCTGTCCACGGTCTACCGGGACGGCGCGGCGGCTGCCCAGCGGCTGCCCGCGCTGCCGGTGCAGGTCGCCGACGTCGCCTGGTGGCAGCGACGCCGCCAGGCCGACGGCGGGTACGAGCCCGGCCTGCGGCACTGGCAGGAGCAACTGACCGACGTTCCGGTGCTGGACCTGCCGGTCGCCCGGCCCCGTCCGGCCACCCCCACCTTCGCCGGTGACCGGGTGCCGGTCCGGCTGCCCGCGCCGGTCGCCGACGGGCTGCGGGAACTCGGCCGGTCCACCGGCTGCACCCCGTTCGTCGTGCTGCTCGCCGCCTTCCAGGTGCTGCTCTCCCGGCTCTCCGGCCAGCCGGACATCGCCGTCGGCACGCCGGTCGCCGGCCGGGACTCCGACGCCGTCGCCGGGCTGGTCGGCTTCTTCGCCAACACCGTCGTGCTGCGCGGCGACCTCTCCGGCGACCCCACCTTCACCGAGCTGCTGACCCGGGTCCGGGGCGTCGTGCTCGACGGCCTGGCCCACCAGGACGTGCCGTTCGACCAGGTCGTCGAGCGGATCAACCCGGCCCGGGACGCCAGCGCCACCCCGCTGTTCCAGGTCATGTTCACCACCGACGGCGACGCCGCCGGCGCCAACGATGCCTGGGACCTGGGCGACGTGGACGTGCAGCCGTACTCGGGGGCGGCCCAGGGCGCGCAGGTCGACCTCACGCTCGGCCTGCGGGAGAGCCCGGAAGGGCTGACCGGTGAACTCGAGTACAGCGTGGACCTCTTCGACGCCGACGCCGCCGAGCGGATCGTGGAGCACCTGACACAGCTGCTCACCGGCATCGCCGAGGCACCGGACCGCCCGATCAGCGACTACCGCCTCTCCACCAGCCACGAGCGTCGCCTGGTGCGGGACTGGAACAGCACCCGGCTCAGCTACTCGCCGTCGATCTCCGTCGAGCAGCACTTCGAGGCGTACGCGGACACCACCCCGGACGCGCCCGCGCTGGTCTGGGACGGGCGGACGCTCGACTACGCAGGCGTCGAGGACCGCGCCAACCGGATCGCGAACCTGCTGCGCGGGCTCGGTGTGGGCATCGACGACCGGGTGGCGATCTGTGTCGGACGCGGTCACGACACCGTGGTCGCGCCGCTGGCCGTGCTCAAGGCCGACGCCGCGTTCATGCCGGTGGACCCGGAGCAGCCCGCCGCCCGCATCGCCGTGCTGCTCGACGACGCCACGCCGACGGTGGTGCTCTGCGATGCCACCACCGCACCCGACCTGCCCGCCGGTCCGTGGCGGCTGGTCCGGCTCGACGACCCGGCCACGCTCGCCGACACCTCGGCCGTCCGGCCACCCCGCACCGCGCCGCCGTCCGCCCTCGCGTACGTGATCTACACCTCCGGCTCGACCGGTACGCCGAAGGGCGTGATGGTCACCCGGGGCGGCACAGCGAACCTGCGCGCGGCCTGGACCACCTGGGACCCGGGGCCGCTACGCCGCTGGATGACGATCGCCAGCTCCGCCTTTGACGTCTTCGTCGGTGACGTGGTCCGGAGCCTGGCCTTCGGTAGCTGCCTGGTGCTCGGTCCCCGCTCGCTGGCCCGGGACCCGCAGGCGTTGGTGGACGCGTTGGCGGCGGAGCGCGTCGACGCCTTCGACACGGTGCCCGCCGTGCTGACCGCCATCACCGCGCACCTGACCGAGAGCGGCCGGCGGCTGCCGGAGGTCAAACTGCTGATGGTCGGCGCGGACAGCTTCGCGGTCAGCGACTACGCCGCCGCGCTGGCCGTGCTACCGGACGGTGTCCGGATCGTCAACGCCTGGGGCGCCACCGAGACGTCGATCGACAGCACGATGTTCCCGGCCCGGCCCGGGGTGAGCACCGCCTCCGGCATCGTGCCGGTCGGCGCCCCGGTGGCCAACACCGCCGTGTACGTGCTCGACGAGCGGCTGCGTCCGGTCCCGATCGGGGTGGTCGGTGACCTGTACGTCGGCGGCCACGGGGTGACCCGGGGCTACCTGAACCGGCCCGGCCTCACCGCCGACCGGTTCCTGCCCGACCCGTACGGAAGCGACAGCGGCAGCCGGCTCTACCGCACCGGTGACCGGGGCCGGTGGCTCGCCGACGGGGTCGTGGAGTTCATCGGCCGCAGCGACGACCAGGTGCAGATCCGGGGCCACCGGGTCGAGCCGGGCGAGATCGAGGCGGTGCTGCGCGGGCACCACGCGGTCAGCGAGGCGTGCGTGGTGGCGGTCCGGGACGGGGTCTCCCACCACCGGCTGGTGGCGTACGTGGTGGCCGCGACCGGCACCGCACCCACCGGTGGCGACCTCCGGGCGTACCTGGACGAGCGCCTGCCGGCGCAGTTGCGGGTCTCGGCGTTCGTGCCGATCGACCGGCTGCCCCGCACGCTCAGCGGCAAGGTGGACAAGTCCCGGCTACCGGCGGTCACACCCGAGGACGGCGCGGTGGACCGGGTCGCCCCGCGCGACGACACCGAACGGGCCGTGGCGCAGGTGTGGCAGCAGGTGCTGGACCGCACCGACCCGATCGGCGTGCACGACGACTTCTTCGAGATCGGCGGGCACTCGCTGCTGGCCACCCGGGTCGTCTTCGGCCTGCGCCAGACCCTCGGGATCGAGCTGCCGGTGCAGGCGGTGTTCGACGCCCCCACGGTCGCCTCGATGGCCGCCCGGCTCGCCACCACCGTGCACATCGCCGGCCCGGCCCCGATACCGGTGCCCCGCCTGTCCGACGGGATGCCGCTGTCGTACGCGCAGGAGCGGCTCTACTTCCTCTGGCAGTACGCGCCGGAGTCCCCGGCGTACAACATGCCGGTCGCGGTACGGCTGCACGGCGCGCTCGACGTGGACGCCCTGGCCGGCGCGCTCGGTGACGTGGTCGCCCGGCACGAGATCCTGCGGACCCACTACGTCGCCACCGACGACGGCCCGGTGCAGGTGGTCGACGCGCCGTACCCGGTCGAGCTGCCCGTGGTCACGGTCACCGGCCTCGCCGACGACCTGATCACCCGGGTCCTGCACGACGAGTGGGCCCGCCCGTTCGACCTGGGCAGCGGCCCGGTGCTGCGCGGTTTCCTGCTGCGGGTCGGCGAACACGACCACGTGCTGCTGGTGGTGCTGCACCACATCGCCTACGACGGCTGGTCCCACCAGGTCGTCTGGCGCGAGGTGACCGAGTGCTACCGGGCCCGGCGGGCCGGCACCGCACCCGATCTCGACCCGGTGACCCTGCACTACGCCGACTTCGCCTGGTGGCAGCGGGAACGGCGGGACAGCGGCCGGTACGAGGAGGCGCTCGACTACTGGCAGGGGCAACTCGCCGACCTGCCGGTGCTGCGTCTGCCGCTGGACCGGCCGCGCCCGGCGACGCCCAGCTTCGCCGCCGACCGGGTCCGGCTGGAGGTGCCGGCGGAGACCGTCCGGCGGCTGCGGGACCTCTCCTCGGCGCGGGGCGTCACGCCGTTCATGGTGCTGCTGACCGCCTTCCAGGTGCTCCTGGCCCGGGTCAGCGGCCAGCGTGACATCGCCGTGGGCACCCCGGTCACCGGCCGCGACCACCCCGAACTCGCCGACGTGGTCGGCTTCCTGGTCAACAGCGTCGTGATCCGCACCGAGCTGGGTGACAGTCCGCACGGCCCGACCTTCGCCGAACTGCTGGAACGGGTACGCGGCACGGTGCTCGGCGCGCTCAGCCACGCCGAGGTGCCCTTCGACCAGGTGGTGGAGCGGCTCAACCCGGTCCGGGACCAGAGCATGTCGCCGCTGTTCCAGGTGATGTTCACGCTGGCCGGCGCCGAGGACGAGCCCACCGGGCTGGCCGACGTCGAGGTGCGGACGCAGGATCTCGCGCTCTCGTCGCTCCAGTTCGACCTGGCGCTGATGATGCACCTGGTCGACGACCGGCTCACCGGCGAGGTCTACTTCGCCACCGAGCTGTTCGACCACACCACCGTCGAGCTGCTGGCCGACCGGCTGGTCCGACTGGTCGGCAACCTGGTGGCGGAGCCGACGGCACCGGTCTGCGCGGTGGAGATCCTGGCCGAGCGGGAGCGGCGGGAACTGCTCACCACCTGGGCGGGCAGCGCCGGTGCGCCGTCCACCCTGACCCTGCCGGAACTGTTCGAGGCGCAGGTCGCGGCCACCCCGTCGGCCCCCGCTGTCGAGGCGGACGGGCGCACGCTGCGCTACACCGAGCTGAACGAGCGGGCCAACCGGTTGGCGCGGGCCCTCGTCGCCCGGGGGGTCGGCCCGGAGCGGACCGTCGCGCTCGCGCTGCCCCGCTCGATCGACCTGATCGTCGCCATCGTCGCGGTCGCCAAGACCGGCGCGGCCTACCTGGCGGTGGACCTCACGTACCCGGCCGAGCGGCTCGCCTTCCTGCTCGACGACAGCGCGCCCACGGTGGTGCTGACCACTCGGGCCGGGCTGGCCGTGGCACCGGTGGCGGGGGCGTCCGCGACGGTGGTGCTGGAGGAGATCGATCTGGCGGCGGCCTCCCCGGCGAACCTGTCCGACACCGACCGGCTCGGCCCGCTGCGGGTCGCCGACGCGGCGTACCTCATCTACACCTCGGGCTCCACCGGTCGGCCCAAGGGTGTCGAGGTGACCCACGCCGGTCTGGCCGGGCTGCTGGCCAACCAGATCGTCCGGCACGACGCCCGACCCGGCGCGCGGGTGTCGCAACTGGTGTCGCCGAGCTTCGACGTGATGGTGGCGGAGGTGTCGATGGCGCTGCTGGCCGGCGGCTGCCTCGTGGTGTCGCCGACCACCGTCGCGGGTGAGGAACTTTACGCCTACCTGGCCGAGCAGCGGATCAGCCACGCGCACATCCCACCGTCGGTGCTGGCCACCGTGCCGCAACGGGAACTGCCGCACCTGAGAGCGATCATCACCGGTGGCGAGGGCTGCCCGCCCGACGTGGCCGCGTACTGGTCGACGGGTCGCCGCATGGTCATCGCGTACGGGCCGACCGAGGCGACCATCGACGTCAGCTCCCGCGTGTACGAGGCCGACGGCCCGCCCGACCCGCAGTCGGTCCGCGCCGACATCGGTCGCCCCATCTCGGGTGCCCGGGTCTACGTGCTGGACGAGGGGCTGCGGCTGGTGGCGCCCGGGGCGGCCGGCGAACTGTACGTGGCCGGTCCCGGGCTGGCCCGTGGCTACCGGGGACGGCCTGGACTGACCGCCTCGCGGTTCCTCGCCGACCCGTACGGACCGGCCGGATCGCGCATGTACCGCACCGGTGACCTGGTGCGGTGGCGGCCGGACGGCGGGTTGAGCTTCCTCGGCCGCGCCGACGAGCAGGTCAAGGTGCGCGGGTTCCGGGTGGAGCTTGGCGAGATTGAGGCGGTGCTGGCGGCGGGCCCCGGGGTGGGCCAGGTGGCGGTGGTGGTCCGCGAGGACCGTCCCGGCGACCAGCGGCTGGTGGGTTACGTCTGCGCGGCGGACGGCGCCCGGGTCGACGTGGAGGAGCTGCGGGCCATGGCGGCCGAGCGGCTGCCCGGCTTCATGGTGCCGTCGGCGATCGTGAAGCTGTCGGCGTTGCCGCTGACGCCCAACGGCAAGCTGGACCGGGCCGCGTTGCCGGCACCGACCCGCGATGTCGGTGGCGGACGCCGGCCGGTCGGTCCCCGTGAGTCGGTGCTGTGCGGGCTGTTCGCCGAGGTGCTCGGCGTCGACCGGGTCGGCGTGGACGACGGCTTCTTCGACCTGGGCGGGCACTCGCTGCTGGCCACCCGCCTGGTCTCCCGGGTGCGGTCGGTGCTGGGGGTGGAGCTGACCATCCGGGCGTTGTTCGAGAACCCGACGGTGGCCACCCTCGCCAAGGCGATCGACCCCACGGTGACCGCCCGGCCGGCGGTCCGCCCGGTGCCGCGTGGCGAGCGGATCCCGCTCTCCTTCGGCCAGCAGCGCCTGTGGTTCCTGGACCGGATGGACGGCACCGACACCGGGGCCCGCAACACCCCGATCGCGTTGCGGCTGGCCGGTCCGCTCGACGCCGACGCGCTCGCCGCCGCCGTCGCCGACCTGGTGGCGCGGCACGAGCCGCTGCGTACCGTCTTCGGTGAGGAGGGCGGGGTACCGTTCCAGACGGTCCTGCCGCCGACCCGACCGCCGATGCCGGTGCGGGACGTCACCGAGGCGGACCTGGCCGACGCGCTGGCCTCGGCCACCGCGCAGGGATTCGACCTCGCCGCACAGATCCCGCTGCGGGCGCAGCTCTTCCGGATCGACCCGGAACTGCACGTGCTGCTGCTGGTCATGCACCACATCGCGGTCGACGGGGCGTCGCTGGCACCGCTGAGCCGGGACCTGGCCGACGCCTACTCGCTGCGTCGGCAGGGCAAGGCCCCGCAGTGGTCACCGCTGCCGGTGCAGTACGCCGACTACGCGGTCTGGCAGCGGGAGATCCTCGGCGACGACGGTGACCGGGACAGCGAGGTCAACCGGCAGCTCGACTACTGGCGGGCCAACCTGGCCGGTTCGCCGGAGGAGTTGTCGCTGCCCACCGACCGGCCCCGCCCGCCGGTGGCCAGTTACGCGGGGGACACGGTCGCCCTGCGACTCGACGCCGACCAGCACGACGGGCTGCTGCGCCTGGCCCGCGACCGGCGGCTGAGCCTGTTCATGGTGGTGCAGGCCGGGCTCGCCGCGCTGCTGTCCCGGATGGGCGCGGGCGCCGACATCCCGATCGGCACCCCGTCGGCGGGCCGGGGCGACCCGGCGCTGGAGGCGATGGTCGGCTACTTCGTCAACACGCTGGTGCTGCGCACCGACGTCGGCGGCGACCCGACCTTCTCCGAGCTGCTCGACCGGGTACGCGACACCGACCTGGCCGCCTACGACCACCAGGACGTGCCCTTCGAGCGGGTCGTGGAGGCGGTCAGCCCGACCCGCTCGCTGGCCCGGTTCCCGCTGTTCCAGGTGCTGCTGGCGTTCCAGAACAACGCCTCGGCCGCGTTCGACTTCGCCGGTTTGCAGGTCAGCCACGAGGCGGTCCGGCACGGGGTGTCCGAGTACGACCTGACGCTGGACGTGTTCGAGGACTACGGCCCGGACGGTTCCCCGGCGGGCCTGCGCGGCTACCTGGAGTACTCGACCGACCTGTTCGACGAGCCGTCGGTGGCGGCGCTGGCCGAGCGCCTGGCGCGGCTGCTGTCCGCCGCTGCCGACGACCCGCACCTGCCGGTCAGCGAGCTGGAGGTGATGTCGGCGCAGGAGCGTCGGGCGCTGACCGTGGACTGGATGGGACCGGTCCGGCCCGCGCCGCCGGTCCGGCTGATCGACCTGCTCGCCGAGCAGGTGGCGGCCACCGGTGACGAGGTGGCGGTGGTCCACGACGACACCCGGATGACCTTCGCCGAGCTGGACGGGCGGGCCAACCGGCTGGCGCGGTTGCTGGTCGACCGGGGCGTCGGCCCGGAGCGCGTGGTCGCGCTGGCCGTACCGAGGTCGGCGGAGATGGTCGTGGCGCTGTTCGCGGTGCTCAAGGCCGGTGGCGCGTACCTGCCGCTGGACCTGGAGCATCCGGCGGACCGGCTGGCCTTCATGCTGGCCGACGCCGCACCGGTGGTCGTGCTCGGCACCGCCGCCGGACTCGCGGCGCTGCCCCCGCTGACCACCCCCGTGGTCCAGCTCGACGACGAGGCGGTCCGCACCGAGCTGGCCGCGCTCTCCGACGCGGAGCTGGCCGACCCGGAACGTCTTGCGCCGCTGCGGCCGGAGAACCCCGCGTACGTCATCTACACCTCCGGGTCGACGGGTCGGCCGAAGGCGGTCGTCATCGAGCACCGGGGCATGGTCAACCTGTACTGGAGCCACCGCAACACGTTCTTCCGCCCCGAGGTGGCGGCGGCCGGTGGCGGTCGGCTGCGGATCGGCTTCACCGCGCCGCTGACGTTCGACACCTCGTGGGACTCGCTGCTCTGGATGCTCGACGGGCACGAGCTGCACGTCATCAACGACTTCGTGCGCCGCGACGCCGAGGCGTTCGTCGACTACATCGACCGGCAGCGCATCGGGTTCGTCGACCTGACGCCGTCGTTCATGCAGCAGCTCGTCGCCGCCGGCATGTTCGCCGACGGCCGGCACCATCCGACCGTGCTGATGGTCGGCGGCGAGGCCGTCACCGAGACGTTGTGGAACGCGATGCGGGCCACCCCGGACACGGCCAGCTACAACTTCTACGGCCAGACCGAGTGCTCGAACGACACCGCAGCGTACCGGGTCGCCGACGGGGACGTGCCGCTGATCGGCAAGCCGATCCTGAACTCCCGGCTGTACGTGCTGGACGAGGCGCTGCGGATGGTGGCGCCGGGCGCGGCCGGTGAGCTGTACGTGGCGGGCGCCGGGCTGGGCCGGGGCTACTGGGGACGGGCCGGACTCACCGCGACCCGGTTCGTCGCCGACCCGTTCGGCCCGCCCGGGTCGCGCATGTATCGCACCGGCGACGTGGTGCGCTGGGGACTGGACGGCAACCTGAGCTTCGTCGGCCGCGCCGACGACCAGGTGAAGGTGCGCGGGTTCCGGGTGGAACTCGGCGAGATCGAGGCCGTCCTGGCCGCCGACCCCGCCGTCGGCCAGGTCGCCGTGGTGGTACGCGAGGACCGCCCCGGCGACCAGCGGCTGGTCGCCTACGTCTGCCCGGTCGCCGGTGGCCAGGTCGACCTGGCCGCGCTGCGGGCGCAGGCCGGCGAGCAACTGCCCGGCTTCATGGTGCCCTCGGCGCTGGTGCCGATGGACTCGCTGCCGCTGACCCCCAACGGCAAGCTGGACCGCGCGGCGCTGCCCGTCCCCGAGTCGACCGGCGGCGCCGGTGGCCGAGGGCCGGTGGGGCCCCGCGAGACGGTGCTCTGCGGCCTGTTCGCCGAGGTGCTCGGCCTGGACACGGTCGGTGTCGACGACGGCTTCTTCGACCTGGGCGGCCACTCGCTGCTGGCGACCCGCCTGGTGTCCCGGGTACGCACCGCGCTGGGCGTGGAGCTGACCATCCGGGCGCTGTTCGAGAACCCGACCGTGGCCAGCCTCGCCGCAGCCGTCGAGTCCGGGGTGACCGCCGACCCGTTCGACGTGCTGATGCCGATGCGGGTGCACGGCGACCGCGAGCCGCTGTTCTGCGTACACCCGGTCGGTGGTCTGAGCTGGTGCTACTCGGGGCTGCTGCGGCAGGCGGGCATCGACCGGCCGATCTACGGGTTGCAGGCGCGCGGCGCGGACGGCGGCGAGGTGCTGGCCGGCAGCGTCGAGGAGATGGCTGCCGACTACCTCGCCGAGATCCGGCGGATCCAGCCGCACGGCCCCTACCACCTGCTCGGCTGGTCGTTCGGCGGCCTGGTCGCCCACGCCATGGCCACCCGCCTGCAGGCCGACGGCGAGCGGGTCGCGGTGCTCACGCTGATCGACAGCTACCCGGCGATGGACGTGGAGGACGTCCGGGTGGAAACCGCGGCCCAGGCCCGCGCGCTGCTCTTCGACGCCCTCGGCCGACCGGGGTCGGCCGGCGACCGGGACGCGGTCTCCGACGACGGGGTCCGGCCGGACCCGGGCGACGAACTGCTCGACGCCAAGACCGTGGAGGCACTGACCGGGGTGGTGCTGAACAACGCCCGCCTGATGGACGCGTTCACGCCTGAGCGTTTCCACGGTGACGTGCAGTTGTTCGTGGCCACCCAGACCTGGGACGACCGCCTCGACCCGGCCACGGTCTGGCAGGCGTACGTCGACGGCCGGGTCGACGTGCTGCCGGTCGACTGCGAGCACGACCGGATGACGCAGGCTCCGGCACTGGACACCATCGGCCCGGCGTTGGCCGACCGGTTGCGGCTCGCCCGCGACCACGAGATCACCACGACATGAGAGGAACCACCGATGACGCAGCCGGATGACGTCCGTTTCAAGGTCGTGGTCAACCACGAGGAGCAGTACTCGGTGTGGTGGTCGGACCGGCCCAACCCGCCGGGCTGGCAGGACGAGGGCACCGACGGCACCCGTCAGGAGTGCCTCGACCACATCGACCGGGTGTGGAAGGACATGCGGCCGCGCAGCGTGCGGACCGTTCGGGAAGCGATCCAGGGAGCACAGGCATGATGATCCGTAACGTTGTCATCGTCGGTGGCGGGACCGCCGGCTGGATGACCGCCACCTACCTCAAGACCGCCTTCCAGGACCGGATCTCGGTGACCCTCGTGGAGTCGGCGGCGGTCGGCACGATCGGCGTCGGCGAGGCGACGTTCAGCACCATCCGGCACTTCTTCGACTACCTGGGTCTGGACGAGCGGGAGTGGATGCCGCAGTGCAGCGGCTCCTACAAGCTGGCCATCAAGTACGACAACTGGCGCGGCGACGGCAGCCACTTCTTCCACCCGTTCGAGCGGCTGCGCACCTCCGACGGGTTCACCGCCGCCGAGTGGAACCTGGCCCTCGGCGACCCGACCGAGAGCTTCGACCGGGGCTCGTTCATCACGCCGTACCTGTGCGAGGCGGAGCGTTCCCCGCGGATGCTCGACGGGACGCTCTTCACTGCCAGCCTCGACGGCGAGCTGGGCCGCTCCACCCTGGACGAGCAGCGGGCACAGTTCCCGTACGCCTACCACTTCGACGCCGCGCTGATGGCCCGCTACCTGACCAAGCTCGGTGTCGCGCAGGGCGTCCGGCACGTGGTCGACGACGTCGTCGGTGTCGGGCAGGACGAGCGCGGCTGGATCACCCACGTCTCCACCCGCAACCAGGGCGACGTCACCGGTGACCTCTTCGTGGACTGCACCGGCTTCCGGGGCCTGCTGATCAACCAGACGCTGAAGGAGAAGTTCGTCTCCTTCACCGACGTGCTGCCGAACAACCGCGCGGTGGCGCTGCGGGTGCCCCGGGACATGGCCGAGCACGGTATCGCTCCGTACACCAAGGCCACCGCCAAGGACGCCGGCTGGATCTGGACCATCCCGCTGTACGGCAGGATCGGCACGGGCTACGTCTACTCCGACCAGTTCTGCGAGCCGGAGGAGGCGGAGCGCACGCTGCGCGAGTTCGCCGCGCCGGGGCAGGACGAGCTGGAGGCCAACCACATCCGGATGCGGATCGGCCGCAACGAGCGGTCCTGGGTGAACAACTGCGTGGCGGTCGGCCTGTCCAGCGGCTTCGTCGAGCCGTTGGAGTCCACCGGCATCTTCTTCATCCAGCACGCCATCGAACAACTGGTGAAGCACTTCCCGGACAACACCTGGGACGACACCCTGATCCGCGGCTACAACGACAAGGTCGCGCGGGTGATCGACGGGGTCAAGGAGTTCCTGGTCCTGCACTACGTCGCCTCGCCCCGGCAGGACACCGACTACTGGCGGGAGACCAAGGTCCGCGCCATCCCGGACGGGCTGGCCGAGCGGCTGGAGACCGCGGCGGTGCGGCTGCTCGACGAGAGCACCATCTACCCGTACTACCACGGGTTCGAGGTCTACTCGTGGATCACCATCTGCCTCGGCATGGGGCTGGCGCCGAAGAGCCCCCGGCCGGCGCTGGCGCACATCGACCCCGCCCGCGCGTCGGCCGAGCTGGCCGCGATCCGGGCCGACGCCGAGCGGCTGGTGAAGACCCTGCCCAGCGCGTACGAGTACCTGAGCACCATCCAACCGGCGGCGGAGGGGTGATGACGGTCGTACCGATGCGTCCCGGATCCGAGCCGTCGCTGGCCGACGGCTGCCGCACCTTCATGAGCGGCTTCCCGACCGGGGTGGCGGTGGTGACCAGCGTGGACGGCGAGGGGGCGCCGTGGGGACTGACCTGCTCGTCGCTGATGAGCGTCACGCTGGAGCCGCCGACCCTGCTGGTCAGCCTCAAGGTGGGCAGCCGCACGCTGGCCGCCATCGAGGACCGGGACCGGTTCGCGGTCAACCTGCTGCACGCCCGGGGCCAGCGGGCGGCGGAGGTCTTCGCCACCGGCCAGGCGGACCGCTTCCACCAGGTCGTCTGGCAGCCCCGGGGCGACGACCGGTTGCCGTGGCTGGTGGAGGACGCCTGCGGGTTCGCCGCCTGCACGCTCTCCGACGTCCGGATCGTCGGTGACCACGCGCTGGTGGTGGGGCAGGTCTCCGACGTCCAGTACACCGCCGACACCCCACTGCTGTACGGGTTGCGCCAGTACTCGCGGTGGCAGCCCTCGATCGTGGAAGGGTCCACGTGCGCCAGCTAGTCCTCGTCAACATGCCCTTCGCCGACCGGCGTCGACCGTCGTTCGCGCTCAGCCAGCTCTCCGCGTTGGTCCGCCGGGACTTCCCGGACGATTTCGACGTACGGGTCTGCTACATCAACCACGACTTCGTCCGCTACTTCGGCGCCCAGGAGTACGACGCCATCGCCGGGGACATGGACTTCCACGTCGCCGGGGTGGGGGACTGGATGTTCCGGCAGCTCGCCTTCCCGGAGCTGCCGGACAACGTGGACGAGTACTTCAGCCGCTACTTCACCGGCCCGGCAAAGGCCGACCTGCGGCGTACCGTGCTGCGTCGCCGCGAGGGCCTCAAGGACTTCCTGCGCAGCATGGTGGAGAAGTACCGGCTCGACGAGGCGGACCTGCTCGGCTTCAGCTCGATGTTCACCCAGAACCTCCCCAGCCTCGCGGCGGCCCGGATGGTCAAGGACCGCAACCCGGCGGTGACCACGCTGATCGGCGGCGCCAACTGCGAGGCGCCGATGGGCGCGGCGTTGGCGCAGAACTGCCCGCAGCTCGACTTCGTCTTCTCCGGTCCCGCACTGGTCACGTTCCCCGAGTTCCTGCGCAGCGTGCTCGACGACGACCTGGAGCGGGCGCACCGGATCCGTGGCGTCGTCACCCGGCGCAACCAGATGGAGAGCCGCTACCGCAAGGGGATCGGCCCGAACGCCGACATCGACGACTACTTCGACCCGGACTACACCGAGTTCCGTACGTCGTTCGACCAGATGGTGCAGCTTCCGGCCGCCGCGGCGGAGCCGATGCTGTTCTTCGAGACCTCTCGGGGCTGCTGGTGGGGCGAGCGGGCGCACTGCACGTTCTGCGGCCTCAACGGTCAGACCATGGCCTACCGGGCGATGCGACCGGAGAACGCGCTCAAGCAGTTCGACTGGCTCTTCTCGCACGCGCCGTGGGCCAAGAAGTACTGCTGCACGGACAACATCATGCCGATGGACTACCTCACCGAGGTGTTCCCGAAGCTCGACCCGCCCGAGGGTATCTCGATCTTCTACGAGGTGAAGGTCGGTCTGGACATCGAGGACATGACGGTGCTGGAACGCGCCGGGGTGAACGAGATCCAGCCGGGCATCGAGGCGATGGCGACACCGACGCTCAAGCTGATGCGCAAGGGCACGTCGTCGTTCCAGAACATCCAGTTCCTCAAGAACTGCCTGCGGCTCGGGATCAGCCCGGTCTGGAACCTGTTGATCGGGTTCCCCGGCGAGGCCGAGGAGACCTACCGGCGCTACGTCGACGACCTGCCGCTGCTGTCCCACCTGCCACCGCCGCAGGGCTGCTTCCCGGTGCGGTTCGACAGGTTCAGCCCGTACTTCAACAACGCCGCCGAGTACGGGCTCGACCTGGAGCCGGTGGACCACTACCGGCTGACGTACCCGTTCGACCGCGACGGGCTGCGCGACGTGGCCTACTACTTCGCCGACCAGAACGTCTCCGACTACATGATCTCGTCGGCGACCTGGCTGCGCCCGCTGCGCGAACGGGTCGGGCAGTGGAACACGGCGTGGGCGGCGGGCAGTGGCCCGGCGCTGACCCTGACCCGGACCGATGGCGGCACCACGATCCGGGACACCCGCTCGGGTGCCGAGCTGGTCTACCCGATCGACGACGCCGACACCGAGCTGCTGCTGCACCTCGACAAGCCGGTACGGGTGGACAAGCTCGGCGCTGAACTGCCGCATCTGGCCGACGAACTGGAGAAGCGGCTGGCCGGCTTGCGGGAACGCGGGCTGCTCTTCTTCGAGGGGCACCGGGTGATGAGTGTCTGCGTCTCCGACAGCGACGTCGACCCGATGCCCCGCCCGCGCCGCACCGTGGTCGGCGGGACCCGTTCGCTGCCGCTGACGCCGACCCGACCGGCCCCAAACCTGTCCCTTCCGGTGGCCTGAACCAGGATCGAAGGAGCCAGTCATGCCACTCGTCGTGGCCAACGGCACGAAGATCAGCTACGCCGAGCGTGGCACCGGGGAGCCGGTCGTCCTGGTGATGGGGACCGGCAGCCCGGGCAGCGTGTGGCAACTGCACCAGGTGCCGGCGCTGGTGGCGGCCGGGTACCGGGTGGTCACCTTCGACAACCGTGGGGTCGCGCCGTTGCCGCCGGGCGCGGCCAAGCCGACCGTCGAGGATCTCGTCGGCGACGTCGTCGCTCTGGTCGAGCGTCTCTGCGGCGGCCGGGCCCGGCTGGTCGGCACGTCGATGGGCGCACACGTGGTGCAGGAGGTGATGGTCACTCGGCCGGACCTGGTGCAGCAGGCGGTGCTGATGGCGACGCGGGGCCGGACCGACACCTTCCGGGGCGCGCTTGCCACGGCGGAGGCCGCCATCGCGCTGGGAGAGGCGAAGCTGCCACCGCAGGCGTACGCCGTGTGGCGGCTGATCCAGAGCCTGTCCCCGCACACGCTCAACGACGAGAAGCAGGCCCGCTCCTGGCTGGACCTGATGGAGTTCTTCCCACCCTCCCTCGAGGTGGCCGAGGCCCAGACCGAGCTGGAACGGATGGCGGACCGGCTCGACGCGTACCGGGCCGTCACGCCGCCGCCGGACGGCGCTCTGGTGGTCGGCTTCGCCGACGACCTGGTGACACCGCCGCATCTGGGCCGGGAGGTCGCCGAGGCGATTCCCGGCGCCCGGTTCACCGAGGTCGCCCGCTGCGGGCACTTCGGCTATCTGGAACGGCCGGACGCCGTCAACGCGCTGCTCGTCGAGTTCTTCGGTGACCGTGTTCCTTCCACACGTTCGACGCAATGAAAGTGCGCGGTCCGCGCTGCGATCGGTGGCTCGGGCATGGGCGAAAACGGCGTAAGAGAAGCGAATAGGAGGTAACTGTGGAAGCTTCTGTGGTGGATCCCCTCGCGAGACTCGCGGCGCACGAGGTCAGCTCGGAACAGCTGGCCGAGGCACGTGAGCACCTCGCGAAGTACGGTTTCACAAAAGTGTCCTTCGTCGTTCCGGAGGAGTTGAAGGAGACCGTCGCGACCGAGGTGCTGAACCTGGTCGGCGAGGCCGGTGTCCGACGCGACCTACGGTTCGCCGCGACCGGCAACACCCTGCGTCGGATGCGCAACGTACGCCGCGACGAGGTGGCCGAGCGCAGCACGGTCATCCCGGCGGTGTACGAGTCCGAGGCCCTGCTCGCGCTGCTGTCCAAGGTGGCCGGCGAGGCGGTGTTGCCCTGCCCGTACGAGCCGGAGCAGTACGTGATCACCCGGCTCGAGGAGAGCGGCGACACGCACGGCTGGCACTGGGACGACTATGCCTTCGCGCTGGTCTGGATCATCGAGTGTCCGGCGGTCGAGCACGGCGGCTTCGTGCAGTGCGTGCCGGGCACGACGTGGAACAAGGAAAACCCGGAGATCCACCGGGCATTTCTGGCCGGGCCGACCTATTCGGCCTCCTTCGTGCCCGGTGACCTCTATCTGATGCGCACCGACACCACCTTGCACAGGGTCTATCCGATCACCGGGGGAGTACGGACGATCATCAATATGGGTTACGCCGCCACCACCGATCTGGACCGGCACATCTCACACGAGACGATGGACGCGTTGTGGGCTGAGTCGTCTCCGGCGGCGCCACCAATCCGCTAAGGAGGAAACAATGACCGACACGATCGTCGAGACATATTCGGCGGACGCTCCCTCGTACACGGTCGGAGCAGCCGCGAGCCTCTTCTCGTCCTACGTGGTCACCTCGGCGATCTCCGCCAGCCACCAGATCGGCCTGCTCGACTTGCTGCACGCCGAGGGCGGCACGGACGTGGCCACGGCCGCCGGCAACCGTCTCGACCACGGCGTGGTCCGAGGGCTGCTGGACACGCTGGTCTGGGCGAAGGTGGTCGAGGCCGACGGGGACCGGTACCTGACCGGGCCGGGCTTCGCCGACGTCTACGCCGCCCGGGGCTACTTCTATTGGGTGGTCAAGGGGTGCGGCGAGCTGTTCTCCATCGCACCCGACGTCGCCGCGCCCGAGCAGCGGGTGGGCGACTTCTACCACCGAGACATGCGGGCCGTGGCGATCGGCTCCCGCCTGATCGGCGACAGCGAGGTGGAGCCGCTCTTCGACGAGATCGTCACCGGGCTCGACTTCGCCGCGATCGCCGACCTCGGCTGCGGCTCCGGGCAGCGCCTGATCCGGATCGCCCAGCGCGACCCGTCGGTGAGCGCGGTCGGTGTCGACATCGCCCGGGGCTCCGTGGAGCTGGCCGAGAAGTCGGTGGCCGACGCGGGCCTGGAGGGCCGGGTCCACATCGTCCAGGGCAACGTGCTGACCCTGGAGCCCACCGAGGTCTTCGCCGACGTGGAGGTGGTGACCTGCGTCTTCATGGGCCACGACTTCTGGCCGATGCAGCGGTGCGTCGACGGGCTGGCCAACCTGCGCCGGGCGTTCCCGAACGTCAAGCGACTGCTGCTCTGCGACGTGGTCCGCACCCCCGGACCGGCCAGCCCGGAGACGACCACCATCTTCACCCTCGGCTTCGAGTTGATCCACGCCCTGATGGGCGTCTACATCCCCAGTCGGGAGGAGTGGTTGACGGCGTTCGAGGCGGCCGGGTGGGACCTGGTCCGCGAGCGTCACGTGGCCGCACCTCCGTCCGGGATCCTCTTCGAGCTGGTCCCGTCGGCCCCCAGGAGCGCCTGAGATGTCCAACCCGTTCGACCGGCCTGACGGCACCTACCTGGTGCTGGTCAACGCCGAAGCGCAGTACTCCCTGTGGCCCGAGTCGAACCCGGTGCCCGACGGCTGGACGGTGGCGCACGGCCCGGCCGGGCGTGACGACTGCCTCGCCTTCGTCGAGGTCACCTGGACGGACATGCGGCCGGCGAGCCTGGCCCGGGCGATGGCGGCGGACTCCGGAGCGTCCCGGTGACCACCGACTGGCCCCGATACCAGCTCAGCGACGCCGATCTCACCGCGTTACGGGCGATCGGCGAGACCGTACGATCCACGTCCGACGTGGACCCCCGGCAGCCGGACTTCTACGACCGCCACCGGTCCGCGGTGCGGCACCTGCCGGCCGGTCTGTGGGAGTTCCTGGACGAGTTCCGGCACGGCGAGCCGGCGGCGGCCTGCTCGGTGCTCGGCTTTCCGGTCGACGACCGGCAGGTCGGGCCGACGCCGACGCACTGGGACGCCGAGCGTCGGGGCAGCCACGTCACCGAGGTCGAGGTGTTCATGGCGCTGTGCGGCATGGCGCTGGGGGACCCGTTCACCTGGACCACGCTCCAGGGCGGACGGCTCGTCCAGAACATCGTGCCGATCGCGGGCGACGAGGCGCGGCAGAACGGTCACGGCAGCGAGGCGTTGCTGGAGTTCCACACCGAGGACGCCTTCCACCCGAGCCGCTGCGACTACCTGCTGCTGTTCGGCGTCCGCAACGAGGACAAGGTGGCCACCACGGTGGCGTCGGTGCGGGAACTGGACCTGGACCCGGCCGACGTCGAGGTGCTGCGGCAGCCGCGCTACCACATCCTTCCCGACGACGAGCACATCCGTCAGCTCACCCTGAGCCAGCCGGACCATCCGGCCCTCAAGCTGGTCGAGCGGATGCGGGACGACCCGGAGCCGGTCGCCGTGCTGTTCGGCGATCCGTCCCGGCCGTACCTGCGGATCGACCTGCCCTTCATGCGGTGCGTGGGCGGTGACGACGACGTGGCCGCCCGGCGGGCGCTGGACGCCCTGCACTCGCAGTTGCTCGCGCACCAGCACGACGTGGTGGTGGAGCGCGGCACGCTGCTGATCGTCGACAACTACCAGGCGGTGCACGGCCGCAAGTCGTTCCGGGCCCGTTACGACGGGACCGATCGGTGGCTCAAGAAGCTGACGGTCAGCCGCAACCTGCGGTCGGGCAGCGGGTCGCCGGCGGGCGGCCGGGTGCTGGTCTGACCGGAACACCGGTGGTGGGGGGGGGGGCCCCCCCCCCCCCCCCCCCCCCCCGCACTGGGGGGGTTTGGTGGGGGAGGGTCTAAAATACCGGGGCGGCCCCCGCCACGGCTGGGGCCCCGCCCCCACGGTGGGCGCCGGGGGGGGCC
>NZ_JBVHKD010000009.1:128180-291306 GCF_055559695.1 Micromonospora sp. NPDC023869
GTGGGTTTCGCCGCTCTGGTGCGGGGGGCATGGTGGTGGGGGGGGGGGCGGGTGGTGTTGTGTTGGCCCTTTCGGGGTGGGGGGGGGCTGACCGGGCGCCCACCACGACCCACACGAGAACTGGGAGAGTTCGATGCGGACGGTAATCATCTCCGGTGCCTCCAGCGGCATCGGCTGGGCCACGGCCCAACGGTTCGCCGCAGGCGGGGACCGGGTGTTCAACCTGGACGTGCAGGCCCCCGCCGATCCGCAGAACCCGGCGGTGCAGTGGATCGAGACCGACGTCGCGGACTGGTCGGCGGTCCGCGACGCGGTCATGCAGGTCGCCGAGACCGCCCCGATCGACGTGGTGATCGCCAACGCCGGCATCAGCGTGCGACACGGGGTGCTGGACCTGGCCGAGGCCGACGCCCGCCGCGTCGTCGACGTCAACCTGCTGGGCGTGCTCGGGCTGTGGCAGGCGGCGGCCCGGGTGATGGTGCGGCAACGGGCCGGCGTGCTGCTGGCCACCGCCTCGGTCAACGGCGCGCGGGGTTACCCGCTCTACGCCGACTACAACGCGACCAAGGCCGGCATCGTGGCGCTGTGCCGCACGTTCGCCCTGGAGCTGAGCCCGTGGATCCGGGTGGCCTGTGTCAGCCCGGGTGCGGTGCTGACGCCGATGCAACTGGCCGAGTACACGCCGGCCATGCTCGACGAGGTGAACGCGAAGATCCCCGCCGGACGGCACGCGTCTCCGGACGAGATCGCGGCGGCCTTCCACTACCTCGCCTCCCCGGAGGCGAGCTTCCTCACCGGGCAGGAACTGGTCATCGACGGCGCGGAGACCGCCGGAGCGACCACCGCCGTGTTCGGTGTCGACACGAGCGAACGGAGTGAGCAGATCATCGAGGCAGACGCGCCCGGGGACGGCACGCAGGGCGGTGCCGGCCGCAGGGAGCAGGGGACGACGCGGAGCGGAGTGCCGGCATGAGGAAGCGGGAGTCGGAGCAGACCAGGAAGACGGTGTTGCTGGTGGTGATCGGTGCGGTCGTGTTGCTGGTGCTCGCCGGGGCGGGTTCGGCCGTCTTCCTGACGGCGCGCAGTGGTGGTGTCGCCAAGGACGTGGTGGACGACTACTACCGCGCGTTGGAGGAGCGGCGTTTCGACGACGCGTACGGGTCGCTCTGCGCCGAGGTACGCGCCGACCAGTCCCGGGAGGCGTTCACCTCGGCGGCCGAGGCGCGGCTGCCCAGTTCCCACGAGATGACCGGTGAGCTGCGGGTCAACGGCCTGCCGTGGAAGACCACCGGCACGGTCGGGGTCAGCGTCAGCTACGCCGACGGCACCACGCAGGCGCGGATGGTGTCGATGCTCCGCGAGGACGGCGACTGGCTCATCTGCGAGCCGTCGGTGTGACCTGCCGCGCCCCCGCCCCGGTGCACCGCGCCGCGAGACTTCCCGGGGCGGGGCGCGGACCGGGTCACAGCCAGCGTTGCCGTACGGCGTTGGCGCCGGCCTGGAAGCGGCTCTCCGCGCCCAGCCGGGTGGTCAGGTCGGACATCATCCGCTGCACGGTGCGGACCGACAGACCGAGTTTGCGGGCGGTGGCCTCGTCGGTGTAGCCGTCGCCGAGCAGTTGGAGCAACTGCCGCTCGGTCGGTTCCAGCCCGTTCTCGTCCGCGCTGGCCGCGGAGCCGAACGGTGTCGCGGTGGACCAGGCGTGGTCGAACAGCGAGCTGAGGGCGGCGGTGATCCCCGGGTTGTGGATCTCGACGGCGCCCTTGCGGGCGTCGGTGGGGTCGACCGGCAACAGCGCGATGCGGCGGTCCACGATGATCATCTGGAACAGCACCACCGGCAGGCAGCGGGTCTCGCCGCCGAGGCTGTTGAACCACCGGGCATAGGCGAGCGTGTCCGGGTCGTTGCGGAAGCTCTCCTGGTAGATCGACTTGATGGTCACGCCCCGCTCCAGGGCCTCCTGGTTGACCGGCTTGCTGGCCGCCATCGCGTCCGGCCGGTGTGCTCCGCCCGGGTTGAACGAGAGGCACTCCACCTGCGTCAGCCGGGCGAGTTCCTGGAGGCGTTGGCGTACCGAGTCGAGCTTCACGATCTGGATCAGTTGGTGCTGCTGGTCCGGCTGGTCGACGTGGTGCGCCTCGGAGAGCGCGTCGATCGCCGCCTGGGTCGCCTCGATCTCGTACTGCTGTTGGGCGATGTCCGCCTTGGCGCGGGCGAGCAGCGCCGCGAGGCCGACCTTGGGGCTGGTCGGCGTGATCTTGCCGGGGCTGACCGGCGACTCGCGGACCAGGGCGAGTTCGATCAGCTCGTCGAGTGCGTCGTGCACCTGCCGCGCGTCGATCCGCAGGGACTCGGCGATTTCGGCGACCCCCCAGGTCGACTGGCGCAACATGGTCATGTAAACGGCCTCTGCGGTGGTCGATATGCCCAGGGTGCTGAACACTCTGCTCCCTCCCACTCGTACTCCGTGCCCGACCGGTGGCCTGCCGGGAAAGAGATTGTCAGATGGCAAAGACGGCTGGCAAGATCCTGCCACCCTGACGTGAACCCGCCTGGCGCGATCCCGTCACTTGGATCTTGTTGACCGTATCCGGGCGTCGCAAGAGACTGGCTTCGCCGACGCGGTAATCGGGGAAACCGTTAGGCAGGTTGCCTGATTCGGGAAGGAAAGTGGCTGTATGTCTCGTCGCCTGAAGTTCGCCCTTGCCGCCCTGGCTCTTGTGGTCAGCGCCTCCGCTCCGCTGCTCGGCGAGCGTGTTCCCCTCAACAAGACCGAAGGGCCGACCGCCGGGTACTCCTGGGGAATGCCGCTGCGCTAGGTCGCGGATGCCGTTCGCTGAACGTGGGGGCGTGTTGGCGGGGGGATGTCTACGACACATTGGATGGAAACGTGCAGCTGTCAGCCGTAACGCTCATTCCGGTGACGACGGCACGGACGCCGCTGACGCCCGAACGGCTAAGGGACCTGATTCTCGGCTGTCGTGTGGATGGCGACCGAGTCGAACACGTCAAGGTAATAGAACGAGCGGGGTTGATGTGGATAGGGGCCTATGTCGCTATCTGTGACATGAGATCCGCCGAACTGAGTCTGGCTGATCTCTGTGTGCGGGCCGCCGCGCGACTGGACGGCTGGGAAGTGATCCGACAGTGGGAGCTGTGATCATCGTCCGGCCGCGCGGCGACCGACACCCGCTCTGAATGGGCACGGAGAGTCTGTCGCTGACTCTCCGTGGCCCGGTGGAAATGCAGTAGGACCGTGCCGGCCTATGGCTGGTCGGTGACGCGCGCCGTTATCGATGGGCATATAAGGTGATATACGATAGCCCAAGCTCAATACCCGTCCGTTCCACCATCACTGACAGAAACCTTGTGCAGCGGGCCGCCTATCAGGACCGGCGTGTACTCAGCGCCGACATCAGCGCCCTGCTGCTCAGCGCCGAACTGACCGATCTGACCCGGACCGAGCTTCTGGTCGTGGCGCCGATACCCGGTCAGATGCCGCTGCCGGCGGAGGTGTTCGCCGAGCTACGGGCCCGCAACCTGACGGTCCGCCTGCTCTTCACGCCCGGCCGGGAGCCGCTGGCCGAGCCGGTGGCCGCCCTCGCCCGGGACGGGATCGCGCTGCCGGCCCCGGTGGACCTGCCCTACTTCCTCGTGGTGCGGGACCGGGCCGTGGTCTATCTGCCCCACCAGGATCCGGTGCATCCGGGCAACGGTCGGCTGACCCGGATCCGCAGCGTGGTGATGGGTGACTCGCTGGCCACGGTGTTCGGCCTGATGTGGGACACCGCAGTGCAGCGCACCCGGGCCGCCCGGACGACGACCGCCCGGGTCGACGAGGGCGAGGAGCTGATCCGCGCGCTCGGCGAGGGGCTGACTGACGACCAGGCCGCGGCGACGCTGCACATGAGTCGGCGGACCTTCGCGCGGCGGGTGTCCGACATGATGCACCGGCTCGACGCCAACACCCGATTCCAGGCCGGTGTCCACGCCGCGCGACGCGGCCTGGTCTGATCAGACCGCCAGGTATGGCACCGGCCAGTGCCGCATCCGGAACGGGAGTACGAGCGTGCGGCCGTCGGCTTCGACGGCCAGACCTGCCTCGACCGCGTCAGCGACCAGCTCCGCGTCGTCGGCCTCCGGGCGGCCGTCCGCCGACTCGGCGAGATGTTCGAACCGGTCGGCACCGTCCTCGATGACCATTCGCGAGGCCGGCTGGCCGGGCCGGACGTCCTTGATCGTGACGATCCCCGGCCCCCGGCGGTAGTAGAACGACCCGTAGCGGTAGTCCCGCGCCCAGGCAACGGTGTGGGTGACGTCGTCCAGCTCCACGCCCAGGCACGGCGGCAGCAGGTGCGAATAGGTGTGCAGCGGGAACGCCGGGCGACCGCGCAGCGTCCACCGCAGCCGTACCGCGTGGCTGGTGACCGCGCGGAGCATCCGCAGCAGGTCGAGGTCCTCCGCCGGGGACTGCCCGAACCGCAGCGGCTCGGGCAGCTCGACCGCGAGCAGGCTGTACGCCGCCGGGTCGGCCCGCAGCGCGTCGAAGTCGATCACCGCGCTCGTCGCCGTCGTCATGGGAATCAGCTCACCTTCAACGGTTCGGTGGGGGTGGCCAGCGTGATCCAGTGGCCCTGCTCGGTGAAGAGCAGCCCGTCACCGGCCAGCTTGTCCAACCAGTCCTGCAACTCCTGGGCGGTCAGGCCGTACTCGGCGACCCGCGCGGCCAGGGCCTTCGCGGTCCGTCCGTTCTCCAACTCGCGGTACGCGGCCACGAATGCGGCTCCGGTGATGCGGTGGTCCTGCTCCGGCCAGCCGACCCGCCGGTCCTCGATCACGATCTCCTCGTCGTCGGCGCTCAGGATCCGCAGCGAGCTGGACGGGTAGGCGTCGATCCAGATCCCGATGAGCTTGTGCAGCCCCTCGGCGTCGGTCTCGGAGAGCCCGGCCGGATCGGTGTCGAACAGATAGACCATGTCGGTCAGCCGTTCCGGCGCGAGCGCGTAGACGTGGTCGTACATCTTGGCGGGCCGGCGGTTGGGGAAGCCCAACAGCGGGTTCTCGAAGTACGGGCTGAAGCGTTCCAGCAGGATCCGGGCCGCACCGGCCGGCGGTTGCAGGTGCACCAGGGCCGGCAGTTGCCGCAGGACCGCCTCGTAGTCGGCGGTGGACTCGGTCGGGAAGCCGTAGAGCCAGCTCCAGGAGACGGTCAGCGAGGCGGCCTCGCAGTCGCGCAGCGTCCGTACGTTGCGTACCCCGGTAACGCCCTTGTCCATCAGCTTGAGCACCGGGCTGACCAGCGACTCGATGCCCGGTTGTACGTGGGTCACACCGGCCTGCCGCAGCACCGTGATCTCGTCCGGGCGCAGGTTGGACTTGACCTCGTAGTGGATGCGCAGGTCCCAGTCGAGGGCGGCCACGCTGGGCAGCAGGTCCCGGTAGTAGCGGTTGTCGATGATGTTGTCGACCATGATGGCGTCCAGCGTCTGGTGACGCCGGACCAGCGAGGTCAGCTCCTCGATGACCGTCTCCGGCGCCTTGGCACGGAACTGCATGCCGGTGCCGTTGAGGCCGCAGAAGGTGCAGTGGTGCTTCTCGCCCCACCAGCAGCCCCGCGCGCTCTCCAGCACCAGCTTCGGCTCCACGTACTCGCCGACCGGCGACTCCGCGATCAGCGCGAACCAGTCGTCGTAGTCCGGCACCGGCATCAGGGCGGGCGGGATCAGCTTGCCCTGCGGGTTGTCGTGCCGCCCGTCCTGGTCACGCCAGCACAGCCCGGGTACGGCGGCCAGCTCGATCCGGCCGTCCAGCGCGTCGAGCAGGGCGGGGAAGGCGATCTCGCCCTCGCCGCGTACCACGTAGTCGATGAACGGGAAGTTCTCGTGGATCGCGGCGCCCATCATCCCGTCGCAGTTGCCGCCACCGAGCACGATGGGCACGTGCGGGGCCAGCTCCTTGATCCGCTTGGCGGTGGCGAGGCTCGGCGCGTTCTGCATGAACGTCGTGGTGAAACCGACGAGGCTGGGCTCGGTGGCGAGGATCTCGCGGGCCGCGGCGTCGACGAAACCGGCGGCGTACTCGCGCATCCGGGTGACCCGGTCGATGTCGAGACCATGCTTCTCGGCGTACCGGCGCAGCTCCGCGACGCCGAACGAGTCGTCGCCGCGCAGGACCCCGGCGAACACCCAGTCGCCGAGCCCGTGGAACAACCCCTCCTCCGCGACCTCGGTGTACTCCGGCGGCCCCAGCTCACCGTCGGTGGCGTCGAGGAGGTACTCGGCCCAGCGGATGCCGCCGTGGTAGCTCAGTGGTTCCGGTCGGCCGGCGGCGACGGTGACGGCCTTGAGTAGTCCGATGGGCAGCGACGGGCAGTCCAGGGACTGCCACGGCATGGCCGCGAGGCAGATGGTCATCGTCTCGTCTTTCGCAGATCCGGCGCGGGTGGCACGAACTGGTGGGGCACCGCAGGCTGCCGGTGGTCCGGGTGGGTCACCCCCACCCGGACCACCGGGATCACTCACCTGCTGGTCACAGGATGACGGCGTACTTGCAGGAGCCGTGCGTGACCTTCTTGATCGCCACCTTCTTGATCTTCATTTCCGTTCACCTCCTTCGAGGTCGAGAAAGGACAGACCGGCGGCCCGCAGTCGGGCCCGGTGCCGCCGGACGAACCAGGACCGCACCTTCTCGGGGTCGCGGCCGGTCAATCTGGCACAGGACGTCGCGATGCTGTTCAGCGCCGTGACGTCGAAGCCGATGTCGTGCCACTCCTGGCCGTGTTCGCGCCAGAGTTCGGCGCCGGCCGGGGTGGCGGAGACCCGGGAGAGATAGTTCAGACCGATGGCGATGTGCTGGATCTCGTCGGTCCGCACCGCCTCGTACAGGCGGGCCAGCGGATCACCGGCGAAGATCTCGCCGAACAGGATGAACTCGTCCGAGGCGAGGCCTTCGAGGATGGTGTGCACGAGTGCCCGGCCCATGTGCGGCAGGCTCAGCAGCATCTCGTCGAGTGGCTCCATCGCCTCCTGCGCGTCCGGTTCGACGTCGCCGCCGATCGCACGGGCGTACTGGTAGAAGGCGTCCGCGTGGCGGGCCTCGTCCGCCGTGGCCAGGGCCAGGCTGAAGCGGAACGGCGCGTCCTCGGTGTTCGCCGCCAGCGTGGCGGCGGCGACCAGGCCGGCCTGCTCGGCGTAGTACCCGCGCGAGGCGGCCCGCCAGGCGATCTCGGTGCGGTCCCAGTCCTTGCGGCGCAGTCCGTCACCGATGATGTCGCTCGCCCGCCACGCCTTCTTGTCCCGGGTCACCCCGAAGACGCGGTACGCGACGGCGTCGTTGTCGAGTTCATCGTGACGAATGAGGACCATGGCCAGCTCCACTACCGACAGGGGAAGGGATCTCGGCGCCACGTCCGGCACGGTGGCCCGGCGGCGAACCCGTGGGTTCGGCTGGGACCGGCCAGGTGCCTCGTGTCCTGCCTGCGGCCGGTGCTACCAGCCACTTCTCCGCCCGGAGCTTGGCGAAACGGTAACGGCGGTGTGCACCATGGTCAAGGTGCACGTCGGGCGGTGGCACGGACGTGCCACTCGGACGGCATACCCTGCGCTGATGTTTGCGGGACTGGGGCGGCTGCGGCGCCGGGTGGAGGGTCTGGGCCCGTTGGTCGCGGCGCACGGGACCGGGGTGATCGGCACCGAGATCACCGCGCTGGCGCTGCCCACGCTGGCGATCCTCCACCTGGGAGCGTCGCCGTTCGTCGCCAGCGCGTTGTTCGCGATCGAGTTCGGTACGCACGCCCTCGCGTCCCCGATGCTCGGAGTGGTGGTCGACCGGACCCGATCGCCGCGCCGCCTGCTCGTCGGCGGGAGTCTCGGCTACGCGGCCGTGGTCGCCACGGTGCCGGTCGCCGGCCTGCTCGGCGTGCTCTCCATCCCGATGCTGGCCGTGGTCGCGGTCGTCGCCGGTGGACTCGGTGCCCTGGTCACGATCGGCCTCCAGGCCGCGATACCGCGCCTGGTGCCGGCCGAGCGGCTGGTGCAGGCGAACTCGGCGATGGCCGGGGCCCGGTCGGTCGGGCAGGTGGCCGGTCCCGCCCTCGCCGGCTGGCTGATCCAGGTGGCCGGTGCCGCCGCCGCGATGGGCGTCGACGCGCTGGCCCGGCTGCTCAGCGTGGTCGCGTACGCCCGGCTGCGGATCGGTGCCCGCACCGGTCCCGCCGCCACCTCCGACGGTACGGCGGGCAGCATGCTCGACCAGCTGCGTGAGGGAGTGGCGGCGATGCGCCAGCGCCCGGTGCTGGTCCGGGTGGCGGTGACGGCGGCGGCTCTCAACTTCGGTGGGTCGGCGCTCGGCGCCCTCTATCTCGTCTACGCCTACCAGCACCTGCACCTGTCACCCGGGCTGATCGGCATCACCTACGTGGTCAGCAGCGTGGTGTCCCTGCTGGCCGTCACGGTGGCGGGCCGGGTGATCCGCCGGCTCGGCATGACCCGGGTGGTGCCGGTCTTCGCCCCGCTGGCCGGTGCCGCGCTGTTCCTCATCCCGGCCGCCACCGTCGCCCCGCCCTTCGTCACCCTCGTGGTCTACGAGGCGATCTTCGCGTTCTGCGCCACCGTCTGGTTCATCGCGACCACCACCCTCCAGCAGTCGCTCGTACCCGCCCACCAACTGGGCCGGGTGATCGCCCTCGGGCGGGCCGCGACGACCTTCGCGATCCCGGTCGGCGCACTGCTCGGCGGAGCCCTGGCGCAGTGGTGGGGGCTGGTGCCCACACTGATCCTGTTCGCCTCCGCCGCGCTGCTCGGCGGCTGCGTGAGCAGCCTGCGCGGCGGCGGTACCGAACTGCCCGGCCCGGAAGATGGCACGATCTCGCCAATCGACGGATCCGACGGTGACGACCAGGTTGGCAGCATCGCGCCATCCTCGGGGCCAGCCGTTGACGCCGCACCTCGCCGACCCGAAAGTTGAACCGGCATCACGTTTGGCACACCGCGTTCTGCGATCTCCGCCCGGGACCGCACTCGCTGAGAAGCCAACGACGGGAAGCACCATGGACCTGTTGTCCGCCTACCGTGACATGCTCACCATCCGACTCTTCGAGGAAAGTCTGCTGCGGTGCGCGGAGCAGGGCCTGGTGCCCGGCGCGATCCACCCGTACACCGGCCAGGAGGCGGTCGCCGTCGGTGTGCTGGGCGCCCGGGACCCCGCCGAGTGGGTGGTCAGCTTCTACCGCTGCCACGGTCACGCCCTCGCCGCCGGTTGCCCGCCCGAACGGGTGATGCGCGAGGTCCTCGGTCGTCGTGGTGGCCTCTGCGGCGGCAAGTCCGGCTCGATGCACCTCGCCGACCGCACCCACCGTCTGCTCGGCTCGACGTCGATCGTCGCCGCCCAGATCCCGATCGCCGCCGGTGCCGCGATGGCCGCCCGGCTCGACGGGGACGGGCGCGCCGTGCTGGTCTTCTGCGGTGACGGCGCGCTCGGTGCCGGTGGTGCCTACGAGACGCTCACCATCGCCGCCGCCCAGCGGCTGCCGCTGCTGGTGGTCTGCGAGGACAACGGCTGGCAGGACCAGACCGCCAGTGCCCTGGTACGCCACCTGAGCCCCGTCGAACTCGTCGCCGGGCTGAAGCTGCCGTACGTCGAGGTCGACGGCAACGACGTCGAGGCGGTGCACGACGCGGCCGACACGGCGTTGGCGGCCTGCCGCGCCGGCACCGGACCCCAGGTCGTCGTGGCGCACACCTACCTGCGGGACTTCCACACCCAGCTCGGGCAGCACCCGCCGGCGCAGTACCGGCCCGAGGAGGAACGGCGACGGTGGGCAGAACGTGATCCGCTGACCATGGCCGCCGGACGGCTCGCGGCCGACCTGAACGCGCTGCACGCCGAGGTGGCCGCCGAGGTCGACGCGGTGTTGCGGGCGGCGCTCGCCGCCGAGGACCCGGATCCGGCCACCGCGACCACCGGCGTGACCGTCACCGCGGACCTGATCGGGGCGGGCCGATGAGCCGCCGCCACCCGATCGGCGAGGCGGTCCGCGAGGCGTTCACCGAGCAGCCGACCCTGAGTCACTTCAGCACCTTCCAGCAGGAGGACCTGGTCGCGCAGTTCGGCCCCGAGCGGATGGTCCGGATGCCGATCGCGGAGAACGCGATGCTCGGCATGGCCCTGGGCATGGCCCTGGTGGGCCGGCGGGTGCTGTTCAGCGTCAACCGGGTGGCGTTCCTGTTCAGCGCGTTCGACCAGCTGGTCAACCAGGTCACCACGTGGCGGTACATGAGCGACGGCCAGTTCTCGGTGCCGCTGGTGATCCGGGGCGTCACCCAGGGCGGCGAGCACCTCGGCGCGCAGCACGAGCACGTGCCGTACGGCATGCTCAGCCAGATCCCCGGCCTGGTCGTCGCCGTACCCGGCTCGCCGAACGCGGTCGGCGGCCTGCTGCGGACCGCGTTGCGTCACCCCGACCCGGTCGTTCTGCTGGAGTCACCGCGCCTGTTCACCCCCACCTGGACCGACCTGCCCGAGCCCGAGCCGTCCGCGGACCCGTTGCCGTTCGGCGTCGCCGGTCTGGCCCGGCCCGGTGACGACCTGACCCTGGTCGGGATCGGCAACACGCTCATCGAGAGCATGGTCGCCGCGCGGCGGCTGGCGGAGCACGGCCTCCAGGCCCGGGTGGTCGACCTGCGGACGGCGGCGCCACTGGACCGGGACGGGGTCGCCGCGATGGTGGTACCCGACCGGCCGGTGATCCTGGTCGACGAACAGCCCCGCGCCGGGTCCGTGCTGACCGACCTGGCCTATCACCTGGTACGCACCGGCGCCGCCCGCCCCGAGCACGTCGAGCTGCTCACCGGCGTCGCGGTTCCCGCGCCGGTGAGCCCGGCGCTGCTCGACGGCCTGCTACCCGACGCGGACCGCATCGTCCGCGCGGCACTCGACACCTCGGCCCCCCTCACCCCGCGGAGATGACCATGACGAACAGCGAGTACGCGGTCTGGCACGGCCTCACGCCGATGGGCCCGCACCTGCGGGAGAACGGCCCTGACCTGTTCCTGGTCAGCGGTGCCGGCAGCCACCTGGAGGACGCCGCCGGGCGGCGCTACCTGGACGCCCGCTCGTCGATGTGGAACGTCACGCTCGGCTACTCGTGCGAGTCGGTGAAGCAGGCGATGACCCGTCAGCTCGACGTGCTGCCCAGCGGCACCGTGATGCGCTACGAGCATCCGCCGCAGGTCACCGTCGACTACGCCGCCGCGCTCGTGGCGCTGCTGCCGCAGCCGCTGCGACACGTACGCTTCGGCAACACCGGCAGCCAGATGACCGAGGCGGCGGCGATGCTGTCCCGGTTCTACCGGCGGATGACCGGCGAGACGGACCGGCACACCGTGATCGCGCTGCACGACGCGTACCACGGGACCGGACCGTTGGCCACGGCGCTGACCGACGAGCCGATCCTGCACGACTACTCCGCCCCGATCGACGGGCACGTGGTGCACGTGACGACGCCGCCGCCGGTGACCTGCGACCCGGACGCGTGCACCGGCGAGTGCGTACGCCCGGTCCTCGACGCCATCGAGTCGGTCGGCGTCGAGCGGGTGACGGCGGTGATGTTCGAGCCGGTCTCCGGCACCTCGTTCCTGCCCGCGCCGGAGCACTACCTGGAGACGCTGATCGTCGAGTGTCGCCGCCGGGGCATCCACACCATCGCCGACGAGGTGACCACCGGCGCCGGCCGGGTCGCCGCGATGACGTACATCGAGCGGCTCGCCGAGGTGCCCGACATGCTGGTGCTCGGCAAGGGCCTGAGCGCCGGCTACTTCCCGCTCGCCGCCCTGGTCGTGGCGACCGACATCTACGACGCCCTCGCCGACCCGCCCGTGCGGCTCGGCTTCCCCAACGGCTCCACCACCGACGGCCACCCGATCGGAGCGGCGGCCGGCCTGGCGGTGCTCGACATCCTCACCGCCGACGGCTTCCTTCCCGCGGTACGCCGACGCGGCGCCGAACTGGTCGAGATGCTGGACGCCGCGTCGCAGGCGGATCCCCGCATCGGTGCGGTCCGCGGCATCGGCATGATGCTCGGCGTCGAGCTGCGCGATGCCGACGGCGAACTCTGGTCGTTGCGCGACGTCCACAACCTGCGCGGTGTGTGCCGCGAGTACGGGCTGCTGACCAGCTACGCGAGCGGCGTGATGCCGTTGCTGCCGCACCTGACCGTCTCCACCGACGACTGCCGTGAACTGGTGGAGAGGTTCGCCAAGGCGGTGGCCGCGTACCGCTCCTGACGCCGGCCGTCCGGCCGACCCGCCAGATCCGGGCCGCAGAGATCGAACTGTCGACGCCTGTGGCCCGTACTGGTGCGTGGGAGGTCCGAGAACATGGCCGTACGTCGAGTTGTCGTCGTCGCGTTGGTCGCCCTCGTCGGGACGACGGCCGGTGCGCTGCCCGCCGCCGCGCAGGGTGCCCCGACGTACCCGGTCAGCCGCTCGGCCGCGTGCGCGCCGGACGGCCCGCACGTGGGCACGGCGGCCTGCCTGGCGGCGGTGCAGGAGGGCGCCGCGCTGCGCGAGTGGGACAACGTCCGGGTGTACGGCGTCGACGGCCGGGACCGGGACGTGATCCCCGACGGTGAGCTGTGCAGCGGCGGCCTGTCCGCCTACCGGGGGCTGGACCTGCCACGCACCGACTGGCCGGCGACGCCGCTGACCGCCGGCGCGGAGTTCGCCTTCCAGTACCGTGCCACCGCCGCGCAGAAGGGCACCTTCCGGCTCTACCTGACCCGCGAGGGCTACACCCCGTCGAGGAAGCTGACCTGGGCGGACCTGGACCGGCTGCCCTTCCTGCGGATCACCGACCCGCCGCTGCGGGACGGGACGTACCTGATGTCCGGCCGGTTGCCGGCGGACCGCAGCGGCCGGCACGTGATCTATACGATCTGGCAGCACTCGGATACCGCCGACACCTACTACTCCTGCTCGGACGTGGACGTCGTGGCGGTCGACGCGTTGCGGCCGGGCGGCATCACGCCGGCAGGCTCCGCCGGTGGCACCCCGGAGGCCGAGAACGGGCTGCCGGGCGTCGGTGCCGACGCGACCACCGAGGTCGCCGAGAACGTACCGGTCGCCGCGGTCACCTACCTGGACGGCCGCCGCTGGCCGCTGGTCGCGGGCGGCCTGCTGGTCGCGTTGCTGCTCGTGTCGATCGCCCTGCGGCTGCGCGGCTCGCGTGGCGGGCCACCGAAGGGACCCGCCTGCACCGTCCGCAACCACCGGGCCAACCCGCGCCCCTGGTGACCGTCCGGCGCGCCCTCGCCCGCCGGACCGGCGGTCGGGGAACGACGCGGCGGGTACGGTCGACGTCATGCGCTACGTGCAGCTCGACACCCCGAAGCCCCTGTCCAAGATCGGTCTCGGCACCTGGCAGTTCGGCTCGCGGGAGTGGGGCTACGGCCCCGACTACGAGCGGTTGGCGGCGGACATCGTCCGGCGTGCCATTGAGCTGGGGGTGACCGTCTTCGACACCGCCGAGATCTACGGGTTCGGTCGCAGCGAACGGATCCTCGGCGCCGCGCTGGCCGGCGACCGGGACAAGGTCACCGTGGCCACCAAGATCTTCCCGGTGCTGCCGGTGGCGGCGGTGGTGCAGCAGCGGGCGGTCGCCTCGGCGGCCCGGCTCGGCGTCAGCAGCATCGACCTCTACCAGGTGCACTCGCCCAACCCGCTCGTCGCCGACGGCACCACCATGCGGGGCATGCGCGCGTTGCAGGACGTCGGCCTGGTCGGCGAGGTCGGGGTGAGCAACTACAGCCTGCGCCGCTGGCAGGTCGCCGAGACCGTGCTGGGTCGGCGGGTGCTGAGCAACCAGGTCCGCTACAGCATGGTGGACCGCAAGCCGGAGCAGGACCTGCTGCCGTACGCGGAGCAGGCGGGTCGGGTCGTCATCGCGTACAGCCCGCTGGCCCAGGGGTTCCTCTCCGGCCGGTACGACGTGCGACACCCACCGGTCGGCGCGATCCGCCGCGCCAACCCGTACTTCCTGCCGGAGAACCTGGCCCGGGGCACCGCCCTGATCGAGACGCTGCGTCAGGTGGCCGCCGCCCACGACGCCACGCCGAGCCAGATCGCCCTGGCGTACGTGCTGCGGCACCCGAACGTGGTGGCCATCCCCGGGGCGTCCAGCGTGGAGCAGATGGAGCGCAACGCCGCCGCCGCCGAGATCGACCTGACCGAGGACGAGTACGCCGCCCTGGTCAACGCGGCCCGGGCGTTCCGCCCACTGACCGGCCTGGCCGCCGTACCACGCATGATCAAGGCCCGCGCCGGCCGCTGACCGACTCGCCCCGGTGCCCGCCGGCGGCGCGGCGGCGGTTCCTCAGGGCAGGTCTCGGGCGTAGCAGACGGAGAGCGGCGCACCCTGGTACGGGCCGAAGTTGTCGATGCGCCGGTAGCCCTCGCGTTCGTAGAAGCGCTGCGCGTCGGGCTGGGCGGTGCCGGTCTCCAGCAGCAGGGTGCGCACTGCGGCCTGGCGGGCCGCGTCCTCCAGGGCGCGCAGGATGGCGACGGCCACGCCGGTGCCCCGGGCCGGCGGGACGACGTACATCCGCTTGATCTCGGCCGATCCGGGGTCGAGCAGGCGCAGGCCGCCGCAGCCCACGGCGGTGCCGGCGGCGTCGCGGGCGACGAGGAAGACGCTGACGGTCTCGGCGGTGGGCGGTGCTCCCGGCTCGTGGTCGTCGCAGCCGTAGCGGGCGTCGAGTTCGGCGCGCTGCGCGGCGCGCAGGCGGGTGGCGTCGATCGAGTCCCACGGCTCGTGGTCGATGGAGACCATGGTCGTCCCCTCTCCGGTGATCCGTAACAAGCGTTACCGTAACGTACGCTACGGTATGGGGCCACGGCCAGGGGAGGGGACGGATGCCCAGACGGCGCGACCTCGCCGACCAGCGGCGTCGCCTCTCGGCGGCCACCTGGTCGGTGCTGGCCGAGCGGGGGCTGCCCGGCCTCACCCTGCGCGCGGTCGCGGAACGGGCCGGCTGCACCACCGGCATGGTGTTGCACACCTTCGCCGACAAACAGGCGCTGCTGGTGCACGCCCGGGAGCTGTTGCATCGGCGTACCGGCCAGCGTGCCGACGCCGCCTCGGCCGACGCCGACTCGCCCCGGGCGGCGCTGCGTGCCGTGCTGTGGCAGGCCGCCTCGCCGACCGAGGAGAAGCGCGAGGAGGCACGGGTGTGGGTCGGCTTCCTCGCCGCCGCGTTGGCCGACCCGGTCCTCGCCGACCTGCACCGCGCCTACAACCGGCGGTTCCTGGACCGCGTCGGCGGTCTGGTCGCCGAGGTCCGCCCGGACTGGCCGCCGGCCGACTGCGCAGACACCGCGATCAGCCTGGTCGCGGTGGTCGAAGGGCTCAACGCGCTGGCGGCGGTCGATCCGCAGACCTACTCGGAGGAGTCGCAGCGGGTCGCCGTCGACGCCGCGCTCACCCGGCTGGGCCGGGGATCCGACGGGGAGAGCTGAAAGCCGTCCGAGCGCGCTAGCGTTGGGCGGGTGACTGCACCGACCTCGATGACCCCGGTCCCGCCGGCCGACCTGCCCGGCACGCTCGGCGCGCTGCGCGCCGCCGGCCACCGGTACCGCAGCGTCAAGCAGGAGCTGCGGGACAACCTGCTGGCCCAGATGCGCAGCGGCGCGCCACGCTTCCCCGGCATCGTCGGGTACGACGACACGGTGCTGCCGGAGGTGGAGCGGGCGCTGCTGGCCGGGCACGACATGGTGCTCCTCGGCGAACGGGGCCAGGGCAAGACCCGGCTCATCCGGTCACTGGTGAGCCTGCTGGACGAGTGGACCCCGGTGATCCCCGGGTCGGTGCTCAACGAGCATCCGCTGCATCCGGTCACCCCGGCGTCGCGGACGCTGGTCGCCGAGTCCGGCGACGACCTGCCGATCGGCTGGCTGCACCGCTCGATGCGGTACGGCGAGAAGCTCGCCACCCCGGACACCAGCGTCGGCGACCTGATCGGCGACGTCGACCCGATCCGGCTCGCCCAGGGCCGTACGCTCGGCGACCCCGAGACGATCCACTTCGGGCTGGTGCCGCGCACCAACCGGGGCATCTTCGCCGTCAACGAGCTGCCGGACCTGGCCGAACGCATCCAGGTGGCGATGCTCAACGTGCTGGAGGAGCGGGACATCCAGGTCCGTGGCTACCAGCTCCGGCTTCCCCTGGACCTGCTGCTGGTAGCCAGCGCCAACCCGGAGGACTACACCAACCGGGGCCGGATCATCACCCCGCTCAAGGACCGGTTCGGCGCCGAGGTCCGTACCCACTACCCGACCGACCTGGAGCGGGAACTGGAGCTGATCCGGCAGGAGGCCGACCTGGTCGCCGAGGTGCCGGAGCACGTGCTGGAGGTCCTCGCCCGGTTCGCCCGCGCGGTCCGCGAGTCGCCCTCGGTCGACCCGCGTTCCGGTGTCTCCGCCCGGTTCGCCGTCGCCGCCGCCGAGACGGTCGCCGCCGCCGCGCTGCGCCGAGCCGGCCTGCTGGCCGCCGCGTCTCCCGCGCCGGGCGCGTCTGCCGCGTCTGCCGTGACGGGCGCGTCTGCCGCGTCTGCCGTGCCGGGCGCTGCTGCCGCATCGGGCGCGTCTGCCGGGCCGGGCGCGTCTGCGGCGCGGGGTGAGGTGTTAGCAGGGGACCCCTCCTCTACCGCAGACGTTAATAGGGGGCCCTTCCTTTCACTCGACGCGGTAGCGCGGGTGGGCGACGCGGTGTCGGTGACCTCCACCCTGCGCGGCAAGGTGGAGTTCGAGAGCGGCGAGGAGGGGCGCGAGATCGAGATTCTCGGCCACCTGCTGCGCACCGCCACCGCCGACACGTTCCGGGCCCGGCTCGCCGGGCTGGACCTGTCCGGGTTCACCACACTTGTCGAGGAGGGCGAGACCGTCGAGACCGGGGAACTGGTGTCGGCGGCCGAACTGCTGCGCCAGGTGGGCACCGTGCCGGGGCTGGCCAAGGTGCTCGACCGGCTCGGTGTCGGTGATGCGCCCAGCCCCGGGCAGGCCGCCGCGGCGGTCGAGTTCGTGCTGGAGGGGCTGCACCTGAGTCGTCGACTGGGCAAGGACGTGACCGACTCGGGGCGGACCCGCTACGGCGGCCGGGACTGACCATGACCGGCAACCGGTTCCGGTACGGGCAGTGGCGGGGCGGCCCCGATCCGCTGGCGCCGCCGTACGACGTGCAGGCCGCGGTGGACCAGGTCGGCCAGGAGGTGCTGGCCGGCGGCAGCCTGCGGGACGCGCTGCGGGAGCTGCTGCGCCGGGGGCCGCAGGAGCGGGGCGGGCTGGACGCGTTGACCGCCCGTGCCCGGCGGCTCCGGCGGGAGGCCCTGCGTCGGGGTGATCTGGACGGCGCGGTGACCCGGGCACAGGCCCTGCTGGACCAGGCGCTCGCCGCCGAGCGCGACGAGTTGTCCGGCCGCTCGGACGAGGCGGCCCGGTTCGCCGAGGCGACGCTGGACAACCTGCCCCGGTCCACCGCACGAGCGGTGCGGGAACTGTCCGACTACCGGTGGGCCAGCGAGGAGGCCCGGCAGACCTACCAGCGGATCCTCGACGGGTTGCGGGACGACGTACTCGGCCAGCGTTTCGCCGGGCTGCGGTCCTCGGCCCAGATGGCCGCGGACCCGGCCGTGCAGGAGCGGCTGGCGGAGATGATGCGGGACCTCAACGCCCTGCTGGCCAAGCACGCCCGCGCCGAGGACACCACCGACGCGTTCGCCGAGTTCATGCGCCGGCACGGCGACTTCTTCCCGGAACGGCCGGCCGACGTCGACGAGCTGATCGACCTGCTGGCCCGGCGGGCGGCGGCCGGGCAACGGCTGATGAACTCGCTCTCCGACCGGCAGCGGGAGGAACTCGCCGGCCTGATGCGCCAGTCGCTCGGCGACCGGCTGGCCGGTGAACTGGCCGACCTGGAGGGCAACCTGCGGGCGCTCCGTCCCGACCTGCGCTGGGGCCGGGGTGAACGGATGCGGGGCGAACAACCGCTCGGCTACGGCGAGGCGACCGGGGCGCTGGACGAGATCGCCGAGCTGGACGACCTGCTGGACCAGTTGGGGCAGGAGTACCCGGGGGCGAGCCTGGACGATATCGACGTCGAGTCGGTGGCCCGTACGCTCGGCCGCGACGCCGCCGACGACGTACGCCGACTGCGGGAGCTGGAGCGGGAGCTGCGCCGGCAGGGCTGGGTGACCCGGGACGCGGAGGGCCTGACCCTGAGCCCGAAGGCGCTCCGCCGCCTCGGTGGCACCGCGCTGCGCCAGGTCTTCGCCGAGTTGACCGCCGGCCCGCGGGGACAGCATGACCTGCGGTCGGCCGGCGCGGCCGGCGAGGTGACCGGCGCGTCCCGCCCCTGGGCGTACGGCGACGAGCAGCCCATCGACGTGGTGCGGACGCTGACCCGGGCGGTACGCCGGGCCGGCCCCGGAGTGCCGGTGCACCTGGCGGTCGAGGACTTCGAGGTGGTGGAGACCGAGCGACGCGCCTCGGCGGCGGTGGCGCTCTGCGTGGACCTGTCGTACTCGATGATCTCGCAGGGCCGGTGGGGTCCGATGAAGCAGACCGGCCTGGCCCTGGCCCACCTGATGGCGACCCGGTTCCCGCAGGACGCGCTCCAGATCATCGGGTTCGGTCGGCGGGCGGCGACACTGACCCAGCAGGAGCTGGCGGCGGTCGAGCCGGACATGACCCAGGGCACCAACCTGCAACACGCCCTGCGGCTCGCCGGCCGGCACCTGCGCCGTCACCCGGACGCCGAACCGGTGGTGCTGGTGGTGACCGACGGCGAGCCGACCGCCCACCTGGACCCGGCCGACGGCGAGGCGGTGTTCCACTGGCCGTCGTTGCCGGAGACCGTCGAGGCGACCATCCGCGAGGTGGACCGGCTCGGCCGGTACGGCGTGACGCTGAACCTGTTCATGCTCGGTGACGACCCGGGGCTGCGCCGCTTCGTCGACGCGGTGGCCCGGCGTAGCGGCGGACGGGTCTTCACCCCGGACACCGAGGACCTCGGCGAGTACGTGGTCAGCGACTACCTGCGGTCACGGCGCGGTCGCCGCTAGGCTCGGCCGGGTGGAGGTCGACGGGTTGCGGCATGCGTACGACGCGCTGCTGACCGAGGTCGACGCGGGCGGGTTCGGGCCGCCGCCGACCGGAGGCTACAGCGCCGAACAGATCGTGGCGCACCTGGTCACCAGCGACGAGCTGATGAGCGAGGCGACCGAGGCGGTGCTCGCCGGCTCCCCGTACGCCTTCTATGAGCTGGACGAGATCCACCGGCCGGAACTGGACGCGTTGGTCGCCGAGGCCGGTGGCCTGGACGGGCTGGCCGTCCGGCTCCGACTCAGCAGCGACCGTCTGGTCGCCCTGGTCGCCCGGCTCGGCGCGGGGGCCGACACGCCGGTGGAGACGCACCTGCGCGAGGGCTTCGACCTCGTCGTCGACGAGCCGCTGCCCTGGGGTCGCGTCATCGACCTGCACACCCGCGTCCACCTGCCCCGGCACCTGACCGAGCTGCAAGCCCTGCGCCCCTGACACCCCCTCGCGCGCCGCCCGGCACTCGCTGTCCCGGGAACTGTTAGCAGGGGACCCCTGCTATACCGCAGGCGTTAACAGGGGGCCCTTCCTTTAAAAGTTCGGCGGTACGCGGACGGGGCGACGCCGATGCGGAGGTGCAGTTGCTGGCGCAGGGCGGCGGTGGTGCCGAAGCCGCTGCGATGGGCGATCTGGTCGACGGTCAGGTCGGTGCTCTCCAGCAGCAGCCGCGCGTGGTCGGTGCGTTCGTGCAGCAGCCACTGGGTCGGGCTGAGTCCGGTCTCGGCGCGGAACCGGCGGGTGAAGGTGCGTACGCTCATCCGCGCCTGCTCGGCCAGCTCGCGCAGGCTCACCGGCTCGTGCAGGCGTTGCCGGGCCCACTCGCGCGCGGCGGCGGTGCTGGTGCCGGCGGCCTGCGGCACCGGACGTTCGATGTACTGGGCCTGCCCGCCGTCGCGCCACGGCGGCATCACGCAGCGCCGCGCGGACCGGTTGGCCACCGCGCTGCCGTGGTCGGTGCGGACCACGTGCAGGCACAGGTCGATCCCGGCGGCGACCCCGGCCGAGGTGAGCAGCCGGTCGTCGGCGACGAAGAGCACCTCGGGGTCGAGGTCGACCCGGGGGTGCAGCCGCCGGAAGCGGTCGGCGTACGCCCAGTGGGTGGTGGCCCGGCGGCCGTCGAGCAGCCCGGCGGCGGCCAGCACGAACGCGCCGGTGCAGATCGACATGATCCGGGTACCCCGCTGGTACGCGGCGCGCAGCGCGTCGATCACCTCGGGCTCGATCACGCCGAGACGCAGCGTCGCCTCGCCGTGCACGCCCGGCACGATCACCGTGTCGGCCCGGTCCAGCAGTTCCAGCCCGTGGTCGGGCAGCACCCGGAACCCGGCGGTGCTGCGGACCGCACGGCCACCGGCGGTGCAGGTGTCGACGGTGTAGTAGTGCCGGTCGTCGGCGTCGCGTGCGGTGCTGAACACCTGGGCGGGAGTGCCGAGGTCGAGGCCGACGACGTCGTCGACGGCGAGTACGGCGATGCGGTGCGCAGGCATGGCCCGATTGTTGCGCATCATGACCTCCGGGCCACTCGTCCCTGCGGTCGGTCGCGCCGCAGACTCGCCTGGTGAGTCGACCCACCCGCCTGCACCCGGCCTGGATCGTCGCCGCCGTCGCCTTCGTGGCGCTGGTCGGCGCCGCCGGTTTCCGGGCCACACCGTCGGTGCTCCTGCACCCGCTGCACGCCGAGTTCGGCTGGTCGCTGGCCACCATCTCGGCTGCCGTCTCGGTGAACCTGCTGCTCTACGGCCTGACCGCGCCGTTCGCGGCGGCGCTGATGGACCGCTTCGGTATCCGCCGGGTGGTGGCCGTCGCGCTGGCCCTGGTCGCCGCCGGCAGCGGACTGACCGTCTTCATGACCGCGAGCTGGCAGCTCGTCCTCTGCTGGGGCGTGCTGGTCGGGCTGGGCACCGGGTCGATGGCGCTGGCGTTCGTGGCGACCGTCACCGGCCGCTGGTTCGTCCGTCGCCGGGGTCTGGTCACCGGTGTGCTCACCGCCGGCGGGGCCGCCGGTCAACTGGTCTTCCTGCCGTTGCTGGCGGTACTCGTCGGGGCGTACGGCTGGCGTGCGGCGGCACTCGTCGTGACCGGGGCGGCCCTGCTCGTCGTACCGCTGGTGCTCTGGCTGCTCCGCGAGCACCCGGCGAACCTCGGGCTGCCCCCGTACGGAGGCAGCGAGGTGGTCGCCCCGGTCACCCCGCCCGGTGGGGCCGCCGCCCACGCGGTCGGCGCGTTGCTCCAGGCCGCCCGGACCAGGCCGTTCTGGTTGCTCGCCGCCGGCTTCGCGATCTGCGGCGCGACCACCAGCGGCCTGGTCGGTACGCACTTCGTGCCGGCCGCGCACGACCACGGCATGCCGCAGACCACCGCCGCCGGGCTGCTGGCGTTGGTCGGTCTCTTCGACATCGTCGGTACGGTCGCGTCCGGCTGGCTCACCGACCGGTACGACCCCCGGCTGCTGCTCGGTGCGTACTACGCGCTGCGGGGCGGATCGCTGCTGGTGCTGCCCGGCCTGTTCGCGGCCACCACCGAGCCGAGCATGCTGGTCTTCGTGATCTTCTACGGGCTGGACTGGGTCGCCACCGTGCCGCCGACGGTGGCGCTGTGCCGGGAGTACTTCGGTGCCTCGGGCGCGGTCGTGTTCGGCTGGGTCTTCGCCTCGCACCAGCTCGGCGCGGCGATCGCGGCCACCGGCGCGGGCCTGGTCCGTGACCAGCTCGGCACGTACACGCTGGCCTGGTACGTGGCCGGGATGCTGTCGGTGGGCGCGGCGGTGCTGTCGCTGATGCTGGTCCGCCGCCGAGGTCCGGCGGTCACCGAGCCGGTGCCGGTCGCCGCCGCGCCCCGCGCCTGGACCTACCGGGACTGAGCGCCGGTCACTGCAGCGCCCAGCGCTGCGCCGGGTTGCCGTCGCACGGTGCCTGGACGACGTCGGTGCCGGCCTCGCCACCGCCGTCGCGGACCTGGGCGCACTTGCCGCTGTGCACGGCCACCACCAGCACGGTGCCGTCGTCGGCCGCCTGGAGACGCCACTGCTGGTTGTCCTCGCCGTGGCAGCCGAACTGCTGCAACCGGGCACCGTCGTCGCCGCTGCGCCCCTCCACGTCGAGGCACTGGTTGTGGGCGCCGTTGGTCAGTGTCACGGTGTCCGGGCCGAACGGGTTGACCACCCACTGCTGCTCCGGCCCGCCGGTGCAGCCGGCCAGCTTCGCCACCGCCCGCTCGCCGTCACCGTCGAGCCCGAGGCAGAGGCCGGAGCCGACGCCCCGGAGCACCTTCGGCCCGGTGTTCGGGTCGGGCTCGGTGGGCGTGGGCGACGGAGTGGGCGTCGGTTCGGGGCTCTCCACGGTCGGTGGCGCGACGCTCTCGCTCGGGCTCGGTGCGGCCGACGTCGGGCTGCCGGCGACCGGTGCCGGCTGCGGGTCGTCGCCGCCACCGAGCAGGCCGGTGGCGAACAGCACCCCGGCCAGTACGCCGACCAGCCCGACCGCACCGGCCACCAGCAGCACCGGGTCCCGGGGCGGTCCGGAACGGCGGGTGCCGTAGACGGTGCCCGATCCATCGGTTTCCGACATGCCGGCATCCTGGCCCACCCCGGGCCGGTACGCCATCGCAGGTGCGGTAACTCTCGCGTGGACGGCCCGCCCGCGGCACCTCCGACGCGTAAAGTGACCCCATGCACGCTTTGCGTGATCATGACGTGGCGGTGGCTCAGCTGCGACGGTCGTACGCGGCGGTGCCACCGGGTCGGCCGGTGCGGCTGGCCAAACGGACCTCCAACCTGTTCCGCCCGCGCGACGCCCCGCGCACGGCGGGCCTGGACGTCAGCGGGCTCGGTGGCGTGCTCGCCGTCGACCCGGCTGCCCGCACCGCCGACGTGCAGGGCATGTGCACCTATGAGCGGCTGGTCGAGGCGACCCTGCCGCACGGCCTGATGCCGCTGGTGGTGCCGCAGCTCCGCACCATCACCCTGGGCGGGGCGGTCACCGGGCTGGGCATCGAGTCGACCTCGTTCCGCAACGGCCTGCCGCACGAGTCGGTGACCGAGATGGACGTGTTCACCGGGGCCGGTGAACTGGTCACCGCCCGGCCGGAGGGCGAACATGCGGACCTCTTCGCCGCCTTCCCCAACTCGTTGGGCAGCCTCGGCTACGCCACCCGGCTGCGCATCGAGCTGCAACCGGTCCGGCGACACGTGGCGCTGCGCAACGTGCGGTTCACCGACCTGACCGCGTTGACCGAGGCGATCGCCGAGATCACCGCCGGCCGCGTCTGGGCGGGGGAGACCGTCGACGCGATGGACGGGGTGATGTTCAGCCCCGGCGAGGCGTACCTGGTGCTGGCCCGTTTCACCGACGAACCGGGACGGGTCTCCGACTACACCGGTCAGGGCATCTACTACCGGTCGCTGCGCCGGCTGCCGCACGACACGCTGACCGTCCACGACTACCTGTGGCGCTGGGACACCGACTGGTTCTGGTGCTCGGCGGCGTTCGGGGCGCAGCATCCGTTGGTCCGGCGGCTGTGGCCGGCACGGTGGCGGCGCAGCGACGTCTACCACCGCATCGTGCGGCTGGAGCACCGGCACCAGGTGGCTGCCCGGATCGACCGCTGGCGCGGCCAGCCGGCCCGGGAACGGGTGGTGCAGGACGTGGAGATCCCGCTGGACCGCACCGCCGAGTTCCTGCACTGGTTCGCCCGCCGAGTGGGGATGGCACCGGTGTGGCTGTGTCCGCTGCGGCTCCGCGAGCCGACGGGCAGTGGCTCCGCCCGGTCCTGGCCGCTGTACCCGCTCCGGCCGGGGCAGGACTACGTCAACATCGGTTTCTGGGGGAGCGTGCCGATCGCGGAGGGCGCCGCCGACGGCGACGTCAACCGGGAGATCGAGCGCGCGGTGTCGGGGGCGGGCGGGCACAAGTCGCTCTACTCCGACGCGTACTACGACCGGGATTCGTTCGACCGGCTCTACGGCGGCGAGACGTGGCGCGCCGTGCGGGACCGGTACGACCCGGAACATCGGCTCACCGGACTGTACGAGAAGGCGGTAGCGCGCGCATGAGCGAGCGTAGCGAGCGAATCATCAAGCTCAGTGCGGATGTGTCTCATGCTGGCACGGAGCGAAGCGGAGTGCCGGCATGAGCGAGCGTAGCGAGCGAATCATCAAGCTCAGTGCGATTGAGTCTCATGTCGGCACGGAGCGAAGCGGAGTGCCGGCATGAGCCTTGTTGATCGAGAGCGGGGAGCGGCCGGCGTTCCCGCCACACCGCCGGCCGGGAGCGGCCGACGTGGTCCGAGCGTCGCGGACGTGGTCCGGGCCCTCACCGCAGGTCCGCTGCCGGTCCGGGTCACCGGGTACGACGGCAGTCGACTCGGTCCGGCCGACGCCGGGATCACCCTGTCGATCCGATCCGAGCGGGGCCTGTCGTACCTGCTCACCGCGCCGGGCGACCTGGGCATGGCACGGGCGTACGTGAGCGGTGACCTGGCGCTGGAGGGGGTGCACCCGGGCGACCCGTACGAGGCGTTGCGGGTGCTCAAGGACGAGCTTCGGGTACGCACGCCGACGGTGGCCGAGGGGCTGGCCCTGGTACGCGGGCTGGGTTGGGAGCGGCTGTTGCCGCCACCGGCGCCGCCGCAGGAGGCGCTGCCCCGCTGGAAGCGGATCGTGGGCGGGCTGCGGCACTCCCGGTTCCGGGACAGCAGTGCGATCAGCCACCACTACGACGTCTCCAACGCCTTCTACGAGAAGGTGCTCGGGCCGTCGATGACGTACACCTGTGCGGTCTTCCGCAGCCCGGACGACACGTTGGAGGAGGCCCAGGCGAGCAAGTACGACCTGGTCGCCGGCAAGCTCGCGCTGCGTCCCGGGATGCGGCTGCTGGACGTGGGCTGCGGCTGGGGCGGCATGGTCCGGCACGCGGCCCGCGAGTACGGCGTCAAGGCCCTCGGGGTGACCCTGTCCCGCGCCCAGGCCCAGTGGGCGCAGGCGGCGATCGCACGCGAGGGGCTGACCGGGCTGGCCGAGGTGCGGCACATGGACTACCGCGACGCGCCCGGGAAGGAGTTCGACGCGGTCTCCTCGATCGGGCTGACCGAGCACATCGGAGTACGCAACTACCCGGCGTACTTCGGTTTCCTGCGGGACCGGCTGCGTCCGGAGGGGCGGCTGCTCAACCACTGCATCACCCGGGCCGACAACCGGGCGCCGCACCGCTCGGGCGCCTTCATCGACCGGTACGTCTTCCCGGACGGTGAGCTGGCCGGTCCGGGGCGGGTGATCAGTGAGCTGCACGACGTGGGGCTGGAGGTGCACCACGAGGAGAACCTACGCCAGCACTACGCGCTGACGCTTGCGGCGTGGTGCCGCAACCTGGTGGAGCACTGGGACTTCTGCGTCGCCGAGGTGGGTACCGGCACGGCCCGGGTGTGGGGGCTCTACATGGCTGGTTCGCGATTGGCGTTCGAGCGCAACGGCATCCAGTTGCACCAGGTACTGGCCACGCGCAACGGCCCGGACGCGGTCAACGGCTATCCGCTGCGGCCGGACTGGCTGCCCTGACCCGCTGACCTCGGCGGCTCGAAGGCCGCGCCGGATCGATCGGCGCGGCCTTCCCCGATTCCTGTGGCAGATAGTGTCGCGAACGCCACGTAGCGCAATGCTTCCGGTAGGTCGTGGCGGGTCGGCCGGGCCGGTGGGTCGGCGCGGCTATCGTGGCCTGTCGTGACGAGCAGCGAGCAGCGACTGGCCGCGATCCGGGGCGGCATCCCCCCGCGTCGGCACAACGCCCGGACGATCGCCGCGCTGACCGGCAACCCGGGCTGCACCCGGCGGGCCGTGCTGGACGGGGCCGGGGTGGACAAGCCGCTGCTGGCCGAGCGGATCGGCTTCCCCGCCCGGTTCGGGCAGTCCCGGTTCGCCATCACCCGGGGCAACGCGTTCGAGGCGCAGGTGAAGGCCGACGACGGTGCCGAGTTGCTGCGGCTGGTCGCCGAGCGGCTGGGCGTACCGGTGCCGACCTCGGCGCGGTGGACGGCGCTCGGCGATGGCGACGACATGGCGGCCCGCCAGCGACGCTCGGCCGCGCTCCTGACCGCCGCGCCGGACGGTCCCGACGACCCGGCCGCGTTGTTCGACCACCCGATGCTCGCCCTGGAGGTCGCCGGGCAGCGGGTCCACCTGGAGCCGGACCTGGTGGCCGCCCGGCTCGGCGGCCGGTTCCACGTGGTCGAGGTCAAGTCCTTCCCGGTGATCGACGGCCAGGCCGACCCGGCCAAGCTGGCCGCCGCCGCGATCCAGTCCGCGGTGTACGTGTTGGCTCTGCGGGACCTGCTCGTCGCCGCCGGCCAACCGCCGGAGTCGGTGTCGCACGAGGTGGTGCTGGTGTGCCCGCGCGACTTCACCAACCAGCCGGTGGCGCACCTGATCGACGTGCGCAAGCAACTGCTGGTGGTACGCCGGCAACTGGACCGGATGGATCGGCTGGACACACTGCTCGACGACGTACCGGACGACTTCACCGCCGATCCGGGTGCCGACCCGTCGGCGCTGCTCGCCTCGCTGGGCGGGGTGCCGGCCCGCTACGCCCCGGACTGCCTGGCGACCTGCGAGCTGGCCTACTTCTGCCGGCACGAGGCGGGCGGGCACACCGGTGCGCTCGGCCGCCCGGTGCGGGAGGCGCTCGGCGGCATCGAGGACGTCGGCCGGGTCCTGGCGCTCGCCGGTGGCGAACCCGCCACCGACCCGGAGCAGGAGGAGGCCGCCGCGCTGCTGCGGACCGCCGCCCGCCTGCGCGCCGACGCCCTGGCCGGGTCGGCGTGAGGCCCCCGACGCGCGGCCGGACCGCACCCGGCGGAGCACCGGCATGAGTACGCTGCGCGCGCTCGCGGCGGCGCAGGCGGTCGCCGCCGGGGTGGCCCAGCCGGTGGCCACCGTCCGGCACGTGCACCTGTCGGCCCGGCCGTTGGTGCTGGTGCCGCTGTCCATGGCGGGAGAGGCGAACGCCCCGCTGGCGGCGATGGTCGGCACCGCACCGGGCCGGGGACACCTGCTCGTCGTGCCGCAGCCCCGCAACCGGGAGCAGCGGTTCGGGTTCGCCGCCGCGCTGGCCGACATCCTGCTGCCCTACGTCGACACGCACCGCCTCGGCTCCGAGACGGTCGCAATCGACCGGGGCAAGGACGTCCGGCAGCGATACCTCGACGCCCCGCAACTGGTGGTGCCGAACCCGGCGGGCGTCACGTTCCTGCGGCTGCTCGGTCGCGCCACCCGGTTCCGCCGCGTCGACGGTGACTACCCGGTCCCCGCGTCGGTGCCGCTGCTCGGCCGCTGGCTGACCTTCCTCGCCGAACGCGCGGAGCATCCCGGCTCGTCGACGCTGCTGGCGTTGACCCAGGCCCTGAGCATGCACTGGGCGACCGGGCAGAGCGCGGTGGAGGACCTGCACCTGCCGGCGCTGCTCGGCTGGATCGCCCCGCCGTCCGGGCTGACCGGTGCCCAGGCGGCGGCCCGGGCCGAGGACCCGACGGTGTGTCCGCCCGCCGGACCGGCCACCGATCCCGACTTCGACAACCGGTTGCTCGCCCCGGCCATCGAGGCGTACGCCGAGGCCGACGCGGACTCCTCGGCTCGCGCCGAGGCGTACGCGGAGCTGGAGCGGCTGCTGCGCGACCAGCTCACGCCCACCTGGGACCTGATGTGGCGCGGCCTGGGGCTGTTGCGCGCGCTGCCGCCCGGCGCCCGGGTGGCGGGCCGGTGGACCGGAGACCGGGACGCCTTCACCGCGCACGCCGACCACGTCGACGAGGACGGCGCGCCGCAGCCCAGCCGCGACGGTGCGGTGGCCGCCGCGACCCGGCTGCACCGCCTGGAGCGGGCCGGCGCGAGCTACGCCGTGCAGCGCGCCTACGACGACCCGCTGGTGATGGCGGAGTACCGGCTGACCGGCGAGGCGTTCGTCGGCGAGGTGGTGCTGGCCGACCCGACGCGGGTGGACGACACCGGACGTCGACCGGTGCTGCGTCCGCGTATCCAACTGGTGACCACCGAACCGGTGCTGGTGGCGGTCGGCGCGAGTCTGTGCAACCCGGCCCGACCGGGGCAGAAGGCCCGGGTGGTCTTCGTGACCCCGACCGCCGACGGCAAGACCGAGGTGGTGCTGGAACTCTCCGGCGGGATGGGTCGGGGGCTGACCGCCAGCCCCGGCAGCGTGCCCGAGGTGGGGCAGCGGCTCTGTTACACCACGCTCAGCGAGGCGTTCGTGCCCAGCGGCACGTTCCCGACCGTGGCGGAGACCCCGTGGACCCACGGCGGTCCGCCCACCCTCGACCCACCCGAGGTGTAAGGAGGGGACCCTTCCTATACACCAGGCGTTAGAAAGGGTCCCTTCCTTTCACGCCGCCCGGCGGGTCGTGGGTGCCGGCTGGTCACCGTACGTGAAGATGTTTGTGGATGAACGCGTGCACGTACGAGAGAGAGCCGGAGCGAGCGCTGTGTCGCGAGAGGACGTCGGGCGGGCTGCCGCGCGGTGGCCCGGGCGGGACCGGGTCGGCTGGGCGGGGCTGTTCGCCGCCGGTCTGGTCGTGGGCGTCGAGACGGTCTGGCTGCTGCTGAAGCTGCCCGCCGGTGCGCTGGTCAGCGACCTCGGCGCGCTCGTCGTCGCGGGTCTGGCCGGGGCGGCCTGCCTGGGTGCCGCCCGCCGGCAGCCGATGGTACGTCGGTTCTGGCTGCTGTTGGCGGCGACCATGGCTCTGGCGATGGCCGGTCGGGCACTGTGGACGGCGCTGCGGCTGGTCGGCGAGGACCTGCCGCACACCTTGCCGGTCGGGCTGCTCTTCGTCGCCGGTCTGGTCACCGGCACCGCGGCCCTGCTCTGCTCGGTCACCGCCCCGCGGACCACCGTGGGTCGGGTCCGGACGCTGCTCGACGGGGTGATCGTCGGGCTGGCGCTGATCCCGGTCGGCTGGATGCTGATCTTCCGCAACGTCGCGATGGCGGATCTCGACGAGCCGCTGCGCACCGCCGGTCTGCTCTATCCGATGTTCGACCTGATGCAGTTGACCATCCTGGTCGCGGTGATCGGCCCGAGCCGACCGGTGTGGCCGGTGCTGACTCTGCTCGGTGCCAGCCTGACCGTCCGTGCGGTGGGCGACGCCGCGTACGTGTCGCTGGTGGCCGCCGGCACCTACCAGCCGGGTCGGCTGGTCGACGTGCTCTGGCCACTGAGTTACCTGCTGATCGCGGCAGCCACCCGGCTCGGGCCACCCCGCTACCGGGCCGACCCCGACGAAGCGGCCGAGTCACCGTTGCCGCCCTGGTGGCGAGTGGCGCTGCCGTACCTGCCGGTGGGCGGGGCGATCGTGGCGGTGGTGTGGGCCAGCCGACCCGACGGCTACATCCCGCAACCGATCTTCATCGCGTTGCTGGCGCTGCTGGCGACGCTGGCGCTGCGGCAGGGGCTGGCCGCCAACGAGAACCTGCGGCTGGTCGGCCGGCTGCGGCAGCTCGCCTACATGGATCAGCTCACCGGGCTGCCCAACCGGTTGGCGTTCACCCGTCGGCTGCGCGCGGCGCTGCTCGGCACGAACCGGGTCGCCGTACTCCTGCTGGACCTGGATGGGTTCAAGCAGGTCAACGACAGGTTCGGGCACACCACCGGTGACACGCTGCTGACCGGGCTGTCCCGGCGGATGCGGCGCGCCGTCGGCGACGACGGGATGATCGCCCGGATCGGCGGCGACGAGTTCGCCGTACTGGTCACCGGCAGCCCGCCCGCCGAGCCGGAACGCCTGGCGGAACGGCTGCTGGCCGCGCTGCAACCCTCGCCCGGCGAGGAACTGGTCGGGGTGCACCCGTCGGCCAGCATCGGCATCGCGGAGTACGGGCCGCAGCACATCTCCTACACCGACCTGCTGCGCGACGCCGACATCGCGATGTACGCGGCGAAGGCGGCGGGCAAGTCGGCGTACCGGCGGAGTACACCGGCGTTACGGGAGTCGGCGGTCAGCCGGGCCGAGTTGATCGCCGACCTGCGGCGGGCCGTCGACGAGGAGCAACTGCACCTGGAGTTCCAGCCGATCGTCGACCTGGCCACCGGGGCGGTCCGCAGCGCCGAGGCGCTGGTGCGCTGGCGGCACCCCCGGCTGGGCATGCTCAGCCCGGCCCGGTTCCTGCCGTTGGCCGAGGAGACCGGGCTGATCCTGCCGATCGACAGGTGGGTCATCAAGGAGGCGTGCCGGGCGGCGGCCACCTGGCAGGACCGGGTACCCAGCGCGACGGTGGCGGTGAACATCGCCGCCGCGCACCTGCGCCGCCCGGACCTGATCGCCACGGTCACCGAGGCCACCGCCGGGGCGGGCCTGGCACCCCGGGCGCTGACCCTGGAGCTGACCGAGTCGGCGCTGATCGAGGGCAGCGACGCCGTGCTCGACCGGCTGGGGCAACTGCGCGAACTCGGCATCCGGATCGCCATCGACGACTTCGGCACCGGGTACTCGTCGCTGAGCTACCTGCACCGCATCCCGGCCACCGAGTTGAAGATCGACCGCTCGTTCGTGTCCCGGATCTCCGACGACGCGCGGGCGTACGCGACCGTGGAGATGGTCACCCGGCTGGCCCACGCCTTCGACCTGGGCGTGGTGGCCGAGGGGGTGGAGACCGAGCGGCAGCACGACGCGGTGGCCGCCATCGGCTGCCTACAGGGGCAGGGCTACCGCTACGGTCGCCCGGCGGCGCTGGCCGAGTTGCGGACCGTCCTGGCCGGTCCGGCCCGTCCCGTCTGACCGGTATCGCAGAATCGACTTGACCCTCACGTAGCGGCAGGCGGGAGCGTGGTTCCCAGGAAGGGAGGGAACCATGGCGTACCGCGTGGGCGAGGTCGCCCGGCTGGCCGGGGTGACGGTCCGGACGCTGCACCACTACGACGAGATCGGGTTGCTGTCGCCGAGCGGGCGCAGCGGCGCGGGCTACCGGAGCTACTCCGAGGCCGACCTGGAGCGGTTGCAGGTGATCCGCTACTACCGCGAGCTGGGGTTCCCGTTGGAAGAGATCGCCGCGATCCTCGACGACCCGGCGAGCGACCCGGAGGCGCACCTGCGCCGTCAGCACGAGCTGCTGACCGTACGGATCAAGCGCCTGCAGGAGATGGTCGCGGCGATCGAGTTCGCGATGGAGGCGAGCAAGTTGGACATCCGATTGACCCCGCAGGAGCGGTTCGAGGTGTTCGGGGACTTCGACCCGGAGGCGCACGCCGAGGAGGCGGAGCAGCGCTGGGGTGGCACCGAGGCGTACCGGGAGTCGAACCGGCGCGTGTCGCGCTACACCAAGGAGGACTGGGCGCGGATCAAGGCCGAAAGCGAGGACTGGGGGCGGCGGATCGTCGCGTCGATGGAGTCCGGCGCACCGGCGGACGGACCGGCCGCGCGGGAGTTGGCCGAGGAGCACCGCCGGCAGATCAGCCAGTCGTTCTACGAGTGCTCGTACGAGATGCACACCTGCTTGGCCGACATGTACCTGGCCGACGAGCGGTTCACCGCCCACTACGAGGCGATCGCACCGGGACTGACCGCGTACCTGGCCGAGGCCATCCACGCGAACGCGATCAGCCGGGCCTGATCCGGGGCGGCGATCGGCGGGCGGGAACCGTCGGACCGGGGGAGTATGACTGACATCGTCGACTCCACGATCTTTCGGAGGTCCCCTTGTTGATCGTCGCCGGCACGCTCTACGTCGATCCGGCCGAGCGGGACGACTACCTGGCCACCTGCGTGGAGATCGTGCGGGCGGCGCGCTCGGCGCCCGGCTGCGTCGACTTCTCGATCAGCCCGGACGTGGTCGAGCCCGGGCGGATCAACGTCTACGAGCGGTGGGAGTCCGACGACCAGTTGCTGGACTTCCGCGGTGCCGGTCCGGAGCCGGACCAGCAGGTCGCCATCGTCGGCGCCGAGGTGCACAAGTTCCGGATCAGCTCGGTCGAGTCCCCCTGAGCGGGGGAGCGGGCGGACGGCGGACGGCGGCGCGGAAGGCCGCCACCGCCGCCTGCTCGCCCGCCAGTTCGTCCCGCCGGGCCGGGGCGCGGGCCGCGCGTAGCGGCGCGGCGAGCCGGCCGGCCCGGCGCAGGGCGACCGGGTCGCCGTCGAGCAGCCGGTCGACGACGTGTCGATCCCTGCGGCGCGGTGGTGCGTGGCTCATCTCGCATTCCCTGGCGTAGTACCGGACCTCGGCGTCGCCGCGTCCGTGGCGGGCGGGCGTCCTGCGCACCCGCTCGATTGATTGGCGTCACCGTCGCCGGTGGCGTCACAGTCACCCGCACGTCGCCATCCGGCCACGCAGCGAAACCACCATCTTGTCCTTATTAGTCCACCGATCGGGTAATTCACCCGCTCTTGGCCGTGTCCATGGTGGTTCCTGGGGTCGTTAACACTGTGACACCCCACCTAGGTGGCCTGCGGTTGGTGGCCTGCGCGGCGAAGGAGTCGGCGTGGCAAGGACTGATTCGACGGGTTCGACATGGCGGTACCGGTGGGCGCGCCGGCAGAACGAGCGCCGGCTGCGGACGTTCCGCAGCGCCGAGGGGGACTGGCGACGACGCGACGACGAACTACGCCGCCTACGGACGCTCGCGGAGCAGTGCCACGGCTCGGCCACGGCGGGCCACGGCCTCCCGCTCGAACTGGACGCCGACGAGGTGGTGCTGCGGGTGGTACCCGCCGCCCAACTGGTGGAGGTGCGGCACAACGCCGTCCTGCCCGCTCCCGATCTGACCGTGACCCCGCAGCTCGGCCGGCTGCGCCAACGCCTCCCTGAGGGGGTACGGGCCACCGACGCCGGGATGGCCGTGGTCACCAGCCGTCGGCTGGTGCTGCTCGGCGGGCGGGGCCGCCGCGACTGGGCGTACGCGCGGATGACCGGGCTGGCGCACGACCCGCACGCGCCGGTCACCCTGATGCAGGTGTTGGACCGCCGACGCGGCTCCGGGGTGCTGCTGCCTCCCGACGCGGCACCCGACTTCCGCTTCGTGCTCACCCTGGCGTTCGCCGACGCGATCGAGCAACGGGCCACGGTGATCGCGCAGCTCGACGAGCTGATCGCCGAGCACGCCCGGCTGCGCCCGTCCCGACCGGGCATCGCCACCCCCGGGCAGGCCCGGTTGTCGGCGCTGATCCCCGGCGGTCGGCGGACCGCCGTGGTCGCCGCCGCGCTGGCCGTGATGGTGCCGGTGGCGCTGGCGAACTCCGGCTCGGACCCGGCCGGCACGGACACCGCGGTCGCCGCCACTGCGGCGCCGGTCGCCGCGACCGGAGTGTCCAAGGCGCCGCGCGCCAGCGGCTCGACCGGGCCAGGGCGGGACGCGCCGACACCGGAGCGGCGGTGCGGCGCCCCGGTCAACCCGATGGGGTACGACTTCTGCGGCGGCGAGCGGGTCCGCGAGCCGGCCCGTGACGTGTGCGAGCACTTCGACTGCGTACCCGGGTTCTGGAACGGTCGGGGTTACCTGGTGCAGTGCGAGGACGGCAAGGTCAGCCTGGCCGGCGGCAGCCCGCGCGCGTGCGGCACGCACGGCGGTGTCCGCCGCACCGTCTGGGGCTGACACCTCCGGCCGGACGTGGGTGCGGGCCCGCCCACGACCCGCCGGTCTCCTCGGCGGTTCAGCGCTCCTCGGCGGTTCAGCCGCTGCTCGGCGGCTCAGCGCTGCGAGGAGGCTCAGCGCTGCTCGGCGGCGAGGTCGGCCAGGCGGGACAGGGCCGGTGCAGCGGCGAGCAGTCGTTCCCGGTCGGCGGCGTCGAGCCCGGCCAACGCGGCGGCGAGCAGGTCACGCCGGTGTTGCTCGTGGGCGGCGATCCGCTCCCGCGCGGTGTCGGTCAACGTCAGCCGGACGGTCCGCCGGTCGACCGGATCCCGGTCGCGGCTCAGTAGACCGGCGGTGGTCAACTCGCCGACCAGGGTGCTCACCGTGTTCGGGGCGGTACCGAGCCGCTGGGCGGCCTCCCGGACGCTGACCCCCGACTGCCGCTGCACCAGCCGCAGCACCTCCACCTGCGCGTCCGGCAGCGCGACCCGGCCGGTCCGTTGGGCGGCCGTCCGGCGCAGCACCCGCTGCAGGTCGCCCACGGCGCCGCTGAGCTGCCCGAGCGTCTCTTCCGTCACAGAACGGCCCTCTCCACGGCAATACCTCTGTAAGCAGAGCTATCGTAGCCCGGCGCAACCGACCGCCGAGGGGGCCACGATGTCGCAGACCACCGCGCCGGCAGTCGGCCAGCCGGAACGGGTCGCCGCACCCACCGGCCGGGCCGCGATCGGTCTGCTGGTGCTGCTCGGCTCGCTCACCGCGATCGGGCCCCTGTCGCTGGACACCTACCTGCCGGCGTTTCCCGAGATGGCCCGCGACCTGTCCGCCAGCCAGGCGCAGATCCAGCTCTCGCTGACCACCTGCCTGGTCGGCATGGCCGTCGGGCAACTCGTCACCGGTCCGCTCAGTGACCGTTGGGGGCGCCGCCTGCCGGTGCTGATCGGCATCGGTGCGTACGTCCTGATGTCGTTGGCCTGCGCGTTCGCGCCGTCGGCGGAGACGCTCGCCGCGCTCCGCTTCGCCCAGGGCTTCGCCGGGGGCATGGGCACCGTCGTCGCCCGCGCCGTCGTCCGCGACCTCTACAGCGGTCGCGCTGCCGCGAAGTACTTCTCCCGACTCGTCCTGATCTTCGGCATCGCCCCGATGGCCGCTCCCGCGCTCGGCAGCCTGGTGCTGGGCTTCGGCGGCTGGCAGACCATCTTCCTCGCCCTGGCCCTGGTCGGCGTGCTGCTCGTCGCCGCCGTTGCGTGGCGGCTGCCGGAGACGCTGCCCGCCGAACGCCGCAACACCGGCGGCCTGTCCGCGACCGCCGCCGCCGGGCGCGCCGTGCTCGCCGACCGCGTCTTCCTCGGGTACGCGTTGACCCAGGGCCTCGCCTTCGCCGGTCTGTTCGCCTATCTCTCCGGCTCCTCGTTCGTCCTCCAGGACGTCTTCGGCCTCTCCGCTGGTGCGTTCAGCCTGCTCTTCGGCCTCAACGCGCTGGCCTTCGTCGCCGTCGGCCAACTCAACGCCCGGCTGCTGGACCGCTACGACCCCCGACCGCTGCTGATCTGCGGGCTGGGTCTCGGCCTGTTCTCCGCGCTCGCCCTGCTCGTCGGGGCCCTGCTCGGGTCCCTGCCGCTGGTCGTCGCCGCCCTCTTCCTCTTCCTCGGGTCGCTTGGCACGGTGATGCCCAACGGCACCGCCCTCGCCCTCGAACGGCACTCCGCGCACGCCGGTACGGCTGCTGCCCTGCTCGGTGGTCTCCAGGCGGTGATCGCGGCCGGCGCCGCACCGCTGGTCGGGCTCGGCGGCGAGGGCAGCACGATGCCGATGGCCGTGGTGGTCAGCGGCGCGGCGGCCGGCTCGCTACTGGTCGTCCTCACCCTGGCCCGCACCCGCCGCCCCTGACCCGCCGCCCCCACCGCCCCGTCGTCCCACCGCGCCCGCAGATCATGGAGTTGTGGTGTCTCCACACGCTCTGGCAGGGACTATCCGCCGACCACAAGTCCATGATCGAAGGGCGGATTCGAAAGGCGAGGCAAAGGCAGGATTGCCGCTATATTCATTTGCTTGACCGGTTGAGGCGCCCCGGTTACAGTGGCGTTGCTGAACGTTGTTTCCGCTCCTCTTTCGTCGGTCGGGAGTCGCACTTCGACTCCCGCTGAAAAGGGGATGACGCGTCCTCGCCGTGTCGACGGCGATCCGGGCGCGAGGTGCCGCTCACCCGTTGTTGCCGCAGGTGAGGATGTGTGTCCAGCCGCCGACTCCGGCTCGGAGGCGGAGCGAACGGTGCGGTGATCCCGCCACTCGCGACGTCAATCAGGAATCGGACAGTGGCGAATTCCGGTACGTCTGCAACGGTTCGGAATCTGCATTTCCCATGAGCCGGTGATCGTGAATTCGCCGGGCAATTCCGCCCCCGTCTGTCCGACCCGGCACTCCTCGACGAGCAGGAAGCGGTGACAGCGGTGCACACTGACCTCGAAGGGCCGACACCGGAATCCGTCGGAGCCTTCTACGACCAGGTGAATTCCATCGTCGCCCGGGTCCAGGGCGGCTCCATGCACCACGGCTACTGGACCGGGCCCGACGACGACAGTGACTTCGCCACGGCCAGCGTCCGGTTGACCGACATGATGATCGAACGGGTCGCCGCGCGGCCGGGCGCACGGGTGCTGGACGCCGGCTGCGGGCTGGGACGTCCCGGCGTACGGCTGGCAAAGATCGCCGGTGCCGAGATCGTCGGGGTCTCGGTCAGCGAACAGGACGTACGCCTGGCCAACGAACTGGCCCGCGCCGAGTCGGTGGCCGACCGGGTGCGCTTCGACCAGGCCGACATGGCCGCGTTGCCCTTCCCCGACGACTCCTTCGACCACGCGATGGCGTTCGAGTCGATCATGCACGTGCCCGACCGGGTGCGGGCGCTACGGGAGATCGCCCGAGTGGTCCGCCCCGGCGGGCGCATCGTGGTGACCGACTTCACGGTCCGGGAGGGCCCGCACGGGCGCGGCGACGACACCCTGGCCAGGGTGTACGACTCCTGGCGGGTCGCCGCGTCCCCGATCGGCGCGGAGGACTACCCGCAGATCGCCGCCCAGGCCGGGATCGTGCTCGACGAGGTCACCGACATCACCGACCACGTGAAGTACAGCAGCATGTGGACCTATCTCGAACTGCGGCGGTACGCCCGGGACAACCCGGTGCCGGCGGAGGTGGATCAGATCCTCGACGTCTTCGGGCCGACCCTCAAGGGTACGGCGGACCGGCCGCCGCTCACCGACACCGAGCTCGAACACGGCTGGCGACAGATGCTGACCGAGCAGCAGACGCAGGGCATGGTCATCGTGGTGGCCCGAAGTCCGGCACCGTGATCGTCCCGTCCTCGGCGATCGGGAAACCCGGGTTCCAGGCGATCTCCCAGAGGTGGCCGTCCGGGTCGGCGAAGTAACCGGCGTACCCGCCGTAGGACGTCTCGCGGGCCGGCTGGGTGATGACCGCGCCCGCCTCGGCGGCGACGGCCAGCACCCGGTCCACCTCGTCGCGTTCGCGCACGTTGTGCGCCAGCCCGATCCCGCCGAACCCACCAGCGGGGAGTGCCTGCACACCGGCGTCCTCGGCCAGCGACTCGCGGGCCCAGAGCACCACGGCGATCCCGCCGGCCTGGATGAACACCGTCCGCTCCACCTCCTGGCCCCGCCAGCCGAGCCGCTCGTAGAAGGCTCGGGACCGGGCCAGGTCGGTGACGCCGAGGGTGATCAGGCTGAGGCGCTGCTCCATCCGGGCAATCTAACTTGTCCCGGGGCGTCTCGCCGCCTGCCGCAGGTCCGACGAAACGCGGAACTCCCGGTGCCGCGACCACGGCACCGGGAGTCCTCAGCGGGGATCGGTCAGCTCAGCGGCGCGCCGCCGGGCTGCACGACCTTGTTCACCGTCAACTGGTACGGCGCGTACTGCGTGACCTGCTCGGTCGGCTCGTCGTAGGCGACGATGGCGACCACCGTGGGGAAGGCGGCCAGCAGCGCCGTCTGCACCACCCCGAGGGTGAAGGTGGTCTTGCCGTCGACCTCGAACTGCACGGCCGTCCGGAGCTTCTCGTCGAAGCCGACGAAGCGGACGTTCCAGTTCGCCACCGGCGTCGGGTAGACCTGCGACGGCGAGTCGAACGCGTCCAGGTTCGACCCGTCGCTGACCAGCGTGCCGCCGACCGTGATGTCGTCGACCAGCAGACCGCCCTCGTTGACTCCACCGTCGCTGACGTAGCGGAAGCTGAGCAGGATGTCCTGCCCCGCGTACGCCGACAGGTCGAACGAGTGCGGCTCGAAGCCGGCCGTGGTGCCGTTCAGCGACGGTCCGAGCGGCCCGGCGACGGTCTTGTCACCCTCGATCGCGGTGTAGCTCTTGCCACCGTCGGTCGAGACGCTGACGTAGCCGTAGTCGTAGCCGGCCTCGGCGCCGTACTTGGCCAGGAAGGTCAACGTCGGGTTGCTGGCCGGCACGCTCACCGGCGTCACCGCGGCGGCGTCGGTGCTGTTGCCGTTGCCGGACCACAGCACCGCGTTGCCCGGACGGTCCGGGTCGTTGGTCACCGTCGTCCAGGCCAGCGGCACCGACGGCAGCGTCTTGGCGCCCTTGAAGCTGATCGAGCGCAGATCGCCCCGGCCCAGCGGCTTGCCGTTCGCCTTGCGCAACTGGACGTAGTCGGCGCCGTTCGGTGCCGCACCCGGCGTGGCGTGCGTGGCCGGGTTGGCCAGGTTCACCGTGGCGTTCAGGCTGGCCGTGGTGACCTTGCGCTTGTCACGGCCGAGCATCACACCCAGCTTCGAGTTGCCGACGATCCGGTCCACCAGGTTCATCGTCTGGTAGTCGTGGATCACACCGTAGAGGTCGTTCACACCCTCGGCCGCGAGCGCCGCCTTGATGCTGGCCAGACCCTGCGACGCGCCGTCGCGGTGCAGCCGGGAGATGAAGTCCAGGCCGTACCGGTCGTAGAGGAACAACATCAACGAGTACGCGTTGCCGTAGTCGGCGAGTACCGCGTTCGGGTTGCCGCCCTCGTCCCAGAGGTTCAGTGAGTTCTCCGGCCCACCGCAGTCCCGGGGATTCGTGTTGTAGTCCGTCTGCACCGTGCCGAAGCCCTGGAAGCAGTAGATGTGGCTGTCCGCGCCCGGCTGGTCGACCCGGGCCGAGGCGTCGGTGTAGCCGCCGAGCGTCTGGGCGAAGTCGGAGAGCCCCTCGTTGATCAGGATGCTCTCGAACGGGTCGGTGTAGTAGTGCGCCAGGTGCTGCCACTCGTGGATGAACGTCGACTCGTACAGGTTGGGCCGCGCCGGCCGGCTGGTGCACAGGTCGTCGGTCGGCTCGTTCGGCGGGCTGACGCCCGTCCGGTGCGCCCAGTCGAACGCGTCGATCGTCATGATGTTGCGGTCGAGCAACTCGTTGAAGAGTGAGAAGAAGAAGCCGGCGATGTACGTCGGCGCGGCCGGGAAGTCGTAGAAGTTGTCGTCCCGGACGTTGTCGACGAGCGTCACCGTGCGGTTGCCGGCACCGGTGTAGTCGCCGTCGATCTGGGCGTTGCTGCCGTCTCGGTCCGGCGGCGTGCTGAACGCGTCCGTCGACTTCGGATACATGTTGTTGTCGAACTCGTCGACCAGGCGCGTCACCTGCGCGTCGGTGACCACCGTCGAGTTCGCGATCTGCCGACGGCAGTCACCCTCCGGGAACTCGGTGTCGTTGGCGACCCACACCTCGATGTTGTCGCCCACACCGCGCAGCGTGTAGTCCTTGAGGTAGATCACGCCCTGGTAGTCGTCGAGCGCGAGCCACTGCCGCACCGTACCCACCGCTGGCGTCTCGGCGGCCTGCGCCGAGCGGCGCTGCGCCTGCGGCTGGTACTGCCGAGGCACCTCGACGGGCTTGCCATTGAAGGTGAAGTCTTTCCTGGTGAGGTCGCGGACATCGCTCGCGATCCCGGTTGCCGGCGCCGGAGCGGGCTGGGCCGCCGGGGTGCTCGGGCTGGCTCCCGTGGTGCTCGGACTGGCCGCCGCCGGTTGGGCGACGACGAAGAACGGTAGGACGATGGCGCAGGCTGCTATCCCCGCAAAGCGGCGTCGAGCCACAGAACCTCCTCATAGCCGACAGATCCACTCAACCCCGGGTGACCAGGGGCTATGGATCTACGCGCGCTGATCGAGCGTCTTCGTATCCTTTGCACAAGTGCATCGATCAATCAAGCCCTGACACGACATACGTCTGTGGATCGCTGCCCGTACCCCTCGAATCCCGGAGGCGGCCGGGTGGCGCGGCGGGATCATGATGTCGCCATGACGAAGATCGCCGGGCGCCGGCAGAAGAAGGGAAGCACCTGCAGCGACCCGGGGTGCGGCGCCCTGTCCTCCTGCGACTGTTCCCTGTTCTCGATGCTGTTGACGGTCGGCGCGGCAGCCGCGCGGGTGGTCCCGGCACCGGTGGCCGACGGCTCCGGACGGGCGGCCATCCTCGGCTACCGCCGCTGGCTGTCTCACCGCTGGCCGGGGAAGTGCCGCTTCACCCCCACCTGTAGCGCGTACGGCCTGACGGCCGTCGAACGGTACGGCCTGGCGGTCGGTGGCCGGATGGCCGCGGACCGGCTGCGACGCTGCACCGCACACACTCCACCCGGCACCCACGACCCGGTGCCCTCCCCAGGCGCTTCCCGGGCTGCCCGCTCCCGCCCGGTCAGTTCCGGCGGTTGATCACCACGAAGGCGACCCCGCCGACGGCGATCTCGGCGAAGAGCAGCAGCGCGAACACCATGCTCGGCTCGGCACCGAGTGCGACGGCGACGGCCGCCACCGACGTGAGCGGGAACGCGGCCAGACCCAGCACGGCCAAAGCACGGGTCAGGACGGCGTCGTCGCGCTCGTCCCCGGTCTGCGACCAGGCCCGCTCGAACGTCGTCGCACGGTCCGGCCGCTTGCTCAGCCGCCACAGCATCAGCAGGAAGGCGAGCAGCCCGACCGCCGCCCCCTGGAGGAACCCGACACCCATGTTGCCGGGAGCGTGCTCCCGCAGCAGCAAGCCCACGGCGACGACCAGCGCCACGACCGCCAGCAGGATGGCGGCGACCGCCAGTTTCCGCAGGGTGCTGCGACCTCCGGTCGTGCGGTGGCCCTCAGATGTGTGGGGACCCTGGGCCGTGAAGTGGCCTTCGGTGGTGCGGTGGTCCTTTGGCGTGCTGCGGTCCTCAGGTGCGCTGCGGTCCTCAGGTGTGTGGTGGTCCTTCGGCGTGTGGTGGTCCTTTGGGGTGCCGCGGCCCTCAGTCGACATGGAAGATCTCCTCTACGGGGCGGTGGAAGTGGCGGGCTATGGCGATGGCCAGGGGTAGCGACGGGTCGTAGCGGCCGGTCTCGATCGAGTTGATCGTCTGCCGGGAGACGTTCAGGGCCTCGGCCAGTTCCCGCTGGGACAGCCCGGCAGCCTGCCGCAGCTCACGGAGATCGTTCCGCAACCAGCACCTCCGATGTCAAGCATCCTTGTCACGTCAAGGATGCTTGACATCGAGGCTCGGTGTCAAGCGTGCTTGTCTACGGGGCAAGCTTTGTGCGGCGTGGGGCGTGAGGCGTGAGGCGTGAGGTGGTCTGGCGTCGGCCCGGATCGTGGCAGTGAAGCTGTTGCGGGCCCGGCGTGTCGAACAGCTACACTGCCACGCTCTTGCCTGATCGGTCAGGCGGCGATGGTGCGGGCCGCAGATGGGACCTCGGCTCCTTTGGTTCGGGGCTGACGCGGCGCTCCCTAGGCCATAGCATCGATGCTATGGCCTAGGGGAGCGTGGAGCTGGAACCGGAAGTCCGAGACTGGCTGGAGGAGTTGCCGGGCGAGTATTTCGCAAGAGCCGCGTTCTACATCGATCTGCTGGCGGAGCAAGGCGTGCTGCTTGGCGAGCCGTATACCAGGCAGATCGACGGCAAGCTCAGGGAGCTGCGGTTCTACCTGGATCGCGACGCGGTGCGCGTGACCTACTGGATAGCCTCCGGTCGGAGGATCATCCTGTTGACCGTGTTTAGGAAGACTCGGATGCGCGAGGATCGGGAGATCGAGCGGGCGCGCCAGGAGCTTGAGCGCTGTATGGCTGAACGGCATATCGTGGTCGAGGGGGCAGAGTGATGGCCGATCGGGTTGACTGGAACGATCTGCGGGAACGCCGGATGGCGGAGCCCGGTGTGGCGGAGGCGTACGAGGCGACGCGCCTGGCTTTCGAGCTTGGTCGGGAGGTGCGGCACCTCCGGGAACGCAGTGGCTGGAGCCAGAGTCAGCTAGCCGGCGCCGCAGGGATGACGCAGTCTGCGGTAGCCCGCTTCGAGGCTGGAGGCACCGTTCCCACCTTGGCCGTTCTCGAGCGGCTCGCTCGCGCCCTGGACCGCAAGCTTGATGTGAAGTTTGCCCCGAAGGCCGATGCGGCCTGACGGAGCGGACTGCGAGTGATCTGTCCTGCGGTGGCGCGCATCAAATCAGGCGGCGATGGTGCGGGCGGCGGCGTACACGTCGGCGGGGAGCGGATGGTCCAGGTGCCACATGATGCGCATCGGCCGGTCACCGGTGTGCTGCTGGTAGGTCATCGGCCCGGCGTACAGGTAGGCCGGTGCGCCCAGGTCGCGGTCCGGCACCCGGGTCTCCCGTACGAACAGGTGCACCGTGGAGCCGCGTGCGGCGTGGTGGAGGTAGCGCTGCCCGGTCGGCGACGCCGACGACGTGGTGCTCTGCGACTCCCATTGGAACAGCGACTCGGTGACGGCCCGGTCGGCGTACATGGTGGTGGGGGAGTAGTGCTGCGCCGACTTGATCAGTGTGACGAAGAAGAGGTCGGCCTGGGCGTCCGGAAGCCACTTCACGCCTTCCCGCAGCGAGCCCGGATTCGGCATGCCGAACGCGGCGCACGCCTCGTTGCGGCTGTATCGCGCGTGTACCCGCAGCGGTAGCCCGTCGACCGGCGCGGTGACCCGGTGGATGCGCTCGCGCAGGACCTCGGCGACCTGGCGTAGCTCGGCACAACGCGTCGGCTCGGCCCAGAGGCGGGCCAGCCGTTCCTCGCGCTCGGTCAGCGGCGCGTTCGGCCCCCAGAGGTCGAAGTGCAGCATGTCCCAGAGCCGTCCGGCCTCGGGCCGCTCACCGGCGGCCACCCGGGCCAATAGGTCGAGTCGGTCCGGGTCGTCCAGGTGCAGCATCCGCCCGATCGCCCGGCCCAGCTCGCGGTCGTCCGGTCCGCCCGGCGAGGTCTCCATCTTGGCGAGCCGCCGCAGCCCGGTCCACCCGCCGACGCTCGCCGAGCGGTAGACGTCCTCGATCTCCACGCCGACCTCGTGCAGGTAGTCGGCCAGGCGCACGTCCCCGAGCTGGTGCAACTCGGCCAGCAGGCCGGGCTTCGACGTGGGCAGTGCCGAGCGCAGGTTGCGCAGCACGATGTCCTTGGCCACCCGGTCGAGCTGGATATGGCAGCCGCTCGGCAGAGACGGGAAGTCGTCGCGTACCGCTTCGGTGATGGCGCGGCGGCTGACCCCGGTCAGGGCCCGCCAGCGCAGGTCGAAGCGGAAGTTGGCGTGTTGCCCACCGATGAAGTCGAGCACGGTCAGGCAGGGCTTGTCGTCGTCCAGGCGCAGCCCACGGCCGAGTTGCTGAAGGAAGATCGTGGCGCTCTCGGTGGGCCGCAGCATCAGGATCGTGTCGACCATCGGCAGGTCGACGCCCTCGTTGAACAGGTCGACGGTGAACAACACCCTGACCGCGCCATCCTTCAAGCGCTTGATCAGAACCTGCCGCTCGGCGGGGCTGGTCTGCGAGGTCACCGCCGCCGACGGCACACCGTGCCGACTGCACCAGTCCGCCATGAACTCGGCGTGCCCGATGCTGACGCAGAACCCCAGCGCCCGCATCCGATCGACGTCCACGGTGTCGCCTACCGCCCGCAGCACCATCCGCGCCCGCGCGTGGTTGCCGGTGTAGACGCCGTCCAGTTCCGTCGGGTCGTACCCCTGCCCGCGCTTCCACCCCAACTGCGACAGGTCCACATCGTCGTGCAGGCCGAAATACTGGAACGGCGCCAGCAGTTGCCGCTCCAGCGCCTCCCACAGGTGCAGCTCCACGGCGGCGCGGCCGTCGAACCACCGCCGCACGTCGCCGCCGTCACTGCGGTCGGGCGTCGCCGTCAATCCCAGGAGTACGCGCGGACGCAGCCGCTCCAACAACCGGGCATACGTCGGCGCTTCCGCGTGATGGAACTCGTCGACGATCACCATGTCGTACGCCTCGGGGTCGATCTCCCGCCGGTGCAGCGACTGGACGGAGGCGAAGACGTACCGCCAGTTCTGCGGCTCCCGGCCCCCGACGAGCGTCTCGCCGAAGCTGCCGTCCCCCATGACCTGCCGGAACGTCGCCACACTCTGTCGCAGGATCTGCTCCTGATGCGCGACGAAGAGCAGCGAGTCGACGGCCTTCTCCCGGTGCAGCCGGCGGTAGTCGAGCGCCGCGACCACCGTCTTGCCCGTGCCGGTGGCCATCACCACCAGGTTCCGCCACCGACCATGGACCTTGCGCTCGGCGTCGAGGTCGGCCAGGACCTCCGATTGGTACGGGTACGGCCGCACGTCCAGGTTGGCGATCTCGGTCGGCGCCTCGTCGCGACGCTCCCCACGCAACGCCGTGCGCAACCGGTCCGCATCCTGGCCCGGGTCGTAGTCTTCGAACGCGGGATCGTGCCAGTAGTCCTCGAATGTCGCGGTGAACGTGTCGATGACGTACGGCTGCTCAACGTTCGAGATCCGGACGTTCCACTCCGCGCCGTCCATCAGCGCGGTCTTCGACAGGTTCGAGGAGCCGACGTACGCGGTGGTCATGCGGTTGTGACGACGGAACAGCCACGCTTTGGCGTGCAGGCGGGTCGTCCGGGTCTCGTAGGACACCTTGATTTCGGCACCCAGTTCGGCGAGCCGGTCCAGGGCGCGCTGATCGGTCGCGCCGAGATACGTCGTGGTGATCACCCGCAGTCGACCGCCACGGCCGATCAGCTCACGGATCGCCCCCTGCACCTGGAGTAGACCGTGCCACTTGATGAACGCGCAGAGCAGGTCCACCTGCACCGCTGAGGCCATCTCGTGGGTGACCTCGTGACCGATACGCGGCTGGTGTCGGCCGTTGACCAGCAACGCTCCGGTGGAGAGCGGAGTGGTGGGCCGCTGCGGGAAGGCGGGCGCAGCCGGCGGGGTCGGCGGTGCGGCGATGGCATGCAGCAGGTGCCTGGCGTCGGTGACCTGGTCATCGACGGTGGCTGCCTGCGGGCTGAGGGTGGCGATGGCGTCCGCGATGCGGTTCGCCAACTCGACCTGCCGGTGAAGCTTGTCGTCGCCACCGCCGACGGCGTGCAGAGCACGGTGCGCCAGGGTGGCGATGTGGCGGGCCAGGGCATCCGGGGCGTCAGCCGGATCGAGCTTCCCGTGCTGAATCAGCGCGGGGTCGACGCGCTGAAGCCGATCGGCGAGTTCACGGGTGACGACGTGCTCGTAGACACCCCGCTCAAGGTCAGTCACCCGGTGATCCTGCCAATTCTCGGGGCTGTTGTCTCTCGCTCTCCATCCGGGACGAAGAGCACCACTCGCACGTCGGGAAGTTCGGCACAGGCTCGCTCGATGGCCGGGTGGACCTCAGCCCAGGCAAGCCCGCCGTGGCCACAGCCCAGGGCGGGCACCGCGATCGAGGTGATCTGCCGTTCGCGCACCACGCGAACGAGGTCAGCGAGGCCCGCGAGGAGGTCGGACAGCTTCGAGGCGGCGCGCCAGTGGCCCTTGGTGGGGAAGTTGATCACATATCTGCGGGGGCCGGGACGGGCCGAGTCGTCAACGAACATCCGGCCCAGGTGGACCTCGTTCTTCGCGCATGCCGCTCGGTAGGCGGCGTAGTTGGCCGGGTAGGCGCGCTTGAACTGGAGAGCGATGCCCTTGCCCATCACTCCGACCGTGTTCACGGCGTTGACCAGCGCGTCGACGTCGGCGTTCAGCAGGTCCCCACGACTCAAGGTGATCATCAACCCCACCTCCTCCCGCCTCGAACCCGTTGTACCAGGAGGGCCCGACACGAAACGGCCCATGCGCTCGCCTCCACCGGAAGGTCACGCTCGATCCGGGATCGAGTGGCTATCGTCGCGCTTGGATGCCACTCGATCCCGGATCGAGCGTGACCTTTCCTCTGAAGTGGCCTGCACGCTGATCGGCTACACCTGTGCGCCGGGAAAGTGAATGAACGAGCTTCGCCGTACGCATCGTCACCGACTCGAATCGCTGCTGAATCAGGCGACGAACCGCCAAACGTAGACATCGCACTCAGCTGCGGGGTGCGGGATCACCTTTGTCTTGCGCGTTCGCGCTGGGCAGCGTCTTGGTGAGCACGATGAACTCCGGCGCGTTCTCCCAACCGGGTCGCAACCGGTACTGCTGCGTCCAGCCCCACGAGTCGTACGCACGTCGGGCGATCGCATTGTCGGGACGGACGAGTAGGGTGGCACGCTTCTCGGTACGGCCACCAAGCAGCCGGTCGTGAAGTGTTCGCGCCACACCTTGGCGTCGCGAGTCGGCGCGCACCAGTAACTCGCTGATCGCGAAGGTCCGTCGCCCGTCCTCGTCGGTGAAGCCAGGTGGAACGTCGCCTCGGATCCCCTCCCACCAGCGAGTCCTTATTGACAGCGGGAAGCCGTAGATGTAGCCCACGAGGCGTCCGCCGACCTGAGCGGTGACCAACGTCCAGCCGGGAACTTTTATGTGCCCAGAAAGCTGCTGTCGGTAGCGCTCCTCGTTGTAGAACGCTCCATCTTCGGTGTGGGCGTCGAGGTATACCTCGACCAGTTCATCGGTCAGGGCTTGTGCCTCGGCGGCATCGTGGTGCCGAAGTTCCAGTTTGTTGCTCATTTCTGAAACGCCGTCCTGTATGCATCGATGAACTCACGGGCCGGGACCGACTGCGCGCGACTGAGGTGCGATCTGACCTGAGCGAAGTGCCGCATGGTCCGCCCTGAGTTGAGGGCCTTGACCTCCGGCAGCGTTCGCAGCCCTGTGTGTGCAGCCGAATGGATGTCACCACACCGGAGTTCAGCTTCGGCAAGACGCACCGTGTAGTAGATGTGGTTACGGCGGTGACCGGCGGGCGGCCCGCTGCTGATGGCCCGGAATGACTCCGCAGCGCGGGCCAGCTTGCCGAGAGCCAGGTGCGACAACCCCTGGATGCCGGTGAGTTCCTGGGCGGTGACGAACTGAAGAAACGGCAGATCGTCCTCGTGCGGTCCGTGATCGAATTCGTTCCGCGCTTTCGCCATCTCCCGGTTGAAGCCGCCTACGTCGTTCAGATGTGCGTAGGCATGGGCTGTGCGCAGCCGCAACAAGGTTCTCAGGCGTGCGGTAGCCCAGCCTCTGGAAGCGCGTAGGGCAGCCTCAGCGCAGTGCAGTGACTCAGCAGGGTGGTCTTCGCGACTCAACAAGGACAGACAGGCCAGCGCACGAACCTCCTCGTGCGGGTCGTCGGCGATCCTGGCCCGGGTTATGGCGTCATTCAGGTACGGCCGTGCGTGCTGGCGGCGGTTTGCGTCGACTGCAAGCCAGGCCACTTGGTTGGCTAGGTCGGCCAGCGCGGATTGGAGAGCATCCCCGACTTCGCGACCGTAGCGGGAACTGGCTGCCCAAGCCGAGAGGCGGGTATGGGCTCCTATCGCCACGTCGCACAACTCATCTGCGCCCAGCGCGGCGTCTGCTTGCCTGAACCGCTCGACCAAGGAGCCAGCGAGACGGATGTGCTCCATGCCTACGGAGTCGATCTCCCGGTCAGCCTTCGTCAATGTGCCGAGCAGGCCGTTTCCCGCGAGGCCAGCAAGGGCAGCCAGGGTGGTAAACCGGCGGCGATCCGTGGTGCCACCTCCTTCGTCGGGGGGGCGCCTCCAGCGTAGTTGGCATAACGGCGGGATCCGTGGTCCCCGGACGCTCGTCGGACGTGAAATCGGCTGCGAACTGCCGTGTCTGCATCCCATGCCTGCTCAGTGGGAGGCGGAACCACAGTTGAGCCTCAGGAATCCTCAGCAGGGTCGCCCAATGTGAGAGTCGGTCGAGGTGCACCAACTGCGGGCCGTTCTCTACGCGGCTGAGCTGTGCTTGCGTGATACCCAACCAGCCCGCCACCACGGCCTGAGGTAACGCTCCCCTCCCGTGGTAAGGGTGGTGTCGATAGGCCCGGATCACCCGCCCGAGATGTCGGTCGGCCAGAGCCGCTCGTAACGGCGGATGCGACCAGAAGGACGCTGGCACCTCCGGCGGCGCACTGAGCCGGTCGCGTTCGGCGGCGTGGCAGGGCGCGCAGCGGCCGCTGTCGTTGTCGCGGGCCAGGCGTCCCCCGCAGCGGGGGCAGTTCGCAGGTGTCACCGGCAACCTCGCCGTTCGCGGGTGGCTGTGTCCGTTGCGCTCCATCGAGCCTAACCATTCAAACCGTTTCGTGGGCGCGCGGTATACGCGCCACGTATATCGACCAATCTAACGGTGTCATGTCACCGGAGCGTGGTCGGACTCAGCCTGCGTGGAGACCATCCGACGGAAGGAGCAGGATGCTCACCATCGACCGAGTCAGCACCGGCCGGACGCTCGTCTCCGAGAAGCTGTTCACCCGGCTGACCGCCCGTATCGTCCGCGACCATCCCGAGCTGGCCGCCGACCTGCCGGCCCGGATCCTGGATCAGGCCCTCGCCTTTCTCGTTGCCTGCGCCGTCAACGACGAACCGCTCGGTCCGAGTGACCTGGTGGATATCGGCTGGCACACGTTCATCCTGCACACACGCGAGTACGCCGAGTTCTGTCAGCGCGTCGCCGGTCGGTTCATCCATCACCAGCCTGAACCTGACCCGGATGACTCACGCCGCTCCGGACCCGAACCGATCGGCGCTCCGATCTCCCGGACGGTCGCCGCCATCGTCGCCGCCGGCTTCGCAGTCGACCATGAGCTGTGGGGTGGCGCATCTGCGGAGTGCAGTCAGTGCCACGCCGGCTGCCACGACAGCCCGACCCGCTGATCCGTCCGGGCGGCGGTCCTGGGCTTACGCTGGCTGGGACCGCCGCCCGGAAGGCCACCGATGCCGCACCACCGCCACCACTGGCACGACCTCCCCGGCTCGCTGCGTCGGGAGGTCGAGCGGCATACCGGCGGAATCATTCGGGCTGAGATCGTGCCGGACGGGGCCTCCTGTGAACTCGCCGTCACGCTCGACACTGCCGCAGGTCAGGTGTTCTGCAAGGGTGGGCAGGCCGACGGCCGGACTGCGTGGCTCTATCGCAAGGAAGCCCGGATCAACCGATGGCTTCCCAACGTCGTACCCCGCCTCCGCTGGACCGTCGAGCGCCACGGCTGGATTCTGCTCGGCTTCGAGCACGTGCCCGGCCGCTACCCCAGGCTGGATCCCGGCTCCCCGGATCTGGATGCCGTCGCCGAACTGTTGGCCACCCTCGCTCGCGAGCTGACGCCATGCCCGCCGGTCGAGGTGCAGCCGTTCACCACACGGTGGCGCGGGCTCATCGCCCCGGAGTTGGTCGACGGGGAAACTCTGCTGCACACCGACATGACACCTCGGAACTTTCTGTTCGGCGACCGGCTCCGGCTGGTCGACTGGTCCGCCCCCTGTCGAGGCGCGGCCTGGATCGACACCGCCTTCATGCTGGTCCGCCTCATCCGTGCCGGGCACAGCCCTGCCGATGCCGAACGCTGGGCCGCGCATGTCCCCGCCTTCGTCGAAGCCGACGCGAAGGCGGTCACTGCGTTCGCCGCAGCCCTGGCCGACCTCTGGGCGTGCCTGCAACGCACCGCTCCGGTCCCACATCGTGGGCCGCTTCTCGATGCCGCCCGCCAGTGGCACACCCATCGCATGAGCCGGCAACCAGCCAGCAACTGATCCGCATCACCGTGCGTATGCGGATCGTGCATGCGCGTCACGATCATCGCTGCATACCAGCACGACTGAGCTGAGTCGACAGTGGGCGCAGGGCCCGGGGCGGGTGCTGGGCTCCGGTAGGCGTCGACCCGAACAACGCTTACCTACCCCGCCCGCCTCGGTGCCGCACCACATGAGCGAAACGAGCGTGCCGAGGCCGCCGTACGTGACCGCCGAGCAGGAGGTAGCGCAGCGATGATCTACGTGACCGGGGAACGCCTCCAGTCGCACCACGTCCGGGCCGCCGAATTCGGCCGACGTTGGCGAGGGCTGGATCCGGCCCAGGTGTACGACTACCTCGACCGGGTCGCCGACGAACTGGATCGCCTGCAACGGCACCTCGTCACGGCGAACACCGAGGCCGAGCGGGTCCGGCAGGCGTTGCGACAGTGGCAGTCCCGGCAGACCGAGAACCGGCAAGGCGTGAGTCGGCAGACCGAGAGCTGGCAAGGCGAGAGCCGGCAAAGCGAGAACCGGTGGACCGAGAACCGGCCGGCATGGCGCGCACACTCGGTGGGGGAGCGCCGGTGACCGAGGCGGCGGCACGGGCGGCGGTCACCCGGTGGCTGCGGCTCGTGCAGGCGGATGCGGCTCGTGCAGGCGGATGCGGAGCTGTCCGCGTACCTCATCGGGGTCGATCTGGACCGGCTCGCCGCGCACCTGATCCGGCAGCTCGTGGGCGGCGGCAGGCCGGTGTTAAAGGGGTGGCCGGGGCTGCCGGAGGCGCCGCGGCGGCGGGCCGGTGACTACCTGGCGGGAGCGCTCGCGACCGGCGGTCCTGCGGTGATCGACGAGGTCGCCGCCGAGTTCCAGGCCGCGCTGGCGGGGCAGTGCCCGCTACCGGCATCGGAGCTGGCGCTCGTCGTCGCCGCCCTGGCCCGGCTGGTCGGCGGCGGCGGTGACCGGCCCGAGCGGTGGGCGCTGCTGGCGGTACTCGGCCGCGTCCACCACCGGCATCGGCTTCGCCCCGAGCACGGTCCGCTGATCGGCGCCGCCCTGGCGACGGTGGCACCGCGCCTCTGCCCGCCGCCGGTCGACGTCGGCTGGGAGCACCGGTGGCGGCGGGCCTGGGCGCTCGTCGTGCGCGCCGCCGGGCGGATGGGCGACGGGCCGGCGTGCTGGTCGGCCGAGGTGACCGGCCGTGACCTGTCCGCCGAGGGCATCGCCATTCTGACGGTACGCCCGTGGCACCTGCTGCCGTTCCGGCCCGGCCAGGCGGTGCCGCTCTGCCTGCCGCAACACCCGGGCCGATGGCGCTGGTACTGCCCGGCCAACGTCCCACGCCCCGACGGCACCGTCGAGCTGCACGTCCGCGCGGTGGCCGCCGGCACCGTCTCCCGCAGTCTCGTCCACGAGGTACGCCCCGGCGACCCGCTCCACCTCGGCCCACCCGTCGATGTCGGCCTCAGCCTGCCCACTGTCTCGCCGTCGGTCCCTCGCCGGGATCTGCTGCTGGTGGCCGGTGGCACCGGGCTGGCCCCGCTGCGCGCCCTGGTCGAGCAGGTCGCCGCCGCACCCGACGGCCGGCGGGTGACCCTGATCGTCGGCGTACGCACCGTCGCCGACCTCTACGACGCGATCACCTTGGACAAGCTCGACCAGGCGCACCCCTGGCTGACCGTCGTGCCGGTCTTCTCCCACGACCCGCTCGCGGTGCCGGGGGAGAACGGTGACGCCCTCACCGTGGCCTTGGGTCACCTCCGTTCCGATCAGGAGGTGTACGTCTGCGGGCCGCCCGCGATGCTGGCCGGCTCCCGATCCTACCTGGACTGATGTCGTTGTCTTGATCGTCAACTGCAGCCATAACGCGATCATGTCGGACCGATGAAATCACTTCCACAGGACTGGGCCATCCAAGCTGACTGATTGTCGCAGTTGCGGGTCTGTCCGGCGGATGGCGGTCCCGTTGACGGGAGTCAAAAGTGTCCTGGTGCATCCTGAGCAACCGATGATTCCGGGCAACGGCGGTCCGAACGCACCTGATCCGGCCTATCCGTCGACCGCACCCTTGCCGTACCAGGGCGCGCCAGTCGTCTATCCGCCACAGTCGGCCGTTCCCTATTCACGTCCGCCGGTGGCCCACCCTCCGCAATCCGGTGTGCCCTACTCCGCCACACCCGCCGCCTATCCGCCCGGACCGTACGCTCCCCAGCCGCCACACCCGCACCAACAGGCCTATTCGTATCCGGCACAGGCGATGGCGTACCCGCCGCCGCAGTACGCTGCGCCGCCTCTACCCGCTTATACCAGGGAGTACATCGGTGCGGGTTTCCATGTCGTCCACATCATCCTATGTTTCATGACCGCCGGCTGCTGGCTGCCCGTTTACGGACTTGCCTACTACATGAAGTCCCGGCCGAAGACCGTGACGACCTACGGCCGGTGACTCTCGGGTGCCCTTCCCCAGCCGGACCGCAGTCTCCCGCTACCGGCTCTGTCACCGCCTGGCCGACAGTTGTGGTCCGTCGGTGCTGTGCCCGAGCAGCACCGCACGCCGTCCCACGATCAGTCGCCGAGGCAATATCACACCGCCTTGACCGAATGGAAGGCGGCGGGTGCCCTGGCAGCCCCTCCCAACCGTCCGGTGACATCCTCGGTCGCCTATCCGACAACCTGTGGGTGTGCAGCGTCCGCGCTGAGCAGCATCGACGGGCCAAACAATGTGGAGAACCAGAGAATGACCTTTCCGTACCCGAGTCAGCCGCCGCACCAGGTGGCGGAGCCGGCGAATCCGGGCCAGCAGCACCGGCTGACTGGTCTCGAAGCTCCCGAGCCGGCTCCCAGCGGCTGGGGACATGCTTCGGTGCCGCTTCCGAATGGGGCTATTCCACCGATCGCTCCGGTGAGCGTCAGGCGCAGTAAGCTGCCCGTGATTCTCGCTGTCGCCAGCCTCACTGTCGCTCTGATTGCCGTCGCCGTCGCCGCCGTCGTAGTTACCAGCAAGGACAGTCTGACCTTGCAGGCGGCTCAACGAGAATGTCGGACTGCGCTGGAGCGTGAAGCTAACAGGCGGGCAGGTCGGGCTGGACCGGACGGAATTCTTGTCTCCTTGACCGAAGTTGAGCTGCAAGAGGCGTGGCAGACAGATTCGGGCTTCGCGGTCAACGGCACCGCTCGCTATACGCTGACAAGCGCCTTACTGCCTCAAGTGAACCAGTCGGTGGGGTTGACGTGTGAAGCGACATCGGTTGATGGGCAGGTCCTGACGACGGTGAAGAACCGTCTCTGATCGGGGAACGGCGGCGGAGTTCGATCGCATCTTGGTCCGCCGTCCGCCGTCCGCCGTCCGCCGTCCGCCCGTGCTCGTTCCTGCGATCCGTTGACGCCATCAGCTCGACAGGCCCCGAACCCGAGATGGCCACCCACGGCCCCAGCCGCACTGTGCTCATCGGACGGTCGGGGTACGACGGGTGAACTGATCTACCAGAATGGTCCGTACTGATGGTCATGCGGACGACGGAGTTGGTGGCCTGCACGCGCAATGCGATCGACTGGCTCGGGCCGGCGGGGGTACGTGGGGTGGTGCACCGCTGGATGCGTCTGGTGGCGGCCGACGCGGAGTTGGCGCCGTACCTGCTGGGGATCGACCGGCGGCGGCTCGCCACCCATCTCGCGGCTCAGCTCACTCCGGCCCTGGGTGGTCCGGGTCGGACGATCGGGTCGGTCGGCGGGGTGTGGCGGCGGCTGGGGTTGACCACGGAGCAGCACTGGCGGGTGCTCGACTACCTGGCGGCGGTGCTGTGGCGACTCGACCTGCCGACGGACGCGATCATCGGGGTGCAGCGCGTCGTGCGCGCGGAGCGCGGGTAGGGCGACGCCCTCTCGCCGCAGGTGACGAGAGGGCGTCGGGCCGGTCAGCCGCGCCTGAACAGTCGCAGGGCCAGGCGGATCGCGATACCGAGGGCGACCACGGCGCAGGGCAGGGCGACGCCGTACGCGGCCCAGAGGTGACCCTCGTCGGTCCAGGCGAAGAAGGCGGCGATGCCGAGCTGGACGGCGACCAGGGCGGCGACCAGCTCCGCGCCGGTGGTGCGCCAGAAGGGTACGCGTCGCTGCGGCTCGTGCTCGGCGAGGTCGCGGGCGTACTCCTCGACCGGGCCGAACTCGGCGGTGGGGGTGCCGCCGGCGGCGGCCAGGTGGTCGTGGGCCTCGCGGGCCAGGTCGGCGGCGCGCTCGGCCGGGAGGTCGTAGCGGCCGACCAGCAGGCCGGACAGGCGGCGGTACCAGGCGGCCGGGTCGTCGTCGGGTGCGGTGCGCGGGGTGGGCGGGACGTAGTCGACCGGCTGATTCGGGGCGGCCGGTTGCCGGGTCATCAGCCAGAGCAGGAGCAGTGCGGCCACGACGATGCCGAGCACCGGGATGCGGGCGGCCGGCTCCTTGGGCAGGAGCACGAAGCTCAACGCGCCCAGCACGACGAAGAGGCCGACCAGCGCGAACGACCAGATGGCCAGTCGTGGGCGCCCGGCGGCGCGCAGCGCGTTGGGGACGGCGCAGGCGGTGAAGGCCAGGCAGACCATGATCAGACCGGCCAGGCCGGCGGGTGTGGTGGTGAAGGTGAGGGTCCGTTCCAGGATCGCGTAGAAGATCGTGGCGCTCAGGCCCAGCAGGATCAGGGCGAAGACCGAGCCGGTCAGGTAGTCGGTCGGCAGCATGCCGTTGCGGTCCACGTTCTGCCGCAGGTGTGCCGGCTGCTCGGCCGCCGCGGTCAGGGCGAACTCCTCCGGGTCGCCGAAGGCGTCGTACGGGCTCTGGCCGCTGAGCTCGCAGTGGGTACGCACGTCCGCGATGATCGGGTTTGCCAGGTGGTAGCCGACGCCCTGGTCGCTGAGGGCGAGCCGGGTCGGCAACTCCCAACGCTCGAACGGCTCCGTCATCTCGTGCCCTCTCCCGTTGCGGTCAGGAGCCGGTCGAACGCCGACGTGAACTCGCCCCAGCGGGCGCGCTCCTCCGCCAGCCGTTGCCGGCCCGCCGTGGTGATCGAGTAAGCCTTGCGTCCGGGGCCGCGTTCGCCGGGCAGCCAGTCGGAGCGCACCGCCCCGTCGGCCTCCAGCCGGCCCAGCACGGGATAGAGCGCACCACCGCGTACGGCGCCGAGGCCGTGATCGGCGAGTCGCTGCGCGAGGGCGTAGCCGTGCCGTTCGCCCTCGGTGAGAACGGCCAGGACGGCCAGCCCCAGGCTCGCGCGGAGCCAGCCTGTCGCCGGGTCGACTGTGGCACCCATCGTTCGTTGCACCGCCTTCCGACTAGTCGCTTCGGGAGGGTATTCCGTCAGCCCGACTAGTTCTATCTGAGACTAGTTGGGTTCGGCAAGTAGTCGCGAAACTAGGCGGTGACGAGGAACACCGGTCTGCCGGCCGCTAAACGGGCGGCGGAGTGTCGGCGGTGGGGGCTAATCTGCGCTGCGGGCATCGCCCCTTCCGCACGTCGGGCCGGTCTTCCATCGGCACCGCGTCGGCCACCACCGCTCGTCCTTCGGTCAGATCCGACAACAGGAGACTTCGTGGCACAGCAATCTGTCGCGGCACCGCAACCTGTCCCGACATCGGACAAACTCGACGCCGCGGTGCTCAAGGTGGCTGGCGTCGTCGTGCTCGGTGCGATCATGTCGATCCTCGACGTGACGGTGGTCAGCGTCGCGCTGCCGACCTTCCAGAGTGAGTTCGACGCCTCGTACGCCCGCGTCGCGTGGACGATGACCGGTTACACGCTGGCATTGGCCACGGTCATCCCGCTCAGCGGATGGGCCGCCGACCGGTTCGGCACCAAACGCCTCTACATGATCGCGTTGGCGTTGTTCACCATCGGGTCCGGCCTCTGCGCCACGGCCGACACCATCGGGCAGCTCATCGGGTACCGGGTGCTCCAGGGCCTCGGCGGCGGCATGCTCATGCCGATCGGCATGGCGATCATGACCCGGGCGGCCGGCCCGAACCGGATCGGCCGGTTGATGGCCGTGCTCGGCATCCCGATGCTGCTCGGCCCGATCAGCGGCCCGATCCTCGGCGGCTGGCTGATCGACGTGGCGAGCTGGCACTGGATCTTCCTGATCAACCTGCCGATCGGCGTGGTCGCGCTGGTCTACGCACAGCTTGCGCTGCCGAAGGACGCCGCACAGCCCTCCCAGTCGTTCGACTTCGTCGGCATGCTGATGCTCTCGCCCGGTCTGGCCCTCTTCCTCTACGGCGTCTCCACGTTGCCCGAGACCGGCACCTTCGCCGAGCCGGAGGTCTGGGGCCCGATGCTGGTCGGCGCCGTGCTGGTGGTGGCGTTCGTGTTCTACTCCTTCAAGCCCAAGCACCCGCTGCTCGACCTGCGGCTGTTCAGCAACCGCCGGCTGACCGTCGCGGCGGTGACCATGTTCGTCTTCATCATCGCGTTCATGGGCGCCGGGCTGCTCTTCCCCAGCTATTTCCTCCAGGTGCGCGGTGAGTCGACGCTGCACGCCGGTCTGCTGATGGCACCGCAGGGCCTCGGCGCGATGGTCACCATGCCGATCGCCGGCATGCTCGCCGACAAGGTGCCGGTCGGCCGGACGGTGCCGTTCGCGTTGGCGCTGATCCTCGCCGGGTTCTTCACCTTCACCCAGCTCGACGCGGACACCTCGTACGTGCTGCTCTGCGGCTCGCTGTTCGTGATGGGCCTGGGCATGGGCGGCACGATGATGCCGATCATGACCTCGGCGCTGAAGACGCTGACCGGGCACGAGGTCGCGCGAGGCTCCACGCTGGTGAACATCCTCCAGCAGATCGGCGGCTCGGTCGGCGCGGCGGTGATGTCGGTGATCCTCACCAACGAGTTCAACAAGTCCCAGCCGATCCCGGGCCTGACCGGCCCGAACGGCGAGCCGATCACCGAGGCCGGGCTGGCGATCGCCGCCCAGCAGCGGCCGGAACTGGCCCAGCAGGTGCCCGACCCGTCGATCATCGAGCGCGGTCTCGACTTCGCCGCCAACTCCTTCGCGACCACCTTCTGGGTGGCGTTCGCCCTGGTGGCGGCGACATTCATCCCGGCCGCGTTCCTGCCCAGGCGGCGGGAGCGGTCGCACCTGCTGGACGACCAGCCCGGGGAGCAGCCCGGCGAGGCGCCCCGGGCCCCGGTCATCGTGCACTGAGCGCACCGGGTCACCGCTGACCATCCGAGACCGCTGGCACGGGTGCGGCCACCCTGAACCGGGGTGGCCGCACCCGACCCGTCCGGCGAACTGCTCGTTCCGAATAGCCCGGCCACACCGTCGCACGCCGCGACGCGGCCCGTGTCGCCGCAGCCCGTGTCGCCGCAGCCCTCATCCTCCGAGGCCGCACCCCCGCCTCGCGCACCGGGCGTCGCGCCTGCACCGCGCGTCGCGCGCCCGCATCCCGCGCGCCCGCATCCCGCGCGCCCGCATCCCGCGCGCCCGCATCCCGCGCGCCGCATCCCGCGCAAGATCGCGCTCGATCCAGGATCGAGTGGTCTCGTCGCGTTCGTGAAGCCACTCGATCCTGGATCGAGCACGGTCTTGGGCGGTCAACCCATCGGTTGCGGCAGGTCGGGCCGCCCTTGCGACGCGCCCGACCTGCCCGGCCTCGCCCATGGGCGGCGGATCGGCACGACGAGGACCGGTGCACACGGCAGCCGGGTTCGGCCTGCCAGGCGGCGGTCGGGTGCGGCGCGACGAGTGTGGGTGCGTGTGGCAGTCGGGTGCAACGGTCGGGTGCGGCACGGTGAGGCTGGTGCATGCGGCGGTCGGGTGCGGCGTGTCAGGCGATGGTGCGTACGGCGGTAGGGTCGCGAGACGCCGAATGGGGGTGGGGACGATGCTGCCGCAGTTGATGGTGCCGCCGGGGATCGAGGCGGAACGGGTGATCACGACCGTGCTGGCCGACCTGCGGTCCGGCGAGCACCGGGGTGTGGTGGTCGACTCGCCACCCGGGGCGGGCAAGTCCACGCTCGTGGTGCGGGCTGCCGTCGAGCTGGCCGGCACCGGTGAGCCGTTGATGATCATCGCGCAGACCAACGAGCAGGTCGACGACCTGATCGACCGGCTTGCCCGGAAGGCGCCCGAGCTGCGGATCGGGCGGCTCTCCGCGAGGGACTACCGGCCGTCGGAGCGGGTGAGCGCACACGACCAGGTCCGGATCGCCGCGAAGGTCACCGACCTCGCCGCCTCGGCCGTGGTCATCGGTACGGCCGCAAAGTGGGCCACGGTCGCCGAGGGCTCGTGGCCGTGGGCGATCGTGGACGAGGCGTACCAGATGCGCTCGGACGCGTTGCTGCGCGTGGCCGGCAGGTTCGAACGGGCGCTGTTCGTGGGTGACCCCGGGCAGCTCGATCCGTTCTCCACCGTCGAGACCGGCCGGTGGGCGGGACTGACCTGGGACCCGATGCAGTCGGCGGTGGCCGTGCTGCTGCGGCACAACCCGCAGTTGCCGGTGCACCGGCTGCCCGTGTCGTGGCGGCTGCCGTCCTCGGCCGCCCCGGTCGTGTCGCGGGCGTTCTACCCTTTCACCGAGTTCCGTGCCGGCACGGTCGCCACCCAGCGGGCGCTGCACTTCACCGAGACGGGGGCGGGCGATGCCCTCGACCGGGCGGTGGAGTTGGCCGCCGCCGACGGCTGGGCGCTCTATGAGCTGCCGGCCCGGCACACCCTGCGTACCGACGCCGAGGCCGCCGCCGCGTGTGCCGCGCTCGCCCTGCGGGTGCTGCGGCGCGGTGCGGTCGCGATCTGCGAGCAGTCGCCCGGCGGCGCGCCGGTGACGGCGGACCGGATCGCCGTCGGTGCCGCGCACCGCGACCAGGTCGCGGTGATCCGGTCGCTGCTGGGCGAGGCGGGAGCGGGCATCACCGTGGACACCGCCAACCGGCTCCAGGGCCGCGAGTACGACATGACGATCGTGCTGCACCCGCTCTCCGGCCGCCGCGACGCGACCGCCTTCCACCTGGAGTCGGGGCGACTCTGCGTGCTCGCCTCCCGGCACCGGCAGGCCTGTGTGGTGGTGGCCCGCGCGGGCATCGGCGAGCTGCTTGACGCTCACCCGTCGACCGAGGCGCCGCAGCTGGACGTGCCGGTGAAGTTCCCCGACGGCTGGGAGGCCAACCAGGCCGTCCTCGCCCACCTGGCGGCGCTCGGCCCGGTCGGCCCCGACGCGTGACCTCGGGCGTCCCAACCCGGCAGCCGGTCCCGCCCGGCACCACCGCCGGTCAGGCCGCCGCCGGTCAGCCCGCCGTGGGCCAGCCCGCCGTGGGCCAGCGGGCCGAGGCTGACCAGCGCGGTGCCGTCGCCGATCGGTACGGGTCTGTCGGTCGTGTCGGCTACCGTCGGGTGCCATGAGGGCGCGGCCCAGCGGCGTGATGATCGGACGGGACCATCCCGCCGGTCTGCTGCGCGCCGAGGTCGACCGGGCCGCTGCCAGTCACGGTGGGCTGGTCCTGGTCACCGGTGAGCCGGGGATCGGCAAGACGACCCTGGTCACGTCGGCCGCCGACGAGGCCCGCCGGCAGGGTGCGCTGGTGCTCGGGGCGGCCTGCTGGGACTCGGCCAGCGCGCCCGGCTACTGGCCCTGGGTGCAGGTGCTGCGCGGTCTGCGCCGGTCGCCGGAGGACTGGGCGGTGGCCCGCGAGTCGGCCGAGCCGGCGTTGCGTCTGCTGCTCGGCGAGGTGGATCCCACGTCGAGGTCGCACGGCTCGGCGCTGATGACGCCGGTCACCACGAGCGGGGACGGGCTGCTGCCACCGGCGGTGGGGCACGGAGACGGTGATACGGCGGAGCGGGAGGCCTTCGCGCTCTACGACTCGGTCACCGCCGCCCTGGTCGCGGTCTCCCAGCGCCGGCCGGTGCTGGTGGTCCTGGACGACCTGCACTGGTCCGACGCGGCGTCGGTGCGACTGCTGCGGTTCGCCGCCCAGCACACCTGGTTCGAGCGGTTGCTGCTGGTCGGCACGTACCGGGACGCGGAGGTGGAGGCGGAGGAGCATCCGCTGCGGCCGCTGCTGATGTCGCTGGTGGCCAAGGCCACCCCGATCACCCTCACCGGCCTGTCCCGGGACGAGGTCGGCGCGTTGATGACCCGCACCGCCGGCCGGGAGCCGGATCCGCACTGCGTCGACGACGTGTACCGGCGCACCGGCGGCAACCCCTTCTTCGTGGAGCAGACCGCCCGGCTGTGGCACTCGGACGGGCAACTGGCCGGCATCCCGCCCGGTGTACGCGAGGTGGTGCGGCGGCGGCTCGACCGGTTGCCCGCCGAGGTGGTCGACGTGCTGACCGTCGCCGCGGTCCTCGGGCGGGAGTTCCACGCGGCCGTCCTGGCGGCGAGTGCCGGTCGGCCATCGGCCCGGCTCGACGCCCTGCTGGACGTGGCGGTGGCCGCACGGCTGGTGCTCTCCGGCGGCGACGGCCGGTACACCTTCGCGCACGACCTGGTCCGCGAGACGTTGTACGACGGTCTCGCCGACGGTGAGCGCCGGGTGCGGCACGCCGCCGTCGTCCGCGCCGTCGACGAGGACCCCGCGCTCGCCGAGTGGCTGATCCCGGCCGACCTTGCCCGGCACGCCTGGCTCGCCGACGCGCACCTGGAGGCGTACCGTCGCGCGGAACTGCTGCTCGCCGCCGCGCGGGACGCCGCCTGCCGGTTGGCGTTGGAGGAGTCGGCCGTGCACCTGCGGCGAGCGGCGACGGTGGCGACGGACCCGTCCCAACGGATCAAGATCATGATCGAGTTGGCCGACCGCCTCTTCCACACCGGCGGCCGGGACGAGGCCGACCAGATTCTCGCCGACACCGCCGCCCTGGCGCTGACCACCGACGAGCCGGCCCTGCTGGCCCGGTTCGCCCTCAACGTGCACCGGCACTGCCAGACCAATCCCCGGATCACCGTCGACGCCGAGGGTCTGGTCCGTGAGGCGTACCGCCGGCTCGTCGGCGAGCCCGCCGACGTGGCCCTCCGCCGGTTGGAAGCCGACCTGATCACCGCCACCGAAGCCCTCGCCCGGCGGGTGCACGACGACGACGCGCTCGCCTTCAGCCTCTGGGCCCGCCACGACGCCACCTGGGGGCCGGGCACCGCGGCCGACCGGGTCGCGCTGACCGCCGAGATCCGGGAGGTGGCCCGGCGGGGTGGCGACCAGGAGACCGCGTTGTGGGCCACTTCGCTGCGCTGGGTGGCGTTGCTCGAACTCGGCGATCCCCGCTACCAGGACGAGCTGACCGCTTTCGTGACGACCGCCCGACAGACCGGCAGACCGCGCCACCAGATGGCGGCGGCCATCGACGGTGGCATCACCAGCGCCTTCCGGGGCGACTTCGCCGAGGCCGACACCTGCTTCTTCGAGCTGGGTGACCTCGATGAGTGGGAGCACGCCGACCACAGCTTCCTCGGCCACCACCTGCGCTGGTCATACCTGATGCTGCGGGGCGAGTTCGACGCGGCGGACGAGATGGTCGACGGGCTGAACGACGGCGAGCATCCGCACCGGGCGCTGCTGCGGGGCATCACCGCCGCCGAACGCGGTGACCACCGCACCGCCACCCGGATCACCGCCGAGCTGGACGTCAAAGGGACCACGTTCACCGGCCCGGTCGCCCCGCTCTGGCTGCGACTGCGCGCCCAGGCCACGGTCGCCGACCCCGGGCGGTGTGCCGAGGCGCGACAGGCGCTGCTGCCGTATCAGGGGCAGTGGCTGGTCTCGTTGTTCGGCTGCGACCTCAGTGGCCCGGTGGACCACTGGCTGGGCGTGGTCGACGCCGCCGACCGGCGGTGGGACGACGCGGTCACCCGGTTCACCGCAGCTCGCGACGCCGCCGACCGGATGGACGCCCGGCCGTGGGCCCTGTTCGCCCGGGTGGCGCTCGCCGACGCCCTCGTCGCCCGGGGCCGTCCGGGGGACGCCGACACCGTCGCCGCGATCCGGGCGACCGCCCGGGAGGAGGCCCGCGACCTCGATCTGCCGCAGGTGCTCGCCCGGCTCGCCGACGACACTCCGCGCGGTCGCTCGACCCCGGCCCCGACGGGTACGCCGACCGGCCCGGCCCCGACGCCACCGGCCCCGGCGTACGAGTTCCGCCGCGACGGGGCGGTCTGGCGGCTCACCTACCAGGGCGTCACCGTGCACCTGCCGGACGCCAAGGGGCTGCACGACCTGCGGCTGCTGCTCGGTCGGCCCGGTGTCGACGTGCCCGCCGTCGAGCTGCTCGACCCGGCCGCCGGTCCGGAGCTGGTGGCGGCCCGGCGGATGGGTGGCGACGAGGTGCTCGACGAGGAGGCGAGGAACCGCTACCGACGTCACCTGACCCGTCTCGACGACGAGATCGACCGGGCGGCGAGCCGTGGCGACGAGTCGAAGGTGGCCGTGCTGGACGCCGAACGCGGTGCGTTGATCGCGCAGTTGCGGTCGGCTGCCGGGCTGGCCGGGCGGACCCGCCGACTGGGTGACGAGTCGGAGCGGGCCCGCAAGACGGTCACGGCCCGGATCAGGGACACTCTGCGCCGCCTCGACGAACGACATCCGCCGCTGGCCGGACACCTGCGCGAGACCGTCTCCACCGGTGCCGCCTGCCGTTATCTTCCCGGCGTGCCGGTGCCCTGGCGGCTGTGACCGGCCGGCTCCGGGAGCACCCTCCTGGGCGGGGGCGCTGCCCGGAGCCGGTCCGGCGGTCGAGGGTCAGCGGCGGTTGTAGCGATACATCGTGAGGCTGCCGAAGACCACCACGAACAGCACGCTCCAGCCGAAGGTCCACATCATGCTCGACGTGTCCGACGTGCCGCCCATCGCGGCGCGGACCGAGGACACCAGGTGCGTGATCGGGTTCGCCTTGACGAACGCCTGGAGCCAGCCGGGCATGGTGGACGGGTCGACGAAGACGTTGCTCAGGAAGGTCAGCGGGAACAGCACCATCATGCTGACGCCCATCACCGACTTCTCGTTGCGCATGATCAGCCCGAACAGCGTCCAGACCCAGGAGAACGCGAACGAGAAGACCACCAGCAGGCCGATCCCGGCCAGCACCCCGAGCAGCCCGCCCTCGGGACGGAAGCCGAGCACCAGCCCCAGGGTGAGGATCACCGTGGCGGCGAGGACGTAGCGCAGCACGTCCCCGAAGATCATGCCGACCAGGGCGGCGGGCCGCCACACCGGCAGCGTCCGGAACCGGTCGAAGATGCCCTTCTCGATGTCGGTGTTCAGCCCGACGGCGGTGTACATGGTGATCATCACGACGCTGGTCACCATGATGCCCGGCAGGAAGAACTGCAGGTAGTCACGCGGATCGCCGGCGAGCGCGCCGCCGAACAGGTACGTGAACATCAGCACCATGATGATCGGGAACATGGTGACGTCGAAGAGCTGCTCCGGCACGTGCTTGATCTTCAGCATGGCGCGCCAGCTGAAGGTCAGCGACGCCGCGAGCGGGCTCGGGCGGGGCGGGCGCGCCGCCGGTGCGAGCACCGTCGCCAACGCCTCCGAGGAGGGTACGTAGACCGACGGCGCCGGGCCGGTGGAGGTGGCGGTGTCGCTGCTCATCGGGCTGCCTCCAGCTCGTCGTCGCGCTCGGCGGTCGGCTCGGCGGGACGGTCGGTCAGGGCCAGGAAGACCTCGTCCAGGCTCGGCTGGCCGAGCGAGAAGTCGTCCACCACGATCCCGGCGCGGGTCAGCTCGCCCAGTGCCTTGGCGGCCTGCGCGCTGGCGTCGAGGTCGCTGCCGGCCTCGCCGACCCGCGCGGTGATCGCCACCGGGTCGGCGTCCAGTTGCACCGCCACGCCGAGCACGGCCTCCAGCAGTCGCTGCGCCTCGGGCCGCTGGTCCGCGTCCCGCAGCCGCAGGTGCACGGTGCCGGATCCGACCGAGGACTTGAGTTCGCCCGGGGTGCCCTCCGCGATCACCCGGCCGTGGTCGACCACCGCGATCCGCCCGGCCAGCTGGTCGGCCTCGTCCAGGTACTGCGTGGTCAGCAGCACGGTCGTGCCGTGTGCCACCACCGCCCGGACGATCTCCCACACCTGGTTGCGGCTGCGCGGGTCCAGCCCGGTCGTGGGCTCGTCGAGGAAGAGCAGGTCCGGGGTGCTGAGGATGCTGGCCGCGATGTCGATGCGTCGGCGCATGCCGCCGGAGTACTTCTTGACCTGTCGCCCGGCCGCCTCGGTCAGACCGAAGGCGGCCAGCAACTGCGCGGCCCGCTCCCGTGCGGCCGGCTTGCGCAGTCCGAGCAGCCGGCCCAGCAGGACCAGGTTCTCGGTGCCGGTCAGGTCCTCGTCCACCGAGGCGTACTGGCCGGTCAGGCTGACCCGGGCGCGGACCGCGTCGGCCTCGGTGACCACGTCGTGCCCGAAGACCCGGGCCCGCCCGCCGTCCGGACGCAGCAACGTCGCCAGGACCCGTACCGCGGTGGTCTTCCCGGCCCCGTTCGGCCCGAGTACCCCGTACACGGCACCTGCGGGCACCTGGAGGTCGAGTCCGGCGAGCGCCCGCGTCTCACCGAACGACCGGGTCAGGCCCTCGGCCTCGATGGCGAGGCCGGTGGTGCGTCTATTCATGATCTCGGTGTTTCCTTCCGTTCGTCCCGTCGCCGTCCGCCTGCTACAACGACGTCGTCGTGCTACAGGCGCGAGACCACGGACAGCCGCCGCTAGATCCGATCTAGCGGCGGCTGCGGTGCGCCGGTTCGCCCGGGGTGGCGGAGCCACCCGACGGTCAGGCCGGAATGTAGTCGAAGGTGTCCGGGTGGGCACCCTGCCGACCGGCCTCGCCCCGGCCGAGCAGCGTGATCCGTTCCATGGTGGCGTCGTCCAGCGCGAAGTCGAAGATGCCGGCGTTCTCCTCGATCCGCGTCGGCGTGGTCGACTTGGGGAAGATCACGTCGCCCCGCTGGACGTGCCAGCGCAGCACCACCTGGGCCGGCGTCCGACCGACCTGCTCGGCGATGTCGGCGATGGTTGGGTCATCGAGCACCGCGCCCTGGGCGATCGGCGACCAGGCCTGGGTGACGATGCCGTTCTTCGCGCCGTACTCGCGTACCTCGTCGTTCGGGAAGTACGGGTGCGCCTCGATCTGGTTGACCGCCGGCACCACCTCGGTCTCGGCGGCCAGCCGTTCCAGGTGCGGCACCTGGAAGTTGGACACCCCGATCGACTTCGCCCGACCGTCGGCGCGAAACTCCTCCAGCACCTTCCAGGTGGAGACGAAGTCGCCGTCGTAGCGGGTCGGCAGCGGCCAGTGGATGAGGAAGAGGTCGATGTAGTCGGTCCGCAGCGCGTCCAGCGTCGCTCGGAACGCGCTGCGCGCGTCGTCGGGCCGGTGGCAGGCGTTGCTCAGCTTGCTGGTGACGAAGACGTCCTCCCGGGCCACCCCGGCGGTGCGTACGCCCTGGCCGACCTCGGCCTCGTTGCCGTACATCTCGGCGGTGTCGATGTGCCGGTAGCCGACGTCCAACGCGGTGCGTACCGCGTCGGCGGTGTCCTTCGGGTCGATCTGGAACACCCCGAACCCGAGCTGCGGGATCGAGTTGCCGTCGTTGAGGGAAATGTCCGGAATCGCGCTTGTCATGGGGGCGACATACCCGCTGACCGGCCTCTTCTCACGCGCCACGTCCGGCCTCAGAGGCGGCGCAGGGCGGTGGAGTCGAGGCGGTAGCCGATGGTGGCGTTCACGATCCGTTCGACCAGTTCCGCCTTGCGCAGCCCACCGAGACCGCGCAGCCCGACCTGCGCGGCCAGCTCCCGCAGCTCGCGTGTCGACCGCTCCGACAGGTACGCCGTGCCGTCGGCCCGGCTGGTCATGGCCGCCAGCCGGGCGGCCACCCGCGCCGGGTCGGGGGCCTCAGTCGCCCTCACGCGGGTTGCAGGTGGTCGAGGAACTCGGTGGCGAGCTGGCGCAGCTCCGCGCGGACGGCGGGCACGGTGACCCGGTCGCGCAGCACCACCGGCACCCCGCGCGGGGTGTTCGTGGCGTAGAGGGTGACGTTCTCCCGCAGCGCCGTCGGGAAGACCGGCAGCCCCAGGTTGCGGACCTGGTCCATGTAGCCCTGGTGGGTGGCGATCGGCCGCTGCGCGAGCAACTGGATCATCGTGAAGACCACGCCGGCCACGCCGGGGGCGACCTTCTGGTGCCGACGTACGGTGGCGAACCGTCGGGCGTCGGCGTTGTACTGCTCGACCAGCTCCCGCACGTTGCCGTGCAGATAGTCGATGCCGAGGGTGGACAGGTAGTCGGCCTTGGCCGGGATCACCAGATGGTCGCTGGCGATGATGGCGGACTGCGTGACCACGTTGAAGTTCGGCGGACAGTCGATCAACACCATGTCGTACGGCTCCAGCCCGTCAGCGAGCAGCCCCTCGGCGAGCGAGCCGCGGACCCGGAACAGCTCGGCGTCGTACTCCTCGCCACCGGCGACGCTACGGGCCAGTGCCAGGTCGATGTCGACCAGTTGCAGATGCGAGGCGATCAGGTCGAGCCGCCCGGCTCCCGAGAGCCGACTGTTCGCCGGTCCGGGGGAGACCACCAGGTCACCGAGAGTGATCGTGGTGTCGCCCTCGCGCAGGCCGTCGTACCACCGCTTGATGGTCCGGGAGTCGCGTAGCCGCTCCCGCCAGTCGTCCGGGTCGTAGAAGCCGAAGGTCAGGCTGGCTTGCGGGTCGAGGTCGATGAGCAGCACCTTCAGCCCTCGGTTGGCCAGTTCGGCCCCGAGGTTGGCGGTCACCGTGGTCTTGCCGACCCCACCCTTGTAGTTGATTACGGACACCACGTACATCGACGTACCTCCCCAGACCTGGGAACGGTAGTCGGCCACCCTGGGTGAATTCGATCATCCGCGCGACTTTTCCGTGTAGCACGTAACTACGTATGTTCGTATTATCGAGTCGTGGCGGATGTGGAGGAGCGACTGGCGGCGTTGGAGGCGCAGGTCGCGGCGCTTGTCGAGCGGACCGGTGTGCCGACCGAGCCGGCCACCCCGGCGGCGGGCGCCTTCTGGGCTCTCGACGGACTCAAGCAGCGGCTGCCCGCCGGCAGCGCGGGCGCCGTGCTCTACACCGGCACCGTCCGGGTCGCCGGGCGATCCTACGACTGGCAGTACGGCCGGGAGGTGGACGACTTGCTCGCCGGTGACTGGGCCGACCTGCCCGGCACCCTCGCCGCCCTGGGCCACCCGGTGCGGCTGCGCCTGCTGCGGGAGATCCTCACCGGCCGGCAGAGCACCGCCGAGCTGGCCGAAATCGAGGATCTCGGCACCACCGGCCAACTGCACCACCACCTGCGTCAGCTCACTGCGGCGGGCTGGCTGCGCAGCACCGCGCGCGGCCGGTACGCCGTCCCCGCCGAACGGGTGGTGCCGCTGCTGGCCGTCCTCAGCGCCGCCCACCGCTGACCACCCCGACCGATGCCGACCCCGACCGCTGACCACCCCGCACGGAAGGACCACCCCCATGCGTAAGCCGACCGCCGTCGCGCTGGTCGCCGGGATCCTCGCGGGTCTCGCCGGCCTCGCCGCGCAACCCCGGGAACCCCGGCTGACCGCGTCGACCACCGGTGACGCCGACCTCGCCGCCTCGGCCAGCGCCGCAGTGGCCGACCGGGACGGATACCGCGGTCTCGCCGTCGCGTCGATCGACGACGGGCAGATCCGTACCGCCGGCCTCGGCGACCGTGACCGGGACGGCGCGCCGGTCGAACCCGGTACCCCGTTCGAGATCGGCTCGGTGTCGAAGGTGTTCACCGGGATGCTGCTGTCCCGGCAGGCCGAGGCCGGCGCGGTGCGGCCCGAGGACACCCTCGGCACCATCTGGCCGGCGGTCGAGGGTCCGGCCCGCGAGGTCACCCTCGCCGAGCTGGCCAGCCACCGGTCCGGCCTGCCCCGGCTCGACCTCGGCTCGGTGGGCGGATGGGTCCGGGTGCTCCGGGCCAACGTCGCCGCTGGCAACCCGTACGCCGGACTGGACACCGACCGGGTGCGGGCCGCCGCCGACGCGCACGCGCCCGGCGACGGCCGGGGGAGCGTCGGCTACTCCAATCTCGGTTCCGCGGTGCTCGGGCAGGCCCTCGCCGCCGAGGCCGGACTCGACTTCCCCGAGCTGGTCGACCGGGACCTGCTCACCCCGCTGGGCCTGACGGCGACCGTCCACGCCGCCGATACCGATGCCCTGCCGGCCGGGCGCGCGCACGGTGCCCGCGGCAACGGACGGGTCGCGGACCCGTGGACCGGCACCGGGTACGCCCCCGCCGGCATCGGCTACTGGTCCACCGCCGAGGACCTGGCCCGGCTGCTCGCCGCCACCGCCGCCGGCACCGCGCCCGGGGCCGACGCGCGCGACCCGCGCTTCGACGACGACGAGCGCACCCGCATCGGGTACGGGTGGTTCACCACCCGCTACGGCGACCAGGAGATCACCTGGCACAACGGCGCCACCGGCGGCTTCTCCTCGTACGTCGGGTTCGACCGGGCCACCGGGCGAGGGGTGGTGGTGCTGGGCAACACCGACAAGCGGGTGGAGCCGATCGGGTTGCGGCTGCTCGGCGTACCGCCGGACCAGGCCGGCAGTCCCACCCCGGCGCTGCCGGTCTGGGCCGGTGCCGGTGTCGCCCTGCTGTTCACCGTCATCGGCGGGCTGTCGCTGCTCGGTGTCGCGTACCGCCCGGCGCTGGACCGGCTGACCGTGCTCTCCGCCGGGGCCTGGGCGGTGGCCTACCCCGCGCTGGGGCGTGCGCTCGGTGACTGGTCGGCGGTGCCCGGTTGGCTCTGGGCGGTCGGTCCGGCACTGAGTGCCGCCGGGGCGGCGTTGGCCGCGTACCGCTGGCGTGGGCTGCCGACGAACCGGGCCGCCGTGCCGTGGCGGCGGGTCGTGGTGACGGTCGCCTCGCTGGTCGGGGCGGTGGTGGCAGTGGTCGTCGTGCTCGGCTGAGCATGGCCGGCGGTCGATGCGCAGCTCTGCGGCGTTCGGTCGCGCCGCTTCGAGCTTGATCAAAGCTGTTAAAGTCCGCCCAGTCCAGGCCGGCTGGGGAGGCGAGGATGGCACTGTCGTTCCGGGATGCGTTGTCGCAGATGCTCAAGGCGCGGTTCCCGATCCTGTACATCGAGTCCGCCGAGGAACAGCGTGCCGTCGCCGAGGTCGCGGCCGTGGCCCACGACGCCGCGCTGGTGCGTACCCCGCGTGCGGTGTGGACCTGGTCGCTGACCACCGGTCTGGTGCAGCCGGACGGCGTCTGGCGGACCGGCACCACCGAGCCGGCCGACGCCCTGGACGCCGTACTGCGGATCGACCAGCCGAGTGTGGTGATCTTCAAGGATCTGCACACCTCGCACGGCGACGGCGAGCGGCCCGGTAACGCCGGGGTGGTCCGCCGGCTGCGGGACGTGGCGGCGGCGTTCAAGTCCGGCGCGGTGCCGCGCACCCTGATCCTGGTCTCGCCGGTGCTGCGCATTCCGGTCGAGCTGGAGAAGGACGTCACGATCGTCGATTTCCCGCTGCCCAGCGAGCCGGAAATCCGGCAGGTGCTGGAGGCGATCATCCACGCCAACTCCGCCGACGGCCGGATCCAGATAGCTCTGGACGAGTTGGGGCGCGAGCGGTTCGCCAAGGCCGCCCTCGGGCTGACCCTGCACGAGGCGGAGAACGCCTTCGCCCGGGCGATGGTCAACGACGGCGTGCTGGACGGTCGCGACCTGGACGTGGTGCACGAGGAGAAGCGACAGACCGTCCGCAAGTCCGGGCTGCTGGAGTTCGTCGAGGCGGACGTGAACCTCGCCGACGTCGGCGGGCTGGAGAACCTCAAGCGGTGGCTGGCCAAGCGGGACGGCTCCTGGCTGGCCGAGGCGGCGGCGTACGGGCTGCCAGCGCCCCGGGGCGTCCTGATCACCGGGGTGCCCGGGTGCGGCAAGTCGTTGACCGCGAAGGCGATCGCGGCGGCCTGGGAACTGCCGCTGCTGCGGCTGGACGTGGGTCGGGTCTTCGCCGGGCTGGTCGGCAGCAGCGAGCAGAACATGCGCACCGCCATCCGTACGGCCGAGGCGACCGCACCCTGCGTGCTCTGGGTGGACGAGATCGAGAAGGGCTTCGCCGGGGGTGGCGGCGACTCCGGCACCTCCACCCGGGTCTTCGGTTCCTTCCTCACCTGGATGCAGGAGAAGAGCCGACCCGTCTTCGTCATCGCCACCGCCAACGATATCGAGAAGCTGCCGCCGGAGTTGCTCCGCAAGGGACGCTTCGACGAGATCTTCTTCGTCGACCTGCCGACCCGGGCCGAACGGGCCGCCATCTGGCGAGTCCACCTCGCCCGGCGGCTGCGTAACCCGGCCGTGGCCGGTGGGCTCGCCCTCGACGAGACGCTGCTCGCCGAGCTCGCCGACCTCAGCGAGGGCTACTCCGGCGCCGAGATCGAGCAGGCCGTCATCGCCGGGCTCTTCGACGCGTTCGGCGAACGCCGTCCGCTGCGCCGCGACGACCTGGCCCAGGCGGTGGTCGGCATGGTCCCGCTCAGCGTCACCCAGGCCGAACGGATCGACGCCATCCGCGCCTGGGCCGACGCCCGCGCGGTGGCCGCTACCGCCGCCGAGGACTGGGACAGCGGGGCGTCCGTCGACCGGAGTGCTCGGCACGCCACACCGACCCAACGTGGTGGACGGGCGGTCGAGTTCTGATGACCGAGTTGACCGGAAGGAGTCCGCGGTGAGTATCTCGCTCGTGCTGCTACCCCTCGCCGTCGCCGCGGTGGCCGCCGCCCACGGCGTCACCTCCCGTTCCGAACAGGAGGGCCGGATCGTCTGCGAGGTGCAGACCCGGATGCGGGACGAGAACCTGCTCGCCGCCGCGTTGCACGACACCGCCGCCGTGGTCGCCGTCGCGCCGGACTCGATCACCGCGGACTGGGCCGGTGTCCGGGCGAGATTCCAGCGCGACGAGGCCGGCATCTGGTCGGCCCACTTCACCGGCGACATCGACGAGCCGAGGGCCGTGGAGGTGGTCCGCGCGGTCGACGTCGCGTACGGCCGGCAGGTCCAACGGGCGGTGTTGGAACGGCTGCGGCAGCAGGCGCCGGCCGCCGGGCTCCGGCTGGAGTCCGAACAGGTCACCGAGGACGACGCGGTCCGCCTCGTCTTCGCCGTGCAGGGAGCCCGCTCGTGACCGCCGAACAGCCACGACTCGTGGTCACCGTGAGCAGCGAGGGTGTGGTCAGCGCCGAGACCAGGGGCATCCTGGGCGACCGGTGCCTGGACTACGTCGCGGTGCTGGAGGACCTGCTGGCCGCCCGTACGGTCAGCAGCGCCTACACCGCCGACCACGCACGCACCGAGGACGTCGTACGACAGGAGGACCGCGATGTCGACCGCGCCTGATCCGGGCTGGTACCACCAGGGAGTCCCGGCGACGAAGGCGAACCCGGCCGCGAGTTGGAAGTGGCGACTGGGGCAGAGCTGGTGGCTGATCCTGCCGATTGTCGGGCTGAGCTGCCTCGGTGGCTTCGGCTTCCTCTATGTGGGGTTGCGGGCCCGGCGGGCGGCGTGGTGGATCCCGGGCATCGTCTACACCCTGCTCGGCTGGACGTCCTTCATCCTGGTCGGCGAAGTCGGTGAGACGGTCACCGACTGGGCTATCGGAGTGCTCCTGGCGTCCTGGGTGGCCAGCGTCTTCCACGCTGCCATGATCAACCCGGCCTGGCTGCGCTGGCGGGCGGGCTACCGACCCTGGTACGCCGAGCAGCAGGGTGCGTACCCGCCCGGCGCGCTGGCACCACCGCCCGGGGCACCCGCCCCGAGCTCCTACCCGTCGCAGGGCGGCTGGAGCGCACCGCCCGGACAGGTGTTCCCGCCCACTGCGGCATACCAGCCGGTCTCGCCGCCGTACTCGCCGTCCACCACCGCACAGCCGCCGGTGTCCCCGGCCTACCCGCCGACGACCGCGGCCCCCCTGCCGGACTACCCGCCGCCGTTGCCGGACTATCCGCCGCCGTTGCCGGACTACCCGTCACCGCTGGCCGAGTACCCGCCGCCGTTGCCGCGGCAGCAGTCGGGCGGACTCACCGCCGACCACGGCGGCGGGTTTGGAACGCTCGACGTCAACACCGCCCGGTGGGAGGAGTTCGCGGCGCTGCCCGGCTTCGACCCGGGACGGGCGCGGCAGGTCGTCGACGCGCGGGACCGCCGGGGCGGCTTCGGCGGCCTCGCCGAGTTCACCGCCGCCGCGAATCTGGCCCCGCACGAGTACGCCCGGCTGCGCGACCGCCTCACCTGCACGCCGCCGGGCGGCCATCGGCCGGGGCACCCGCCGTCCGGCCGCGTCCTGGATGTCTGAGCGCGGTCCGGCCCCGCGACGCGCGGCGGCGACCGTCGCGCTGGCCCGGTTCCTGGCCACCACCCGCGCCGAAGGGCCGGGCCTGCGCACCGCCGTCTGGGTCCAGGGCTGCGCCGTGCGCTGCGTCGGCTGCTTCAACCCGCACCTGTGGAGCTTCCGGGGCGGCGACGAGGTGGCCCCGGCGGACCTGGTGCGACGGGTGCTCGACGCCCCCACCGAGGGGCTGACCCTGCTCGGTGGCGAGCCCTTCGACCAGGCGGCTCCGCTTGCCGAGGTGGCCGCCGGGGTACGCGACGCGGGTCGCTCGGTGATGACCTTCAGCGGCTACACGTACGCGCGACTGCGGGCGGCGGTGGACGCCGGCCGGGACGACGTCGCCGCCCTGCTGGCCGCGACCGATCTGCTGGTCGCCGGGCCCTTCGAGGCCGACCGGATCGACCGGCAGCGGCCCTGGGTGGGCTCCACCAACCAGGAGTTCGTGCTGCTCGACGACCGTTTCCCGGACCTGCTCGACGAGGTGTCGGGCAGCCCGGACCGGGTCGAGATCACTGTGGACGCCACCGGGCGGATCGCGGTGAACGGGTGGGCCGAGGCGGACGCCCTCGACGAGTTGCTGGCCTCGGTGAGCCGGCCGCAGCCGGCGCGGCACGGCGTGATCGGCTGGCCCGACCGGGCCTGACGGCGGCCTGAGGTGGCCGAACAGTCCCGTTGCCCTCATCATCGATGTGTATCAGGATGGCCGCAACATCCGGCACACGGGGGTCGGGGAGCCGGATACCCGAAGAGGAAGGACGTGGCACATCGTGGTGCCTTTCTCCGGCAGGAGGGTGATCGCCGCCATCGCGGCGGGCACCCTGGTGGGCACGGTGGCACTGGTAGGACCGGTGTCGGCGAGCCCGAACAACAACTCGGTGAAGAAGCTGACCAAGGCGGTGACGGTCAAGGGCGTCATCAAACACCTCGACCGGTTCCAGGCCATCGCCGACGCCAACGACGGCACCCGCGCCTCCGGTACGCCGGGCTACGACGCGAGCGCCGACTACGTGGCGAAGCTGCTCAAGAAGGCCGGCTACCAGGTCACCCGCCAGCAGTTCGACTTCTTCTTCTATGAGGAGTTCGGCTCCTCGTTCGCGCAGGTGGCGCCGAACGCGACCGACTACGCCGAGGGCGTCGACTACGAGCTCATGGACTACTCCGGCGACGGAGTGGGCCAGGCACAGGTCGTCCCGGTGGACCTCAGCCTGACGCCGCCGCGCGCCTCCACGTCCGGCTGTGAGGCCAGTGACTTCGCCGCCGTCGACGTGGTGGGCAAGATCGCCCTGATGCAGCGCGGCACCTGCGGGTTCGGCGACAAGGTGGCCAACGCCGAGGCCGCCGGAGCGGTCGGCGCGATCGTGATGAACCAGGGCAACGGTACGCCGGAGGCCAACCCGGACCGCTGGGACCTGTTCGCCGGCACCCTCGGCGTACCGGTCGGCATTCCGGCCGTCTCCGTCTCGTACGACACCGGGGCGCAGTTCGCGGCGACGGCGGGTCTGGTCCTGCGCATCGAGGCCGACACCACCTCGGAGGTCCGCACCACCGAGAACGTCTTCGCGCAGACCCGGCACGGCCGCACCGACAACGTCGTCATGGCCGGCGCGCACCTCGACTCGGACCCGGCCGGGCCGGGCTACAACGACAACGGCACCGGCAGCGCCGCGCTGCTGGAGGTGGCCCTCCAGATGGCGAAGGTCAAGCCGGCCAACGCGGTGCGGTTCGCCTGGTGGGGCGCGGAGGAGGCGGGCCTGGTCGGCTCGCAGTACTACGTGGACAGCCTGACCGAGCAGCAGGTCGGCGACATCGCCCTCTACCTCAACTTCGACATGATCGGCTCGCCGAACTACGTCTTCGGGGTCTACGACGGTGACGACTCGGCGCAGCAGGGCGCCGGACCGGGACCGGAGGGGTCGGCGCAGATCGAGCAGGTGTTCGAGAGGTTCTTCGCCTCCCGCAAGCTGCCGACCGTGCCGTCGGACTTCACCGGTCGCTCGGACTACGGGGCGTTCATCGCCGTCGACATCCCGGCCGGTGGCCTGTTCACCGGTGCGGAGGGCATCAAGACTGCCGAGGAGGCCGCCCTCTTCGGCGGGCTGGCAGGGGAGGCGTACGACCCCTGCTACCACCAGGCGTGTGACAGCCTGACGCCGGTCGCCGACGGTGCCGACCCGGCGTTGTACCGGGCCCTGAACAAGAAGTACAAGCTCCGGGGCAACGTCAACGTGCACGCGCTGGACGTCAACTCCGACGCGATCGCCGCCGCGGTGATCACGTTCGCGTACGACACCTCGGCCGTGAACGGCGTACCGGGCAAGGCGCCCGGCAAGGGGAAGGGCAAGGGCAAGGGGCACGGCCCCAAGCACGGTCACCCGCACGGGCACTCCTGGCGGTGACGCCGACCGGGCCGGGCTCCCCCGTGGGGCCCGGCCCGCACCGGTTCACTGCGGCGGCGACGCCGACCGGGACAGCCGCCAGTGCTGCCGTTTGCCCTCGTCCCGGACCACCACGCCGTAACGCGCCAACTCGGTCCGCAACTCACCGGCCTCGTCGCCCCGGTCGTCGTCCAACGCCCGCTGCCGGGCTTTCAGCAGCGCGTCGGCGCCCGGCGGCAACCCGGGCAGCTCGGGCACCCAGAGCCGGTACGCGGTCCGATGCGGGTCCTCGTCCGCCCAGGGCCAGCCGTGTGCCCGGAACGCCCCGGCCAGGTCGGTGCCGGGAAGGTCGGAGCGCCGCCGGAGGAGTTCCTCGTCGTCCGGGCCGAGCAACACCAGTTCCTTGCCGTCCAGGTGGGCCACCCGGACGTCCCGCCGCGCGAACTCCCGCTCCTTGCTGCCGTGCCGCACGCGCACCCGGTCCACGGCCACCTCGACGGCGACCCGATCGGCGGCCGCGACGGCACCGAACACCAGGCCGGTCAGGACGCCGACCGCCGCACCGGCCGCCAGCGCCTGCTGGTCGGGCATGCCGTCGAGCAGGCGGAACAGCCCTTGCGCGGGAGCCCAGGACAGGCCGGCGATCCAGCCCGCCCCGGCCGCCAGCCCCGCCCCTACGGCACCGCCGGCCAGCGGGAACCCGACCCAGATCAGCAGTGTCTCCAGCCGACCCCCGCTGACCACGGTCGGCGTGCCGTACGCCGTCACGCCACCTCCCGACGCGTCGTCCGCACCAACCCGACGACCAGGGGTAGGACCAGCCACACCAGCAGGGAGACCGCGAGCCGTGCCCACTGCCCGGCGGTCACCTCCGGGGTGAACAGCGGCCCCATGGTCCGCCCGGTGTCCAACCACTCGGCGCTGCGGTTCAGCGGCCGGATCAGCTCGCCGAGGATCATCCAGACGTTCGGCAGCACCAGATAGGAGACGATGGCCAGCGGCGTGTGCAGGAACAGCAGGCCGAACGCGGCGCCCATCAGCACACAGGACACCTGGAACACGACGGCGTGCAGGACCAACGCCCCCTCGATCCGCCAGGTCCCGGCACCGCCGGTGGCGTCGGCGATCAGGTTCGCCACGGCCGCCACGGCGAGACTGACCACCACCGACGCCAGGGCGGCCAGCACCACCGCGACGAGTTTGGCGGCGATCACCCGACCTCGGCGGGGCACCAGGGCGAAGGTGGTCAACGCGGTCCGCTGCGACCACTCGCTGGTGATCGACAGGATGCCCAGCACCGGCAGCAGCAGCCCGATCGGCAGCAGCGACGGGATGAAGAAGTCGACGAAGGTCTGCTCGGCGTCCTCGGCGTACACCAGTTGGATGGTGGCGATCAGGGCGGCGATCAGCGCGATGGTGATCAACAGCCAGCGTCCGGCCCGGGTGTCGACGAGCTTGCGCAGCTCCACCAGGGTCAGCCGGGTCAGCGACGGCGCCTGCTCGGCCGCCGGACTGACCGGCCGGGTGAGCTCGGGGGCGACGGTGGTGGTCATCGGGCTGGCTCCCTGGTCGGCTCGGTGGTGCTGGTCTCGGCGGACTGCGGTGCGCCGGTCGCGGTGAGGGTGAGGAAGAGCTGCTCCAGGCCGCCGCTCCCGGCCGGCCGCAGCTCGGTCAGGGCGACACCGGCCGCCAGCGCGGCCTCGCCGACCGCGTCGGTGTCGGCGCGGACCACCAGCCCGTCGGTGCCCTCGCTGATCGGCAGGCCGGCGCGTTCCAGCGCGGTCCGCAGCGCGCCCCGGTCGCGGGCGCGCACCAGCGTGCCGCCGTCGGCCAGCAACTCCTCCTTGTCGCCCTGCGCCACGACCCGGCCGCCCCCGATCACCACCAGCCGGTCCGCGACGGCCTCGACCTCGCGCAACAGGTGGGAGGAGAGCAGCACGGTGCCGCCCCGGTCGGCGAAGTCGCGCAGCAGGCCGCGCATCCAGAAGATCCCCTCCGGGTCGAGGCCGTTTGCCGGTTCGTCAAGCACCAGGACCCGGGGGTCGCCCAGCAGCGCGTGCGCCAGGCCGAGCCGCTGGCGCATCCCCAGCGAGTACGCGCCCACCCGCCGCCGGGCCGCGACCGCGTTCAGGCCCACCCGGTCGAGCACCTCTCCCACCGCGCGCCGGTCCACGCCCATCGTGGCCGCCGCCACCGCCAGCGCCTCCCGGCCGCTGCGTCCGACGTGCTGGGCGGAGGCGTCCAGCAGGACACCGACGACGCGACCCGGGTTGGGCAGTCGGCGGTAGGGGTGTCCGGCGACGGTGGCGGTGCCGGAGGTCGGTGTGCTCAGCCCGCAGAGCATCCGCATCGTGGTCGACTTGCCGGCCCCGTTGGGCCCGAGGAAGCCGGTGACCGTGCCCGGTTCGCAGCGGAACGACACGTCCTCGACGGCGGTGTGCCGCCCGTACCGTTTGGTGAGCTGGTCTACGACAATCATGCCGATCAGGCTGCCGGGGCCACCCGGCTGTCCGCAGCGGCCACCGGTCGAGATCAGCTAGACCAAGGTCGACCCCGAAGGACCGACTTTGGTAGCTGGCCGGAGCCGTCGACGACTGCCTACCATTACGCCTGTGACCAGCCCCGTCGTCCCCGAGTACCCGTGGCTGCTGCCCGGGGCGCTCGGCGCGACCGACCGTCGCCCCCGGCGCACCATGCGGGACTGGCTGATCGACAGCACCTGCTTCCTGCTCTCGCTCGGCTGGGTGGTGCTGACCACGTTCGACGCCCTCACACCGGCCCCGATCGTCGCCGAGCGGCTGCCGTACGGCTGGATGATCGTCGCGGACGCGGTCGTCGGGCTGGCCTGCACGGTGGCGCTCTGGTGGCGCCGTCGCTGGCCGCTCGGGCTTCTGCTGGTGACGTTGCCGCTGACCATGCTCTCGGTCACCTCGGTCGCCGCGCTGCTGATCATCTACTTCACCGTGGTGGTGCATCTGCGGACCGCGGTGGCGCTGGCGGTCACCGCGGCCGGGTTGGTCTGCAACATGTTCTTCGCCCTGTTCCGCCCCGACCCGCACAGCAGCTACTGGGCCGCCACCATCTGGGGAATGGTGATCACCCTGCTGGTGATGGCCTGGGCGATGTTCGTCCGGGCCCGTCGGCAACTGGTGCTGTCACTACGCGAACGCGCCGAGCGCGCGGAGGCCGAGCAGCAGCTCCGGGTGGCCCAGGCGCAGCAACTGGAGCGCACCCGGATCGCCCGCGAGATGCACGACGTGCTGGCCCACCGGATCTCCCTGCTCAGCCTGCACGCCGGTGCGCTGGAGTTCCGGCCCGACGCCACCGGAGAGGAGGTCTCCCGGGCCGCCGGGGTGATCCGGGGCAACGCGCACGCCGCCCTCCAGGACCTGCGTGAGGTGATCGGCGTGCTGCGGGCCGACACCTCCCTGACCGCCGAGCCGGAGCGCCCGCAACCCACGCTCGACGACCTGCCCGCGCTGGTCGCCGAGTCCCGGGCCGCCGGGACCCGGGTGGACCTGCGGGACCGGGTCAGCGACCCGGAGCAGCTCCCCGCCGGGCTGGGGCGCAGCGTCTACCGGATCGTGCAGGAGGGGCTGACCAACGCCCGCAAGCACGCCGCCGGCGCGGCCGTCACGGTCGGGCTCAGCGGTGGCCCCGGCGACGGGCTGACCGTGGAGATTCGCAACCGGTGGCCGGTGGGCGAGGCCGTGCCGTCGATCCCGGGTACCGGCACCGGGCTGGTCGGTGTCGCCGAGCGGGTCACCCTGGCGGGCGGACGGCTGGAACACGGCCGCGACGACGTCGGCGACTTCCGGCTCGCCGCCTGGCTGCCCTGGCCGGCGTCGTGACCGCCCCGGAGCAGGTGCCGCCGGTGGCGGGTCCACGTCCGATCCGGGTCCTCATCGTGGACGACGACGCGCTGGTGCGCGCCGGCCTGTCGATGATCCTCGGCGGTCCGCCCGACCTGGAGGTGGTCGGGGAGGCGGCCGACGGCGGCGAGGTGGTCCAGGCGGTCGCCACCTGCCGGCCGGACGTGGTGCTGATGGACATCCGGATGCCGAGGGTGGACGGGCTGGCCGCCACCGAGGCGCTGCGGGCGCTGCCCCGACCTCCGGAGGTGCTCGTGCTGACCACCTTCGACGCCGACGAGCACGTCCTGCGGGCGCTGCGGGCCGGTGCCGGCGGATTCCTGCTGAAGGACACCCCGCCCGCCGAGATTGTGCAGGCGGTGCGCCGGGTGGCGGCCGGGGAGGCGACCCTGTCACCGACGGTCACCCGGACCCTCATCACGCACGTCACGGTGGGTACCGCCAGCGATCCGCGCCAGGAGCGGGCCAGCCGGCTGCTCGACGGTCTCACCGAGCGGGAACGCGCGGTGGCGATAGCCATCGGCCAGGGGCGTACCAACGCCGAGATCGCCACCGAGCTGTTCATGAGCGTCGCCACCGTCAAGGCGTACGTCTCGCGGCTGTTGACCCGGCTCGGTCTCAACAACCGGGTGCAGGTCGCGCTCCTCGTGCACGACGCCGGGCTGGTCTGACGGCGTCGGCCGCCACTCTCGGTTAACCGCGAGCCGATCTGGTTTGAACTTTCCCGCTCGCCAGGCCGTATCAATGGGCGAGGTGCGGTGCTCAGGCGCATCGCCACCGAACTGCGGGAGGCCTGCCGTGCGAGTTGATGGTCAGTCGACGGATCCCATCGATCAGATCCTGGGCGAGTTGCCGGTCCCGACGCCGTTGACCCCCGAGGATGTCCGCCTGGCGGTACGGGCGGTAGTAGTGCACGCGGCGGAGGAATGGCCCACCGGGGCCCTCTGCCGCAACGACGGCGCGAGATTCCCCTGCCGGCTGCATCGCTGGGGTCGGAAGGTACTGCTCGACCACGGGCTCAACGAACGACAGCTCGATGCCCTCATCCGGCACGGCAACCCGTTCGTCCACGTCCCTTTCCCGTTCCTGGTGAACGGGCCGCAACAGGGCCGTACCCCGGTGGCCCGTCCGGCGGGTGCCGAGCGGTCCGGCGGTCACCCGATGCGTGCGGGCGCGGCCGGTTATCCGCCACGGACGAACCCCGCCGGTTACCCGGCGCGGGGCCCGGTGCCGAGGGTGGCCGCTCCGGCCGCTCGGGCCGGTGTCCGGACCCCCGGCCGGCCGGTGGCACCCCCCGCCACCGCGCCGCGCTGGCCGCGGGCGAGCTGAGCGGGCTCGTCCGCCGGTACGACGCCGGCCCGGGGCGTACGGGCATCCCCCCGCCCACGCCCGGGCCGGCGTCGCGAACTCAGCGGTAGCCGGGTGCGATCCCGCACTCGGGTGCTGCCCAGTACGTGTTGTTCTCGCTGTCGTCCTGGTTGTTCTCGCGGCGCGAGTCCACGTGCACGTGCGTGTTGTGGCCACTCACCCCGGGGCCGATGATGCCGCTGAAACCGTGGTTGCGGGCCGCGCGCGCGATCTGGCACAGCGACCGGCTGTCGGAGACGAGGTCGGCCGCGTTGCCGTAGAGGTGCTGGCTGTTCGAGGCACCACCCACCTGGCTGTTGCAGGTGCGGCTGCGGAATCCGCTGGTCACCTCCAGCGGCTGGTCGCCGAGGCCCTTGCGCAGTGCCTCCAGCTTCCACATCGTGCGCAGGGCGTTCTGCCGGGTCTGCGCGGTGGTCAGCGGACCACCGGTCCAGCCGCCCCGGCCACAGCCGTCGTCCATCTCGTTCCAGGTGAAGTGCCGCGGGGTGCAGTCGTTGTCCTGGATCTGGTACAGCTTCCGGAATGTCTGCGGCCCGGCGACCCCGTCGGACCGCAGGCCGTACGCGGACTGGAAACGGCGTACGGCGGCGGCGGTCTTCGGGCCGTACTGGCCGTCGAGTTCCACCACGTTGTTGTTGCCCGCCCACCCGGCGATCCGCAGTTGCAGTTCGCGGACGTCGCTGCCCGAGTTGCCCCGGGACAGGGTGCGGTTCCAGGTGTAGCAGCCGTCGGCGTGGGCCGGCGGTGCGGCGACCACCGAGGCGATCGCGGCACCTGGCACGGCCAGGGCGAGGGCGAGGACAGCCCGCTTCATCAGATGTGCGCGCACAGAGAGTCCTCCTGCTAGGAGAGCGAATGGGGTGGCATTCCGGGACGTGGACCGCCGTCCCGTGAATCCACACTCGCACCTCAACTGCCGGTTGGTGACGCTTAACGCGAATTCCTTTCGGGATGATGGTTACTGGCCGGTTGAACCGGAATTAATCCGATTCTTGGGAATCGGGCATTCACTCCGGCTGGGTCGCAAAGCCGCCGTCGTGGGACCGAAAGTCGCAGGTGACCGCAGGACGGGTGATGTCGCCGGGCCGAGCCGGCCCGGTAACCTCAGCGCCGGGCGACGACGGGGAGGCGGGCGTGGCACGCGGAGGCATCTTCTGCGTCGAGGGCCAGTGGCACCGGGACCTCAACGAGCGGGGCTCGGTGCTGCCCACCCTCGAACTGCTCGAACGGCTGGGCCGGGTCCGTTTCATCCATAAGGACGCGGCCACCCGCGACGAGCTGTTCTACTTCGTCGACCGCTGGCTGCTCAAGCAGTACGCCGACCACCGGCTCGGCTTCTTCGCCATGCACGGCGAGCCGAACCGGCTGTGTCTGACCGACTGGCAGTCGGTCGAGCTGACCGAGGTGGCGGAGTTGATGGCCGGGCGCTGCGAGGGGCGCCGGCTCTACTTCGGCAGTTGTTCCGTCCTGCGCGCCCCCGAGTCGGTGCTGCGGGAGTTCCTCGAGGTGACCGGCGCGGCGTTGATCTGCGGCTTCACCCGCGAGGTGGACTGGGTCGAGTCGGCGGCGTTCGAGACCGTGCTGCTCGACGTGCTGGCCAACGGTCGGCGGCACAACGCCGCCGAGCTGCGGATGGGCTCGGCGCACTGGGCGCCGCTCGCGTCGTACCTGGGCTTTCGGGTGATCTACGCCAACGGCCGCGCCTGGCGTCCCTCGGCGCGTTCCCGGGTGCCTCGCCAGCCGTCCGCAGGCCGGATCGTCTGACGGCTGGTAGAAACGAACGATGCCTCGCACGATCGCTCACAACACCCGCGTCGACCGCGACGACCTGCTCGCCTTCGTCCGCCCCCGGCACCGGGTGGTGCTGATGACCACCCGCCCGGACGGTCGCCCGCAGTCCTCGCCGGTCAGCGCCGGGGTGGACACCGACGGCCGACTGGTGATCTCCACCTACCCGGAACGCGCCAAGGTCGCCAACATCCGCCGGGACCCCCGGGTGTCGGCGTGCGTGCTCTCCGACGACTGGAACGGGCCCTGGGTGCAGCTCGACGGCACCGCCGAGGTCCTCGACCTGCCGGACGCCCTGGAGCCGCTGGTGGAGTACTTCCGCAGCATCTCCGGCGAACACCCGGACTGGGACGAGTACCGGGAGGCGATGGTGCGGCAGGGCAAGTCGCTGATCCGGGTGACCATCACCTCGTGGGGGCCGATCGCCACCGGTGGCTTCCCGGCCCGACTGGCCGACTGACGACGGGCGGGACCCGGCTCTCGCCGTGACCCGCCCGCCCCGGTGCTGGTGTCAGTGTCCGGCCGTCGCGTACGTCGCGCAGCCGATCAGCTCCATTGACACCTGCAACCGCTCCAGGCTGATGTTCTTGGCGATGGTGTCCTCCGGGCTGTGGTACGGCGGCTCCAACAGCGCCGGAGACTCCTCACCCCGCCAGGAGAAGTTCGCGCTGGCGATGCCGACCTCCTGGAACGACTGGTGGTCGCTGGCGCCGCGCTGGGTCACCGGGGAGATCTGCGGCTGGTAGCCGAGTCGCAGCGCCGCGGCGGAGACCTCGTCGGTGGCCCGGTTGGCCTGGCCGGTGAAGGAGAGCAGCCAGTACCGCGTCGCCGGGTCCCAGCTCGTGGCGACCATGTCGTTCTGGTAGACGGCGAGGATCCGGTCCCGCTCCTCCTGCGGCAACTGCCGCACGTAGTAGCGCGACCCGATCAGGCCCTGCTCCTCCGAGCCCCAGAGGCCGAACCGGACGGTGGCGTTGATCGGGATCGCCTTGAGTACCCGGGCGAGCTCCAGGCAGAGCACGGTGCCGGACCCGTCGTCGTTGGCGCCCGGCGCGCCGATCACCGAGTCGTAGTGCGCGCTCACCATGACCACCGGACCGTTCGCGCCGGACCGCCCACGCCGCTCGGCCAGCACGTTGTACGAGGTCAGGCCACGGTGCGCGGTGGTGGCGATGGTCAGGGTGAGCGGTCCCGACGCGAGCAGCGCCCGCAGCCGGTGCTTCTGCGCCTGGGCTACGCCGACCACCGGGATGCCCAGCGGCGCGGAGGCCGAGCCGGGCAGGGTGGGCGAGAACGCCGACGCGCGGCGCGGCTCGACCAGGTCGGCCGGGAGAAAGACCACACCGGCCGCACCGGCGGCCACCGCCCGGGCCGCCAGCGTTTCCCGCTGCGCGGCGACGTAGTCCACCAGCACGATCTTGCCGGCGACGTCGGCGGTGAAGTCGGCCGCCGTACCAGCCCGCACGTCGACGACCGCGGCGGTGACCGAGGTGTCCAACGCGGCGTGGGCGCTGGCCCCGACCTGCCAGTTCAGGTCGGTGGGCAGACCGGCGGGGGAGCTGAGCTGGGCGAGGAACTTGTCGGCCACCGGGAACGGCTGCAACGTGGTGTCGTAGCGCAGCTTGTCGAACTGGCCCGCCAGGTAGTTCGCGGCCCGCCGCTCGGATTCGGTGCCGCCGATGCGCGGGCCGATGTCCTCGGAGAGCACCTTCAGGTGCTCCAGCGCCCGGCGGGGGGAGAGCTGGGCGATGACCTTGCGGTCCTGCGGGGTGAGCTTGGGCGGGTGGTGCGCGCCCGGTCGCTTGTCGTCGGCGGCCCAGGCCGGCGCCGGCAGCGCCACGGTGGCCGCGCCGCCGAGCGCGACGGTCAGCATGCGCCGACGGTTGAACACAGTGGAGCGGGACGATTCGTGTGAGGGTGTCACGGTGTCGTCGAGGGATGACAAGAGCAAGCCTCCTGATTCGAGGTACGGACCCGGGAGTCAGGGGTGAACATCCCGAGTCACTGCGGCTCGAATCTAACCCGCTAGCTGCTCGTTCTCAAGATCGAGGAATCAGTACGCGGCAGTGAAACGCATATTCCGGAAACGTGGGCTTTCGATTTCGTCGACCACCGCGACCGCCAGATCCTCGTAGCTGAGCGCACTGCGCCCATCGTCGTCGGTCACTGGCTGGTCGGTGCCGGTGCGGTACCGTCCGGTGCGCTCGCCGGGATGGAACTCCAGCGGCGGCGGGGACAGGTAGGTCCAGGTGACCCCGTCGGCAGCGGACCGGTAGACGTCCAGCGCGTCGGCCTGGCCCAGCGCGGCCTCCCGGTACTCGGCGGGGAAGTCCGGCTCGTCGAGCAACCGGCTCCCGGCCGGGCTGAGCAGGGTGGACCCGCCGCCGACGTGGATCACGCGGGGCGCGGCCGGCATTCCGCTCAGCACGTGCAGCAGCGTCCGGGCAGCGTCGGGCCAGAGCGTACGGTCACCGCCGCCGATCGCCACCACCAGCGCGTCGGCGTCCGGCGCCAACTCCCGTACGCTGCGCTCGCTGGTGGCGTCCCCGGTGACCACCCGTACGCCCGGCGGCAGGTACGAGACGGCCTCCGGTCGGCGTACCGCCGCCACCACCCGGTGTCCCCGGTCGAACGCCTCGACGACGATGCGGGAACCTGCGGTGCCGCCCGCCCCGAACACGACGATGTTGCTCACCAGCCCAGGCTATGGACCGGGCCCGGCGCACGTCGGCGGAACGGCGATCCTTCAGTCGACCAGCGCCGAATAGACGAGTTGCCGAAGCTGCGAGCGCAGCGGCCAGGTGCTCGACGGCATGAGCTGGGTGAACAGCAGCGCGGTGAGCTGCTCGGACGGGTCGACCCAGAACGCGGTGCTGGCCACCCCGCCCCAGTAGTACTCGCCGACGCTGCTCGGCAGTCGGCTCGGCACCGGGTCGTCGACCACCGCGAAGCCGAGGCCGAACCCGATGCCGTCCAGCGTCGTCTCGGCGAACCCGCCCGTGGACAGCGTGCCCAGGTCCCCGCCGCCGGGCAGGTGGTTGCGGGTCATCAGGCGCACCGTACGCGGGCCGAGCAGGCGCACCCCGTCGAGTTCGCCGCCGCGCAGCAGCATCTGGGTGAACCGGTGGTAGTCGCCGGCCGACGAGATCAGGCCACCGCCGCCGGAGAGCAGCGTCGGCTTCGTGTACGCTAGGTCGCCGAGCCGGTCGTGGCGGACCGCCCGACCGGTGGTCGGGTCCGGCACGTACAGCGCGGCCAGCCGCTCGGCGTCGGCCCCCGCCACGTGCCAGCGGGTGTCGGTCATGCCCAGCGGATCCAGGATCCGGTCCCGCAGGAACGTGTCCAGGCTCTGCCCGGAGACCACCTCGACCAGCCGACCGAGCACGTCGGTGGCGACCGAGTAACCCCACGCGGTGCCCGGCTGGAACAGCAGCGGCAGCTCACCGAAGACCTGGCAGGCCCCGGCCAGATCCACGTCCGACGGCGGGTACAGGTCGTACCCGGCGGCCCGGTACAGGCCGTCGACCACCGAGGTCTGCATGAAGCCGTACGTCAGCCCGGAGGTGTGGCTGAGCAGGTGCCAGACCCGGATCGGCTCGATCGCCGGCACGGTGTACGGCTTGAGCGTCGAGCCCTTCGAGTAGACCCGCATGTCGGCGAACTCGGGCAGCCAGCGGCCGATCTCGTCGGTCAGCTCGAAACGGCCCTCCTCCCAGAGCAGCATCGCCGCGACCGAGGTGATCGGCTTGCTCATGGAGTAGATCCGCCAGAGCGTGTCCGTCTCGACCGGCGTACCCGCCTCACGGTCCCGCAGCCCGTACGTCGCGCTGTGCGCGATCTCGCCGTGCCGGGTGACCAGGACCTGGAATCCGGCGAGCCGACCATCGTCGACGTACCGGCCGAAGTGCGCGTCGATCCGGGCCAGCCGCGTCGGGTCGAGACCGACCTCGGCCGGCGCGATGCTGCGTACCATGCTCATCCGACCGAACCTACCGGCCGGTACGCGGGCCGGGGAACGAAAGGTCGTCGGTGTCACTGGCTAGTCTCCCCCTCATGCCGGAGCCGATCGAGGGCGTCACCTTCCACGACGAGGACTGGTACGCGGAGGAGTTGACCGACCGGCGCTTCGTCGGGTGCACCTTCCATCGGGTCGACCTGACCGAGGCCACCAGCCGGGGTGCCGTCTTCGACGGCTGCACCTTCGGTGACGTGCTGTTCAACGTCTCCCGGCACGTCGACTCGGCCTTCACCCGGTGCGTGTTCACCCGCTGCAACCTGTTCGAGGCGGAGTTCACCGGCTGCAAGCTGGTCGGCAGCAGCTTCGACCGGTGCGACCTGCGTCCGCTGACCGTCGACGGCGGCGACTGGTCGTTCGTCACGCTCGCCGGTGCCGACCTGCGGGGCACGCGCCTCACCGGCGTACGCATGCGGGAGGTCGACCTGTCCGGGGCCGACCTGACCGGCGCGACCGTGAGTGGCGGCGACCTCTCCGACGTGCAGTGGCGCGGAGCCCGGCTCTCCGGTGCGGACCTGCGCGGCAGCGACCTCTCCGGCCTGGATCCGACCGCCGTGCACCGCTCCGGCGCGATCGTCGACGCGGTGCAGGCCGTCACGATGGCGCGAGCCCTCGGCTTCCAGGTCCTCGGCTGAGCCGTCCGGCGGCGACCGACACGAGGCTCTGTCCTCACCAGTACGGTGTCCAGAAACGTTCACCGGGCCGCGCCGGGTCCAGACGACGACCGGCGGCGTTGGAGTCGGGCCTGGATACCGGTGTTGTATCCAGGCCCGACTCCGCCTTGCCGGACCGCCGCCTGGACCTCGCCGCGACACCGCCAACGTTCCTGGACACCGCACTAGCGCGTCGGGGGTCGGTGATGCGAATGTGAGACGGCCCCGCGTCCGGGTCGAGCGTGCCGGCGCGAGTCCGGTCCGGCAGAAGTGGAGAGTCGGTGGCGGAGGAGAAGCCCGCGCGGCCGGTCGATCCGGCGTCACACCGCACCCGGTCGGGCCGCCGCCGTGCGGAATCGGCCCGCTCGTCGGCACCGGCACCGACATCGCCGCCGTCGGCCCAGGGGGCGACCCGGGCCGCCGCCCGTCGACTCGCCCGCGCCCGGCGACGTCGACGTACCACGGTGGAGGCCGTCGCCGCCCTCGCCGGCCTGCTTGCCCTCGTCGGTTACGTCAACTGGTGGTCGGAGCCGACGCCGGACGACCAGCCGGACCCGGACGGCCTGCCCGCGGTGGTCGGGCGTCCGGCGCTGCCCAGCGGCAGCGCCACCGCCGACGCCGTGCCGGGCCTGCGCCCTCGGGAACGCAGCCCGAGTCCCTCGCCGAGCGCCACCGTGGTGTCCACCCCCGCCCCGCCGGCCGCGCCACCGACGCTCGTGGTCAGCCGGTCCGACATCCCGGCGACGGTGGACCTGACCGAGGCGGGCAGCCGCGACTGGCTGCACTGGGGCCTCGGCGGCGCCACCAGCCCGGTACGCAAGCGCGACGGCTCCGCCGACCTGCGGGACCTGGGCGGCCGGGGTGACCGGGACACCTGGGACGGCAACCAGGAGCTGTTCCGGTGGCGCGACGGCGCGCCGGTGGACTCGGCCGGGGACGTCGCGGCCGGGGTCTACACCTGCGGTGCCGGCAACGGCTTCCGGCTCGCCGTCGTCTCCGACGGCCAGCCGCGCACCGCCACCGTCTACCTCGGCGTCTGGATGGCCCGGGGTCGGCTCGACGTACGGGTGGGCGACGACGGGCCACGCCAGACGCTGCGGCTGGAGGAGCGGCACACCAGCCTCTCCTCGGGTGTGACGGTCCGCTTCCAGGCGCCGCAGGGCACCCGCGTCCTGCTCACTTGGACGGTGGAGGAGGCGTTCACGCCGCACTGCGGCAACGTCGGTCTGCAGGCCGTCGCACTGCGCTGACCTGCCGGCGGCCCGGCTCTCCAGTAGCGTGGTCGGTGACCGATCATGATCGAGGAGGACCGATGACCTCGGGCGAGAAGGTAATGGACAGCCCCACCGACTGGGTGGCCGAACACATCGACCGGTACGTCGAGACCGACGGTGCTGAGGGGCACGAGTGGCAGCCGGGCGTGTTCACGCTGCTGCTGACCACCCGGGGCCGACGCAGCGGCGCACTCCGCCGGACCGCGTTGATCTACGGTCGGCACGGCGACGCGTACGTGGTGGTCGCCTCCCAGGGCGGCGCTCCCCAGCACCCGGCCTGGTATCTGAACCTGCTCGCGGACCCGGAGGCCCAGGTCCAGGTCGCGGCCGAGCGGTTCACCGCCCGGGCCCGCACCGCCACGCCCGAGGAGAAGGCCCGGCTGTGGCCGGACATGGTCGCCATCTGGCCGGCGTACGACGACTACCAGACCAAGACCGACCGGGACATCCCGGTGGTGGTGCTGGAACGCGTCTGACGGCAGCCGTACCCGTCGTCGGGCAGTTTGTCCGTCGGGCCGCCTCCACCGGACCGTACCGTCCTGCTGTCCGGGTTCGACTGTCCTGTGTGGAGGCCAGGCCGATGAGCAGTAGCAGTACCCTCCGTCCGTCCCCGCCCACCGGCGAGCCGGCCGGAACGGCGTTGCGGGAGATCCCGCTGCCGCCGTACGTGACCGCCGAGGATGCCCAGTTCGCCGTCCGTGCCGTCGTGGTGCACGCGCCCCGAAGATGGTCCGGGGGCACGGTCTGCCGCAACGACGCCAGTCCGCACCCGTGCCGGCTGCACCGCTGGGGCACCCGCGTCCTGGCGCTGCGCGGCCTGCGCGACTCCGAGATCGCCGCACTGATCGAACGTGGCGACCCCGCCGCGCCCGTCCCCGCGCCCAAGATGCAAGGAAGGGCCCCCTGCTAACGCCTGGTGTATAGGAAGGGTCCCTTCCTTACACCAGGGAAACCTCGTGGGGTACCCGTTTCCGGAGCTGTCACACCTGACGGGCCGATCGATCTTCGTCTACTTGACGGATCCCTCGGCAGCGGGCACCGTGGGCAGTGGAGGGGCCTTGAGCTGCCCCGATGCGGTGGTGGGCGACCGCTGCCCGGCGAGCCGCGCCGGGGCGTGGTCGACCTCGAAGGCCGCCACATCCGTACCCGGTGTGCGGGCCGATTTGCCGGTCCGCCCACGGACTGGCCGGCAGTGTGCCTCCGGCACCGGGAGTCGAGAACCCACGAGGAGTCCCACCATGCTCACGATGACCGACAACGCCGTCCTGGTGATCCGTGACCTCGCCAACCAGCAGGACGTGGCCGAGGGCGGTGGGGTACGCATCGCCGCGGACACCACCGCCGGTTCGCTCACCGTCGAGCTGGTCGCCGCACCGGTCGAGGGTGATCAGGTGGTGGACAACCAGGGTGCCCGGATCTTCCTCGACTCCGACGCCGCCGACCTGCTCGGTGACGCCGCGGTCGACGCGACCGTCGACGACGAGGGCGTGATCCAGTTCGGCTTCACCGACCAGCAGTAGCCCTCAGCCCGCGCGACGGTTCTCCCCGCCCCGGGGCCGTTGGGGCGGGACGCTGCCCGGGGGCCGGGCCCCACCACCGCTGGTACGCCCCAGCGTGGCCAGCACGTGTGCCAGGTGGTGCGAGGTGCTCCAGGCCACCCAATTGGTCGCCGATCCGGCTCCGGCGACCCGACGCGCCCGACGCACGATCTCGTGGTCGCCCCAGGAGAAGCCGGCACCCGTCGACGGCCAGTGTGGTGCCGACACCAGTTCGCGGCACAGGTCGGCGACCCGCTCTTCGCCGCGCCGACCCCGACGCGACCACCGGTAGAGCCACCACACGTCGGCGTCGGTGTACCGGACCGTCGGCAACCGGTCGGTCGGCTCCGCGCCGGGCGCGGCGGAGGCGACACCGTAGTCGCCGAATCCCACCCCGAGGTCGGCCAGCCGCCGCCAGAGCAGCCAGTCCCAGCGGTCCAGCCGGACCGGTTCGTCGGTGGGCAGCCGGGCCAGCGCCGGTGGCATCCCGCCGGCCACCACGCTGACCGAGCGCCAGGCGTGCCGCCGGGCCCAGTCCCGTGCCCGGCGTACCCGGGGCTCGGTCGTGCGGACGTCCGCCGGACAGCACACGTCGCCGCAGTCGAGCACCAGGTCACACTGCTCGGGGGCCAGTCGCGCGTACCGCCAGATCCGTTCCACGGCCGTGGTGGCGGCGTCGGGTCCGGCCCGGTCCAGGCGGATCCGCAGTCGCACCACCGCCCGGCCGAAGTACGCCCGCGCGGTGACGCCGTGCGCCGCGAGCCGCTCCGCGCCGTCGGAGAGACCGATCACCGGCACCAGGGGTACGCCCCACCGCAGCGGCTCGGCGCCGGCCGGATCGGGCAGGGCGCCCACGTCGACGGCCGGGACCAACCCCGGCGGCAGCCGGTTCACGGCTTCCGCGACGGATCTGTCGAGTTCGGACACGTGCAGGATCGGGGCGATCAGCGGGGCGAGGGCGTCGTCGAGGTGGCCGAGCGCGTCCAGCTCTCCCCGCCGCGCGGGGAGGACGGGACGGTAGACCGGTTCCGTCGCCCAGCCTGAGTGGGCGGGCACCATAATTAAATGTAGCCAGGTGATTACCCAGCTCACAGGGCATGCAGCCGGAAATTCGGCGGAACGCTGTCAGCTCTGCGACTGTCATCGCAGGGCACCGACAGCGCGACACCCCGGGCGGCAGGTGCCGCTCCGGGGTGTCGATGGCCGTCACCGGCCCACTGTCGACCGGTCAGTCGTCGTCGCGGTCGTCATCGTCATCGTCATCGTCGTCGTCGCGGTCGTCGTCACCGTCGTACCGCTCCTGCTCGGCCTTGAGCACCTGGCCGGTCTCCCGGTCGACGTCGATCTCGTGCTCGACGTCGCCCTTGACGATCTCGACCTCCCAGACCGGGCGCTTGTTCTCCCGGTCGCGGTCGATCTCGGTGATCCGGCCGCCGCCCGCGTGCGCCAGGGCGATCTCGCCGGCCCGCTCGCGGCTGATCTCGTCGGTGGCGTCCGGCGAGCCGGTGCCGGCCGGCGGGGTGGCCGTGGTCGGGTCGGTCGGTGGGGCCACGCTGCCGGGGTCGGTCGGCGGGGCGACCGTGCCAGGGTCGGTCGGCGGCGTGACCGTGTCGGGAGCGGCCGGGGTGGTCGCCTCCGGCGCGCTGGTCGCCGCGGTCAGCGTGGTCTGCCGCGCGCGGTCGTTGTCGGCCGCCGTGACGCCCAGGAAGATCCCGGCCGCCGCGAGGACCGCCGCGGCGCCGCCGACCGACGCCAGGATCAGGGGGTTGCGCTTCATTGGTGCCACCTCTCCTCGGTTGATGCACACAGCATCGGTCGGGGCGGGATAGCGCCGCGCTGTCCGAACACTAAGGCCGGGTTAAGGTCGGCTGCTGGAGATCCTCGGCGTGCCCAGGTGGAGCATGACCTCGGCCCCGCCGCCGGGACGTTCGCCCAGTTCCAGCCGGCCGCCGCTGGCCTGGGCGGCCCGGCGGGCGATGTCCAGCCCCAGGCCGGTCGACCCGGCCTGGCTGGCCCCGCGACGGACCGACTCGGCGGTGATGCCGGGGCCCTCGTCGGCCACCGTCAGCACCACCTGGTCGCCGTCGGACGCCAGCCGGACGGCGAAGGCGGTGCCGTCCGGGGTGTGCGCGAAGACGTTGCCGAGCAGCGCGTCCACCGCAGCCGCCAGCTCGTCGGCGGGGACGCCGACCGGCAGCGGGCCGGGTGCCAGGTCGAGGTCGACCGCCCGCCCGGTCTCCTCGGCCAGCACCGACCAGAAGGCCACCCGGTCGGTCACCGTGGCCACCGCGTCGGTGACCACCGCGCCGTCGGCGGGGGTACGCCAGCGGGCCTGCCGGATCAGGCCGGTCACCGCCCGTTCCAGCCCGTCCACCGCACCGGCGATCCGGGCGGCGTCCTGCGGGTCGGCCAGCGACTCGGCCTCCAACCGCAGCGCGGTCAGCGGGGTCCGCAACCGGTGGGACAGGTCCGCCACCTGCTCGCGTTCCTGCACCAGCAGCTCCTGGATCCGCCCGGCCAGGTGGTTGAGGGCGCCGCCCACCTCGCGCAGCTCCGCTGGCCCGGACGGCTCGACGCGCGCGTCGAGTTCGGCGTTGGCCAGCCGGTGCGACACCGCCGACAGCTCGCCGATCGGGCGGACCAGGGTGCGGGCCAGCCGGTCGGCCACCGCGAGACCGATCAGCACCAGCAGCAGTCCGAGCAGGGAGAGCACCAGCCAGGCCCGGTCCACCCCGTGGGTCAGCTCGGCGTCGGACACGAAGGTGCGGATGACCGCGGTGCCGTCCGTGCGGCCCTGGACCGCGATCACCACCTCGCGGCCCTCCGGCGTGTCGGCGGTCAGGCTCTGCCCCCGGGCGGCCAGCTCGACGGCGGGCGTACGGGGAGCCGGTGCGCCGAGTTGGTCGCCGTCGGGGAGGAAGACGCTGACCGGTCGGCCGGACTGGACGAGTTGGTCGACGGTCAGCCGGACGGTCTCGGAGTCGGCGGTGCCGACCACCGGGGCGAGACCCTGCACGTCGGCGGTGGCCCGTGCGGTCGCCCGGTCCTCGGCGGAGGTCCGCAGCAGCAGCGCCAGCGGCACCAGGAAGGCGATCACGATGAGCACGCTGACGGCGGCCACCAGCAGTGCCAGTCGCGCCCTCATCGCTGTGCCTCGGGCGAGACCAGCCGGACCCCCACCCCGCGTACGGTGTGCAGGTAACGCGGCTGCTGGGCGCTCTCGCCGAGCTTGCGGCGCAGCCAGGACAGGTGCACGTCGACGGTCTTGTCCGCCCCGCCGTACGGGATCTGCCACACCTCGGTGAGCAGCTCCCGCTTGGTCACCACCTCGCCGACCCGGGTGGCCAGGTGTCGCAGCAGGTCGAACTCGCGCGGCGTCAGCTCGACCGGCACGCCGTCCAGGCTGACCTGCCGCGCCCGGGGGTCGATCCGCAGCCCGCCGACGACCACGGTCGGGTCCTCCTCGGCCGGTCCACCCGGCCCGCGTCGCAGCACCGCGCGGACCCGCGCGTCGAGTTGGGCGGCGGTGAACGGCTTGACCACGTAGTCGTCGGCCCCGGCGTCGAGGACCCGGACGATCTCCGTCTCGTCGTCGCGGGCGGTGGCGACGATGACCGGCACCGCGCTGACCGCGCGCAGCATCCGGAGCAACTCGCGGCCGTCCAGGTCGGGCAGCCCGAGGTCGAGCACGACGAGGTCGGGGCGGTCGTCGAGCGCGTCGCGGAGCCCGGCCATCGCGGTCGACGCCGCCGCCACCGCGTGTCCCCGTTCGCGCAGCGCCCGCACCAGCGGGGTGCGGATGGTCAGGTCGTCCTCGATGAGCAGCAGGCGGGCCACAGCAGGCAGGGTATATCCGCCCGGGCGCGACGGCGGCGTCCGTTAACCCTCCCTTAGCCTTCCCCGAAGGTCGCCCCAACCCGCGATCAGGGATAGTCGGGTGATGGGACGTCGCACGCTCCTCGCCGTCGCCGGGTGGCTGGCCACCGCGGTGGTCGCCACGCTGATCGGAGTCGCCGCCATCCGGCTGGTGGGGGAGAGCCTCACCAGTACGCCGGGCGGCGTCCGCAGCCAGGAGGAGATCGCCCGCGAGTTGGCCGCTCCGCCCCGGACGACCGGACCGACGACCGGTACGCCGGGCTCGACCGGCTCGCCGGACCCGGCGGCCACGGCTCCGGTGAGCCCGACCGCCTCCGCGAGTCCCACTCCGGACGCGTCCCACCGGCGCAGCTTCTCCAACCAGGGCGGCAGCGTGGTGGCCGAGTGCGTGCCGGGCGGGGTGTGGCTGGCGTCCTGGTCGCCGAAGCAGGGTTACTCGGTCGAGGACGTGGACCGGGGTCCGGACGACGACGCCGAGGTGAAGTTCGTCGGCCCGAGCGGCGAGCACGAGCTGTCGGTGCGGTGCCAGGCCGGCGTGCCGGTGCTGGACCTGGACGACGACTGACGACACCCTTCACTGTCGGAGCTCCGCCGCAGGTCAGAGGCATGATCAACATACCTACTGTCCGTGATCGGACAGCCTGTCGTGTGGCTACCGACGGGGAACGCGACATACGTTCGATGCACAAAGGGTGCTGATCGGTGCTGATCCTTCTTAGCCGCCCTAATCAACTCAACATGCCTCGGCCCCCCGGCCGGCTGGAGAGGAGCACAATGTCCAGCGCGAGAGCCAGGAGCAGTCGGGCGGCCCAGCCGGCGCCGGGAGAGGAGACCACGGCCCGCGCCGACGCCGCGCACACCACCTGCGGCGGCGCCGGCATGCCGTCCACGTCGAGGGTGCTGTTCGCCGTGGTCAGCGCGAACGGCGTCCTGGTCCGGGGGATGGGCGCCGCCACGGCCGACCGGCTGAGCACCGGGATGTACCAGGTGGTCTTCGACCAGGACGTGACCGCCGCCGGGTGTGTCGGCACGGTGGGTCTGTCGGGCAGCGCGGGGCTGGCGCCGTCCGGCCAGATCGCGGTCGCCGGGCGTACCGGCATCCCGAATGCGGTCTTCGTGACCACCTTCGACAGCGCCGGGGCCTCGGCCGACCGGCCGTTCCACCTGGCCGTCCTGGCCTAGCCGCCCGGGCGGGCGCGGTCCGGACACGAGCGCACGGCGCCGTTCGATCCCCGAGGACCCGAACGTCGCCGCGCTCAGCCGTCTCCCGCCACCGCAGCCCGTACGGCGGTACGTCGGCGGGGACCTGGCATGGCCGACCAGTGCCGGCCGGTCCTGTCGATCCCCGTTCGGCGTGCCGCCAAACCCTCATATCGTGCGCAATTCCACTATCTGCAAGTCCCGGCGTGGGGCGGGTCGTAACGGGGTATGTGCCGGGCATGGAGCACTTCACTATCGCCACGGTCGCCGAGAAGAGCCCGGACTTCCGGCGCGTGCTGTGGACCGGGAAGCACACCCAACTGGTGATCATGACGATCCCGGCGGGCGGTGAGATCGGCGAGGAGGTCCACGAGGACATCGACCAGATCCTCACCTTCGTCAGCGGCACCGGCGAGGCCCGGGTGGCCGGCGAGAAGCGCGAGGTCGTGCAGGGCGACCTCGTGGTGGTGCCGGCCGGGACGAAGCACAACTTCGTCAACACCGGACCGAACCCGTTGGTGCTCTACACCGTCTACGGGCCGCCGGAGCACGCCGACCAGGCGGTGCACAAGACCAAGGAGGAGGCCGACGAGGCCGAGGCCGCGGGCGAGGACGAGCCGCCGACCTCCTGACCCGTCCCGCCGGCCCGGGCGTCCGGGCCGGCGTGATGTGGTCGAGGATCCGGGTACGCGCAGCGGATGGTGCAGCCGCCGATCTCCGACTACGCGTTCCTCTCCGACTGTCGATCGGGGGCGCTGGTCGGGCGGGACGGCTCCGTCGACTGGTGGTGCCCGAACAGGTTCGACTCACCCGCCGTCTTCGCGCGGCTGCTCGACTCCGACGGCGGTCACTGGCGGCTCGCGCCGGTCGCCGCCGGCCGCGCCGGGCACCGGGTGCAGCGGGCGTACCGACCGGACACGCTGGTGCTGCGGACCGTGCACCAGACCCCGGAGGGCAGCGTCGCGGTCACCGACGCGCTCGCCGCCGAGGCCGGTGCCCGGGGCCACGAACTCGGCCTGCGGTCGCCGGCCGTGCTGCTGCGCGTCGTGGAAGGGCTCTCCGGCCGGGTACGGATGGCGCTCGACTTCCGACCCCGACCGGAGTACAGCCTGCTCACGCCCTACCTGCACGAGTTGGACGACGGCGGGGTGCGGGCCGTCGCCGGGCCGGCCGAGCTGACGCTGCGGTGTGCCGGGATGCGGCTCACGGCCGACCACGACCGGGTGCACCACGTCTTCGAGGTCGACGAGGGGCAGGTGCTCGGCTTCGAGGTCGCGTACGCCCCCGCCTACGGCGACCGGCCGCCCGCGTCGGACCCGGTCCGACGGCTGACGGACACCGTGCAGACCTGGCGCTCCTTCCGCGACACGCACCACTACGACGGTCGGTACCCGGACCTGGTCCGACAGAGTTCGACCGTGCTCATCGGCCTCACGTACGCCCGCAGTGGCGCGGTCGTCGCGGCACCGACCACGTCGCTGCCGGAACGCGTCGGCGGTGACCGCAACTACGACTACCGCTTCTCCTGGCTGCGCGACTTCGCGATGACGATGCGCGCGCTGTGGGTGGCGGCCTGCCCCACCGAGGCGTCCCGCCTGTTCGACTGGGCGGCCCGCTCGATCGGCCGGATCGGTGCCGATCCGGTGCCGGTGCTGTTCGGTCTCGAAGGGGAGCGGGACGTCTCCGAGCACCACTGCCCCGGCCTGGCCGGCTACGCGGGCAGCGCCCCGGTACGCATCGGCAACGACGCCTGGCGGCAGCGCCAACTCGACGTGCCCGGCGAGATGGTGTCGGCGGTGTGGCGTCTGCGCGACTACCTCGGCGAGCCGTTCGGCACCGAGGTACGGGAGATGGTGCTCGGCCTGACCGAACAGGTGGCCGCCACCTGGCACCTGCCGGACCGGGGCATGTGGGAGACCCGGGACAGCGACCGGCACTACGTGGCCTCGAAGGCGCTCTGCTGGGTGGCGATGGACAAGGCGGTACGGCTGGCACCGCACCTCGGCGAGCGGGCCGACCCCCGGCGCTGGGCGGGCGTCCGGGACGAGATCCGCGCCACCGTGCTCCGCGAGGGCTTCAGCCGGGAGCGGGGCGTCTTCACCGGCGCGTTCGGCTCACCCGACCTCGACGCCGCGGTGCTGTACCTGCCGGTGGTGGGCTTCCTACCGGCCACCGACCCCCGGATGCGCGCGACCATCGCCGCCGTCGAGCGGGAACTCGGTGGCGAGGGTGGCCTGATCCGCCGCTGGGACACCGACCCGGCCGGCTTCCTGCTCTGCTCGTTCTGGCTGGTGGAGTGCCTGGCGATGGCCGGCGAGCAGGAGCGGGCCGCCCGGCTGTTCGAACAGGTGGCCGGGCACGCCAACGACGTCGGCCTGCTCAGCGAACAGATCGACCTGACCACCGGCGCGCAGCTCGGCAACACCCCGCAGGCGTTGTCGCACATCGGCCTGGTCAACGCCGCCTGGCGATTGACCGACCCGGCCGCCGAGTGACCGCACGGGTCGTCAGGCGGGCAGCAGCGGTACGCCGCTCACGTCCACCGTCTCCGGGTACTTCAGGCCCGCCCCGGTGTTGAGCACCACCACCCGCTCACCCGCGCGGATCCAGCCACCGGCACGCAACCTGCGGACGGCGGTCAGGCAGGCCGCGCCCTCCGGGCAGAGCAGCAGCCCCTCACGCGCCGCGAAGTCCCGCAGGTCGGCGAGGATCTCGGCGTCGTCCACCGCGATCGCGGTCCCGGCGGTGGCCCGCAACGCGGCCAGGATCAACTCGTCGCCGAGCGGTGCCGGCACGGTGATGCCGAACGCCACCGTGTGCGCGTCCACCCACGGCTGCGCCCGGTCCTCGCCGGCCGCGAACGCGCGCACGATCGGCGCGCAGCCGGTGGACTGCACCGCCACCAGCCGGGGCAGCTTGTCCTCGACCCAGCCCAACTCGCGCAGCTCACCGAGCGCCTTGTGGATTCCGATCAGCCCCACCCCGCCGCCGGTCGGATAGACGATCACGTCGGGCACCTGCCAGCCCAACTGCTCGACGATCTCGTACCCCATCGTCTTCTTGCCTTCGAGGCGGTACGGCTCGCGCAGCGTACCGGCGTCGAAGATCGAACCGCCCGAGGCCGCGACGAGCGCGGCGACCTGCCGCCCGGCGTCGCCGATCAGCCCGTCGACCAGGCGCAGGTCCGCCCCGGCGGCCACGCACTCGCGTCGGCAGATGGTCGGCGCGGACAGCGGCATGGCGATCGTTGCGCCCATCCCGGCGCGGGCCGCGTAGGTGGCCCAGGCGGCGCCCGCGTTGCCGTTGGTCGGCATGGCGATCCGCCGCACCCCCAGCTCCCGGGCCCGACTCACCCCCACCGCCGCGCCACGTGCCTTGAACGAGCCGGTCGGGGTCAACCCCTCGTCCTTGACCAGCAACTCGTCCACACCGATCTCCGCGCCGTACGCCGGGGCACGCAGCATCGGCGTCCAGCCCTCACCGAGCGTGGTGACGAACGCCGGGTCCGCCACCGGCAGCAGTTCCCGGTAACGCCACAGGTCGGCCGGGCGCAGCCCGAACCGTTCCGGCTCGACCGTCCGCCGCACCGCCGCCAGGTCGTAGCGGGCCAGCAGCGGCGAGCCGCACGCGCAGAGGTTCTGCGGTACGCCGGCGTCGTGCTCGGTGCCGCAGCGCGGGCACTCCAGGTGGGTCAGGTGCACGAGAGGTCCCCTCAGCTCGCGTCGACGCTGCGCCACGCCGGGCTGCGTCGTCCGGGCTCGTAGCCGGAGTCCAGCCGCTTCGCCACGACCCCGGGCAACCCCTGCTCACGGGCGGTGCGCAGGGCCTCGGCGCCGGTGCCGGGGAACCACGGCGGAGTCTGCCAGTGCGGCCCGGCAAGCGCCAGACCGTCGAGCAACTCCCGGCGTTGCGGATAGGGCAGGTCGAGGCTGCTCACGCCCTCCAGCCAGAGCAGGTCGACCAGCAGGTACTGGGCGTCGGTGGTGCTCCGGCCACCCCGGGCCGGTCGGACCCGACCGGCCCTGTCGATGCGGACCAGGACGCCGTCGAGCACCGCCTCGGTCGGCGCCAGCGCCTCGGCCATCGGGCGCAGCCAGGGGTACCCGCCGGTGATCTCCGTACCGTCCTCGGCGAGCAGCCGCAACCGCCCGCCCGAGACGTACGCCGTCGCGCGTATCCCGTCCCAGCGCAACTCGTACCCCCAGTCGGCCTGGTCGGCGGGAAGCCGGCGGGCCGGTGTGGGGCGCATCGGCGCGACCTGCTCGGGCATGCTGGTCCAGCCGGGCGGCGGCGGGTCGGTGCGCCGCACCATCCAGTCCCGTCCGTCGCGGCCACCGGCGGCGAACAGCACGTACCGTCCGGTGGTGCGCCGCCCGCGCAGCCGCACCACCACCTCGCGCTCCTGCCACTTCTCGCAGCGGTAGGTGCCCCGGTCATGGATGATCATGCGTCCGCCGCCGTACTCGCCGGCCGGGATCTCACCGTCGAAGTCCAGGTACTCCATCGGGTGGTCCTCGGTGTGCACGGCGAGATGGTTGCGGCCCGGCTCGCGGGGCAGCCCGCGCGGCACCGCCCAGGAGGCGAGCACCCCGTCGTGCTCCAGCCGCAGGTCCCAGTGCAGGCTGCGGGCGTGATGCTGCTGGATGACGAAGCGGCCCCGGTCCGCACCGACCCGGCCGGTCCCGGTCGCCGGCACCGGTTCCGGGGTACGCGTCGCGTCGCGCTTGCGCCGGTACTCCTCCAGCCGGTCAGCCACGATGACATTCTCCGGCAAACCGGGCCGGCGTGCCCGGGTCCGGGAATGGCGGCGACGATCAGGGGTAGAACGGTCGGTATGGACCACGTCGACCAGCCCACCGCCGTCCTACCCGGTGACGTCCGAATCCCCCTGCTCGGCTTCGGCACCTGGCAGGCCACCGGCGAGACCGGCTACCAGGCCGTGCTCGCCGCGCTGGACGCGGGCTACCGGCACATCGACACCGCCACCATGTACGGCAACGAGGAGGAGGTCGGCCGCGCCGTCCGGGAGAGCGGGCTGCGTCGCGAGGACGTTTTCATCACCACCAAACTGCCGCCGGAGCAGGTCGGCCGGGAACGCGAGACGATCGAGGCGAGCCTGCGCGCGCTCGGCCTCGACTACGTCGACCTGTGGCTGCTGCACTGGCCGCCGAGCGATCCCGGCGACCTGATCCCCGCCTGGCGGGAGATGCTCGCCGCGCGGGACGAGAACCTGGCCCGCGCGGTCGGCGTGAGCAACTTCAGCACCCCGCAGATCGACGAGCTGATCCAGGCCACCGAGGAGAACCCGGCGGTCAACCAGATCAAGTGGAGCCCCCGGCTGTACGACCGGCAGCGGCACACCGAGCACCGCGACCGGGGCGTGGTGCTGGAGGGTTACAGCCCGTTCAAGGCCAGCGACCTGTCGGACCCGGTGCTGACCCGGATCGCCGGCGCGCACAACGTCTCGCCAGCCCAGGTGGTGCTGCGCTGGCACCTCGACCACGAGATCGTCGCGATCCCCAAGTCGGTGACTCCGGACCGGATCCGGGCCAACGCCGACGTCTTCGGCTTCTCCCTGAACGCCGAGGAGATGCGTGACATCGACGCCCTCGGCACCCCCTAGCTCCGCACCCGTATGTAAGGAAGGGTCCCCTGCTAACGCCTCGTGCATAGCAGGGGACCCCTTTTAACATCAGGATCAGTGCGTGCCCGGGTCGCCGCGTTCCCAGCGGTGCAGCACGAGGCGGCGTCGGCCCTCGTCGACGACGACCGGCTCACCCCCGGTCGGCCGATAACCCACCGCTCTGGCGGTGGCCATACTCGCCGCGTTGTCCGCCTCGATCTCCAGGTACGTCGTGGGCACGCCCGGGAGCGAGTCGGCGTACGCGGTCACCAGCCGCAACGCCCGGGCGGCCAGTCGCTCGCCCCGATAGGGCGGCCCGACCGCGTACCCGATGCCACCGGTGACCAGGTTGAGCGTCACCTCACCCCGGGCCAGGTCGTCGGCGCCGGTGACGGCCAGGTACAGCCGCTCCTGCGAAGCGCGCGTCCTCGCCAGGTACGCCTCGGCCGCGGCCCGGTCGAACGGCGCGGCCACCGGCAGCCGGTGGGCCATCTCCGGATGGTCGAAGATCACGACGAGCTGGGGCAGGTCGCGTTCCGCCCACGGGCGCAGCACGAGCCCGTCACCGTCGAGGCGTATCTGCACAGTCGTCCTCCCGCCGGCCTGATCATGTTAGGAAGGGTCCCCTCCTATGCACGAGGCGTTAGGAGGGGACCCTTCCTTTCACAAAGTCAGGAGCGGGTGCAGGTGGCGCCGTTGAGGGTGAAGTTGGTGGGGGAGGAGTACGACCCGCTCAGTGAGCCCTGGTAGCCGAAGCTGGCCGTGGCGCCGGGCGCGAGCGTGCCGTTCCAGTTGATGTTCCGCGCGGTCACCGAGGACCCGCTCTGGCTCACCGTGGCGTTCCACGAGCTGGTGATCTGCTGTCCGGAGGGCAGCGAGTACGCCAGCGTCCAGCCGTTGACGGTGCTCGACCCGGTGTTGGTGATCTGCACGTCGGCGGTGAAGCCGTTGTTCCACGAGTTGGCGGTGTACTTGACCGCGCACGCGCCGCTGCCCGAGGGCGGCGGGGTGGTGGTGGGCGGCGGGTTGGTGCCGCCGCCGTTGACCGAGGCCGAGAAGTTGGTCACGGCCAGGCCGGCGCCGCCCTGCCAGGGTTCGAAGCCGGCCTGGATGCTGGTCAGGTACCAGGAATTGGTGATCGCGCCCCGGTTGCGGGTGTCGTTGATGAAGGCCAGCAGGTTGAGGTTCGCGCTGCTGATCGCCGACGGCGACAGGTACGAGATGACGTTGTTGGAGCCGTTGCTGCCCCGCCAGACCTCCCAGTTCCGACCGTCGATGTTCGCGTTGCCGACGGGGGAGCCGATGGGCTGGATGGAGCCCTGCCGGTTGAGCCAGATCATGATCTCCATCTGGTTCACGCCGTCGCGCTTGGGCGACGGGTCGAGCCAGATGTCGTACGAGGCGTTGTAGGTGGCCCCGCTGACGTACCGGTAGTTGATGCTGCTGCTCGCGCTGCTGATCTGGCTGACCTGGATGGGCAGGTTGGTGCCGGGGGAGCAGTTGGTGTAATGGCAACCGACGAAGACCGACGGGTACGCGGTGGGAGCGCCGTTGGTCGGGCTGCTGCCGTTCTGGGTTCTGATCTCGAAGCCGCTGCTGGTCACGTTGATGCACTGCTCGGCAGTGGTGCCCCAACGGTTGTTCTGCACCACGTAGCGGTTCTGGATCACCGTGCTGCCGTACTGCTCGCAGATCAGGGTGTCGGCGGAGGCGGTGCCGCCGAGGGCCACGGCGATGGTGGAGCCGGCGGCGAGCAGGCCGACGGCCGTGATGGCCCGCAGGATACGTCTCATGATGCTCCTTGCGCTGCGGCGTCGGGGACGCCGGGACGGTGTGCGAGTGGAGCGGTGGGAAGGTGCTCGCCGCCGGGGGTGGGGCTTCGGGAGCGCTCCCATGTGCTCATCGTCACATTTACATACATGAAACAACGGGCGCAACTGGCCGGGGTTATTGAGAGGAATTATGACGTGTGTCACGTACGCGCCGATCGGTCACTCGGAGACCCCCGGCCGGGCGGTGGGCAGCGCCGACGGGAGGTGGGTCGACGCCGTGGGATGTCCGTCGTGGGCTAATTGCCTCTGGCGTGCACCGATTGCGCCGAGTAGTGTCTTGCCTCCAACGCGTGCCGACCCTCCGGAGGCGTACAACCCCATGCGTAGCTCCCCCCTGCGCATTCTCGTCGTCGGCGCGGGCATCGCCGGTCTGGCCGTGGCCCGGGCGCTGCGCCTGGCGGGCTTCCGGCCCGACGTGACCGACAAGGCACCCCCGGGCGAACTCGCCGACGCCGGTCTCTACCTGCCGGGCAACGCCGCCCGCGCGCTGCGCCGCCTCGACCTGGACGACCCGGTACGCCCCTACGGGCAGGTCATCCACCGTCAGCGCTTCCTGGACGCAGGCGGCGTACCGCTGTGCGAGGTCGACCTCGACACGCTCTGGGCCGGCGTCGGCGAGTGCCGTGCCATGCCCCGCGCCGACCTGCACCGGGTCCTGCTCAGCGGAGCCGGTGGCGCGGTCCGGCACGGTGCCGAGGTCCGCACCATCGACCTGCTGACCAACACCGTCGGCGTCACCTTCGTCGACGGCACCCAAACCGAGTACGACCTGGTCATCGGCGCCGACGGTCCGCGTTCCTCGATCCGGGCGCTGGCCGCGCTCGGCGGCCCGCCCCGCCCCGCCGGTCAGGTGGTCTATCGGGGCGTGGTGCGCGACGGGCCGACGGTGCGGGACTGGACCGCGCTGCTCGGTCAACGCAGCGGGATCCTGGTGGTGCCGATCGGCGCCGGACGGCTGCACTGCTACGCGGACGAGACCGGCTCCGCGCCGCCGGCCGACCCGAGGGCCCGGTTGCGTGAGCTGTTCGGCGACTACGGTGGCCCGGTCCCCGAGGTGCTCGACGCGCTCGGCACGGTGCACGCCAGCGTCACCGACGAGGTCGAACTCGGACGCTGGCACCGGGGTCGGGTGCTGCTGGTCGGTGACGCCGCCCACGCCACCGCGCCGACGCTGTCCCAGGGTGCCGCGATGGCGCTGGAGGATGCGGTGGTGCTCGCCGAGTCGCTGCGCGCCGCCGGGAGCGTCGAGGCGGCGCTGACCGCGTACGAGAGCCGCCGCCGGCCGCGTACCCGGTGGGTGCGGGACCGGACCCGGGACCGCAACCGCACCCGCGACGTGCCGCCGGCGCTCCGCGACCCGCTGCTACGCGGACGCGGCGACCGCATCTTCGGCGAGCATTACCGGTTGCTCCTCGGCCCGTTGTGATCCACGCCCGGTGACCCCACGCGGCGCTCTCACCTGCCGGGGACTATCCTCCTTGCGGATGACGGCCCGCAGAGACACGCGTGCCGAGCGGGACAACCCAGGAACCGGAGGCCCCTCGTGACCACCGTCGCACCGAAGCCGGTCGTGACCCGGCCCTGGCCGGTCCGGGAGCCGGTCAAGGGGTCGGCCATCGCGCGGCTGTTGCGGTCCACGGACGCGAAGCAAATCGGGATCATGTACATGGTCACCGCGTTCGTGTTCTTCATGATCGGTGGTCTGATGGCCCTGATCATGCGGGCCGAACTGGCCCGGCCCGGGCTGCAGTTCCTCTCGCCCGAGCAGTACAACCAGCTGTTCACCATGCACGGCACGATCATGTTGCTGTTCTTCGCGACGCCGATCGTGTTCGCCTTCGGCAACTACATCGTGCCGATCCAGATCGGCGCGCCGGACGTCTCGTTTCCGCGGCTGAACAGCTTCGCGTACTGGCTGTACCTGTTCGGTGGCACCATGGCCACCGCCGGCTTCCTGACCCCGGGCGGCGCGGCGGACTTCGGCTGGACGGCGTACACCCCGCTGAGCACCGTGGAGCACTCTCCCGGCGTCGGCGCCAACATGTGGGTGGTCGGTCTGGCCATCTCCGGTCTGGGCACCATCCTCGGCGCGGTCAACCTGATCACCACGATCCTGACCCTGCGCGCGCCCGGCATGACCATGTTCCGGATGCCGATCTTCACCTGGAACATGCTGGTCACCAGCCTCCTGGTGATCCTGGTCTTCCCGCTGCTGGCCGCCGCGCTGTTCGCGCTCGCTGCCGACCGGCTCCTCGGTGCCCACGTCTACAGCCCGGACACCGGCGGCCCGATGCTGTGGCAGCACCTGTTCTGGTTCTTCGGGCACCCCGAGGTGTACATCATCGCGTTGCCGTTCTTCGGCATCATCAGCGAGATCATCCCGGTCTTCTCCCGCAAGCCGATCTTCGGCTACAAGGGTCTGGTCGCCGCCACCATCGCCATCGCCGGCCTGTCGATGAGCGTCTGGGCGCACCACATGTTCGCCACCGGCCAGGTGCTGCTGCCCTTCTTCAGCTTCCTGAGCTACCTGATCGCCGTGCCGACCGGTATGAAGTTCTTCAACTGGATCGGCACCATGTGGCGCGGCCAGATCAGCTTCGAGACGCCGATGCTCTGGTCCGTCGGCTTCCTGGTCACCTTCCTCTTCGGTGGCCTGACCGGCGTGCTGCTGGCCGCCCCGCCGCTCGACTTCCACATGCACGACTCGTACTTCGTGGTGGCGCACTTCCACTACGTGCTCTTCGGCACGATCGTGTTCGCGGTGTTCGCCGGCATCTACTTCTGGTTCCCGAAGATGTTCGGCCGGATGCTGGACGAGCGGCTCGGCAAGATTCACTTCTGGCTGACCATGATCGGTTTCCACACCACGTTCCTGGTGCAGCACTGGCTCGGCAACGAGGGCATGCCCCGGCGGTACGCCGACTACCAGGCCATCGACGGTTTCACCACGCTGAACATGATCTCCACGATCGGCGCGTTCATCACCGGTATCTCCACGCTGCCGTTCATCTACAACTGCTGGAAGGCGTACAAGGCCGGTCCGGTGGTCGAGGTCGACGACCCGTGGGGCCACGGCAACTCGTTGGAGTGGGCGACCACCTCCCCGCCGCCGCTGCGCAACTTCGACCGGATGCCCCGGATCCGCTCCGAGCGTCCCGCCTTCGACGCCAAGTTCCCCGAGCTGGCCGCCGGGCAGAGCCTGGCCGGCCCGCCCGAGGGTGGCTCCAAGCCGCTCACCAGCGAGTCCGACGGCGGTGCCAGCTACCAGGAGGACACCTCCAGCGACATCGACCGCCGCTGACACCACCGCACGCACCACGACGGGCGTCACCCCACACCCGGGGTCGGCGCCCGTCGCCCTTTCTCCCCACCGGTCGCACGTCGTGTTGATCCCTGCCGTGGCCCGAGGGGGGTGATCGATGCGGGCGAGCCGGTGGCCGCGCAGATGCCTCGCTCGGCCCCGGCACCCGTCCAGGCGAGCCGACAGCGCCTGCAAGTTCCGCGTTGGCCCGCAAGTTCCGCGTTGGTCCGCAAGCTCGGTGCTGGCCCGCAATCCGCGCTCGGCGCTGGCCCCAAGCTCCGCGCTCGGCGCTGGCCCCAAGCTCCGGGCTGGCTAGCAGGCTCCGCGCGCTCGGCTCCAGGCTCCGCGCTCGGCGCTGGCTCGCCTTGCGCTGGTCTACTCCGCCGGAAACCTGATCGGCGCTGCCGGGCCCCGCTGCTGTGAGGCAGCAACTTCATGGATATTGCTGTCTCGGAGCGAGATGAGGCAGCAACATCCATGAAGTTGCTGCCTCGGTCAGGTGCCCTCGGTCAGGTGCCCTCGGTCAGGTGCCCTCGGTCAGGTGCCCTCGACCGTGGGCGCTCGACCGTGGGCCAGAGGCGTCGGCCGTCGGCTCGGTCAGGGCCAGTGCGAGGGGCCAGGAGTGACGGGCCAGGGGTGACGGGCCGGGCGGGTCGTGAGCAGTGGGGCCGGGGCGAGGGGGGAGGAGCCAAGGACGCGGCGGGTGCGGCGGTGATGCGGCGGCGGTGTCAGGAGGTGGTCGTGGAGAGGGCTGCTGCGGGTTCGTGGTCCGGGCCTGATCGGACCACGGCGATGGACCTCGGTGCAGACCCGGCGACGGTGACCTGTGTACCGGTCACAGGCGCGACGGAGAACCTTGCTGACGTCGTGTCGGCTGCGGCCGTGACGGCGACGGGCGTGGTCGTGGCGTCGGCGGGCAGGGAGGCAGGCGTCGCGGGCACGGGCAGGGGAGCGGTCCTGGCGTCGGCGGGCACGGAGGCAGGCGTCGCGAGCATGGAGGCGGGCGTCGCGGGCATGGAGGCGGGCGTCGCGGGCACGGAGGCGGGCGTCGCGGGCACGGAGGCGGGCGTCGCGGGCACGGGGAGGGGAGTCGCCGTGGTTCCGGCGGGGACGGCGGGCGGTGGGGTGTCGAGGGCAGCGCGGTCGGCGCGGCGGTGGCGTAGCTCGATCGGGAGGACCGCGAGGGCCACCAGGGTGCCGATCGCGCCGGTGACGGCGAATCCCCACAGCGGGGTGGAGGCGTCGATGACCGCTCCGGCCAGTGGGGCGCCGACGGCGATGCCGACGGTGACGGCCGAGCCGTGCAGACCCATGGCCTCGCCGCGTACCCCGGCGGGGGCGAGGCGGCTCACCGCGTCGGACGTGGCGGCGATGGTGGGCGCGCAGAGGGCTCCGGCCGGGATCAGGGCCAGGCAGAGCAGCCACCAGTGTGAGCCGCCCAGCCCGACGGGGATGGTGCACAGGCTCAGCGTGCCCAGCAACGCCACGGTGGAGAAGGAGCGGCGGGCGGCGCCGTACGCGAAACCGCCGGCCAGCGACGCCACCGCCCAGACGGCGAGGACCACGCCGGTGAACCCGGCGTCGCCGTTCTCGCGCAGGACCGCGATGACCGCCACGTCGGTGCCACCGAGTACGAGGGTCGCCGCGGTGCTGACGGCGAAGACGGCGATCAGTCGAGAGGTGAGCCACTGGCGTCGGGCGATCCTCGGCTGCGGGCCGGCGGCTGCCTCACCGGCGCTGCGGACCGGCGGGTTGAGCAGCCACAGCGCGATTCCGGCGGTGACGATTCCGGCGCCGACCAGGTAGAGCGTGAGGCGCGCGGAGATGGTGGTGACCCCGACCGTGGCGAGCGCCGGGCCGATCATGAACGACAGCTCGACGGACATCGAGTCGAGCGCGTACGCGGGGCGGCGCTTCTCCGGCGGCACCAGTGCGGCGACGGACTGCCGGATCACCGAGAAGATGGGCAGCGCGAGCAGGCCGGCCAGGAAGGCGGCCGGCAGCAGGAGCGGGTACGACAACTGTGGCGCGGTGGACCAGAAGACGGCTTCGGCGACGGTGGTGAGGACCAGGACGGGACGCAGCCCGTGGCGGTCCACCAGCCGGCCGAGCAGTGGGGCGCCGATCGCGGCACCGACGGTGATCGCGGCACCGGCCAGTCCGGCGGCGCCGTAGCCGCGCCCGAGATCCTGCACGACATAGAAGGTCAAGGTGACCCCGGTCGCCGTCAGTGGGATACGGGCCAGCACCGCGACCAGCAGCAACGACCGGAGACCGGGTAGGGCGAGCGCCTCCCGGTAAGGCTTCATGTTCACGTCGGTCCGTACCTCCGCCGGACATCCTCGACGGAGGGTGGTGCCGACGCCAGCGAATTAGCGGGTCATGCGTCCCTGATCACAGGGGCACCGTGCACGGTGATCCCGGCACCGTCGAAGGCACGCAACGCGACGTCGGTGGTGTCCGGCGCGACGGCTGCGGTCAGGTCCAGCAGCACGGTGGTGGCGAAGCCCTCGCGGGCGGCGTCCAGGGCGGTCGCGCGGACGCAGTGGTCGGTGGCGATGCCGACCACGTCGACCCGGTCCACCCCACGTCGACGAAGCCAGTCGGCCAGTCCCTCGCCGTCGGGGCCCTGCCCTTCGAAGCCGGAGTACGCGGCGGCGTACTCGCCCTTGTGGAAGACGGCCTCGATCCGGTCGGTGGCCAGCTCGGGGTGGAACTCGGAGCCCGGGGTGCCGACCACGCAGTGCCGGGGCCAGGTGCTGACGAAGTCGGGTGCGTCGGCGAAGTGGCTGCCCGGGTCGACGTGGTAGTCCTTCGTCGCCACCACGTGGTCCCAGCGGTCCGGCTCACCGGCCAGCAGCCGGGAGATCCCGGCGGCGACGCCGGCACCGCCCGCGACGGCCAGCGAACCGCCCTCGCAGAAGTCCTTCTGCACGTCGACGATGATCAGCGCGTTGCTCACCGACGCGCTCCTTTCACTCGGCGGGTACGACGGTGACCGGGATGGCCGGGTCGCCCGCGGAGAGCTTGAGGCCCTCCCACGGGATGGAGATCAGGCACTGGCGCAGGTGTTCACGCGACTCGTCCAGCGTCGGCAGCTCCACCGGCTCGCCGTCGGCCACGTACGACCGTTGCAGCAGCCGGTCGTTGGGGCGGCGGTCCGGCACGCCCTGCGGGACGACGATCTCCTCGGTGGCAGTGCCGGTGGGCTTGTGTCGGCGGACCGCGACCTTGCGTCCGCCGATGGTGGCCTTGTGCTCGGAGCGCTTGACGACCGGCCGCCCCTCGACCTCGACCAGCTTGTAGACCAGGCCGGCGGTGGGCGCGCCGGAGCCGGTGACCACGGCGGTGCCGGCACCGTACATGTCCACCGGCTCGGCGGCGAGCGAGGCGATGGCGTACTCGTCGAGGTCGCCGGAAACTATGATCTTCGTCTCGGTGGCACCGAGCGAGTCCAGCAGCTCGCGGGACTGCTGGGCGATCACCGCCAGATCGCCGGAGTCGATCCGGACCGCCCGCAGCTCCGGCCCGGCCACCTCGATCGCGTTCCGGATGCCCTGACTGATGTCGTACGTGTCGACCAGCAGCGTGGTGTCCTTGCCCAGCGTGGCGACCTGCGAGGCGAAGGCGGCCCGCTCGTCGTCGTGCAGCAGGGTGAACGCGTGCGCGGCGGTGCCCGCGGTGGGGATGCCGTAGCGCTGTCCGGCGGCGAGGTTGGAGGTGAACCGGAACCCGGCCAGGTACGCGGCGCGGGCCGCGGCGACGGCGGCCTCCTCGTGCGCCCGCCGGGAGCCCATCTCGATCAGGGCCCGGCCCCGGGCGGCGGTCACCATCCGGGCCGCGGCGGCGGCCACCGCGCAGTCGTGGTTGAGCACCGACAGCACCAGGGTCTCCAGCACCACGCACTCGGCGAAGCCGCCGGAGACGGTGAGGATGGGGGAGCCGGGGAAGAAGAGGTCGCCCTCGGGGTATCCGTCGATGTCGCCGGTGAACCGGTAGTCGGCGAGCCAGGCGGCACCCTGCTCGTCGACCACGCCGGTGCGGCGCAGGAAGTCCAGGTCGGCCGGGTCGAAGCGGAACTCGCGGAGCATCTCCACCAGCCGGGCGGTGCCGGCGACCACGCCGTACCGGCGGCCGATCGGCAGCCGCCGGCTGAACACCTCGAAGACGCAGCGGCGGTCCGCCGTGCCGTCGCGCAGGGCGGCACTGACCATGGTCAGCTCGTAGTGGTCCGTCAGCAGAGCGGGACGAAGGCTGTGCACAGCCCCAGCCTAGGGTTCAGGTGGTAGCCGTGCCGTCGTGGCCCGGGATCGTCCGCAACGCCGCCCTCAGTTCGACCCGCCCGGTCACCCCGAGCTTGGTGTAGATCCGCTGGAGGTGGTTCTCCACCGTCCGTGCGGAGAGAAACAGCTGCTCAGCGATGGAGCGGCTGGTCTCACCGTGGGCCGCCAGCCGGGCCACCTGCCACTCCCGGTCGCTCAGTGTCGGCGTGGCCGCGCGCAGCGCCGGAGTGTGCACCATGTCACAGCAGCCGAGCATCACCGCGAGTCGCTCGCCGGCACGGGCGAGCTGCGGCGAGCGACGTTGGCGCAGCAGGTGCACCGCCTCGGCGGCGGCCTCCGCGGCCGGCAGCGCCAACCCCAGGTCCAGGAAACCGTCGGCGGCGGCGAGCAACTGCTCGGGGGAACTCTCCGCCGCGGCGCGGGCGTGCCGGGCCAGAAGCGGAGGCAGGTTGCCGTCGACCTGCTCGGAGAGTTCCGTCAGCCGCTGGGCGACCGTGCGACGGCTGCCGTCGGAGCAGGTCGGGCCGGTCGGCGCGGTGGCCTCGCCGAGGCGTACCAGATCGTGCAGCACCAGGGTCTCGTGTCCGGCGAAGCCGTCCACCCGCAGCCGGTCGACCAGCCCGTGCAGGTGCGCCGTCGCGCCGGCCAGGTCACCGCCGGCCGCGAACGTCGCCGCCCGGGCCTGTTCCAGCCACGGGTACAGCACCGCCATGCTCGGCGCGTGGATGCGGTCCGCCTCGGCCATCGCCTCGGCGGCCTGCCGGGCGTCGCCGCGCAACGCGGCGGCCTGCGCGCGTTCGGACTGGGCGAGACCGGCGTAGACCCGGCTGGTCGCCAGCACCGCGCAGGCGCCGAGCGCGGCCTGCAACGCCGCGTCGCTGCGCCCGCGCAGCCGGGCCGCGTACGCGCGCAGGATCGCCAGGTACCCGCTGCCCAGCCGGAAGTCGCCCGCGTCGGCCAGGTCGGCGAACTCGTCGGCGACCAGGGCGTCGATGCCGGACAGGTCGCCGGAGAGCGCCAACCGGGTGCCCCGGGCCAGCTCGACGGCGAGCTGGAGGTACGGCATGTCCGCCCGCCAACTGGCCACCTTCGCCTGCACGAGGTCGACGGCGGTGGCGCTGCGGCACAGTTGGCCCTGCACCGCCTGGAGGTGGGCGATGGCGCACCGGGCCAGTTCCCGTGCGGCGATGCTGGCGGCCGGCCGGTCCAGCACGTTCTGGGCGAGCCGCAGCGCGGTCGGCGCGTCCAGCCGGTGCAGACGCATGATCGCCTCGAAGGAGCGCACCCGGGCCTGGGCGGCGTGGTCCTTCAGGTCGCCGCCGCGCTTGGCGATCTCCTCCACCGTCGAGTGCTGACTGAGTCCCCAGTAGCTGACCATGCCGCGGACCGTCAGCCACCGGCTGAGCCGTTCCTCGTCACCGGTGTCGGTGGCGACGGCGTCGAGCACGCCGAGCGCCTCGGCCGGGCGGTCGGCGAACATCAGGATGGTGGCCAGCAGCTCGGCCGCGTCGAACCCGCCGTCGGCGTCGAGCGCGGCCCGCGCCAACCGGGTCGCCAGCGGTACGTCGTAGCGCGCGAACGCCTGACCGGCCGCGTCGACGAGCATCGCCGGATCCTGCGCGGTGCCGGAGTCCAGTCGCCACACGGCGACCCGCAGCAGGTCCTCCCGGCGTCGCTTGCCGACACCCTCCAACAGCTCGGCGAGGTGTGCCTGCAATCGGCGGGTCCGGCTGACCGGGCACTGCCGGCGCACCACCTCGCCGTAGAGCGGGTGGGCCAGGCGTACGTCGACCCGCCGGTCGGAGGGGGCCACGGTGATCAGACCGCGTTCCTCGGCGGTCTCCACATCGGCCTGTTCCGCCGCTCGATAGAGCAGCCGCAGGCCGAGCGGCTCGCCGAACGCGACCAGCTCGACGACGGTGCGTACGCCGGGGGTGAGCTGGTTGATCCGGATGTCGATCAGCTCGGTCAGGTTGGGTGCCAGCTCCAGCCGGCCGGTCCAGGTCCAGACGCCGTACTTCGTGCTGGACTCGCCGCTGTTGGTGACGGCGTGCACCAGTTCGCGCAGCAGCAGCGGGTTACCGGAGCTGAGTCGGCCGAGCCGTTCGGACGAGGCGTGGTCGACCTGACAGCCCAGGATCTCCCGGAGCAGTCGGGCGGTCTCCGCCGGTGGCAGCGGGCTCACCTCGGCGTGGTCGACCAGCCCGTCCGTCCACAGTGCCCGGATCGGCAGTGGGATCTGTTCGCCGTCGCGCAGGGTGCCCACCACGGAGGCGTTCTCGGAGCGGGCGACCAGGTGCACGAGCGCGGCCGACGGCGGGTCGAGCAGGTGCGCGTCGTCGACGGCGAGCACGATCCGTCGGCCCGCGGCCTGCTGCTGCAACACGTCCACGGCCCAGCGCAGGATGCCGGCCGGGGAGAGCCCCTGTGGTTGTTCGACGGGAAGCACCTGCACCAGGCCGCCGAACTGCACCGCCTGGGTGGTGGCGCTGGCCGCGATCCACCAGACCGCGTACTCCTCGACGGGAAGCGCGTCGACGCCCTCCCGGAGCAGACGGCTCTTGCCGATACCCGGGCTTCCGGCGAAGAATATGCCTCGCCGGCCCTGGGCGCCGGTCACCGCCGCCTGCAGACGGTCGAGTTCCGCCGTGCGGCCCACGAACTTCCACCGACTCATTCGCGCAGCATATCGATGGAACTGTGCCCCGGCCGGTAGCCCGAGCGGATGAAGTTGAGTAGTCGCGGAGTTACCCCAGAGTACTTTCGTTTGTCCCATTGCCGACGCCCACGCCCGTACTCTTCCGAAATCCGGGTTCGTCGCCGGATGTTCACCGCGACCGGCTCTGCCGGCCGCCCAGCCTCGGAGGCTGCCGCCTGATGAAGCCGGGCCCTCTCCACGACCTCGGTACGCCCGACGATGCGACCGGGCCGCCGGGTCACCGCCCGTTCCCCGATCGGCTCGGCGTGACCGTCGATCCGCGTGAGCCCCTCGGCGTGGTCGCCGTGGGCCCGGCCGGTGCCGGCCGGGCGAACGTACTGGCCGCCCTGCTGGACCTCGATGCCGGGATGCTCACCGTGCCGGCCGGAAGTTGGTTGGTGGTACGCCACGCGACCGGGGCGAGCCGGTCCGCCTACGTGCCCGGCTTCCGGGCACCGTTCTCATACCGCACGGACCTGCCGGAGGTCGGGCCGGCGCTGGCCCGGCCGCCCCGCCGGGTCGAGCTGAGTCTGCCCGAGCCGCTGCTCAAGCACTACCGCCTCGTCGACACGCCGGACCTCTCGTCGCTCGGTCGGGCCGGCACCGGGGTCGTACTCGACGCCGCCGGCCGGGCCGGCGCGCTGCTGTTCGTGATCGCCGCGAACCAGTCCTTCAGCGCCGCCGAGCTGCACCTGCTCGCCGAGGTCGTGGACAGCCCGGTCCAGGTCTTCTTCGCGGTCACGCCGGGCGCGAGCGGCTGGACGTCGCCGGAGCCGGCCGAGGCGCCCGACGGTACGGTGGTGGATCCGATCACGGTCATCGTCGAGGCGCACCGGGCCGCGTTGCTCGCCGCCGTGCCCGGGCTGGCCGAGGCTCGCTGGTTCCCGATCGTCGAGGGCGACGCGCTGGCCCTGCGGCGGGCGCTGGTCGGGTGGGCCTCCGACGAGGGACTGGAACGCTCCAGCCTCGATCCGCCGGATGTGCCCGGCCTGCACGGCCGGGTGCCGGTGCTGCCGGAGCCGGGCGAGTGGTCCGAACGACTCGACCGCCAGGTGGGGTCCGCAGGCCGGCGCATCCGTCAACATCTGGCGCTGGAACTGGCGAACCTGCACCTGCGGGTGGTGCAGGAGATCGTCTTCGGCACCGGTTGCGCCGGTCTGCCGCAGTTGCTCGACCGGGAGATGGAGGCGCTGTCCCTGCTCGCCACCGTGCAGTGCGACCACGCCGTGCGGGAACTGGTCGAGGACATCGGCGGTCGACTCTTCGGCGCGCCGCTGCCGGAAGGGGTTCGTCGCCGCATCACCAAGGCGGTCCGGTGGGGGGTGCCCGACCACGTCACCGGCCCGGAGCTGGAGCGGGTGTTGTTGGTCACCAGCACCGCGGGCGTGGCGTCGCTGACCGACCCCGCCGCGATCGACGCGCTGGCGGCGTACCCCACCGTGCCGCGGACCGAGGTCCTGCCGCCGGTCGCGGTGTCGCTGGCGGGTGGCTGCTGGCAACACTGGCGTACGCCCGCAAACGCCGACCAGAGCGCCGCACGGGCCTGGTCCCAGCGGGCGCTGCGGGAGATCGAGCTGGAGTTGTCCCGGGAGATCTCGCGCCGGTTCGAGGCGGTCCGTCTCTCGCTCGGCATGGTGCTGTCCGATGCAGCCGAACACGGCATCCTGCTCGCCTGACCGTCACGCGGCGTACCCCGGCGGTCCGGCCACCGGGGTGCCTGCGTGCGCGCTCAGGACGACCAGCCGTGGTCATCGGGCGGCGGTCGGTGGCGATCCCACCCGGTCCGGCGTTCCGGTTCCTCGGTTCCGCCGATCCGGTGGCACGATGGGGGGCATGGCGGCTCCGCAGGTTGCACCGGCGCAGACCCCGGACACCGATGAGGTGCCGGCCTCCGATCGGCCGTGGGTGACGATCGTGTGGGACGACCCGGTCAACCTCATGACGTACGTGACCTGGGTCTTCCAGAAGCTCTTCGGCTACAGCCGGGAGAAGGCCGAGCAGTTGATGCTGGACGTGCACCACAAGGGCAAGGCGGTGGTCTCCAGCGGGGCCCGCGAGCGCATGGAGCACGACGCCTCACAGCTGCACGCCTACGGGCTGTGGGCGACGGTGGACCGCTCGTGAGCATGTTCCGCCGCCGGGGTGACCGGTACGTCGCCACGTTCGCCGTCGACGAGGTACGCGTCCTGCGCAAGGTCGCCTCCGAGGTGGTCGGGCTGCTGACCGACGGGTTCGACCACTCCGACCCGGTCGTGTGCCGGCTCTTCCCCGAGGTCTATCCGGAGGACGCGGCGGGGACGGCGGAGTTCCGCCGCTACACCGAGGGCGACCTGAAGACCGCCAAGATCGATCAGGCCGGGGCGATCCTGGCCGCGCTGCCCGACGACGCCGACGGCGGCGGAGAGGTGCGCCTGGACGCCGAGGCGGCCGAGGCGTGGCTGCGGGCGCTGAACGACGCCCGGTTGGCGATGGGCGTCCGGCTGGAGATTAAGGACGGCACCGATCTGGGGGCGGAACTGGACGATGCGGTCGCCGAGGACCCGTCCTCCAGCCGGGTGTTCCAGCTTTCGGTCTACGCGTATCTCGGTTATCTCCAGGAGTCCCTGCTCAACGCCTTGATCGAGTGACTGTGACCGGCGCGACCTCGCGGTCCTGGGCCGCCGGGCGCTAGTCTTGGCGGCGTGCTGAGCATCGACCGGTCGATCGTCGACGCGATCGTCGCCCACGCTCGTCGGGACCACCCCGACGAGGCCTGCGGCGTGGTCGCCGGCCCGGTCGGCAGTGACACTCCGACCCGGCACATCCCCATGGAGAACGCCGCCCGCTCGATGACGTTCTACGAGTTCGACTCGATGGAGCACCTGCGCGTGTGGCGCGAGATGGACGACCGCGACGAGGAACCGGTCGTGATCTACCACTCGCACACCGCCACCGAGGCGTACCCCTCGCGGACGGACATCTCCTTCGCCGGTGAGCCCGGCGCCCACTATCTGCTCGTCTCCACCCGCGAACCCGACACGGAGGAAATCCGTTCCTTCCGCATCGTGGACGGGGTGGTCACCGAGGAGCCGGTGCGGATCCTCGACGCCGGGGTGGATCCGCACGCCGTGCAGTCGTACATGTTCGGGCAGAGCCCGGCGACGGTCGACTACGAGTGTTCGGGCCGCTGATCCCCGTCAGCACCCGCACACCCTTTCCCGTCACCGAGCACACCCGATCGAGGAGTACGACACATGGCCATCGAGGTTCGCATCCCCACCATCCTGCGCAGCTACACCGGCGGCGCGAAGGTCGTCGAGGGCAGCGGTGACACGCTGGATGACCTGCTCAACGACCTGGACTCCCGGCACGCCGGGCTGCGGGGCCGGCTGGTCACCGAGGCCGGCGCGCTGCACCGCTTCGTCAACGTCTATGTCAACGACGAGGACGTGCGCTTCCTGGGCGCGCTGGACGCCAAGCTGAACGACGGCGACAGCGTCACCATCCTGCCCGCCGTGGCCGGTGGCGCGTTCGGCTTCGCCGCCGCCGCGGCGATCAGCGAGCACCGCGCCGCCGCCGGGCGTCGCGTGCCCGTCGCCGCGAGCTGAGGCGGCCGCGATGACGCGGTACGACAGCCTGCTGGACGCCTGTGGCGGCACGCCCCTGGTGGGGCTGCCCCGACTGTCGCCGACGGTGCCCGACGGGGCGCCGCCGGTGCGGCTGTGGGCCAAGCTTGAGGACCGCAACCCGACCGGCAGCGTCAAGGACCGGGCCGCGCTGTTCATGGTGCGGGCCGCCGAGGAGTCCGGCAAGCTCCGGCCCGGCGACACGATCCTTGAGCCGACCAGCGGCAACACCGGCATCTCGCTGGCCATGGTGGCCAAGCTGCGCGGCTACCGGTTGGTCTGCGTGATGCCGGAGAACGTCTCGACCGAGCGGGTGCAGCTCCTCCGGATGTATGGCGCGGAGATCATCTTCTCGCCGGCGGCGGGCGGCTCCAACCAGGCGGTGGCCACCGCGAAGCAGATCGCCGCCGAGCACCCGGACTGGGTCATGCTGTTCCAGTACGGCAACGAGGCGAACGCCCGGGCGCACTACGAGACGACCGGCCCCGAGCTGCTGCACGACCTGCCCACGATCACCCACTTCGTGGCCGGGCTGGGCACCACCGGCACCTTGATGGGGACCGGACGCTACCTGCGCGAGAAGGTCGAGGGCATCCAGATCGTCGCGGCCGAGCCGCGCTACGGCGAGCTGGTCTACGGCCTGCGCAACATCGACGAGGGGTACGTCCCGGAGCTCTACGACGCGACCGTGCTCAACCGACGGTTCTCCGTCGGCACCCGCGACGCGGTGCTGCGTACCCGGCAGTTGGTGGAGGTGGAAGGTCTGTTCGTCGGCTTCTCCACCGGGGCGGTGCTGCACGCCGCCCTGGCCATGGCACACGAGGCGGTGCGGGACGGCCGCCGTGCCGACGTGGCGTTCGTGGTCAGCGACGGCGGCTGGAAGTACCTCAGCACCGGGGCGTACGGCGGCACACTCGCCGACGCGGAGGACGCCCTGGAGGGGCAGCTCTGGGCCTGAGCCCAGCGACATCGACGAGGGTCATCGGCGTGATGCCGGTGGCCCTCGTCGCGTCGGACGGTCCGGATCGGCCGGTCCGGTAGTCCGGCCTCGATCGGATGGGCGGAACGGGTGTCACGTTGGTGACAACTTCCAGCGGATCATTCTTGCGTTCAGGTGGGCGGGCGTAGGCTGCGCAGCGTGGCGTACGCGTCGGTATTGATCATCTCCGGAGCGGCGACCGGCTCGATCGCTACCTATCGTGACAGCGAGACAACTCGATGCGACTGACCGTCCTGGGCTGCGCGGGCAGCTTCCCCGGACCCGAGTCCCCCTGCTCGGCCTATCTGGTCGAGGCCGAGGACTTCCGGCTTCTGGTGGACTTCGGCCCGGGCTCGTTGTCCACCCTCCAGCGCTACGCCGGGCTGCACGCCCCGGACGCCATCCTCCTGACCCACCTGCACTGCGACCACATCCTCGACGCCGCGTCGTACGTGGTGGTCCGGCGGTACGCCCCGGACGGCCCGTACCCGCCGCTGCCGGTGTACGCCCCGGCCGGTGCGCCGGACCGGCTCGCCGCCGCGTACGGGCAGGAGGACAGCACGGTCGAGGACGTGTACCAGTTCTATGCGTTGCAACCGGGCACCTTCCCGATCGGCCCGTTCACCGTCACCGTCGACCGGGTGCTGCATCCGGTGGAAACGTACGGCGTGCGGTTGGAGCACGGTGGCCGGACGCTCTGCTACTCGTCTGACACCGCCCCCTGTGAGGCGTTGCTGCGGCTGGCCCAGAACGCGGACGCCTTCCTCTGTGAGGCCAGTTACCTGGACGGCGTGGACAATCCGCCCGACCTGCACCTCACCGGCCGCGAGGCGGGCGAGGCGGCGGCCAAGGCCAACGTGGGCCGCCTGCTGCTGACCCACCTGGTGGCTGCCTGGGGCAGCGAGGCGCACACCGTGACGTCGGCGGCGGCGGCGTACAGCGGCCCGCTGGACGTGGTCCGGCCGGGCGCCAGCTACGACATCTGACCCGCCGTCGGGAGCGGACAGCGGCGTTCTCGCCCAGACCCTAGGATCGCGCGGGTGAGCGACCCCTCCGCCGGCCCCGACCCACGCCCTGCCGACCGGCCGGCATCTCCCGCGCCGGGCCGGCCACCGGTCGGGCCGTACCCTCCGACGTTCGCGCCGCATCCGTCAGGAGCCTGGCCACCCCCGCCGGCCCCCGGGCCGTACGGTCCTGCGCCGCGTCCGGGACCGTTCCCGCCGGTACCCGCACCGCGCAGGCGGTCCCACACCGGTCTGGTGGTGGGTCTCCTGGTCGGTGTCGGCGCGTTGCTGCTCCTGCTCTGCTGCTGCGGCGTGTTCACCTACAACGGCTGGTACAAGCCACGCCAACTCCAGGAGCAGCGCGAGGAGATGGTCGAGACGGCCGGCGTTCCCGCCGGGTTCCACCGTGTCGACCTCTCGGCGGGCGACCAGCGGTTCGGCGCGAGCTACCGGCTCGACTGCCGACGCGACAGGTGCCCGGTCGACGTGGCCCAGAGCGTGCAGGCGTTCCTGAGCGACGCCGGCCTGCGCATCACCGTGGACCGGATGCGGGAGTGCCTCGCCGATCCGAACGCCCCCTCCTGCCTGGTGCACACCTGGATCCGGGACGGCTTCGAGATGACCGCGACCATCCTCAACGCGCCGGGCAACCGCTCCGTGGACGGGCACGTGACGGTGACCCTGGTCGTCGGTGGGCACGACTGAGCCGGGTGGACGGCACCCGGGGACGCTCCGATCGGGGCACCGCATAGGGTGCAGGCATGGCGCGACCTGACGGGCGGGAGCCCGACCGACTCCGACCGGTGACCCTGACCCGTGGCTGGAGCAGCCACCCGGAAGGCTCCGTCCTGGTGGAGTTCGGTGCGACCCGGGTGCTCTGCACGGCGAGCGTCACCGAGGGCGTGCCCCGCTGGCGTCGGGGCTCCGGGCTCGGCTGGGTCACCGCCGAGTACGCGATGCTGCCCCGGGCCACCAACACCCGTTCCGACCGGGAGAGCGTCAAGGGGCGGGTCGGTGGGCGTACCCACGAGATCTCCCGGCTGATCGGTCGGAGCCTGCGCGCGGCCATCGACCTCAAGGCCCTCGGCGAGAACTCGATCGTGCTCGACTGCGACGTTCTGCAGGCCGACGGTGGTACCCGGACCGCCGCGATCACCGGCGCGTACGTGGCGCTGCACGACGCGGTGAGCTGGCTCGCCGACCGTAAGGCGCTGGCGGGCAAGCCGGAGAAGGTGATGCACCGGTCGGTGGCGGCGGTCAGCGTCGGCGTGGTGTCCGGCGAGCCGCGCCTGGACCTGTGCTATGACGAGGACGTGGCCGCCGAGGTGGACATGAACGTGGTCTGCACCGGCACCGGGGACTTCGTCGAGGTGCAGGGCACCGGTGAGGCCGGCGTCTTCGCCCGCGAGCAACTGGACGCACTGCTCGACCTGGCCGTCGCCGGCTGTCGGGACCTGGCCGAAGCCCAGCGCGCGGCTCTCCTGTAAGGGCCGTCGCGAACGAGCGTGAGCTTGTGAGCCCCGCAGTCGCGAGGATGAAAGGTGACTCCCGTGAGCGCGAGGAGTGAGCTTGCGAGCCCCGCAGTCGCGAACGAAAGGTGACACCGTGAACAAAGTTCTGCTCGCCACCCGGAACCGCAAGAAGCTCGTCGAGCTACAGCGGATCCTGGACGGTGCACTCGGCGCGCATCGGGTCGCCCTGGTCGGGCTCGACGACGTCGAGGCGTACCCGGAGTTGCCGGAGACCGGGCTGACCTTCGGTGAGAACGCGCTGATCAAGGCGCGGGAAGGCTGTCGGCGTACCGGCCTGCCCACCGTCGCCGACGACTCCGGGCTGGCCGTGGACGCGCTCAACGGCATGCCGGGCGTGTTCAGCGCCCGTTGGGCCGGGCGGCACGGCGAGGACCAGGCGAACCTCCAGCTCGTGCTGGACCAGATCGCCGACGTGCCGGACGAGCATCGGGGCGGTTCCTTCGTCTGCACGATCGCGTTGGTGCTGCCCGGCGGCAAGGAGCACCTCGTGGACGGCCGTCAGGCGGGCCGGGTGCTGCGTGCCCCGCGTGGCGAGGGCGGTTTCGGCTACGACCCGATCTTCCTTGGCGACGGTCAGGACCGCACCAACGCCGAGCTGACCCCGCAGGAGAAGGACGCGGTGAGCCACCGGGGCAAGGCCCTGCGCGAGCTGGCCACCCTGATGGCGAAGGTGCTCCCCGCCGCCGGCTGACCCGCCCCGAGATCGTGATGCGAATCCTTGCTCGGCGCTGACGCACCAAGACCTTGAGGTCGTGGCGCGGGCCAGCCGCGCGGTCAGGGGAGGGGGCCGATCTCGGCCTCGATGGCGGTGCGCAGGTCGGGGCCGGACACCACGGACCGGGCCGCCTCCATCAGCGGGGCGAGGAAGACGTCCGGGCCGGGCGGGCCGACGACTCCGCCGAGGGCGGCGATCGCCGCCCGTCCGGCCGGGGACGGCGTCAGCGGGGCCCGGAGCTGGAGTCCGCGTACCGCGGCGAGCAACTCCACCGCGAGCAGGCTGGTCAGGTTGTCCAGGACGGTCCGCAGTTTCTTGGTCGCGGCCCAGCCCATCGAGACGTGGTCCTCCTGCATGCCGCTGGTGGGCAGCGAGTCCACCGAGGCGGGCGCGGCCAGCCGTCGGTTCTCCGCCACGATCCCGGCCGCCGTGTACTGGGCGATCATCAGCCCCGAGTTGACGCCTGCGTCGGGGGAGAGGAACGCGGGCAGCTCCCGCGACCGGGTCACGTCGAGCAGCCGGTCCACCCGACGTTCGGAGATCGCGCCCACCTCGGACGCGGCGATGGCCAGGTAGTCCGCCGCGAAGCCCAGCGGGGCGCCGTGGAAGTTCCCGGTCGACTCGACCCGTCCGTCCGGCAGCACCACCGGGTTGTCCACCACGGAGACCAGTTCCCGGTCGGCGACCGTCCGGACGAAGTCCAGGGTGTCCCGGGCCGCTCCGGCGACCTGGGGTGCGCAGCGCATCGAGTAGGCGTCCTGGACCGCGTGAGCCAGGTCGTCGCGGTGCGAGTCCATCACCGCCGAGTCCTGCAACAGCCGGTGGATGTTCGCCGCCGAGACGCCCTGCCCGGGATGCGGGCGGATGGCGTGCAGCTCCGGCCGGAACGGCCGCTCCGAGCCGAGCATCGCCTCGATCGCCAGGGCGGCGGTCACGTCGGCCATGGTGAACAGGTGCGCCGCGTCGCGGATGGCCAGCAGCAGCATGCCGAGCATGCCGTCGGTGCCGTTGATCAGCGCCAGGCCCTCCTTGGCGGCCAGCTCCACCGGAGCGAGACCGGCCTGCCGCAACGCGTCGGCGGCGGGCCGCCGCTCACCGGCCGGGCCGAGCACCCACCCCTCGCCGAGCAGCACCAGCGCGCAGTGCGCCAGCGGTGCCAGGTCGCCGGAGGCACCCAGCGAGCCGTGCTCCGGCACCCACGGTGTCACGTCGTGGTTGAGCAGGTCGACCAGGGCCTCGGCGACCAGCGGCCGTACCCCGGAGTGGCCCAGCGCCAGCGAACGGACCCGCAGCAGCATCATCGCCCGCACCACCTCGCGGGGCATCGCCGCGCCCACCCCCGCCGCGTGCGAGCGGATCAGCGCGTGCTGGAGTTCGGCACGCCGCTCGGGAGCGACGAACGTGTTGGCGAGCGCGCCGAAACCGGTGGAGACGCCGTACACGGGGCGGCCGGCGGCCTCGATGCCGTCCACGATGGACCTGCTGGTGGCCATCGCGGCGAGCGTTGCCGGGGCGAGCACGACGGTGGCGGCACCGCGCGCCACGGCGAGCACGTCGGCGGGGGTGACCCCGGTGGGTTCGATGGTGACGGTCATCGTGGCACTCCGTTGCGCAGGACCTGGCGGATGAGGGGTACACCCGGCCGGTAGGCCAGGTGCAGGTGGGACGGGGCGTCGAGGATCATCAGGTCGGCTCGGGCGCCAGGCCGCAGCACGCCGACGTCGGTGCGGCGCAACGCCCGCGCGCCGCCCGCGGTGGCGGCCCACACCGCCTCCGCCGGGGTCATCCGCATCTCGCGGACGGCCAACGCGACACAGAACGGCATCGACGACGTGTACGACGAACCGGGGTTGCAGTCGGTGGCGAGGGCGACGGTGACCCCGGCGTCGAGCAGCCGACGCGCGTCCGGATACGGCGACCGGGTGGAGAACTCGGCACCCGGCAGCAGCGTGGCGACCGTGCCGCCCTCGCTGGCCGCCAGCGCGTCCACGTCGGCGTCGTCCAGGTGCGTGCAGTGGTCCACACTGGCCGCGCCGAGTTCCACCCCGAGGCGTACGCCCGGGCCGGGGCCGAGTTGGTTGGCGTGCACCCGGACGCCCAGACCGGCCGCCTGCCCGCAGGTCAGGATCGCCCGCGCGTGGTCGGCGTCGAACGCGCCCCGCTCGCAGAACACGTCGATCCAGCGGGCGTACGGCGCGGCGGCGGCCAGCATCGGCCCGCAGACCAACCCCACGTACTCGTCGGGCCGGTCGGCGTACTCGGTCGGCACCACGTGCGCGCCGAGGAACGTGGTCTCCTCGGTCACCTCGGCGGCGATCCGCACCGAGCGGGCCTCGTCGGCGACGGTGAGGCCGTACCCACTCTTGATCTCGATCGTGGTGGTGCCCTGCCGCAACGCCTCGTCGTGCAGTCGGCGCACGGTGGCGCGGAGCTGCCCGTCGGTGGCTGACCGGGTGGCGCCCACCGTGGTCCGGATGCCGCCACCGGTGTACGGCTGCCCGGCCATCCGGGCCGCGAACTCCGTCGCCCGGTCCCCGGCGAAGACCAGGTGCGCGTGACTGTCCACGAACCCGGGCAGCACCGCCGCGCCGTCGGCGTCGATCCGCCGGTCCGCGGCCGGGGCGTCGGCGGCCGGACCGACCCAGACCACCTCGCCCGCCTCGACCAGCAGGGCGGCCCGTCGACGGATGCCCAACGGCCCGCCCTCGCCCGCGCCGGGCACGTTGGTGACCAGCTCGCCGATGTTGTCCACCAGCAGGCTGCCCGCGCGCACGTCCGGCTTACTCCGCACCGGTCACCTCCGCGATGGCCGAGGCCAGCTCGCGGGGGACGTCGACGCGGACGTGCCGCCCGTCGCGGACCAGCACCCGGCCGTCGACCACCACCTGGGTCACGTCGGCGGCGCTCGCCGCGAACCAGACGCCCGCCGGGACCACCCCGGCCGTGCGTACGCTGTCCAGCCGCACCGTGACCAGGTCGGCCCGGTCACCCACCGCGAGCCGACCGGCGTCGGTCCAGCCCAGCGCCGCGTGCCCGGCCTCGGTGGCGGCGGTGAGCAGCTCGGCCGGGGCGAAGTGGCCGCGCCGACGGGTCCGCAGCCGCTCGTCGAGTTCCATCGCGCGGGCCTCCTCGAACGGGTCGATCACGGCGTGACTGTCGCTGCCCAGGCTCAGCGGGATCCCCGCGTCGGCCATCCGGCGGGCCGGTCCGAGGCCGTCGGCGAGGTCGCGTTCGGTGGTCGGGCAGAGACACACCCCGGTCCGGCTCTCCCCGAGCAGGGCCACGTCGGCGCTGGTCGGATGGGTGGCGTGCACCGCCGTGACGGCCGCTCCCAGCACACCGTGCTCGGCCAGCAACCCGGTCGGGGTCAGCCCGTGCACGGCTCGGCAGGCGTCGTTCTCGGCGGGCTGCTCCGACAGGTGCACGTGCAGTGGCGCGTCCCGCTGTCGTGCCCAGTCGGCCACCGTGGCGAGTTGGTCGGCCGGGACGGCCCGGACCGAGTGCACGGCCGCGCCGACGCGGGCGCGGTCCCGGTCGGTGGTGAGCGCGGCGGCCCGTTCCGCCCACCGCCGCGCGTCACCGTCGCCGAAGCGCTGCTGCGGCCCGACCAGCGGCGCACCGTCCACACCGGCGGTCAGGTAGCAGGTGTCCAGCAGCGTCAGCCGGATCCCGGCCTGCGCCGCCGCCTCGACCAGCGCCGTGCCCATCGCGTTCGGGTCGGCGTACGGGGTGCCGCCCGGACCGTGGTGCAGGTAGTGGAACTCGCCGACGCAGGTGATCCCGGCCAGCGCCATCTCGGCGTACACCGCGCGGGCCAGCGCCAGGTACGTGTCCGGGTCCAGGCGACCGGTCACCGCGTACATCTGGTCGCGCCAGCTCCAGAAGTCGCCGCGCCCGCCGTGGGTCCGGCCGCGCAGCGCCCGGTGGAACGCGTGCGAGTGGGCGTTCGCCAACCCGGGCAGCGTCAACCCGGGCAGCCGCACCGCGTCGGCCAGCACGTCCACGCCCGCGTCCGGGTCGCCGCCGGGCGTCAACGGCGTCACGCCGGTGATCCGGTCGTTGACCGTCTCGATCAGCACGTCCGGGGTCGGCTCGGCGTGTGCGGGCAGCCACGCGTACTCGGCGAGCCAGCGGGTGGCGGTCATCCGGCATCCTCCGCGTCGCGCCGGACCGCCTGCGTCAGTTCCGCCAGCACCGTGGCCAGGGCGGTCACCCCGGCCGCGCAGTCGGCGTCGGTGGCCGACTCGGCGGGGGAGTGCGACACCCCGGTCGGGTTGCGGACGAAGAGCATCGCGGTCGGTACGTGCGCCGCCAGCACCCCCGCGTCGTGTCCGGCCCCGGTCGGCAGCACCGGCGCGGCCAGCAGCCCGGCCAGCCGGTCGGCCAGCCCGCCGTCGAAGGCCACCAGTGGCGTCGCCGACTCCTCGGTCAGGGTCACCTCGGTGCCGTCCCGTCGGGCCCGTTCGGTGGCCTTGGCGCGTACCGCCTCGACCAGCCCGGCGAGCGTCTCCGGCTCGGCGGCCCGGGCGTCCAGCCACCCGGTCACCCGGGACGGGATCGCGTTGGTGGCGTTGGGCTCCACGGTCACCCGACCCACGGTGGCGTGCGCGTCGCGCAGCCGGGCCTCCTTGTTCGCCGCGAGCACGGTGAACGCGTACGTCAACATGGGGTCGCGGCGGTCGGCCATCCGGGTCGTACCGGCGTGGTTTCCCTCGCCGGTGACGTCGAAGCGCCAACGGCCGTGCGGCCAGATGGCGCTGGCCACCGCGACCGGCGCGCCCCGGTCGACGAGCGCGCGGCCCTGCTCGACGTGCAGCTCCACGAAGGCCGCGAACCGGCCCAGCAACGCCGGATCGGCGCCCGCCGGACGGTGTCCCAGCGCCTCGGCGAAGCTCACCCCGGACGCGTCCCGCAACGCGCCCGCCCGCTCGGCGCTGATCTGCCCGGTGAGCAGCCGCGAGCCCAGGCAGGGTACGCCGAAGCGGGCACCCTCCTCCTCGACGAAGGCGGCGACGACCAGGGGACGGGCCGGGGTGACCCCGGCCGCCCGCAACTCGTCCACGGCGAGCCAGGCGCTGACGATGCCCAGCGGCCCGTCGTACGCCCCGCCGTGCGGCACCGAGTCGAAGTGGCTGCCGGTCAGCACCGCGCCACCGGCGTCCGGGTCACCCCACCAGGCGAAGAGGTTGCCGTTGCCGTCCTGGGCCACCGGCATGCCCCGGGCGTCGGCCTGCTCCCGGAACCACGCCCGCAGGCGCAGTTCCGGCGCGGTGAGCGCGTAGCGCAGGTAGCCGCCGCTGTCCGCGTCCCGCCCGACCGGCGCGATCTCGTCCCACAGTTCCCGGAACCTGAAAGGAAGGGACCCTTCCTCTACCGTATGCGTTAGCAAGGGACCCCTCCTCACTCGGAACCGGACATCGGAACGCGGACGCCGGTACGTTCGGCGACCTCGCGGGCCGCGTCGTAGCCGGCGTCGACGTGCCGGATCACCCCCATCGCCGGGTCGTTGGTGAGCACCCGCTCGATCTTCTGCCCGGCCAGCGCGGTGCCGTCGGCCACGCAGACCTGACCGGCGTGGATGGACCGCCCGATGCCCACGCCGCCGCCGTGGTGGATGGAGACCCAGGACGCCCCGCTGGCGGTGTTGACCAGCGCGTTCAGCAGCGGCCAGTCGGCGATCGCGTCGGAGCCGTCGGCCATCGCCTCGGTCTCCCGGTACGGGCTGGCCACGCTGCCGCAGTCCAGGTGGTCCCGCCCGATCACCACCGGGGCGCTTAGCTCACCGGCGGCGACCATCTCGTTGAACCGTACGCCCGCGACGTCCCGTTCGCCGTAGCCGAGCCAGCAGATCCGTGCCGGCAGGCCCTGGAAGGCGACCCGCTCACCGGCCATCCGGATCCACCGGGCCAGCGGCTCGTTCTCCGGGAACAGCTCCAGGATCGCCCGGTCGGTGGCGGCGATGTCGGCCGGGTCGCCGGAGAGCGCCGCCCACCGGAACGGCCCCTTGCCCTCACAGAACAACGGCCGGATGTACGCGGGCACGAAGCCCGGGAAGTCGAAGGCACGCTGGTACCCGCCGAGCTGAGCCTCGCCCCGGATCGAGTTGCCGTAGTCGAAGACCTCCGCACCGGCGTCCAGGAAGCCCACCATCGCCTCGACGTGCTTCGCCATCGACGCCCGGGCCCGGTCGGTGAACTCGGCCGGCGTGGCCGCCGCGTAGTCCCGGGCGTCGTCCGGCTCCACCCCCTCCGGCAGGTACGACAGCGGATCGTGGGCGCTGGTCTGGTCGGTGACCACGTCGACCGGTACGCCCCGGCGCAACAGCGCGGGGAAGACCGTTGCGGCGTTGCCGACCACGCCGACGCTGAGCGCACGACGGTCCCGCTTCGCCGCCAGCACCCGCTCGACCGCGTCGTCCAGGTCGTCGGCGATCTCGTCCAGGTACCGGTCGTGCACCCGCCGTTCCAGCCGGGTGCGGTCCACGTCAACGATCAGGCAGGCGCCGCCGTTCATGGTGACCGCCAGGGGCTGGGCCCCGCCCATCCCGCCGCACCCGCCGGTCAGCGTCAGGGTGCCCGCGAGGGTGCCGCCGAACCGTTTCTCGGCCACTGCCGCGAAGGTCTCGTACGTGCCCTGGAGGATGCCCTGGGTGCCGATGTAGATCCACGAACCGGCGGTCATCTGCCCGTACATGGTCAGGCCGAGCTGCTCCAGCCGACGGAACTCCGGCCAGGTGGCCCAGTCGCCGACCAGGTTGGAGTTGGCCAGCAGCACCCGGGGCGCCCACTCGTGGGTCCGCAGCACCCCGACCGGCCGGCCCGACTGCACCAGCATCGTCTCGTCGTCGCGCAGGTCGGTCAGCGTACGCACGAGGGCGTGGTATGACGGCCAGTCCCGGGCGGCCTTGCCGGTGCCGCCGTAGACGACCAGGTCGTCGGGGCGCTCGGCCACCTCCGGGTCGAGATTGTTCATCAGCATCCGCAGCGCGGCCTCCTGCGGCCAGCCACGGGCGGTGCGCTCGGTGCCGCGCGCGGCCCGGATGTGTCCGGGCGTGGTCGACGTGGATCGCGTCATTGCGGAACTCCTCCTAACCGAGGAACAACTGACGACGGGTGGCCGAGGCTTCGAACGCCTCCAGCCGCCGCTGGGTCTCGGCCGGCGCGGCGTCGCAGATCGCCTGGAGCAGCACCATGGCCAGGGTCATCGGAGCGGTGTGCAGGTCGAACACGAGCTGCGCGCCGACCGCCGCGGCCAGCACCACGTCGGCGTGCTCGGTCGCCGGGCTGACCGGCGAGTCGGTGATCGCGACCACGGTCAGCCCGGCGGCCCGGGCCTCGCCCAGCGCGTCCAGGGTCTCCCGGGGATAACGAGGCAGCACGAACGCCAGCAGCGCGCCGGCACCGGCCTCGGCCGCCTGTTCCAGCCGGTCGGTGAGGAGGCTGCCCCCGTCGTCGAGGACCCGCACGTCCGGGTGCACCTTGGCGGCGAAGTACGCGAAGTACGCGGCCAGCGGCGCGGCGGCGCGCAGGCCGAGCACGGGCAGCGGACGGCTGGCGGCGAGCAACCGCCCGGTCTCGGCGACGCGCTCCCGGTCGGCGAGCTGCTCGGCCAGCCGGTCGAGGTTGCCGATCTCGGCGCGTACCGCCTGCTGGAGCTCGTTGCCGGCGGTGGTCGGACCGGGCGCGGCGGCGGTCAGCTCGCGCAGCCGGCGACGCAGCGCCGGATAACCGTCGTGGCCGAGCGCCACCGCGAACCGGGTGACCGACGGCTGGCTGACCCCGGCCAACTCGGCGACCTCGGCGGCGGAGAGGTAGCCGACGGAGGGCGCGTGCTGCACCAGGCAGTGCGCGATGCGCCGCTGCGTCGGGGTCAGCCGCACCCCGTCGAAGAGGCCGACCACCCGCTCGGTCGACCCGACGGTGGCTCCGTCATTCATTTGCTGACTCTATGCATGAAAACTTTCACGAAGCAACCCTGCCGTTTCCGCAACCGGTCGTGACCTGCGGGTTCGAGTCGGGCGAGGCGAGCTCACGACCGGCGGGCAGGGCGAGGTGCGGCGGGTCGATAGGATCCGCACGGCGGTCGACTAGAGGAGTTGTCATGCAGCCGGACGGCCCCTACCGGTACACCCATCTGCTCGGCGGGTCACCGGTCGGCAAAGCGTGGGCGGCCGTGGACGGGCAGGGACGCTTCGTGACGGTGGCGGTGCTGGACACCGCGGTGGCAGCCAGCCCGGGTTGGCGCGAGGCGTTCGCCGGGATCGCGAACAACCTCGCGCAGACCCCAGGCGGTCAGCCCTTCACCTACGCGGACTTCTCGGCCGCCGCTCCCTGGGTCGCCTACTCGGCCGAGGCGGGCCCGGCTGCGGAGAAGCTGTTCCGGGCACTCGGCGTCGACTATCAACCCGTGCCCACCCCAGCCGCACCCGTCTCCGGTCCTCCCCAGCCGGTCTCCGGCGGGCCTCAGCAGGTCTCCGGCCCGCCTCAGCCCGTCTCGGGTATACCGCAATCGGTCTCCGGTCCGCCGCAACCGACCTCCGGTGCTCCCCACCCTGTTTCGGGTGCTTCCCAACCGACCTCCGGTGCGCCGCAGCCGCCGATCAGCCCGATCCCGAGCCAGCCGGTCTACGCGGACCCGGTCTCGGGCGCGCCGACGTCGCCCGGCTTCGGATCGTCCTTCGAGGAGCCGGCGCGCGACCCGTTCACCGCCCCGGCCCGTCGCATCCAGCCCTCCGCGCCGCCGAAGCGGCGAACCGGGCTCTGGGTGTCGCTGGCCGCGCTCGTGGTGGTGGCGGCGCTCGGCTCCGGTGTGACCGTCTGGGCGCTCACCGGCGACGATCCGGAAGGTCCGCAGGCCCCGCCCACTCTTGGGGCGCCTTCCGGATCCGTCGCCACCGCTGCTCCGGTGAACCCGGGGATGCGGCCGTGGGCGCAGGTCGCGCCGTACAGCGCCGAGGAACGCGCGCTGGCGATCGCCGCACCCTCTCTCGTCTTCGTCGAGACGGTCGTCACGGGCGTGCTGCGGGAGACGAAGTCCAACACCCCGCTCAGCGCCACGCCGGTGACCTTCAAGCGCCGATGCAGCGGATTCGTGGTGAATCCTGACGGGCACGTGGTGACCAACGGACAGTGCGTGCAACCGGCGGCCGATGCGGCGCGGGAACGCGCGCTCTACACATTGGGGCGCATCCTCGTCGAGCAGAAGCAACTGGCCGGCGGCGAGCTCGACCAGTACGTCCGCACCCGGATGGCGACCACCGTCTTCACGGGCGACGAGCCGGGCAGCGAGCCCACCACCCAGCTCTACGGGCAGCTCAACGTGGCACGCGGCGATCTGACCGCGAGCCCTGCGGTGCCAGGACAGGTGGTACGCGTACTCCCGGCGGACGACGGCAACCTTGCCCTCGTCAAGCTCGCGGAGGGCGGCCTGCCCGCCGTGCAACTGAGCGAGGCGGCGGTACCCGAGCAGGGAGCCACCCTGCTGGTGCTGGGCTACCGCACCACCGACACCGACTTCCGAGCCGCGACGTACACGGCCGAGGCTCGGGCCGTCCAGGTATCCGGCACCGCCAGGCAGGGCGGCGTCACGGCCGCCCGGATCAACGACGACCTCGGCATCTACTCGCATGGCGGCATCGGGGTAGACACCAACGGGCACGTCGTGGGTGTGCTGGACAACGATCGGGCGGCCAACGGTGGTGCGAACCGCGCGTTGTTGCCGGTGTCCGTGGTGACCGACCTGCTCAGCGCGGCAGGGACCTCGAACGAACTCGCTTCGGCCGACCGAACGTACCGGAGCGGGCTCGACGCCTTCTTCGGTGGTCGCAACAGCGAGGCGATCGCCCGGTTCGACGAGGTCGCGCAGTCGTCGCCGAGCAACCTGGTGGCACAGGCGTACCGGCAGAACGCCATCGACCGGAGCCGGCTGGAAGGCGGTTCGTCGGAGTCGTCTAACTGGTCGACCATCCTGCTCGCGGGGCTGGCCGGAGCGGTGCTGGTCGGGCTGGCGGTCGGGGCGGTCGTGCTGCTGCGCCGACGACGCTGACCGGCGCAGTGATCTCCGGGGGCTGTCAGCGGGTGGAGTTGTCGCGTCCCCACCCGTCGGCGGGGTGGCGACGGGCCCGTGCCGCAGCGGTCAGAGTGATCGTGACGTAGGCGACGGCGGCCGGGGCGAGCCATGGCCGGGGCAGCACCACGTCCCGCAGCCACGAGGACGGCACCGATGCCCGGACACCTCCATGGCTCGCGCGTAGCAGGTTGTTGCCGGCGCGTACCCGGGCCAGCGTCCGGACCAGGTCCCGAGTACGCCGAGGTGCCTGCACGAAGCTGGTCGCCGTCGTCACCTCGCGCTTCTCCGCCGACGTGAAGTGCGAGTCAAGATACAGGTCGTCGGCGATCTGTGACGGGAATCGGTCGAAGCGTCGACGGCCCGCCTCCGACAGTGCGATCGCGCCACGACCGAACAGGGCGTCGGAGAAGATCGGCAGCCGGGTGTTGATCGCGTAATAGGCGCGTACCGCGAGCGGCCGGCTGGTGGTGACCATCGCGCGCCGAGGCATCACCGCGAGCGGGGGTCGTTCGCCGGTGGTGAGCACGGCGGCCATCTCGCGGAGCGCGCCCGGGGTCAGCACGACGTCCGCGTCGAGATATACCCGGGGGAAGCAGCGGGCCAGACCGTCGCCCACGTTCAGGGCGTTGGCCTTGCTGGCCTCGGCGACCTCAATTACCCGGGTACCGGGGCGCTCGCCCGCCACGCGGGCGGTGTCGTCGGTGCAGCCGTTGGCGACCACCACGATGTCGAGATCGCCGGCGGTGTCGTCGGCGAGCAGCGCATCCAGGCATCCGCCGATGACACGGGCCTCGTTGTGGGCGGCGATGACCACGCTGATGGTCGGCGCTTCACGGGCTGTCACACCAGTTCCGTCCTTGCTGGCTGGCCGGGCAGGGGACCGGTGGCGAGCCTGCCCTGGCCGGGCGGGTCGGTGCCGACGATCGACGATCTGGCCACCCGGCGCTACAGCTTGCCGCAGGCGGGAGGCCGGACGCAAGGCCGTGATCGCCGTTCCGGGCCCCCGTCCAGTTGGTGGCGTTCGGGACACCGCCCGGGACGTCTGCGCTGATATCGTCCTCGTGTTTTCCGGGGCCGGGGGCGGCGACTGACCAGAATGGGACGTCGACGGGGCAGCTTTCCGTCTCACTGCCGCGGGCGGGAACTGATGGGAGACGCACCCGCGATGGAAACAGTGACCACCTCGGCCCGTAGGCCGTGGTTCGGGCAGCCCGGGCAGGATTCGGCGATGCGCGGCCCGCAGCGGATCGCACGTCATCTGGTGACCGCCGCTCTGGTGCTGCTCGCGGTGAAGCCGCTGCTCGACATCGGTGAGGGCGGCGGTGACGGGCTGGACGTCGGTGTCCTGCTGTCCGCTCTTGGCGCCGGGTTGATGATCGGCGCACTCTGCCTCTTCCTGCTCGGCGTCCGACGGCTGCCGCCGCGTCCGTTACTGCTGATGGCGGCGGGTCTGGTCGTGCTGCTGATCCTCTCGGCGATCAGCTACCTGGCGGTGCCGGCCCGATCGGATCTCCTGGAGTTGTTCGACGTCCGGCGTCATGCCATCTACGGGCCGGGCCAGGTTCCGGCCTCGGCCATCCCGGCCGAAGCGATGCGGATGGTGGTCGGCTTCGCCCCGCTTGCCCTTATCGCCCTGATGGTGTTGCGGAGGGACTGGTTTCCGGTCCGCCGCCTCGGCCTCGTCGCGGGCGTCGTGGTCCTCGGTGCGGTCGTCCACTCCGTACTCGCCTGGCTCCAGGTCGCCGGTGTGATGCCGTACTCCTTTTTCTTCGAGCTGGCGGACTACCAGAAGATCGGCCGGGCCTCCGGTGGCTACTTCCACCCGATGTCCCTCGGCCGGCTGCTGATGTTCGCGGTCTTCCTCGTCTACGTCCTCGGCCGGCGGATGCGGGTGCCGACCGCCGTGCAGTACGCCTTGATCGTGCTGTTCGTCGCGACCGGGGTCGTCTCGCTGCACCGTTTCACGATCCTCTGCCTGGGGCTGATCGTCGCCGCGTTCGAGCTCCAGCGGCTCCGTGGGCTGTTGGCCGCGCGCAGGCGCGGGCATCGGGTCGACCGGCGTGCGGTGGCGGGAGTCGGTGGTGCGGCGATCGCCGCTGCGGCGGTGGTCGCGGTGTTGTGGGGGGAGACCGTCTGGCACCGGGCCGAGGTCGTGCTCACCGAGGTCGGCTCGCTCGACGTACGGTCCGACACCTTCATGCACGGCCGGGGCGCGATCTGGAACGACACGATGGGGATCCTCGGACGCGCCGGGTGGGACGTCTGGCTCGCCGGATTCGGCTACGAGCCCTGGGACATGCACAACGACGTCCTGCGACTCCTCGTGGTCTGGGGCGTCGTCGGGGTGGTGGTGACCGCCGCGCTGCTGGTGGGGCTCTACCGTTTCGTCGGGGCGCGCGTCCAGCGGTCGCACCGAGTGGCGTTGGCGGTGCTGTTCGGTGCTCTCGTCGTCTTCGGGCTCACCCAGAAGCCCCTGGCCTATCCGTACTTCCTCTGGCTGTTCCTCTTCGGGCAGATGGTCCTGCTCGCCGCCGCCGACGAGCCGACGGAGCCAGCCGATCGGCACGACGAGACATCCGAGGTGGGTCTGCGGTGACCTCGTCGTCCCCGGCGCCGATACGCCGCACGGATGCCAGCGACTCCCGCCAGATGGCCGTGCCACGGCAAGGGAGGCAGGAGACGCTCGATCGGGTGGACGAATCGACGGTGCGTCCCACCTTCACCGTCTGCATCGTGGTGCGCGACCGGGCGGACCTGCTGGTCAAGGCGGTACGCAGTGTCCTGGCGAATACCTACCGAGAGTTCGAGCTGATCGTCGTCGACGACGGTTCGCAGGTGCCGGTCACCGAGGTGCTGGCCGAGGCAGACCTGACCATGGACGAGCGGGTACGCGTGGTGACCCAGCCGCCTTCAGGTATCGCCGAGGCCCGCAACCACGGCCTGCGCATCGCCACCGGCCGGTATCTCACCGTGCTCGACTCCGACGACGAGTTGACCGAGGACGCGCTCGACCGGTTGTACCACCTGCTCTCCGACACCGACAGCAGGTGGGTGTACGCCGACTACACCGAGTTCGACCGCGGCTCGTCCCGACTGATCCGACTACCCGAGTACGCCTCGTCCCGGCGGATGCTGCTCGGCGTGCTCACCCGTCCACGACTGCCGTTCAAGCACTCCGGCACCACCATCGACCGGCGACTTCTGGAGCAGATCGGTGGCTACGACGAGAGCTTCCGCCTCTTCGAGGACATCGAGCTGGTGCTGCGTGCCCTCAAGTCCGGGGTACATCCCCGTCACCTGAGTCACCCCATCGTGCGATTCCACCGACACGACGGCAACGTGACCCGGGGCCGGTTGAGCGGCCTGGTCTTCTGGTTCCGGCTGATCGACATGTACCGTCCGGTGCGGTGGCCCGGCGTGGCGCTGTCGATCAAGACGCTGCGGACCATGAGCGAGACGGGCAAGTGGCTTGTCACCCGTGGCCGCTGAGCAGCGTACCGGCGGTCCGGAGCGCCCGGCGGGCGGAGGTAACCGGCTGACCCGGATGCTCCTCCAACTCGGCATGCTGGGACTGAGCCAGGTCGGTGTCACACTGGCCGCGTTCAGCACCCAGGTACTCCTGGCCCGGAGCCTGCCGCAGGCCGACTTCGGCACGTTCAGCGCGGCGTTGGCGACGATGTCCCTGGCCGCACCGCTGGTGGTGTTCGGCGTCTCCGAGCTGTGGTTGCAGCGATTCGGTCGGGAAGGGCTGCGCGCCCGGCGTTGGCTGCGTCCGTCGCTGCGTCTGGTAGGCGCCGGCACGGCCGTAGCCGTTGCCGTCACCGGGGTGTGGAGCGTCGCCGAATGGCCTGACATCACGGCGGCCTCGGTGCGCGCCCTGCTGGTGAGCGTGCTGGTCGCGCAGGCCGGCCTGATGCTGGTCGCCTCCGTTCAACAGTTGGGCGGTGACTACCGAGGTCTCTCCCTACTCCAGGTCGCGCCGCACCTCGGTCGGCTCGGCGTGGTGCTCGCCGTCGGTATGGCGGGACTGTCCGTGGTCGTGGTGGCCCTCGGCTACGCAGTCGTGGCGGTACTCACCGTCGCGGCCTGTGTCGTCGTGATACGTCCCTTCCTGAGCGGCGCCATGCCGCTCGAAGGTCACGCGGCCACCGACGACCGGACTTTCGCCGAGGTGCCGACGAAACGGGTGGCCGCCGCCGCCACCCCCTTCGTCCTCGGCAATGTCTTCTACCTGATGGGCATCTACCTCGGAACGATCGTCGCCGCCGAGGCGCTGGGACCGGAGGCGGCTGCCGTGCTGAGCGTGCCGATGGCGGTGCTGACGGCCGCCTATCTGGTGCCGAGGGTCGTCTACCAGCAGTACTTTCTGGCGAAACTGCACCGCTGGTCGCACGGGGACCGCGACGCGATGCTGCTGGCGTACCGTTTCGGCGTGCCCGGCATGGTCGCGCTCGGCCTGCTGGTGGCCGGGGTGGTCGGTCTCGGTGGGCAGGCGCTGCCACGCCTGCTCGGGCCCGGGTACGGCGAGGCAGCGGTGGTGCTCGCACTGCTCGCCGTGGCCATTCCCTTCCGATTTGGCGGGGCTGCCGCCGCAGCCCTGCTCACCAGCGGCGGCCTGCTCCGACGCAAGGTCATTCTTCAGGGCATGGGGGCGCTCGTGCTGGTGGCCGGTCTCGCCGTCGCCACCCCCCTGTGGGGGGTACGCGGTACCGCCCTCGCCACGGTTGTGGCCGAAGTCGTCCTGGCCATGCTGTTCTGGGTGGCGGTCCGCCGCACAGTGGTTGCCGGGGCGGCCTTGCCGTCGTGGCACGATCTGAGGCAGCGGCTGACGAGGGGAGGCCCGCGTGAGTCCTGAGCCGAACGCCGTCGCCGGACGCCCGTTGGTGGTGGGCTACTACGGCATGGAGAACGTCGGTGACAACGCCTTCTGCGTGGTGACGGAGTGGGCCACCCGGACTTACTGGGGCAGTAGAAGCCCGGTCTTCGCCGCGCCACCCATGGTCGACCTACCGGCCACGAGCACCGGCATGAACCCCCGCTGGTACCGGTCGCGCAGTGTGCCGGACCGGGTGGGCTGGGTAGCGAACAAGGCGGTGCTGCTGCGTCGCTCGTCGATGGTGGTCTTCGGTGGTGGATCGGTCTTCCGGGACATGGGTCCGTTGAGCGAGAAGCGACTCTTCTCGCTATTCTCTCGACTCTCGGGGCATCCGATGGCGGCGGTCGGAGTGTCCGTCGGGCCGTTCCTCTCCTCGGCAGCCGAACGCCGGCTGATCGAGGTTCTCCGGCAGGTCGACTTCATCGGAGTGCGGGACCGCGCCTCCGCGCAGATTCTTGAACGCGCCGGCTATCCGGGCGTGCTGGTGACCGCGGGCGATCTCGCCGGACTTCTACCCGAGGCACTCGGCGAGACGATGCCGTCCCGCTCGCCCGGTTGGTCGGGTGCCCGCGCCCGGCTCGGTGTCACGCTGCTCGGCGTCGACTACGAGGCCGCTGCCACGGAGGTACGCCGCAGGGAGGACGCCCTCGTCGGCGGCGTCGTCGACCTGGTACGCAAGGAGCCGGTGGACGTCACCGTCTTCGCCTTCAACACCCATCCCGAGCACGGTGACGAGCGAGTCAGCGAGCGGCTGCGAGCCGCCCTCGACGGGCTGTGTGACGTCCGTGTGGTGACTGCCCGCGACGGGGTACGGGCCTGCTGGGACGAGATGAAGCGCTGCGACCTCGGCCTGCACATGCGGCTACACGGTGCGGTCTTCGCGTACCTCGCCGGAGTCCCGTTCACGCTGGTGCCGTACCAACAGAAGTGTGACGACTTCCTGGACGAGATCGGTCAACCGGCGTCTTTCCGGCTCGACCGGGTGCCACAGGACCCGATCGAGGTGACCCGGATGCTGGCCAGGCTGCTGCACGACGACGCGGTGCCGCGACTGTCCCAGGAGGAGTTCGCGGAGCGGGCCCGGCAGAACTTCACACGGGCACCCTGGGCACTCCCCGGACCGGATCGTCCATGACCGACCTACTCTCTGGCAGACGACACGTCGTCGCGGCGGACCGGACGGCAGTGCCGTCCGGCGTCCGTGGTGACGCGCGCCGTCGACGACGTCTCGGCCTGATAGTCGCCGCCGTCCTGGTGCTCGTGCTCGTGGTGACCGGCTTGGCGGTCGTCGCCGGCGACGGTGTCGAGGACGAGCCGAGGGCCGGGGCACCCCCGCCGTCGGCCCCGGCCGCGCCCGATCGCCCGACACTTCGTGAACTGATGCCGTCCGGAGTACGAATCGGTTCGGCGGTCGACGGTCGGCCGCTGAGCCTCGATCCGGCCTACCGGGCCCTGCTCGGCACCGAGTTCAACGCGGTTACCACCGAGAACGCGATGAAGTGGCGCAGCTTGGAGCCGTCCGAGGGGGTGTACGTCTGGGCCGGCGCCGACCAACTCGTCGAGTTCGCCGAGCAGCACGATCAGGAGGTGTACGGCCACACCCTCGTCTGGCACAGCGATGTGCCGACGTGGGTGTCGCCGCAATGGCCGGCCGAACGCGTCCGGTCCGCCCTCAAGGACCACGTGACCGAGGTCGTGTCGCGGTATCGGGGGCGGGTCTGGGCGTGGGACGTGGTCAACGAGGTACTGGACGAGGACGGTTCCCTGCGCGACACGCTGTGGCTGCGCAAGCTCGGGCCCGGTTACATCGCGGACGCCTTCCGGTGGGCGCACGCGGCGGATCCCGGTGCCCGCCTGTTCATCAACGACTACGGTGTCGAGGGCCGATCCCGGAAGGCCGACGCGTTGCTGAAGCTGGTCGGGGAGCTGCGGCGGGACGGCGTACCGGTGGACGGCGTGGGGTTCCAGAGTCATCTGCCGTGGGACGCACCGCCGCCGGATCTCACCGCGAACCTGCGACGCTTCGCTGACCTGGGCGTGTCGGTGGCGATCACGGAACTCGACGTGCGGATCGAACTGCCGGTCACCCCGGCCAAGTTGAAGCGGCAGGCCGAGGTCTATCGGGACGTGTTGCGGTCCTGTCTGGCCCTCTCCGCCTGCGTCTCCTTCACCGTGTGGGGCTTCACCGACGCGCGGAGCTGGATTCCCGGCTACCACCGGGGCTACGGGGCGGCCTGCCTGTTCGACGAGGACCTGCGACCCAAACCGGCGTACTCGGCGTTGGCCGACGAGCTCGGTCGGCTGACCAGGCCGACAGCGGCCCCTGCCGAGACACCGTGAACCTTCGTCCACCGTGCACCGTACGGTGGGGCACTCGTGGCATTCGTTATCGTCACGGCTGACGAGGCTGGTGAAAGGAAAGTCGTGTCCGCGCACACCCAGTTCCTCAAGACGGTGGGACCGTTACCGACCCCGCGCTTCGACCCCGACCTCGGCGTGATCACACCTCCGTCCAACGGCATGCCCCGGTCGGTCTTCGGCCGTCCGGTCGCGCCCCGGGCGAAGTGGCGGCGGCGCTACATGGCCTGGCTGATCGCGCTCGACTTCCTCGCCGCGTGGGCGGCCAGCCAGACGGTCGTCACAGTGTTCGAGGAGGCGGACGCCGGCTTCTGGGACGAGCGGCTGCTCGGTGTCAGCACGTTCGCGCTGGTGGCCCACGTGATCGTGCCGCTGATGTGGTTGACCATCCTCGCCGGTGCCGGCGCGTACGACCGGCGGGCGCTCGGCCGGGGCACCGAGGAACTCAAGCGGGTGGTCCGGGCCAACGTGGCGATGGCCGCCGCCGTCTCCTTCCTGGCCCTGGGCTTCAAGAAGGACCTGTCCCGGGCCACCGTCGCCGCGATCATCATCGGCCTGTTGGTGTACACCGTCTTCGTCCGCTTCGTGGCCCGGGTGGTGCTTCGCCGGATCCGCCGCAGCAGTCAGCGGGCCTCGCAGAAGGTGCTGCTGGTGGGGCGGCTCTCCGACGCTCTGGCGGTGCACGAGGTGGTGACCCGCAACGCCGGTGCCGGCCTGCGTCCGGTCGCCATCCACCTGCCCCAGTTCCCTCGGGCCGGTGAGCGGGTGGAGGCGCCGGTGCCGGTCTATGTGGGCTGGGACCTGGTGCCGCTGGTCCAGCAGTTGGGGGCGGACACCATCGCGGTCTGCGGCCCGGCCAGCCTGGAGTCGTACGAGCTGCGCAAGCTGGCGTGGCAGTTGGAGGGCACCGGCCTCGATCTGGTCGTGGTGCCGCAGGTCACGGACATCACCGGGCCCCGGATCCACGTCCGCCCGATCGAGGGTCTGCCGCTGCTGAACGTCGAGGAACCGACGATCTCCGGCCTGTCCCTGCTGGCCAAGAGCGTGATGGACCGGCTTTCGGCGCTCGCCGGGCTGATCGTGCTGAGCCCGCTGCTGATCGGGATCGCGGTGGCGATCAGGCTGACCGACCCCGGTCCGGTGATGTTCCGGCAGAGCCGGATCGGTCATCAGGGCAAGGCGTTCAAGGTGTGGAAGTTCCGGACCATGTACACCGACGCCGAACAGCGGTTGGAGGCCCTGCGGGACCGCAACGAGAGCGATGGCCTGCTCTTCAAAATCAAGAACGATCCCCGGGTCACGCCGATCGGTCGGCACCTGCGTGCCCTGTCGCTCGACGAGCTGCCACAGTTGATCAACGTGTTGGTGGGGCAGATGTCCCTGGTGGGCCCGCGCCCGTTGCCGACCGAGGACGACGACTACCGGGGCGATGTCCGGCGTCGGCTCCTGGTCCGTCCGGGCATCACCGGCCTCTGGCAGATCTCCGGCCGGTCCGACCTGACCTGGGAGGACGCCGTACGACTGGACCTGCACTACGTCGACAACTGGTCGCTGGTCTACGACCTCGGCATCCTCTGGCGTACGGTCCGGGTGGTGCTGGCCCGGCGCGGGGCGTACTGAGCACGGACACCGGTGGTGCGGCGCCCCGACCGGAGCGCCGCACCACCGCCGGTCACTTCTTGTCGGCCCCGTCGATGATGTCCCGGACGGCGTCCCGGCGGACCGCCGCATAGAACGTGTCGACCCGCTTGTCGTCGGCGAAGACCACGCTCTCCGAGCCCACCCGTCCGGTGCCCCTGGTCGGGCTGGTCACGAACGTGAGGTTCCGGCCGCGCAGGTTGCGGTTCTCGGTGGCCATGTCGACCAGGGACAGTTCCTTGTCCATCGAGAGCGAACCGGAGGTGGCCTGGAGGAAGGAGTTCAGCCGCGCCGGGTTGGTGAGCAACCCGCCGGAGGTGGCCTTGTCCAGGATCGCCTTGATCACCTGCTGCTGGTGCCGGATCCGGGCGAAGTCGCCGTCGGCGAACTGCTTGCGCTGACGGGAGTAGTCGAGGGCCGCCTCGCCGTCCATCTTCTGCGGACCGGCCTGAAACGTGCGGAACGGCGGATGGATGGAGGTGAACTGCTTCTCCGAGTTCACCTCGATGCCGCCGAGCGCGTCGATGATCTCCTTGAAGCCGGCGAAGTCGACCATCACCACGTGGTCGATGCGGACCTTGGTGAACTGCTCCACGGTCTGCACCATGAGCGGCACACCACCCCAGGCGTACGCGGCGTTGATCTTCGCGTCGCGACCACCGCGCCCTTCCTTGCTCCGCGGCACGGCGACCCAGGTGTCGCGGGGGATGGAGATGAGTTGGGCGCTGGACCGGTCCTTCGGCAGGTGCGCCAGGATGATGGTGTCCGTCCGCGAACCGCCGGTGCTCTCCGGATCGCGCGAGTCGCTGCCCAGCACGAGGATGTTGAGCGCGTCCCCGGCGACCACCTCGGGCCGGGTCTCCGCGGGTACGCCCTCGAAGGCGTCGACCCGCTCGATGTCCGACTCGACCGACTTCAGATAGAAGCCCGCGGCCACCACACCGCCGACACCGACCAACGCCAGCACCAACACGCTGATCAGCGTGATCCGCAGCCATCGGCGGCGCGGCCGGCCTGCGGCCGTCGGCTCGGCTCCGTCGGTGCCCCCCGCCGGCAGGTTCTCCCCCAGGGAGGTGGTCCCGGCCTGCTCTCCACTCGACATGGCGGAGATGGTACTGATTTCACGTTCTCGGGGAATCCCCGCCCGGTGCCGACTTTCGCCTGACCGTCCCGTCGTATCCCCCACGAGTTTCCGTCAGTCTGGTACAACCCTGCCGTGGACGCCGTAAAGCTGCGTCGGGCCATCGCCCGGACCCGCCTCGCCCCCGTTGCCGCCTTTCCGAAACGACTGGTCGCGGTCGCCCGCCACGACGCGCGGGTGTTCCGTAAGTCCGCCCGCTGGTTGGTGGCCTCGCGGGAGCACCACAACTACACGTACGAGCTGACCAAGCTCAGCCGTAGCCATCTCGCCTGGTTCGTCAGCGTGGTCTGCGACCTGCCGGTCAAGCAGGTGCGTGGCTACCTGAAGGAGATCGAGTCGGACGACGCGCTGCGCCGGCACATCGCCTCGGCCACCGCCGGTGCGGCTCGACGCGGGCTGGCCGACAAGCAGGTCCGGTACGCCCGCCGGGTCGGCTGGTACGCCATCGTCCGGGCCCGCAGGCCGAAACACATCGTGGAGACCGGTGTGGACAAGGGCCTGGGCAGTTGTGTGCTGGCCGCCGCCCTGCTGCGCAACGCCGCCGAGGGGCACCCCGGCCGGCTCAGCTCGATCGACATCAACCCGGAGGCCGGCTACCTGGCCCGGGTCGCGCCCTGGTCGGAGGTGATCGACCTGGTCGTCGGCGACTCGGTCGAGTCGATCCGTGCCCTGGACCGGCCGGTCGACCTGTTCCTGCACGACAGCGACCACAGCCGCGTCTACGAGAAGCGCGAGTTCGACGCCGTCGAGCCGAAGTTGGCGCCGGGGGCGATGCTGCTCACCGACAACGTCACGCACACCAACGTGCTGGCCGACCACGCCGAGCGGACCGGCCGCCGGTTCCTCGCCTACCGGGAGACGCCGGCCGACCACTGGTACCCCGGCGACGGCATCGGGGTGGCATGGTGACCGGGTGCGGTTGACCGAGATCAGCACCTATCCGATCAAGGGCTGCCACCGGATCGGCCACACCGAGGTCGGGGTGGCGCCGTGGGGTCTCGACGGGGACCGGCGCTGGATGGTCGTGGACGCCGAGGGCGTCGGCGTCACCCAGCGCGAGGTCACCGCGCTGGTCCGGGTGCACGCCCGGCCCGGCCCCGGCGGGCTGCTGCTGCGCGCCGACGGGCAGCCCGACCTGCCGGTGCCCGAGCCGGTCGACGTCGACCCGGTGCCGGTACGCACCTTCCGCCGACGGCTGTTGCGGGTCGACGCACTGCCCGCCGGCCCGGCCGCCGACGCCTGGCTCAGCACGGTGCTAGACCGGCCGGTCCGGCTGGTCTGGCTCGCCGCGCCGGCCCGACACGTCGAACCGGGCCGCAAGAAGCACGACCCGGGCGACCGGGTGAGCTTCGCCGACGCGTACCCGGTGCTGCTGACCAGCACCGCGTCGCTGGCCGCGCTCGGCGACTGGCTCACCGCGGCGGGCGCGGAGCCGGTGCCGATGACCCGGTTCCGCCCCAACCTGGTCGTCGACGGGGCCCCGGCCTGGGCGGAGGACGGCTGGGAGGGACGGCCGCTGCGGATCGGCGGCGTGGCGTTCCGCGCCGCCGGCCCGTCGGCCCGCTGCCTGGTCACCACCACCGACCAGGAGACCGGGGTACGCGGCCGCGAACCGTTACGCACCCTCGCCCGGCACCGCAACATCGGGCGTCAGTTGCTGTTCGGGCTGAACGTCGTGCCGCTGGAGTCCGGCCGCCTCACCGTCGGTGACCGGGTGGAACCGGCTGGTTGAGGAGGGTCGACCGGCCGCGCTGATCTTCGTCTTAGCTTTCGCTTAGGTGGCTTGTCCGATCCGTTGGCCGTCCGGCAGCATCGGTCCACGTGACCGACGGAACCGACGGCCCCGCCGACCGAGCCCGTACCCGGCGTCCGAAGCTGGGCCGCTGGCTGGCCGGTGGGGCCGTGGCGACACTCGCCACGGTCCTCGGCCTCACCCTCGCGCTGCGCTCGGGCGCCGCACCCGCCTGCGCCGCACCGCCCCGGGCTGCCGCACCGGTCGCCGCCGCGCTGCTCGCCCCGCCCGCCGCCGGCACCCTGAACAAGGGAAAGTCGACCTTCTACGACTCCAAGGGCGAGGGCGGCAACTGCTCCTACCCGTCCGCCCCCGCCGACCGTCTCTACGTCGCCCTCGGCCCCAGCGAGTACGCCGACGGCGCGGCCTGCGGTGGTTACCTCGACGTGACCGGGCCCAAGGGCAAGGTACGCGTCATGATCATGGACCAGTGCCCGGAGTGCGCGCCCGGCCACATCGACCTGTCCCGGGAGGCGTTCGCCCGGATCGCCGACCCGGTGCAGGGCATCGTGAACGTCAGCTACCGCCTCGTGGTCGACCCGCCGCTGGCCGGTCCGCTCACCTTCCGGATCAAGGAAGGCGCGTCGCAGTACTGGTTCGCCGTGCTGGTCGCCGGACACGGCAACCCGCTGCGAGCGGTCGAGGTACGCCAGGGCAGCTCGGGTAACTGGCGGGCGGCCGCCCGGGAGAGCTACAACTACTGGCTGATCGACTCCGGCGCCGGCCCCGGGCCGTACCAGATCCGGGTGACCGACACGCGCGGACACCGGGTGACCGCCACCGGCATCCGGATGGCTCCCAGCCAGGTCCAGCGCTCCACGGTCCGGATGTACGGCGGCACGAGCGGCGGTACGACCACCACCTCCCGGTCACCGTCGGCCAGCCCGACGCCACGCGCCAGCGCGACCCCTCGCCCGACCCCGTCCGCCTCGACCACCCCACTGGCCGAGACAGCGACCCCGGCCGCGTCGGCCAGCGATCCCGCCGCCCTGCCGCCCGTGCCGGTGGCCGCCACGACGCCGGGCTGCGGCACCTGACGTCCGGCTCGCCCGTCAGCGATCCGCCGCGCCGCCGGTCAACCCCAGCCACATCAGGATCTCGTCGCGGTCGTCGCCGGGGCCGATCCGCAGCGCGCCGGGCCAGCGGCCCACCTCGCGGTACCCGAGCCGCCGATAGAACCGGTCCAGTCCCAGCCCGTCCCGCACCGTCACGTGCAGGGCCGCCAGCCCCAGGCCACGGGCCACCCGCTCGGCCTCGCGCATCAGCTCGTCGCCGAGCCCGCGCCCCTGCGTGTCCGGGTGCACCATCACGCGGGTGAGCACCCGCAGGTGCGTCTTGAGGTGGAACCGCGGGTCGGTGAAGATCGCCATGGCGACCAGCCGGTCACCGTCGTACCCCACCAGCAGGCGGTCCGGCCCGTCCGCGATGCCGGCCAGCGTCGGGTCGGCGATGGTGCGGACATGGTCGGCGGTGACCGGGGCGACGAAACCGACCGCCCCGCCCGCGTTGGTGACGTCGACCCAGAGCGCGACGATCCGGGTACGCAGATCGGGGGTCAGCTCGGGGTCCAGGACGAAGCGCAGACTCACGGTGCCCATCGTCATCGAACCGCGTCCCGATCACCTGCGATCGTGACCAAGGCGACGGACCGGGTCGGTGCGGGAGGGGGGATTCGAACCCCCACGTCCTTTCGGACACAGGTTCCTAAGACCTGCGCGGCTGCCCTTACGCCACTCCCGCGAGCCTAGGAGAGTCTAGAACGTCGCGCTGCGGCAGTGTTAAGCCCGGCGGCACGAAGTATGGCCGAGACCTTGCCGTAGTCGAGGTCAACCTTTGTGTCCGTCGCCGCGCGCACCGAGGCGGCTAGCCGCCGTGCTCCCATCTCCGGATTCGCCAAGGCGTGTCGGATGACCAGGTCCGCCTCCGGGCGAGGGGACGTTCGCCGAGAGCCAGGTACGGCTGTACCGAATTCCTTGAGGCGGCGGACCAGACGGTAGAGGCTGTTTCGGTGACAACCGATCCGGCTGGCTGCTTGCGCCGGGCTCAGCGCGCCGGTGACGAAGAGACGGACCACCTCGTTTGTCTCTCGCTCGGTCAGCTCGTGTGGCCGGACCGGGGGATCATTCGTGGTGTCTGACTCGACGCTGGCGATGCGGCGGTTGCGCCCAGCAAAGGTCGCCGTTTGGCTGTGACAGTTTGGGCAGAGAAGACGCAGGTTGGGCGGGCGGTTGTCGAGGATGTCACCGCTGATGTGATCAACGTGCAGGATCAGGGGCCGACCTTGCCAGATCGGCCCTACGCCACACTCCTCACATTCTTCGGGCACTCCGATCGTGCCTAGGGCCCACTTGAGCCGCGTTCCAGGAGTGCGGCGTGATCCTTCAGGCAAGCGGACCAGGAGTTGTGTCGAGGTGACGCGTCGGGCGCCTCTCCGTCCGCGTGAATGTGCGCTACCGGTGAAGTGTGAGGTGTCGATGCCGAAGCGCTTGAGCTGCCGGCTGATGTGGGCGTGTGAACCGCCGGCCACCCGCACTCCGAGCAGCCGCATCACATCTGTGACGCTGAGCGCGACAGATGCCGCCTGCGCGAGCGCGTCGGGCGTGTACCGGTAGCGAACCATACGGCGACGCTACGAGCGGGGTACGACAGCGTCAGTCCAGGCCGAGATCGCGGCGGAGCTTGGCGACGTGGCCGGTGGCCTTCACGTTGTAGAGCGCCCGCTCGATCTTGCCGTTCTCGTCGATCACGAACGTCGAGCGGATCACCCCGGTCACCGTGCGCCCGTAGGACTGCTTCTCGCCGTACGCGCCGTACGCGGTCAGCACCGACTTGTCGGTGTCGGCGACCAGCGGGAAGGTGATCGCGTCGCGCTCACGGAACGTGGCCAGCTTCTCCGGCTTGTCCGGCGAGATGCCGATCACCTCGTAGCCGGCGGCCTGGAGCGAGGCGAGCGAGTCGCGGAAGTCGCAGGCCTGCTTGGTGCAGCCGGGGGTCATCGCGGCCGGGTAGGCGTACAGGATGACCTTGCGGCCGCGCAGGTCGGCCAGGGTGAGCTGCCCTCCGGTGTCGGTGGGGAGGGTGAACTCGGGTGCCGCGTCACCGGCGGCGAGACGAGCGGGTGCGGTCATGGCACGACCCTACCGCCGCCCCGGGCCGTCCCGTTCGGCACGCCGCACCCGTGATCACTCTTGCCAGGTATTGGCAACAGCCTATGTCGGGAAATACGCTCACTCCTGCCGGCGAGCGCGGGCCCGCCGGCACGTGGGAGGTCACGTGGAAACCCTGGCCATGCACATCTCCAACGGGATCATCAACGGTCCGGTTGCGGCGCTCTTCGGGGTGCTGGCGCTGGCGGCGACGGCGTTCTGCGTCCGGCGTGGACGACAGGACCTGGACGACCGGCTCGCGCCGATGGCCGGTCTGGTCGCGGCGTTCATCTTCGCCGTGCAGATGCTCAACTTCCCGATCTTCGTCGGGGGAGTCAGCGGTCACCTGCTCGGCGGTGCGCTCGCCGCCATGCTGGTCGGTCCCTGGGTCGGCGCGCTCTGCGTGGCGGTGGTGCTGGCGGTGCAGGCGCTGGTCTTCGGCGACGGCGGGGTGGCGATGCTCGGGCTCAACGTCACCAACATGGCGGTCATCGGCATCGCGGTGGCGTACCTGACGATCGCGCTGCTGCTGCGGGTTCTGCCGCGTACGCCGACCGGGCTGGCGGTGGCGGCCTTCGTCGCCTCGGTGGTCAGCGTGCTGGTCGCGGCGATGGGCTTCGTGCTGCAGTACCAGCTCGGCGGCACCACCGACCTCGGCGGCAACCTGGCCGGTCTGGCCGGCACGATGGCCGTCTCCCACCTGCTCATCGGCGTCGGCGAGGGGCTGATCACGGCGACCACCGTGGTCACCGTGGCGAAGGTACGACCCGACCTGGTGTACGCGCTACGGGTCCTGTCGCCGGCCGCGTCGAGGTCCGTCCCGGCTACCGGAGGTGTCCGATGAGTACCCGGTCCCGATCCTTCCTCGTCGGCGGTCTGCTCGTCGCGCTGCTGCTGGCCGGGCTGGTCAGCAATGTCGCCTCGGCGCACCCGGACGGGTTGGACTCGTCGTTGCGGGAGGGCTGCGTCTTCGACGCCGACGACGAGATCGTCGGTGGGGACTGCCCGGCGCGGCAGGAGAAGGAGCACGAGATCGGTGGGCCGCTGGCCGACTACGGCATCGCCGGGCTGGACAACGACCTCGTCTCCACCGGACTGGCCGGTGTGCTCGGCGTACTGCTCACCTTCGCCGTGGCCGGTGGCGCGTTCTGGCTGGTCCGCCGTCGTGGCCCCGGCCCGGACGGCGAGGCGGACCGGACCGGCGTCACCGCGTCGGGCCGGGGGTAGCGGCGGGGATGGCCGCTGCGCATGTGCTGTACCGGGAGTCCGACTCGCCGGTGCACCGTTTGCCGCCGGAGGTCAAGATCGCGGCGATGGTGGCGTTCACCGTCGCGGTCGTCGCCACGCCCCGCGTGGCGCTCTGGGCCTTCGGCGTGTACGCCCTGCTGGTCGCCGCCGTCGCCGCGCTCGCCCGGGTGCCCGCCGGTTGGCTGCTCCTGCGCTCGACGATCGAGCTGCCGTTCGTGCTGTTCGCGGTCGCGCTGCCGTTCCTCGGCACCGGGGAGCGGGTCGACGTGCTGGGGCTGGCCCTGTCGGTCGACGGGCTGTACGGCGCGGGGAACATCCTCGCCAAGGGGACCCTGGGCGTGTGGGCGTCGCTGCTGCTGGCCGCGACCACCACCACCCGCGACCTGATCGTCGGGTTGGACCGGTTGCGCTGCCCGCAGATCCTTACCCAGATCGCCACCTTCATGGTGCGGTACCTGGAGGTGCTGGTGGGTGAGGCCCGCCGGATGCGGATCGCCCGGATCTCCCGGGGTGACGACCCGCGTTTCCTCTGGCAGGTGCGGGGGTTCGCGGTCGGGGTGGGTGCGTTGTTCCTGCGCGCCTTCGAGCGGGGGGAGCGGGTGTACCTGGCGATGCGTTCGCGCGGGTACACGGGTCGGATGCCGGTGCTGTGGTCGGGTACGGGTGCGGCGACGACCGGTCAGTGGCTGCTCGCGGCCACGGTCCCGGTGCTGGCGGGCACCGTGGCGGCCACCGCCACCGTGTTGACGTGAGCGCCGACGGGCCTGCGCCCAGCCTGGACGTGCACGGCGTCCGGTACGCCTATCCGGATGGGCACGTCGCGTTGCGCGGCGTCGACCTGACCGTGGCCCGGGGCGAACGGGTGGCCCTGCTCGGCCCGAACGGCGCCGGCAAGACAACGTTGGTGCTGCACCTCAACGGAATCCTGGTGCCCACCGAGGGCGGTGTCACCGTGGGGGGCCTGGCGGTCGGCCCGGACCGGGCCACGCTGGCGGAGATCCGCCGCCGGGTCGGCATCGTCTTCCAGGACCCGGACGACCAACTCTTCCTGCCCACCGTCGCCGAGGACGTGGCCTTCGGGCCGGCGAACCTCGGGCTGCGCGGCGCGGAACTCTCCGTCCGGGTGGACGAGGCGCTGGCCGCCGTCGGCATGTCCGCGCACCGGGAGCGCGCCCCGCACCACCTCTCGTTCGGGCAGCGCCGTCGGGTGGCGGTGGCCACCGTGCTGGCCATGCGCCCGGAAATCCTGGTGCTCGACGAACCCTCGTCCAACCTGGATCCGGCGGCCCGGCGGGAACTGGCCGGGATCCTGCGATCCTTGCCGGTGACGGTGCTGATGGTCACCCACGACCTGCCGTACGCCTACGAGCTCTGCGACCGGTCGGTGATCCTGGACGACGGCCGGATCGTCGCCGACGGCCCGACCTCGGTGCTCCTGGCCGATCCGGACCTGCTGGCCCGGCACCGGCTCGAACTGCCCTACCCGTTCCGTCCCGTCCCGCACCCGGTCACCGAGTGACCGGCTCGGCGGGCTCGGCCGGCTCGGCGGGCTCGGCCGGCTCGGTCGGTGTGGCGGCTCGGCCGGTGGCGTGCAGGCGCAGCACGGCGGCGGCGAGTGCCCCGGCCCCGGCGACGAGGACCACCACGACCAGAATCCGGGTGGCGGTGGCCGACCACGGCACCGGTGGGACGGCACGGGACAGCACGGCGGCGTTGGACACCCCGGCGAACAGCGCCAGGCACGCCCCGGCGAGCGCCATCACGAAGTCCACACCGTCGCGCCGGGTCACCGCCCAGCCACCGGCGACGATCGCGCCGAGCCCGGTCACGAGGGTCCAGACCGGGCCGGCCAGCAGCCCGGTCAGCACCGCGCCGACTCCCTCGGCCCCGGCGTCGAGCACCCGGCCCACGGCGAGCACGACCGCCGCCACCCCGCCGACCGTCAGCAGCGCGCCGAGAGCGGTCCGCGCCCGCCTGCCGGGTGACGAGGCAGCCGGCAGCAGCCCGGCCGCGCCCACCGCGAGCGCGCCGAGCGTGATCGCCACCCACCACGGGTACGCGTCCGGCGGCGGCACCCAGTCCAGGGTGCCCCGGATCTCGGTGCGCCCGTCCGCGTCGCGTAGCGGGACGACCCAGTCGCGTACCCGGTGCTCGCGGTCGGGTGCGGCGCGGACCTGGACGGGCGGACCCGCCTCGCGCCACAGCGCCCGCTGGTCGTGCCAGCGGGCGGTGGTGCCGGTGTCGATCCGTCGCCACTGCGGGACGGCGGCCGGATCGACCTCGTCCGGCAGCGGGGTGTCGGCGAGGATGGTGCGGTTCAGGTAGGTCGCCGGTGAGCGGGTGTTCTCGAACACGCCGTCCGGCCCCACCCGCAGGTAGGGCTCGCCCGAGTAGCCGATCACCTCGACCGGCCGGTCACCGGTGTTGGTCAGTTCCAGGCGTGCGCCCGCCTCGACCACTCGGACCCGCAGGTCCGGTCGGCCCTCGACCGCGCCGACCGCCACCCGGTAGTCGGTGCCGTCGGGCGCGTCCGCGCCGTGCGCGGCGGCCGGGGCGGCCGTTGCCAGCAGCGCGACGACCACGCCGGTGAGCAGCAGCCCGGTACGGGCCGCCAGGGGCAGCAGCCCGGTACGGGCCGACAAGGCACGGATCACTGTCCGGCCGCCTCCACGGCGGCGGTGATGTTCTCCGGCGTCCACTGCTGCACCGGCTCGCCGTCGACCAGGACGGTCGGGGTGCCGGTGACGTCGGCGCGGCTCGCCTCCTCGGTGACGTGCGCGGTCCACGCTTTGTACCTGCCGTCGCGGACGCAGGTGCCGAAGGCGTCCCGGTCCAGACCGACCTCGACGCCGATGTCGACGAGCTGGTCGTCGCTGAGACCGGCGCCGCCCTCCGGCGGCTGGCGCTCGAACAACGCCGCGCCGAACTCGGTGAACCTGCCGCCCTCGGCGGCGCATCCGGAGGCGGCGGACGCCCGGGTCGAGTACTGGGTGCTGGAGAAGCGGTTCAGGTAGGCGACCGGGTGGTACACCACCCGTACCTTGCCCTCGTCGACGAGCTGCTTGAGGGTGGCGCCGCTGGTCTGCTCGAACTGCTTGCAGGCCGGGCAGATGTAGTCCTCGTACACGTCGACGGTGACCGGCCCGGAGCCGACCACCACGCCGGTGCCGGCGTCGTTGGCGCCCGGCGGCGGGGTGAAGTCGCCGGACCGCTGGCCCGACCAGACACTCCAGCCGACCAGGCCGGCGATCACCAGCACCACCACCGCGCCGAGCGAGATCCACAGGGTCTGTTTGCGGCGCCGCTCCCGGGCCAGCTGTTCCCGGACGACCCGGGCCGCGTCCTTGCGTCCCTTGCGACTACTCATCCTCGTCCTCCACCGGTACGCCCGTCAGGACGCCGTCGAGTGAGACGGCGGTCCGGGGCCAGATCAGCAGGAACCCGGCCATCGCCAGGAAGGCCACGTCCCGGACGATCTCCGGGAGGTAGCTGGGGCGCTGCCCGGCCGGAAGCTCGCCGCCGCTGCCGAAGCAGCCGCAGTCGATCGCCAGGCCACGGGCCCAGGCCGAGGCGATGCCCGCGACGAAGAGCAGCAGCAGGACCACCGAGACCCCGGCGGTCAGCCGGGTGGCCAACCCGAGCAGCAGCAGGACGCCCAACGCCAGCTCGACGAAGGGCAGCACCGCGCCGATCACCACCGCCAGGTCGTACGGCATCACCTGGTACGCGTGCACGCTGCGGCCCGAGGCGGCCAGGTCGCCGACCTTGGATGCGCCGGCGTAGAGCCAGACGGCGGCCAGCCCGAGCCGGACGGCGAGCCCGAGCCAGGGCCGCCACCGCGTCCACCTCGACGTCGCGCCCCGCCCGTTCACCCGGCCAGCGCCTCACCGACCGCGTCCACGAGTTCGGCGCGGGCCCGGGCGACCCGGGAGCGGATGGTGCCCACCGGCACGCCCTCCACCGTCGCCGCCTCGGCGTACGACAGGCCGAGCAACTGGGTGAGCACGAACGCGCCGCGCCGCTGCGCGGACAGTCGGCTGACCAGGTCGGCCGTGCCGAGCTGTCCGGCCGGGTCGGGGTGCGCCAGGTCGGTGTGCGCGTGGGCGGTGAGTCGCTGGTCGAGGCGTCGCCGCCGGACCACCGTACGGAGGTGGTCGGCGCAAGCCCGCCGGGCGATGCCGAGCAGCCAGGTGCGGGCGCTGGACCGGCCCTCGAAGGCGGGCAGCGCCCGGAACGCGCGCAGGTAGGTTTCCTGGGTGAGATCGTCCGCGCTGTCCGGGTCCAGCAGCGCCGCCGTGAACCGCCACACCTCGGCCTGGGTGGCCCGGACGAAGGCGGCCTGGGCGACCGGGTCGCCGTCGCGGGCGGCGAGCGCCCAGTCGGTGGCCGGGTCCGGCCCGGCGTGCGCGTCGACACCGCCGGTGTCGGCGGCGGCGCGGGTGTCGCGCGGGGCGGGGATCACGACAACCCAGGTTACGCGGCCCCGCCGGCAGCAGCAGGGTCCTTCGGCCCTTCATGGGCTGCGCCACGCCGGGAACTTTCTGCGGGTCCCCGCCGACTACCCGCTCATGACCTCGGTCCGGCGCCCGTGCGTTCGCGTGCGATCGCGGATGATCGCCGTCAATCGATGGTCGCGACTCGCCGGAAAGGGGTCCGGTCAGAGACGATGTGGGTCATGACTGCCGTCCCTCGCCGCCGATCCGTCCGATGGGCCGCCGCCGCCGGCCTGCTGGTCACCGTCGTCGCCCTGCTGCTGGTCCCCGCCGGACCGGCCGCCGCCCACGCCGTGCTGTCCAGCAGCAGCCCGGCCGCGTCGGCCGTGGTGCCCGCAGCGCCGGCCGAGGTGGTGCTCACCTTCAGCGAGCCGGTCCGCCGGGTGCCGGACCGGATCCGGGTCATCGCACCGGACGGGTCCCGCGTCGACCGGGGCGATCCGACCTTCACCGACAGCGTGGTCAACATCGCGGTCGACACCTCCGGCGGCAACGGCACCTATCTGGTGACCTACCGGGTGATCTCGGCGGACAGCCACCCGGTCTCCGGTGCGTTCACCTACTCCGTCGGCGCGCCCTCGGAGCCGCCGGTGGACAGCGGCGACGACGGTCGGGCCGATCCGCTGGTCACCAACGCGATCAAGGCCGCGAAGTTCGTCGGGTACGTCGGTCTGCTGCTGCTCGTCGGTCCCGCACTGGTGCTCGCGCTGCTCTGGCCGCGCCGACTGTCCCGGCAGGGACCGGCTCGCCTGGCCTGGACCGGCCTGGGACTGGTGGCGGTGGCCACCGTCGCGGTCGCGTTGCTGCAGGTGCCATACACCAGCGGAGGCGGGCCGTTCGACATCAGCGGCGAGGGGCTGGGCCTGGTGCTCGGCAGCACGTTCGGCGCCGCTCACCTGATCCGGCTGGGACTGCTCGCGGCGGCGGCGTTCCTGCTCCGGCCGCTGCTGGCCGGGCCGGTCGGCCGGGCCGACCTGATCATCCTCGGCCTGCTCGCCGGTGCGGCGCTGCTCACCTGGCCGCTGTCCGGGCACCCGGCGGCCTCGCCCGCCCCGGCCGTGTCGGTGATCGTCGACGCGGTCCACCTGGGCAGCATGGCGGTCTGGCTGGGCGGCCTGGTGATGCTCGCCGCCTTCCTGCTGCCCCGCGCGGACGAACGGGAGCTGGGCGCGATCCTGCCGATCTGGTCGCGCTGGGCCGCCCTGTCGGTCTCCGCGCTGCTGCTCGCCGGCATCGTCCAGGCGCTGATCGAGGTGGCCACCCCGGCAGCGCTGGTCAACACCACGTACGGCCGTCTGGTGCTCGCCAAGGTCGGGCTGTTCGCCGTGGTGATCGTGCTGGCCGCGTACTCGCGGAACCTGATCCGCAAACGGGTCGCCGCCAGTCGCCCCGCACCGGTACGCCGGGCGGTCTGGGCGGAGTTGGCGGTCACCGCGGTCGTGCTCGGTGTCACCGCCGTCCTGGTGCAGACCACTCCCGCGCGGACCGCCTCTTCGGACGTCGCCGCCGTCGACGCCGGTTACTTCACCACCCGGGTGGAGAGCTCGCTCTACTCGTTGCAGATCGAGATGTCCCCGGCCCGACGGGGCAACAACTCGGTGCACTTCTACGCGTACACGCCGGACAACCGGCCGCAGCCGGTCGTGGAGTGGAAGGCCACCATCGCGCTGCCGTCGGCCGGGATCGAGGCGATCGACATCCCGCTGCTGCCGCTGACCGACAACCACGCGACCGGCGAGATCACGCTGCCGGGTCCGGGTGAGTGGGAGCTGCGGGTCACCGCCCGGACCACCGAGATCGACCAGGCCACGGTGACCGCCACCGTGCCCGTTGCCTAGAGAGGTTCCATACCGATGATCCGTCACCGGCGTACCGTGGGTGCCGCCGCGGCCCTGGCGCTCGGCGCCGTCGCCACCGCCGTCTTCGGCTTCGCGGCGCCCGCGTCGGCCCACGTCTCGATCAGCCCGAGCGAGGCCGAGCAGGGCGACTACGGCCGGTTCGCGTTCCGGGTGCCGAACGAGAGCGACACGGCGTCGACCACCAAGCTGGAGATCTTCCTGCCGGAGAACGCCGCGATCGGCTCGGTGTCCACCGCGCCGGTGCCGGGTTGGACGGTGGAGGTGGAGAACCGCCGGGTCGACCCGCCGATTCTGGTGCACGGTGCGGAGATCTCGGACGTGGTCGCCAAGGTCACCTGGACGGCGAGCGGCGACGCCGGGATCGCCCCGGGCACGTTCCAGGAGTTCCCGGTCATGCTAGGCCCGCTGCCCGAGGTGGACCAGATGGTCTTCAAGGCGCTGCAGACCTACTCCGACGGCGGGGTGGTGCGCTGGATCGACGAGCCGCAGCCGGGCGGTGAGGAGCCGGCCGCCCCCGCGCCGGTGTTGACCCTCACCGCCGCCGGAACTGCGACCGAGGGACCGGCCGGGGCACCCGCGCCCGAGGCGGTGGCCGACGGCGACGGGGACGGCACCGGGCTGGCCGTCGGGCTGGGCGTCGCCGGGCTGGTCGCCGGGGTCGGTGGCCTGGTGCTGGGCGGACTCGCGTTCTCGCGTACCCGCCGGGACGCCGACCCGACCGACGGCGGCGAGGCGACCACGACCTCCTGACCGCTCCCGCGTCACGGGCCCGCCGGGTGTTCCCGGCGGGCCCGTCCGCTTTCGAACCCGGTGCCGTGGATATCCGCAGATCAGCCGTTCGGCGTAGGTAAGGTCTGCCGGGTATCTCGCTACGGAGGGGGACAAGGCGGATGCGTTTCGTGTGGGCGTTGGCCGGCATGGTGCTGCTGATCACCGGCACCACCGCGCTGCTCGGTGCCGCCGGGCTCGGCCTGTTGACCAGTCACGCGGACCCGGGCGGGGGGTTCACCGCCCGGGTCGAGACCGTGCGGACACCCGGGCACGCGGTGGTGGTGACCGACCTGGACGCGCTGCTGCGACAGGAGGTGCCGTTCAGTCGGTTCGGGCAGGCGCGGCTGCGGCTGGACGCCCGTACCCCGGACGGTCCGGCGTTCGTCGGCCTGGCCCCGGCCGACGAGGCGCGTCGCTGGCTGGCCGGCGCGCCGCACGCCGTGGTGCAGCGCACGGCGCTGGCCCGGGGGCCACTGCCGGTCCGGCTGGAGCACCGCACCCCGGAGGTCGGTACGCCGCCGACCGTGCCGGCCGCCCCGGCCGCACAGACCTTCTGGGTACGCGCGGGCGCCGGCGCCCTCGAATGGAGTCCCGGGGAACTGGCCGGCCAACGACTGAGTCTGGTGCTGATGCACCCCGACGGTCGGGCCGACCTGGCCCTGGACCTGCGTGCCGAACTGCGGGCCGGATGGGTCGCCCCGGCCACCTGGGGCTCGCTGACCGGCGGCATCCTGCTGGTGGTCCTCGCGGCGCTGGTGCTGCTGCGTCCGGTCCGCCCGCGCGAGGTGGTCTTCGTGGTCGAACCCGACCAGGTGCCGGTGCTCGCCGGCCGGCTGGGAGTGAGTTCGCTCAGCGGCCTGGGCACGCCGCCGTCGCCGCGTCCGACGCCCGAGCGGCAGCTGGTGTCGGTGGCCGCCGCGCCCCGGGCCGCGATCGCCCCGGTGCCGCGCCCGGAGACCCTGGCCGACCTGCCCGCCCCGCATCACCCGCTGCGTCCGCCCGCCCCGCCGTCCTGACCGCCCGTCCGCCAGCGGCTGTCCCCGACGGTTCGTTCGGCGGGAGTACCGGAGCCGGAACGGGTGGGGCGGCCCTCTGCGCTGCCGACGCGGAGGGCCGCCCATCACCGGGGGATATCGGTGCCCATCGGAGGTTGATGCCTCTAAAGGCAGATTACCGGTGAATGGTCGTCTCGGGAAGAGTGTCCGCTTCGCGCGACTTGGTCAGCGGTCGGTCCGTCCGGGGGCGCACCGGCAGCACGACCAGCAACAGCAGGCAGAGCAGCACGTACGCGTTGCGGAGCACGAACTCCCAGGGCGTCTGGGTGGGCGTCGGAGTGACGCCCCAGTCGTAGAACGACACCACGCCGTACACGATGATCATCGAGGTGCCGAGCGCGAGCCAACTCAGCCGGCGGCGCCGCCGTGCCCCCTCCGGCGTCCGGGGATCGGTCCGCAACGTGGCGTCGACCAGGATGATCACCGCCGGGACGAACCAGTAGATGTGGTGCGTCCAGGTGATCGGGCTGATCAGGGCGGCGACCAGGCCGGTCAGGGTCAGGGCGGTGAGTACGTCGCCGGCCTGGGTGGCGCGTACCGCCCGCCAGAGGCCGTACGCGACGACGGCCGCGACCAGGGGCAGCCAGATCAGCCGGCTCGGCTCCTCCGGCGCGGTCAGCCGACTCAGCAGCCCGAACAGCGACTGGTTGCCGGTGTAGTCGGTGCGCCCGACCCGGTCGGTGGCCCACAGCTCGTGCGTCCAGAAGCGCCACGAGTCGCCGGGTGCCACCGCCGCGGCGAGCAGGGTGGCTCCGGCGGCGGCGGCGCTCGCCACCACGGCCGCCCGCCAGCGTCGGGTGACCAGCAGATAGACGATGAAAATGCCCGGGAAGAGCTTGAGCGCGGTGGCCAGTCCGATGCCCACCCCGGCCCACCGGTTGCCCCGGGGTACGGCGAACAGCAGGTCGGCGAGGATCAGCACCACCAGCAGCATGTTGATCTGTCCGAAGGTGATCGTCTCCCGGGTGCTCTCCACGCCGAGGACCAGCAGCGCGCCCACGGCCAGGGTGAACGCGTACGGCAGACGGTGCCGGCGGATCACCGGGTCGAGCAGCCACTTCGTGGTGACCACCACGCCGAGCACGGTCAGCCCGGTGAAGATCGCCACCGTGGCGCCCAGCTTCAGTAGGGAGAACGGCAGCAGCAGCAACGCGGCGAACGGGGGATAGGTGAAGAACAGCTCGCCCTGCACCCGGTCCGGCTGGGCGTAGTCGTAGAGCGGATTGCCGGCGGCCCACCAGTCCATCGCCGCCATATAGATCTTGAGGTCGAAGAAGTCGTGCACGGTGCCCGGCAGGTAGAGCACCGGCAACACCGAGGCGAGCGCCAGCGCCCCGACGATCCGCCGTGCACTGCGGCCACCAGGGTCTTCGAGGTCGACGCTGGACGGTGTGGCGGGTTCGGCGGGCACGGGAAAGACCCTAGCGGTCGGTCGGGTCGGCGGCGCGCAGCCACGGTGCGTGGGCTGCGCGTAGGCTGTGCCGATGGCTGATCTTCTCGTCTGGATCGACTGTGAGATGACCGGGCTCGACCTCGGCGGCGACAAGCTGATCGAGGTGGCGGCGCTGGTCACCGACCCGGATCTGCGCGTGCTCGGCGACGGCGTGGACGTGGTGATCCACGCCGACGACGCGGCGCTCGACGCCATGCCGGAGATCGTCCGCACGATGCACGGCAAGTCGGGGCTGACCGAGGAGGTCCGCCGCTCCACGGTCAGCCTCGCCGAGGCTGAGGACCGGGTGCTCGACTACATCACCAGCCACGTCAAGGACGCCCGGACGGCGCCGCTCTGCGGCAACTCGATCGCCACCGACCGGGGCTTCATCGCCCGGGACATGCCCCGCCTCGACGCGCACCTGCACTACCGCATGATCGACGTCTCCTCGATCAAGGAACTGTGCCGCCGGTGGTACCCCCGGGTGTACTTCGGCCAGCCGCAGAAGGGCCTCGCCCACCGGGCGCTGGCGGACATCCGGGAGAGCATCCGCGAGCTGGAGTATTACCGCCGCACCGTCTTCGTACCCCTGCCCGGGCCGGACGTGGAGAGCGCGAAGGCCATCGCCGCCGACCTCTGAGCCACCCCGGCAACCCGCTGGACGCGGTCGGCCGTGGTGGGGGTATGATTTCCCCGCACCCGCACGGGCGATGAGTTCGGGCGCGGCGGCATGGTGGCTGTAGCTCAGTTGGCAGAGCACCGGGTTGTGGTCCCGGTTGTCGTGGGTTCAATTCCCATCAGTCACCCCACACCAACGAGGCCCGAACCTTTGGTTCGGGCCTCGTTCTCGTTCCGGCGGTTCCTCCCCTCGGCCCGCCACGCGACCTGACCTTCCCCTGCCTTGCCCTGCACAGATATTTGAACGATAGTTCTACTTGTACTGTCGTTCAAATATCTTCGGGAGTGGTCGTGTCGGAGGTCGCCATCCGCCGTGCGGGCGGGCGCGAGTGGGCGGGCCTGGGGCTGTTGGCGTTGCCGACGCTGCTGCTGGGCCTGGACGTCACCGTGCTGTACCTGGTGCTGCCGAGCATGGCCGAGGCGCTCGACCCGTCGGCGACGCAGACCCTGTGGATCATGGATGCCTACGGGTTCCTCATCGCCGGGTTCCTCATCACCATGGGCACCCTGGGGGATCGCATCGGCCGGCGACGCCTGCTCCGGATCGGGATGACCGCGTTCGCGCTCGTGTCGGTGCTCGCGGCCGTCGCGCCCAGCGCGGAACTGTTGATCGCGGCCCGTGCGCTGCTCGGGATCGCGGGCGCGACGTTGATGCCCTCGACGCTGTCGCTGATCTCCAATATGTTCGCCGACGTCCGACAGCGCGCGATGGCGATCGGGGCCTGGGCCACCATGTTCGCCCTGGGCATGGCGGCCGGTCCCGTCGTCGGCGGCGCCCTGGTCGACAGGTACTGGTGGGGCGCGGCCTTCCTGCTCGCCGTCCCCGTCGCGATCGTCGTCCTGATCGGGGCGAGGTCACTGCTGCCCGAGTGCGCCGACCCGCAGGCCGGGCCGCTGGACCTGGTCAGCGTCGCGCTGTCCCTGGCGGCGATCCTGCCTGTGGTCTACGCCGTCAAGCAGGCCGCCTCCCACGGTGCCGGTGCGCGCACGCTGGTCCTCCTCGTCGTCGTCGCGATCGCCGGGGTGGCGTTCGTCCGCCGGCAACGGCACCTGGCCGCGCCGCTGCTGGACGTCACCCTCTTCGCCGACCGGGCCTTCTCCGCGGCACTGGCCGTCCTGCTGATCGGGCTCGTCGGTGTCGGCGGCACCATGTACATGGTCACGCAGTACCTCCAACTCGTGGAAGGCTTCACCCCGTTCACCGCGGGACTGTGGATGGGGCCACCGGCGCTGGCGATGTTCGCCGCCGCCGTCGGCGCACCTCTGGTCGCCCGGCGGCTCCGGCCGGGCCTGGTCATGGCCGCCACGCTCGGGTCGTCGGTGCTCGGCTACGCGCTGCTGGCCACCGCCGGTCCCGGCGACACGGTGATGGTGGTGGCCGGTTTCGCCGCCGTCTACCTCGGTCTCGGGGCGATCGCCGCGCTCGGCACCGACATGGTCGTCGGCGCCGCACCGGCCACCAAGTCCGGATCGGCCGCCGCCATGTCCGAGACCGTCCAGGAGCTCGGCATCGCCGTCGGCGTCGCGCTGCTCGGCAGCCTCAGCACCGCCCTCTACACCGCGCGGATCGTCGCGCCGGTCGGCACCGCGCCGGAGGTCGCCGACCGGCTCACCGGCAGTCTCGCGGGCGCGCTCGCCGTCGCCGACCAGGTGCCGACCGAGGCCGTACGGGCCGCGCGGGACGCCTTCACCACCGGGGTGAACGTCGCCTCGGCCGTGGCCGGCGTCGCCATCGTGGCGGCCACCCTGCTGTGCCTGGTGGCCCTGCGGCACGTCCCTCCCCTCGGCGCGGATCAGGACGCCGACGGTCGCTGACCGCTCGACTACCCTGGGCGCCAGGGGAGGGAGCATGAGCGAGGAACCCGTCGACGGGCGACGCGCCAGGGGAGCGAAGCGCCGGGCCGAGATCATCGAGGCCACCCTCGCTGTCGTCCTCCGTGAGGGCGCAGCCGGTGTCACCCACCGTGCCGTCGCCACGCAGGCCGGCGTCGCCACCAGCCTGAGCATCTACTACTTCGCCACCCTGGACGACCTCCTCGTCGCCGCCCTGTCCAGCGTCGCCGACAGCTACACGGCCCGGATCCGCCAGATCATCGACGGCCCGGGGGACAAGCTACGCGGCCTCGCCGAGCTGATCGTCGAGTCCGCCGGACCGGGACGCGAGAAGGCGCTGGCCGAACGCGAACTGTCCACGCTCGCCGCCCGCAGACCTGCCCTCGCCCCGATCGCCCGGCACTGGCGCCAGAACGTCGCCGCGCTCGCCGCCACCCTCACCGACGACCCCCGGGCCGTGGACGCGCTGGTCGCCGCCTCCGACGGCCTCTGCACCGCCATCCTCATCGAGAACGTCCCCGTCGACACCGAGCACGTACACCGGGTCCTGGCACACGCGCTCGGCACCGACCGCTAGCGGACCGGCCGCCGACTCACTCGGTGGTGTCGGCGTCCGGCGCGGACTCGTCGCCCGCCGGCTCGTACGGCAGGGCGCTGCCCTTGACGTACTCGTCCCAGCTCACGTTCCAGTCCGTCCAGCCGTTGCCGTTCTGGAGCTTGCGCTCGGTGCCCTTGACCACGATCGGGTCGCCGACCTTCGTGTTCTCGAACAGCCAGGCGCCGTTGACCATCGACACGTTCACGCAGCCGTGGGAGACGTTGGTGGTGCCCTGCTGCCCCTCCGACCAGGGCGCGGCGTGGATGAACTCGCCGCCCCAGGTCAGGCGCTGGGCATAGTCGATCTTCGTCCGGTACCCGTCCTCGGGGCCCAACTCCTCGAACGTGTCGAAGACCGTCTTGCGCAGCTTCTCCATCACCACCATCGTGCCGCTGGAGGAGGGCGTGGTCTTCTTGCCGAGGCTCACCGGGATCGTCTTGATCGTCTCGCCGTCCCGGGTGACGACCATGCGTTTGTTGCTGTTGTCCACCGTCATGACCAGCTTCGGGCCCACGGTGATGTCCACGGTCAGGTCGGCCCGGCCGTACCAGCCGTCGCCCAGCGGCAGCCCGCCCGCCTGCACCCGGTAGGAGACCTTGCTGCCGGCCTTCCAGAACTCCTTCGGCCGGTAACGGACCTCGGTGGGGCTGACCCAGTGCCAGACGCCCTCCTGGGCGGGCGTGGACTTCACCGTCATCCGCCGCTGGAGGTCGGCGCGGTACTTCTCCGGGATCTCCCGGCCGAACTTCACGATCAGCGGCATGGCCACCCCGACGGTCTGGTCGTCGCCGAGGAAACTGGTGACCCGGACCTGGTTGCTCGGCTGCTTCATCACGGTGAACGCGCTGGTCGCGGTCACCGGGACACCGTCGTCGCCGGTCGCGGTGACGGTCGCGGTGTACGACTCGCCGTACCCCAACGCCTTAGCCGGCAGCCAGCTCTTACCGTCCGCGGCCAGCGTGCCCTTCACCGGCTCCCCGCCGGCGTCGGCCAGCTCGACGGTGGTTTCCTCGGACTGCTCGGCGGCGAACGTGATCGCCGTCGAGGCGGGAACGTCCTTCGCGTCGGCGGCCGGCTCGCTGATGCTCACCGACGCCTTCGGTGCCGGCTGGTCGGCACCGTCCTGCCAGCCCGGCCCGTTGTCGCCGCCCTTGCCGCCGGTGCAGGCGGAGGTCAGCACCATCGCCACGGCGAGCATCCCCGCGGCGAGCACCCCCCGCCGGCGGTTGCGCTGGTCCCGAACTCGCATGGTGTCCTCACAGTCGTGGTCCGCTGCCCGTCCACATCACAGACGCACCGGAACACGTACCCGTTGCGGAAGGTGAACCGAAACACGTGGAGCGGGATGTCCGGATGGTGACATATCTGGCACGGTCACAAGGCCGCGCCCGCACCACCGTCCGGAACCGGCAGCGCGCTGCCCTTGACGAACTCCGACCAGCTCAGATCCCACGCCGTCCAACCGTTGCCGGCGGCCAGCTTCCGCTCGGTGCCCTTGATGGTGATCGGATCACCGACCTTGGTCCGTTCGAAGAGCCAGCGGGCGTTCGCCAGGGACACGTTCACGCAACCGTGTGACACATTCTGCCGTCCCTGGACGTGTTCCGACCAGGGTGCCGCGTGGATGTACTCGCCACCCCAGGTGAGCCGCTGGGCGAACTGGATGTCGGTGACGTAGCGGTTCTCCGGATCGGGATCGTCCATCGTGTCGAAGACCGTGGCCTCCTTCTTCTCCATCACCACCAGCGTGCCGCTGGACGACGGGGTCTTCTTCTTGCCCAGGCTCACCGGCAGGGTCTTGATCAGGTTGCCGTCCTCATACACCCGCATCTGCTTGTCGGCGTTGTCCACCTTCATCTCGAAGGCCGAGCCGATCTTCGCGGTGGCGCTCCGGTCGACGTTGCCGAACCGGCCGTTGCTCAGCGGAATGCCGGCCAACGCGATCCGTACGGACAGCTTCGTGCCGGCCTTCCAGTACTCCGGCGCCCGGTAGAACGCCTGAGTGCCGTTGCTCACCCAGTGCCAGGCACCCGGCTGCGGCGGGTCGGTCTGCACGAACATTCGCTTCTGCACGGCGGCCCGGTCCTTCTTCGGGATGCCCGGGTGGAACTCCGCCACCACCGGCATGGCCACCCCGTACGTCCGGTCGTCGAACAGGTAGAGCCCCGAGGTGATCATCGAGCCGGGCTTGGCCATCGTGGTGAACGTGCTGGTCCCCTCGCTGACCGAGCCGTCCGGCCGGCTCGCGGTGACCGTGGCCGTGTACTCGGTGGACCACTTCAACGGCGCCGACGGCACCCAGGACGAGCCGTCCGTACGCAGCTTGCCCTTGACCTCCTTGCCGTTGGCCGTGGTCAGGCTGACCTTCGACACCGTCGAGCCGTCCGGCAGCTCGGCGCCGATCTCCGCGCTCACCGGCCGGTTCTTCGCCCCGTCGGCCGGGCTCACCGCCAACGGCGGCCCACTCGACGGCGGTGTGTCCGGTGCCACTGCTTCACTGGTCGACGGCCCGGGAACGAACTCGGCGGCCGAGCCCTCCTCGCGACAACCCGACAATGCCAGCGACGCCACCAGACCCAGGGTGCCCACCAACGCCCCGGCCCGCGCGAACCTGCCCATCCCCACCCCTGTCCTAGCGCACCTGGCGCACATCGTGCCCCATCCCACCCGCCCAACATGAACCCGTCCCACGCCTTGTGCGTGCTTGTTGCCAAATGTCCGGAAAGCTCGACCGAAGGGAGGACCCGGGTATCGGATTGGAACCCGCCTCAGGGTGCGTGCTAGGGTTTCCCCCGTTGCCACCGAGCGCCGCTAGCTCAACTGGCAGAGCAGCGGACTCTTAATCCGCGGGTTCGGGGTTCGAGTCCCTGGCGGCGCACCAAGCAGCAAGGCCCTGACCTGGTAGAACTCTGCCGGTCGGGGCCTTTTTCGTGTTTGTCGTGATGGATGGTCGCTCGCCGGGTGCTCGGGAGCCGTTGGGACCGGGGCGGCGTCGGTGGGACCGCGTGCAGCCATAGATCGAACGGGTCCTGCGGTGTGGAGAGCGAGGTCATCGGGCATGTTCGTCGCCTGATCGAGGTCTTTGCAGAGTCCCGCATCGGTTGGTGAGTAGTTGTCGGCGCTGATCCACGAATTGGTCGATTGCGGGAGTGATTGGGTAGCGGCGACAATCTGGGCAGGCTTGGTGGCTGCCACTCATGTCGTTGTTGGTTCGCTACCACCGCTAGGGTGTGCACCATCTAGGGGAGGAGCGGGCGTGACAGCGGATAACAAGGCACCCGTGCCGGTATGGACGCTCTCTACTGAGGACGTGTGTGTGCCGGATGTGCTAGGAGATCAGGGCATGACACCCGCTCGACTCGCGGAACTGAGAACAGTCCTAGCGGCCTTTGTGGATTCCCCTGTCGTTACGTTGGAAGCGCATCCGTTGTCGACCAAGCGCGACCGGAACGGCGGGATCGCGCTTCATGCGACCAGTCCGCTCGCTCAACAGTTATCGCATCTCGTCACGCAGACGGCGAAGTCGACACCTCCAACGCTTAATATCGCGTCCACCGGTGACGTGCTCTATCGAATGGTGGTGCCGGCAAAGGTCGCGGCGCGGGTTGGTAAGGGACTTGTTCGGCCCATGGCTTCGAAGGCTTCTGCAGGCGGTATTCGCAGCGCGCTGGTCAGCTCCACCGGTGGCATCGCGGCCCATGCCACGTTTGTGCCCGTTGCTGGAAAGGCTGCTGTTGCGGGCGCTGCAACCGGCTCAGCCACTACAGCTGGCGTGGCTGCGGCCAGCGCCGGCGCCCTGACAGTCGCCGCACCGCTTGTGCTGATGGCGGTCGCGGTCGGCGTCAGTGCCTACGCTGATCACCAACGCCAGAAGACGATCGAGCGAATCACCGACCTCCTGGAGCAGTTGCACGAGGATAGCCTTGAGAACGAGCGTAGCGAGCTGGACGGTTGTCGTGACGCAATTGACAAGGCGACGTCAATTCTCCTTGACCAGGGTCGAATCGGCCTGTCGCTAGGTCTGGATTCATCGTCGTATGCAATCAGTAGGTCAATTGAACGAACCAAGCGCCGGCTCGCAAAATGGCAAGATGCGCTAGCTGAACTGCCCGAAGGGCCGGTGGAAGTCGCCGCATTGACGAAATCCTTCCCGGGAGTTAACGAGGAGGGCGGCGCATTTCGCGCACATGTAGAGTTGGCGCGACTCGCCATTTCACTCAAGCGCCGAGTGCTCGTCCTTCAAGCAGTCGAACATGCTCAAGTGGCAGGAGCGGACAATCCGTTCAAAAGCTTCCTCGGTGCCTTGCATGACGACGAACGTCGTGTGGATGAGTTGGAATCGGGTATCAACGCGGTCCTACTTCGGCTGTCGACCCTTGAGTTAAGGCGTTACGGCGGCTTCCGCAGCGTTATGTTCACGCCCGGTGAGGTCGACGACCTACTCAGAGCCGCATATCGCCTTCGCGCCCTGGGTGACGGCCTCAACGTGGGAAGCCATCAAACTGACGTGGTGATCGAGATCGAACGAGACAGCGGCGGCTCGCTCGTAGTGTTCCCTGCAATCACTGCCTAATACTCCAACGTCACTTGGCTTCGGCGTTGGGCGTGGCGTGGGCATGAGGACGGCCACCGCGTTGATCATCGATGGTTTGTGAGGACAACCGA
>NZ_JBVHKD010000010.1:0-227945 GCF_055559695.1 Micromonospora sp. NPDC023869
TCTTCGGTTGTCCTCACAAACCATCGATGATCAACGCGGTGGCCGTCCTCATGCCCACGCCACGCCCAACGCCGAAGCCAAGTGACGTTGGAGTACTAGGGACGATCCCGGGCACCACCCTCCGCCCGCCCACGACGGAAGCACCGGGCCGGTGACGACCCGGTGCCCGACGTCGGTGTCAGCCGCCGCTGGCCGAGGGCTGCGGCTCCGGCGAGCCGCCGCCGGCCACCGCGCCCGGGTCCGCAGACGTGGTCGGCGCCGGTGCCAGTCCGGCGGGTACGGGCAGCGCGCTGCCCTTGGCGAACTGGTCCCAGCCGACGTTCCAGGCCGTCCAGCCGTTGCCCTCGCCGAGTTCGACCTCGGTGCCCTTGACGGTGACCAGGTCACCGACCTGGGTGACGCCCATCAGCCAGTCGGCGTTGGCCGCGGAGAGGTTGGTGCACCCGTGCGACACGTTGGCGTACCCCTGGTCCCCCTCCGACCAGGGCGCGCCGTGGATGAACTCGCCGCCCCAGGTCAGCCGCTGCGCGTCCTCGACGTCGACGACGTACGGGTCGGCCGAGCCCGTGGTGTCGAACGTGGTGAAGTCGTGCTTCTCCATGATCACCATCTTGCCGCTGGAGGTCGGGGTGCTCGGCTTGCCGAGGCTGACCGGGAGCTTGCGCAGCACCTTCCCGTCCCGGATCACCGACATCTGCTTGGTCGCGTTGTCGATCTCCAACGCCACCTGCCGGCCGATCTTCGACGTGGCCCGCCGGTCGGCGTCGCCGACGTTCTCCTTGCCGATCGGCAGGCCCTCCAGCGCGGCACGCACGCTGATCGACGTGCCGGGCCGCCAGAAATCGGGTGCCCGATAATAGACCTGACTACCGTCGGACACCCAGGACCAGGTGCCCGGCTGCGGCGGATCCGTCTTCACGAACAAACGACGTTGCACATCCGCCCTGGCTTCTTTCGGAATGGGCGGGTCGAACGCGACGGTCACCGGCATGGCGGTGCCGTACGTCCGATTGCCGGCGAAATAGAGCGTACTGGTGATCGCCGGTTTGGACGTTTTCGGCTGCGTCGTGAAGGTCGTCTTCCGGGTGACGGTCTGCCCCTTCTCGCCGGTCACCGTGACCTCGGCGGTGTAGGTCCGCTTGGGCTGCAACACCTCGGTCGGCACCCAGCCGGTCCCGTCCTCGCGCGGCTCCGCCTCGACCTTCCCGCCCTTGTCGTCGGTGATCCGCACGTCGGTGACCCGCCCGTGCTTGACGGCGGTGCCGATCTCACCGCTGACCGGTACGTCCCGCGCGCCCTCGGCCGGTGTCACGGCGAGCTCCGGAGCCGCCTGCCGTCCCTCGCCGACGACCTTCCGGTCGCCCGTGCACGCGCCCAACGCCAGCGGCGCCGCTGCGACGGCCACCGTCAGCAGCGCCAATCGCCCCCTCAGGTTCATGATGCGTCCCCCCGTTTATTTCTCGCCCTCCGCCACATTCTGACCGGCTACCCGCCAGCGGCTTGGCAATTCTCCGAAACCGCGCTCTCATTGCGCCGGGGACATTTCCGCGTCATCGCGCCACAATAGGTCGGGAAATGCCCGACCGGGTTATCCCGACCGTTAGCCGGCGAGCTGCGACCGATGTCCGCGCACCCGTTGGTCCACGACGGTTCGCCCGATCTCGGGCATACGGACGCCCGTGGGCCCGGCGTCCCTTCAGCCGCCGAGCCCACCGCCGATCATGGACTTGTGGCTCCGCCTGCGCCGATCATGGAGTTGCGGCTGGCAATTCGACCTCTATACGCCGTTATGCCCTCTGCATAACTCCATGATCGACGCCTGCGGGGCGACGCAGGCCGGGGGGGCGGGGGTGGGCGGGGCTCAGACGGTGGCGATCAGCAGGGCCGGTTGCTCGACGCAGTCGGCGACGTGCCGCAGGAAACCACCGGCGACTCCTCCGTCGCACACCCGGTGGTCGAAGGTGAGGCTGAGCTGCGTCACCTTCCGCACCGCCAGTTCTCCGTCCACCACCCACGGCTTGTCCACGATGCGGCCCACGCCGAGCAGCGCCGCCTCCGGGTGGTTGATGATCGGGGTCGAGCCATCGACACCGAACACCCCGTAGTTGTTGAGCGTGAACGTACCGCCGGTGAGGCGGGCGGGTGGCAGCTCACCGGCGCGCGCCGCGGTCGTGGTCGCCGCCAGCGCGGCGGCCAACTCGGCGGTGGTGAGCCGGTCGGCGTCGCGCAGCACCGGCACGAGCAGGCCACGATCGGTCTGGGCGGCGATGCCCAGGTGCACGGCGGCGGACTGGACGATCCGCTGGCCCTCGGTGTCCACCCGGGCGTTGAGCTGCGGGTACCGGCGCAGCCCGGACAGGCAGATCCGGGCGAGCAGCGCCAGGATGCTCACCGGCTGGTCCGGTCGGGCGGCGTTGATCGCGGCCCGGGTGCTCAGCAGTCCGGTGGCGTCCACGTCGACCCAGATGGTCACCTCCGGGATCTCCCGCCGGCTGCGGGAGAGCTTGTCGGCGATCACCCGGCGGATGCCGGTCAACGGAATCACCTGGTCCCGCGCGTCGGCCGGAGCGAGTCCCACGTGCGCCGACGGGGACGGGGTCCCGGCGGACAGGTCCGGCGCGGCGAGTCCCGTCACGGGCGCGCCCGCCGCCGACCGGTCCCTCGTGATCGCATCCGTCGTGGCCAAGCCCGTCGTGGTCACGCCTGTCGTCGAGCGCTCCATCGTGATCGCGTCGGCCGCCGCCTCCACGTCGGCACGGCGGACCACATTGCCGGGTCCGGTGCCGCGCAGCGTGGTCAGGTCGATGCCGTGCTCGCGGGCCAGCCGCCGCACGATCGGCGAGATGACCAAAGACGGAGTCGTGGACGGATCCGCGCTGACCCCCACGGCCGGGGACGAACCGACCGCGACGGACCGGTCCGCGCCGACAGAGACGGCCGGGGACGAGCCGCGCGCCGCCGTACCGGTGATCGCCGTCGCATCCGTCGTGCCCGGGGCAAGGCTCGTCGGGACCGAGCCGACAGCCACTGCCGGAGCCGCCTTGCCCGGGACAGCCGGGGCCGAGGCGACGGGGGTTGCCGGGGCAGGGCCGTTCGTCACCGCCGTGCCGGTGACCGCCGCCCCAGCCCGCTCGGTCGGGGCGAGGCAGGGACGCCGACGACGGCGCGTGGCACCGTGCCCGGTGCCGTACCCGATCAGCACGTTGCCGGATCCGGCCCGCTCCTCCTCGCGATAGACCGCGTGCCCGGTGGGCTCGGTCGGGCCGGCGGCACCGTCGGCGGCCGGGTCGGCCACCGTGATCAGCGGCTGGCCCACCGGACGCACCTCACCCTCGGCGCCGTGCAGGGCCACCACCCGGCCGGCGTACGGGCAGGGCACGTCCACGACCGCCTTGGCCGTCTCCACCTCGACCACGGTCTGGTCCACGGTGACCACGTCACCCACCGCGACCCGCCACTGCACGATCTCCGCCTCGGCGAGCCCTTCACCGAGGTCGGGAAGAAGAAAGACCTGCTCGCTCATGCCGGCACTCCGCTCCGCTGCGTGCCGCCACGAGACTCCACCGCACTGCACCCGATGATTCGCTCACTCCGCTCGCTCATGCCGGCACCTCGGTGAGCCAGCGGGAGTCCGGCTGGTCGTCCCACTGGAGACGGGCCACCGCGTCCAGCACTCGGTCGACGGAGGGCAGGTGGGTGTGCTCCAGCATCGGCGCGGGGTACGGGATGTCCAGCCCGGAGACCCGCAGCACCGGCGCGTGCAGGGCGTGGAAGCACCGTTCCTGCACCCGGGCGGCGATCTCCGCGCCGACCCCGGCGAAGCCCTGTGCCTCCTGCACCACGACACAGCGGCCGGTGCGCCGGACCGAGGCGGCGATCGTGTCGTCGTCGAACGGCACGATGGTGCGTACGTCGACGACCTCCAGGTCCCAGCCCTCCTCGCGGGCGGCCTCGGCGGCTTCCAGCGCGACCGGCACCGCCGGCCCGTACGCGACCAGGGTGGCGTCCCGGCCGGGCCGACGGACCACCGCCCGGCCGAACGGTGCGGTACGCGTCGGCAGGTCCGCCTCGGCGCTGGTGAAGTAGAGCTTCTTCGGCTCCATGAACACCACCGGGTCGGGGTCATCGATCGCCTCCCGCAGCAGCGAGTACGCGTCGTCGACGGTCGCCGGGGTGACCACCTTCAGGCCCGGGGTGTGCGCGTAGTACGCCTCGGAGGAGTCGCAGTGGTGTTCCACGCCGCCGATGCCACCGGCGTACGGCACGCGGATCACCATGGGCACGCTCAACGCGCCCCGGGTGCGGTTGCGCAGCTTCGCCACGTGCGAGGCGATCTGCTCGAACGCCGGGTACGCGAACGCGTCGAACTGCATCTCGACCACCGGGCGCAGCCCGGACATGGCCAGTCCGACCGCGAAGCCGACGATGCCGGCCTCGGCCAGCGGGGTGTCGAAGCAGCGCTTGTCGCCGAAGCGCGCCTGGAGTCCGTCGGTGATCCGGAAGACCCCGCCGAGTTGCCCGACGTCCTCGCCGAAGACGACGACCCGCTCGTCGTCGAGCAGCGCGTCGGCGAGCGCCGCGTTGAGCGCCTTCGCCATGGTCATGGTGGCCATCAGACGTCCTCCTCCTGCGCGGCGAGCTCGGCGCGGACCTGGTCACGCTGTGCGACGAGCTGCGGGGTGGGCTGCGCGTAGACGTGGTCGAAGAGGGTGAGCGGATCCACGGTGGGCTGGACGTTCATCCGCTCGCGCAGCCGCGCGGCGTACTCCTCGGACTCCTGGGCGATCGCGGCGACGGCATCGTCGTCAAGGGCCGCGCGGGAGCGCAGGTACGCCTCCAGTCGGGCCACCGGGTCGCGGTCCCGCCACGCCTCCACCTCGTCGGCGTCGCGGTAGCGCGTCGCGTCGTCGGCATTGGTGTGCGGTTCCATCCGGTAGGTGTGCGCCTCGACCAGGAACGGTCCCTTGCCGGCGCGGGCGTGCGCGACCGCCTTCTCCAGCACGGCGAGCACGGCCACCGGGTCGTTGCCGTCGACCTGCTCGCTGGGCACGCCGTAGCCGACGCCCTTGTAGGCCAGCGACGGGGCGGCGGTCTGCCGGGACAGCGGCACGCTGATCGCGTACCTGTTGTTCTGCACGAAGTAGACCACCGGGGCCTTGAACACGGCGGCGAAGTTGACCCCCTCGTGGAAGTCGCCCTCGCTGGTCGCGCCGTCACCGATGTAGACCAGCGCGACCGTGTCCCGTCCCTGGTACGTCTCGCCGTAGGCCAGGCCGGCGGCGTGCACGCACTGGGTGGCCAGCGGCGTGCACTGCGGGGCGGTGCGGCGCACGGCCGGGTCGTACCCGCAGTGCCAGTCGCCGCGCAGCAGGGTGAGCACCTCGACCGGGTCGATGCCCCGCGCGGTCAGCGCCATCGACTCGCGGTAGGTCGGGAAGACCCAGTCGTCGTCGCGCAGCGCGAGCACGCCGCCGACCTGGCACGCCTCCTGGCCTCGGGAGGACGGGTAGACCGCGAGGCGGCCCTGCTTGGTCAGCGCGGTGGCCTGCGCGTCGAACCGGCGGCCGACGACCATCCGGCGGTACATCTCGCGCAGGGCCGCCACGGGTGGCTCGGGATAGTCGGCCCGGGACGGCAGCAGGGTGCCGTCCGGGTTCAGCAGTCGGACCGGATCGGCCTGGGGAAGCAGGGCAGCCGCCGGGTCGGGCGCGGTCGGGGTGGCCGATCGGCGCTTCCGCGGGGTTGCCCTGCGGGCCGCCTGAGGGGTGGTCGTCACGGCGGTACCTCCTGGACGTGTGGTGGACCTATGCTCCTTTGGTCGGATGATTGACTCAAGATGGCCGGTGAACGCGGGATGTATGGCACTGATGGGAGGCTCGGGTGAGCCAGGAGACCGCTGACACAGTGCCCCTGCGGGGTGGCACGGGACGAACGGCACCAGGATTGGACGAGGTGGACCGGCGGATCCTGGACGAACTGACCCGGGACGGGCGGATCTCCGTCCGGACGCTCGCCGAGCGGGTGCACGTGTCGCGCACCAACGCGTACGCGCGGATGGAACGGCTGCTGCGCGACGGGGTAGTCACCGGGTTCGCCGCGCGGGTCGCGCCGGAGCCGGCCGGGCTGGGCACCTCGGCGTACATCGCCCTGACCATCCAGCAGAACACCTGGCGGGAGGTGTCGGCGGAGTTGGCCCGGGTGCGCTACGTCGAGCACGTGGCGCTGCTCAGCGGCGAACACGACGTACTCGCCCTGGTCCGGGCGCCGGACAACGCCACCCTGCGGGACGTGGTGCTGGACCGGGTCCAGCGCATCGCCGGGGTGCTGTCCACCCGGAGCTGGCTGGTCTTCGAGGAGTACGACGGCGTCCGCAGCCCGTGGGCCTGACCGCCGCTCAGCGCTCCGGCGGCGCGGCCAGCCCCTCCCGGTCGGCCAGCTCCAGCAGCGGGTCCAGCGAGAACCGTGGCCCGTCCAGACCGGCGTGCGGGTCGCCCCGCTCGGCGAACCGGGCCGGCATGGTGGTCACGTCGAAGTCCTCCGGCCGCACGTCGTCCAGCTCGGCCCAGTCGAGCGGGGCGGAGACCAGCGCCGCAGGCGTCGGCCGGATCGAGTACGCCGAGGTCATCGTGTGGTCCCGGGCCATCTGGTTGTAGTCGACGAAGACCGGCCGGTCCCGCTGGTCCCGCCACCAGGTGGTGGTGACCAGGTCCGGCCGACGCCGCCGCATCTCGCCGCCGAGCGCCAGCACCGCCCGCCGGCAGTCGCCGAAGCTCCACCGCGGTTCGATCGGGACGTACACGTGCAGGCCGCGACCGCCGGTGGTCTTGGGATAGCCGGTCAGGCCCAGCTCGTCGAGGAAGCCGTGCACCTCGTGCGCCACCGGGACGACCTGGTCGAACCCCACCCCGGGCATCGGGTCCAGGTCGATCCGGAGCTGGTCCGGCCGCTCCACGTCGGCCCGAGTCACCGGCCACGGGTGGAACCGCAGGGTGCCCAGGTTGACCGCCCAGACCACCACCGCCAGCTCCCCCGGCGCGACCTCGTCGGCGCTGCGCCCACTGGGGAACGTGATGTGCGCGGTGCCCACCCAGTCGGGCGCGCCCGCCGGCACCCGCTTCTGATAGAAGGCGTCGCCCCGGTTGTCCTGCCGGGTGGCGACCGTCGCCCCCTCGAACACGCCACGCGGCCAGCGCTCCAGCATGGTCGGCCGGTCCCTGAGCGCGCGCAGGATCCCGTCGCCGACGGCGAGGAAGTAACGCACCACATCGAGCTTGGTCAGCCCGCGCTCCGGGAAGTACGGCTTGTCCGGGCTGGAGACGCGTACCACCCGCCGCCCCACCTGGATCTCCTCGGCCGCGGTCGCCATCTGCCGAGCGTACGACGCGTACGGCCGACGCGGGGGCGACCTCGCGGGCCGGTCGGGACCGGTCCGACCCGGTGTGCGTGGGGCCGGGTAGCCGACCCGCTAGGATCGGCGGGGGCCGTGACTGGCGCGTCGAGATGGAGCACCATCGGGAAGCGGCCCCGTCATGAGGACGCACGCCGAGCGCCTGGGCCTTCCGTACGTCACCAGGAGGTCGCATGCCGCCGAACGCCGAATCCGCCGCCTTCCGCAGCGCGCTGGAGGTCATCCGCGCCGTCGAGCCCCGGGTGGCCGACGCCATCGGTGCGGAGCTGGCCGACCAGCGCGAGTCGCTCAAGCTGATCGCCAGCGAGAACTACGCCTCGCCGGCCACCCTGCTGGCGATGGGCAACTGGTTCAGCGACAAGTACGCCGAGGGCACGGTCGGGCGTCGGTTCTACGCCGGCTGCCAGAACGTCGACACGGTCGAGGCGCTCGCCGCCGAGCACGCCCGGGAGCTGTTCGGCGCGACGCACGCGTACGTCCAGCCGCACTCGGGCATCGACGCGAACCTGGTGGCGTTCTGGGCCATCCTGGCCGACCGGGTGGAGTCCCCCGCGCTCAAGCGGGCGCAGGCCCGGCACGTCAACGACCTCACCGAGCAGGACTGGTTCGCGCTCCGCCGGGAGCTGGGCGACCAGCGGATGCTCGGCATGTCGCTGGACGCGGGCGGTCACCTCACCCACGGCTTCCGGCCGAACATCTCCGGCAAGATGTTCGACCAGCGCAGCTACGGCACCGACCCGGCCACCGGGCTGATCGACTACGACCGGGTCGCCGAGGCGGCCCGCGAGTTCCGGCCGCTGGTGCTGGTCGCCGGCTACTCGGCGTACCCGCGCAAGGTGAACTTCCGGATCATGCGGGAGATCGCCGACTCGGTCGGCGCCACCTTCATGGTGGACATGGCCCACTTCGCCGGTCTGGTCGCCGGCAAGGTCTTCACCGGCGATTTCGACCCGGTGCCGCACGCGCACATCGTCACCACCACCACGCACAAGTCGCTGCGCGGCCCGCGCGGCGGCATGGTGCTCTGCGGCCCGGAGCTGGCCGACCAGGTGGACCGGGGCTGCCCGATGGTGCTCGGCGGCCCGCTGCCGCACGTGATGGCGGCCAAGGCGGTCGCGCTGGCCGAGGCGCGTCGCCCCGACTTCGCCGACTACGCCCAGCGGATCGTCGACAACGCCCAGGCGCTGGCCGACGGGCTGCTGCGACGGGGTGCCACGCTGGTCACCGGCGGCACCGACAACCACCTGGTGCTCATCGACGTCACCGGCTACGGGCTGACCGGTCGGCAGGCCGAGCAGGCGCTGCTGGACTCGGGCATCGTGACCAACCGCAACGCGGTGCCGCAGGACGCCAACGGCGCCTGGTACACCTCCGGCATCCGGATCGGCACGCCCGCGCTGACCACCCGTGGGCTGGGCACGGCCGAGATGGACGGCACCGCCGAGCTGATCCACACGGTGCTCAGCCAGACCAGCGCCGGCGCCAACCCGGACGGCACCGCCTCCAAGGCCAAGTACGTGCTGGACCCCGCGCTCGCGGACAAGGTCAGCCGGCAGGCCGGTGAGCTGCTCGCCGGGTTCCCGCTGTACCCGAACGTCGACCTGGGCTGACGAGGGACGCGCGCCGGGCCGGTGTCCGGCTCGGCGCGCCCGACGCATACGCATCGACATCTCGCGATAGGCGCGACGACGCCCGGGACGCGCCGTCAACGCGTTCCCGGGCGATGGTCGACCGACGGTGGGGTGGACTCAGTTCAGCGGACGCTTGAGGTGGTATCGGTGCACCTCGGTGCTGCCCTGGACGTTGTTGACGTCCTCGGCGGCGGTGACCAGTTCCCAGCCTTCGCGGCCGTACCGGTTGAGGTGCGCCACGGCGGTGTCGCCGTACGCGGTGATGTCCTTACGGGATCCGTCCGGGCCGTACCAGACGAACGACACATGGAAATTGCGGCCCTGTCCCTGGTAACGGCGAACCAGCAGGGCGTACTCCCAGGCAACCATGCCGCCCATTATGACCGTCCACGCAGGAGCACGATACGGCGAAGGTCACCGTTCGCTTTCCGGCGAACGCGGTGTGTCGCCGTCGGGGTGCATGTGGCGCCGTTCCGACACGCTGTACGGGAACGGTGCGCGCCCCCCTGCCGGCCTCGGCCGGGGCGTATGGTCGGGCGGTGGCCAGTTGGGATGACGTCCGCCGGATCGCGTTGAGCCTGCCGGAGACCGGCGAGCGCCCCTCCTACGACGGGCTGCCCGCCTGGACCGTACGGGACAAGTCCTTCGTGTGGGAGCGCCCGCTGCGCCGCACCGACCTCGACACGCTCGGAGCGGCCGCGCCGAACGGCCCGATCCTCGGTGTACGCGTCGCCGACCTCGGGGTCAAGGAGGCGCTGCTCGCCGACGACCCCGCCGTCTACCTGACCACGCCGCACCTCGACGGTTACCCTGCGGTGCTGGTGCAGTTGGACCGGATCGACGAGGCCGAACTGACCGAGATCATCACGGAGGCGTGGTTCGCCCGCGCGCCGAAGCGGCTCGCCGCCGCCCACCGGGCCGCGACGGCACTGCCCGAAGCCTGACGCCGCACCCATCACACCGCGCCTGCCCCGACCGCCGGCGCTCTTCGGCCGCCTGCCCGATGACCGCTCGGCTGCACCCGTCTGTCCCGCCGATCATGGAGTCATGGTCAGCGAAATGCCAGGATCCACGGCTTTCGCGAAGGCCACAACTCCATGATCGGCAAGTCGGCGGGCCGACATCACGGATGGCGGGTTGGTAGCGTCCCGGGCCCCGTCCAGCCGCTATCGCTTCTCGCAGGCAACGCCGTCCTTGTCCCGGTCGAGTTTGGTGTTCGCCTTGTAGATCGCCGTCGAAACCGTGAAGTTCGTGACCGGCTTCGTCCTACCGCGAACCTTGTCCCGTGCGCCCTTCTTGCCGACGCCATGCCGGTACTTCTTGTTCAGCGCCGCCGGAGAAGCCCCCGCTTACCGAAGATCCCGCTCGATACCGGATCGAGTGGTATCCGAACGCGACGATGACCACTCGATCCCGCATCGAGCGTGATCTTGCGGTGGAGGCGGGGGCATGGGCCTGCTGCGGGCCGGGCGTGGAGCGGGCGGGCCGGGCGTGGAGCGGGCGGGCCGGGCGTGGAGCGGGCGGGCCGGGCGTGGAGCGGGCGGGCCGGGCGTGGAGCGGGCGGAGCGGGCGTCGAGCGGGTGGAGCGGGCGTGGAGCGGGTGGAGCGGGTGGGCCGGGTTACCGTCGCATCACCCAGACGGGGATCGGGTCGGTCAGCGTGTCGACCAGCTCCCATCCGGCACGCCGGTAGATCTGGACGTTGACCGGGTTGCCGGTCTCCAGCACGGCCGGCAGGCCGTCGTCGGCGGCCCGACGCAGCCCCGCGCTCATCGTGGCCCGCCCCAGGCGGCGACCGGCGTGGGCCGGGTGGGTGCCGAGTATGCCCAGGTACCAGTGCGGATCACGGGGCAGGACGGCACGCAGCGCCTGGTCGTAGGCGTGCACCCGGCGCAGCGCGTCGTCGGGCAGGGCCGGGCGACGTCCGTCGTCGAGGACGGCCGTACCGGCGACCGGCGGCTCCCAGATGGCGGTCGCGGCACCCCGCTCGACGGTCCAGACGGTGCCCTTGACCACCTGCTTGTCGAAGAGGTGACCGAAGAGGACGGCAGCCGACCGTGTGTAGCTCTCGTCGTCGGGGAAGAAGAAGCGCACGACGGGATCGTTGACGAACGTGGCCACCAGGGCGTCGACCACCGGCGTCCGGTCTTCCGGACTCGCGACGCCGACCTCGGGAGCATGCACGAGGTCGGACTCTAGTCGTCCGGGACGCGCCCCGCTGACCGATCGGCGGCGTGGCCCGAGACCGGGCCACGCCGCCGCGCTCCGTGTCCGGCGGCCGATCGGGACGCGTTCCGCCAGGGCCGACTCAGTCGGCGGGCAGCCAGTCCTGCCAGACGTCCGGGTTGGCGTCCAGCCACTTCTTGGCGGCCTCGTCGTGGGACAACTCGTCGACCGTGAGGTAGCGGGCCACCTCGTTCTGCTGGGCGTTGGTCCACTGGAAGTTCTTGATCAGTTCGGCGGCCGGGTTGCCGGACTCGGCGAACTCCCGGTTGGCGATCTTGTCGAGGTCGTAGGGCTGGTAGTCGCAGGCCACCTTCTCCGGGTCCACGTCACAGCCCGGGGTGTAGGGCGGCAGCTTGACGTGCACCAGGTCGACCTCGGCGAGGAACCACTGCGGCGCGTAGAAGTAGCCGATCGCCGGTCGACGGTCGCGCTCCGCCTCCCGGAACGCCTCGATGAGCTTGTCCTCGCTGCCCACGGTGCTGACCGTGTAGTTCAGCTTCAGGTTGCGGATCAACGCCCGGTCGTTGGTCTCGTACGAGGGGTCGCCGTTGAGCAGGACGCCCCGGCCCCCAGAGGTGGGCGTCCGGAACAGGTAGGCGTAGTCGTTGAGGTTCCGCCAGTTGGTGATGTTGGGGTGCTGCTCGACCAGCCACGGCGTCACGTACCAGCCGACGACGCCCTTGTTGCCGGTCATGCCGTGCTCGACGGCCTTGCGTTCCTCGTCGATGTACTTCTTCTTCAGTCCCTCACGGCCCCAGTTCTCCAGGATGACGTCGGTGCTTCCGGCGGCGACCTCCTCCCATGCCTCCTCCGCGGTGAGGTCCTTGACCACCACCGTGCAGTTGAGCCGGTTCTTGGCCAGGTAGCCGATCACCGCGAGGTTCGCCTCGTACCCGATCCACGGCAGGTTGGCCAGCGTCAGCGTGCCGCACTCCGTCCGCTCCGGCGGCCCCGGCGGTGCGACCCGGGGCTGGATGTCGGCCGCGCAGCCGGTCAGTGCCAGTGCGGCCACGCAGGCGAGGGCCGCCGCCCTGGTCCACCCTGATCTCTGCATCGCTGCCTCTTCTCCTCTTCGTCGTTGCGTCCGGCCGCGGGGCCGGAGGGGGTGCGGCCGTCCGCTGGGCCGGAGGGGTGCTGGGCGTCCGCTGGTCAGCGACCGACGCCGGCCCGCGCGAGGCGTTGCGCCAGCACCACCTCGGTGAGCGCGACGAGCACCTGCTTGACCGACTCCCGCTGACGCGCGTCGCACTCCACCAGCACCACGTCGTCGGCCACGCCGAGGGCCTCGCGCACCTCGGCCAGCGCGAAGCGGCGGGTCGCCTCGAACGTGTTGACGGCCAGCAGGAACGGAATCTGGTGGTCCTCGAAGTAGTCGATGGCCGGGAAGCAGTCCTCGATCCGCCGGGTGTCGATCAGCACGACCGCGCCCAGCGCGCCGTCCACCAGGTCGTCCCAGAGGAAGGCGAAGCGGTCCTGTCCGGGCGTGCCGAACAGGTACATCAGCAGGGACTCGTCGAGACTGATCCGGCCGAAGTCCAGGGCCACGGTGGTGGTGGTCTTGCCGGCCACCACCGAGGTGTCGTCGACCCCCACCGAGACCTCGGTCAGGTCGGCCTCGGTGACGAGCGGCTCGATCTCCGACACCGCGCCGACGAAGGTGGTCTTGCCGACGCCGAACCCCCCGCTCACCACGATCTTGACCGCGGTGGGTGTGGGCGGCTGGCTAGAGAGCGCGGACACGGTCCCTGATCCTCTCGATCATGGCGACGGAGAGCTCGCCCTGTTCCTCACGGCGCAGGTAGCCCTCGCTGAGCAGGTCTGCCACCAGCACCCGGGTGACGCCGAGCGGCACCCGCAGCGCCACCGCCAGGTCGGCCACGGTGATGGCCCGCTGGCACAACTCGACGATCCGGCGAGCCTCGAAACGCAGCGGCGCGGAGAGCGCCGCCGGTTGGGCGGAGAGCAACGTCTCCACCCGTAGCCCGTCCTGGACCGGGCGGGTACGTCCGCCGGTGAGCAGGAACGGGCGTACCGCCTCCGCGTCGGACGGCTCCGGTGTGGACGGCGGCGGCTCGGGCGCCGGGCCGACGGATGCCGGGGCAGCGGTCCAGTACGGGATCATCCGCGGGTCGGGCAGCCGCGGTCCGGCACCGCTCACCGGGGCAACACCCGTCTCGACTCGGAGATCAACGCCGGTGTCAGCATGCTGCCGAACCGGTCGGCGAGCAGCGAGATCTCGTAGCCGACCAGGCCCAGGTCGCAGTCTCCGTCAGCGAGCACCCCCAGGCAACTGCCGTCGCTGATCGCCGACACCAGCAGGAAGCCGCGTCTCATCTCGATCATGATGAGTTTCAGCCCGTCGAAGTCGTACTTACGAGAGGCGGTCCGGGCCAGGCTGGCCATGCTGGACACGATCGCGGCGAGTTGGTCGCCGGCACCCCGGTTGAGACCTGCGGAGACGGCGATGAGCAACCCGTCGGACGAGACGGCGACCGCGTCCCGTACCCCGTCCGTCTGCCGGACGAAGTTCGCCAGCAGCCAGTTCAACTGGTGTGGATCGCTCTGGATGTCAACCTTCACGGGCCCCCCAAGGCTCGGTCGTGGTGTCGTCGCTGGACCGGGTCGGTGGTGCCGGCCGGTCGACCTGGCCGCGGAGTGTTCCGGCCCGCAGCGCGGTCAACCGGTTCCGGATCTCCATCGGCGAGTCGTCCATGGCGGCCGGACGCGGCGCGGACGCGACCGGGTCGGCGGCCGGGGCGGGCGCGCTCGCACGCCGCTCGCGGGGCAGGCGTTTGCGCAGCCCGTTGGTGGTGCGCTCCTCCACCGGGCCGACGGCGGACACCTCACCGGCGATGGTGGGCGGCCGACCGGCGACCGGCCGGTCGTGCCCGCGCGGCGCGGGCACGACGCGGGTGGCGGGCGGCGGCGCGTCGATGGCGGTGCGCGGACCGACCCCGGCGATGCCGACGGCCGGCGTCGGACGGGCGGCGGGCACCGACGGCAGCAGCGGCGGCGCAGCCGGCTCGGCGGCTGACCGGGCGGTGGTGGAGGTGACCGTGATGGCCGTCTGCGTGGTGCCGACCGCGTCCGCCCCGTCGTCCGGGGCGATCGCGTTCCGGCTGGTCAGCACCGTGGCGGGCAGCAGCACCCGGGCGGTCACCCCGGTCACCGGGGAGGGCGCGAGCTGCACGTCGATGCCGAGGTCCCGGGCGAGCTGACCGACCACGTGGTGGCCGAGGTAGCGGGTCGGGGCCGAGACGTAGTCGACCTCACCGCGCAGGCGGGCGTTGGCCTCGGCCAGGTCCTCGGGCGACATGCCGATGCCCTGGTCGGTGATGGCCACGAGGTAACCGTCCCCGCTGCGCCGGCCCTGGATCTCCACGTCGGAGTCCGGCGGGGAGAAGGTCAGCCCGTTCTCGACCAGCTCCGCGAGCATGTGCGCGACCGCGCTGACGTTGGCACCGACCACCCAGGCGTCGTCGATCCGGCGGATCTGCACCCGCCGGTACTCCTCGACCTCGGAGATGGCGGCCCGGATGACGTCGGCGATCGCGAGCGGCCGGGTCCACTGGCGAGGACCGCCGGCCCCCACCAGGACCAGCAGGCTCTCCGCGTTCCGGCGCATGCGGGTGGCCAGGTGGTCCAGCTCGAAGAGGTTGGCCAGCCCGGCCGGGTCGGTCTCCTCCCGTTCGAGCTTGGTGATGAAGCTGAGCTGGCGGCGAAGCAGGTTCTGGTTGCGTCGGCCCAGGTTGGCCAGCGACTCGGTGGTGCTTCGCCGCAGCACCGCCTGCTCGGTCGCGAGGCGGAACGCCACCTCCTGGACCTGGTCGAGGGCGCCGGCCACCGAGCGGACCTCGGTGCTGGAGCGGGTCGGCACCTGGACCGGCTCCGGGGCCCGTGGTTCGCTCTCCTCGGTGCCGTCCTGGAGCTGCCGCACGGCGACGGGCAGTCGGTTGGCGGCCAGGTCACGCGCCTCGGCGGCCAGCATCGCCAGCGGCCGGGTGATCGAGCGGGAGGCGAGCACCAGCAGGCCCACCGCACCAGCGAGGAAGAACGCCACCAGCGCACCGAGCACGAACAGCCGTCGGGTCGACTCGCCCTGCCGTTCGGCAGCCCGCGCCTCGATCTCCGCGCCGACGTACTCCTGCATGTGGCGCATGCCGTCCAGCACCGTGGTCAGGGCCGACCACCATGCCTGCGGGTTGACCTGCACCCGGCGGCCGTCGGCGGAGTCGAGCGCGACCTGCTCGAAGAAGCCGGCCACCCGGGCGGCGCCGGTGTCCAGCACCCAGTCGTTGGCGGCCCGCTGGCCCGGGGTGGCCCGCTCCTCGAAGTCGGCCAACGCCGTGTCGCGGGCCGCGCGCATCTCGGCGAACTGGAGGAACTCGCCGTCGGCGAAACCGCCGGCGGAGAAGACCCCGTTGAGGAAGGCGCGTTGCTGGGCGGTGCTCTCCTTGATCCGGCTCAACGCGGTCAGGGTCGCCACGTGCCGTTGCAGTTGCGGGTCCTGCGCCTGGTCCAGGTCGTAGTCGAGGCGGTTCAGGGCGGCGATGCGCTCGGTGAAGAAGTCGAAGGTCGCGGCCCGACCCGCGCTGCCGCTGTCGGTGGCGGAGCGGACCACGTCGAGCCCGTCGAGTTCGCGCAGCGCGGCGCCGACCCGGTCGGCCACCTGTCCGCCGCCGGAGATCGCCTCCTCGACCGCCCGGCGGCGCTCGTCCACCCGCTCGCGGGCCGGGGCCACCTCGTTGCGGAAGCCCTCGTTACCACCGAGCAGTGCGGCGCTGATGCCACGCTCGACCTGCAGCTCCTGGGTCAGGTCCTGCACCTGCAGGGCCAGCGACACCGACTCGCTGGCCTTGCGGACGGCCTGGTAGGACGACACCTCGACGACCGTCACGTAGCCGAGCAGGAGCAGCACGGCCGCCACCGGCAACGCGATGATGGCGGCGAGTCGACTGCGGATGCTGCCGCCGCCTGTCACCACAGGCTCCTCGGCGCCCGGGCCGGGCTGTGGTCGAACGCCGGCACGGCGCATCGGTCGGGAACCTGTGTGGACACGCGGTCTCCAATCACCGGCATGGCCACGCAGGCCGGTGTGAGGCATCAGGGGGATTGATCACAGCAATATCCCGGCATACCCGGCCGCCCACAACCCCAGGCGGAATCGTCACGGCCGGAGAGCTCGGGTTCTGCCCATTCGGACAGCGTCGGCCGACCGAACGACCGACCCCGGTTTCGGGCATTGTGAAGTGATCGGAGACCGAACGAGTCCCGGATCGTCGGCATCGGAGGAACCACCCTCACCCGACCCGGTCGGGCACCCGGTGGACCGATTCGACACCCCGGCCGCAGACCGGTCGGCACCCCGACGAGCCCGGCGCACGGCCGCCGCTCCGACCTGTGTGGACGGCCGCCGACGCCGGATGGTCGGTGGCGGGAGAGGTCCGTCAGGCGGGCGTCACTCGTCGCCCGGGACCGCTCCCGAGGTCGGGACGTGCCGCGCGGCCGACTCCGCACCCGCCACCTCACCGCGGCCACCCCGGACCCGCTCCGGCCGGCACTCGTCGACGGGACGCCCGAACAGGTCGGCGGGCATCTGCCGGCTCGACTCGGCCGGGAGGTACAGCGGGCCCGTCATGTGATCGCCACCGTCCTGTGTTGACGTGGGCGACCGCCCACGTGCCGCGTGCCTCGGAACGCTGCGGGAACCCTACGGCAGCCGGGACGAGCATTGCCAGATGCAAATGGCTCAAGGAGAAAGGGCGGCTGGCGGGATTGTCGACGCCTCCTCCGGCGGGCAGGATCGGATCCGTGTGTCGACTCGCGGTACACGCGAGGTGACCGAACGTACGATCCGATGTGGTCGGTCAGGCCGGCACCGGGGTCTGGGCGTGCACCTGGAAGCGCAACGAGCGCGCGTCGCTGAAACACTCCCGCATCGGCCGGACCAGGTCACGGTGCTCGGGACTGCGCTCCCACGCCTCGAAGTCGGCCAGGCTGGCCCACTCGCTGGTGATCAGCCACTGCTCCGGGTCGGTCGCCGAGCGGCACACCTGGTCGACCAGGTGCCCCGGCACCCCGTCGGCGACCAGATGGCGCACCGCCTCGTACGCCCGCAGGAAGTCGTCGGTGCGGTCGACGGGGACCCGGACCAGGAACACCACCCGGCCGCGCTGCGGGCCCGGCCCGTCCCCGCGCTCGTTCGCCGTCATCACTGCTCCGTTCCGCTCGGTGGCGCGCCGCGCAGCACCAGCGCGCTGTTGAATCCGTCGAACCCTCGGGCACAGACCAGCGCCAGTCGGTGGCGCGGACGCCGGGCCGCCCGCAGGAAACCCAGCTCACAGCCCGGTGCCACGGTGTCCGGCCCGGCCGAGGCGGGCAGCGTGTCGTGTGCGAAGGCGAGCAGCGCGGTGGCCACGTCCAGCGCCGAACCGCCCTGATGCGCCCGCCCGGTCAGCGACTTGTGGGTGGTCACCGGCGGGGTCAGCGCACCGAAGACCGACCGCAGCGCCTCGGCCTCGGACCGGTCGTAGCGGGGCACCCCGAGCGCGTCGGGGACCACCACGTCCACGTCGTCCGGTTCGACCCCGGCCCGGCCCAGGGCCAGCCGCATGGCGCGGGCGTACTGCCGAGGGTCACCGGCGGACTCGGCGGTGGTGTGCGCGGCGTCGTGGGTGGCACCCCACCCGGTCACCTCGCCGTAGATCCGGGCGCCCCGGGCCAGGGCGTGACCCCGCTCCTCCACCACGAAGACCGCCCCGCCCTCGGCGGGCAGGTAGCCGCTGGCTCCGGCGTCGAACGGCCGGTACGCCCGCTCCGGGTCGGTCTCCGCGCTGAGCAGGCCGGACCGGAGCTGACAGGCCAGCGCGTACGGGCTCAGCGGGCACTCGGTCGCCCCGGCGAGCACCACGGAGGCACCCCGCCGTACGGTGCGGACCGCGTGGGCGAGGCTGTCCAGGCCACCGGCCGACTCGGCCACCAGCACCCCGCACGGGCCCTTGGCCTGGTGCCGGATGGAGAGTTGCCCGACGCTGGCCGCGTAGAACCAGGCGATCGACTGGTACGCCCCGACGGTGCGGCTCGGCGACGACCAGAGCCGTTGCAACTCCCGCTGGCCGAACAGGTTGCCGCCGGAGGAACTGGCCAACGTGACCGCCCACGCGTACGGGTCGGGAGCCTGCTCGGGCAGGCCGGCGTCGGCCAGGGCCAGCCCGGTGGCGGCGAACCCGAGGTGGGTCCACCGGTCGGTCTGCACCAGGGCGCGGTTGTCGGCGTACCGGGCCGGGTCGAAGTCGGTCACCTCCCCACCGAGGCGGGTCGGGTAGCCGGCGGCGTCGAAGAGCGTGATCGGTCCGGTGCGGCGCTGACCCGCGAGCACGGTCCGCCAGTGCGCGTCGGCACCCACTCCGCTGGGCGCGACCACGCCGATGCCGGTCACCACCGCGCGGGCCACCGTGCCGTCGCCGGACGGTCGGGCGGTCGTCGTGTCGTCGTACGCGGGGGCGGTCATCGCGTCGCCTCCCGGCCGAGTCGGCGGAACAGCATGGCCGACTGGAACCCGCCGAAGCCGCTGCCCACCGAGAGCGCCACGTCGACCGGCACCTCCCGTGCCTCGTTCGGCACGTAGTCCAGGTCGCACTCCGGATCGCGGGTGGTCCAGTTGGCGGTCGGCGGCACCACTCCGAACTCGATGGCCAGCGCGCACGCGGCCATCTCGATCGAGCCGATCGCGCCCAGCGAGTGCCCGACCATCGACTTGATCGAGCTGATCGGCACCCGGTACGCGGCCGGTCCGAGCGCCCGCTTGAACGCGGCGGTCTCGTGCCGGTCGTTCTGCCGCGTGCCGGAGCCGTGCGCGCTGATGTAGGAGACCTCCTCCGGCGCGAGCCGCGCCTGCCGCAGCGCGTCGGTGATGGCCAGCCCCATCTCCACCCCGTCCGGACGCAGCCCGGTCATGTGGTAGCCGTTGCTGCGGCTGGCGTAGCCGGCCACCTCGCAGTAGACGTGCGCGCCGCGCCGCCGGGCGTGCGTGGCCTCCTCCAGCACCAGTACCGCCGCCCCCTCGGCGAGCACGAAGCCGTGCCGGTCGGCGTCGAAGGGCCGGGAGGCGTGCGCCGGGTCGTCGTTGTCCGGGCTGGTCGCCTTGATCGCGTCGAACGAGGCCACCGTGACCGGGGAGATCGGCGAGTCGGCCGCGCCGGCCAGCACGATGTCCGCCTCACCGTCGGCGATGAGCTGGTGGGCGTACCCGATGGCGTCGATGCCGGAGGTGCAGCCGGTGGAGACGACCTGCGCCGGGCCGTGCAGGCCGTGGTGGCAGGCGACGTCGGCGGCCAGGCTGCTGGGCACCAGCGCCGGATAGAGGTACGGGCCACCGAGCGCCGCGTCGACCAGCCAGCGCCGTCCACTGTCGCTGACCGTGACGTACTCCTGTTCCAGCGCCATGGTGCCGCCGACGGCGGTGCCGAGCACCACGCCGGTGCGGTCCCGCTCGGCGTCGGTGAACTCCAACCCGCTGTCGGCGACCGCCTCGGCGGCGCAGGCCAGCGCGAACTGCACGTACCGGTCGGCGCGCTGTCGTTGCGCCGGGGTCAGCCGGGCGGCGTCCGGGTCGAAGTCGCACTCGGCGGCGATCTGCGAGCGGAACGGCGACGGGTCGAAGAAGCTGATCCGCCGGGTCGCGGTCCGCCCCTCGGTGATGCCCTTCCAGAACCGGTCCCGGGTGACGCCCCCGGGAGCCACCACGCCGATCCCGGTCACCACCGTGCGCCGCCCCGTCACGACCCGTTCCGCTCGTCGGCCACCTCGGTGTCGACGTGACCCAGTTCCGGACGGGGGGCCAGCGGACCGAGGTGGAACACCACCTCGGCCGGTTCGTCACCGGTGTTGCGCAGCCGGTGCCGGACGTTGCGGGCCACGAACAGCGCCTCACCGGCGGTCAGCAGCACCGGCTCGTCGTCCAGGTCGACGGTGATCGTGCCCCGGGCGACGTAGAGGAACTCCTCGCTGTACGGGTGGTAGTGCTCGGCGATCCGCTCCCCCGGCCCCATGGTCGCCACGCCCATGAACCCCGAGGTGCTGCCGACGGTACGCGGGCCGAGCAGGACGCGCAGCTCACCGCCGCGACGGCGGTCGGCGGGTACGTCCCGGGCGGCCACCAGTGCCAGGTCACTCATCGTCGTCTCCGTTCGTCGGGGCGGCCGCCACCGCTGCGGCCCGGTCCCGGGCCAGCCGCTCGATCCGGTCCTTGATCACGGCGAGCTGCACCACGCTGTTGGTGTTGATCCGCTCGGTCATCCCGGCGTTGTCCACCGGGGCGGTCGGCTTCATCGCGAAGTCCTGCACCCAGGTCATCCGGACGCCGTCGGGCTCCTCGGTGTAGGTCCAGTGGATCCGCATGTACTCGAACGGTCCGGTCTCCACCCGGCGCGCCCGCACCTGCCGGGTCGCCGGGTCGGGGGTGCGTTCGCTGACCCAGCTCCAGGCCACTCCGTTCTCGTCGGGGTGCATGGTGAGGCGGAACCGGACGGTGTCGCCGTCCCGGCCGAGGATCTCGGCCTTGGCGTACTCGGTGAACAGCTCGGGCCAACCGGCGACGTCGTTGGTGACCGACCAGACCAGTTCCAGCGGCGCGGCGATGACGATGCTGTTCTCGGTGTGCCCGGGCGGGTCGGCGGCCGGCGCGGGCGGGTCCGTCTGCTCGGCGACCAGTTCGGCGACGGCCGGGATGGTGAGCTGCGCGGCCTGTTCCGGGATGCTCACCCGCCACCGGTCGGCGACCACGGCGGAGAGTTCGAGCAGCGCGAGCGAGTCCATCCCCAGTTCCTCCAGGGAGGCGGCCGGGGCGCGGGCGGCCGCGTCCGGGTCGAGCCCGCAGTTGGTCACCAGGATGTGGGTGATCTCCGCGGTCAGCGAACGGCCATCGGTGACGGTCATCGGTTTCTCCTCTGCTGAACGGGGGTCGATCCGGCGGTCATCCGGTCGACGAGGCCGGTGGAGTAGCGCCCCTTGCGGAAGTCGGCGTCGTCGAGGACCCGCCGGACGAAGGGGATGGTGGTCCGCACTCCCGGACCGGTGATCTCGAACTCGCGCAGGGCCCGGTCCAGTCGGCTCAGGGCCAGATCACGGTCGGGGGCCCAGACGGCGACCTTGGCCAGCAACGAGTCGTAGTGCGGACCGACCAGGTAACCGGTGTGCCCGTGGGTGTCAACCCGGGTGAACGGGCCGCCGGGCGGCACGAAGCGGTCCAGCCGGCCGGGGGTGGGGACGAAACCTCGGTCCGGGTCCTCCACGTTGACCCGGCACTCGACGGCCACGCCGGTGAACCGGACGTCCTCCTGCCGCAGGCGCAGCGGCGTGCCGGCCGCGACGTGGAACTGCTCATGCACCAGGTCGATCCCGGTGATCATCTCGGTCACCGGGTGCTCCACCTGGATCCGACAGTTGATCTCCAGGAAGTGGAACCGCTCCTCGGCGCCCACCAGGAACTCCAGCGTCCCGGCACCGGTGAAGCCGACCTCCAGCGCGCCGCGCAGGGCGGTCCGCGCCAACGCGTCCAGGGTCGCCGTGGCCAGCGCCGGCGCGGGTGCCTCCTCGACCAGCTTCTGGTGCCGGCGCTGCACCGAACAGTCCCGGGTGCCCAGGTGCACACCGTTGCCGTGGGAGTCGCAGAGCACCTGCACCTCGACGTGCCGGGCGTCGGTCAGGTACCGCTCGACGTACACCCGGTCGTCGCCGAAGACAGCCTGCGCGGCGGCCCGCGTGCGGGCGTACGCGCGGGGCAGGTCGGCCGGCGCGCGGACCACCGTCATCCCCCGGCCGCCCCCACCGGCCGCCGCCTTGACGATCACCGGGTAGCCCACCTCGGCGGCGACCGCCGCGGCCTCGCCCACCGTCGGCACCGGTCGCACCGCGCCCGGCGGCAGCGGCAGCCCGGCCCGGCGCATCAGCGCCCGGGCCGAGGACTTGTCCGCCAGCGCGGCCATCACCTGCGGCGACGGACCGACGAAGGTGAGCCCGTTGTCCGCACAGATTTCGGCGAAGTCGGCGTCCTCGGAGAGGAAGCCGTAGCCGGGATGCACCGCCTGCGCGCCGACCTTGCGGGCCGCCTCCACCACGGCGGCGGCGTTGAGATAGCTGCGGCGGCTGGCCGACGGTCCGATCCGGACGGCCTCGTCGGCCAGCCGCACCGCGGCCGAGTCGGCGTCCGCGGTGGAGTAGACCACGGCGGTACGGATGCCCAGCTCACGGCAGGCCCGCAGGATGCGCAGCGCGATCTCGCCCCGGTTGGCGATGAGCACCTTCTCGAACACGGTCCACCACCTCAGGCCGGGTCCAGGGCGACCAGCGGCTGGTCGTACTCCACCGGCTGGCCGTCGGCGACCAGCACCTCGGTCACCCGGCCGGCCCGGTCGGCGGTGATCTCGTTCATCAGCTTCATCGCCTCGACGATGCCGACCACCTGCCCGGGCCGTACCAGGTCGCCGACGGTCACGAAGGGCGCGGCACCAGGCTCCGGCGCCCGATAGAAGGTGCCGACCATGGGCGAGCGCACCGCGCTGCGAGGGACCGGCGGCACACCGGCTCCGACCGGGACCGTGGGTACGGGCGGCGCGGGGTGTACGGGCGGCGCGGGGTGTACGGCCGACGTGCCGGGTGCGGAGGTGAGCGGGCCGGATCCGGCCTCGTGCTGCCATTCCACCTCCAGCTCGGCCCCGCCGGCGCACAACCTGAGGCGGCGCAACGGACCGGGCAGCTCGGCGACGAGTCGGCCGACGTGCCGCCGCAACCCGGCCAGCGCGGCCTCGGTGTCCGCCTCGTCACGCGCTCCGGACTCCGATCCGGCGAGGTCCGGCCGGTGCTGTTCTGGCCGGTGCTGGTCCGATCGGTGTGACTCCGGCCGGTGTGACTCCGATCGGTGCGGGTCCGTCGCGCCGGACGCGGCCGGTGCGGGCGGCGGGCAGGTGGGCTCCCGAACGTGCTCGTCCCTCGGCGTCGGGGCGGGCGCCGGCTGCCTCACGGCTGCCGCTGGCCGGTCGACCGGTGCCGCGACACCAGGCCCCGGCAGGCCGCCCTCCGGGCCGCCCGGCACCGGCGGCCGGACCGTCGGGGTACCGGCGGCGGCGGGCACGGTGCCGCCCGGGGCGCTCACCGGGCACCCGCCCGCAGGCCGGTCCGGGCCGCGCCGAACCGGCGGAACCGGCGTCGGCGGCGCTGCACCAGCGTGGCGACCGGCAGTTCCAGCAGCGGCAGCAGGTTCGTCAGCACCGCCTCGCGGACCGCGTGGGCCACCGCCTCCGGGTCGTCGGCGGCCGAGCCGGGTGGTTCCGGCACCACCTCGTCGACGATGCCGAGCCGGACCAGGTCCGGGGCGGTCAGCTTCAGCGCCCGGGCCGCCTGCGGCGCGGCGGTCCGGCCCGGCCAGAGGATCGCCGCGCAGCCCTCCGGACTGATCACCGAGTAGACCGCGTGCTGGAGCATCAGCACCCGGTCGGCGACCGCGAGGGCGAGCGCGCCGCCGCTGCCGCCCTCGCCGGTGACCACGGTGACGACCGGGGTGGGCAGCACGCTCATCGTCAGGATGTTCTCCGCGATGGCGGCGGCCTGGCCGTGCTCCTCGGCGGCGATGCCGGGGTCCGCGCCCGGGGTGTCCACCAGGGTCACCACCGGCAGGCCGAGCCGGGCGGCGAGTCGCATCAGCCGCAGCGCCTTGCGGTGCCCGGCCGGGCTGGCCATGCCGAAGTTGCGGGCCACCAGTTCGGCACTGGTGTGGCCCTTCTGGTGCCCGATCACCATCAGGTGCCGGCCGTCGAGCCGGGCCAGTCCACCGACCACGGCCGGGCAGTCGCCGCCGAGCCGGTCGCCGTGCAGTTCGGTGAAGCCGTCGAAGGCGGTCTCCAGGTAGTCCAGCGTGGTCGGGCGGGCCGGGTGCCGGGCCAGCCGTACCGTCGCCCAGGCGTCCCGGGTCGTCGGCTCCGGGTCCGCGACCGGGCCGACGGGACGCGCCGACGTGGGCGTGACGCCGGGTCGACGACCGCCGGCCGCGGCGGCGAGCAGCGTCGTCAGCCGGGCGCGCAGCGCGTGCCGGGGCACCACCATGTCGACCTGGCCGTGCCGCAGCAGGAACTCGGCGGTCTGGAAGCCCTCCGGCAGGTTCCGTCCGGTGACCTGGCGGATCACCCGGGGGCCGGCGAAACCCATCCGGGCGCCGCTCTCGGCGATCACCAGGTCGGTGCAGGTGGCGAACGAGGCGGCCACTCCCCCGTACGTCGGGTCGGTGAGCACGCTGACGGTGAGCAGCCCGGCCTCCCGCAGCGCGGCGATCGCCTGGCTGACGGTGGCCATCTGCATCAGGGACAGGGCGCCCTCCTGCATCCGGGCGCCTCCGGAGGCGGTGACCAGGACCAGCGGGACGCCGGCCGCCAGCGCCTCCTCGGCGGTCCGGGTGATCAGTTCGCCGACCGCGCAGCCGAGGCTGCCGCCGAGGAAGCGGAAGTCCATCACGGCGAGCGCGCAGCGGTACCGGCCGACGGTGGCGGTGCCGCAGAGCACGGCCTCGGGAAGCCCGGTGTCGGCGCGGGCGGCGGTGAGCCGGTGCGGGTACGGCAGCACGTCGACGAACCCGATCGGGTCCACCTCGGCCGCGCGGTCCGGTAGCGGCTGGAAGGACGCCGGGTCGACCAGTTGGCCTACCCGCTCGGGTGCCGCGAGTCGGGCGTGCCGACCGCACTCGGGGCAGACGTCGAGGTTGCGCCGCAGCCGTTTGCGATACAGCAGGGTGGCGCAGCCGCCACAGCGCGACCAGAGCGTCCCGTCGGCCGGCGCGGTGGCGGTCACGACCGTGGCCCGTCGAAATGGTAGAAGCAGCGGGCCATCGCGTCGCGCGGGGACCGCCAGGTCGGCAGGTACGGCGAGACGTACGGACTCAGCCGGGCGCTGACCCGTTGGAACTCGGGATGGTCCCGGACTGCGGCGACCGCCTCGTCGCCGGGTGACTCGGTCTCCAGCAGGTGCACGTACAGGTCACCGAGCCGGTAGAGCGACCGGTGCCGCACACCGACCAACCGGGGCAGCTCGGTGGTGTCGGACTCGGCGAAGATCTCGGCGACGGTGGCCTCGGCGGTCGGGTCCACCTTCGCGACGATCAGCGTGCGGTCCATGCTGGACCTCCCCCCATGGGCCGGCGGTGACACCACCGGATGCCCGGACGACTGCGGCCACGATGCGCCGTCGCGCGTCATCCGGGCGTCACCGGAAGCTCGGCCCACAAGGACGTCTGGTGACGTTCCGTTGACGCATACTGTGCCTCACCTGTGTGCCGCCGAACTTCATGATCATCGCAAGTGCGCAGTTCAGAGCCGTGTTCATGAAGCGAGTTTGGTTACTATGCCGACAGCAGCGTTGACTCAGAGTAACCGCTATTGATAATCTTCACGACGGAACCGACCCGTCCCGCAGGGGGTACCGCCGTGGCCGCCGAACCACCCGCGCCGACCACCGGCGAACACCGGACCGCCGAGGTACGCCTGCACCTGCTGGGCGGTTTCCGGCTCACCCACGACACCGCTCCGGTGGTGGTGCCCCGGGGACTGCAACGGATCATCGCGCTGATCGGGCTGCGACCCGACGCGACCCGCGCCCACCTGGCCGGTCTGCTCTGGCCGGAGGCCGGCGAGGACCGCGCGCTCTCCTCACTGCGCACCGCGCTGTGGCGACTGCGGCAGGACCCGTACTGCCCGTTGACCACCACCGCCGACACCATCCGCCTCGACCCGACGGTCGCCGTGGACGTCGACCGGCTGGTCGAGACCGCCGCCCGGGTACGCGACGGCCAGGCACCCGAAGACGCCGCCGAGGCGCTCGCCGCCGGGCGGCACGACCTGCTGCCCGGCTGGTACGAGGACTGGGTGCTGACCGACCGGGAACGGCTGCGCCAGCTCCGGCTGCACATGCTGGAACAGGTCGCCGCCCAGCACCTCGCCGCCGGGCGGCACGGCGAGGCGCTGGAGGCGGCGCTGGAGGCGATGGCCGCCGAACCGCTACGCGAGACGCCGCACCGGCTGGTGGTCCGCATCCACCTCGCCGAGGGCAACGCCTTCGAGGCGGTACACGCCTTCTACGTCTACCGCGACCTGCTGCTGCGGGAGCTGCGCCTGGAACCGTCCCCGGCGATGAGCGCGCTGCTCGACGAGACGCTGGAACCGATCCGCCGGGCCACTCGGGTACCGGCCGAGACCCGCCACCCGGGCGGCCGGGCGCGGTTCCGGACCAGCTGACTCACCGGTACCGCTGACCCGCCGGATCCGCTGGCCCCGCCGGTGGCGTCACCGGCCCGACCGGTCGCGTTGACGGGCAGGTGACAGTCCGCCGGACAGGGTGATACCGGACAGCCGTCCGTGGCCCGGCCAGATGCCCGGGCGGGAACACCGGTGAGAGGGGTCCGATGAGCCGTCTAGTGATCGTGAACAGGATCATCCCGGGCGCGGAGGGACGGGTGGCGCAGATATTCGCCGAGTCCGACGCGACCGAACTGCCCAGCCTGACCGGGGTACGCCACCGGTCCCTGTACTGCCTGCACGACCTGTGCGTACACCTGATGGAGACCGACGACGTCGGCACGGACGCCCTCGCGGCGGCCCGCAACCACCCGCTGTACCGCGAGGTCAACGAGCGACTCTCCGCGCACACCTCGCCGTACCTGCCGACCTGGCGCTCCCCCCGTGACGCGATCGCCAGTTGCTTCTACCGCTGGGACGCCGCCGACGTCCCGGCGCCCCGCGTGGCCGGCTGACCGGCGGTCGGCTGATGTCCACCCGAGCACCGCACGTGCTGGTCATCGGCGCGGGCACCGGCGGTCTCTGCCTGGCGCACGGGCTGCGCCGGGCCGGGATCAGCGTCGCCGTGTACGAGCGGCACCGGACCCGGGCCGACGGGCTGCTCGGTTACCGGGTGGGCATCGGGCCCACCGGCAGCCGGGCGCTGCGCGACTGCCTGCCGCCGGAGCTGTTCCGGATCTACCTGGCCACCTGTGCCCGCTCGCCCCGCTACTTCAACGTGCTCACCCAGCGGATGCGGCACACCGCGTCGTTCCCCTTGCGGCCGGACACCGACCCGGTGGACACCGAACGGTCGGTGGCCCGGATGACGCTGCGTCAGGTGCTGTTGACCGGCATGGAGGACGTGGTGCACTTCGACCGCACCTTCACCCACTACGAGCAGCACGACGACGGTACGGTCACCGCGTACTTCGCCGACGGCACCAGCGCCGTCGGCGACCTGCTGGTGGCGGCGGACGGCACGCACTCCGCGGTCCGCCGGCAGTACCTGCCGCACGCCACCGTCCGGGACGCCGGCACCGTCAACATCGCCACCCGGATCCCGCTCACCGCACACACCCGGGGACTGCTGCCGGAGACCGTCCGGCGCGGCATCTCACTGATCTTCGGGACCGGTGGGGTGATGGGCGTCCTGCACGTGATGGAGTTCAAGTGGGACGGCGACGGACGACTCAAGCCGGACGTCCCACCTGCCGACGCGGCCCTGCTGGCCGACTGGCCGGGGCTGCGGCACGATCCGACCCGCGACAACATCAACCTGGTGGTGTGGAGCACCGCGCGGCGCTTCCCGGCGGATGTCCTGCGCCGCCGGGGCGGGGAACTGATCCAGGTGGCGCTGGAGTTGACCGCCAACTGGCATCCGACGCTGCGGGAACTGCTCAGCCGCGCCGACCCGGAGAGCGCCCTGCCGATCCGGGTGTCCACATCGGAGCCGGTGCCGCCCTGGAAGAGCAGCACCGTCACGCTGCTCGGTGACGCGATCCACACCATGACGCCGGGTCGAGGTGTCGGCGCCAACACCGCGTTGCGCGACGCCAACCTGCTGCGGCGGCACCTGGTGCACGCCGTGGCCGGCGAGAAGACGCTGGTGCAGGCGGTGGCCGACTACGAGGCGGCCATGCTGCCGTACGGCTTCGCCCGGGTGGCCGACTCGTTGAACCGCAGCGGCACCAGCGGGGATGACCGGATGTACAAGCCGGTGTTCGGTCGACTCGCGCTGCTCGGCGCACGCGGGTACTTCCGGGTCACCAGCCGGGTACCCCCGCTGCGCCGCAAGTTCGTCGACGACTTCTATACCTATCGCGGCGAGGAAGACTGATCCGTCCCCACCCGACCCCCGGCACGACGACCCCGTGCCGGGGGTCGTCGTGCCGGGGGCCGTGGTGTACCCACCGTGTCCACACCGTCCGTTCCGCCTCGGACACCTGCGGTGAACCCCGTCCCGCGAGTACGGACTGTTACATGGCCTGCCTGTTGCCCCGGCCCCACGTGTGCGAAGCTGCGGCGAGCTTTTTTCGCGACGATTCGGACGTAGGACTTCAGGGAGGTTTACCGTGGGCGACTCCTTCGGGAGCTGGCTGATACTGCTCGTGGCGCTGCTGGCAGGTCTGGCGGTGGGCTGGGTGCTGCTGCGCGGGCGACGGGGCGAACCTCCCGCGTCGACCACCGCGAGCACCACCACCAGCGAGCCGACCCCGGCCGCCACCGTCAGCGAGCCGACCCCGGCCGCCGTCGAGACCGAGCCGGCCCCCGCCGCCAGCATCGCGGAACCGGCCCCGACCGCGGTGGAGACCGAGCCGGCGCCGACCGCGGTGGAGACCGAGACCTCAGCCGCCGAGACCGCGCCGGCTCCGACCACCGTCGAGACCGCGCCCGTCGCCGAGACCGAGACCTCCACCGCTGTCGAGACCGAGCCGGCGTCGACCACCGTCGAGACCGCGCCCGTCGCCGAGACTGAGACCTCCGCCGTTGCCGAGACCGAGCCGGCGTCGACCACCGTCGAGACCACGCCTGCGGTGGACGTCGAGCCGGCCCACACCCCGCCGGTGGTCGACGTGCCGGTGAGCACCGACACCGCCCCGGCCGAGGACGTCGTCACCGCGCCGACGACCGTCGACGCGACGGCGGCAGCCGAGCCCGAGGCCGCCCCGGCGGTGTCCGCCGCACCGGTAACCACCGAGCCGGTCACCCCTGAGCCGGTCACCCCGGACCCCGTCGCCGAGCTGGCCGTCACGTCGCCGGTCACCCCAGAGCCCACCGCGTCGCCGGTCACCACCGAACCGGTCACCACCGAGCCGGTCGCTGCTGAGCCGGTCGCTGCCGAACCGGTGGCACCCGCTGAGCCGGTGGCCGCCTCCTCGGTGGCCGCGCCCGCGGCCGGAGCGGCGGACGACTTCCGACGTATCCAGGGGGTCGGGCCGAAGATGGCCGCCGCGCTGCAGGGCGCGGGCATCCTCACGTACCAGCAGTTGGCCGAGCTGGACGAGGCCGCGCTGCGGGAGGTCATCAAGGGTGCCGGGCTGCGCGCCACCGCGAGCCTGGTCACCTGGCCACAGCAGGCGAAGGTGCTGGCGGCCGGCGGCACCGACTGACGGCACGCCCCACACGGGCCGCCGACGCGGACGGGTCTCCGGACCGTCTTCGCGTCGGCGGCCCGTTCCGTTGCGGCCACACTGTTGTCGGTGATGGTGTCCGGGGACATGGCCCGTCGACGGGGGACGCGCCGCCCTCCGTTTGGCCGTTCGGTCCGTCTGGGTACAAGGCCCGGCACCGTGCAACCCACCGGACCGTGGAGGAAGCCATGCGTGGCACGTCGATATTCGGAGTCCTGGTCGTGATCTGGCTCATCATCGGCGCAGTCGCCGCCGGCCAGCGCGGCTACTACGACAACGAGGAGACCAACTGTGCCGAGTTGGGCACCATACTGGTGACCATCGTCGCCGGGCCGCTCAACTACGTCGGCGCCAACCCCCAGGTCGAATGCGAACTGCCGCAGCCCTCGCAGTGACTCTTCCCGGGTGGCGCCGGGTGACCCCCACCGGCGCCCCCAACGCCCCAGCACCACCCGACATCACCCGTCGGCGCACCTGCACGTAGAAGATCACGCTCGATCCGGGATCGAGTGGCCTCGTAGCGCGACGCAGCCACTCGATCCCGGATCGAGCGTGATCTTGCGGAGAGAGCGACGGTCACCGGCCCAGGACGGAGGTGCCGACCCAGGACGGAGGTGCCGGGGCGGTCGTGACCGGCCCCCCGCGTCCGGTCACGACGGACCAGGCGGCGGAGGGCCGGGCGTACGGGTGGATCAGCGGAAGCAGTGCGCCACCGGCACCCGGCTCCCCTCGCAGTTGGTGGGGTTGTTCTCGATGACGACGGTCTCGTCGTCGATTTTGATCTGGGCCCGCTCGACGTGCGCGCCACCGGCCTGCACCGTCGCCCGGTTGCCGGTCACCTGGCTGCGATAGAGCGAGGCGGTCCCGGCGGTGACGAACAGCCCGGCACCCAGGGACTGCGGCCCGACCGCCGCGTTGGCCTGCACGTCGCTGCCGCGCACCAGCAGGTTGGACTTCTCGGCGTAGATGCCGCCACCGTTGCCTCGGGTGGTGTTGTCCTGGATCACGCTGTCGTCCAGCGGCAGCAGGCCCTGGACGGTGGAGATACCGCCACCGGCCACCGCGGCGAGGTTGTCCCGGATCGTCATCTGCCGCAACACCAGCACCGCGTCCGAGTTGGCCAGGCCACCGCCGGTCTGGGCGCTGTTGCCGACCACCGCGCTGTCGAAGACCTTGGTACGCGCGGAGAAGCTGGCCAGGCCACCGCCCTGCCCGGCGTTGTTCTGCACGAAGGTGGAGGAGTACACGTCACCGGCGGCCCGGAAGTTGGCCAGGCCACCGCCGTAGCTGACCGCGCTGTTGTGCCGGAACTCGGTGCGGTGCATGGTCATCACACCGCCGTTGAGCAGGCCCCCACCCTTGCCCTGGGCGCCGGCGGCACGGTTGCCGATCAGCCGGCTGTCGCTGATCTGGAGGTTGCCGTCGTTGAAGATGCCTCCACCGCCGCCCTCGGCGGACAGCGAGGTGCTGTTCACCACGGTGACTCCCTCGACCACGGCGGTCGCGCCGTGCACCACGAAGAGGCTGCCGCCCTCCACCTTCGACCGACCGTTGCGCAGGGTCACGTCACGCAGGGTCAGCTCACCGCCGTCCCGGACCGTGAAGAACCGGAACTCCTCGGCGTCGGCGGCCCGCACGATGGAGGCGCCGGAGCCCTCGATGGTGATGCCGTGATAGATGACCGGCAGTCCGGCCTTGTCGTCGGCTGGGTCGCGCGGCGGCGCCTCCGCGTCGCCCGGGGTCTCGGCGGCGTCCGCGGCCTCCCGCGCGTCGCGGATACCACCGTCGTACTCATCGACCTGCGCGAAGGCGTGGGTCAGGGTGTAGGTGCACTCCTCGGCCAAGCGCAGCGTCGCGCCGCCCTCGGCGTTGGCGCGGACCAGCGCCGCGATGAGTCGGGCGGAGTCGCACGGCACCTTGATCGTCTCGGCCCGCGACGGACGACCGTTGCGGTCCGGTCGGTCGGCGGACGCGTCGTCGTCACGCCCGGAGGCGGCGCCGTCGCGGCGGCCGTCCCGCGCGCCGTCCGGTTCGCCACCGTCGTGCCGCCACTCGGGGCGCTGCCGGTCCGGGCGCTGCCGCGCGGAGTCGGGATCGGGGCTGGCGTCCGGGACGCCGGGGACGTCGGAGTACATCGCCGCGGGCCGCTCCGGGCTCGGCGCCGGTGTGTTGTTCTCGGTGGCGGAGGCGACGGCGGTCACGCCCGCCGCTCCGACCACCAGGGTTCCCGCCATCAGGCCGCCGGCCAGCAGCCAGCGGGACCGCCGTCCGGGTCGACCCGACCCGGGGCTGCCTCGGTAGGTGGACATCAAGGTTCCTGCCTCTCGTGCATGCGAAGACACGGCCGCCCCGAACCGGGCGCGGGGTGGCGGACGTCGCCTCCGCCACCAGAGGTCACCGTACGGCGATCAAAGGTTCATATCCGGCATAAGTGAATAAGTACGCCGCTCGCGTTCATGTTGTCTCAGAAAGGACCCGGATCATCCGCCGACGTGGATGCCCGGCCGCCGGGCCGGGTCCGGCTCGGACTTGCGCAGGATCTCCCGGACCACCGGCGGCGTGTCGCCCCGCCCCAGGATCAGATACCGCAGCAGGTGCGCGATCGGGTTGCCCTCGGACCACTCGAAGTGCGCGTGCGGGCGTACCCCGGTGGCATCACGCAGCGCCAGCAGGATCGCGGCGATGGCGTTCGGCGCGGCCGGGCTGCTGGCCCGCAGCACCCGGTACCCGCCCACCTCGACGCCGCACACCCGCAGCACGTGGCGGAACCCGGACGGGTCCACCACGTCGATCTCCAGGAACAGCACGTCGGTCGCGCCCGGCACCGGGTTCAACCCACGCTGGGCGCGCTCCTTGATGGTGTACTCCTTGACCGCGCCGCTGCGCCGCTTGTGGGCGATCACGTGCAACCGGCCGTCGTGCGCCACCGAATCGGCGACGAAGCGCCGCGCCACCTCGTCGAACTCGACCCGCTCGGCCCGCAGCTCGGTGGTCCGGCTGACCCGGGAGACCAGCGAGACCGCGATGATGCCGAGGATGAACAGGCCGGAGATGGCGATCCCGTCCGGCTTCTCGATCACGTTCTCCACCAGGGCGTACACCAGCACCAGGGTGAGCACGGTGAAGCCGACGGAGGCGGCGCGCTGACGCCGGGCGACCGCGGCGATGGCCACCGCCACCGACGCGGAGACCATCATCGCCAGGATCCCGGTCGCGTACGCGCCGGCCTGCGCGTCCACGTCGGCGCGGAAGAGGACGGTCAGCACGATGCAGACCAGGGTGTAGACGATCACCACGGGCCGTACCGCACGCGCCCACTCCGGCGCCATGCCGTACGAGGGCAGGTAGCGCGGCACGATGTTGATCAGCCCGGCCATCGCCGAGGCGCCGGCGAACCAGAGGATCAGCACGCTGCTCAGGTCGTAGACGGTGCCGAACGCCTCGCCGACGTGTTCGTGGGCGAGGTAGGCCAGCGCCCGCCCGTTGGCCGCACCGCCCGGCGCGAACTGCTCGGGCGGGATGAGCAGCGTGGTGACGAAGGTGGTGGAGAGCAGGTAGACCGACATGATCAGCGCAGCGACGGTGAGCAGTCGCCGGGTGTTGCGGATGCGCGCGGCCAGCCGCGCCTCGGCGTCCCGGCCCTCCCCGGCGACCAGCGGCATCATGCTCACCCCGGTCTCGAAGCCGGAGAGTCCCAGCACCAGCAGCGGGAACGCCAGCGCCGCGGTCAGCGCCACGCCGCCCGGTCCGCCGCCGCCCGTGGTCAGCGCCGCCGTCCAGTCCGCCAGCGGGGCGGGATCGGCGGCGAGGTCGGTCAGCGACACCACCACGATCACCGCGTTCAACGCCAGGAACACGGCGACCAGTGGCACCGCCACCGCCACCGCCTCCCGGAAACCGAGCAGGAACACCCCACCCAGGATCAGCAGCAGCACCACGGTGACCGTGACCGCCACGGCGGTCCCGCCGAACGCGTCCGGCAGGTACGGGTTCTGCAACATGTGCACCGTGGCGTCGGCCGAGGAGAGCGTGATCGTCACGATCCACGAGGTGGCCACGAAACCGAGCAGCACCAGGACGAAGACCTTGCCCCGCCAGAACGGCAGCAGCCGTTCGAGCATCGCCACCGACCCCTGGCCGTGCGGGCTGTCCCCGGCCACCCGGCGGTACATCGGCAGCATGCCGAACAGGGTCAGCGCCACGATCAGCAGCGTCGCCAGCGGGGAGAGCGCCCCGGCGGCCAGCGCGGCGATGCCGGGCAGGTACGACAGGGTGGAGAAGTAGTCGACGCCGGTCAGGCACATCACCCGCCACCAGGCGTGCGACCGGGTCTGCCCCTCGGCCGTCTCCGGTCCGACCGGCTGCACCTGGTGCACGAACAGCCACTGGCGCAGCCGGCTCTCCGGCCGGGCCGGTCCGGCCGGTACCGCGACCCGGTCGGGCACGGTGACCCGTCGACCGGCCCGTTCGCCGGGGCGGGTGGGGTCCCGCGCGGCACGCAGCGACGGTTCCGGTGTCCCGGACGCCGGGCGGCGCCGGTCCCGGCCCCGTCGCGCTCTGGTCCCGTCCCCCATCGCGGTCAGCCGCCGGGCGGTGTGGCCAGCGCGCGAGCCAGGGCGGCGGGGTCGTCGACGGTCACCGTCAGCCCGGGATGGCGCGGACGGCCGCCCGGCAGCAGCGCCGGCACCGGTCGCGCGAAGCGGACGCAGAGCCCGGTGGCGGTGGAACTGCCGAAGGTGACGCCGAGGTCGGCGGCGGACAGACGCGGACCGACCACCCGCCACCAGCGGTACGGGCCGGTGGTCTCGGTGTCCAGGACGTTCGCCCGTTCGGTGCGCAGCCGCCAGGGCCCGAACCGCACCGTCAACGTGTCGCCGTCGACCCGTACCCAGGCGGTGGAGGGCCGTACCCCGAGCAGGGCCAGGAGCGGACGCAGCGGCGGGTCGAACCGGAACGGGAAGCGGTGTGTGGTCATCCCCGGACCCGCCGGCCGACCCGGTCCCCCGGCCGACTCGGACGAGGCGGTGCGGCGGGACGCGGGCGGGGCCGTGCGGCGGGACGCCGAAAGGCAGCGGTCATGGGCGCCGCGTACCCCGCGAAGGCCGGCCGACACCCCCCTGGCCGGCCGGCCTCCTGTTCCCCCCGTGCTCACATACCGGGCGACGTCGCCCGGGCGGGTCGGATGCCCCCGTGCCTCGCCGTCGGGCGAGACGCGGGGACCCCCCGTCCCGGCTACTGCAGGAATGCCCCGAGGGGCGACAGCAGCAACCGACCGAGCGCGGAGGCCGTCTGGTCCAGCCGCGCGCGCTCGCGCTCGTGTCGATGCGGGTCGTGCCGGCATCGCCAGATCCGTTGTGCGTTGCGCCAGGCGACATCCCGGGTGTACTCGATCAGCTCACCCTGGTACCAGTCGTCGATGTCGCCGTTGACCATGTCGATGAGCAGCTGCCACTGCTCCAGGTAGCCCCGGCGCAGGCCGGGGATCTTGTCAGCGAAGATCCGGTTGATCTCCAGGTAGTCGCGGTGCTGGTCGCTGCCCTCGACCGGCTCCGACTCCAGGTAGTCGAACGTCGTGACCAGGGCGAACGGCAGGTCGAAGTTGATGTGCGCGTTGACGCCGGCCGCCGCCGACGGCAACGGCCGGGCGTCCGGGCCGCGCATCCGCTCGAACAGGCAGGCCCACGCCTTGGGCGTACCGGGGCTGGAGTCGCTCCACATCCGCAGCGCGTCGAAGTAGCGGGCGGCGAACTCGACGTCCAGCCGGGACAGGAAGACCGGGTCGACGAACCGGTCGGCGTAGAGGCCGTCCAACACGCTCGTGGTAATGGTGAGGTAGAGCTTGTTGAAGTCGGCCAGCGGGCAGCTGTCCAGCAGCGGTGGCAGCCGGACCAGCATGTCCTGGAGCTTGGTCAGGTGGTCGACGACGGCGGGCACGTCGGCCGGGTGATCGGCGAGCAGGTCCACGATGTCCCGGTGCACTGGCCCCCAGACCGGTTCACTCACGCTGCCCCCTCGCTGCTCCCGGCGTCGCGATCCGACGCCGGGCACAGCCTTTCAGGCGGGGACACCGCCGACATCAGTAGAACTACGTATCCGACACCGACACCCGACTACGCAGGAAGATGGCGCTCGCCTGCACCCGGGTACGTACGTGGAGCTTGTCGAAGATGTGCGAGACGTGTACGCCGATGGTCCGTTCGCTGATGAACAGCCGCTGGCCGATCTCCTTGTTGGTCAGCCCCTCGGCCACCGCGGCGAGCACCTCGCGCTCCCGCGCGGTCAACGCGGCCAGCTCGTCACCGGCGCCGGGCGGCGGCTCGACCCGGCCGGCGGGGCGTTCCTCCAGCTCCACCCGGGCCCGGCCGGCGAGGGTACGGATCTCCTCGGTAAACGGCACCGCGCCGAGACCCTGCGCCGCCTGGTACGCCTGCCGGAGCAGTCGGCCGGCGGTCGCCGTACGGCGGCGGCGGGCCAGCAGCGCCTCGGCCTGGCGCAGTCGCGCGTACGCCGCCGGATACGGATGGTTGCGGCGATCCCACTCGGCTGCCGCCCGCCCCCACAGATCCGGGTCGCTGTCGTCGAGTCGGCTCACCTCGGCCGCGCAGAGCGCCAGGTAGCCGTCGACCACGTCACGCACCGGACGGGCCGCGGGCACGCTTCGCCCGGCCACCCGGTCGGCGATCTCCCGCAGCCGGCGTACCGCGCTCTGGTCGACCGCGACGGTGCGGCTGGCGTGCGCCTCGGCCTCGGCGCGCAGCCCGTGCCAGACCAGCACGGCGAGGATCACCAGGTCGTCGGAGCGGGTCTCGGTCAGGCCGCGCTGCACCGCGTGCCGGGCCACGTCGTGCCGCCCCTGCCACATCGCCAGCCCGGCGCGCAGGGTGAGCAGCGGGATGACGTGCCGGGCACCGCCGCCGGCCAGCATGGTGGCCGCCGCGTCCAGGTCCCGGTCGGCGGCCTCGACGTCGCCGTACCCGACCGACAGCTTGCACCGGGCCAGCAGCAGCTCGACCGCGTCCGCGCCGGACGGGCGGTGCCGCAGCGCCGCCGCGATGACCTTCTCCGCCTCGGCCCACTGCCCCACCCGGAACAGCCCGTTGGTGGCGACGGCCAGCAGCCGGGTCTCGTAGGCACGACCCAACCCCAGCTCGGCCACCCGCTCGGCGCCCCGGCGGGCCACCACCACCCCCTCCTCGAGGATGTTCAGCGGCCCGGTGAGCAACTCGGCCAGGTGCAGGTAGGCCCGTGCCACGTCCTCCGGGCGACCGGCCCGCTCGGCGGTGTCCAGCGCCCGCCGCAGCACCGCCAGACCGGCGTCCGGATCCTCCAGGTACGCCTCGGAGAACCCCAGCGCCGCGCTGGCCAGCACCACTTCGGTGGTGGCTCCGTCGACCTGCTCCGCCAGGGCCAGCGCCTCCCGCGCGCGCTGGCCCGCGTCGGCGTACCGGCCGAGGTGCACCAGCAGGTCCGCCAGGTGTGCGGCGGCGGCGGCCCGCTGGCGGGGCGTGCAGTCGGCGGTGTCCAACGCCTGCTGGTACTCCACCTCGGCCAGCGCCAACCGCCCAGCGCCGAACAGGTAGCGGGCTCGCCGGATGTGCAGCTCGCAGGCGGGCAGGTCGGTGTCGGTGGCGGCCAACTCCTCCAGCAGCGTCAGCGCCCGCGCGTACTCACCGCTCTTGTGCGCGGCCTCGGCGGCCTGGCCCAGCAGCGCCGCCCGGTCGACCCCGGCCCGCCCCTGGCTCAGCTCCACCGCCACCGACCAGTGCCGGTGCGCCTCGGCGTAGCCGTACAGCCGCTCGGCCTCCTCGGCGGCGGCCACCGCCGCCGGCAACGCCCGTTCCGGCTCACCGGCCAACCGCCAGTGATGCGCCAGCCGGGCCTGGTGCAGCTCGCCCGGCGCGGCGGTCAGCGCCTCGGCGTAACGCCGGTGCAGCAGGGCGCGTTCGGCGGGCAGCAGCTCGTCCTCCAGCACCTCGGCGACGAGCCGGTGCCGCAGCCGGTAGCCGTCCTCGGAGCCGACCAGCAGCCGGTGCGCGACGGCGGCCCGGACCGCGACGAGCAGGTCCTGCTCCGGCAGCCCGACCACCTCGGTGAGCAGCCGGTGCTCGACCGGCTCCACCCCGGCGGCGACCGCGTGCACGGCCTCGTGCGCGGGTTGCGGCAGCGCGTCCACCCGGGCCAGGAACACCTCGCGCAGCGTGTCGGACAGGTCGTCGCGGCCGTCGCGCAGGTCCCGCGACAGCTCCTCCACCACGAACGGGTTGCCCCCGCTGCGTTGCCACAGCCGGTCGGCCGCCTCGGGCGCGAGCGGGGCCCGGACGACCGCCGCGGCGAGTTCCTCGGTGGCGGCACGGTCCAGCGGCGCCAGGTCCAGCACCCGCACCGACCGCAGCCGACGCAACTCGGTCAGCACCCGGCGCAGCGGGTGCGCCCCCTGCAACGACTCCGACCGCACCGCCGCCAGCACCGACAGTTGCAGGTCGCCCAGACCGGCCAGCAGATAGAGCAGCAACTGGCGGGTGGTCCGGTCGACCCACTGGAGGTCGTCCAGGACGAGCACCAGCGGGCGGCCACCGGCGATCACGCCCAGTCCCCGGGACACCCGTTCCAGCAGCGCCCCGGCACCGTCCGGCCCGGTCGCGTCCTCGGCGAACACCCCGAGCAACGCACGCACCGACGCGGTGGCGGCCGGCGGGAGGTCGGCGTCGAGACGCCGCAACGCCTGCCGCAACGGATGCAGCGGTGAGGCGTCGCCGATGTCCAGACAGGATCCGGTAAGCACCAGCGCCCCGCCGGCGCTCAACTGCCCGCCCACCTCGTACAGCAGCCGGGTCTTGCCCACGCCGCTCTCGCCGGTGAGGAAGACACCGGCGGTGTTTCCCGGCGGAACGTCGTCGAGCAGCGCGGCGCGTACCGTCGCCACCAGGTCGGCCCGACCGACGAGCGGTGTGGTGTCCACGTCGCTGGCCATGGCTCGCAGCCTAGTCACAGCCGCCGCCCCCGTTCTACCGCCGCCGCGCCGCCCCTCCCCCACTCGCGTCGACATTGCGACCGAAGGTTGCGCTCGGCCGACATACGTCGTTCTGCAGATCCGCCGCCGGACCAGGGATGACAGTCTCCGGGACATCGTTGGCACGTACGGGGGGAGAGGCAGGTGCGATCTCGATGCCCATGTCGATTGTCGCAGGTCAGCCGACCCAGCGGAGGCGCTGGCCGGTAGCCGAGGAACGACGGACGGTCACTGTCCTCTTCGTCGACATCGTCGGGTCGACACGTCTGGTCGACCGGCTCGACCCGGAGGACGTCCGCACACTGCAACGCATCTACTTCCGCACGGTCGCCCGGGTGCTGCGGCGCTGGGACGGCGTGGTGGAGAAGTACGTCGGTGACGCGGTGATGGCGCTGTTCGGTGCCCGGACCGGGGACGGCTTCGAGGCGTACCGGGCGGTGCGGGCCGGGTTGGAGGTCCAGCGCGCCCTGGACCGCCGGCCGCTGGCCACCGCGCCCGGGCTGCGGGTCCGCGTCGGGGTGGCCACCGGCGAGGCCGTGGTGGACCTGGCCGCCGGGCGCGACGGCGGGCACGGCATGGCCAGTGGTGCGGTGATCACGCTCGCCGCCCGCCTCCAGGAACACGCCCCGCACGGCGGGGTGGCGGTCTGCGCGGCCACGCACCGGGCCGTCGCCGGACTGATCGCGCTGCGCCCGGTGCCGGCGGTGACGGTCAGTGGCAAGACCCTGCCGGTCGGCGTCTGGCACGCCGTGGGCACCGTGGCGCCCCGGCCGCCGCGCCACGACACGCCGCTGGTCGGCCGGCACCGTGAGCTGGCCGCCGTCCGGGAACAGCTCGCCGAGGCGGTACGCGGACGCGGCGTCCGGCGGTTGGTGCTGACCGGTCCGCCGGGCAGCGGACGGAGCCGGCTGCTGCGCGAGCTGGCCCGCAGCACGCCGACGCTGGACGGGGTACCGGTGCGGTGGTGCCTGACCGCCTGCCCGCCGTACCCGGACGGGCCGCTGGCACCCGTCGTGGAGCTGGTGCGGACGCTGGCCGGCAGCCGTACCGCCGCCACCGGTGCCGACGTGCTCCGCGACCGGCTGGCCGCCGCCCTGGGCGGATCGGTGTCGGGCGAGCACCTGGCCGCGGCATTGGACACAGTGGACGATCTGGTGACCGGCGGCGGGGCCGCCGGTGCCCGAGCGGCGATGCGCTGGCGGGACGTCCTGCTCGGGCTGGCCCGCCGACAGCCGGTGGTGGTGGCCGTGGACGACCTGGACCGGGCCGCCCCGGCACTGCGCCGGCACCTGGACGCCCTGGTCGACCTGGCCAGCGCGGACGGCCTGCCGCTGGTGCTGGTCGGCACCGGGGCGGGCGTCGACTCCGCCCGGCCGACGGCCCGGGTCCGGTTGCGTCCGCTCGACACGGTGACCGTCGGTCGGCTGCTGCGTCGCCTGCTGCGCCGGGCCGGTCAGCCAGCCGGGTTGGTGGGGCGGCTGATCCCGCTGGTCGGCGGCAATCCCGGGCGGGCGGTGGCGTACGTGCGCTCGCTCGCCGGGGCGGACCCGGCTCGGCTCGCCATGCCGGAGAGCATCCGGCGGGCCGCCGAAGCCCGGCTGGACCGGCTGGACGGCCCCCGGCGGGCCGCTCTGATGGCGGTCGCCGCCCTTCCGCCCGGCTGTCCCGTCGCGGACCTGGCGCGGGCACTCGGCTGGGGGGCGGCGCAGGTGGAGGCGGCCCTGCGCGCGCTGACCGGGGCGGGCCTGCTCGTCCGGCTGCCCACCGGCGGGCACGCGTTCGTCGACCCGGCGCTGCGGGAGGTCGCCGTCGCCCGGCTTCCCCGGGCGACCCGGGCCGCCTTCACCCGCCGGGCCGGCGTCCCGGCCACCGACGCGCCGCCTCCCGAGCCGGCAACGGCACGGTCCGCAGTCGCGCGGGCGGCATCGACGCATCCAGGATCGGCTCGTTCGGGACCGACCCGGTCGCAACCGGCCGCGAGGTCGGCGCGGTCCGCATCGGCGGCGCGGCCGGCGCAGTCCGCATCGGCGGGCCGGTCTGCGCGGTCGACACCTGCCGCCAGGTCCGCGGCGGCCGCAGGGTCGGCGCGGTCGTGGTCAGCGAGCGGCCAGGAAGGACAGCGCGCGCTCCCAGGCGAGCGCGGTGGCGGCCGGATCGTGGTCGGCCTCGGCCGGATCGGTGAACAGGTGACCCGCACCCGGATAGCCGTACCCGGTGACGTGGGCACCGGCGGCGGTCATCTCCCGCCGCCACTGGTCGACCTCGTCCGGCGGGTCGTAGGGGTCCGGGTCGGCCAGGTGCAGCTCGACCGCCAGCCCGGGCCGGACGTCGGCGGGCGCGCCACCGGTGCCGTGGAACAGCAGCAGGCCGCCGCTGTCGGGGCGTTCGGCCAGCATCGCGCCGGCCACCCCGGCGCCCATCGAGAACCCGGCGAGCACGGCGTCGGGCGGGAGCCCGTGCAGCGCGTCCCGGGCGCGGTCCAGCACGGTCTGCTGCCCGATCCGGTCCAGCAGGGCGAAGCCCTCCTCGACCGTGTCGACGGCGGGTACCCCGTACAGGTCGGGCGCGTGCACCTGGTGTCCGGCGGCGCGCAGCCGCTCGGCGGCGTCCCGCACCGCGGGCCGCAGCCCGTACACGGAGTGGAAGAGTGCGACATGTCCCATTCGCTCATCGTGCCGGACGGCACTGACAGCGTCGGCCCGGCACGCGCGGGCACCCCGGTCAGTCTCGGCCGGCGCCGTCCGGTCCGCCGGCCGGTGCCTCCGAGCCCGGTCCGTCGTCCGGCCGCGCCGGAGCCGTTACGCCATCCCGGGCACCGGCGTCCGGCCGGAGGACCCGGCTGTGCCCCCGGAACTCGGCGATTACCGGCCCGTCCGCGCGCCTCACCGTGACGTCGTAGATCCCGCTGCGGCCGTACCGGGTCCGTTCCGTGGCCCGGGCGAGCAGCACGTCCCCCTCGCGGGCCGGACGGACGAAGGTGATCTCGCCGCCGGCCGCGACGGTGGCCGGGCCGTGGCTGTTGCAGGCCAGTGCGAAGGCGGTGTCGGCGAGCAGGAAGACGAAGCCGCCGTGGGCGATGCGGTGGCCGTTGACCATGCTGTCGGTGACCCGCATCCGGGCCGTCGCGGTGCCGTCCGCGGCGCTGACCAACTCGATGCCGAGCCGGTTCGACGCCACGTCGGCCTCGAACATCTCGTGCGCGGCGGTGCGGAGGTCCACCTGGCTCCCGACTGTGGTCGGCGGGGCCCTGCGCCCCGGGGACCGCCATCATGCCACCGTCGACCGGGGCGTCTGGCGCGGTGGGTCCGCGACGACGACCGGGCCGGATCGGTGTCCCCGATCCGGCCCGGCACTGATCATCGCTCCGCCATTGTCTCGCAGTTGCACATTGTTGGCAACAAGCTGGACAACGGCCCGTCGATGTAACTAGCCTGCTCGCCATGAGTCCTTACATCACCGATGCCGCCGCATGGCAGGAGAGCTGGGACCGGCAGCAGGAGGCGTACCTGCCGGACCGGGAACACCGCTTCACCGCCATGCTCGACGCGGTCGAGGCGGTCCGCGAGACCACCCCGCCGCGACTGCTGGACCTGGCCGGCGGCACCGGCACCATCTCGCTGCGCGCGCTGCTCCGCTTCCCCGACGCCGAGCTGACCCTGGTCGACCTCGATCCGGCGCTGCTCGCCCTCGCCACCGCCTCGCTCGGCGACCGGGCCACCATCGTCACCGCCGACCTCACCCGGCCGGACTGGGTGGACGCCCTGCCGCATCGCGGTTACGACGCGGTGCTCACCGCCACCGCGCTGCACTGGCTGCCCGCCGACCGACTGACCGGGCTCTACACCGAGCTCCGCGAGCTGCTGCGCCCCGGCGGCCTGCTGGTCAACGCCGACCACATGCCCGACGACACCCTGCCCGAGCTGACCAAGCGCCTGCTCGCCAAGGCCGAGGCGCGCCGGGCGGCGCGGTACGCGGCGGGTGCGGTGCCCTCCTGGGCGCAGTGGTGGGAGCACGCCGCACAGGACCCGGAGCTGCGGCCCCTCGTCGAACGTCGCCACGCCATCTATCCGACCGGGCACAGCCAGGAGTGGAGCCCACCGGTCTCCTGGCATCTCGGCGCGCTCTCCGAGGCCGGCTTCACCGAGGTCGGCACGCTCTGGCGCGGCGGCGCGGACGCGGCGGTCGTCGCCGTCCGGTGACCGCCCGCGCGGCGGCCACCGGACGGACCGGTCAGCGGGCCCGACGTTCCGGGTGCGCCCGGTTCCAGGCCCGCATCCGTTCCGGATAACCGACCTTGGTCGCCTCGTACAGCGGGATGGTGTGCTTACGGGCCATCTTCCCGGCGGCCCGGGGCGTCCCGGTACGCCGTCGGATCCACTCGCCGTCGTGCGCGATGGCGACCACCGTGGTGTCGGTGGCGGTGGTCTCCGGTTCGAGATAGAACTCCACCCCCTGCCGGCTGGTCGCGAACTCCTCCAGCGACGCGAGGTCCTCCGGGGTCGCCTCACGGTCCAGTTTCGTCGGGGTGTCCTCTGCGGCCCGGGGCCGCCGGCTGAACCAGCCCATGCCCGGCTCCTCTCCTCGGCGTACCTCCCAGTGCAGCATCCGGACCTGGCAGTTCCCTGGACGGCCGGTGTACGGGCCCTGGTCGCTACGCCTCCGGCCGGGGAGAACCCGCCCGCTCCGGCTCCGGGGCGCCCGCCCGCTCCGGCTCCCCCGTGGCGCCGGAGACGGGCGGACGAGTGACGCGTACCAGCAGCAGGGTCGGCAGCAGCAGCAACGGCACCACCAGCAACGCGTGCAGCGTGCCGATCCGGTCGCCGAGCAGCCCCAGCAACGGCGGGCCGGCCAGGAACGCGGTGTAACCGATGACCGCGACCACGCTGACCCGGACGTGGGCGTGCTCCTCGTCGTCGGCGGCGGCGCTCATGCCGACCGGGAAACCGAGCGAGGCGCCGACGCCCCACAGCACCACACCGACCACCGCGACCGGACCGGAACCGGCCAGGATCGCCACCCCGGCGCCGACGATGGCAAGCAGAATGGTCACGGTCAGCACCGGCACCCGCCCCCACCGGTCCAGGGCCACCGTGCCGAGCGTGCGGCCCACGGTCATGCCGGTGACGAAGACGGCGAAGACCGCCGCGCCGGCCGCCTCGCTGAAGCCGTATCCGTCGATGAAGGCGACCGCGATCCAATCGTTGGCGCTGCCCTCGGCGAACGCCGCCGCCAGCACCACCAGACCGATGAGCAGGGTGCGCGGTTCCCGCCAGGCGGCGAGCAGGGACTTGCGACCGCCACCGGAGCCCTCGCCCTCCGTACCGGGTGCGGCGGGCAGGAACGCGCGGGCCCCCAGCAGCGTGCCGCCGAGCACCACCGCCGCCAGCACCCCGAGGTGGACGGCGATCGGCAGGCCGAGCCGGGCGGCCCCGGCACCCAGTCCGGCACCGGCCACCGAACCGAGGCTCCACGCCGCGTGGAACCGGGGCATCACCGTCCAGCCCAGACGGCGTTCGACGATCGCGCCCTCGATGTTCATCGCCACGTCGCAACTGCCGGAGCCGTACCCGAGCGCGAACAGGCCCACCGCCACCCCGGGCAGCGAGCCGGCCACCGCCGACACCCCGGCCACGCTGAGGCCGAGGGCGACCACGGTGGTGGAGAACACCACCGCACGGGCCGCGCCGAGCCGCTGGGTGAGTAGGCCGGCGGTGGGCATCGCGACGATCGCGCCGATGGACATGGCGAGCAGGAGCAGGCCGAGGCGACCGGGGCTGAGCTCCAGCGCGTCGCGGACCGCCGGCACCCGGGAGAACCAGGTCGCGACGGCCAGCCCGTTGAGTGCGAACACCACCGCCACGCCGTTGCGGGCGGCCAGCACCGCCCGAGGCGGACCCGAGGAGACCGGCGGTGTGGCGGGCGTGCTGATGGCGGGATCCATGGAACTTCCCGGTCCTCTCGACGGTGGTGGGAGCGCAGGCAACGATCACACACCTGGGAGCGCTACCACCACAATCCACCTCCGGTCCTTACCCATGGACCTTCGGCGAGGCATGATGCGGGTGGGAGCCCGCGTACCAGGCGGGCCGCAGGCAACAGGGAGACACCATGACCACGGCACGCCGGCCGGCAACCCTGGACGACGTCGCCCGAGCCGCCGGAGTCTCCCGCTCCACGGCGTCCCGGGTCATCGCGGGCAACGGGTTCGCGTCACCGACCGCCCGGGAGCGGGTACGCACCGCCGCGGACGAGCTCGGCTACGTACCCAACCCGGCCGCCCGGGCGCTGGTGCACGGCACCGGCGTACGGCTGCTGGTGGCGGTGGCCGGCACCGACCCGGCGGTGCTCGACGACAGCTATGTCGATCAGGTCCTCGGCGCCACCGCACGGGTCTGCGCACCGCACGGACTGGGCGTCACCGTCGACTGGGTGCCGCTGCACGCCCCGGAGCGGCTGGTCCGGCTGACCGACGACCGGGGAGTGACCGGCCTGATCCTGGTCAACACGACCGCGGAGCTGTTGGAGTTGGTGCCGCGCCGACTGCGCGGGCGGGCCGTGTCGATCGGAGTCGGCTCGGCCACCGTGCCGTCGGTGGACATCGACAACGGCGGCGCCACCGAGGCCATCGTCCGCCACCTCTACGCCAGCGGTCGCCGGCGGATCGCGATGGTCACCGGTCCCCCCTGGCTGACCTGCGCCAACCGCTCGGTGGACGCGTACCGGGGGCTGTTGCGTGACGCCGGCCTGCCGGCGCGCGAGGTGGTCGGCGACTTCTCCGTGGAGCGGGGCCGCGCCGCCGCCCGCGAGGTGCTGCGCCGCTGGCCGGACACGGACGCGATCGTCGGGATCAGCGACGCGACCGCGCTGGGCGTGATCGGTCGGCTCCGCGCCGACGGCGTGCAGGTGCCCGGCGACGTCGCGGTGACCGGCTTCGACGACATCCCGCTGGCCGCCGTGACGGCACCGGCCCTGACCACCGCCAGTCACCCGGTCCGCCAGATCGCCAGCGCCGCCGCCACCATGGTGCTGGAACACCGGCACGCCCCGATGTGCACCCGCTTCCCGTCCGCACTGGTACGCCGCGACAGCGCCTGACGGCACAACCTTTCAGGATATCCATTTCCGGGGTGTGCGACCTCGGTCGAATGTGACTGGTGAGCGGTAAGATCGGCGACTGCCATCTGACTGATCGCTGACTGATGGCTCGGCTCGCGAACGCACAGACTGAGCCCATGAATACGGGGCTCGGACGCACCTGGATACTCCGCGGCGCGGCGTGTCTCGTCCTACTGGCGACCCTTTCCGGCTGCATGCAACTCAACACCGGGCTGACCGTCAACGCCGACGACACGGTCAGCGGACAACTCCTGCTGACCGCCGAACGCACCGTGCTGACCACGAACAACAAGACGGTCGAGGCCGGCTTCGCCGAACTTCGGCAGAACATCCCGGCCCTACCCGAAGGCACCGAGAGCCGGTACGAGGACGCCACCCACTACGGTTCTCAGATCAACTACCGGAACGTTCCGCTCGATCAATTCGACAGCGAAAGTCTGAGCATCGTCCGGCAGAGTGACGACCGGTACGTGTTCACTCTTCCGCTCGACCCGAAGAAGTACGGCGGAAAGGTCGCCGAACAGGATCCGGCGAATCAGGCGCGATTCATGACGCTGATGTCGTTCGAGATCTCGGTGACCTTCCCCGGACGCGTTCTGGACGTCAGCGCGGGCGGTCAGGTCAACGACCGGACGGTCACCTGGCGGGTCGCCCGCAACCAGCCGAAGCCGCCCGAACTGCGGGCGGTCGCCGAGGCGCCGCCCCGGCCATCCGCCCCGGCGGACGAGGAGGAGACCGGCGGGGGCTTCCCGTGGTTGCTGGTCGGTGCCGGTGCGGTGATCCTGCTGCTGGTCGCGGTGATCGTCGTACTGCTGCTGCGCCGGTCCGGCACGGGCCCGGCGGGTGGCGGCGTGCCGACGCCCGGCGGACCGGGCATCACCGGTGGTCCGGGCACGCCTGGTCCGGCACCGCACACCACTGGCGGTGTGCCGGGCTCCGGCTGACCCGGGTCAGCCGGCACCGTCGCCCGTCCGGCGGGCGGCACCACATCCCACCTCGCACCACGCGAAACCGAAGGGGGATCGGCGATGAACGATCTCTTCACCTGGGCGGCGCTGGGCAGTCTCACCGGCGCGAGCGCCGCGACACTGCTGGCCACCAACGTCATCGGCGGGCTGATCGGCCCGAGTGCCGACACCGCACGCAAGTGGATCGCGCTGGGTATCGCCCTGCTGCTGTCGTACCTCACCGCGGCCTTCGCCACCGACGCGGGCGCCGAGAAGTGGATCATCGCCTTTTTCAACGGGCTGGTCATCTTCTCCGCCGCCCTCGGCGTCAACCAACTGCCTCCCGGCAACCGGCAGGCGACTCCGACCCGGCTGGCGCAGGGCAACGAGCCCCGCTTCATCCGCTCCTGGGCCTAGAGGGGAACCGTCATGGCCGTCTTCGGAGTCATCAGCGCCGCCGTCCACGTCGCGGCGGGCACGGTCCTCGGCGGGCTGTTGGGCGGACCCGTCGGGCTGCTCGTCGGGGCGGGCGTCGGTCTGGTCGTCGGCGTCGTCTTCGGATGGTCGATCACCTCGGCCCGGGTCTACGGGGCCGACGCCCGAGGGATCTTCCTGTTCATCGTCGACCACAGTTGGAGCCTGCTGAACACCGTGGTCGGCGCGATCTATCTCGCGGTGCACCTGGTCTTCGGTCACTCGCTGGACCGGGCCACCTCACAGCACAGCTGCCGGGTCAACGTGGTGGAGGGCGTCTCGCCGCGCTACGCCACCACGCTGGGCACGGTCTGCGCCGGCTCCGGGCCGGGCATCCAGCGCCACGAGGACGTGCACATCTTCCAGGCCCGGCTGCTCGGGCCGTTCTACATCCCGCTGGTCCTGGCCAACTACGTGCTGTTCACCATCGCGCCGGTGTGGCTGCTGTACCACGACCACACCGGTGCACCGATCAACCGCTTCACCCGGTACTTCGAGATCGGCGTCTACCCGCACGTGTGGAACGAGGCCATCGCGTACCGGATCCAGGGGACGCCGCCGCGATGACCGCAGGCGGTCCGATCGAGGCGGCCACCGCCGAACTGGTGCGGTGGCTGGCCGGGGCGGCGGGCGACGCCGTCCCGGTCGGCCCGCCCGCGCCCGGACCGGCGGCGGACGGGTTGACCCTGTGGCCGCTGGAGTTGCGCCCGGCCCGGCAGACCCGGGGCAGCGGCGGACCCGAGCCGTACCGGCTCATCGTCCGCTACCTGCTCGCCGCCGACGGACCGGAGGCCCTGGCGAAGCTGGACCGGGTGCTGGTCGAGGCCACCGGACCGAGCGGACACACGCTCGTGCTGGAGGCGGGCGACCCGGCGCTGTGGGTGGCACTCGGCGTGCCGCCCCGTCCGGCCCTGCTGATCGACGTACCGGTGCAGGTCATCCATCCGCACGAGCCGGCACCGCCGGTGCTGCGCCCGCTGCGGCTGCGGCAACTGGAGATGCTCACCTTCGACGGCCGCGTCGTCGGTCCCGCCGATCAACCGCTCGCCGCGATGCGGGTGGAGGTCGTCGGTCAGCCGTACGCGACCCGGACCGATCCGGCGGGACGGTTCCGGGTCGTCGGCGTGCCGCACGACCCGCAGCAGCCCGCAACGGTCCGGCTCCGGCTCACCGGTCGGGGTCAGGTGCTCACCGCCGAGGTGGACCCGACCGACCCCGACATCGTCATCGTCTGCGCGCCACCGACCCGCTGACCCGACCCGTACGGGAGGACCGATGCCCAGCTACTTCTCACCCGGGATCTATGTCGAGGAGGTGCCTGCCGGTGCCCGGCCGATCGGACCGGTCGGCACCAGCACGGCAGCCTTCGTCGGCGTGGCACCGGACCGCACCGCCCGTCTCGGCGAGGCCCTCGCCGTGAACAACTGGACCGAGTTCCTCCGCCTCTACGCCGACGGCGACGAGTTCGAGAGCACCCCGTTGGCCCGCGCGGTCTTCGGTTTCCTCGACAACGGCGGCACCCGCTGCTGGGTGGTCAACGTCGGCGAGGGCGGCGCGCTCACCGGCAGCGGCCGCCAGCGCGGCGGGTTGGACCTGCTGGAGGCGATCGACGAGATCTCCATCGTGGCCGCGCCCGGTTTCCACGACGCGGTCGCGCACGAGGCGCTGCTGAGCCTCGCCGAGCGCACCCGCACGATGGTCGCGATCTGCGATCCGGCTCCCGACATCGACGACATCTCGACGCTGACCCGGGTGGCCACGGCCGGCTCCGGCCGGGCGGCGAAGCCCACCGAGGGCGGCGACACCCCGGCCAGTTCCGGCGGCTCCGGCGGCTCGGGCAGTTCCGGCAGCTCGGGCGGGGGTACGACCGGGTCGAGCGGTAACCCGACGGCGCACCGGCCCCGGCAGTCGGACTTCGGCGCGCTGTACTTCCCCTGGCTGCGGGTACGCGACCCGCTCAGCGGCGACCTGGTGCTCACCCCGCCGAGCGGGCACCTGGCCGGCATCTGGGCCCGCACCGACGCCCTGCGCGGCGTGCACAAGGCACCCGCCAACGAGCCGGTACGCGGCGCCGTCGACCTGGGCCACCTGGTCACCCGCTCCGAGCACGACGTGCTCAACCCCAAGGGCGTCAACGTGATCCGGTACTTCCCCGGCGAGGGCATCCGGGTCTGGGGCGCACGTACGCTCGCCGCCGAGGCCAGCGAGTGGCGGTACCTCAACGTCCGGCGGCTCTCCATCGCCATCGAGCAGGCCATCGCCAACGGCACCCGGTGGATGGTGTTCGAGCCGAACGACTACACGCTGTGGCGCTCGATCCGCCGGGACATCGGCGCCTTCCTGACCCGCGTGTGGCGCGACGGCGCGCTGCTGGGGCGTACGCCCGAGGAGGCGTTCTTCGTCAAGTGCGACGAGGAGACCAACCCGGCCGACGTCCGCGACGCCGGGATGGTGGTCGCGCACATCGGCATCGCGGTGGTCAAGCCGGCCGAGTTCGTGGTGTTCAAGCTGAGCCAGTGGGCCGGCGGCACCGAGACCGAGACGATTGGAGGCTGACATGCCGACCACGGCCACTCCGCAGCCGGGCGCCCCGGTCGACCCGTACCGGGCGTACAACTTCAAGCTGCTGGTCAACGGGGTCACCAACGGCCACTTCACCGAGGTGAGCGGCCTGGAGGTGAACATCCCCGCGCAGCCGTACCGGGAGCAGGGCAACGACCGGATCCGGATGATCCCCGGCCAGGTCGAGTACGGCCCGGTCACGCTGCACTTCGGCCTGACCGCCTCCCGGGAGCTGTGGGACTGGGTGCACACCATCGCCCGGGGCACCAGCGACCGCCGCAACGTCTCGGTGGTGCTGCTCGACTCCGCCGGCACGGCCGAGGTGCTGCGCTGGAACCTGCTCAACGCCTGGCCCACCCGGTGGCGCGGCGCGCACCTCAACACGCTCGGCCAGGAGATCGCCATCGCGGCGCTGACGCTGCGCTACGAGAGCCTGGAACTGGAGACCGGCGGTGCCGCGCCCACGCCCGCGTAGCTGGGTCGCCGGTCGGCTCCGGTCCGCCGCGCGCGCCGTGGACCGTGTCGCCGGCCTGGTGGACACCACCCCAGACGGCACGGCGGTCGGCGGCCTGCCGGGCGGCGCGGTCGGCGGCGCGGACCACGGGACTGACGCCGCCGCGTCGTCGGACGGGTGGGAGGTGGTCGCGTACCGGCATCCGGACCGTCCCCCGGAGCACTGGCTGCGGCTGATCGCGGCCCACGCCCCGGGGCTGCTCCGCGACCTCGCGGCCGAGATGCCGGCCGGCGCCCTGCCGTCCGAGCGCGAGGAGTACGCCGACGACCCGCACCCGGCGGCCGAGGGCGCGGTGGAGGGGACCGATCCGTGGGCCGGGCGACGGCCGCCCGGCGAGGGCTGGGGCGACGGATCGTCGCCCTACGCCGCGTCGCCGGGGACCGACCGGTCCTCCCCCGCCCCCTTTGCTCTGCTTCAACCGACGCAACCCCCCGGATACCGCAGGTCAGCCGTTGCGTGGAGTGAAGCAGAGCAAAGGCGCGGCGCAGGGGTACCTTCCAGTGCGACGGACACGCGCCGGGCCACTCCGGCGGCGCGCCATCACGGCGCACCGGGAGGCCGGGGCGCGGTGAGCGGGGCCGGCGCACTCCGGACGGGCTCCACAGCGGACAGCGCGGGCACGCCGTCTGCGGTGAGTGGGGCGGACACACCCGGAGCAGCGTCGACCGGCAGCGGGGCGCCCACACCGGGGGTAGGGGCGGTCGCCAACGGAGCGCTCACGCCAGGGATCGTCGACGGGACAGCCGCACCCGGGGCCGGACCGCTGGTCAGCGGGGCAGGCACATCGGGGACATGGTCGACGCCGGACGGCGCGGGGGCGTCGGCGGCAGGGGCAGGGACGGCAGGGGCGGTGCCGAGTGGCACGGGCGCGGATCCGGCGGTGGGCGACGCGACGACGCCGTGGGCGGACGGACGTGGGCACCGCGCGGATTCGGCCTGGGGGCGGGCGGACACCGCGCCCACCGGCACCGGGGTGGCGGGCGTGCCGGGCCGTCGGCTGGTCGAGGGAGCCGACCGCCAGCGCGCGGACGCCGCCACGGACGCCGCCACGTCGTCGCCCGGCTCCGGGTCGGCGACGGATCGCGCGCGGCCGGCGACGGATCGGCGGCAAGCGCCGGGATCGGTGCCGGGCCGGAACAGGGCGGTGCTGCGGCTGGTCGACTCCGCCCCGGACGACTCGACGTCGCCGGGAGCGGGGCGGGAGGCGTATCCGGCGCGGGCGTACCCCTGGACGCCCGGCACGGTCGGCGGGATCGGCAGCGGCCCGGACGTCGACGGGCTGCGGCATCCGGCGCGGTCGAGTGTGCTCGGGCCCGACGGGGCTCGGCATCTCCGACGGTGGGGGACGGCAACGGGCGGGGACGATGCGTACCGGACGGCGGGTGGGGACGGTCTGTCCGGGAGGGGCGGCGAGGTCGGACGGCGGCGCGCGGACGGCGCGTACGGGGACGGGCTCTGGCCCGGCGCGGGGCTGCCGGCCGGTGCCGGTCGTCGGCCGGTGCTGCCGCGCGGGCCGTGGCCGGACCTGACCGGTGCCGGCGCTCCCGACGTCCGATCCGGTGACGGGCGGGACGCGTCGGACCCGTGGCCGGCGTTGCCGGACGACCGGGCGCTGTGGGTGGTTCCCGATCCGGAGGACGCCGCCGCGGCCCACCTGCGCCGCCTGGACCGGGAACAGGCGGGCGGCTGATGGAACGGGTCGCCTTCCTCGTGGACGCCACCGGTGAGCGGGTGGACTGCCTACTCAACCCGGAGACCGTGCAGGTCAGTCGGCTGGCCGGAGTACGGCACCGGGGCAGCGCCGGCAGTCAGCTCACCGGCGCCGGGCTCGCCGACGATCCGCTGGTGTTCACCGGGGGTGGGCGTACCGAACTGGTTCTCGACCTGCTCTTCGACACCGACTTCGCGGAGGGGCAGGTCCGACCCACCGACGTGCGCGCGCTGACGCGTCCACTGTGGATGCTGGCGGAGAACTCCGCGGTCGAGCACGGCTGGGTCCGGCCGCCGCTGGTGCGGCTGGTCTGGGGCAAGACCTGGAACGTGCCGGGGGTGATCGTGGCGGTGGCGGAACGGTTCGACGCGTTCACCGCCACCGGGTCGCCGCGCCGGTCCTGGCTGCGACTCAAGCTGGTGCGGGTCGCCGAGGACACCACCCGGGCCGAGGAGGGCTTCGCCGAGGAACTGGCCGAGGCACAGACGCCGGCCGTCGCGCCGGGCACGGCCCTGGTCGCCGCCGGGGACGGCACCACCACGGCCGATTCCACCGGCGTACGTTTCGACCTGCTCGCCCACGACGCGCTCGGCTCGCCGCTGCGCTGGCGGCTGCTGGCCGAACACAACCGGATCACCGACCCGCTCACCGTGCCGCCCGGCACCGCGCTGGCCGTGCCGCCGCTGCCGGGCACCGTCGCCGCCACGGGTGACGGGGCATGAGCGGCGGCGCGCCCCGGGCGCTGACCGTGCTGCTCGACGGCGGCCCGTTGGCCGGCCGTGGAAGCGGACGAGTGCACTCGGTGCGGGTGGCCGCCCGACTGAACCGGCCCACCCAGTGCGAGGTGGCGCTGGCCGCCGGGCCGGGCAGCGCCGCGCCGGTCGCCTCGGCGCGGGTCGGCGCCCGCCTGGAGGTCCGCCTCGACGGGCACCCGGCGGCGTTGTTCAACGGCGAGGTCACCGCCGTCGAGGTCGAGTACGCCGCCGACGGCGCGGCGACCCTGCGGATCCGGGCGTACGACGCGCTGCACCGGTTGCGCAAGCGGCAGCGGTTGCGGGTGTTCGAGTCGGTGACCGCCGCCGAGCTGGCCGCCGACCTCTGCGCCGACCTGGGCCTGCGGGTCGACGCCGAGGTCGACGGGCCACGGCTGGACCGGCTGCCGCACCACCGCCCGAGCGACCTCGACCTGCTGCTGGAGGTGACCGGCCGGGCCGGGCTGCACCTCAGTGTCGACGAGGACGTGCTGCGTCTGCTGACGCTCGACGGGTACGGCACGCCGATCCCGCTGGCGCTCGGCCGCGACGTGCACGGCCTGCGGTTGGCGGTCAACGCGGACACCGCCGTGGGCGGGAGCGCCGCGCTCGGCTGGCACCCGCAGCGGGCCGAAGCGTTCACCTCGCAGGCCGCCGTGCCCCGGTGCGGGCGGGACACCCCGGTGGACCCGGATCCCGCCGACGTGGGCGCGGACGGCACCCGGACCGCACTGGACCAGCCGGGCCGCAGCGACGACGAGATCGCCGCGCTGGCCCAGGCCCGGCTGGACGTACGCGCGGCGGCGCTGGTCACCGCCGAGGGCACCGCCGAGGGTGATCCCGCGTTGCGCCCCGGCCGGCGGATCCGGTTGACCGGGGTCGCCGAGTCGATGGCCGGCACGTACGTGCTGACCGAGGTGGTGCACACCGTCGACGCCGACGGATACCTGAGTCGTTTCTCCACCGTGCCGCCACCGGCGCCGCCGGCCGGGTCACCCGCTCCGGCGGTGGTCACCCTGGGCACCGTCACCGACGTGGCCGACCCGGACGGGCTGGGGCGGGTGCGGGTGGAACTACCCGCGTACGGCGGGGCGGACGCGGGTTGGCTGGCGGTGCTCTGCCCGGGTGCCGGCCGGGGCAAGGGACTGGTGGCGCTGCCCGATCCGCAGGACACCGTGCTGGTGGCGCTGCCCGGTGGCGAACCCGCCTCCGGTGTGGTGCTCGGTGCGCTGTTCGGCGCCGTCACGCCGTACGACACCGGGGTGGACGACGGGCGGGCCCGGCGCTGGTCGCTGCGGACCTCGGGCGGGCAGCAGGTGGTGGTCGACGACGTGGCCCGCAGCCTGCGGCTGAGCACCGACACGGGTAGCTGGCTGGAGCTGACCCCGGACCTGGTCACCCTGCACGCCGCCGCCGACCTGGTGCTCTCCGCCCCGGGCCGGGCGATGGTGGTGCGCGCCCGCAGCGTCGACTTCCTGCACGCCGAGGCGAGCGAGGACCCGGGCACCGCCGCCGAGCGGGCCCGCAGCCTGGCCCGCACCCATCACGGAGGAGGTGGCTGATGCGCTGGATCCATCGCGACTCGGTGATCAGGTGTGACCACGACGGCCGGATCCGCAACGAGGAGTCGCAGGGGTGGGTGCGGGTGGTCGGCGTACCGGTGCTGGTGGCCGACGACCCGCAGGGCCGCAAGATCGTCGCCTGCCCGAACTACGGCGCGACGGTCAAGCCGTGCACGAAGACCGAGCCGGTACGCGTCGGCTACAGCGACTTCGTCCGCGTGGACGGTCACGGAGTGGTGCTGTCGCACCTGGAGGGCTTCACCGACGGCAGCCCGCCGGGCCAGTTCCGATATCGGGTACGCGATCCCCGGCAGGGGTTCCTGGGGGCCGACCGGTGAGGGCCATCCGGTTCCTCGGCGCGGGTTTCGACGCCGGTCGCAGTGGTGGGCTCGGGCTGACCGCAGCCGGCGGGCTGGCCATGACCGATGGCGACGAGACCGTACGTCAGGCGCTGTTCCTGCTGCTGTCCACCACGCCGGGCGAGCGGCTGATGCGCCCCGGGTACGGCTCCCGGCTGCACCGGTTGGTCTTCGCCCCGAACGACGACACCACCGCCGGGCTGGCCATCCACTACGTCCGTGCGGCGGTCACCCGCTGGGAGCCCCGCATCGACGTGCTCGACGTGGACGCCGGGCCGGACCCGGACGACCCGTGGCGGCTGGTGATCCGGCTGGACTACCGGATCCGGGCCAGCCTCACCCCCGGGCAACTGGTCTTCTCCGTGGACCTGCTGCCCGTCGACGACGACCCGCCGGGGCCGACCCCCGACCCCGGCGCCGACGCTGAGGAGGGGCGATGACCCTGCCCGTGCCGCACCTGGACGACCGGACCTTCCTCGACCTGGTGACCGAGGCCCGGGAGCGGATCCGCCAGTCCTGCCCCGGCTGGACCGACCTGTCCGCGCACGACCCGGGCATCGCCCTGCTGGAGGCGTTCGCGCACCTCACCGAGGTGATGATCTATCGACTGAACCAGTTGCCGGAGAAGGCGTACGTCTCCTTCCTCAACCTGCTCGGGGTGACCCGGCACGCCCCCTCGGCGGCCTGGGCGGAGGTGCGGTTCACCCGGACCGGCGCCGACGACGAGGCGCTGCGGATCCCGGCCGGTACCCGGGTCGCGGCGGCGCGTGGTGCGGACCCGCGACCGGTCGTCTTCGTCACCTGCGAGCCGGCGCTGCTCGCCGCCGGCCAGCGGGAGGTGACCGTCCGGATGCACCACTGCGAGCCGGTCGAGGCGGAACTGCTCGGCGTCGGCACCGGCGCGCCGGGGCAGGTGCTGCGGGCGGGGCGGGCCCCGCTGGCCCGGACCGCCGAACCGCTGGACCTGCTGCTCGGCGTCGAGGTGCCGACCGGCTCGGTGGAGTTGGGCGCGGCGGCCCGCGAGCACGAGGGGCGCACCTTCGAGATCTGGCGGGCGGTGGACAGCTTCGCCGGCCTCGGGGCGCAGGACAAGGCGTACCTGGTGGACCGGTGCTCCGGCACGGTGACCTTCGCCCCGGCGCTGGACCTGCGCGGCCCGGACTCCGCCGGTGACGACGCCCCGGTCGCGGCGGTGCCACCGGCCGGGCGGCAGGTGCGGCTCTGGTATCGCGCCGGTGGCGGCACCGCCGGCAACGTGGCGGCCGGGACGCTGACCAGCCTGCGGGACCCGCTGCCCGGGGTGAAGGTGGTCAACCCGTCACCGGCGGCCGGTGGCCGGGAGATGGAGGCGATGGAGTCGGTGCTGCTGCGCGGCCCGTACGCCTTCTTCGCCCAGCAGCGCGCGGTGACCGCCCGCGACTTCGAGGTGCTGGCCACCGGCTCCGGCGGGGTGAGTCGGGCGCGCGCCTTCACCCGGGCCGCCGTCTACAGCTTCGCCCGGCCCGGCGAGGTCGAGGTGGTGCTGGTGCCGTATGTGCCGGACGACGCCCGGCCCGGCGGCCGGCTGCCGGTGGCGGTGCTGCGCGGGCACGAGGTGGAGGAGGCCCGGCTGCGGGTCGAGGCGGATCTGGAACGCCGCCGCTCGCTCGGCACCACCTGTCGGGCGAGCTGGGCGCGGTACAAGGCGGTGTCGATCCGGGCCCGGGTGGTGGTGCGCCGGGAGGAGGATGCGGAGGCGGTGCGGCGGCGTATCCACGATCGGCTGCACCAGACGCTGAGCCCGCTGCCCACCCCGCTGAACCCGACCGGCTGGGCGTTCGGCGAGCCGCTGCGCGCCTCCAACGTGTACCGGCTGCTGGAGCACGCCGAGCCCGGGGTGCGCTACGTCGAGTCGGTGCGGTTCGTCGTCGACGAGGCCCCCGACCAGCAGGTCCGCACGATCGCCGCGGACCAGTACCAACCCCGCACCTGGTACGCGGGCAGCGGCCCGGTGCTGTTCCGTTCCACCAACGCCGGTGCCGGATGGGAGCCGGCGGGCCGGTTCGACGGGGAGACCGTGCAGCGGGTGGCGCCCGCGCCCGCCCCGGTCCGGCCCGGCATCGTGCCCCGGCCCGGGTCGGTGGCGGTGGCCACGGTCCGGTCCGGCGGCGGCTCCCGGGTGCACCTGAGCGTCGACCTGGGCGAGACCTGGTCGCTGCTGGCCGATCTGGACTCGCGGATCAGTGACCTGGCCTGGATCGACCGGGACGGCGCGGGCGCGTTGCTGGTCGCCACCGACACCGGCCTGTACGAGGTGTCGCTGCTGCCCGGTGCGGTGCCGTTGCAGATCCTGGTCGACCCGGCCGACGCCGACCGGGGCTTCTACGCGGTGCGGGCGTTCGTCTCCGAGCGCGGCGTACCCGGGGTGGCGGTGGCCGCGCAGGCCGGGTTCGGGGTCTATCTGTCCGGCAACGCGGGACGACCCGGCAGCTTCTCCCACGTCGGGTTGGCCAATGTCGACAACCGGCTGCTCGCGGTGCAGTACGACGGCCCGGCCACGCTGCTGTGGAGCGGCGCCGGGGAGCCGGATCCGAAGCGGCCCGGGCAGGGCTGCTTCCGGGCCCGACTGTTCGAGTCCGACGTGAAGTGGCAGGCGATGCAGTCCGGCTGGATCGGCGGCACCTGCCGGGACCTGACCTTCAGCGGCACCCAGGCGCTGGCCGCCACGCAGAGCGGCGGGGTGTTGCGGCTGGACACGGTCGCGGCGCAGCCGCAGTGGTCGTCGGTGTCGGTCAACTGCGGGCTGCCGCTGCGCGACCGCACCCGGTTCGTGCCGGTGGACGCGATCGCCGCCACCGCCGGGACGGACCGGCTGGTGCTCGCCGGTGGGGAACGCGGCGTGCACCGCAGCGGCGACGCGGTCGACTGGTCGGCCAGCGCCAACCAGGCCACCGCCGACGTGGTCACCGTCCCGGACACCTGGCTGCTCTGCTCCGGCGAGCACGACATCGAGGTGGTGCGGCAGGATGCGTCGACCGGCCATTGAGCGGCTGCTGCCCGCCGCCTACCAGCGCGCCTGCGTGCCGGGCAGCGTGCTGTGGGCGCTGCTGGACGTGATGGAGGCGCTGCACGCGCCGGACGAGGCGGTGCTGGCCGACGTCGACGCGCTGTTCGCGCCGTACCGTGCGCCGGACGGCATGGTGGCGTACCTGGCCGGGTGGGTGGCGATGGACCACGTGGTCGCCGCGCCCCGGCGGGACGCCCCGCTGCCGTTGCCGTCCAGCCGGCTGCGTGACCTGGTGGCGCACGGTGCGGCGCTGGCGACCTGGCGGGGCACCCCGGACGGGCTGCGGACCGCCCTGGAACTGGCCACCGGGGTCACCGGTTTCGTCCTCGACGAGCCGACCGACCGGCCGTTCCACCTGGTCGTCCGGGTGCCGCCGACCGCCGCCGACCAGCTCGCCCTGGTCAGCCGGATCGTGGCGGCGGAGAAGCCGGCCGCCGTGACCGCCGAGGTCACCGTCGTGGCGGACGCGCCGGCGGTCGGCCGGGCCAGTGTGCCGTCCCCCTCCCCCGTTCCCACCCCGCCCGATCCCGCTCCGAAGGAGCCGTCATGACCACCGAATGGACCGTCGTCGCCGCAGCCGAGCAGTTCACCCTGGACGTCCGGAACGCCGGGGAGCTGACCTTCACCGTCTCCAATCCGGGACTCGCGCCGGACACGGTGGTGTTCGACGTGGCGCCCGGCGAGGGAACGCAACGTTCCTGGTTCACCGTCACCGAACCGCAGCGGGTGGTGCCCGGGCAGGGCTCGGTGTCGTTCCTAGTGCGGCTGGCCGTGCCGGCGGGGACGCCGCCGCGTCGCTACGACATGACCGGTTTCGCGTACTCGGCGAACACCGCGCCGGAGGAGAGTTCCCGATCCAGCGGCCGGGTCACCTACGAGGTGCGGGCCGTGGCGCCGCCGAAGCGTACGCCCTGGCCGTGGATCGCCGCTGCGGCGGCGTTGGTGCTGGTGGTCTCGGCGGTGGTGGTGTTCCTGGTGGCGCGCGACGACGACCCGCCGCCGCAGGCCCGGGTGGTGACCGTCGAGGCGGAGACGCTGGTGACCGGCGCCCGGGTCGAGTCGCCGACCGGCGCCGCGCCGACGGTGGCGGTGCAGCCGAACTGCTGCGAGGTGACCTGGTCGCAGGACAACCAGCTCTTCTTCCTGGGGCGGGCGATCAGCGACCGGGTGACCGTGACGGTGGAGCTGCCGGCCCAGGCCGTCTGGCAGTTCTCCACGGTGCGGACCACCGCTCCCGACTACGCCAACACGGTGTTCCTGATCGACGGCCGGCAGGTCGGTGACCCTTTCATCGGCTTCTCCCCCACGGTGCGGGTCACCGACTGGGTCGACGTGGCGCAGGTGCCGCTGGCGGCGGGCCCGCACCAGATCACCCTGGTGGTGATCGGCAGGACGCAGAGCACCGACCGCTACTTCGCCGGAGTCGACGCGATCCGCTTCACCGAACTCCCCCCCACCCCCTAACCCCACCCCCACCCCCTAACCCTGACCCTGACCCTGACCCTGGTTGATCAAGAGGTTTGCGTCGGCTCAGCGCCTCTTTTCGACGCAAACCTCTTGATCAACGCGGCGAGACGACGTGCGACGAGAGCGAGGTGCAGTGGTGACGGGACGGCAGAAGGTGCTGGTGGGGGCGCTCGGGGTGCTGCTGGTGGTGTTGTTCGTGGTGGCGGTCGGGGTGGGGGGTGGGGGGCGGGGGGACCTGGCGGCGCGCAGTTCGTTGGTCGACCTGCTGGGGCGGGTTGGCGGCGGGACGTCGGCGGTGGACCCGGGCACCGTCGACGCCGACTGTACCGAGGCCCCGGGTCGACTGGTCGTCACCGGTGACTGCGAGCTGCGGGTGGCCGACCCGGGCGGGTTGCGCACGCTGATCCTGCGCAGCCCGGAGGCGTTCACCGTCGAGGCACCGGCCCCGGGGGACGCCGACTTCACCGTCGAGGACGACGTCGTCCCGGCCGACGACGGCACCGGCGCGGTGACCCGGATCGCCGTGGACCGGGCCACCACGGTACGGGTGAGCTGCTCCGGCGGCTGCCCGGTCACGATCGCGCGGGACTGAGGCGGGGAGGCCGGGATGGGTGCGCTGCGCAAGCCGTTCCTGCTGCTGGCGATGCTGGCGCTGGTGCTGGCGGTGGGCGTCGAGTTGGGTGCCGGGCTGCTGCTGGGTGGCGGTGACGCCGGTGCGGCGCTGGCCGAGAGCGCCGGTGATCTCGGGGTCGAGGTCGGTGACGTGAGCGGGGTCGGCGAGCCGTCCGGCCGGGGCACCGGCTATCTGGCGCTCGTCGACGCGGTGGCGCTCTGGACCACCGGGCTGTTCTGCCTGGGGCTGGTGCTGCCCGAACGGATCCACGGCCGGGTGCAGGGCGTCGCCACGCTGGTCTTCTCGATCATCCTGGTCATCGTGGCGTTCGTGGCGTTGATCGTCGCCTTCGTCGAGTTGATGATCATGGTGTCGTTGTTCCTGGCGCCGCCGTTCGGCACGCTGGCGTACCTGGCGTTGTGGGGGTTCTTCCCGGTCGGCGACGCGGCCGTGCTGCTCGGCCTGGCGCTGCTGCTCAAGCTCGCCTGGGCCGGGCTGCTGGTGCTGGCCCAGCCGAAGTTCCTCCAGAACAAGGGCCTGGTCCTGCTGATCCTGACCAGCCTGCTCTGCACCGTGCTGCTGGAGTTCCTGCACAATCTGGTGCCGGTGATCCTGGTGAGCATCCTCGACGACCTGGGCGCGCTGCTCTTCGCGATCATCGCGATCGTCTGGGCGCTGGTGCTGCTGATCGGCGCGATCCCGGCGATCGTCAAGGCGCTGCGGGCCACCGCCGCGCTGCGCGCCGAGCCCGATCCCGACCGCTAGTGCGGTGTTCACCGGGCCGCGCCGGGTCCAGACGACGACCGGCGGCGTTCCTGGACACGGCCTAGGTGCGCGGGGCGGATATGGTGGTGCCGTGATCGGGCTCGGCATGATCTGGTACCTCGTCGGCGTACTCGCCGACGCCGGTGCCTCCAGCATGCTGTCCGGCACGGCCGCGGCGACCGGTGTGCTGCTGACCGTCGTGCTCGCCGCCGCGAACCTGGTCCATCGGGTGGTCACCGCCCCGGACCTGCGGATCACCCGACGGCTGCTGCGGGAACGGGCCGGGCGTACCGGCGTGCCCCGACACCGCGATCCGGACGCCGCCGGCCGGGCCCGCCCCAGGGCACCGACCGCGACCCTCGCGGTCGCCTGAGCACTCACTCTCGCTCGTTCCACCTGCCGCTCCTCGGCGACCGCTGCTGACTCGTCCCACCCGTCGTCAGTCGTGTCGCGTTCCGAGGGGTACCCACATGTCTAATTCGTCCGCTTTCCGCCACCGGTGCGCCATCGGAGCCCTCCGGTGAGCGCCCTGTTCAGCCCACTGATGGCCGTCGTCTACGGCACCATCTCGGCCATCCTGCTGTTCTGGCACGGCGCCTGGCAGATGCTCTTCGGCGACGCCGCCGCGCTGGGCACCGACTGGGCCTGGGTGCTGGGCATCGTCTTCCTGGTGCTGACCGTCCGGGGTGTGCTGTTCCCGGTCTTCGTCAAGCAGATCAAGTCGCAGCGCGCCATGCAGGCGCTCCAGCCGCGTATCAAGGAGATCCAGGAGAAGCACAAGAACGACCGGGAGACCATGCAGAAGGAGCTGCTGGATCTCTATCGCACGGAGAAGGCCAATCCGCTGATGGGCTTCCTGCCGATGCTGGTGCAGATCCCGGTCTTCCTGGGCCTGTTCCACGTGCTGCGGCATCTCAAGCCGACCATGCCGGAGCACATGAAGACGCTGTACGGCTGGACGGTCACCCAGTTCGACAGCGCCTCGTCGGCGACGTTGTTCGGCGCGCCGATCGCCGCCAGCTTCCGGTCCGGCACGCAGGAGTTGTCGTTGCTCGGCACGGACGGCACGACCGTCCGGATCGTCGCCGCGATCCTGATCGTCACGATGATCGCCACGACCTACCTGAGCAGCCGGCAGATGATCCTGCGAACCGGATGGGCCGAGGACCCGCAGCAGCGGATGGTGCAGCGGCTGATGCTCTACGGCATCCCGTTCTCGCTGCTCGTCTCGGGTCTGATCTTCCCGATCGGCGTGATCATCTACTGGGTGACCACGAACCTGTTCTCCCTCGCCCAGCAGACCTGGGTCCTCCGGAAGTACCCGCCACCGGCCACCGGCACGCCGAAGGCGGGGGCCACGGCCACCCCGACCCGCGCCACACCCCCGGCCCGATCGCTCGCACCCCGGCCGGGCGCGAAGCCGACCACCGCCCGCCGGGGCGCGTCGCGCGGCCGATAGACGCCGAGATCCCGGTACGCCCCCTTGCCGGGCGGCGTACCGGGATCACCGGTGACAGACGTCAGCGCACGTCGGTGGTGGTCCAACGCGGCGAGGCGTTGGTCACCACGGCGGTGTCGCCGACCAGGGCGGTACGCGCCTCGGCGTCCCGGCGCACACTGCTGCCCACCCACACGTCCACGTCGCCGGGCTCCACCACGCGGGTGAGACTGCGGTCGGAGAAGGCCAGGCGGGTGGTGGGCACCGTCAACTCGACCGTGACCGACTGGCCCGGCTCCAGGTGCACCCGGCGATAGCCGAGCAACTGGGCCACCGGCCGGGTCACCGAGCCGACCAGGTCTCGACCGTAGAGCTGGACCACCTCGTCGCCGGCCACCGCACCGGTGTTGGTGAGCCGGACGGTCACCGGCAGCGCCCCGTCGGTCGGCACCGTGGCGGGCACGGTCAGGTCGGCGTACTCGAAGGTGGTGTAGGACAGGCCGTGACCGAACGGAGCCACCGGGATCGCCGGCAGGTTGGTCACCTCGCTGCCCTCGCCGAGAGTGGGGTGCAGGTACGAGAACGGCTGCGCCCCGGCCGAACCGGGCAGGCTGACCGGCAGCCGCCCCGACGGGTTGACCCGGCCGGAGAGTACCCCGGCGATCGCGCCCGCCCCCTCCTCACCGGGGAAGAACGCCTGCACCACGGCCGCGCAGCGGTCCACCGCCCAACCGAGCACGTACGGCCGACCGGTGAGCAGCACCAGCACCACCGGCGTACCGGTCGCCAGCACCGCCTCGGCCAGCTCCCGCTGGACACCGGGCAGCTCCAGGTCCTCCCGGTCGCACCCCTCGCCGACGGTGCCGCGCCCGAACAGTCCCGCGTGGTCGCCGACGACCAGGATCGCCACGTCCGCCGCGGCGGCGGTGGCCACCGCCTCGTCGAAGCCGGACCGGTCCTCGGAGTCCACGTCGCAGCCCCGCGCCCAGCTCACCAGGTCGGCGCCGAACTCGGCACGGGCCGCCGCGAGGACCGTCGGCACCTCGATGCCGGTCTCCACGTCGGGGTGCTGGGCCAGCACGTGGTTGAGGAAGGAGTAGCAGCCGAACAGCGCACCCTCCCGGTCCGCGTTCGGCCCGACCACCGCCACCCGCCGCCCGGCCGGCAGCGGGAGTACGCCCTGGTTGGCGACGAGGACGACGGACTTCTCGGCGAGTCGGCGAGCGATGGACCGGTGCTCCGGCGAGTCCAGGTCGACCGGCTGCGGCTCGTCGTCGAAGGTGGCGTCGAGCAGCCCGAGCGCCTCCTTCTGGCGCAGGACCCGCAGCACCGCCCGGTCCACGATCGCCTCGTCGAGCCGGCCCGACCGCACCGACTCGGCCACCGTCAGGTAGGCGTCGCCGGTCGGCAGTTCGATGTCGACGCCGGCGGTCAGCGCCTGCACCGCCGCGTCGGCGTGGTCGGCCGCGACGTGGTGTAGCAGGTTGAGGAAGGCCACACCGAAGTAGTCGGCGACCACCGTCCCGTCGAAGCCCCACCGGTCCCGCAGGATTCCGGTCAGCATGGTCGGGTCGGCCGCCACCGGCACGCCGTCGATCTCCGCGTACGAGTGCATGACCGACCGCGCGTCGCCGTCCAGGATCGCCATCTCGAACGGCGGCAGCAGCACGTCGGCGAGTTCCCGGGGACCGGCGTGCACCGGGCCGAAGTTGCGCCCGGCGCGGGAGGCGGAGTAGCCGGCGAAGTGCTTGAGCGTGGCCAGCACGCCCTGCGCCTGGAGTCCCCGCACGTACGACGTGCCGAGCGTGCCGACGAGGTAGGGATCCTCGGCGATGCACTCGTCGACCCGCCCCCACCGGGGGTCACGGATCACGTCGAGCACCGGGGAGAGCCCCTGGTGGATGCCGAGTGCCCGCATGGACGCCCCGATCGCCTCGGCCATCTCGGTGACGAGTTCCGGATCGCAGGCGGCGCCCCACGCCAGCGGGGTGGGGTAGGTCGCCGCCTTCCACGCGGAGAGCCCGGTGAGGCACTCCTCGTGGACGATCGCCGGGATGCCGAGCCGGGTGCCGGTCACCAGGTCGGACTGGAACTTCCACAACCAGGACGCGCGGGCCTCGGCGTCGACCGGTCGGGTGCCGTACGCCCGGGTGAGGTGCCCGAGCCCGTGCCGGGAGAAGGTCTCCAGCTTGCCGACGTCGGCGAACTCGCCCTGCAACGGCGCGACCGTCTCGCCGTCCTCCTTCTCCCAGAAGCCGACGAGCTGGGCGACCTTCTCCTCGATGGTCATCCGCCCGAGCAGCTCACGGACCCGTGCCTCGCCGTCCGGCCGGTCGGACCGGTCGTGCCGGTCGTGGCCCGGACCCGGTTGTGCCGGGACCGGTGCGCCGACCACGCCGTGGACCTCAGTCATGCTGTGCTTTCCCCTTTGTGTTGTGCTGGCGCCGCGTCGGCTCTCGTCGGGCCGCGCCGCTCAGCCCTTGACCGCGCCCTGCAGGCCACCGACGATCTGCTTTTCGGCGAACGTGAAGAAGAGAAGTGCCGGCAGCATTGCCAGCGAGGTGAAGGCGAGGATGCCGGCCGTGTCCGAGGTGTACTGGCTGGAGAAGTTCTGCACGCCCAACGGCAGGGTGTGCAGGCTGGCGTCACCGAGGACGAGCAGCGGCAGGAGGAAGGCGTTCCAGCTCGCCACGAACGCGAGGATCCCGACGGTGACGAGGGCGGGACGCGACAGCGGGAGCATGATGCGCCAGAGGAACCCGAGCCGGCCGGTGCCGTCGATCGCGGCGGCGTCCTCCAGTTCGCGCGGAATCGCGGAGAGGAAGGGCCGCAGGATCACGATCGTCAGCGGTAGCGCGAAGGCGATTTGCGGGAGCATCACCGCGAAGTAGGAGTTGATCAGGTTCATGTCCCGCAGCATGAGGTAGAGCGGCAGGATCGCCGCGCCTGCCGGGAAGAGCAGGCCGAGCGTGAAGAAGGTGTAGAGCACCTCACGGCCGCGGAAGGTGTAGCGGGCCAGCACGAACGCGGCGCAGACCCCGAGCAGGACGACCCCGAGCGTGGTGCCCAGCGCGATCACGGCGCTGTTGAACGCCTGCGTCCAGAAGCCGCTCTGGGTCAGCACCCGGGCATAGTTGTCGAAGACCCACGGGTCGGGCAGACCGGCCGGGTTCGCGACGATCTGCGGGGTGGTGCGGAAGCCGCCGATGATGACGTACAGCACCGGGACGATCGACACCGCCGCGACCGCGAGGGCCAGTCCGTAGGTGAGGGGATTGCCCCACGACGCCGGGCGACGCCGGCGGGGCGGGGACAGGGTGGCGTTGGCGGTCACGTCAGTTCGCCCTTCCGGTCGTGGCACCCTGGATGTCACGGCGCAGCAGGAACCGCTGGAACAGCAGTGCCGCGACGAACGAGATGACGAAGAGGATCACCGCCACCGCGTTGCCGTACCCCCACAGCCGGGCGAAGAACCCGTTGTCCACCATGTAGGTGGCCATGGTGGCGGAGGCGCCGAGCGAGCGGACGGCGGGCACCGAGGTCACCCAGATCACGTCGAAGACCTGCAACGAGCCGATCATCGACAGGAACATCCAGATCCGGATGGTGGGGCCGAGCAGCGGCAGGGTGACGTGCCGTTGGATCTGCCACCAGCTCGCGCCGTCGATGGCGGCGGCCTCGTTCAGCTCCTGCGGCACGTTGGACAGGCCGGCGAGCAGCAGGATGATGGCGAAGCCGACGTACTTCCAGGTGAGCACGAACAGCAGCGTCCAGATGACGATGTCCAGGTCGGCCAGCCAGGCCTGCACCAGGCCGCCCAGCCCGATCGACTGGAGCAGCGCGTCCAGGCTGCCGTTCGGGGTCAGGATCAGCTTCCACATGATGCCGACGGTGACCTCGGCCAGCACGTACGGCACGAAGGCCAGCAGGCGGAACAGGGTGCGGCCCCGGAAGTGCCGGTTGAGCAGCAGGGCCACGCCGAGGGCGACCGGGCCCTGCAACAGCAGCGAGCCGAACACGATGATGGCGTTGTTGCGCAACGCGTCGAGGAAGATCGGGTCCTGGAACGCCATGACGTAGTTGTCGAACCCGATGTACTCGGTGGGTGGTCCGACTCCACGCCAGCGGAAGAGGCTGTAGTAGAGCGCGAAGCCCATCGGTACGAGGACGAACGTCACGTAGACGACGATCGCCGGGGTGGTGAGACCGATGATCTCGTACCACTTGCGTCGGGTCTCGGCGGCCCGGTCCTTCGAGGGGCGCCGGACGGGCCGGAGCCCCGCCGGCGGCGCGGAGGCACCGCCGGCAGGGTCCAGTGTGGTGGGGTTGGTGGCGGTCACTTGCGCGCGGCCGCCTTCATCGCCTCGACGACCTGCTCGGGAGTCCCGTTGCCGGCGAAGATGGCGACGATCGCGTCGTTCATCGCGTTACCGACGGTGCTGCCGAACGCGGTGTCCAGCCAGAGCTGCACGTAGGTCGCACCGGTGGTCGCCTCCAGGATGGAGCGCAGGGCCGGGTCCTGGACGCCGTCCTCGGCACCCTTGGCGACGGGCAGGCCGGTGCCGGTCTGCGCGTAGCCCTTCTGCACCTCGGGGCTGACGATGTACTTGAGGAACTCGACGCACTCGCCCGGGGCGTTCTTGGCGCAGGCGAAACCGTCGCCACCGCCGAGCGCCGCCTTCGGGTCACCGGCGGAACCGGAGATCGCCGGCACCGGGAACCACCCGATGAACTTGTCGAGCGCCTCCTTGTCGTTGGTCACCGTCTCCAGCGAGCCCTTGTTCCAGTCGCCCATCAGCTCCATGGCGGCCTTGCCGTTGGCGAGCAGACCGTTGGCGCTGGTCGGGTCGTTCTGACCCGGGGTGGCGATGAAGTTGTCCTGGAACGGCTTGGTGTCGATGAAGGCCTTGAGGTCCTGGCCGGCCTTCACGAAGCACGGGTCGTCGAAGACCGTCTCGGTGCTGGCCTTCTTCAGCGTGTCCACCGAGCAGGCGCGCAGGGCGAAGTTGTACCACCAGTGCGCGGCGGGCCACTTGTCACCGGCGCCCAGCGCGATCGGGATCACGTTGATCGCCTTGAGCTTGGTGACCGCGTCGTTGAGCTCCTCGAACGTGGTCGGCGGGGCGGCGATGCCGGCCCGCTGGAACATGTCCTTGTTGTACCAGACGCCCTCGATGCCCATCCGGTACGGCAGACCGTACTGCTTGCCGTCCACCTGCCAGATCTCGGCGGCGCTACCGATGTTGTCGACCTCGGACTTCGCCTGCTCGGTGATGTCCTTGAGGTAGTCGGCCTCGACCTGCTCGCGGATCTCGCCGCCGCCCCACGCCTGGAAGATGTCCGGCGGGTCGTTGCTCAGCAGCGCGGCGGGCAGCCGGGTGCGTTGGAGCTGGTTGGTCTCGATCCCCTCGATCTCGATCGTGACCGTCGGGTGCAGCGCGGTGAAGTCGGCGGCGACCTTCTCCCAGTAGGTCTTGCCGGGCCCGTCCTGGGAGGCGTTGTGCCACCAGGTCAGGGTCACCGGGTTCTTGAACAGCTCACTCTCCGGAGGAGCTTCGGACTCACCCCCGCCGCCACAACCGGCGGCAAGCAGTGCGGTGGTGATGGACAGCGCTATGGCGGTGGTTACGCGGCGCTTCAAAGCCATCGGTATCTCCTCGACGTATCAGTCGCGGTGCTCGGCCTGCCGGCGAGTTTTACAGCCGTGTAACTCAGTGTCAATCGGTGTCGATAACGTTTTCGACTCGCCGTTCGCGGCGCCCGTCGAGCCCTCTATCATCGTCGGCGTGGCGTTCCCGCAGCGTGTGAACATGTCGGACGTGGCCCGAGCGGCCGGCGTCTCGGTCGCGACCGTATCCAAGGTGGTGAATGGCCGATACGGCGTGGCGCAGGCGACCGTCGAGCGGGTTCAGCAGGTCATCCACCAACTCGGCTACGAGGCCAGCCTCGGCGCGCAGAGCCTGCGCAGCCACCGCACGAACGTGCTCGGCATCCTGGTGGCCGAGTTCGAACCTTTCTCCACCGAACTGCTCAAGGGCGCCTCGTCGGAGGTGACCGGCACCGGCTACCAGTTGCTGGCGTACTCCAGCGGTGACGTGGCCGGTGCCGCCGTCGGCTGGGAACGCCGCTCACTGGCCCGGCTCTCCGGGACGCTCATCGACGGTGCCGTGATCGTCACCCCCACGGTGGTGGAGACCAAGCAGGGCTTCCACGTGGTGGCCGTCGACCCGCACACCGGCCCGTCCGGCCTGCCCACCGTCGACTCCGACAACTTCGCCGGCGCCGTGCTCGCCACCAACTACCTACTCTCGCTCGGCCACCGCCGCATCGGGCACATCTCCGGCCGCGCCGACCTGGAGTCGTCCCGGCTGCGCGAGGCGGGCTTCCGGCAGGCCATGGCCGACGCCGGCGTGACCGTCGACGAACGACTCGTCCGGGTCGGCGGCTTCCGGATCGAGAGCGCCGCGGGCACCGCCGCCGAACTGCTCGCCCTCCCCGACCGGCCGACCGCGGTCTTCGCCGGTAACGACCTCTCCGCCATCTCGACCATCGACGTGGCACGGAGCATGGGCCTGTCGGTACCGGACGACGTCTCCGTGATCGGCTTCGACAACGTCCCGGAGTCGGCGCTGGTCAACCCGCCTCTGACCACCATCATGCAGCCGATCCAGCGGATGGGCGCCGAGGCGTTGCGGCTGCTCGTCGACCTGATCGCGGGGGTCGAGCGCGACATCCACATCCGGCTCCCCACCGAACTCGTGGTCCGCGCCTCCTGCCGCCCGTTCCCCGCCTGACACCGCCGAGCAGGCGGATTCGCCCGTCCTCGCACCATCTGACGACGGGTATCACCGGCGCGATTTCCGGCTCCTGAACTACGTCATCGCGCCGAAACGGTACGGACACCCACCGTGACCGGCGCACGCTCCTTCGATAGGAGAACGTGTCATGAGCAGTGCAGGAAGACGGGTACGCGGTGCCGTGGTGGTCGGAATCACCGCCGCGGTGCTGACCGGTCTGCTGGCCGTCACCGCCGCCGCGGCGGTACCGGTCGAGGCGGTCCCGACCGCCGCCGCAGCGGCTCGTACCGACGTCTACATCAAGGACACCGCCGCCGACGTCGGAGTCGAGCCGCACGCGCTGAACCCGCTCTGGGCCAGCCCCGACATCAAGGTCTGCCCCACCGCCGTCGAGTGCGCCGTCAGCCAGAACCCGATCGTCGGCGTCACCAACTACCTCTTCATCAAGCTGCGCAACCCCGGCCCGTACGGCTCGGGTGGCAGCAGCGGGGTGCTCCGCGTCTATCGGACCACGCCGGGGGGCGGCGCGGTCTGGCCGACCCACTGGACCCAGATCGGCGCGGCCAACGTGGTCTCCTTCGCCGGGGTCACCACGGTCACCATCCCGTGGACCGGTGTCCCCGGGCCGGGTCACTTCTGCCTGCTCGCCCGCTGGGTGTCCGCGACCGACCCGATGACCTTCGAGGGCCCGGACATCAGCACGAACACCCGGTACAACAACAACATCGCGTGGCGCAACGTCGACTCGGTCCGGCTCACCCCGGGCGGACCGTCGGTCGTGCGGCCCTTCGCCATCGGCAACTCGTTGACCGTCCCGTCCCGGAACGAGGTCGTCTTCGCGGCGGCCGAACCGCTCCAGGGGATCGGCGGGCGGGTCGTCGTCGACCTCGGCCCGGACCTGTTCGAGCGCTGGCGGGCCGGGGGCGCGGTCGGCACCGGCGTCCGGGCGGTCGGCCGGACCCAGGTGGAGATCGTCGAACCCACCAAGGCCAGCCTGGGCAACATCACGCTGAACCCCGGTGAGCGGGCGGAGTTCTCGCTGCTCTTCTCCGCTGCGGCGGACAGCCAGCGGGAGATCTCCTTCACCGTGACCCAGTTCGGCCCGGACAGCAGCGGGGCCCGGTCGACCGACCTCGGCGGTGTGCAGTACCTGATCAGCACCGGCAGGCAGGGCTAGCTCGCACCGCGTCGCGGGGGTCGTGGGTCGAGGGGGCCCACGACCCTCGTGACGTCAGCGCAGGCAGACCCAGTCGGTGGCCACCGCGTACTCGCCACTGTAGGCGCGAAGCTGCACCGGGCCGGCCGGCGGCACCCCGAGCGAGAAGAGACCCACCGCGTCGACCGTCGCCTCGTCGTAGATCCCGCTCACGGTCCGGGCGCTGACCCGGCCACGACCGGCCGGCGAGCACTGGCCGACGATGCCGGCGTCGCTCACCTCGATCTCCAGGACGATCCCGTCGCCCCGGAAGCACAGGCTCCGCGCCGATCCGGACGAGCGGGTGAGCCCGGCCGGCTCCGCCTCGAGCGCCGAGTCGAAGGTCAGCTCGGCCAGGGCCAGCCCGGTGTCCGTCGTCCGCTCGGCGAACGCCGCCCGCGCCGCCGCCAGATGGTCCTCCGGCACTCCCGTGGAGTCCCAGAGCGCGGCGACCAGTTCGGCCGTCAACCTGTCGTCATCGACCGGCGGCCACGGCTCCATCGCGTTCACCCCCCTGCCGTTCGGCGTCCGGGCACGGCCCGAGGTACGGCGCCAGCGCCTCGCAGCCCCGCAGCCTCCGCAGGCAGCGGGCCTGGGTCGGGCCGATGCTGCCGACCGGTACGCCCAACCGGTCGGAGACCTGCCGATAGCTCGGCGGCGGCTCGGCGATCAGCAGGGCGAGCAGTTCCTGGCACCGGGGCGGTAGCTGGGCGAAGCCCTCCCGCAGCGCCTGCCGCCGTTCCGCCCGCAGCAGGTCCTCGTCCGGCGGCGCGGCGTCCGCCCAGGTCCCGTGGTAGGCGTCGAGCGCACCGTCGGACGGGTCGACGGGTTGGGTCCGCCGGGAGAGGCGGGACATCCGGTAGCACTCCCGCCGGGTGGTGACGGCCAGCCAGGCCGCCAGCGCCTCCGGTTCGCGGACCTGCTTCAGGTGCTCCACCAGGCGCAGCCACACGGTCTGGTTGACATCCGCCGCGTCGGCGCCGCTCAGGTCGTGCGAGCGGATCACCGAGTACACCAGCGGGGTGTACCGGCGCACCAGCTCGGCCCAGGCCGACTCGTCCCCGTCGGCGGCGGCGGCGACCAGGACGCGTACGCTCCGATCGGCCACCGCGGCATCGCTCGCTGGCTCCGTTGCGCCGCTCACGAGACGAGCACGCCGTAGTCGGGGTGCCAGCGCGGCGACGCGAGCAGGGCCAGCCGGGCCGCGTCGGCGCTCAGGCCACCCGCGCTCATCAGGGCGGCGAGTCGGCCGGCGACATGTGCGGTGGCGAACGACGTTCCGGCCCAGGTGGCGTACCGCTGGAACAGCCGGGTCGGTCGTCCGGGCAACGGCAGCCTCCCCTCGACGTACGTGCTGTCCCGGCGGCCGAGGGCGCAGGCGTCGACCCATGGCCCCCGACCGCTGTAGTCCGTCGGCACCACCGCGCCTGCGGCACCCGTCTCGACGGCCCCGACCGCGAGCACGCGGTCCAGCGCGGCCGGCCAGACCGGACGGTCGACACCGGCGTTGCCCGCCGCCGCCACCACCGCCGTCTGCGGCATCGCCGCCAGCGCGTTGGCCAGCGGCACCGAGGGCCGGTCGTCGAGGGTGAAGCCGCCCAGGGAGAGGTTCACCACCGACACCTCGGCCGAGAGTCGGCTCAGGGCGGCCACCAGCATCGACTCGTCCCCGACCCCGGTGGGCGCCAGCGCCGTCTCGGGGTCGAGGCGTACGCCCGGGGCGGCCTGCCGCACCACCCCGGCGACGAACGTGCCGTGACCGCCCTGCGGGGCGAGCACGTCGGTGTGCACGTAGAGCGGGTCCTCGTCGTCGACCTCCGGCAGGTACGCGCCGCCGAGCCACTGCGGGTGTCGGCTGCCGGCCTGGCGGCAGATGCCGGTGTCGCAGATCCCGACCGTCACCCCCGCGCCCTCGGCGAGCCGGGCCGGGTCCGGCGGCGGCAGTGCGGCAAGTGTCCGGGGCGGCCCGCCCGGGTTGCCCATGATGTTGCCGAGGCCGAGCAGGACGTGGTGCGGTTGGACCACGGGCACCGGCGCTCCGGGCCACTGTCGGGGATCGCGCAGCTTCGTCACGAGCGTGGGGATGTCGGCCTCCGCGGCGAACACCAGCCGGGCGACACCGGCGAAGCCGACGCCGAACGTCACCGGGTTGCCGCTGGCCCTGAGCCAGGCGGCGACCCGCTGAGCGTCGGCGGGAGCGGTGAGCAGTTGCCGGGGCCGGTACAGCATCTCCCGGCCCGGTGCGGTGTACCGCCGCACGGTGCGGTCGGCGTCGAGCATCTCGGTGAACGCGAGCTGGTACGCCTTGTCGTCGGCGGCGGTGTCGTCGCCGAGTGCCGACGCCGGTCGCGCGGTGGCGGCCAGTGGCGCCGCCATCGTGGCCAGTGCGGACACCGCCAGGAGGTGCCGTCGGGACAGCCGGGTGCTGACGGGTGGTGCGACGGGACGGTCGGGCAGCAAGGGTCCTCCCCCAGACGACTCGGGAGGCGGCACGTCACTGGTGGTGGTGCGGCGGATTCCCGGTCTCCGGTCAATTCTTCCCGTCGATCGGCGCATGTCAATGCCAATCGCATACTCACCGTCACCTGTCGACCACCCGGCGGGACATCGACGATACTCAACGGGTGGTGAACTCTCCGCCGGTGCCCGACAGCACCACCGGCGGCGCCGATACCGCCCAGGCGGCACTCGACGCCGTCCAACGCCGCCCCAGTGACGCGATCATGATCGCCGAACGGGTGCTCGCCGCCGGATCCGACGGCGACGAGCGCTCGACCGCCGACCGCGCCATCGGTCTGGCGCTGCGCGAACTCAACGACCTGGCCGGCGCCCGGCGCCACCTCCGTCGGGCGGTGCGCAGCGCGGGCACGGCCCGGACCCGGGCGCTGGCCCGGATGAGTCTCGGGTACGTCCTGGCCAGTTCGGGGCACACCGCGGCGGCGCTGCGGGCCGTCACCGCCGCGCTGCCCGACCTGACCGGAGCCGACGCCGGTCGCGGCCGGATGCAACGGGGGGTGGTGCTGCACTACCGCGGCAGGTACGACGAGGCGGTGCGCGACTACGGCCTCGCCATCGACATCGCCCAACGCGAGGGCGACCTCCTGCTGGAGGCACGCGCCCGCAACAACCGGGGCCTGCTCAACGCCCACCGGGGCACCACCGGCGGCGCCGACGACCTCTCCCGGGCGGCGACCGCCTTCGACCGGCTCGGCCTGGACCTCGCGGCGGCCGACGCCCGCTGGAACAGCGGGATCGCGGCCGGGCGACGCGGCGACATCGCGGCGGCGCTGCGCTGTTTCGCCGCCGTCGGCGAGGAGTACCGACGCCTCGCCGTCCCCCGGCCGGCGCTGCTGCTGGACCGGTTCGAGTTGTTGCTGTCGGTGCCCCTGGTCGACGAGGCGGTGCAGGTCGCCGCCGTGGCGATCCAGGAACTGCGCCGCCGTGGCATGGCCTCCGACCTGGCCGAGGCGCTGCTCGCCCAGGCACGGGCCGCACTGCTCGCCGGTGACCTGGCCACCGCCGCCGAGGCTGCGGCCGCCGCCCGGACCCGGTTCCGGCGGCAGGGCCGCCGCACCTGGGCCGCGTTCGCCCGGCACGTCGAGCTACGCGCCGAGGCCCGCCGGGGCACCCGGACCCCGGCCCTGCTCACGGCGATGACGCGGACCGCCGATCAGCTCGACGGCACGGGGTGGGCCGACCCCGCGCTGGTCACCCGCATCGACGCCGGCCTACTGGCCAGCGCGGTGGGTCGCCCCGACCGTGCCCTGGCCCTGTTCACCGTCGCCGCCCGCGCGCGGACTCGGGGCACGGCCCCGCGACGCGCCCAGGGCTGGTACGCCCTGGCGCTGTCGCGTCGGCTGGGCGGTGACGAGGCGGGTGCGGCCCGCGCGCTCCGCCGTGGTCTGGGCGTGCTCGACCGGCACCGGACCTCGCTCGGCGCCACCGAACTGCGGGCCAGCAGCGGGGCGTACGGGCAGGAACTGGCGGCCGAGGGGTTGGACATCGCGATCCGGGCCGGCGCGCCGGCCCAGGTCCTCGCCTGGGCCGAGCGGTGGCGGGCCAACGCGCTGCGCATGCGGCCCGCCCTGCCGCACGACGATCCCGACCTGGTCGCGGCGCTGGCCGAACTGCGGCTCGTCAGCGGTCTCCTGGAGGACGCGGTCCTGGCCGCACGTCCGGTACGCGCCCTGCGCGGCCGGCAGATGCGACTCGAACAGCGCATCCGGGATCTGGCCCGGCGGGTGCCCGGCGCGGCCGGGGTGACCACCCCGCCCGGCGTACGCCGACTGGCCGACCGGCTCGGCTCCCGCGTCCTGGTCGAACTCGTGGCCCACGGCGACCGGCTCAAGGCGGTGCTGGTCCGCGACGGCCGGGCCAGCCTGCACGACCTCGGGCCGCTCGCCGAGGCGGCGAGGCTGGCCCGATGGCACCGGTTCGGGCTGCGCCGGCTGATCGTCGGCGGGGATCCGACCGCCGCACGGGTCGGGGCCGCCCACGCCGCGGCGGCCCTCGACAGACAGCTCTTCGATCCGTTGCGGCCCCGCCTCGGCGACCGGCCCCTGGTGATCGTCCCGGTCGGTGTCCTGCACTCGGTGGCCTGGGCCGGGTTGCCCACCTGCGCCGGACGCGCCGTCACGGTCGCCCCCTCGGCGACGGCCTGGCTCCAGGCGGACCGGCGGAGCACGTGGGCGGGCCCGCCCGTCCTGGCCAGTGGGCCGCGCCTGGCCGCCGGACGGGCCGAGGTCGAACGGCTCGCCGAGGTGTTGCCGGGCGCCCGGCCGCTCGTCGGGCCGGCCGCGACCGCCGGTGCGCTGACCGCCGCGCTGGACGGCGCCGGGATGGTGCACATCGCAGCCCACGGCACCTTCCGCGCCGACAATCCCCAGTTCTCCACACTGGAGCTGGCCGACGGGCCGCTGTTCGCCTACGAGTGGGAGCAGGTCGCCCGGCCACCCGGCTGCGTGGTGCTCTCCGCCTGCGAGTCGGGGCTGACTGACGTACGCCCCGGCGACGAGATCATGGGTTTCGCCGCGGTGCTGCTGGCCCTGGGTACCCGGTGCCTGATCGCCACCGTCCTGCCGGTGCCCGCGGAGCCCACCACCGCGTTGATGGTGGACCTGCACCGACGGATGTGGGCGGGCGCCCGCCCGGCCTCGGCTCTCGCCGACGCCCAGCAGGCGTTCGTCGCCACCGGCGACAGCACCGCCCGCGCCACCGCGGCCGCGTTCGTCTGCCTGGGCGCCGGCTGACCGGGTGCCCCTAGGGCGCAGCGCCGATCAGCGCGGCGGCGGTGGCGCGGTCCACCGTCCCGTCGGCGACGACGACCCGATAGCGGCCGTGCCGGCTGGTGCCGGCCGGGATCGTCGTGGGCTCCTCGAACGCGAACGCCACGCAGACCCCCGGGTACATGGTGGTCCGCACGAACCACCGGTCGCCCGGCCCGAGACCGCTGAACACCAGGGTGTACGCCGGCCCGCCCGGCGCCCGTGCCCGCATCGCCACCCACGGCTCGTCGCAGCCGTTGACCGTCTCCTCACCGTCCCGCTCGGCGGTGAACACCTCGGGTGGCCCGTCCGCCACGGCCCGCCAGAAGAAGCCGCCGTAGCCGGCCCCGCCGGGGCGGCCGTTGGTGGCCGGGCTACCGAGCGTCACGTGCCGGTCGGCGGGAGCGGTGAGGGTGCTGGTCACCTCCAGCAGCCAGGCACCGTCGCGGCCCGCTCCGGGCGTCGAGCCCGGGTGGTCAGACAGCGCCGAGGCGGTCAGGGTGCGCCGTTCGGTGAGCAGCACCGCGCCGGACGGATCGCACCAGTGCAGGCGGTGGTCGAGCCGGTCGGGTGAGCGGTCCTCCCATCCGGCGTGCGCGATCCGGCCGTGGTCGGCGCGCCAGGTGTAGCCGACGTCGCGGACGTAGGTGCGTCCGCCCCAGAGGTTGGTGCCGTCGACGTCCTGCACGGCCAGCGAGGCGCCGAGGTGCCAGACGTGGTCGGCCGGGAGCGCGTCGGTCACCGGCACGCCGGCCAGCGTGCGTACCGGGTGCAGGTAGGGCCGAGGTCCGTGCTCGGCGTCGAGGTCGGGCGCGAGCACGTACCGGGCGACCGGTGTGCCGGCGACCATCAGGTGCGGATCGCCGTCGGTGGCGGGCGTACCGGCGACCGGGTCGGCGGCGGTCACGACAGCTCCGCCTCGGCGACCGGCCGGCGGCGGGCCACGGCGTGCACCGCGGCCAGCACGTACCCGGCGAGGATCGGCACCGCGACCGGGGTGACCAGCACGCCGAGCAGCGCGGCGACCACGGTGGTGCCGGCCAGCGCGGCCCAGTGCGCAGGGTGGTCGAGGCAGGCCCGGGCGGCCCGGCTGGCGGCCGACCGCCAGCCGGTGCCGCCGGTGGAGCCCACCTCGACCACGACCGCGGCGGCGTAGCCGAGCAGGCCCGCCGCGACGACGGTGGTGACGCTCAACGCCAGCGCCCCGCCGGGCACCCGACCGGTGGCCAGCGCCACCAGGTCGGCGGCGAGCAGGCCGATGGCTACGAGCCCGAGCAGCGCCACCGGCAGGCCCGGCAGCAGTCCCCGGACGAACCGGGAGAACGTCTGCCGGGCCGTCGGCCAACTGCCGGTGGCCAGCCAGTCGTGCACGGCCGCGCTGGCGGTGCCGACCGCGGCCCCGGCGGTCACCACCGGCACCGAGGCGAGCACCGTCAGGATGCCGACCAGCGCCAGGTCGGCGGCGTCGCGGACGGTGTCCCGCCAGTCGCGGCGCGGCGGGCGCCGGTCGTGGCCGTCGTCAGCCCTTGAGTCCACTGGTGTTGATCCCCTCGACGAGCATCCGTTGGAAGGCCACGAAGAACACGAAGACCGGCAGCAGGGACAGCACCGACATGGCGAACATCGGTCCCACCGCGCTCTGGCTGGTGGAGTCGATGAACAGGGTCAGCGCCACCGGCACCGTGTAGTCGCTCAGGCTGGACAGGAAGACCAGTTGCCGGAAGAAGTCGTTCCAGGTCCAGATGAACGAGAAGATCGCGGTGGTGACCAGCGCGGGCCGGCTCAGCGGCAGGATGACGTACCGGAAGATGCCGTACGCGTTGGCGCCGTCGATCCGGGCGGCCTCGTCCAGTTCACGCGGGATGCTCCGCATGAACTGCACCATCAGGAAGACGAAGAACGCCTCGGTGGCCAGGAACTGCGGGATCAGCAGTGGGAGGTACGGCCAGTCGCCGCCGACCAGCCCGAGGCTGCGGAACAGGATGTACTGCGGCACGATCAGCACGTGCCCCGGCAGCAGCAGGGTGCCGATCATGACGGCGAACCACACCCCCCGCAGCCGGAACTTCAGCCGGGCGAAGGCGTACGCGGCCAGCAGGCAGCTCACCGCGTTGCCGACCACGGTCAGCAGGCTGACCATGGCGCTGTTGAAGAAGAACCGGCCGAAGCTGACGTCGAAGTTGCTCCACCCGTTGGTGTAGTTGCCCGGGGTGAACCTCTCCGGCAGCAGCCCGATGTTGTTGACGATCTCCTGCTGCGACTTGAACGACGTGCCGATCATCCAGATCAGCGGGTAGAGCACCACCGCGACGATGGCCAGCAGCACGATCAGTCGCAGCCAGGAGCGGCTGCGTGGGCGTTGCGGGCGGGTCGCCACGGGGGGCGCCACGGTGCTCGCCACCATCAGCGGTCCTCCCCGTCGGAGTAGTGCACCCAGAACCGGCCGGTGCTGAAGAAGACGACCGTGATCAGGGCGATGGCGATCAGGAACACCCAGGCCATCGCGGAGGCGTAGCCCATCTCGAGGTCGGTGAAGCCGGTGATGTAGAGGTTCAGCGTGTACATCAGGGTCGAGTCGACCGGCCCGCCGGTGCCGTTGCTGAGCACGAACGCGGCGGTGAAGCCCTGGAAACCGTTGATGGTCTCCAGCACCAGGTTGAAGAAGATCACCGGGGAGAGCATCGGCAGCGTCACGTTGACGAACTTCCGGAACTTGCCGGCGCCGTCCACCGACGCGGCCTCGTACAGCTCGGTCGGCACCTGCTTGAGCCCGGCCAGGAAGATCACCATCGGTGCGCCGAACTGCCAGATGGCCAGCACCATCAGGGTCTCCAGGGCCCAGTCCGGGTCGTTGACCCAGGGCTTGCCCTCGATGCCGAACAGCGCCAGGAAGGAGTTGAACGCCCCCTCCCGGTTGAACATGTTCACCCAGACGATGGCCAGCGCCACGCTGCCGCCGAGCAGCGACGGCAGGTAGAACAGACCCCGGAACAGCCCGACCCCGCGCCAAGCCCGGTTGAGCAGCAGCGCCACCCCGAGCGCCGCGGCCAGTTTCAGCGGTACGGCGATCAGGGCGAAGCTGAGCGTGACCCGGACCGAGTGCCACCATGACGGATCGCTGGTGAACATCCGTTCATAGTTGGCCAGCCCGACCCACTCCACCTCCGACCAGGGGGTGAGGATGTCGTAGTTGGTGAAGCTGAGGTAGAGCGACAACAGCATGGGCATCGCCGTGATGGCCATCAGACCGATGAGCCAGGGCGACAGGAAGACGTAACCGGCCAGACCTTCCGCGTGCCGGTTCCGTCCGGCCCGACGCCGGGTGGCGTCGGGCCGGACGGAACCGCTACCGCGGCGGGTCGGGTCGGGCGCCGTGGTCAGAGCCACGAACTGCTCCTCTCCGGGGTAGCGCGGCGGGTCAGGATGCGATCGCTGCCTTGCTGGCCTCGACGAACTGCGCCGCGGCCTCGGCGGGGGTGGCCCGCCCGTACTGGGCGTTCTCGGCGGCCTTGGTCAGTTCGGCGCGGAGTTTGCTGTGGCCCTTGATCGGCACCTGCGGCGCCTCACCGAACGTCTCGGCCAGCTTGTTCTCGACCTCGATGGACTGCTTCATCGCCGGGTCGGTGGTGTCGTCGCTGACCACCCGACGCAGGTCCATGTTGGAGGGCAGGCCCCGGTCGGTGCCGAGCAGCTTGACCACCTCCGGGTCGTTGGCCAGGAAGTTGATCACGTCCACCGCGACGTCGGCGTTCTTGCTGCCGCGGAAGACCGACCAGTACATCGAGGCGCGGGCCCACTGCGCGCTCGGGTCACCCGGGTACGCGACGACGCCCAGCTCGTCGGAGGTGTTCTTCTTCAGCTCCGGCATCTGGTTGACCCAGACCCAGGAGGTGCCCGACTTGCCGGTCACCACGAGCTGCTTGGTGATGTCGGTGGCGTTGCCCTCGTGGATGATGTCGGCGGTGGGCGTGGCGCCCCGGTCCCGCGCGCCCTTCCACAGCTCGAACCACTTGGTCACGTCCTCGGCCGTGAAGCCCAGTTCGGTGCCGGAGTAGAGGTCCTTGCCCTGCTGGCGCAGCCAGACCCAGAACGCCTTGTAGTCGGCGCTGGGGTCCTGGGTGCCGGGCACACCGGCCTTCTTGCTGACCTGCTCGGCCCAGGCGATGTGCTCCTCCCAGCTCATCCCGGTGGTCGGCTCGGGCAGCCCGTTCTTGGTCAGCAGCGTCTTGTTGTAGACCAGACCCTGGGTGTTCTCCCCGGCGGCCAGGCCGGCGAGCTTGCCGTCAACCTCGCCGTACTGGAGCAGGCTGGGCGGGAACTTGCTGGTGTCCAGGTCGCCGGAGTCCGCGTACTTCTTCAGGTCCAGGGTCGCGTTGCGGGCGGCGTACTCGGCGAGGAAGTTGTCATCGATCTGGAAGATGTCCGGTGGGTTGCCACCGGCGGTCAGCGTGGCCAGCTTGTCGAAGTAGCCCTGGTTGGCCTGCCAGACCTTCTCGAACGTGACGTCCGGGTTCTTCTTGGTGTAAAGGTCGAGGGCCTGGTTGGTGAGATCGGCCCGGGCCTCGCCGCCCCACCAGAAGATGGAGAGCTTGACCTTGCCGTCGGAGCCGGCGTCGTCACCGCCGCAGGCGGCGGCCGCGCCGACCAGCGGCAGGGCCACGACCGCGGCGAGCATGCCGCGCAGCAAGCGGCGGCGGAGCAGAGGGGTACGGTAGGTGCGCCCGTCGGACGCGTTCGCGGTGGGGTGCGTTGCGGGGTGCATGTGCGCTCACTCCTTGGCGTTAGGAGGCGACGACGTCACCGGCGGCCACGATCGGGTTGCCCGGGTCCGCACGGCGATGCGGGCCCGGGCCTACGGCAGCGGCGCCGGGACGTTCCCGGCCGGCGTATGGTCCCGGCGCGGTGGAGTCGCGGATGACCAACTCGGTCTGGAGCATTACCTGTGCGGTGGTACGACGGACGCCGACTGTCGCCCCGGCACCGCCGCCCCGCCCGGTGCGCGGGAGATCGGTGTCCTGTTGCAGCAACATGTCGACGGCCGTCCGGCCGGCGGCCGCGGTCGGCGTGGCCACCGTCGTCAGCTTGGGGCGGGTGAGTCGGCTCAGGCTGATGTCGTCGACCCCGACGACACTGACCTCCTGCGGCACCCCGACCCCGAGTGCGTCGAGCCCCTCCAGGAGCCCGATCGCGATCAGGTCGTTGTAGGCGAGCACGGCGGTGACGCCGGCCCGGCGGACCTGCTCCGCCTGGGCGAGGCCGCCGTGTTCGGTGGGCGGGTTGGGGCCGAGCACGGTCAGGTCCGCGCCGGCGGTCCGGGCCGCCGCGCTGGCGGCGCGTCGGATCTCCCGGCTGGTCCATGAGCCGCGCGGCCCCCCGAGCAGGGCGATCTGCCGGTGGCCCAGGCCGGCGAGATGCTCGATGGCGGTACGCGCGCCCTGCCCGACGTCCATCAGGACGCAGGGCAGCCCGGCCAGTTGGCGGTTGACCACGACCAGCGGCACCTCGCGGCTGAGCTGCTCGATCAGGCTGTTGCTCATCCGTGGGCTGCACAGCAGCACCCCGTCGACCTGCTTGGCCAGGGCGTGCACCAGTTCCTCCTCCGCGGCGGCGTCCTCGTTCGTGTCGGCGACGAAGACGTGGTAGTCGCGGTGACGGGCCTGGCTCTCCGCCGCCTTGATCAGCGGTGGGAAGAACGGGTTGGCGATGTCGGCGATGATCAGGCCGATGTTGTGCGTCCGGCCGGTGATGAGGGCCCGGGCGGCGCGGTTGGGCCGGTAGCCCAGGTCCTCGGCGCAGGCCAGCACCCGTACCCGGGTCTCCGGGTTGACCAGATGTGGTGCGGAGAAGGTGCGGGAGACGGTGGAGATGTGCACGCCGGAGGCCCGTGCGACGTCCCGGATGGTGACTGGCACTCAGGCCCCCTTCATCGATGTGTCGGCGGTCACGGTGCCGCCAATTAATGCAAACGGTTGCTCCACTGTCAACGGCGCATGATTACAGCTCTGTTTCGGCCGCGCTCCCGCCATGCGCTCTAAGCCCCACGAATGCGGTCAAAAGACGCCGATTCTCGGCCGCTCGTTGACTCTGACCGATCGATCGTGGTTACTTCACTGCAAAGGTTTGCACAAAGATCGAGGAGGATCGGTCTGTGTCACCGCAACCCGGCAAGCGCGCCCGGTACGCCGTGGTCGGCACCGGCGCCCGCGCCGAGATGTTCGTCCGGGCCCTGGTCCGCGACCACGCGGACACCGCCGAACTGGTCGCGTTCGCCGACGTCAACCAGGCCCGGATGGACGCCCACAACCGGTGGCTCGGCGAGCTGGGCCACGCTCGGCTGCCGACCTACCACGCCGACGACTTCGCCACCATGCTGGCCAAGGAACGGGTCGACGTGGTCCTGGTGACCTCGGTCGACGTCACCCACGACGAGTACGTGGTGGCCGCGCTGGACGCCGGCTGCGACGTGGTCACCGAGAAACCGATGACCACCGACGCGCCCCGCTGCCAACGCATCCTCGACGCGGTACGCCGCACCGGCCGGCGGGTGACGGTGGCGTTCAACTACCGCTACAACCCCTTGCACGAACAGATGCGGCGGATGCTCGCCGAGGGCGCGGTCGGCGAGATCGGCTCGGTGCACTTCGAGTGGCTGCTCGACGTGCGCCACGGCGCCGACTACTTCCGGCGCTGGCACCGCGACAAGGCCAGCTCCGGCGGGCTGATGGTGCACAAGGCCAGCCACCACTTCGACCTGGTCAACTGGTGGCTGGACGCCACTCCGGTGCAGGTGTACGCGGCCGGCCGGCTGTTCTTCTACGGCGACGACGGCCGCCGGCACGGCTACGCCCGCGACTACGACCGGGCGCACGCCGCCCCTGCCGCCGCCGACGACCCGTTCGCCCTGCGCCTGGCCGAGCACCCCCGGCTGCGCGAGCTGTACCTCGACGCCGAGGCCTCCGACGGCTACCACCGTGACCGCAACGTCTTCGCCCCCGGCGTGACCATCGAGGACGACATGGCGGTGCTGGCCACCTACTCCAGCGGCGCGACGATGACCTACCACCTCACCGCGTACGCGCCGTGGGAGGGCTACCGGGTGATGGTCAACGGCAGCCGGGGCCGGCTGGAGCTGGAGGTCACCGAGAGCGAGTTCGTCAGCCCGGCCGCCGCCGGTGCGCTCAAGGGCGCCGCCCTGCACGGCACCGAGGCCGCCGCCGAGGGCGGTCAGGCCACGTTGACCCTGCGCCCGTTCTGGTCCCCACCCCAGCGCATCGAGGTCGACGGGTACACCCGGCACGGCCACGGCGGGGCGGACGCCCGGATGACCCAGGTGCTCTTCGGCGGCGTACCCGATCCGTTGGACCGCGCGGCGAGCGCCCGCGACGGCGCGCTGGCCCTGCTCACCGGCCTGGCCGCCAACCGGTCCTTCGACACCGGTGCCCCCGTGCGGGTCGCCGACCTGCTCACCCTCGACTGACCTCGACCCCAGGAGCCGAATTCCGTGCCCACCTCGACCCGTCCCGACCTGCTGTTACCCGCCGAGCCCGGCCAACGCGCCCTGGCCCGGGAGCTGTACGCGCTGGTGGCGCGGCTGCCCGTCATCTCGCCGCACGGGCACGTCGACCCGGGGCTGCTCGCCGACGATGAGCCGTTCCCCGACCCGTCCCGGTTGCTCATCGTGCCCGACCACTACCTGACCCGGATGCTGTTCAGCCAGGGGGTGCTCCCGGCCGAACTGGGCGTGCCCACCCGCGACGGCAGCCCGGTGGAGACCGACGGGCGGCGGATCTGGCGGCGCTTCGCCGAGCACTGGCACCTGTTCCGGGGCACCCCGTCCCGGCTCTGGCTGGAGCAGACCCTCACCGAGGTCTTCGGCCTGGACGCCCGGCTGTCGCCGCAGACCGCCGACGAGGTGTACGACGCACTCGCCGCCCGCCTGGCCGAGCCGGACTTCCGGCCCCGGGCGCTGTTCGAGCGGTTCAACATCGAGGTGCTCGCCACCACCGAGTCGCCCCTGGACGACCTGAGCCGGCACGCCAAGCTCGCCGCCGACGGGTGGGGCGGCCCGGGCGGTCGGGTGGTCACCACCTTCCGGCCGGACAACGTGGTGGACCTGGAGTTCGAGGACTGGTCGGCCAACGTCGACCGGCTCGGCGAGATCACCGGTGAGGACACCGGCACGTACCAGGGTTACCTGGCCGCGCTGCGCGCCCGCCGGGAGGCGTTCATCGCCGCCGGTGCCACCTCGTCGGACCACGGGCACCTCACCGCCCGCACGCTGGACCTCGGCGCGGACGCGGCGGCGCTGTTCGACCGGGCCCGCCGGGGCCGGGCCGAGCCGGGCGACACCGAGGCGTTCCAGGCCCACATGCTGCTGGAGTTCGCCCGGATGTCGCTGGACGACGGGCTGGTCATGCAGTTGCACCCGGGGGCGGTGCGCAACCACAACCGGTGGCTGCACGCCCGGCACGGACGCGACGTGGGTGGCGACGTCCCACAGGCCACCGAGTTCGTGCACGCGCTCGCCCCGCTGCTGGACGCGTACGGCAACGACCCCCGGCTGCGGGTGGTGCTCTACACGCTGGACGAGGACACCTTCACCCGGGAACTGGCACCGCTGGCCGGCGGGTACGCCGCCCTGGTGCTCGGCGCGCCCTGGTGGTTCCTGGACTCCCCCGAGGTGCTGCGCCGGTTCCGCGAGACGGTCACCGAGACCGCCGGCTTCTACAACACCGCCGGGTTCGTCGACGACACCCGCGCGTTCTGTTCCATCCCGGTCCGCCACGACGTGGCCCGCCGCGTCGACGCCGGTTTCCTGGCCCGGCTGGTCGCCGAGCACCGACTGCCGATGGACGAGGCCGCCGAGACCATCGTCGACCTGGCGTACCGGCTGCCGAAGCAGGTCTTCAAGTTCGGGGAGAAGCAAGCATGACCACCATCACCGACGTCACCGTGCACGACGTGCGGTTCCCGACCGCCGCCAGCGGCGACGGCTCCGACGCGATCAACCGGGGCGACTACTCGGCCACCTACGTGGAGCTGCACACCGACGACGGTCCGACCGGCGCCGGGTTCACCTTCACCAACGGGCGCGGCAACGAGATCACCTGCGCCGCCGTGCAGGCCCTCGCCCACCACGTGCGGGGACGCACGATGGAGGAGATCACCGCCGAACCGGTGGCGTTCTGGCGCTCGCTCGTCGCCGACGTGCAGTTGCGCTGGCTCGGCCCGGAGAAGGGGGTCATCCACATGGCCACCGGCGCGCTGGTCAACGCGGTGTGGGACCTGCGCGCCAAGCTCGCCGGCAAGCCGATGTGGCGCTACCTGGCCGAGCTGTCCACCGAGGAGCTGGTGGCCAACGTCGACTTCCGGCACATCACCGACGCGCTCACCCCGGACGACGCCGCCGCCATCCTGGACAAGGGACGCGACGGGCTCGCCGACCGGCTGGCCCTGCTGGAGCGGGACGGCTTCCCCTCGTACACCACGTCGGTGGGCTGGCTGGGCTACCCCGACGACAAGGTCCGGGCGCTGACCCGCGACGCGTACGCGCAGGGGTGGCGGGCGATGAAGATGAAGGTCGGCGGCCCGCCCTCCGACGACCTGCGGCGGGCCCGGATCATCCGGGCCGAGATCGGCCCGGACGCGCTGCTGATGATGGACGCCAACCAGGTGTGGGACGTCGACGAGGCGATCACCAACATGACGGCGCTGGCCGAGGTCGACCCGTACTGGATCGAGGAGCCGACGCACGCCGACGACGTCCTGGGGCACGCCCGCATCGCCCGCGCGATGACCGAGCTGACCGGCGGCCGGTGCCGGGTCGCCACCGGCGAGGTGGCCGCCAACAAGGTCATCTTCAAGCAGTTGTTGCAGGCCGAGGCGATCGGCGTCATGCAGATCGACGCCTGCCGGGTGGCCGGGGTCAACGAGGTGCTCGCCGAGATCCTGCTCGCCGCGAAGTTCGGCGTACCGATCTGCCCGCACGCGGGCGGCGTCGGACTCTGCGAGTACGTCCAGCACCTGGCGATCTTCGACTACCTGCGGGTGGGCACCAGTCTGGAGGGGCGGATGGTGGAGTACGTGGACCACCTGCACGAACACTTCGTCGACCCGGTACGCACCCGCGACGGGCGGTACCTGCTGCCGACCGAACCGGGCTACAGCGCCACCATGCGTCCCGAGTCGATCGCCACCTTCCGCTTCCCGGACGGCCCGACGTGGCGGTGACCGTGGGCGCGTCCCGGCTGGACCTGGGCGCCCTGCGCCGGCTGCCGGCGCAGTCCCGTCCGCTGATCCGCCCGGGCACCGTGGCGGCCGGCGTGGTGCACCTCGGGCTCGGCGCGTTCCACCGCGCCCACCAGGCCGTCTACACCGAGCAGGCGCTCGCGGCGGCCGGCGGCGACTGGGGCATCGTCGGTGTCGCGCCGCGCAACGCCGACCTGGTGCGGACACTGACCGCGCAGGACAACCTGTTCAGCGTGAGCACGCTCTCCGCGGCCGACGAGCACACCCGGGTGATCGGGGCGCTGGCCGACGTCCGGCTGGCCGCCGCCGACCCGGGCGCGATCGTGGCGTTGCTGGCCGACCCGGCGATCCGGGTGGTGACGCTGACGGTGACCGAGAAGGCGTACCAACTGGACCCGGCGGCCGGGACGCTGCGCCCCGATCCCGAGTTGGTCGCCGACCTGACCAGCGACCGGCCACCGGCCACCGTGCCGGGGCTGCTGGTGCGCGGCCTGCTGGCCCGGGCCGCCTCCGACGCCGGACCGATCGCGCTGGTCAGCTGCGACAACCTGCCCGCCAACGGCCGCCGGCTGCGCGGCCTGGTCACCCAGGCCCTGGTGTACGCGGGCGCCGGGCAGACCGCGCTGGACTGGGTCCAGGACCAGGTCGGCTTCCCCGGCACCATGGTCGACCGGATCGTGCCGGCCAGCACCGCGCAGACCCTGGACGCGGCCCGCCGGGCGCTCGGTGTCGAGGACCTGGCGGCGGTGGCGGCCGAGCCGTACACCCAGTGGGTGATCGAGGACGACTTCCCCGGCGGGCGGCCCGCCTGGGACCGCGCCGGTGCGGTGCTCTGCGACGACGCCGGCCCGTGGGAGCGGCTGAAGCTGCGCGGGCTCAACGGCGTGCACTCGGCCGCCGCGTACCTCGGTGCGCTCGCCGGGTGCGAGACGATCGCCGACGCGCTCGCGCTGCCGCACCTGACGACGGTGCTGCGGCGGCTGATCGCCGAGGACGTGGCGGCCAGCTTCACCCCGCCCGACGGCGTCGACGTGGTCGAGTACGGCGAGCAGGTGCTGGCCCGCTTCGGCAACCCGGCCATCCGGCACCGCACCCTCCAGGTGGCGATGGACGGCTCGCAGAAGCTGCCGCAGCGGATCCTGCACACCATCGCCGACCTGCGCGCGTCCGGCCGCTCCGCCCGATGGGCGGCGTTGGTCGTGGCCGCCTGGATCCGGTTCGCCCAGGGCACCGCCGACGACGGTCGCGCGCTGCCGCTGGACGACCCGCTGGCGGAGCGCATCCGCACCGCCCTGGCCGCCGCGCCGCAGACCCCGGCCGGGGCCGTCGACGCGGTCCTCGCCCTCGACGAGGTCGTCCCGCCCGAGGTGGCCGCCGACGCGCAGGTCCGCGCCGACGTCACCGCCTGGCTGACCGACCTGCACCGCCACGGCGTCCCCGCCACCCTGGCCGGCGCCGCATGAGTGAAAGGAAGGGCACCTTCTTAACGCCTGCGGTAGAGCAGGGGTCCCCTGCTAACACCCCGGCACCCGCCGCGCCGACAGCCGCGACGCCCGACGTGCCGACAGCGGTGCCGACAGCCGTGCCGGCGGCCGTGCCACGCGTCGCGCTGATCGGGGCGAACGGGCACGGGCGCTGGCACCGGCGGGTGCTCGGCCCGCTGCACGAGGCCGGACGACTGCGGCTGGTCGCGCTGGTGGACACCCGGCCGCTGGAGGACGAGCCGGCCGCGCCGGTACCCCCCAACGCCCGGGTCTTCACCGACCACCGCGCCATGCTCTCCGCCGTCGGGCCGGACGTGGTGGTGATCTGCACTCCGCCGCACACCCACCTGCCGATCGCCCGGGACGCGCTGACCGCCGGGGCCGACCTGCTGCTGGAGAAGCCGCCGGTGCTCTGCACCGCCGAACACGAGGAGTTGGCCGGTGCGCTGGCCAGCACCGGCCGGGTGGCACAGGTCGGCTTCCAGGCGCTCGGGTCGGTCGCGCTGACCGCGCTGACCGACGCGGTGAGCGCCGGCCGAGTGGGTACGGTCACCGGCATCGCCACCGTCGCCGCCTGGCAGCGTCCGGACGCGTACTACGCCCGCTCCCCGTGGGCCGGTCGACGGACGCTGGACGGACGACCGGTGCTCGACGGCGCGCTGGCCAACCCGCTGGCGCACGCGGTGATGCAGTGCCTGGCGGTGGCCGAGGCGGTCACCGGCGGGCCGGTGGAGCCCGCCGCCGTCGAGGTCGAGCGCTACCGGGTCCGGCCGATCGAGGTCGACGACACCGCCGTGGTGCGGGTACGCCTGCGGCACGGCCCGCCGATCGTGGCCGCGGTGACGCTGGCCGGGGAGGACTTCGTCCCTGGCGAGGTGATCGTGACCGGGGACGCCGGACGGGCCGTGCTGGAATACCCGACCGACCGCCTGCTGCTGCCCGGTGAGGCGCAGGCACGCGAGGTGCCCGGGCGGCGGGGCCTGTTGGAGAACCTGCTCGACCACCGGGCCGATCCCCGGGTGCCGTTGATCGCGCCGCTGGCCCGGACCGCCCCGTTCACCGCGGTGCTGACCGCGCTCCAGGCGGCGCCCGAGCCGACGTTGCTCGGCGGCGGCTGGGTGGAGACGGTCGGTGACGGGCCGCAGCGGGTGCGAGTCATTCCCGGCGTCAACGACGTGCTGCGTCGGGCCGCCGAGAGCGGCGCATTGCCGACCGAGCTGGGTGTGCCGTGGGCGGTCGCTCCATGGCGGACCGATCCGACCGGAGCAAAATAGGAGGACACCGCAACGCCACTGCAACATCGCCGGTCCGATCAGGACCAAGCACTCTGCGATGACCAGCGGTTTCCCGACCGGGACAGGTCGGGACGATGTCGGCCGAAAGCATTTTCTGCAACAAAACTGCACATCATTAATATTGACCCCAATAAAAACACAACCGTAACCTTCGTCACATAGAGAAACAACGACGAGGGAACGGGACGAGCTGATGCGCAGAATTGCCGCCGGTGCGGCATTGATCATTCTCACCCTGACCGCCGCGCCCACCCCGGCGGCGGCACACCCCGGCCCGACGGGCGGCGCGGACACCCTGTCCGCACTGGCCCGGCAGATCGGCCGACAGGCGCTGCCGACGAACGACGGCTGGGCGGCGGCCGGGCCGGGCACCACCGGTGGCTCCACCGCCACCGCCGACCAGGTCCACGTGGTCGACAGTCGCCAGGACCTGGTCGCCGCGCTCGGCGGGAACAACGCCACCAACGCGACCAACACCACCCCGAAGATCATTTACGTCAAGGGCGAGATCGACGGGTTCGAGGACGTCGACGGACGGCTGCTCGACTGCACCGACCTGGCCGACCCCGGGTACTCGCTGGAGGCGTACCTGGCCGCGTACGACCCGGCGGTATGGGGTCGGGTCGCGCCGAGCGGGCCGGTGGAGGAGGCCCGGGTCCGGTCGGTGACCAACCAGACCCGGCAGACCCAGATCAACGTCGGCCCGAACACCACAATCGTCGGGCTGCGCGGGGCACGGCTCACCGGCCTCACCCTGATGATCGACCGGGCGCCCAACGTCATCGTCCGCAACATCACCTTCGACGACGCCCGGGACTGCTTCCCCGCCTGGTCCCCCACCGACGGCGAGACGGGCAACTGGAACTCCCAGTACGACCTGGTCTCGGTCCGCCGCAGCGAGAACGTCTGGATCGACCACAACACGTTCACCGACGGCGACAATCCCGACAGCGGCCAGCCGATCCACTTCGGACGGCCCTACCAGGTTCACGACGGCGCGTTGGACATCACCCACACGGCCAGCCTGGTCACCGCCTCCTGGAACCGGTTCGACGGGCGGGACAAGTTGATGCTGATCGGCTCGTCCAACACCGTCGGCCCGGACGTCGGCCGGCTCAACGTCACCCTGCACCACAACCTGTTCGACGAGGGTCTCCAGCGGCTGCCCCGGGTCCGCTTCGGGCAGGTCGACCTCTACAACAACCAGTACCGGCTGGCCGGCGACGGTTTCGAGTACGCCATCGGAGTCGGCGTGCAGTCCGCCGTGCACGCGGAGAACAACCACTTCACGCTCGGCGCCGGCATCACCGCCGCCGACCTGCTCTACGACTGGAGCGGCTCCGCGATCACCACCCGGGGCAACTGGGTGAAGGCGGCCGGCAAGCTACCCCGCCCGGTGGACCTGGTGGCCGCGTACAACGCCGCGCACGACCCGGACCTGTCGCCCGACGCCGGCTGGACGCCGACGCTGCGGCACGGTCCGGTCCTCCCGGCACCGCTGGTGCCCCTCGTCGTCGGCCCGCTCGCCGGTGCCGACCGCCTGCCGCTCTGACCGTCCCTCAGGCGACCCGGCGACCACACCCGGCTGTAGCAGTACCACCACCGATAGCACGGAAGGTAGGCAAGGAATGAGACGAACAGTCGCACTGCGACTCCTCGCGGGGCTGTCCGCGACGGCCGTGGGCGCCGCGGTCTGCGTGACCCTGGTGACCCCCCAGGCGTCGGCCGCCGTCGGCAGCGCCACCGGTTTCGCCACCCGCAACGGGGGCACCACCGGCGGCGCGGGCGGTCAGACGGTACGCGCCACCACCGGCACCCAGATCCACGCGGCCCTGTGCAACCGGGCCAGCAGCAGCACCCCGATCACCATCCAGGTGGAGGGGACCATCAACCACGGCAACACCACCAAGGTGTCCGGGTCGAGCTGCAACACCGCCGCCGACGTGATCGAGCTCAAGCAGATCAGCAACGTCACCATCCTCGGGGTGGGCAACGGTGCCGTCTTCGACCAGCTCGGCATCCACATCCGCGAGGCCCGCAACATCATCATCCAGAACGTGACGGTGCGGAACGTCAAGAAGTCCGGCTCGCCCACCTCCAACGGCGGTGACGCGATCGGCATGGAGAGCGGCGTCCGCAACGTCTGGGTCGACCACGTCACCCTGGAGGCCTCCGGCGGCGAGTCGGAGGGCTTCGACGGCCTCTTCGACATGAAGAACGACACCCAGTACGTGACGCTGTCGTACAGCATCCTGCGCAACTCGGGTCGTGGCGGCCTGATCGGCTCCAGCGAGAGCGACCGCTCGAACGGCTTCGTCACGTACCACAACAACCTGTACGAGAACATCGACTCGCGGGTGCCCCTGCTGCGCGGCGGGCAGGCCCACATCTACAACAACCACTACCTGCGGATCAACGAGTCCGGCATCAACTCGCGGGCCGGCGGCCAGGCCAAGGTGGAGAACAACTACTTCCAGAACGCCAAGGACGTGCTCGGCACGTTCTACACCAGCGAGGCCGGCTACTGGCAGGTCAGCGGCAACACCTTCGACAACGTCACCTGGTCGGCCCGGAGCGGCGACAACAACCCCGCCGGCCCCAACCCGACGTCCAACACCAGCGTCAGCATCCCCTACTCGTACCGGATGGATGCGGCGAGCTGCGTGCCGAACATCGTCCGGGACACGGCCGGCGCCAACAAGGGCATCCGGACGTCGAACGGCAACTGCACGCCGACGAACCCGACGACCGGACCGACGCCCGGACCGACCACCCCCACCCCGGGACCGACCAACAGCCCCACCCCCGGGCCGACGAATCCGCCGAGCGGCACCAACCTGAGCATCGGTGCCGGCTCCGACGGTTCCAGCAAGGCCAGCGGCACCAGCTACGGCGACGTCCGGGACGGCAACATGAGCACCGCCTGGTCGCCGTCGGGCGCGACGGGTTCCATCTCGATCAAGTGGGACTCCGCCAGGACGATCTCCCGGGTCAACATCCGTGAGGCGTCCGGCTCCGTGGGCAACATCCGGGGCTGGCGTCTGATCAACCACGGCAACGGGGCGGTACTCGCCTCCGGCACCACCGCCGGTGTGATCAGCTTCGCCTCGACCTCGCTCAGCAAGGTCACCTTCGAGATCACCAGTTCCAGCGGTACCCCGAGGGTCGCCGAGTTCGAGACGTACGCCTGACAACCGACCGCCACGTGGGCGGGAGCCGTCGACGGCTCCCGCCCACCGCCGTCTCCACCCGGTGCCCCCACGCAGCGGCCGGACTGGTGCACCGCCGGTCGTCCGCCGCCACCACTCCCCTCGTCGGCCCCCTTTGCTCTGCTTCACCCGACGCAACGGTTTCCGGGTGGAACCAGTGCGTGGGGTGAAGCAGAGCAAAGGGGGCCGAGTGGAATATCCAGGCCTACCCGCCGCGCCCGGCGAACCAGGCCGGGCCTACCCGCCGCGCCCGGCGAACCAGGCCGGGCCGACCCGCCAAGCCCGGCGAAGCAGGCCAGACCGACCAGTCAAGCCCGCAGATCGGGGCACACGGGCGGCCGGTCGGGACGGCGTACGGCAGAATCGGCGGGCGATGCGCGCGGCGACGATCCTCACCGCTCTCGCCGACCTGGCTCCGGCCGGCGCGGAGCGGGTGTTCGACGTGTCCGGGACCGGGCGTCCGCTGATCTGGTTGCCCGAGCCGCACCGGGGTCCGCGTACCGCCCGACTGGATCGGCTGGCGGCGCTGGACGCACTGCACCGCGACGAGCGGATCCTGCGGCTGGGGCTGGCGTTCCTGATCGGCGGCGTCGACGTCGCGGGGACGCGGCGTCGCGTCCGACTGCCGCTGCTGGCTCAACCGGTACGCCTGGAGCGCGGGCGGCGCGCCTACCGGGTGGTTCCCGCCGGTGACCTTGAGTTGACCTCGCTGATCGAGGATCGGGACCTCGCCGCCCGGCTGGAGGCCGCGCCGGGGCTGGCCGGCCCCGGCTGGCTGACCGCGCCCGGCACGGCTGCCTGGGTGACCACGGCGGCCCAGGCCGCCGGTCTGACGGTCGACCGGGTCGTGCCGAGGCCACCGCGCCGCGTCGACGAGACGACCCTGACCGGCGTGGCCTCGGCGGCGTTGTTCGTCACCCGGGACGTGTTCGCCGGTCGGCTGCGGGACACCCTGCTCAACTGGGCGGGCCGCCCCGGATTGGCCGAGACTGCCCTGACCCGGATCTACCTCGGCCCAGCCGGTACGCCGCCCAGCAGCAGCACAGGCACAGGCACAGGCAGCACCGGCACAGGCACCGGCGGAGGTGCGGAGGGGGACGACGTACTGTCGCCGCTGGCGCTGAACGAGGCGCAGCGGGACGTGGTCCGGCGGACCCGGACCGAGGCGGTGGTGGTGGTCTCCGGCGCGCCCGGCAACGGCAAGAGTCATGCTCTGGTCGCCGCCGCCCTCGACACCGTGGGCCGGGGCGGGTCGGTGCTGGTGGCGACGCAGTCCGCGCACGCCGCAGAGGTGCTCGGCGAACTGCTGCGGCGGCATCCCGGCCCGCCCCCGGTCCTCTTCGGCGACGCCGAGCGACGGGAGACCGTCGCCGCCGACCTCGCCGGTGGCATCGCGGTCGGAGTGGACGACGCCCAGTTGCGGGACGACGCCGCCGCCGTGGCCGCCGCCCGGTACCGGGTGAGCGCCGTCCGGTCCGGCATCAGCGCCGCGTTGGAGCAGGAACGGCTCGCCGCCACCCTGCCCGGCTGGCAGCCGCTGCTGCCGGCGCTGGGCCACGACGCTCCGGGGGTCTTCACGCCGGACGCCGACCTCGCCGCGATCCGGAGGGCCTTGGCCGACACGGGCCGGGCGGCTACCGGCTGGTGGTCCCGGCTGCGTCGGGCCCGGGCCGCCCGGCGGCTTCAACGGCTGACCGGCGCCGGTCCCGAGCTACCCGCGCAACGGCTGCGGGCGGCGGTGGAGGCCGCCGAGGCGGTACGGGCGGCGGCGCGACTGCCGGCGGTCGGCGGCACCGACCTGTCGGCCGCCTGGTCGGCGCTGGCCGAGGCGGACGCCGCGCTGGCCGAGGCGGTCGGCACCGCGCTGCGACACCAGGTCACCAGCGCGCGACGGTGGACCGGCGACGCCCGCCGGGCCGCCGGTGCCCTGGGCACCGCCCTGCGGGCCGGTCGCAACCGTCGCCGCGAGATGCTCGCCGGGCTGGACGCTGAGGCACTGGTCCGGGCCCTGCCGCTCTGGGTGGGCACGGTGGCCGACGTGGAGGACCTGCTGCCGCCGGTGTCCGGCATGTTCGATCTGATCGTGCTGGACGAGGCGGCGCACGTCGACCAGTTGCGGGCCGCCCCGGTGCTGGCCCGGGCCCGGCACGCCCTGGTCGCCGGTGACCCGCGCCAGTTACGGTTCGTCTCCTTCGTCTCCGACGAGGACGTGACCGCCACCCTGCACCGGCACGGGCTGGACCGCTTCGCCGACCGGCTCGACGTACGCCGATCAAGCGCCTTCGACCTGGCGGCCGGTGCCGCACCGGTCACCTGGCTCGGCGAGCACTACCGGTCCACGCCGCACCTGATCGGCTTCTCCGCACGGCGGTTCTATGGCGACCGACTCAAGCTGGTCACCCGGCACCCCCGCACCGAGCGCACCGACGCCATCGACGTGCTGACCACCACCGACGCCGCCGTGGTCGACGGCGTCAACCGGGCCGAGGTGGACGCCGTACTCGACCTGATCGGGAAGCTCGCCGCCCAGCCGCCCGGCGGCGGCATCGCGGTGATCAGCCCGTTCCGCGCACAGGCCGACGCGGTGGAGGCGGCGTTGCTCTCGGCGTACGACGTCGACGAGATCGAACGGCTCGGCCTGCGCTCCGGGACGGTGCACGCCTTCCAGGGCAGCGAGGCCGACGTGGTGATCGTCTCGCTGGGGCTGGTCGACGACGACCCGCCGGGCCGGCACCGCTTCCTGGCCGACCCGAACCTGTTCAACGTCATGGTCACCCGCGCCCGGCGGCACCTCACGGTGGTCACCTCGCTGCGCGCCCCCGACGGCATCGTCGCCGACTACCTCCGGTACGCCGCCCAGCCGCCGGTGTCCAGCGCTCCCGACGCACCCGCGTCCGAGCCGTGGGCCCACGCCGTCGCCGTCGAACTCGACCGGATCGGCGTGCCGGTACGCCCCGGCTACCCGGTCGGCCGCTGGCGGATCGACCTCTGCGTCGGCGCCGACGCGGACGCGGTCGCAGTGATCTGCGGCGTGCACCCGGACGGGGTGGCCGCCCACGTGGAGCGGCACCGCACCCTGGCCCGCGCCGGGTGGCGCCTGCACGACGTGTTCGCCAGCCGCTGGTCCGACGACCCGATCCGCGCCGCCCTCGACCTCACCGCCCGGATGGCGAAGGCGCGGTAGATCCTGATCGTGGCGTCAGAGCCGGGCAGGAATGGCAACTCGCTCGTGCCGGTGGATGAAGTCCCGGATCCGCAGGAGACACGTCACCTTTTTTCCTCGAAGATCGGCTGCAGGTGCTTCAGCAGCATCGCGGTATCCACATTGCGCGGCAGGTCGATCCGCATGTCGACACCACGGCCCTTGACCGTCAACACGACGGTCTGCCGGTCGTCGCGCAGCCGCCAGTTGCGGATCGCGACGACCAACGCGCCCAGTTGTGGCTGCACAGCGGCCAGGGTGGCGAGGTTGGCCATCACCGCGACCCCTTCGACGGCCAGCGTGAGGGCGTCCAGGCCACGAATTCCCTCGTACGGCAGGTCTATCTCGTGCAGCACGTCCGGCGGCAACTCCAGCTTGACGACGCTCATCGTTCTCCTTTGACCTGGGCTGCGATCTCTTCCTGGATCTGCCGGTCGAGTGGTTGCAGGCTCGTGGACGCCACCGCCCCGCAGAAGTAACCCTGGACGTGGTGGATGCCGACATCCCAGATCTGCTTCAGGGTGATCGGTGCCTTCTCGTCGTACCCCTCGACGACGACAGCTCGCGGATGGGGAGCATCGCCCTGGTCACGGGCGTAGCGGGCCACTTTCGCCACCAGTTCCAACTCCTCGACGGCCAGTGGGTGGTGCAGGACCGCCCGGTCGACCTTGATCTGGGTGAGCCGCAGCTCGGCCATCCGCGCCAGCGACGCGTGGCCCACACCGAAGTCGTCGACGGCGAAGTTGATGTGCAGATCCCGGGCCAGCGTGGTGAGACGACGGTGGAAGTACTCCAGCGGCTTCTGCGGCCAGTCCTCACCCGGCCCCGGCATGATCGGATCCTGCTCGGAGATCTCCAGGGTGAGGGTCTGCGGGTTGACGTCCGCCTCGACGAGTGCCCGGTTCACCTGATGCAGATACGAGTCCCGCAACAGCGAGCGGACCGCCACGTTCACCGACAGCGGTTTGATGCCCTGCCAGTTGGCGGCGACGGCGGCCTTGGCGTACGAGCGGATGGCCTTCGAGACGAGCAGTGCGTCACGCTCGATGATGAACCGGTCGCCCCACTGGTGCGCCATCTGCAGGACCGCCATCGGTGCTCCGGTGTCGCCCTCCTTACGGCGGGCCAGTGCCTCGAAGCTGTACACCCCCACCCCGGTGGGATGTCGGCTCAACTCCACCACCGGTTGGAAGACCATGGTCAGCGAGTCGACCAGCTTCTGGTAGCTGGTGAAGGCGTATTCGTACACCGGTGTCGGCATCCGGCCGAACGCGGCCCGCAGCGCCGTCATGACGATCATCTCGGACTCGACCGGCTTGTTGATCGGGTCGGAGTCCCAGACCGCCCGCAGGATCACCGCGAGCGGCTCGCCCATCTCCAGTTGCGCGGGGGCCGGGTCGACTACGGCGTAGGCGACCAGTCTGTCGTCCACGGCCTTGACGGGTACGCAGAGTATGCGCCGACGGGCCCCGTCGGCGACCACATGACCCGGCATCGAGGTGCGGTACTGCACGGCCTCGTCGGCGGCGAGTTCCAGCATCGGCCGGAGCATCTCGACATCGAACCTGGAGGTCTTGTCCACCACGCTGATGCCATCCCCGGCGAACTGCACCACCGCCACCGAGTCCGCGTCCACCGCGTACCGGATGAGTTCGACCTGCTGGGCATGGTGACTCGGCCGGTTCGCGCCACGGAACATCCGGCCGAGCAACTGCATGATGGAGTTCGCGTGGTCTTCCAGCGGGTTCTTGCAGGGCCGGATGACGCCGGGATTCGCCGGCGTGTTGAACGTCTGACGATCGTGCCGCGACACCGGCGGCTGAGTCAGCGGGATCGCCGGCCCGTAGGTCTTCACCCACTGGGCCGGCGGCGGGTCGATGCCCTGCTCGGACACGAACGCCGCCATCCGGGCGAACGACACCCGGCGAGCCTCGTCCGCCGCCTCGCCACGCAGTGCCCGCAGGACGTGGTGGGTCAACACGCCGTGCCCGTAGTCGGTGCTCTCCCGGGCCACCCCGCCCTTCGGGCACGCCAGCAGCGCACTGTGCCGGTCGACCTGGGTGCGGTAGGTCTCTATCGCCGCCGCATGTCGCCGGTCGGCGTCCGCATAGATGCCCGCCTGGCAGCAGTCCAACACCAGGAACGAGGTGCCGGCGAACGCCTCGAACACATCCCGCTTGAGGAACGACATCCGCAGGCCGTTGTCCGGCTCCCGGGGCAGCGCGTCCGGATCCAGATCCGCAGTGACCAGGTACGCGTCGAGTTGCTCGTTCCACTCCGGCACCAGCGCATGGCCGGCGAAGTAGACCAGCAGCACATCCGAGGGGCCCGACTCGAAGGCGATCCCGCGCAGATAGGCTTTGATGTCACGCCACCTGGCGTCCGCGCCGATGAACATCTTGACGTCACCGTCATGGAAGGTGCCGTAGTCCTGGTCGAGCAACACGGCCCGGAGATCCTGTGCGTCACTCTCGGCATACCGCAGCGCGGGCAGTTGCACGTCGTAGCCGCACTGGTTGACTCCGATCAGGACGGCCTGTCGCTTGCTCGGCGCCATCGCACACCCCCGGAGGCGATCGGTCACACGGTCACGGCACGAGTTCGCCTGCTTGCCGTGAGCAACCCTATCGGTTTCTCCACATCGGACCGCGCAAGGTCAGATTCCCGTCAACCAACCCCTGAGCCCGGAAACAGGCGTGACCGGGATGACGAGTCCGAGACCACGTCGCACCCTCTTACAGTCCCACGTCGGATTCCTTGGAGGGCCGCATAGTCGGCAGCGGCTGGCCCCCATTCTTGTAAACCACCCGGAACCCGAGGTGCTGCGCCAACGGCGCCCAGCGCGCCGAGCGTGCCAGCAGCTCGGCGCTGTTGACCTTGCCGCCGTTGACGAGCCGGTTGAGGATCACCGTCTCGAACGCCGCCGACTCGATCCAGTCGATGCTCTTGGTGAAGCCGCACACCATCGACGCTTGCGTCTCCTGCAGGTCCGACAAGAGCAGCTTCCGTTCGGCCACGCGACGACTCCACGTCCCGCTCACGGGACGGGGTACCCGTTAGGGCTGTCTCCGCCGCCGAGCCGCTACCTACGGCTCCCGCATCCAGAGCTTGGGGTCGTTGACGAAGACACCCTTACCCTGGTGCCGCCAGATCACCCGAAGTGCTTCCAGCCGCACGTAGACCTGCTTGACCGTTGACGGACTGACCTTGTACTTCGCCGCAAGCTGCGCAATCGAGGGCAGCCTGTCCCCCGGCGTGAGCCGGTTGGCTCTGATGTCGGCAACGATCTCGTCGGCGATCCGGATGTAGTCGGCGGTGATCGGCATGACCTTCCCCTTGCGTGGCACGCCAATTCGATCACGCAACGACACTCCACAACAACTCACCGTTTGACTCAGGTGACTGGGACAGCTAAGTTGAATCACGCCTCTCCCCTTGCGTGGCAACGAGGAGCAGAGGCATTCCCCCTGGTCGGGGCGGGTGCGCGTGCCCGTCCCGGCCCAGTGAGCTGCTCTGTCGTCGTACCGCCGAACGGGCTGCGGCGGCCGAGCGGGCGGGCCGTGCGGACGCCGGCCACGCACGGTCCGCCCTTCCACGCACCACCGCACCGACCCTCCGCGCTCCAGCCTTCCCCAAGGAAAGGACCGTCGTGGCCCAGGTGTATCGAGGTGGCCAGCCCTACGGGACCGGTCGCCCGACCCGACTGACCCCGCACGAGGTACGCAACCACACGTTCGCCCCGCGTCGCCGTGGGGTCGACCCCGATCAGGTACGCGAGTTCCAGGCCACGGTCGGCGACGAGCTGGCCGAGCTGCACCGGCAGGTCCGTACGCTCGCCCAGGAGAACGAGCGGCTCAAGCGGGCCCTGCGCGACTGGCAGTCGATGCACGCCCGGCACTGCCGACCACCGAACCAGGCCCGCTGGTGACCGCGCGCCCGGCCCCCGGCGACCTGCTTCGGATCGACGGTCGCGCGTCGGTGCAGTTCGCCGGAGGCCGGGCACTGACCCTGCGCGTCGTCTCGACCAGTGACCGACAGGCGTACGACGGTTGGATCTGGCTGACCGGGTACGTCATCGACCGGCGCGGCAACGCCACCGCCAAACGCGAGATCTACGTCCAACTCGCCGGTCTCCGCCCCGCCGGCAGCACTCTGCCGCAGTCGGTAAGGCTCGTTCGCCCTTCGGCGCGTCGCCGCAGGGCGGTGGTCGACCGTTGACGGATGAGCACGTGCGGTGCCGGGGATCAGCAAGGTCGACGGCTGGCCAGGATGGCGAGGGTCTCCCGGCGTACGGTCTCCGGCTCACGCACGAGCCGACGATGGGCGAAGCGGACCACCAGGATGCCGAGCGCTGCCAGTTGGGCGTCGCGGCGCAGGTCGATCTCACGCTGTCGTGGGTCACCGTGGGTGGTGGCGCCGTCGAGTTCGATGTTGACGCGTTCCGGTTCGGCGTAGAGGTCGAGGTAGACGGTGCGCCGACCGAGCCGGACGCGCACCTGCCGCTGGAACGTCGGCATTCCCGGGCCGATGAAGACCCGCTCGTGTCCCCAGATCTCCAACGGACTGCGGCAGCCGTCGGCGAGCCTGGTCAGCAGTGTGCTGAGCCCTGCCCGGCCCGGCACCCGCGTCGTGTCATCGAGCGCGGCCCGCAACCGCTCGGGGGTGGTCAGTCGGTCGTTCACCGCCCTGATCATCGGCGTCCGACGTTCCGCCGGGGAGAGCATCGGCCAGGAGTCGACGAGGGCTCGCTCGATGGTGGTCACCGGCAGTCCCTGTCGTACCGCCACCGCCGGTGAGGTGAGGCTGAAGTGGCGTCGTCGGTGCACCCGGACTCCGGGCCAGCTTCGTAGGCCGCTGGGGGCCGGCGTGCTCACGTGTAGCAGGTCCCCGGGCAGTTGTGCACGCAACCCCCAGACGTCGAGGGCGGTGAGGTGACTGAGCGCGCCACGTTCGCGAATCCAGGCAGCGACCGCACGCCGGCCGAGGTCCGGGCCGATGTGGCTGAGCGGTGGGCTGGCCGCGCGATTGTTCCGTTCGTCAAGAAGGTGTGCTGCCGTGAACACCTCGGGCAGTACCCGCACCAGCTCACCGTTGGTGCACGCCCGTTGCAGGATCCACGGCGGCACGACCTGTTCGGCGACGGCCCGGGTCACCAGGCCGTGCCCGCGCTCCACCAGTTCCGCCAAGACCACGTCCACGCCCCTGACCGTGCCACCCAGCCCCCAGCTCGCGCAGCCACAGACCCCGGTACCTGTGGATGGACGGCCCGCTGTGGACAACCCCCACCCCCGGCCCTCCATCTGCTATGGCGGCCGGGGATGTGCCTCCCGGATCGTGGCAGTGTGGCTGCTCGACACGCCGCTGCGGGAACAGCCACACTGCCACGATAAGAGGGCAGCGGCGGCGCGCCGAGTGGTTCGGGGCGCACCGGCCGTCCCCCTACCGGTGGGGGCGATCGGTTATAAGAGACGGATGGAACTGCCACCGTATCTGGCCACCATGCCGATGCACGCGATCACCGAGATGCACGGCGAGGCCGGTCTGCGGGAGCGGTTCCGGCTGGAGATCAAGGTCTTCGACGAGAAGGGTCAGCAGCGCCTCGACGAGGCGTTGGCACTGGCCTCAAGGCTGCACCGGGACGACCGACGATCCCGCGAGCCGTACGTCAACCACCTGCTGCGGGTGGCCATCCGGATGGTGCACTACTACGAGGTACGCGACGTCGACGTGATCGTCGCCGGCCTGCTCCACGACGCGGTCGAGGACCACCCGGCCGAGCTGGCCGGGTGCGAAGAAGCGAGCGGAGCCGACGAACTGAGCGTGTCCGACCAGACCGGGGCGGCGCTGGAGGTGCTCGCGGAGCGGTTCGGGTCCCGGGTGGCGCGGCTGGTGGCGGCGGTGACGAATCCGCCGTGGGATCCGGGGCGGGACCGCAACGAGCAGTACCACGAGCACGTCGCCGCCAGCCTGGAGCGGGAGCCGTGGGCGCGGGTCGTCAAGATCTCCGACTTCACGGACAACGGGGTCGGCGTGATCCACTCGGTCGGGCCGAAGGTCGAGTCGTTGGCGCGGAAGTACCGGCCTCTCGTGCCGGTCTACCGCGATCTCGTCACCCGCACGGACACTCCGCTCTCCCCTGCCGTGCGGCGGCACATCCTCGACCAGCTCGACCTGGCCGAGGAGCGCTTCAGCGCCATCCTCGACCAACCCGCCCATCCCGCCTGACCAGTCCACCCGACCCACCGGCCTGATCGGCCCACCCGACCTGATCGGTCCCATCCGACTGGCCCACCCGACCTGACCGGTCTCACCCCACAGACCGGGCGACCAGAGCCGGTCAGGTGGCGCCGTCGGCCAGGTTTCGGGCCTCGGCGGCCTGGATCTCGGCGGCGCGGCGTTGGTACTCGGCGATCAGCGCCAACTCCTCGGTGCGGTACTCGGCGTTCAGTTGGCCGAGTCGGGTCATCATGCCGATGAACAGGCGGCCGATCCGGGCGATGCCCTCCTCGGTGGCGACGATGGCGACCTTGCGGCCGTCGCGGGGGTGGGGTTCGCGGGTGACGAAGCCCTTGCTCTCCAGCCGGTCGAGCACGTCGCTGATCGAGTTCTTGGCCAGGCCGGTCTGCTCGGCCAACTCGCTCACCGACGGGTGACCGTGCCGCTGGACGAGTTCGAGGACCTTCTCCTCGGTCGGGCCGAGGCCGACCCGCCGGGACAGGTTCGTGTGGAACAGCACCATCGCCGTGCTGAGCAGGCGGCCGGAGTCGGCCAACGCGCCCAGCGCCTCGGTTCGGGCCGGTTCCTCCTGCGTTGACCCGCTCATGGCACCATGCTAACTTCCAATCGTTCGTTCGGTCGAACGAAACATTTTACGGGGGCTTGATCATGAGGATTCTCGTCGTCGGCGGGGGGATCGCCGGTGCGACACTTGCCGTCGCGCTGCGGCAGGCCGGGTTCGACCCACTGGTGGCGGAGGCTCGCCACAGCCGGGCGGCGCTGGGCGGCGCTTTCCTGACGCTGGCGCCCAACGGGGTGAACGCGCTGCGGGCGATCGGGCTCGGCGACGTGCCCAGCGCCGCCGAGGGCTTCGAGGTGTCGGGGCTGGACATGCACAACGCCCGGGGCCGGCGTATCGCGGAGCTGGCCGGGGAGCACGACCTCGACCGGTACGGTGCGCGGGGGGTCGTGCTCCGGCGGGCCCGGCTGCACGCCGAACTCACCCGGCGCGCCCAGGCGGCCGGCGCTCGCTACCGTTTCGGCGCGCGCCTGGTCGACCTGCGCCACCACGCGGCCGGGGTCACCGCCGTCTTCGCCGACGACGAGACCGTCGAGGTCGACGCGGTGATCGGCGCCGACGGGATCTGGTCCACGGTACGGCGGCTCACCTGGCCCGACGCGCCCCGACCGAGATACACCGGCATCGTCGACTGCGGCGGCTGGACGACGGTGGACCTGCCCGACACCAGCCGCCAGCAGATGTACTTCGGTCACCGGGCGTTCTTCGGCTACGTGGTGCGGGACTCGCTCGCCTACTGGTTCACCAACGTGCCCCGGCGCGACGAGCCGGAGCGCACCGAGTTCGACAACCTCGACCACCAGGACTGGATGACGAGGATCCGGGAGCTGCACGCCGATGATCCGGCACCGATCCGGGCTGTGCTCGGCGCGGCGAACCGCTCGCTCGGCGCCTGGCCGCTGTACGACCTGCCCGACCTGCCGGCCTGGCACACGAGCACCGTCTGTCTCGTCGGCGACGCCGCGCACGCGGTCAGCCCGTCCACCGGCCAGGGGGCGAGCCTGGCCATCGAGGACGCGGTGGTGCTGGCCCGCCACCTGGGCACCGGGCGTCGGCCGGAGACCGCCTTCGCCGGCTTCGTGGCCGAGCGCAAGAGCCGCGCCGAGAAGATCGTGCGGTTCGGCCGCCAGATCGGCGACCGCAAGGCCAGCTCCGCCGCCGGCAATCTCTTCCGCGACCTCACCCTGGGCTTCTTCCTCCGGATGGGCGCCAAAGCCGCCCGCGAGCAGTACGCCTATCGCGTCCCGCAGCGGCCGGAGTCCCCGTACGGTCCGGGGGCGACGCGTGCCTGAGCCCTCGACCCGCATCAGGGTGTTCAACCGGATCGTGCGGGTGCTGCTCGTCGTCGGGGTCGTCGGGCACGCCACCCTGGCCTGCCTGCAACCCTTCCTGGCCGGTTGGAGCCTGGACGGGGACGGCACGGCGCTGCTGCTGCACGGCGCGAACGGCGGCGTCATCGTCTCGTTGTCGATGGCGTTGATCCCGCTAGGTGTGCTGTGGTGGCGGCCCGGCGGCGGCACCCTCTGGGCACCGGTGCTGGCGCTGCTGCTCTTCGCCGCCGAGACCTTCCAGCTCGGCATGGGGTACGCCGACATCCTGGTGATCCACGTGCCGCTCGGTGTCGGCATCCTCCTCGGTTCGCTGCTGCTCTGCGGCATCACCCTGTTCCGACGCCCGCGCGCCCCCGGACGCACCGCCTCCGACCGCCCCACCACCTCCGACCGCCCCGCCGCCAGCGGCCACGCGGATGCCCGCGCCGTCGAGTTTCCGCTCGCCGCCACCCGGCCCGCAGACGTCGCGGCAGACCGAAAGGCATGGTCGTGAGCCGCCCCTCCCCCGGCGTGAGCCGCCGGGCACTGTTGCGGCTCGGCGCACTCGGGGCCGGTGCGGGCGCGATCGCCTCGGTCACCGGCTGCGACATCTTCGCGCCACGGGGGCCGATCGACACCTCGGGCACGGTGGACTTCCGCAACCCGCTGCGCATTCCCGAGCTCGCCCGGTCGACCCGCCAGGACGGGGTCACCGTCTTCGACCTCACCGCCCAGTCCGGGCGTACCGCCCTGATGCCCGGTGGCGACGCGGAGACCTGGGGGATCAACGGGCCGCTGCTCGGTCCCACGCTGCGGGCCCGGCGCGGCGAGACGGTGCGGATCGATCTCACCAACCGGCTCAACGAGGCGACCACGCTGCACTGGCACGGTATGCACCTGCCCGCCGCCGCGGACGGTGGACCGCACCAGATGGTGCCGCCCGGTGGTGTCTGGTCACCGTCGTGGCGGGTCGACCAGCCGGCCGCGACGCTCTGGTACCACCCGCATCCGCACGGGAAGACCGAGCGGCACGTCTACCGGGGCATGGGCGGGTTGTTCATCGTGGACGACGACGAGGAGTCCGCGCTCGACCTGCCCCGCGAGTACGGCGTCGACGACATCCCGGTCATCGTCCAGGACAAGACCTTCGACGCGAAGGGTCGCCTCCTGGAGACGTCCCGGCGCGACAACGGCATGGTCGGCGACACGATCCTGGTCAACGGTACGGTCGGGCCGGTGCTCGACGTCACCGCCGAGCGCACCCGGTTGCGGCTGCTCAACGCCTCGACCGCGCGCAGCTACTCGCTCGGGTTCGCCGACGGTCGCGGCTTCGCCGTGATCGCCAGCGACGGCGGACTGCTCCGCGCGCCCGTCGAGATGACGCGTGTGCTGCTCACTCCGGGTGAACGGGTGGAGGTCGTCGTCACGATGGCGGCGGGTGAGACGACGACGCTGCGGTCGTACCCACAGCAGCTCGGTCTGGCGGCGGGCCGGGAGCGCAGCGTCGGCGCGGCCGACACGTTGGACGTCCTGCTGCTGCGGGCGGCGACCCGGCTGACGCCGGCGGGGGCGCTGCCGACGCAGTTGGCGCGCATCGACGCGCTGGATCCGTCCTCGGCTGCCGCGACGAGGCGGTTCGAGCTGCGCAACAACCTGATCAACCGCCAGGCGATGGACATGAACCGGATCGACACCGTGGTCACGGTGGACACCACCGAGGTCTGGGAGGTCTGGAACGGCCACCACCAGCCGCACAACTTCCACGTGCACGACGTGCAGTTCCAGGTGCTCAGCGTGGACGGTCGGGATCCCGCGCCGGAACTCGCCGGATGGAAGGACACCATCTATCTCCCGCCGGAGGTGCGGTTCCGGCTGATCATGCGGTTCACCGAGTACGCGGACCCGACCGTGCCGTACATGTACCACTGTCACCTGTTGTGGCACGAGGACCAGGGAATGATGGGGCAGTTCGTGGTCGTCGAGCCCGGTCAGGCACCGGGCGCGCTCCACCACGACCACGGAGGCTGACCCGGCCGCGTCACCGCGACCCGGCCGGGCGGTCGACGGGGGGTCGGGTCGCGGTGGACGGGAGGTCCCGGTCGCCCAGGCGGCCCTGCAACAGGGTGGCCTGGGCGACCGAACCGCCGCCCACACCGAGGCCGTTCCGGGCCGCGTCGTAGAAGTGGTCGCGGGCCTCGTTGGCCTGGTGCAGCAGCGCCGCCAGGTCGTCGGTGGGCCTGCCCTGGGCGACGCGCTCGATCGCCCAGACCGCGTCGCGCCACGCCCGTGCCGCGGTCACCGTCGGGCCGTCGCCGAGCAGCAGCACGTTCTCCCAGGCCAGGGTGTGGCGGAAGTCGGCCTCGACGAGGTTGGCCAGCTCCCGCTCGCGGTCCACCGGCACCCCTCGCCATCCGGGCAACAGCCGGCCGGAGGTGGCGTGCACCTCCTTGAGCGCGCGGGCGAACTCGGCGTACGCGTCGAGCCGCCGTTCGTCCCAGCGCACCGTCTGGGTACGCCGCCAGCGCGACCGGTCGGCCAGCGAGGTGGCGACGATCGTGCCGACGGTGCCGATCAACACACCGAGCAGGGCAGGCAGTTGCGCCATCAGGCTTCCCACCACCCGAAGACTGTCACCTGCGGGCAAGGTGGAGGGGCATGGGATTCCCGCCCGAGGCGGTATGTTCACCTTCGACAGTGGACGGACCCTGGATACGATGATCCAATCGAGCACAGGTCCGTCACCCGATCCCGTCGACAGGAGCTAGGCATGGCCAGCCCGGATCCCGAACTCGCCGCGAAGCTCCAGCCCGAGGTGCCGCACGCCGCCCGGATCTGGAACTACTGGATGGGCGGAAAGGACAACTTCCAGTCCGACCGCGCCGCCGGTGACGCCGTGGCGGAGGTCTACCCCGAGATCGTGGTGATGGCCCAGCAGTCGCGCAAGTTCCTCATCCAGGCGGTGCGCTACCTGGCCGCCGAGGCGGGCGTCCGACAGTTCCTCGACATCGGCACCGGCCTGCCCACGATGCAGAACACCCACGAGGTCGCCCAGTCCATCGCGCCCGACTCGCGCATCGTCTACGTCGACAACGACCCGATGGTGCTGGTCCACGCCCGCGCGCTGCTGTCCAGCACCACCTCCGAGGGCGTCACCACGTACGTGCCCGCCGACTACCACGACCCCGAGAAGATCCTCGCCGAGGCCGCCAAAACGCTCGACTTCGACCAGCCCGTCGCGGTGATGTACATGGGCGTGATGGGCTACGAGCCGAACCTCGACGTGGTACGCGCCATCGTCGGCCGGACCATGGAGGCCACCGCCTCCGGCAGCCACCTCGTGCTCTGGGACGGCACCGACACCAGTCCCGAGGTCGTCTCCGGCGCGGAACGGTTGGCCCAGAGCGGCGGTGTGCCGTACATCCTGCGCAGCCCCGAGCAGCTCGGCACCTGCTTCGAGGGGCTGACACTGGTCGAGCCGGGCCTGGTGCCGATCCCGCTGTGGCGCCCGGCGGACCCGGACGCGGTGGCGATCGACGCGTACGGTGCGGTGGGCCGCAAGCCCTGAACCTCGCCGGTCGCCATGGCTCGGCGGACCGTCGGGTCACCCTGGCGGGCCGCCAGGGTGACCTTCCGGGCCTCCGGGATGGCCCAGCGGCAACCGGTGCACGGACCGGTCAGGAATCGAGAAGCGCAGGTCAGCGCCTCGCCCATAGCCTGATTTCCGGTCGCGCACCCACCGGCAGAGTGCCGGTGCGGCGGCGCGGTCCGGAGGGAGGCTCCGGTGAGGGGCAACGCATGGATCCGTCAGGTGCACCGGTGGACGTCGATCGTCTTCACGGTGGCCGTCGTCATCGTCACCGTCGTCGCCCTGCGGCAGCAGGAACCGGCCGAGTGGGTGTACTTCCTGCCCCTGCCACCGCTCTTCCTGCTGCTCGTCACCGGCCTGTACCTGTTCGCCCTGCCGTACGCCGCCAGACGTCGCGCCGCCCGCCCGAGCTGACCCGCACCGCCAGGCCACCGGCCAGCAGCGCCAGCGCGGCGACGTGCAACAGCCGGACGCCGGTCGGCGCGAGCAGGTCGGCACCGGGCAGCGCCGCCACGCACGCCGCACCGGCGACGGCGACCGCCCCGGCGACACCCCAGAACAGCGCCGGCCGGCGGGTCGGGACGGCACCGCCGTCCGCCTGCCGTCCGCCGCGCCGACCGATCCGAGCCACGAGTACGACCGCCAGCGCGCTGCCGACGACCGTGCTCGTCAGGTCCGACACGGTCCACCAGGCCACGCCGCTGACCCGGGACCAGTCGACACCGAACAGCACCCGCAGCCAGTCGTCGGTGTGCGTGAGCCAGTCCCAACCGAGGTGGCTCGCCGCGCCGAGCACCGCCGACCCGACCGTGATCCACAGGCGGTGCGGCAGCACCGGTCCCCGCAGCGCGTACCCCCGCCAGCCGAACCACCGGTTCCCGGGCAGGTGGACCGCGACGTCGGGACCGGCGAACCGGACCACCGCCGCGTACGCCACCGCCACGGGCAGGCACCACCAGAACAGGGCGGGCCAGGAGTGGGTGTCGGCGAAGGTGCGACCGTCCGCCCCGGCGGCCAGGTACGCGACGTCCGGGGCCACGGCACCGGTGCTCAGTGCCACCCCGTCGCACCACCGTGGCCGCCAGACCTTGAGCGCCAGCACCGGCGCGAGATGCGCGGGAAAGGTCAACGGCACCGCCGCAGCCTAGTCCTCCCGCCGCCCCGGCCAGCCCATCCCTGATCGTGGCAGTGTGGCTGTACGACACGCCGACGCGCCGACAGCTACACCGCCACGATGAAGCAGGCACCGCAACGGTCAGGCGACGGTGCAGGTGGCGCCGTTGAGCGTGAACGCACCGGGGCGGGCCGTGTTGCCGGTGTGGTTGGCCTGGAACCCGATGCTGACCGACGCGTTGGGGGCGATGGTGCCGTTGTAGGAGACGTTCCTCGCGGTCACCTGCCCGGAGGTCGGCGAGTAGCTGGCGTTCCAGCCCCCGGTGATGGTCTGCCCGGAGGGCAGCGTGAAGACCAGCGACCATCCGTTCACCGCCGAACTGCCAGTGTTGGTGATGGTGAGGTCCTCGGTCAGGCCGTTGTTCCAGGCGTTGATCGTGGCGGTGACCCGGCACGACGCACCACCCGGGGGCGGGGTGGTCGGCGGCGGGGTGGTCGGCGGGGTCGTGGTGGGCGGGGTGGTGGTCGGCGGCGGGGTGGTGCCGCCGAACTGGGTGAAGAAGCGCCAGGTCTCGCCCGGCAGCCAGGTCCGCGAGCCACTGTCACCGGGAGCGCCGTCCTGCGGTGCGGCGATGTGTCCCTCGTCGAACGCCGCCCAGACGACCGGGTAGCCGGCGGCGCATCCGGAGTACGTGGTGGTCCGGTGGGTCAGGCTGCCCTGGCTCGGCTCCGGCGGGTTCTGCGGGGTGCACCCGTTGTTGCCGACGAACCGGTCGCGCAGGGAGCGGCCACCGGCGATGCCGAGGACGTTGTCCCGGATGCCGTGCGCCCCGAAGTAGGCGATCCGGCCGGTGCCGCCGCTGCATCCGCTGATCTGGCCACCGGCGTACACGGCGACCGCGCGGAACACGTTCGGCCGGGCGCAGGCGACCGCGTAGCTCATCCCGCCGCCCCAGCTGAAGCCGAGGGCGAAGCGCTGGGTGGTCTCCACGCAGAGATCCGCCTCGATCACCCGGAGCATGTCGTCGACGAAGGTGATGTCCTCGCCGCCGGAGTTGCCCCATCCGTTGTTCAATCCCTGCGGCGCGACGAAGATGGTGCTGTTGTTCGACAGGGCCAGCAGTCCGTAGTAGGCCCAGGCGTCCCGCTGCACGGTCTGGCCGGTGGCGACGTCGGTGGCCGTCCCGCCGCGCCAGTGGAAACCGAAGACCAGCCGGTACGGGTTGCTGTTCTGGTAGTTGTCGGGCACCCGCAGGATGAAGCTGCGGCTCTTGCCGTTGCTCTGGATGGTGTGCGTACCGCTGCGCAGGGTCGGGGTCTTGCCGCACCCGGCGGTCGCGGCGAGCGTGCCGACCTCGGCTGCGGCGGCGGTGCGACCGAGGTTGCCGGTCACCGCCGTCGCGGCGGCGGCCACCAGGAGAAGGGCTGCGAGCAGCACAGGCCCGAAGAACGATCTACGCCTGGACATCGTGTTACTCCATTCCGCGTCGCGTGGACGCGCGGGCGGCGCGGGGCGCCGTGGTGGTGGGTACGGCCGGGATGCCCGTCGACCGGCCTGGTGCCCTGCGCTCGGCCGCGCCGATTCACGAGCGCGGCCGAGCGCTGGCGCGTGCCCCTCACTCCCGTAGGGACGGTAACCTGTGAGCGATAACATAGCAAGAAGTCGATGAGCTACCCCCGACGACGGAACGGCACCGGAGGCGGGAGACGATGGGGCGTGCTCGACGGGCTTGACGAGATCGAGTGGCGGCGCCTCGGCCACGCCTACGGCGCCGCCGACGATGTGCCCGGATATCTGCGGGACCTGACCTCACTCGACCCGGACGTCCGGATGGAGACGCTCGGCAGCCTCTATACCACCATCGTCCACCAGGGCAATCGCTTCCAGGCGAGCGCGTACGCGGTGCCGTTCCTGCTGGAACTGCTCGCCGATCCGGCCGTCCCGGAACGGGGGGACGTCGTCGGGCTGCTGGCCGCTCTGGCGATCGGCCAGGACGCCACGGCACTGCCGGACGGTGTCCCGGTGGCCGCGTTCCGTCGGGCCGCCGAGGGTGGGCGGGAACTGCTCGCCGCCAAGCCGCCGCCGTCGCGCGGAGGGAATGGGGCACCGAAGGAGTACGTCGAGTACACCTACCTCGAATCCCTCACCGAGGCCGACCGGGATCGACTGTGGGCGTACACGCATCTGGCGGTCTACGACGCGGTACGCGCCGGGGTGCCGCTGCTGCACCGGCTGCTCGACGAGGCCGATCCGGGGCTGCACGTGCCGGCGGCTTACGCGCTGGCCTGGTTTCCGGAGGAGGCCGCCGGCAGCCTGCCCGCGCTGGCCGGCGCGATGGCCGGGGCGGGTCCAGCCGGGAGGGCGTCCATGCTGGTGGCCGGCGGCCTGCTCGGTGCTGCGCCGGACATCGGGCTGCTCGACGACCCGGACCCGAGGGTGCGGTGGGCCGCCGCGGTCGGGCGGGCCCGGGTGCTCGGCGCGCGGGCCGACGAGGTGACCGCCGAGACGCTGCTCGCCTGGGCCGCCGACCCGCCCGACGGAGCGGCGCCGGACGACGGGTGGGTGCCGTTCCTCGACGGCGACCTGGCCGGCTACGCGGCGCTCGCGCTGCGGCATCTCGGCCCCGGGTACGCCGACCGCGCGTTCGACGCGCTGCTGCACCGGTTGCCCGGCGTGGACGGCGAGCGGGCGTTGACCGTGCTGGGCGAGGCGCTGCGGTCCGCGTTCCCGGACGGGCCGCTACCGGCCGGGACCCCGGCCACGGCGTTGACGTCCCAGCAGCGGCGTCTCGCCGAGACGCTGGCCCAGGCGACCGGCCCCTGGCTGCTCGACGGGGTGGAGTTCGGCAACGTCTCGATGCTGGTCGCCGAGCACGGACTGCCGCGCAGCCGCACGGCGCTGCGCGGGTACCTGGACTAGGGCCCGGCGTCTGTCACCCGCGACCTACCTCGGTACCAATCCGTAACATCCACAGACTTATATGTCGGCCCGCACCCCGCTAGCCTCCTGACATCGAAGATCATCCACGACGGATGGTCTGCTTCCAAGGAGGCTCCGTGTCACAAGCACGCCTACCTCGTCGGCGTCGTGTCGTGCTCGCCGCCGGCATCACCGCGACCGCCGTCGTCACCAGCCTGCTCGCGCTGCCGCAACCCGCGATGGCCGCGGGCGGACCGTACCGGGCCGCCGCCGTACCGGTCACCACTCCGCAGGCCGCCGGTGACGTCGCGGTGATCCCCGGCGCGTACGTCGTCACCATGAAGGCCGGCGCCGACGCCACCGTGCCGGCCCGCGCGCTCAAGGCCGCCCCCTCGGCCTACTTCAGCCGCGCGGTGAACGGCTTCGCGGCCCGCCTCACCGCCGCGCAGGTCGCCGAGCTGGCGCACAACGCCAACGTGGTGAGCATCGAGCGGGACGTGCTCCAGTACGACGTCGTCGACGCCACCCAGACCAACCCGCCGGCCTGGGGCATCGACCGGATCGATCAGACCACCCTGCCGCTGTCGCGCAGCTACACCTACAACTCGACCGGCACCGGCGTGCACGCGTACGTGATCGACAGCGGCATCCAGGCCAACCACCCCGACTTCGGCGGCCGCGCCCAGTTCGCCTACAACGCCATCGACACCAACAACACCGACTGCAACGGCCACGGCACGCACGTCGCCGGCACCATCGGCGGCACCAGCCACGGCGTCGCCAAGAACGTCCGGCTGTACGGTGTGAAGTGGCTCAACTGCTCCGGCGGCGGCACGCTGTCGGCCGCCATCGGTGCGGTGGACTGGGTCACCCGCAACGCCAACAAGCCCGCAGTCGCCAACGCCTCCTGGAACTACACCTACAGCGCCAGCCTGGCGACCGCGTTGACGAACATGATGAACAGCGGCGTGTTCCTGGCCGCCTCCGCCGGCAACACCGGCGGCAACTCGTGTGACCGGCTGCCGCGCAACCTCACCGCCGCGCTGGTGGTCGCCGCCACCACCAACACCGACGCGCGGGCCAGCTACTCCTCCGTCGGGTCCTGCGTGGACATCTATGCCCCCGGCTCGGGCATCCTCTCGACGTACCCCACCTCGACCACCGCCTCGCTCAACGGCACGTCGATGGCGACGCCGCACGCCGCCGGGGTGGCCGCCCTCTGGAAGGCGACCAACGGCGACGCGAGCCAGGCGACGGTGCACAACTGGATCGTGGCCAACGGCACCAGCGGTGTGGTGACCGGCAGCCTCTCCGGCACCCCGAACCTGCTGCTGAACAAGAAGAACCTGTAACCGGACACCGGGTGTCCCCGCCGCTCCCCCGGCAGGGACACCCGGCCTCTCCGCACCCGCGCGCTCGGACTCGACGGCCCGCCGCTGTCGGGCCGGGGCCACCGTCCGGCTAGCGGATCTCGGTCACGTGGGCACAGGCGAACGGCAGCGACACCGAGACAGCCCCACCCCGGCTCTCGTCGGCCAGGCCGGCGATCTCGACGCTGCCGGCGGGCCGGTCGGCCGTCCCGTCGCGTACCGTCACCTCGGCCCGGAACGAGTCACCGGCGACGAGTTGACTCAGCCCGGCCGGGCGGCGGCGTGGTTCGGCGTACACGGCCGACATGCTGGTCAGGTAGCGCCCGGAGTGGCGCAGCAGGACCAGGGTGAGCGCGGAGGTGTCGTCGTCCACCTGATACCGGTCGCCGGACCGGGTCAGCACGAACTGGCCCTGACCGCCCACCTTGGCCTCGGTGTCGAAATAGAGGCTCACGGTCAGCGTGCCGTCGGCCTTGGAGCGGTAGCACCGGGTCGTCGCCACCCAGCCCGGTGACGCCCCCGGCAGCCCCCGGCCCTCGATCCCGATCTCTGCCCGGGTCACCTCGGTCACGGTCGCCGTGCAGGCCGGATCGCCCTCCAGACCGGCGAAGACCAGCCGGTCGCCCCGACGCAGCAGGTCACCCGCGACCCCGCCGAAGCCGGCCAGCAGGGCCACCTCGGTGCCGCCCAGGTTGCCGAAGGTGAGCCGGTCGACCCGGTGCCACTGACCGGCCGCGAGCATCGCGGACAGGTCCCGGCACCGACGCCCGCTGGCCAGCGTGATCCGGGTGTCGGACGACTCGACCGGCACCACGTCGGCGGCGAGGTACAGCCCGGGGAAGGCGGCCGGTGGCGCGCCGTCGTCGGTCGCACCGACGCCACCACCCGGGCGGCCCTCGGGGGCGGTGTCCGGGGTGGACCCACCGCCGGTGCAGCCGGTCAGCGCCAGCACCACGGCCAGGCCGAGCGTCACCGCCCCGGTGCGCCACCGGTCACGTCTCGTCATGGAAGTACCTCACCTCGGGGCATCGCGGGTCGGTGGTCACCCGGACCACCGGCCAGGAGAGCCTGCTGAACGGGAACGAACTGCCGGCGAGCAGGATCTCGACGTCGCCGACCGGCCGGCCGACGCGGTAGTCCGCGAGTATCTCGGCCCGGGTGTTCAGGAACGGATAGAACCGCAGGACGCCGTCGAGGAACTGGTTGCCGCCCTCGCCCTTCATGATGAAGAAGGGCTCCGGGCCGCCCTGGTTGTTGGGCGTGACGCTGATCCTGTTGTCCTTGCCGGCGAAGCCCTTCGGGACGTGCACCCCGGTCGCCGCGCCGGCCATCTGCAACAGTTGGCCGCTCTGCGCGCCGCTGTAGCCGGCGGTGCCGGTGAACGGTCCGGCGAGCCCGGCGCAGCTGACCAGGTCGACGTAGACCTTGGGCAGCTTCGCGAGGATCAGGTTGACCTCGCCCGCGCCCTGGGCCAGCACGATGTCGGACCCGTGGTACGTGACCTCGATGGTGATCTGCTGTGCCGGCAGGCCCGCCTTGACCAGGACGTCCCGGAGCAGGTCGAAGTTCTTGCCCACGCCGAAGCCGACCGGGTTGCTGAGCAGTCCGTAGACGTCGCCGAGCTCGAACGGGAGGCTCTCCTTGTCCAGCGAGGCGATGTAGGTGGCCTGGCCGGTCAGCTTCTCGCCCTCGCCGCTCGGATCCTCGACCGGCGGCTTGAGTTCCAGCGTGGCTACGCCGTCGGCACCGGTCTTGACGCCCCGTTGTGACGTCACACTGTCCGCCGAGACCGCCTTCAGCAGTTGGGTGCCGCCCTTCTGGATGGTGCCGACCTGCGGCTGGATGCTGCTGAACCGGACGGTGAAGTCCTTCAGCGGTCCGCTCCTGGGCACCGAGACCCCGGCCAACGCGTAGCAGTCGATCTTTTCGAGCGCCGTCTCCAGGTCGAAGGTCGCGGTCGCGGTCAGCAGGACGTGTTCGGCCCGGCTGCCCGCCGTGTGCTTGAAGTGCGTGCTGGTCTTGTCGGCGCTCAGCGAGAGGCGGGCGCCCAGCAGCAACAGGATCGCGCTCGCCGCCGCCGCCGACTTGCCCCACACCTCGTCGGCCTTGCCCACCCGGTCCTGCGCCTCGTCGGAGAGATTCTTGATCAGGCTGTCCTTGAGGTAACCCTTGATCGAGTCGACGATCCCCTTGGCCACCGGGTCCTGCGGCGACCCGAACCGTCGGGTGAGCGCCTTGCACGGCCCGTCCGAGGCGTACGCGACCCCGCCGCCGACCAACCGGTCGAACGCGCCGGGCCGGGCCGCCGCCCGGGGCTGGGCATCGTCGACCACCTCGACCAGACGGCTGGTGGCGTGCCCGAGCAGCAGGACCGTCTGCAACGGGTCCAGGTACGCCGTGTCCGGATCGGCCCCGGCGAACAGCACCTGCTGCCGGTGCCCCGACAGGGCCCGTACGCCGGCTGCCGCGGTGACGAAGATCGGATGGTGGTCCGGTTCCCGGGCCCAGCCGGCGACGGCGGTGGTGACCTGAGCGAAGGTCATCTTCTTCCGGGTCAGCCCGACCGCGTCCAGCAGCTCGGCGAACTGGTCCACCGTGTACCGGTCCCCCGCCCGGGTGGCGGCGGCCAGCAGCGGCAGCAGCTCGGCGTAGACCGGTGCGTCGTGCAGCGCCACCTGGTCGGGCATCGCCACCACCGGCCCGCGTACCGACACGATCGGGTGGCCGGCGCGGCGCAGCAGTTCGGCGGTGGCCGCCGCCGACCGGGTCGGGTCCCCGGCGTGGATCTCGGTGACCAGACGTTCGGCCGCCTCCACCGGATCGGCCGGCAACGTGGCGGCGACCGCTTCGAGGGCGGGACGGTCGACCCCGCCCGACGGCGGTGGATCCTCCCGGTCGGCGGTGCAGGCGGAGGCGACGAGCGCCAGGCAGAGCAGCGCCACCACAGGTGGTCGCCACCGGTGGCGGGTGACGCCGCGTGGCGCGGGGACACCTCGTGCCCGGCAGGAGGTGCATGTCATCGGTGTGGGTCCTTTCCCGGCTGGGCGGTGGGCACCGGGCAGTGCCACCCCCGGCATCAGACCGGCCGGCCGATCCCGGTCACCAGGGACCGATGTCCCGGCCGGTCGGGAACCTCACGCACCGGTGGACCGCGACGCCCCATGCGGACCGGGTCGGCCCGGCGGCAGGCTGCGAGACGACGAACCGTCCGCCCGAGAAGGAGACCACCATGCGTCCCGCCACGTTGCCGGAGAACCCGCCGAGCGCTCCCCCGCCGGCACCCGTACGCCCGCCGCGCGCCTGGGCCCTGACCGGTGCCCTCGGCGGCCTGGTCGGCCTGGTCGGCATCTTCACCACCGCGAGCCTGACCGCCCCCGCCGAGCAGTACCGCGCCGACAACGCCGACTACGTCGCCGCCCTGGCCGACCGCGCCGGGTACGTCTGGGCGCACCAGGTGGTGACGGTGGTCGCCATCGTCTGCCTGGCGGTCTTCGCGGCCGGGCTGCGGCGCTACCTCGGGGCGCAGGAGCCGGCCGGCAGCCTGGTGCCCGCGCTCGCCGCCGGTGGGGTCGGTCTGGTGCTGGTCGGGCTGCTGATCGGCGGCGGCATCTCCACCGAGCTGTTCTTCTCGCTGAACGCGGCGACGGAGTACGACCCGGACGTGATCGCGCCGCAGCTCACCATCTACGCCACCATGGCCTGGCTCTGGGGCGGGATCGGGCTGACCGCCGCCGCGGTCGCGGTCGGCGGACTCCGGCACGGTTCGGTGAGTCGCTGGTTCGCGGTCTTCAGCGCGGTGGTCGCCGTGCTGATCGCGGCCACGCAGCTCGCGCCGGTGCAGTACATCTCGCTGGTGCCCGGCGGGATCTGGCTGGTCGTCGCCGGGGTGGCGTTGGCGTTGCGTCCGCGTCCGGGCGGGCGGCCCTGACCGTGCGGGGGTCATGGTGCGGCACCGGCGGGGCCACGCGCGGGCACCGGCCCACCGTGGCGACGACGGTGCCGGACCGGTCGCCCGATTCGCCGACCCGGACCCACGGTCTAGTCTCGGCGACGCCATGACCACCGAAGAGACCGCCGTCGCGCCGGTCGCGGTCGCCGACCGGAGGCGAGCCGTACGCGGACCGCGTCCCGCCTGGACGCGCCGCGCCGCGTGGTCGCTGTGCGGTGCGTCGCTGCAACTGGCCGCCGTCGCGGTGGGTCTGGCGGTGCTCAACGGCGGCTCGGTGGGCGACATGTCACACCTGCTGCTGGTGATCTCGTGCGCGGTCGTGGGCGCGGCGATCGCCGCCCACCGTCCGGACAATCCGATCGGTTGGCTGGCCCTGACCAGCGGATTCTGCTTCTCGCTCCAGGAGGCGTGCGGCCAGTACGCCGCGTACGGGCTGGTGGTGGCGCCCGGCCGGGTGCCGTTCGCCGAGGCGCTGGCCTGGCCGCAGAACTGGCTCTGGGTGCCCGGCAACGCGGCCATGGCGCTGATCCTGGTCTTCTTCCCCGACGGTCGACTGCTGTCGCCCCGGTGGCGGCCGGCGGTGTGGACGGTGGTGCTCCTCGGCGTCGTCGCCATGGTCGGCGGGGCACTGCGACCCGGCGCCAACGAACAGATCAGCCCGGTCAGCGTGGTCAACCCGCTCGGCGTGCCGGGCTGGCAGCCCGTCGCCGACCTGACCGCCGTCCTGGCCACCCTGGCCAGCGCGATCATCTATGTGGCCGCCGGCTGCACCATGGTGTGGCAGGCCCGCCGGGCCCGGGGCGTGCGCCGCCAACAGGTCAAGTGGCTCGGGTACGCGGTCGCGGTCGCGGTCGGTATGGTGGTCGCCCGACTCGTCGCCGGTCTGACCGACGCGCATCCGAACATCTGGCCGCACGGCAACCTGTTCTGGGACCTGGCCGGCGGCCTGAGCGGTGCGTTGATCATGGTGGCCGTCGGTATCGCCGTCCTGCGGCACCGGCTCATCGACATCGACCTGCTGATCAGCCGAACCGCCGTGTTCGTCGCCCTGTCGGTGGCGGTCGGCGGCGCGTACGTGCTGGTCGTCGGTCTGCTCGGGGCCGGCTTCGACGCCTCGGCGAGTCTGCCGGTCTCGTTCGTCGCGGCGGCCGTGGCCGCGCTGATCCTGGCGCCGCTGCGCGGCTGGCTGCAACGTCGCGTCAACCTGCTGGTGTACGGCGAACGCGACGACCCGTACGCGGTGCTGGCCCGGCTGGGACAGCGGCTGGACCAGACCCAGGACGCCGCCGCCGTACTCGCCACCAGCACCGCGACGGTCCGCGAGGCGCTGGAGCTGTCCTACGTGGAGATCGAGACGGTCGACGGACGGTCGTACCGGCTGGGTGTCCCGCCACCCGACCCGGTGCGGCTGCCGCTGGCCGCCAACGACACCGTCGGTCACCTGCTGCTCGGCCCCCGGATCGGGGAGACCACACTCGGCGCGTGGGAACTGCGCCTGCTGCGCGACCTGGCCCGGCACATCGGTGTCGCGGTGCAGGCGGTGGGCGCCCTGGACCGGGCCCAGTCGCTCGCCGCCGACCTGCAACGCTCCCGCGAGCAGTTGGTGCTCGCCCGCGAGGAGGAACGGCGGCGGCTGCGTCGCGACCTGCACGACGGCCTCGGGCCGACACTTGCCGGGTTGACCATGCGCGCCGAGGCGGCGCAGGAACTCGGCCCGGGTCCGCAGACCCAGCGGCTGCTGGAGGAGATCGTGGTGGACGCGCAGACCGCCGTCGCCGACGTCCGGCGGCTGGTCAACGGGCTGCGGCCACCGGCGCTGGACACCATGGACGTCATCGCGGCGTTGCGGTCGCACATCGCCGGCTGGCCGGACGACGGGCCCCGGGTGGTCTTCGACGCCCCGCCGGTGCTGCCGGAGCTCTCCGCGGCGGCCGAGGTGGCCGCCTACCGCATCGCGGTGGAGGCGCTGAACAACGCGCGCCGACACGCCCGGGCCACCCAGGTGCAGGTGCGGCTGCGGGTGTCCGGCGGGCGGCTGTGCCTTCAGGTCCACGACGACGGCCAGGGCCGCCGGCCCGACCGGCCGGACGGCGTGGGCATGCACTCGATGCGGGAGCGGGCCGAGGAACTCGGCGGCTCCTGCGTCGTCACCTCGACACCGGGCGCTGGCACGCTGGTGACCGCTACCCTGCTCACCGGCACGGAGGAGACCGATGGACCAGATCCGGACCCTGCTGGTTGACGACCACGCGCCGTTCCGGGCCGGGTTGCGCGCGCTGCTCGCCACCAGTCCCGACATCGAGGTGTGCGGCGAGGCGGCCAGCGGCGAGGAGGCGCTGACCGTACTCGCCCGGCTGCAACCCGACGTGGTGCTGCTCGACCTGACCATGCCGGGGATGGGCGGCATCGCGGCCACCGAGCGGATGGTCCGGATGAGCCCGCACGTCCGGGTGCTGATCCTGTCCATGGCCGACGACGACGATTCGGTCTTCGCCGCGCTGCGGGCCGGTGCCCGGGGGTACGTGCTCAAGGGCGCCCGCCGACTGGAGATCATCCGGTCGGTGCGGGTGGTGGCCGACGGCGAGGCGATCTTCGGCCCGGCCATCGCCACCCGCCTGATGGGCTACTTCGCCGGGCTGGACCGCGCCGAACCGGCGTTCCCCGAACTCACCTCGCGGGAACGGGAGATCCTGACGCTCATCGCCGCGCACCTGACCAACCCGCAGATCGCGACCCGGTTGGGCCTGAGTACGAAGACCGTTCGCAACCACGTCTCCAACATCTTCGCCAAGCTCCAGGTCGCCGACCGGGCCCAGGCCATCAGCGTGGCCCGTCGACAGGGCCTCTGAACCGGGGCGGTTCGATGCCGGGGCGGTCCGATGAGCCGGGGCGGCGCGCTGGTGTGGCGGTGCGCCGGGCGGGCGCGCTGGTGTGGCGGGTCAGCGGGGCGGTGCGCCGGGCGGGTGGGGCGGCAGGGCGGCGAGCCAGTGCTCCAGCGCCTGCGGGGTGTCGAACAGCAGCACCGGCGGCCCGGCGGGGTCGTGCTGCCAGGCACGCATCCGGGCGCGTTCACGGGCGTACCCGGTGAGGTGCCAGACCAGGACGGACTCCGAGGAGAGCACGCTGCCCAGCGACTCGCGGTTGCCGTTGCAGATCTCCTCCCCCGTGCGGAGCCGGTCCACGGTGCGGCGCAGCAGCCGCCGGAAGGAGAGCCCACGCGGGTAGTCCAGCCCGATCACCAGGTCGGCGCGGGCCAGCGGCACGTCCCGCCAGCCGTGGTAGGCCCCGTCGAGGATCCACCGCTCCCGGCGGCAGATCGCCTCGATCCGGCTGCGCTGCACCGCGACCGGCACCTCCACCCAGCCGGGTTCCCAGAGCAGGTCGTCGACCGGGTGCCAGGGCAGCCCGAGCCGGTGGGCCAACTGCTGCGCGAGGGTGGACTTGCCGGAGCCGTGCACCCCGTACACCAGGATGCGAGTCGGGCTGTTCATCGCGCGGCAGCCTACCGAGTGATCTTCACACGGTCGACCGGGCCCAGATCTCGGTACGGATCCGCCCCTGCGGCAGGGGCGCTTTGGCACCAGGATCCTGGTCGGCACGGGATCCGCCGGGCGGCCGGGTCGGGTGACCGGCCGCCCGGTCGGGATTCAGCGCCTGTTGGCGAGGTCGCCGCAGTCCGACTCGTCGGGCAACAGCGGCCGCAGGGTGACCCGCCACTGCTTGCCGTCGGAGGTCCACGGCGTCGCCATGTTGGCGCTCGCCGCCGCACCGAGCAGCGAGCGCACCTCGTCACCGGTGACCGTCACGCAGCCCAACCCGAGGTCCTTGCTGAGGGCCGTGCCGGGCAGAGCCGGCCCCGGCCAGGCCACGTCGGGCTGCTCACCGGCCTCGCTGTCGGCCACCCACGGCTCGGCGACGGCCGCGACGGCGGTCGGCGCGTACGCCGTAGTGTCGCCCAGGGTGTCGCCGAGCGGGCCCGACGGGTCGGTCAACGACTCGGCGAAGGCCCGCAGCTTGTCCCGGGCCGACTGCTGCTCGGCGCTCAGGCCGCTGTCGGCGCCGGTGGCCTCGCCGAGCGCGTAGACCTCGGACTCCTCCACGCCCTTGTCACCCAGGAGGGTGAACCGGGTCGAGGCGGCGTCCGCGACCGGCGGGGTCCCGAGATCGGAGACTCCCCCGACACCGGCCGCCCGGGCCTGCGCCACCAACTTCTCGACCTCGTCGGCACTGATCGTGCGGACCTGGAGGTTGGGCAGGGCCGGGCCGGGATACTGCAGCGTCGTCGGCCCCTCGGTGATCACCCGCCCGTCGCCGTAGACGCTGATCGCGGGCAGCCGGGTGGCCAGCATGGCCGGCGTGACGAACCCGCCGACGTAGTCCATCCGGAACACCACGGAGTCCGCCGAGTAGGAGCGCTCGGGAGAACCGGCGTCGTCCGCGCCGCCGGCCCCCTGCTGGCCGCAGGCCGCCGAGGTCAGCAACAGCAGGGGAAGGACCGCCAGCCGCCCGCTTCGATGAATCTTCATGCCGATCCGACGTATCCGGAGCCCGATCGGTTTCTTCCGCCGTCATCTTTCGCGCGCGTCGGGCTCGGATGTAAGGAGGGGACCCCTTTACCTCACCAGGCGTTAGTAGGGGTCCCCTCCTTACATCTCGTCCTCGGCTGTCAGCACATCAGGCTTGGGCCGGTTCGGCGGCGGTCGGCGACACCTCTGGCCGGGTGTGGCGCAGTCCTCGGGTGAGCAGCAGCGTCGTCGCCAGGGACAGGGCAGCCAGCACGGCCACCGCCCGGTGGGTCGGCATCACGTCGGCGACCGCGCCGGCCAGCGCCGCGCAGACCGCCTGCCCGGTCAGCATGCCGTTCTGTTGCAGGCCGAGCACCTGACCGCGCGCCTGTGGCGGGGAGTGTGCCAGCAGCCGCTCCTGCAACGGCAGCGAGGCCGCGAACCCGATCGAGGCGACCATGGCGGCCAGCACCGCCAGCGGCAGGCCCGGACGGACCAGGAAGACGAGGTACGGCAGCGGCAGCAGCAGCCGCAGTGGCAGCACCCAGCGCTGCCGCGTGGCCGGCCCGAGGAACCGGCCCACCAGCACGTCACCGGTGAGCATGCCGAGGGCGCCGGCGGCGAAGAGGAAACCGGCGCGGTCACCGGCGTACGGGAGGAACAGCGCCTCACAGCCGACGACCAGGCCGTTGGGCACCCACAGGTTGAGGTACAGCGAGCGGCGTCCCGGATCGGCCCACAGTTCCCGGTTGATCCGCATGGTCCGGGCCGTCGAGGTCGGCGCGTCCGCCCGGGCCGGTCGCTCCCGCAGCCCGAACCAGGTCACCGCCACCGCCACGGCCCGCAGCCCGGTGGCGACCAGGAAAACCTGGTACGGACTCAGCCAGATCAGCAGCACGCCACCCGCCCCGAAACCGGCGATCTGCATGACGCCGACGCTCACGTTCAGCGTGGACCGGCCGAGCACGTACGCGCCGGGCGGCAGGATGTCGTTGAGCAGCGCCCACCGAGCGCCGCCGGTGACCGACCCGACGTACGCGACCGTCAGGATCAGGGCGAACCTGGCCCACAACGGCAGCCCCGGCAGTGCCTGGAGGGCCGCGCCGGCGAGCGCGACGAGCGCGGCGATGGTCAACGCCCGGCGAGGCGGCAGGCTGTCCGCGGCGGAGAGCAGGGTCAGGCTGCCGAGCACGCTGGCCAGCGGCGCGCCGAACATGCTGAGCGCGGTGAGCAGGGCCGACCCGGTCGCGACGTAGGTGAGCGAGCCGAGCGCCAGCGCCGAGGTGGTGTGCGCGGCGATGCCGGCGCAGTTGGCCACGAAGAGGTTGCGGAACTCGTGGACGGCGAACAGCTCCGAGTAGGTTCTCACTCCGACGATCCTCGGCGCGGGTCGCCGCGCGCCCTACAGTTACGGCTGGAGACGAAACATGTCCGTCTGGCAGGTACCGGTGGATCTGTTGGCGCACAGCCGGTTCGTCATCTCGCCGATAACCGACACCGTCGCCGCGTTGCGGGCGTTACACAGCCCACGTCGACCGTGGCAGCATGCCTGGCGCCGCCCGCACCTCGACGCGTACCAGCGGATGCTGGCGGCCCGGCCGCTGCTGCCGGCGTTGCTGGCGGCGGCGTTCCAGCCGCGCTGGACCGCCGACTTCCTCACCCTGGCCCCTGCCACGGCCGCACCGACGTTCGCCGAGGAACTGACGGTCGTCGCTGCACGCGGCGACGACCGGATCCGGGCCGATCTGCGGGCGGCCCGGCCAGGGCCACTCGCCGAGCCGCTGCGCGGCGACGGGCTGACCGAGCACGTGGTGGCCCTGCTCGACTGGGTGTGGACGCAGACCGTGCGACCGGAGTGGCCGGCGCGGGAACGCCGCCTGCGGGCCGACGTGGTGGCCCGCACCGCCCGGCTCAGCACCCAGGGCTGGGCGGGCGTACTCGCCGACTTCAAGCCCGCCGTGCGGTGGCTCGGCGACGGCCATCTCCAGGTCAACGAGTATCCCGCACCGCCGCTGCCGCTCGATCGGGCCGAGCAGTTGGTGTTCGTCCCGGCGCACTGCGCGCGTGGCTGGGTGCTGTGGGACCCACCGACCCGCTTCGGCATGGTCTATCCGGCCAGCGGCATCCTCGCCGACGACACCCCACCGATGCCGGACGGGCTGGACCGGCTCATCGGTCCGCACCGCGCGGACATCCTCGTTCGGCTGGCGAACCCGCTGAGCACGTCGCACCTGGCGGCGGTCACCGGGCTGTCCCTGGGCGCGGTCGGTGACCATCTGCGGGTGCTCCGCGACGCCGGCATGGTGACCCGGCGCAGGTCGGGCCGGGAGGTGTTGTACTGGCACACCCCGCGCGGCGCCGCCCTGGCCGGGGTCGGCGCGGCGGCCGTACCGGTCATTCCACGGTGACGGTGTACGCCGCGGTGTGCACCTCGCCGTCGGCCTGGAAGTCGAAGAAGGCTCGGTACCGGCCGGGGCTGGGCGGGGTCAGCCAGAACGTCACCGCGCCGTCGACCAGTTCCTGCTCGGGGTGGACGTGCACGAGACCCAGGTCCCCCTCCCGGATCAGCACCAGGTGCCCGTACGCGCCCAGGTAGCGTTCGAGTCGGGCCGGCTCGGTGCCACCGGTGCGGGTGACCCGCAGTGCCAGTGGCGTGGTCACGCCCACTGTGGGCGTGCCCTCCAGCGCGACCGCGTACGGCCCGGTGGTCGTCTCGCGCTGCGGCGGCGGCAGCCCCGCCGGGGTGTACGCCCCGGGGACGTGGTGGTCGACGCCGAGCACCAACGGCAGTTGTCGACCGTCGGTGGTGGTGACGGAGAAGTCGGCGTAGACGCGGTGGTCGCCGGCCCTGTCCAGGGTCAGCGGGACGCTCCAGGTGCCGTCCGGCGCCATCGTCGGGTGCAGGTGCTGGTAGCCGCCGAGGTCGTTGCCGACCACGATCAGGTGCAGCGGCTTCTCGTGCACCACCGCGAACCGGGTGGCCGGCTGCCCGTCGGGGCCGAGGATCCGGAACCGGTAGTCGAGGACCTTGCCGGCCTGTTGCGTCCGCAGCACCGGCTGGAGGGTGTAGCCGCTCACGCTGACCTGGGTGCCGGTCGCCTGGCCGGTGCCGTCGCCGGGGTGCGTGTGCGGTCCGGTGCCCGACGGGTGCTGGTGTCCGTCGCCCGCCCCCGCTCCGGCGACCGGGGACCCGACGGTGGCCGCCTGCTGGCCGCCGGTGCTGGTCCGTGGCTCGCCGGTGTCGAGGCGGCCCAGCCCGAATCCGGCCAGCAGCGCCACCACCAGCCCACCGACCAGCAGCACCAGTCGGGTGTCACCACGCCGGTTCTCCGGGCCGGTGCGGGCCGGTGCCGAGCCGTCCGGTGGGTCGACGACCGGCGTTTCGCGCTCGGTGGTGGCGAGCGCACCGACCGGGACGCCCGCCGGGGACTCTCCACCGGCCGCCGACGTCGCGCTTCCGCGCGCCGAGGACTCCGCCACCACCGTCGAGGTCGTGGCTGCGGCGGTGGCGGCCTTCCGCCCTGACGCCGGCTTCTTCGCGGTGGTCGCCGGGACGGCGTTCGCGCCGGATCGACGTCCGGTGCCGGATCGGCGGGTGTCGCCCCGGGGCCGGGCGGGTCTGCGGTTGGGGCGGGACCGGCCGGCGGGGACACCGCTGGGGCGGCGACGCAGGACGAGCAGGGCCGCGACCGCCGCGCCGAGCGCCACCGCGCCGGTGAGCCAGGCGAGCCATCCTGCACCGCCCCCGCCCCCGCCGTCGCCGGAAGAGGAGGGGGGCGCGGTCATCGCCGGTGCGGGGGCCGCCTCGGGTGAGGCGGCGGGTGTCGCGCCGGAACCGGACGTCCCGTGCTGCTCGGCGGCGGCGAGCAGTGCCGGGGCGGGCTGGTCCGTGGGCGCCTGCCAGCCGGCGGGTGCCTTGGTGACCGGTCCGGTGTAGCGGAAGCTCATGGTGCCGCGTACGGTCTCGCCGTCGGAGGCCACGGAGAGGTAGCTGACCGAGTAGCGGCCGGTCGCGGGCAGGTGTGCGAGGGTCAGCACCGCGGGGAAGCCGGTGGCGTACTCGCGTGGCTCGAAGACGCCGTCCACCAGGAAGTACTCCCGGACCGGGCGGTCCAGCGGCGTGGGCGTCCCGTGCGTCCAGCCGTTGTCGACCCGGGCGCCGCCCGGCGCGGTGACGGTGAAGTACGCGTCGTCCCGGACCTGCTCGGTGAAGTACAGCTCCACCGTGGTCAGCGCGGTGTCGACGGTGGCGCCGTCCGCCGGTGTGGACGTCGCCAGGGTGCCGTGGGCGGCGGCCGGTGGAGTGGACGCGAGGAGGACGGCGGCCGAGGCGAGGACGAGCGCGAGGAGGCCCGAGACCACGCGTCGGGGTGCCGCTGGGAGTCGACGCATCAGGTCATCGTTGCGACGGCCGGGCTTCCATCAATAGCCCGTCATCTTTTTATTCAGATAGCAAAAGTTATGCCCTCCCCGACTCAACCTGTTGGCGTCGGCGACGAAACGGCACGGGTCAGTGTCGGTCGCACGGGTGGAAAAGCACCGCGTGCCACCGTTTCACCAGGTCCTGATGCCCGGTCAGGGGCGGGGTGAAGCAAAGCCGGTAGCAGGCGGTCCCGCCGCTGGGGGTGGGTATCGACACCAGCAGGCCGTAGCGGTCCAGCCGCAGCGGGCACGGCAGGCAGTCCGCGGGCAGGTCGACACCGGCGGCGACCAACTGCCGCCGCAGGAAGGGATAGAACTGCGTGCCGTGGTGGTCCACCAGGTCGACCAGGAGCGGTCGCTCCATCGCGGAGATCGGGTCGGGCGCGGCGGCCCGGTAGTCGGTGAGGCGTACCGGCAGGTCCCGGTCGCGGCCGGTGAGCGTGACGCGCTTGGGCACCACCTCCACGATGACCGTGTCCGTACCGACGTCGAGCAGGTCCGGGTCGGGCAGGGTGGCCGCCACCGCGTCGGCGGCGGCGCGGGCGGCGACCCCGGCCAGCGGGGCGGCCCGGCCGCCGACCCGCAACCGGCCCCAGGTCGGCGAGAACGGCAGCGGCGGTACGTCCACGACATCCACGAGCACCGAGCCGGTGATGCCGGCGAGCGGGTCGTCCCGGCGGCACAGCAGCAGGATGCGGCCGTCGGCGGCGGCACCGTGCCGCACGTCGGTCACGGTCGGCCCGCGGTACGCCACCACCGTGGCGAGCGTCGCGCTGCTGGCCAGCGTACGGGCGATCTCGGCGCTACTCGGTTGCATGGGCGGGCTCCGTTCGGGCGGGCGGCCGGGGTGCGGTCACGGGTGCGGGTGGACGCAGGTCGGGCAGCCGGGCTCGCCGCCGAGCAGGCCGGCCAGCCCCGCGCCGACGTCCTCCGGCCCGGTGAGCGGCGCGGCGAAGGCGAGTCGGACGTCGCGGTGACCCTCGGGCACCTCCAGGCGCAGCACGATCCCGTGCCGGTCCAGCCGCAGCGGGTGGATCCGGCCGGCACCGTCCCGCCGGTCGGCCGGCACCAGGGGGATCAGCCCACCGAGCACCTCGGAGTGCGCGGCGTACAGGTGGCGCAGCAGCTCGGCCTCGTACGGGGCGAGCGGGTCGGGATCGGCGGCGGCCAGGTCGTCCGGGTCCACGGTGGCGTCGCCGTCGGCGTCGACGAGGTCGGCGGTGGCGAGCGCGAGGTAGGCGGTCACGTCACCGCCGTCGAGGTCGTCCAGGGTGAGCCAGCCGGTGAGCGTGGCCCGGGCCCGGACCCGGTGGCGGGCCGGGAGCGGCGCCAGGTCGGTGATCTCGACCAGGGCCGGCACCTCGCCCGTGTCGAGCAGGTGTCGGGCCATCTCGGCGTGGGCGGGCAGCGCCACCCGGAGCAGCCCGTCGGCGTCGAGGGTGTGCCGTCCGATCAGGTCCGCGCGGTGGCGGGTGGTCCGCAGGCGCAGCGAGTCCGCAGCAGCGAGCAGCGTACGCAGTCGCTCGGCCGGTGTGGCGGTGGTCGCCGCCAGGGGTGCCTTGCTCAATGCCCCACCTCCCATTAGGTTAGCCTTACCTTACTAGAGAGGTGATGATGAATCAGTCCCGCCCGAAGATCAAGCGCTCCCGCCGCCTCGGCATCCCGCTCACCCCCAAGTGCGTGCGGTACTTCGAACGCCGGCCCTACCCACCCGGTGTGCACGGTCGGGCGCGGACCAAGGAGAGCGACTACAAGGTCCGGCTGCTCGAGAAGCAGCGCCTCAAGGCGCAGTACGACCTGCGGGAGAAGCAGCTCCGGTTGGCCTTCGAACGCGCCGTGGGCCGTCCGGGCAAGACCGGCGAGGAACTGGTGATCGACCTCGAGACGCGCCTGGACGCCCTGGTCCTGCGCGCCGGTCTCGCCCGCACCATCTACCAGGCACGCCAGGCCGTCACCCACGGTCACGTCAACGTCAACGGACGGCGGGTGGACCGCCCCTCGGCCCGGTTGCGCCCCGACGACGTGATCGCGGTCCGCGAGGGCAGCCGCGCCAAGACGCCGTTCGTGGTGGCCGCCGCCGGCGCGCACGCCCCCGAGCGGACCGCCCCCTATCTCGACGTCGACCTGGCCGGGTTGACCGCACGGCTGATCCGGTTGCCGCAGCGGGCCGAGGTGCCGGTGCGCTGCGACGAGCAACTGGTCGTCGAGTACTACTCCCGCTGACCGCAGCGGTCCGGCCGGCACCCCTCGTGGGCCCGGCCGGACCACCCGGCACCAGGGGTGGCCTGCGACGAGCTGGCACCGGTGCGCTAGACAGGTAGCCGTACCGACCCCCTCGGATGGCGGGAGCACATGTCACCATCCCTGTTCACCTGGCTCTCCGGCGGCGTGCTGCTGCTGGGCGCCGGAGTCCTCACCACCCTGCTGCCACGCCTGCGTACGCGCCGGCAGGACCGCCTGGTGGCCTGGTCGACCGCGCGGGCCGCGATCGACAGCGCCACGGTCAGCCGCGACGCGACGAGCGCCCGCGTACCCGAGGCGGACGGCCTGCTGACCCAGGCCGAGCTGCTCGCCGCCGACCACGGCGGCGTCACGGCCGCCCGCGCCGCGGCCGACCTCGCCCGCCGCGCCGACGAGCTGTGGCAGGCGCAGCGGTGACCGCGCCCCGGGGCATCCGACGCCTCGAACCGCTGCGCTGGGGGCTGCTCGCCGTCGCGGCGGTCGTGCTGGCGGTCTTCCTACTCGCCCAACAGCAGAGCATCGACGTCAGCTACGGCCAGTCCCCGGCGGTGTCGAGGCAGGTCGAGGAGGGCTCCGCCGGTGAGCTGAGCGACGCGACAGTGCCGTCCACCGAGGAGATGACCGCCCTGGTCGACGCCGACCCGGTGGTCCGCCTGCCGGGTGCCGTCGCCCGCTGGGACGAGCAGCGGGTGCGGGAGGCGATCGGCGACGAGGACACCCGCATCCTGGTCGCACCGCCCGGCCTGGACGAGGAGGAACGCAAGCGGGTACGGGACGTCAAGAGCGCCACCGTCCGGGTGATCGGCACCCAGGTCAGCGGCGGCATGTTCCAGGCCACCCCGGACACCCTGCCCGGTTGGCGGGCCCAGTTCGCCACCGGTGACGTCACCGGCCAGTTGGTCGCGCTGATCAGCGCGCTGCGCAAGGTGCCGCGACCGGCCGATCAGGACACGCTGCGCTGGCGTGACCCGAGCGGGGCGGAACTCGACACCGTCACCGCCGACCTGCGCGCCGACGGGCTGCACGTGGCGGAGGGCGCCACGCTGCGCCAGGTGCCGCAGGACGCGCCCACCGCCTTCCCCGACGGCGCCTGGTACGTCGCCCTGCCCGCCCAGCCGTACGGCGAGGCGCTCCCGGCGTACGGTCCGGCGCTGCACCGGATCTTCCCGGACCAGCCGCTGGTGGTGATGTACGGCAGTTGGATCGAGTACCACGGTCCGGGCGCGGCGGACTTCGCCGAGCTGGCCGCGACCAGCTTCTACGCCCACTTCGGCGACCGGCTCAGCCGCTACGACTACCCGCAGCAGAACGTGCTCGGCGTCTACCTGGGCCGGGTGACCGACATCCGGTACGCGGGCCTGTTCGACCGCCCATTGCCCTACCGCCCGCTGGACCCGCTACGGGTGGCGCTGCCCGCCCTGCCCTGGATCTTCGCGGCCTGCGTGGCGGGCTTCCTGGTGCTGTCGATCCGGTCGCTGCGCCGCTCCGGCACCCGCCCCGGTGACCCGCAACGCGGTGGTGTGCGGGCCCGGCTGGCCGGGCTCACCGCGCTCGCGGTCGAGGCGTCGCTGCTCACCGACGCGCGCAGCAACCCCGCGTTGACCCGGGGCATCGGCAGGCTCGAAGCGGCCCGGAAGGCGCTCGACGAGGGACTGCCGGACCGGCACGTCCGCAGGTTGCTCGACGACGCGACGGCGGAGTTGGAGGACACCGCCCGCCTGACCGGCATCCCCGGTTACCGCCCCGACCTCTATCTCCAGGGGAGGCTGTCGTGACCGGCACGCTGCGACGCGGCCTGGCCGCCCTGGTCGGCAGCACCTTCGGCTGGGCGGTGCTGGCCTGCCTGGTGCTGGCCGGGTGGGCGCTGTGGTCGGGCGGGATCCTGGACGGCCCGATCGCCCGCGAGGTCCGCGCCTCGTCGACGTACGTCGCGCCCGGGGTGGACCTGGACCGGCCCGCCGCCGAGCGGGTCATCGGCAACCGTCGGCTGGTGGTGCTGGTGATGGCGCCCGGCGACGACCTGCGGGACGCCTGCGACCAGACCCGGCAGGCCGCGAAGGGCACGCTGGTGCTGGCGATGAGCCGCGACGGCGACGACTGGGACACCTACGGCTGCTCGCGCATCCGCCAGCGCGACAGCAAGGACTTCGGCCGTGCGATGGTCGCGGAGACGGTCATCAGTCGGGGCGTGGACTCGTTCGTGGACCAGCCGGTGGAGGCGCTCAAGGTCGTCGTGGTCAACTACGACCTGCTGGTACGGGCCGGCACGGTCCCCGACGGGGCACGCACGATCAGCCCGTCGCTGCCCCGGTACCTGCTGGCGGGCGCGGCGGTCGGCGGCGTGGTCGCCGGTGCCGCGTCGCTCTGGATCGCCGGGCGGCGGGCCGGGCGGCTGGCGTCCCAGCGGCGACGCCGACGCGACGAGCAGGCCGACGAGCGCAGCGCGCTCAGTGCCGCGGCGGCCGGGCTGGCGCAGCAGATCGTCGACCTCGACCAGCGGTACGGCCAGCTCTCCGCCCGCAGCACCGGCCGGGGATACGCGCGGCTGGTCAGCGACTACACCCGGCTGCTCGGCGAGCTCTCCGACGCCGGTGCGGGCGACGTCACCGTGCGGCGGCTGCGGGAGCGGGTGGACGAGCTCGCCACGCGGGCGACCATGCTCGCGCGGGAGGCGGAGGCCCGGACCGGGAACGGTGCGGGATCCGACGACCGGTCCTCCACGGCCCAGCGGTCGGCGTCACGGCGTGGCGGTCGGCGGGGGCGTCGGCGCGACCGGCCCGGTTCCACCACCGGCTGACGGCGGGGCGTCGGGGGCGGGGGCGACCGTGCCCGTAGTGTGCCGGGAGCGGCCGTGCCCGACCACGGACAGCGCGACCACCCGCCGGGACCAGGGCCGCACCCGCAGGGTCACCACGTCGCCGTCACGGCAGCGGGTCGCCCACTCGCTGGGCAGTCCCCACGCGGTCGTGCGGTCGGCGGTGCCGTCGTCCACGGCCAGGTAGTGCAGCCAGGGTCGGGGCGGGCGGTTCTCGCCCTGGGCGGCGCTGCGCCACACCTCGATCCAGAGCACCTCGCCGGTGACGGTGCGTTCGGTGGCGAGGTCCACCAGGGTGCGGACCACGGTGTGCAGGCCGGCCAGCAGCACCAGGACCACCACCACGGTGACGCCGTTGCGCACCAGGTCGAAGATCCGTGCGGCCTGGTTCGCCGTGGACGGGGTGAGGGTGAACGTGGGACCGACGACGGTGAGCAGGTAACCGCCGACGGCGACGCCGATCGTGCCACCGGCAAGCAGGCGCGGCACCGACCGGCCGTAGCGGGGCAGCAGCCGGGGGTAGCGGACGCGTATCCGGTGCCACCTGCCGCCGTACGACGACCAGACCGACGTGCGGTCGCCCAGGCCGAGGTCGAGCACCGCACTGGCCAGGTGGGTGGCGCCGACGGCGGCCCCGTAACCCAGGTAGCGGTCCCAGATCGCCACCGCGGCCGGGGGCAGCTCGTCGAACTGCTCGTGCCCGCGCAGCCAGGCCCGGACCCCGAGCCACCGTGCCGCGGCTTGGCGGCCGAGCGCCGTGTCGCGTTCACCGGGCGACGCCCCGGCGAGTGTGGAGAGCAGGACGAAGACGGCGATCCCGGCGATGAACGGGTAGTTGCCCGACGTCGGATGCCAGCTCGCGTGGTGCAGCGCGGCCAGTCCGACCACCACGGCGGCGGCCAGCGCCGTGCCGACCAGCAGACCGGTCACGCGCGGGCCGAAGCGCCGCCGGGACAGGCCTGCGGCGCGGGCGTCGGCGATCACCTGCCCGCGCAGTCGCCTGTTCCACGCCCGGGCCCGGGCCTGGTCGCGGAAGGTCAGCGCGGTCAGTGGCAGGACGCCGTCCACCGCGAGCCCGCGCACCCGGTCCAGCACCAGTCGCTCGTACGGACGCAGCCCGGCCTCGTCGGGCGGGGACGCCGGCAGGTGCACCGTGCTCTCCATCGGGTCGGCACCGGGTTGGCGTACCTCGAAGAAGCCCCGGGCGGCCAGGTCGAGCAGGGTCGCCTCGGCCGCGTCCTCGGTCAGCGACCAGCGGTTGACCAGCAGGTTGACCACGGCGGGCGATTCCGCGCCGAGATCCGGGGTGGCCGGCGCGGGCGACACGGCGGCGGGCCGGGTGACCCACCGGACGACACCGTAGAGCAGGAGCCAGCCGACGATGGCGCCCAGGCCCATCGTCAGGTCGAGCAGGAGACGGGGGTCCATCACGAGCCGCCGCCCGGGAAGCGGACTCCGACGGCACCGCGCTCGCCCGTCCCGGCCTCGAAGTAGTCCCGCGTGCGGAAGCCAGCCGCACCGGCGATCAGGTTGGTGGGCACGGACTGCACGGTGGTGTTGTACGTCTGCACCGCGCTGTTGTAGAACTGCCGGGCGTAGGCGATCCGGTCCTCGGTGCGGGACAGTTCGGCCTGCAACGCCGCGAAGTTCTGGTCGGCGCGCAGGTCCGGGTACGCCTCGGCGAGCGCGAGCAGCCGACCGACCGCCTCGGTCAGCACGGTCTCGGCACCGGCCCGACCGGTGGGGCCGGGCGTGGTGGCGGCGGCCAGCGCACCGCTGCGGGCGGCGGACACCGCCGTCAACGCGTCGCGCTCGTGCGCCGCGTACCCCTTGACGGTCTCGACCAGATTCGGGATCAGGTCGTGCCGGCGGCTGAGCTGCACGTCGATCTGGGCCCAGGAGGCCTGCACCTGGTTGCGGCGGCGGACCAGACGGTTGTAGGCGATCATCGCCCACCCGAGCACGGCGGCCGTCAGCAGGCAGAGCAGCCCGCCGACGAGACTCGCCACGACGTCACTGCCCATGCCTGACCCTCCGGTGCCGCACCTGCGCGCCGCGACCTGCGGTGACCGGCGCGAACGGGCCGGACCCCGGTGTCGGCGGTCCGGCCGGTCCGATCATGGGGATCGGACCCGGAGGGCACAATCAGGCGAACGGCTTGGTGACCGGCCCGGACGCGTCGCCTGCGTCACAGCGGCCGGGTCGGTGAGCGGCAGCGTCGGGTCCCGGCTGGAGCCGGGACGGGTTCGGCGATGATGGTGCGGTGAACTTCCGCTCCGTCTACCAGCACGGGTTCGTCCGGGTCGCCGCCTGCACCGGGCGTACCCGTATCGCCGAGCCCACCGCCAACGCCGAGGCCGTCCTGCGGCAGGCCCGCCGGTGCGCCGCCGAGGGGGTGGCCGTGGCGGTCTTCCCGGAACTGGGCCTGTGCGGCTACTCGATCGAGGATCTCCTGCTCCAGGACGCGGTGCTGGACGAGGTGGAGACGGCGCTGGCGCACCTGGTGGCGGAGTCGGCGGAGCTGCTGCCGGTGCTCGTCGTCGGTGCCCCGCTGCGGCACCGGGGCCGGGTCTACAACTGCGCGGTGCTGGTCCACCGGGGGCGGGTGCTGGGCGTGGCGCCGAAGTCGTACGTCCCGAACTACCGGGAGTTCTACGAGGCCCGGCAGATCGGCGCGGGGGTCGACGAGCGCGGCGGGACGATCCGGCTCGGCGGCGTCGAGGTGCCGTTCGGGGTGGACCTGCTGTTCACCGCCGAGGACGTGCCCGGCCTGGTGCTCTACGCCGAGGTCTGCGAGGACCTGTGGGTGCCGGTGCCGCCGAGCGCCGAGGCGGCGTTGGCGGGCGCGACCGTCCTGGTCAACCTCTCCGGCAGCCCGATCACGGTGGGGCGGGCCGAGGACCGTCGGCTGCTGTGCCGGTCGGCGTCGGCCCGTTGCCTGGCCGCGTACGTCTACGCGGCGGCGGGCCTGGGCGAGTCCACCACGGACCTGTCCTGGGACGGCCAGACGATGATCTACGAGAACGGTGTCCTGCTCGCCGAGACCGACCGGTTCCCGGCCGACGAGCGGCATGCGGTGGCCGACGTCGACCTGGACCTGCTGCGGCAGGAACGGCTCCGGATGGGCACCTTCGACGACAACCGGCGGGCGCACGCCGAACGCACCGGCGGCTTCCGCGAGGTGCGGTTCCGGTTGGACCCGCCGACCCGGGACCTCGGGCTGCGGCGTCGGGTCGAGCGGTACCCGTTCGTGCCGTCCGACGCCGCGCGCCTGGCGCAGGACTGCTACGAGGCGTACCACATCCAGGTCGCCGGCCTGCACCAGCGGCTGGCGGCGACCGGCGACCCGAAGGTCGTCATCGGGGTCTCCGGCGGCCTGGACTCGACCCACGCGTTGATCGTCGCGGCGCGGGCGATGGACCGGGCGGGCCGCCCGCGCAGCGACATCCTCGGGTTCACCATGCCGGGCTTCGCGACCAGCGCGCACACCCGGGACAACGCGCACAAGCTGATGCGCTCGCTCGGGATCACCGCGGCCGAGCTGGACATCACCGCCACCGCGCGGCTGATGCTCCAGGAACTCGGCCATCCGTTCGGTGCCGGCGAGCCGGTCTACGACGTGACGTTCGAGAACGTGCAGGCCGGGCTGCGCACCGACTATCTGTTCCGGCTGGCCAACCAGCGCGGTGGCATCGTGCTCGGCACCGGTGACCTGTCCGAGTTGGCGCTGGGTTGGTGCACGTACGGCGTCGGCGACCAGATGAGCCACTACAACGTCAACGCCGGCCTGCCGAAGACCCTCATCCAGCACCTGATCCGGTGGGTGATCGGCAGCGGCCAGTTCGACGAGGAGGTGGCCGAGACGCTGCGCGCGGTGCTGGACACCGAGATCAGCCCGGAACTGGTGCCGGGCGCGGAGCTCCAGTCCACCGAGAGCACCATCGGCCCGTACGCGTTGCAGGACTTCACCCTCTTTCACGTGCTGCGCTACGGCTTCCGGCCGTCGAAGATCGCCTTCCTGGCCTGGCACGCGTGGCACGACCCGGCGGCGGGGAGTTGGCCACCCCACTTTCCCGAGCACAAGCGGGTCGGCTACGACCTGCCGGAGATCCGCCGCTGGCTGGAGGTCTTCTGCCGCCGGTTCTTCGGCTTCGCCCAGTTCAAGCGCTCCGCGATGCCGAACGGCCCGAAAGTCGTCGCCGGTGGTTCGCTGTCTCCGCGCGGTGACTGGCGGGCGCCGTCGGACAGTTCGGCGCAGGTGTGGCTGCGCGATCTCGCCCGCTGGGACGCGCACTGAGTGGACGGTGTGGACCCGGCCCGGACGATGGTTCGGACCGGCCGCCGGACGTAGGCTGCACTCACCGAGGGCTTCCGCTCCACCGCCGCCGGTGAGCGGCGGCGGGACGGCACGGGGCGGGGCGCGGGGTACGACGGCGGGTGGCGGTTCAGCGGAGGGAAAGTGCTGTGGCGATAGGGCGCGTGGTGCGGTTCGACGAGGTGAAGGGGTACGGCTTCATCGCCCCGGAGGAGGGCGGCGAGGACGTCTTCGTCCACGCCAACGACCTGATGGAGGGCAAGCAGGCCATCACACCGGGCACCCGGGTGGAGTTCCAGATCAAGGAGGGCGAGCGGGGCCTCAAGGGCTACGACGTCCGGGTCGTCGCGTCGGAGCGTCGTCCGGTCGCCGCCCCGGTCGCGACCGCCGGCACCGAGGAGTACGACGAGGACGCCACCTGTGACGTGCTCTCCGCCGCGGCGCTGCGCGCCGAGGTGACGGAGGCGTTCATCCAGGCCGCCCCGGATCTCACCGCGGGTCAGATCGTCCGGCTGCGGGACCAGGTGATCCGGATCGCCACCCGGCACGGGTGGACCGAAGGCTGAGGGTCAGCCGGCAGGCCCGCTGCCGACGTCCGGCGTACGGGTCGTGGGCGCGCCGCCGAACACCACCGTGCGCGGCAACTCGGGTCGGCCGCCCCGTGGCTGCCACTCGCGCGGGTAGCCCAGCGACACCTCCTGGAACGGCACCTCGTCGTGCCAGGTCGTCCGGGGGATGTGCAGGTGACCGTAGACCACCGCCGCCGCCCGGTAGCGGACGTGCCAGTCGGCAGTCAGCTCCGTCCCGCACCACTGGGCGAACTCCGGGTGGCGCAGCACGTCGGTCGGCTCGCGGACCAGCGGATAGTGGTTGACCAGGACGGTCGGCAGGCTCGGGTCGCAGGCGTCCAGCCGCTGCCGGGTGTACTCCACCCGCGCCCGGCACCACGCGTCGCGGCTCGGGTGCGGATCCGGGTGCAGCATGAACTCGTCGGTGCAGACGATCCCGGTGGCGTACGCCCGTGCCAGCGACTCCTCCTTGGTGGTGGTGCCGGGCGCTCGGAACGAGTAGTCGTAGCCGACGAACAGCGGGGCGACGACCACCGGCCCGCCGGCGCCCCGCCAGAGGGGGTACTCGTCCTCCGGGGTGTGCACGCCGAGCGTGCGGCACAGCTCGACGAGGTGGTGGTACCGCTGCTCGCCGCGCAGGTCCACCGGGTCGTGCCGGGGGGTCCACAGTTCGTGGTTGCCCGGTGCCCAGAGCACGGTGTGAAAGCGTTCGGTGAGTGTCCGCAGTGTCCACTCCACATCGGCGTACGCGTCGCCGACGTCCCCGGCGACAAGCAGCCAGTCCTGGTCGGAGCGCGGTCGCAGCTCCGCCGCGATCTGCCGGTTCTCGGCATAGCCCACGTGCAGGTCGCTGACCGCGAGAAGCGTGCCGGCACCCATGTCCTCGTCCACCCCCGGTCTGCGGCCCGTCGCCGCCCGCAACGGTAGTCGTCTCGGCGGTGGGCGCACAGCCCGTCAGCCGCCGGTGCCCTCCGCGGCGCCGTCGGGCGTGAGGGCGCCGTCGGCCTCCCCGGCGTCGAGGTGCACGTGCTGGTGGCCGTTGCCGGCGTCGATGTTGATCTGGTCGAGTTGGGTCGCGGCCACCGACCAGGTGGTGGCGGCGAGCGTGGCCTGCCGGGCGGCCAGCGCCAGGTGGTCGGGCCGCAGGGCGTCGGGGGCGGACACCGCCAGGGCCACCGCGTCGACCGCGACGGTGGCCTGGGCCACCGCGCTGCGCAGGCCGCCCCGGGCGACGTTGGTGGCCGTGGTGCCCGAGGGCGGGTCGGCGTACTGCTCGGTGAGTTGGCGCATGGTCTGCCGCCACTGGTCGAGCTGCGCCGCTTCGGGAGCCCGGCCGGACTCTCCGTTCTCCCGCACGGCGACCAGGATCGGGGCCATCTCCTGGCCGGTCCGGCGCGCCAGGTCGGTCAGTTCGACGATCTGGCGCGCGTCCCGTTCGACCTCCGCCGCGCGCATCTCGGCGATCCGCGAGTCGGTTTCGTTCGGCCGTCCCAGGGTGTACCCGACCAGCCCGCCCACCAGGGCCACCACCAGCACTGCCGTGACGGCACCGAGGATGGACCAGCCGGAGGTCCGGGCGGCCGAGGCCGGCGGGGTCGCCAGGTAGGAGGGCCTTCCGGTACGACGGGACATGGCCACCCCTCGGGATCGACGACGATTCGCTCGGAGCGTAGCCCGTATATCACAAGCCGTCGATACTTCTGTGCATTGTGGCGTGGACTTTCACTCGGCGGACACGAAAGCCTGCCGACGGCGTTCGGCGCGCCGCCGTAGTGTGACGGCGACCAGCAGGGCCGTACCCGCCATCAGCACGGCGCTGGCCACGGCGGCCAGGCGGAACCCGTGCACGAACGCCTCCCGCGCGGCGGCGAGGAGCCGCTCACCGACCTCGGCGGGCAGGCGGTCGCCAGCGGCCAGGGCGGCGGTGAGGTTGTCCCGCGCGGCGGTCGTCGCCTCCGGACCGGCCTCGGCGGGGACCGCCGTGGCCATGTCGTGCCGGTAGACCGCGGTGATCAGGCTGCCGAGCAGCGCGATGCCGAAGGCACCACCGAGTTGCGGCGCCGTGGCGGAGATCGCCGCCGCCGCGCCGGCCCGCTGCGGTGGTGCGGCTCCGACGACCATGTCGGTGGCGAGCGCCATCATCGGCCCCAGTCCGGCGGAGACGACGACCGCCCCGGTCACCAGGATCGCCAGTCCGCCGACCTCGACCTGGGTGAGCAGGCCGTAACCGACCGCGGCGAGCGCCAGACCGGTCGCGGTGACCGTGGCCGGGTCGACCCGGCGGGCGATCCGTGGGGCCAGCGTGGACCCGACGATCACGCCGACGGCCGAGGGCGCGGTCCACATGCCCGCCGCCAGCGGGGACAGGCCCTGCACCAGTTGCAGGTACTGCGCGATGGCGAGATTGGATCCCCAGAGGACGAAGATGCCGAGCGCCAGCGTGGCGGCGGCGACGGTGAGTCGGCGGTCGGCGAAGAGCCAGAGGTCCAGGAACGGGTCGGTGCGGCCGCGCTGCCGCCGGACGAACAGCACGGCGGCGGCCAGGCCCGCCACGACCGCCAGCAGCGACGTCGGGTGCACGCCGTCGGCGGCGATCCGCTTGAGCCCGTACACCACCGGCAGCACCGCACCGAGCGAGAGCAGCGCGCTGACCAGGTCCAACCGGCCGGTGGCGGCGCGCCGCTCGGGCAGCAGCGCCGGCCCCACCACCAGCAGCACCAGCATCACCGGTACGCCGAGCAGGAACACCGAGCCCCACCAGAACCGCTCCAGCAGCCACCCGCCGACCAGTGGCCCGACCGCCGTACCGCCGGAGACGCTGGCGATCACCACCCCGATGGCCACCGCCCGCTGTCGTGCGTCGACGAACATGATCGTCACCAGGGAGAGGATGGCCGGCATCAGCGTCGAGCCGGCGACCCCCATCAACGCCCGGGCGACGATCAGCAGTTCCACGGTGGGGGCGTACGCCGCGGCCACCGAGGCGACGCCGTAGCCGGCGGCGCCGAGCAGCAGCATGCGGCGTCGTCCGATGCGGTCACCCCACACGCCCATGGTGATGAGGGAGCCGGCGAGCAGGAAGGCGTAGACGTCGACGATCCACAGCAGCTCGGTGCTGCTGGCCGAGAGGTCCCGGCCGATCGTCGGTAACGCCAGGTGCGTCACGGTCAGTTCCAGCGAGGCGAGCAGGGCCGGCAGGGCGAGCACCGCGAGCCCGTACCACTCCCGCCGTCCCGCCACACGGCGCGGCGGCGCCACATCCATCGGGGTCGTCATGGAGCCGAGCTTCCGACCTCAACCGAACTTCAGGTCAAGCGGATTCGCGGCGTGCCCCGAGCCACGCCGCGAATCCGCCGGGTCGCTGACGACTATTCGCTGCGTAGCCCCTCGGCCCGGGTCAACCGCCACAGCAGTGGCAGGCTGGCGGCGGTGACCACGAGCACCAGCACCGCAGCGGTGCCGGACACTCCGGCAATGGCCGCCCAGTTGACGCCGACGGAGATCCCGGCGACCGACTGGAGCAGGGCCGCCACCGCGCTTCCGGTCACCACCGCCAGCAGCATGCCCAGCGTCACCGGGATCGCCACCTGGTAGAGCACGGATCCGGAGAGGCTGCGGCGGCGGGCACCGAATGCGCTGAGCACCGCCAACGGCCGCCGCCGCTCGCGCAACTGTTCGAGGATGTTGACCAGCATGCTCGCGCCGATGACCAGCAGCAGGACGACCGCGCCGATCTGGAGCGCCTGCTGGTAACCGGCCAGTACCGAGGAGGTGCGGCGTTCCTCGAACGTCTGCACGACCGCCGTCGGGTCCACCTGCGCGACGGTGTTGCGCAACCGCTCCACCGTGTCCCGGTCGGCCGGGTCGTACGCGACGAGCACGCTGCTCGGATTGACCGGCGGGACCTCCAACGCTCCCGGGGTGAGCAGGAAGTCCGCCACGACCAGCGTGGAGTACTGCCGCACCGTGGGGACCTCGGCCGGCACCGTCCAGCGGATCGGCGTGCCGTCGTCGTCGAAGGTGAGCGTGGTGCCCGCCTGCGTCGACGCGCCACCCGGGCCGGCGAAGCTGTCACCCTCGGCACAGGAGGGCAGCTCGGCGTACTGACGCAGGGCCGCGCAGTCGGCGATGTAGACCCGGTGGACCTGCGCCGCGTCCGGGGCGGTGCCCAGATCCGCCAGCCCGCTGGTGGCCCGGACCCCGACCGTGTCGGCCAGCGCCTCGGCCCAGGTCCGCGCGGGACCGTCGGGCGCGCCCTGCTCGTACACGTAGACGACGGCCTGGAAGTCGTCGTCGGGGCTCAGGTCGCTCGCACTGTACGTCTGCGCCGCGCCGAGCACTCCCTGCACGGCGATCACGCCGGCCACCGACACCGCGATGCCGGAGACGGCCCGGACGGCGGTGTCGCTGTCCAGTTGCAACCGGCGTACCGCGAGCTGCCACGCGACGCCGCCGCCACCCAGCCGCCGTACCGTCGCCTGCACCAACCATGGCAGCAGCAGCGCCACCCCGACCAGGAGCAGCGTCGCCCCGGCGGCGAGTTGCAGCTCCACCAGCAGGCCGCCGGCCTGCTCGGTGAAACCGCCGAGCAGCGGGTAGAGCAGAAGGAGTCCGACCAGTGACGGCAGCGGCCGCCACCAGAATCGACGATGACGCTCGCCGCCGCGCCGGACCACGCCGAGCGGCTCGATCACCACCCGCCGCAGCGCGGAGAGGGTGACCAGGACCGCGACGGTCGGCACCAGCACCACGACCAGCAGCGCCAGCACGGGTACCGGACGCATGTCGGCGGCGAAGAAGCTGAACCCGGGCGGCAGCAGGTCGCCGGCCACCCCACGGACGCCGAGGAATGCGAGCGCCCCGAGAGCCAACCCGAGCACCGCGCCGACCAGGCTCTCCCCCGCCGCCACCCGCCGGGTCATCGCGCTGTCCGCGCCGACCAGCCGGATCGCGGCGAGTTGGCGGTCCCGGGCCTCACTGCCGAACCGCACCGCCGTGGTCACGAAGATCATCACCGGCAGCAGCAGGACCACCAGGCCCAGCACGCCCAGCACCAGCAGCACCGGCGACACTCCCCCGGCCTCCTGCGGGCCGTCGCCGCCGTACGCGTCGATCCGCCGGGCGCCGAGGCTCTCCTCGTCCACCTGCTCCGAGTTGAGGTAGAAGAGTCGTTCGTCCGGACCGGCCAACCCGTCGGGGCCGATCGTGCCGACCACCCGGCCGCCCCACCGCTCCCGCAGCAACGCACCCTCGGGCGAGTCGAGCAGCTCGGCCAGGGCCGGCGAGACGACCATCTCCCCCGGGGCCAACCGGCGGTCGACACCGGGTGGCAGCGGCGGCCGCTCCCCCTCGGGCCGCACCAGCCAGCCGTTGACGTCGGCGCCCCGGTAACGGGACTCCACGTCCACGGTCAGCAGGGTGTCCGGACCGGGTGCGGACACCACCGGGCCCGGCAGGCGTGCCGCCTCCCGGTCGCCGCGCGCGGCGGCCAGCGTGGGCAGGGCGGCGGCGGTCAGCAGCAGCACCACCCCGAGGCCCACACCGACCGAGATCAGGGCCAGTCGGGCCCAGCCGGACCGACCGCCCGCCACGCTGAGCCGTACGCCCAGCGCCAGGTCGTCGAGCCAGCCCACCGCGCCGCGCCGCGTCCCGGCGCTCATCGGACGTGCGCCGGGGTACGGACCTTGCCGTCGCGCACCACGACCTCCCGGTCGGAGTACGCGGCCACCCGCACCTCGTGCGTGACGAGCACGACCGCGGCGCCGGTCTGCCGGGCCGCCTCGACGAAGAGCCGCATCACCCGCTCGCCGTTGAGCGAGTCGAGCGCGCCGGTCGGCTCGTCGGCGAAGATCACCCGAGGGCCGGTGATCAGCGCGCGGGCCACCGCCACCCGTTGGCCCTGGCCGCCGGAGACCTCGCCGGGGCGCTTGCCCGCCACGTCGTCGACCTCCAGCCGGGCCAGTGCGTCGCTCGCCCGACGTGCCGCCTCCCGCCGCCGTACGCCGGACAGCCGCAACGGCAGCGCGACGTTCTCCAGGCAGGTCAGCTCCGGGACGAGCTGCCCGAACTGGAACACGAACCCGAACTCGGTCCGGCGCAGCGCGCTGCGACGCTGGTCGGACAGGGCGACCAGGTCCTGCCCGGCGTAGCGGACCCGGCCGGAGTCCGGCGCGACGATTCCGGCCAGGCAGTGCAGCAGGGTGGACTTGCCGGAGCCGGAGGGGCCCATCAGGGCGAGCACCTCACCGGCGTGTACCCGCAGCGACGCGCCGTCCAGCGCCGGGGTGGCGCCGTACGTCTTGACCAGGTCCTCCGCCTCCAGCAGCGGGGTGTCCGTTGCGGCGTTCATCGCGTCTCCTCTCGCACCTGCGCGCGGAGCTGGTCCAGCCGTGCGGCGGTCAGCTCCAGCCAGCGCAGGTCGGCTTCCAGGTGGAACAGGGCGTGGTCACAGACGAGCTGGTCGGCCAGGTCACCGGCGAGCTTGCGCTGGGTCAGCTCCCGCATCTGCGCCAGGTGCGCGGCGCGCTGCACGTCGAGCAGGTCGACCGCGTCACGGTCGGTCAGCAGCGCCAGCACGACCTTGGTGTAGAGCTTGCTCTGGAGATAGACCTCGGGCTGCTCCGGTCGGGCCAGCCACTGCTCGACGTCGGTGACGCCGGCCTCGGTGATCGCGTACCGCTTGCGGTCCGGGCCCTCGCCGGGCTCGGACTGGACCTCGACGAGACCGTTCTTGAGCAGGCGCGCGAGCGTGGCGTAGACCTGCCCGTAGTGCAGCGACCGACCGCGACCGAACTGGTCGTCGTAGGAGCGCTTGAGGTCGTAACCGTGGCGCGGGCCCTGCTCCAGCAGACCCAGTAGGGCGTAACCGACAGACATGAACGCCACTATACACACGGGCTATACACGCAGTGTCTACGCCCGGAACGGCATGACCGCCGGCACGTCGCCGAGGTCGGCGGGCGGACCCGACAGACGCAGGAGTCATATATCGAAATCTTTGAACACCCGTCGGATGACCCGTCATGAGCTGGGCCGTAGCGTCGACGTGATCCACCTCGCACGGAGACGGACACGCACCGTCACCGGCCGCGAGCGTCACGCCCCCGTGACGGGCCGCCACGTCGGTAGTGGATCGGCGCTCCGTGCTGTCCTTTCCACCCCCGAAGGAGCAGAAGTGCCCCGAAACCCCCGCTCGTCACGCGCTCGCCGCAGCGGCGCGTTGCTGTTGTCCACCGCCCTCGTCGCCTCGTTGACCTCGGTCGCCGCGAAACCCGCCTCGGCGGCGCCGGAGGAACCCCTCAAGTCCAACGAGATCTTCCTGACCGGCCCGAACCAGGGCACCCCGGAGGACATCGCCGCCGCCTACCTGCGCGCCAACCCGGCCCGGCACGGCGTGACCGCCGCCGATCTCGGCGACCTGGCCGTGCTCTCCAGCTACACCAGCCGACACACCGGCGTCACCCACGTCAACCTCGCCCAACGCCACGAGAAGTTGGAGATCTTCGGGGCCACCGCGACGGTCAACGTCGCCCGCGACGGCAGCGTCATCTTCGTCGGCGACACCCTCGTGGCCGACCTGACCGGCGACGCCACCGCCCCCGACCTGGACGCCGTGGACGCCGTCGAGGCCGCGGCCGACGCCCTCGACCTGCCCACGCCCACGAACACCCGCGTCATGAGCCGCGCCGGCGGCCCGGCCCAGCGCACCGTCGTCAGCGGCAGCGGCGTCTCCGCCGAGCCCATCCCGGCCAAGCTCGGCTGGCAACCCACCGACAGCGGGCTCCGTCTCGCCTGGCAGCTCGTCATCGACGACGCCACCGACGCCCACCTCTGGAACGCCACCGTCGATGCGGAGAGCGGCGACCTGCTCGGCGCCGACGACTGGACCACCCACGAGCACACGGACGACCTCGCCGAGACCCTGCACCCGGTCTCCGGCCGGACGTTGCCGGCTCGGCGCTCCGCACCACTCGGCACGCCCGACCCCGTGCAGGACGGGTCGAGCTACCACGTCTACGGCTACCCGACGGAGAGCCCGAACGACGGCCCCCGCAGCGTGGTGACCAACCCGGCGGACGCGTTGGCCTCGCCGCACGGCTGGCACGACACCGACGGCGTGCCCGGCCCCGAGTTCACCACCACCCAGGGCAACAACGTCCACGCGTACCAGGACCAGGACAACAACAACGCGCCGGACTTCGGCAGCAGCCCGGACGGCGGTCCGAACCTGACCTTCAACTTCCCGCTCGACCTGAACGAGAACCCGCAGAGCTACCGGGACGCGGCCACCGCCAACCTGTTCTACTGGAACAACATCATCCACGACGTCTCGTACCGCTACGGCTTCGACGAGGCGTCCGGGAACTTCCAGGCGAACAACTACGGTCGCGGCGGTGTCGGCGGCGACTACGTCCGCGCCGAGGCCGCCGACGGCGGCGGCTCGAACAACGCCAACTTCTCCACCCCGGCGGTGGACGGCGTCGGCGTACCCCGGATGCAGATGTACCTGTGGCCGGGCAACCAGTTCGGCGCCCAGAACCAGGTCGTCGTCGACGGGGTCGGGTCGTTCGACGCCACCTGGTCGCGCTACAGCCCGGCACCGACCAGCGCCGGTCTGTCCGCCCGCCCGTTCGTGCACGGCGGCACCGGCTGCGCCGCCTCGTCGTACCCGGCCACGCTGCCCGACGGCGGCTGGGTCGCGGTGGTCGACGGCGGCACCACCGCCTGCACCTACCTGCTGCGCACCCAGATCGCCGAGTCGCTCGGCGCCGACGCGGTGGTGGTCGCGCACAACGCGGCCGGAGCCGCCCCGGTGCTCACCGGTGCCATGACGTCCGCGCCGGTCACCATCCCCGCGGTGGCGGTCACCCAGGCCGACGGCACCACCATCAAGGCCGCGATCGCCGAGGGCACCGTCACCGGGTCGGTCCGCAAGCACCCCAGCCACCCGGGTATGCGCGACGGCGACCTCGACGCCGGCATCATCATCCACGAGTACGGGCACGGCATCTCGCTGCGACTGACCGGCGGCCCGGGAATCAACTGCCTGACCGGCAACGAGCAGATGGGCGAGGGCTGGAGCGACTTCTTCGCGATCACCACGCTGCTGGACCCGGCCCTCGACACCGCCGACGGCTCGCGGGGCCTGGTGCCGTACGTGCTCTATCAGTCCGACCGCACCGGCAACGGGCTGCGCCCCCGGCCGTACTCGCGGAACATGGAGACGCAGCCGTTCACCTACGACAGCATCAAGACCGGCGGCTGGCTGAACGGCACCTCGCTGGCCGCGCCGCACGGCATCGGACACGGCTGGGCCGCCGTCCTCTGGGACGTCACCTGGGACCTCATCGACCGGCACGGTCTTAACCCGAACGTGTACGGCGACTGGAACACCGGCGGCAACAACCTCGCCATGCAGCTCGTCATGGACGGGTTGAAGATGCAGGGCTGCGGGCCGGGCTTCGTGGTCGGCCGCAACGCCATCATCGCCGCCGACGCGGCGCTGACCGGCGGCGACAACGCCTGCACCCTCTGGGCCTCGTTCGCCCGCCGGGGTCTCGGCTACAGCGCGGTGCAGGGCACCACCAACCGGGACGACAACACCGAGGCGTTCGACACGCACCCGTCCTGCCGGGGCGACTTCGTCGGCCGCACCGGGGCGCCCGGGCTGAACACGCTGCCCGCCGGGGACGCGGCACCGATGAAGTTCCAGCTCGCGAGCAACCGGGGGCTGGACATCCTGGCCAGCAACTCGCCGTACTCCCGCCTGGTCGACTGCGACACCCTGCGGACGGTCAACCCGGACGGTTCGATCACGCCGCGACCGGTCCCGGTGGCGGCCGTCAACCCCGGCAACTCCCGCATGTCGGCCAACGCCAGGGGCCAGTACCAGTACGTCTGGAAGACCGACCCCGCCTGGGCCGGCACCTGCCGTGAGTTCGTGCTGACCCTCGACAACGGATACCAGTACCGCACGTACTTCAGGTTCACCGGCTGATCCGGTAGCCACCACCGGGGGAGGGTTCCGCACCACGGGACCCTCCCCCGTCCATGCCCGCAGGTGTACCCAGGCGGTGAAGGGGTAGGAACCGCCGACCGACGACCCCGCGCTGCACGCGGAGTCCAGCGCAGGCCGGGGGGAACGGGATGAGCCGGGTCCGCAATCTGCGCGTCCGCCCCGACCTGCTCTATCTGGCCAGCGGCTGGAGCACCCTGGTCACCGACGTCCGGGGCCGGATCGTCGGCACCGGTCCGCAGGGGTTCTTCGCCCGCAACACCCGGGTGCTGCACACCGAGCGGATCACCGTCGACGGGCGGGAGCCGGTGCCGTTCAGCACGGCCACCGTCGGAGGGTACGCCCAACTGTCGTACGCCGAGCTGGGTGCCGGTGACGAGCTGCCCTCGCGGGCGGCGTACCTGACCATGGCCCGGTTCGTGGGGGCCGGGCTGCGGACCCGGCTGACCGTGCTCAGCTACGCGGACGTACCGCTGGAACTGCGGCTGCGGATCGAGCTGAGCGCCGACTTCGCGGACACCGGCGAGGCCGAGCGGGGTCGGCGGGTGCAGTCCGGCACGGTCGAGCGCCGGTGGGATCCGGCGGAGCGGGAGCTACGGCTGACGTACCGCTGCGACGGCCTGGACCGGGCGGTGGCGATCCGGGTCCGCACCGACCAGCCGATCCGGTACGCCGACGACGGCTTCGAGGTGGACCTGGCGCTGCCGACCCGCGAACGCCGACAGGTGGAGATCCTCGTCGAGCCCGTCTTCGACGGCGAACGTCTCGTCGCGCCACCGCCGAGCTTCACCGACTCCGGTGACCTGGCCGGCGCGGCACGTGGCCGGCTGGAACGCGAGTTCACCCGGTTGACCAGCACCAACTTCGACGTCACGGCAGCCTGGCGATGCGCGACGGAGGACCTGGCCGGGCTGCCTCTGGGCGAGCCGGCCGGCCCGACCGCACCCATCGCCGGTCTGCCGATCTATCAGGAGATCTTCGGGCGGGACACGATGACCGCCTCGTGGCAGGCGTTGCTCGCCGGTCCGACGATGCTGGCCGACAGTCTCCGGCTCAACGCCGCGCACCTCGGGCGGCGCATCGACGACTGGCGCGACGAGGAGCCCGGCAAGCCGCTGCACGAGGCGCGTCAGGGGCCGGTGTCCGCGCTCGGCCTCGATCCGCTGTCGCACTACCACGGCGACTGGTCCACCGCGCCGGACTTCCTCGTCTTCCTCGGCCAGTACTACGCCTGGACCGGGGACCTCGACACGGTCCGCGAGTTGCTGCCGGCGACGCGTCGCGCGCTGGACTGGCTCGACCGGTTCGGCGACGTGGACCACGACGGTTTCCTGGAGTACCACTGCCGCTCGCGGGCCGGTGTGAAGAACCAGGGCTGGAAGGACTCCGACGACGCGGTGGTCGACGAGCACGGCCGGCTGGTGCCGAACCCGATCGCGAGCAGCGAGTTGCAGGCCTACTGGTACGCCGCCCTGCGGCACGCGGCCGTGACGTTCACGGTGACCGGCCATCCCGCGACCGGCGTGGCCCTGCTGCGTCGGGCGAGGGCGCTGCGTCGCCGGTTCCACCGCGCCTTCTGGATGCCGGACCGGGGCTGCTACGCGATGGCCCTCGGCCCGGACGGGCAGCAGGTCCGCTCGGTCAACTCCAACGACGGGCACCTGCTCACCAGCGGGATCGTGCCGGCGCGGATCGCGCCCGTGGTGGCCGACCGGCTGCTCGCGCCGGACATGTTCAGCGGGTGGGGCATCCGGACGCTCTCCGCCACGCACCCGGCGTACAACCCGTTCAGCTACCACCGGGGCAGTGTCTGGCCGGTCGAGGCGGGCACCATCGGCCTCGGGCTCGCCCGGTACGGCTGTTGGGACCACCTGCACCGACTCGCCGAGGGGACGTTCGCGGCGTCGGCCCTCTTCGCCGAGCACCGCCTCCCCGAGGTGCTCAGCGGCCTGCCCCGCGACACCTTCCCGCACCCCGGGGTCTATCCGAACTCGTGTTCCCCGCAGGCGTGGTCGGCCAGCGCCATCGTCGCGCTGGTGCAGGCGTTGCTCGCGCTGCGCCCGGCCGCGCCGCTGCGGGCGATCCTCGTCGACCCGCACCTGCCGCCATGGCTGCCGGACCTCACGCTGGAGGGGGTACGGGTCGGCGGGCACACCTTCGACCTGACGGTGCGACGTCGACCGGGCGGGCGGACGTCGGTGCGTACCCGGGGTGACCGGATCGCCGTGCTGCGCCGCCCCACCCGTCAGGCGTCGGCCACCCGGCGGCACCGCCCCTGACGACCGTGCCGGTGGTGGTGCTCAGGAGAAGCGGTCCGGGTCACCGGCGCCGACCCGGACGATCTCCGGCTCGCCGTCCGAGAAGTCGATCACCGTGGTCGGCTCGGTGCCGCACTCCCCCGCGTCGACCACCGCGTCCACCGCGTGGTCGAGGCGTTCCTTGATCTCCCAGCCCTGGGTCATCGGCTCCTCGTCACCGGGCAGCAGCAGGGTGCTCGACAGCAACGGCTCGCCCCACTCGTCGAGCAGCGCACGGGTGACCGGATGCGCGGGGATGCGGACGCCCACGGTCTTCTTGCGCGGGTGCAGCAGCCGACGCGGGACCTCGCGGGTGGCCGGCAGGATGAAGGTGTAGCCGCCCGGGGTGGCCGCCTTCACCGCCCGGAACACCGCGTTGTCGAGCTGCACGAACTGGCCGAGCTGGGCGAAGTCCCGGCAGACCAGGGTGAAGTGGTGACCGCTGTCGAGCTGGCGGATCTCCCGGATCCGGTCCATGCCGTCCTTGTTGCCGAGCCGGCTGCCCAGCGCGAAGCAGGAGTCGGTCGGATAGGCGATCAGGCCGTCGCGCCGGACGATGTCGATCACCTGACCGATGAGGCGCGGCTGCGGGTTGTCCGGATGCACGTCGAAGTACCTGGCCATGGCCCGAAGCTTAGGCCGCCGGGAAGTGTCGCATTGGCGACAGTGGCGGCCTGCGGTCACGCGTCGACGCCCATCGTTGTCGGTATGGTCGGACGAGCCCACGACGGCGGCTACCGCGACACCTTCCGACACCCCGCGACACCCACACCCGTCCGGATCACCGTGCTCGTCTTCGGCGTACTGGCGCTGCTGTTCGCGCTGGCGACCGCCCACCGCGCGGTGGTCGACGGCGGTTCGCTCGGCGCCGCCGTCTTCTTCGCCGTGATGGCCGTGTCGTGCACGCTGGTCGCGGTCAGCCTGGCCGCCCGCCGCCAGTGGGCGCCCTATCCGGCGTACGCGCTGACCGGTCTGCTGGCCGCCGCCTCACTCGGCCTGTGGGGCGCGATCACCTGCGTCGGTGCGATCCTGCTGTTCTGGGTGCTGTGGGCGCTGAACACCCGGGTCTCGCGGGACTGGTTCGGTCGGCGCGGACGGCTGCGGTGAGCACGACGCACCGACCGGTGCCATCGGCGAGGGCGCGCCGCGTCACCGGACAGGCGGGTCGTCCCGCCCACGCCGGTCACGGCGGCCCTCCCCGAACGGGATCGGCGCGCCGCTAGTCGGTCGTCGAGGACTCCGTCTCCGGCTCCTCGTCCGCCTCGGTCGCCGCCGCCTTCTCGGCGTCGGTCTTCTCCGCGTCGGCCTTCGGCTTCTCCGCCTCGGCCGCCGGGTTCTTCCAGGAGAACTCGATCTCGATCGAGTACTCGTCCTTGCCCTCCTGCTCGATCTCCAGCTCGCAGTGCACCTGGTCGGCGACGGCGATGGTGCCGGCGGCGCCGTAGAAGACCTGCCCGCTCTCCACCTGGCTCGCCACCTGCCGCAGCCACGCGGCCAGGTCCGCCCGCGACACCGTCCGCTCGTCCTCGTAGATATCCATGCCGTCATGCTGGCATTGCGGTGTCGACCGATCACGCTCAGGGTTACCCGGTCGGCGGGGTCGCAGGTGGGGTCGCCGGACCGTGCGTCGGGCGGGGTTCAGGCGGCCGGACCGGCCGCCCGCGCGTCCGTCGCGGCGGCGATCTCCCGGCGGCGGACCGCCGCGATCATCGCCGTACCGGCCGCCATCACCACACCCGCCATCAGCAACGCCCAGGACCCGCCGACCCGCAGCGTCAGCAGCGCCGCGACCAGGGCGCCGAGGCCCATCGCGACGATCGCGGCGAGCCGCCGGGCCCATGCCGCGCCCACGCCACCGGCAGCCCGGCTGTCCGCCGAGAGGTTGACCATCGTCATCGTCACCACCACCGTGGAGAGGTCCCGGATGCCGATGTGGCGGACGGCCGCCGCCTGGGCACCGAGCACCAGCGCCAACAGCCCGGTGACGACCAGCAGCGCTATCCCGTCCGGCGAACCGGTGCCGAGCCAGAGCACGGCCAGCGCCAGCGTCGACGCGCTTCCGGCGACCAGGACGAGCAGACCGGAACGGGGCAGCTTCGCCGGGCCCGTCGCGCCCCGGGTCAGCCGGGCGGCGAGTACCGCGCCGAGCATGAAGGCCAGCAGCGCCACCAGGTTGTTGAGCACCGGCAGCCCGGAGACCCCGGCCAGGCCGAAGCCGATGAAGAGCACGTTGCCGGTCATGTTGCCGGTGAAGACCCGGTCCAGCGCGAGGAAACTGACGCCGTCGATCGCCCCGGTCGCCACGGTCAGCACCAGCAGCGGTACGTCGTAGGTCTTGGTCATGAGCCTCTTCCGCAGCTCGCCGGCACCGCCGTGTGGCGCGTCGAGAGCGGCCGTGAGCAGGGCGATCGTCCGGATCGGAGTCTACGCACCGCGCCCGGCCGCGTCCCGGCGCTGCCGCGTCACGGCCCGGCGGCGGCCTCCAGCAGGTCGTCGTAGTGCTGCAACCCGTGGTCCGGCGACACGTCCGCGATGGACCAGCTCTGGTAGCCGGTCTTCGTCCTGGGCAGCTCCACGGCGTTCGCCCCGTAGGTGAGGGCGAGTTCGAGCGTCTGGTTCCAGGTCGACGCCGGGCACGGGTCCTGGTTGGCGCAGACCAGGTCGGCGGTCGCCGTCTGGTAGCTGATCGGGCCGCCCTTGCCCGCGATGTACGCCCACATCGCGTAGTAGTTGTTCGGACGGTCCGGGTACATCGAGTTGTTGCCCAGCACGCACCGAGCGCCCAGCGAGGTGCGGCAGTAGTCGATCATCTGCCGGGTGTACGGCATGTCCACCGACCCGGTCCAGGTCACCTCGTTGATCCGCTGGTACGGGTTGAACGCCAGGTAGGAGCGGGTCTGCTCCCACACGTCGTGCGCGTCGATCTCGTCGCGGTGGCACTGGTCGTCGGCCGCCCCGGTGTAGCCGGCCGCCTCCAGGCCGGGCCGGTTCAGGCTGAGCTGCCCGGTCTGCCGGATGTACGGCTCGGCGAACTCGGTGGTGCAGCGGGCGATCACCACGTCCCGGATCCGGGGCTCGTCGTCGTAGCGGGCGGCCAGCCGGTCCTGGAGGTTCTGGTAGGCCGTCCCGTACTCGCTGGTCCAGAACGCACCGATCGTGCCGGTCAGGCTGCCGCTGGTGTACCACGGGATCGGGCTGGCACCGCCCAGCGTCTTCGCCCAGTCCGGCGCGTGGATGCCGCCGACCACCCGCAGCCGGGCGTGCATGCCGGCCGCGTTCGCGGCGGTCACCGCCTGGTCGATCGCCGTGGTGTCGAGCGCGCCGCCGTGGTCGGTGCCGGCCTGCTGCTGCGGTTGCAGGTCGCTCCAGTTGACCCGGATGACGAAACTGTCCACCACCGGGGCGTACGCGCCGGTGGCCGGCTCGGCCCGGTCGACCAGGCCGCTCAGCGGCGGCTTGAGGGTGACCGCCGTCGGGGTCGACGTCGAGCGCGCCTGGGCCGGTACGGCGACCGCCGTGGCCGCCATCACCGCGGTGACGAGTACCGCGAACCTTCTCACCCGGGAACCTCCTCGTGACAGGTGGAGCCCACATGTCCGGAGGGACCCGCCTCGGGCGGCACCGCCCGGACACCCGGACACGAAGCGCCAGGATAGGGCCCGAACCGCCGGCCGTCACCGGCCAAGATCGTCGGCGGAATCCGGTGCGGCGAGGTCCGGCCGCTGGTCACCGTGCCGCTGTGTGGCCCGACCCGATACGGTGTACCGACCGATCTTCACCTGGGGGTTTCGTTGAGCCGGTTCGAGCAGATGCGGCAACGACTGCGCCGGGCGTACGACGGGGGACGCGCGTCGGTGCGCGCGGCCCGGGACCGGGACCGCACCCGGCGGGCCGACCGCGCGGAGGAACTCGCTCGGCCCATCCCCGAACCCCGCTCCGGCAACGGCGACGGCGAGGACGCCCATCCCTCGACGATCAGCCGCGACGACGCCGGGGTGCCGCACTCGTTGCGGATCGCCGCCGCCTGGTCGTGGCGGATCATCGTCATCGGTATCGTCGGCTGGGCGATGCTGCGGTTCATGGGCACCATCCGCGTCGTGATCGTGCCGCTGCTGGTGGCGCTGCTGCTCTCCGCGCTGCTGGCACCCGCCGTCGGCTGGCTGCTGCGGGCCCGCTTCCCGCGGACGCTGGCCACCGCCGTGGTGCTGATCGGTGGACTGGCCGCCGTGGTCGGCACGCTGACGATGGTGGTCAACGAGTTCATCACCGGTCTGCCCGACCTCAGCCGCAACGCGGCCGACGGCATCGGGCAGATCCAGAACTGGCTGCGCGACGGGCCGCTGAACCTCTCCGACGGCACGTTGGACCAGTACATCCAGGCCGGACAGAACTGGATCAACGAGAACACCCAGGCGCTGACGACCGGCGCGCTCTCCACCGCCGGCACGGTGGTCGAGATATTCACCGGCGCGCTGCTGGTCCTCTTCGCCATGTTCTTCTTCCTCCGCGACGGGCAGCGCATCTGGCGGTTCATCGTCGGGATGTTCCCGGTCGCCGCCCGTTGGCGGCTCGACGACGCCGGCAGGGCCTCGTGGCAGACCCTGGTCGCCTACGTACGGGCCACCGTGCTGGTGGCGTTCATCGACGCGGTGGGCATCGGCATCGCGCTGGTGCTGTTCGACGTGCCGTTCGCCTTCGCCCTAGCCGCGCTGGTCTTCCTCGGCGCGTTCATCCCGATCGTCGGTGCCACGCTCTCCGGCGCGGTGGCGGTGCTGGTCGCGCTGGTGGACGGCGGCTGGGTCACCGCGCTGTGCATCCTCGGCGCGGTGATCGTGGTGCAGCAGGTCGAGGGGAACGTCCTCCAACCGTGGATCATGGGCAAGGCGGTGGCGCTGCACCCGCTGCCGGTGGTGCTGGCGGTCACCGCCGGTGTGGTGCTCGACGGCATCTTCGGCGCGCTCATCGCGGTACCGCTGATCGCCGTGCTCAACACCGCGGTCCGGCGGCTGGCCCGACGCCTCCCACCGGCCGAGCAACCGCCGGCCCCGGAAGCGGTCGTGGTCAAGGCCAGCGCACCCTGACCCTTCCGGTCCGGGAGGACTGTCTCGGGTGTGCGGTCCGTCGGCGGTGCCCGCCGGTGGGAGGCCCCCACCGGCGGACGCCACCGGGTCAGGAGTCGCTCGTCGGCCCGCCCTCGGCGGCCAGTTCGGCGCGGACCGAGGCGGCGGCCCGGACCAGCGCGGTCAGGGCGGGACGGACCTCGTGGTAGCCCCGGGTCTTGAGCCCGCAGTCCGGGTTGACCCAGAGCCGCTGCGGGTCGACGACCGCCGCCGCCCGGCGCAGCGCGGTCACCACCTCGGCCGCATCCGGCACCCGGGGCGAGTGGATGTCGTAGACACCCGGTCCGATCCCCCGGGTGTAGCCGACGGTGGCCAGGTCGTCGAGGATCTCCATCCGGGAACGGGACGCCTCGATGCTGGTCACGTCGGCGTCCAGGGCGTCGATGGCGGGCAGCACCTCACCGAACTCCGAGTAGCACAGGTGGGTGTGGATCGCCGTGGCGTCGGCGACGCCGCTGGTCGCCAGCCGGAAGGCGGCCACCGCCCAGTCCAGGTAGGCGGTGTGGTCCCGGCGGCGCGGTGGCAGCAGTTCCCGCAGCGCGGGCTCGTCGACCTGGATGATCCGGATGCCCGCCGTCTCCAGGTCCCGCGCCTCGTCGCGCAGGGCCAGCGCGACCTGTCGGGCGGTCTCCGCCAGCGGTTGGTCCACCCGCACGAACGACCAGGCCAGGATGGTCACCGGGCCGGTGAGCATGCCCTTGACCGGCCGGTCGGTGAGCGACTGGGCGTAGCGGGACCAGGTCACCGTGATCGGTACGCTCCGGGTCACGTCGCCGTACAGGATCGGCGGGCGTACGCACCGGGAGCCGTACGACTGGACCCAGCCGTGGGCGGTGGCGGCGAAGCCGTCGAGGTGTTCGGCGAAGTACTGCACCATGTCGTTGCGCTCCGGCTCGCCGTGCACCAGCACGTCCAGCCCGAGGCGTTCCTGTTCGGCCACCACCTCGGCGATCTCGGCCCGCATCCGCTCGGCGTAGCCGGCCGCGTCCAGGCGACCGGCCCGGTGCTCGGCCCGGGCCCGGCGCAGCGCGTCGGTCTGCGGGAACGACCCGATGGTGGTGGTCGCCAGCGCGGGCAGCCCGAGGCGTCGACGCTGGGCCTCGGCACGGTGCGGGTACGGGCCGCGTCGGGTGTGCTCGGGCCGCAGCGCCTCCAGGCGGGCGCGGGCCGCGTCGTCACGCCACTGCGCCGGCGGAGGCGGAGGCGCGGCGGGCAGCTCGCCCACCCCGTCGCGCAGCACCCGACCGAGCGCGACCACCTCGTCCACCTTCTGCCGGGCGAACGCCAACCGTTCGCGCAGCCGAGGGTCGAGGTCGGTCTCGGCGGCCAGGTCCACCGGCACGTGCAGCAGCGAGCAGGAGGTGGACACCGCGACGGTGTCGGCGAGCCCGGTGAGGGTGGCGCCGACGGCCGCGGCGGCCCGCAGGTCGGTCCGCCACACGTTGCGGCCGTCGACCAGCCCGGCGACCACGGTCCGGCCCGGCAGCGCGCCGTGGCCGGCGAGCCGGTCCAGGTCGCCGGGTCCGGCGACCAGGTCCAGACCGATCGCCTCGATCGGCGTGTCCAGCAGCGCGGGCAGCGCGTCGCCGAGTTCGCCGAAGTAGGCGGCGACGAACAGGCGGGGCCGGTGGGTCAGCGCGCCGAGGCGGGCGTAGACGGCACCGAGGTCGCGGATCTCTGCGTCGGACCGGTCGCCGACGTACGCCGGTTCGTCGAGCTGCACCCACGGCACCCCGGCGTCGGCGAGCGCGGACAGCAGGTCGGCGTAGACGTCGGCCAGGTCGTCCAGCCGGTCGAACGGGCGGAACCCGTCCGGCGCGTCGGCGGTGGGCTTGGACAGCAGCAGCAGGGTCGCCGGGCCGACCAGGACCGGACGCGTGGTGATGCCGAGCTCCCGGGCCCGCCCGTACTCGGCGAGCGGCTTGTCGGCCCGGGCGGCGAAGGCGGTGTCCGGGCCGATCTCAGGCACCAGGTAGTGGTAGTTGGTGTCGAACCACTTCGTCATCTCCAGCGGCGGCTCCTGCGCGGTGCCGCGTGCCATGGCGAAGTAGGTGTCCAGCTCACCGAGGCCCCGCCGGCGGAACCGGTCGGGTACGGCGTCGACCGTGACGGCCGCGTCGAGCACGTGGTCGTAGAGCGAGAACGTGTTGGACGGTACGGCGGACAGGCCGGCGTCGTGCAACGTGCGCCAGGTCTGTTCGCGTACCTGTGCGGCGGTGGCCCGCAGGGTCGGCTCGTCGACGCGGCCGGCCCAGTAGCCCTCGACCGCGGTCTTGAGTTCACGACGCGGGCCGATGCGCGGATAGCCGAGCACGGTGCTCGTGCCGAACGGAGTGGTCATGTCGCCAGGGTTCCCTTCCCTCGAGGTCCGGCGGTACGGCTCCGGGGAAGGCTGGGGAGGGCACGGCGCGACGACCGGCCTCGCCCTGGCCCTCCCGCGAGGCCGACGGCGGCGTGCGCGGCTGCGCACGCGGCACGGGCAGGTCTTCGGACTCGTGGGCGCGACCGGCTGGGCCGGTCTCCTACTGGCCGTCGCTTCCCGGACAGGTGTCCAGTGCGTGTGACGGCGGTCGTTCCCACTCACCGCTGCGGGGCAGTCCCGGATTCACACCGGGTTCCCTCTTACGACGCTCCGACCGGACGGCCGGGGCGAACCAGTACCGCTTCGGATCCTAGCGTCCGGATCGCGCCCGACGACCGTCGCGCCGGTGTGATGTCCGCGCCGCGACGCCGGGTCGAGCGGCGGGTGAACAACGACTCATCCGCCTTCCGCTGGCGTGATCTTGGTGTTAGTTTTTGCAAAGACTTGGCAAGAACAACGACTTTGCGTGGGAGTGCGGTGAGCGTCACCACCCTGCCGACGAGCCGGACGGACGTGCTCGGCGTGGCGGCGCAGCGCCGTCGGACCGGCCTCTGGCTGCTCGCGCTGACTATCGGCCTGCTCCTGACCGGGCTGGTCGCGGTCGGTGCCGGGGCGATCGGCATCCCCCCGCTCACGGTGGCCCGGATCATCGGGCACCAGCTCCTCGGGGTGCCCGGCGAGGTGACCTGGACCGGGCCGCAGCAGGCGATCGTCTGGCAGGTCCGGCTGCCCCGGGTCCTGCTCGGCATGCTGGTCGGCGCCGGGCTGGCGGTCTGCGGGGTGGCGTTGCAGGCCATGGTCCGCAACGTGCTCGCCGACCCGTACCTGCTCGGGATCAACTCCGGCGCCTCCAGCGGCGCGGCCGCCGCGATCCTGTTCGGCGCGGGCGCCGGCTTCGGCCAGTACGCGCTATCCACCAGCGCGTTCGTCGGCGCGCTCGGCGCGTCGCTGCTGGTCTTCCTGATCGCGCGCAGCGGCGGCCGGGTCACCTCCATCCGGCTGCTGCTGGCCGGCGTCGCCGTCGGGTACGCGCTGTACGCCACCACCAGCTTCCTGATCTTCGCCTCCGGTTCCGCCGAGGGCGCCCGGTCGGTGATGTTCTGGCTCCTCGGGTCGCTGGGCCTGGCCCGCTGGAACGCTCTGCTGCTGATCGCCGCGGTGGTGCTGATCGGCACCATCGGCTACCTGACCGTCGTCGGGCGGCGACTCGACGTCCTGGCCATCGGCGACGAGACCGCGCACACCCTGGGCGTCTCGCCGGACCGGTTCCGGCTCCGGCTGCTCGTGCTGGTCTCGCTCAGCGTCGGCATCCTGGTCTCCGCCGCCGGCAGCATCGGGTTCGTCGGCCTGGTCGTGCCACACCTGGCCCGACGCATCGTCGGCGCGCCGCACGTCCGCGTGGTGCCGGTGGCCGCGCTGCTCGGGGCGATCCTGCTGGTCTGGGCCGACGTGCTGGCCCGGGTGCTGCTGGCGCCGCAGGAGATTCCGATCGGCATCATCACCTCCCTGCTCGGCGCTCCCTTCCTGCTGGTCCTGATCCGCCGTCTGCACGCCTCCGGTGCCTGAAGAGCCCACCCGTCAAGGAGAAACGATGTTGAAGGCAACCCGCCTCGCCACCGCCGCCGCCTCCGCGTGCGTGCTGCTCGTCGCCGGGTGCGGCGGCACCGCCGACGGGCCGACCGAGGCCGGTCCCGGCTATCCGGTGACGGTGACCAACTGCGGCGTGGACGTCACCTTCGACGCCCCTCCGCAGCGGGTCGTGCTGCTCAAGAGCGCCGCCGTGCCCTACCTGCACGCGCTCGGCGTCCTGGACCGGGCCACCGCCCGCGCCGGGCAGTACCCGAAGGAGTACTACGACGCGGCCACCCAGGCCGAGCTGGATCGGATCCCGCTGCTGACCGACAAGACCGACACCAGCGGCCACCTCCAGATCTCCAAGGAGGTGGTGATCAGCCAGGAGCCCGACCTGGTCCTCGGCGAGGTCGACAACCTCTCCCGCGACACCCTGGAGGCGGTGGACATCCCGCTGCTGGAGGAGCCGGCGATGTGCCCGGACAGCACCGCCGTGCCGAGCTTCGACGACATCTACCGGCAGATGGAGACGTACGGTCGGGTGTTCGGCCGCCAGGCCGAGGCGACGACCGCGGTCACCGCGCTCAAGGACCGGATGACGAAGGTCCAGGCCGAGGCGGGCACCTCGTCCGGGCGTACCGCGGCGGTGCTCTACCCGACCGTCGGCGGCGGCACCACGTACGCGTACGGCACCGGGAGCATGGCCCACCCGCAGTTGGAGGCCGCCGGCTTCCGCAACGTCTTCGGCGACGTCAAGGATCGGGTCTTCGAGGTCACCGTCGAGGAACTGCTCGGCCGCAACCCGGACGTGCTGATCCTGCTCTACGGCGACGGCGACCCCCGGGCCGTCGAGCAGGGTCTCACCGGACTGCCGGGCGCGCAGCAGCTCAACGCGGTCCGCAACGGCCAGGTCATGACGCAGCTGTTCAACTTCACCGAGCCGCCGACGCCGCTGTCGATCGACGGCCTGGAGCGGATCGTGCAGCGGTTCCGGGAGCAGCCGTGATCGAGGCGACCGGCGTCACCTGGCGCTACGGCGCGAACCCGGTCATCGACGGGGTCAGCGTGACGGCCCGGCCGGGTCGGGTCCTCGGTCTGATCGGGCCCAACGGCAGCGGCAAGACCACGCTGCTGCGGTTGCTCTATGGTGCTCTGCGCAGTCGGACCGGTCAGGTCACGGTGGACGGCGACACGCTGTCCACCCTGCCCGCCCGGGAGGCCGCGCGGCGGCTGGCCGTGGTCGTGCAGGAGACCGGTGGGGAGACCGCCCTGACCGTGGCGGAGTTGGTGCTGCTCGGCCGGGGACCGCACCTGTCGACGTTCCAGCGGGCCGGTCGGGCCGACCACGAGATCGCCGCCGGCTGCCTGAGCCGGGTCGGTGCCACGCACCTGAGCGGGCGGGCGTTCGCCCAACTCTCCGGCGGGGAGCGGCAGCGGGTGCTGATCGCCCGCGCGCTCGCCCAGCAGGCCACCCACCTGCTGCTCGACGAGCCCACCAACCATCTCGACATCCGCTACCAGCACGAGATCCTGCACCTGGTCCGCACGCTGGACACCTGCTCGGTCGTCGTGCTGCACGATCTCAACCTGGCCGCCCGATACTGCGACGACCTGGTGCTGCTCGGCGCGGGCGGCGTCGCCGCCACCGGCACCGTCGACGAGGTCCTCGACCCCGCCGTCCTGGAACCCGTCTACGGCATCGGCATCCGACGCCTGGACCTCGACGGCGCCGTCCATCTGCTGTTCCACCCGATCCACCCGAGCATCGACGAGAGGACTGCGGCATGACCACGCAGGAACGCATCAACGCCTACTGGACCGGCCGCGCGCCCGCCTACGACGAGTACCAGCAGCGCCCCGACCGCTTCGCCGACGACCAACGGGCCTGGTCGCAGATCTGGTCGCAGGCCCTGCCGGCCGCGCCGCTGGACGTGCTCGACGTCGGCACCGGCACCGGTCAGGTGGCCATGGTCCTGGCCGGCCTCGGGCACCGCGTCACCGGCACCGACCTGTCCGAGGGCATGCTCGCCGAGGCCCGTCGGCACGCCGCCGCCGTCACCGACGGCCCGGTCATCCAGCTCGGCGACGCCGTCGCGCCGGACTTCCCGGCGGGCAGCTTCGACGCCGTCACCAGCCGGTACCTGATGTGGACCCTGCGCGAGCCGCAGACCGCAGTGGCCAACTGGATCCGTCTGCTGCGTCCCGGCGGCATCGTCGCGGTGGTGGACAGCACCTGGTTCCCGAACGGCCTCGACAACGCCTCGGAGAACTTCACCGGCCACTACGACAGCCAGGTGCAGGCCGAACTGCCGCTGGCCACCGCGACCTCCATCGACAAGACCGTGGCGGTGCTGGAGGAGGCGGGCCTCGCGGACGTCACGGCCGTTCCGCTGACGTCGATCTACGAGCTGGACCGCCGGTACGGCGTGGCGCCGAACCACGAGCACCAGATGCAGTACCTGGTCACCGGCCGGGCCTGAGACCGGCCGGGACCGCCTCCGTCACGTACGCAGCAGACTGTCACGCTCCGTGTAGCTCTCCGTGGACAGCGGGGAGCACCGGGGCATCTCGGCGTTCTGCTAATACGGATTAGCCTCTTGACATCGATCGGGTTCAGCCGCGAAGCTCCTTCCCAGCCCGCACGCTAATACGCATTAGCGGCAGTGGAAGGACTCTCCCGTGCCCCCTGCACCCCGACGCGTCACACAACGTGACATCGCACGGATGGCCGGCGTCAGCCAGGCGACCGTGTCGCTGGTGCTCAACAACCGCGCCGACGCGGAGGTGCGCATCGCCCCCGAGACCCGGGACCGGGTGCTGCGGGTGATCGCCGAGACCGGGTACGCCGCCGACCCGGTCGCCCGTCGGCTCGCCTCCCGGTTCAACCGGATCATCGGCGTCTTCACCTACGAGCCGGCGTTCCCCAGCCGCAGCCGGGACTTCTTCCACCCCTTCCTGCTCGGCATCGAGGAGTACGCCGAACGGGTCGGCTGCGACCTGCTGCTGTTCACCAGCGCACCGGTGGTCGACGGGCGTCGACGGATCTTCCACCGGGACAACCGGCTGCGCCTGGCCGACGGGTGCATCCTGCTCGGACGCGAGATCGACGCCGCCGAGCTGCTCCGGCTCAACCGCGACGGGTACCCGTACGTGGCGGTGGGCCGCCGGGACGACGCCGGAGGACCGGTCCCCTACGTCGGCACCGACTACGCCGCAGCGGTACGCCAACTCGTCGCGCTGGCCCTGACACACGGCCACCGGCGGCTGGCCTACCTGGGCGTGGACGCCACCGCCGAGTCCTCGGCCGACCGCCGGCGCGGGTTCGACGCCGCCGCACCGGACGCGGAGTCGGCCCGCCGCCTGACCGGCCCGACGCACGACGCCGAGGCCGTCCTGGACGACCTGGTCGCCGACGGCAGCACCGTCGTCTTCGTGGAGGACTTCGCCACCGCCGTGGCGCTGGAGTCGGCCGCCCGCCGACGCGGGCTACGCGTACCCGGTGACCTGTCGATCCTGACGCTCGGCGACCCGACGGTGCCGGTGCCCACCGACACCGCCTTCACCGGGTTCCACATCCCCCGCGAGGAGATGGGCCGGCAGTCGGTCGAGGTGCTGACCGCGGTCATCGACGGCAGCGCCGACGGCGTCCAGCAACGACTCCTGGCCTGCGAGTTCGTCGAGGGCGACACCCTCGGCGCCCCCGATCCGGCGGTCGACCGCCGATAGGCGGCCCGCGCGACTGGAAGGAAGCAAGTGGCACAGATGCGTGCGGACGTCCTCATCGTCGGCGGCGGGCTGGGCGGGGTCGCCGCCGCGCTCGCGGCGGCCCGGGCCGGCCGGTCGGTGATCCTGACCGAGGAGTTCGACTGGCTCGGCGGGCAGCTCACCAGCCAGGCCGTCCCGCCCGACGAGCACTCCTGGATCGAGCAGTTCGGTGCCACCGCCAGCTATCGGGCGCTGCGCACCGGCATCCGCGACTACTACCGACGGCACTACCCGCTCACCGAACGCTCCCGCTCCTGGACCGACCTCAACCCGGGCGCCGGCTGGGTTAGCCGGCTCTGCCACGAGCCCCGGGTGGCGGTCGCCGTGCTGGAGCAGATGCTCGCGCCGTACCGGGGCTCGGGCCGGTTGACCGTGCTCCAGCCGTACCGGCCGGTGGCGGCGGCCACCGACGGGGACCGGGTCACCGGCGTCACGCTGGCGCACCGGGACCGCGAGGACCGGATCGACGTCACCGCGCCGTACGTGCTGGACGCCACCGAGACCGGCGAGCTGCTGCCGCTGACCGGCACCGAGTACGTCACCGGTTTCGAGTCGCGGGAGCAGACCGGCGAGCCGAGCGCCCCGGCCGAGGCACAACCGATGAACATGCAGGCCGTGTCGGTCTGCTTCGCCATCGACCACGTCGACGGGGATCACACCATCGACCGGCCCGCCGGGTACGACTTCTGGCGCGACTACAAGCCCGACTTCTGGGGTGACCGGCTGCTGTCCTGGCGTTCGCCGAACCCGCGCACGCTGGAGATCCTGGAGCGCAGCTTCACCCCGAACCCGGACGACGAGCCGTGGCTGGTCAACGCCGACCAGCGCGTCAACCCCGGCGACGGCAACCTGTGGACGTTCCGTCGGATCGCCGCCCGGCGCAACTTCGTCGACGGCGCGTACGCCAGCGACATCACCCTGGTCAACTGGCCGATGATCGACTACTTCGAGGGCCCGGTCATCGACGTGCCCAACGCGTCGTGGCACCTGGCCAAGGCACGCGAGCTGTCGTACTCCCTCTTCTACTGGTTGCAGACCGAGGCACCGCGACCCGACGGCGGTACCGGCTTCCCCGGGCTGCGGTTGCGCGGCGACGTGACCGGCAACCCGGCCGGTCTGGCCCAGGCGCCCTACATCCGGGAGTCGCGCCGGATCCGGGCCGAGTACACCGTGGTGGAGCAGGACCTCTCCCTCGCGGTACGCGGCGCGCACGGCGCAGTGCGGTACCCCGACTCGATCGGCGTCGGGATGTACCGCATCGACCTGCACCCGTCGACCGGCGGCGACAACTACATCGACGTCGGGTCCTGCCCGTTCGAGATCCCACTCGGCGCGCTGATCCCGCAGCGGATGGAGAACCTGCTGCCGGCCGGCAAGAACATCGGCACCACGCACGTCACCAACGGCAGCTACCGGCTGCACCCGGTCGAGTGGAACGTCGGCGAGGTCGCCGGTCTGCTCGCCGACTTCTGTCTGGCGCGGGGCGAGTCCCCGCGCGCGGTCCGCGGCACCCCCCGGCTGCTGGCCGAGTTCACCGACCGCGTCACGGCCGCCGGCGTCGAATGCCGGTGGCCGGAGATCGCGGGCTACTGACCCCCCGGTGAGGAGAGACGATGAGATCAGGAAAGGGAATACGCGTTGTCGCCACGGCGCTGACCGGCGTTCTCGCCATGTCCGCCTGCGGCGGCGGTGAGACGCAGGACAGCGGCCCGGCCACCCTGCGGGTCACCGTCTGGTCGGCCAACGAGGCGCATCTGGCGCTGTTCAACGAGATCGCCGACGAGTACCGCCAGAACAATCCCGACGTCACGCAGATCACCTTCGATCCGCTGCCGTTCGACACGTACACCACGGCGCTGACCACCCAGATCGCCGGTGGCAACGCTCCCGACCTGGCCTGGGTGTTCGAGAACTCGGCGCCCGACTTCGTCGCCTCCGGCGCGCTGCTGCCACTCGACGAGACCCTCAAGAAGACCGACGGCTACCAGTACGACGACATCCTGCCGGCCACCCTCAAGCTCTGGCAGGACGACGGCAAGCTGTACGCGTACCCCTTCTCCACCTCGCCGTTCGGTGTCTTCGTCAACACCGACCTGCTCAAGCAGGCCGACCAGCGGACCCCGGCCGAGCTGATCGAGGCCGGTCAGTGGACCTGGGAGAACGCCTTCGGCGCGGCCGGTGCCACCCAGGCCGCGACCGGCAAGGCCGGGCTGGTGATCCGCGACTTCGACTACAAGGACTGGAGCAACCTGTCCACCATCTGGACCGGGTGGGGTGCTCGGGCCTGGAGCGAGGACGGCAGGACCTGCGGCTTCGCCGAACCCGAGATGGTCGAGGCGATGACGCGGCTGCACCGTGCCGTCTTCATCGACAAGGCGTTGCCCGGCCCGGGCACCACCGCGGACTTCTTCGCCGGTGACGCCGCCATGACCATCACCCAGATCTCACGCGCCTCGCTACTTGAGGACGACGGGTTCGCCTGGGACCTGGTCCCGCTGCCCGCCGGGCCGAAGGGGCCGTACGCGGTCGTCGGACAGGCCGGCATCGGGGTGCTCAAGCGCAGCCCGAACGCCGAGGCCGCCGCCGACTTCCTCGCCTTCCTCACCAACCCCACCAACTCCGCCAAGCTGGCCCAGTTCTTCCCGCCGCCGCGCCAGTCCCAGTTGACCGCCGACACGCTGGCCAAGACGAACCCGAAGCTCAAGCCCGAGCAGTTGCAGAAGGTCGTCATCGACGGGATCACCACCGGCGTGGTCAAGCCCAGTCACGCCGGGCAGGCCGAGATCAGCCAGCAGGTCCGCGCCGGTCTGGACCCGCTGTGGAAGGCCGACGCGGACGTCAAGGCCGTCCTGGACGGGGTCTGCGGCAAGATCCAGCCGTTGCTGGCGAAGTAAGGCGACCGATGACCCGTACGGACACCAGGGTGGACCCGGCCACAGCCGGGTCCGCCCCAGGCCGGGCCCGTCCGTTCTGGACCGGCCGCCGCCGCGACCACCTCACCGGCTACCTGTTCATCGCCCCGCAGTTGCTCGGCAGCGCCGTCTTCGTGATCCTGCCGCTGGTCCTCGTCGTCTGGTACAGCCTGCACGAGTGGAACGTGCTCGCCGGCACGTTCGACTTCGTCGGCACCGACAACTACGCGGCACTCGCCGACGACCCGAACCTGGGCTCGGTGCTGCGGGCCACCGGGCTCTTCTCCGTCGGCCTGGTGGTGTTCAACCTGGCCCTGGCCCTGCTGCTGGCCGTCCTGCTCAACCAGAAGCTGCGCGGCACGATCGTGTTCCGCACGCTGTTCTTCTCCCCCGTCGTGGTGTCGCTGGTCGCCTGGACGATCGTCTGGGGCTTCCTGTTGCAGGACAACGGCGGCGTCAACGGTCTGCTCGACACGATCGGCGTGGACGGACCGAACTGGCTGCGCGGCGAGGCCACCGCCATGTTCTCGGTCGTCGTCGTGCAGGTGTTCAAGAACGTCGGCCTGAACATGGTGCTGTTCCTGGCCGCCCTCCAGGGAGTACCCGCCGAGCTGTACGAGGCGGCCGAGGTGGACGGGGCCAGCCGGCTGCGTCAGTTCTGGCGGATCACCGTGCCGTTGATCAGCCCGACGATCCTGCTCACCTCGATCATCACGGTGGTCGGCTCGCTCCAGGTCTTCGCCCAGATCGCGGTGCTCACCCAGGGTGGTCCGGGCACCTCGACCACGGTGCTCGTCTACTACCTGTACCAGCAGGCGTTCCAGTTCCACCACTTCGGCTACGGCGCCACCCTGTCGATCGTGCTGTTCGGCATCGTCCTCGCGCTGACCGTGGCGCAGTGGCAGATGCGCAAGAGGTGGGTCTTCCATGAGTCGTGACCTGTCGCCCCGGACCAAGCTCGTGCTCTACGGGGCGCTGCTGGTGCTGGCCGTACCGTTCGTCTTCCCGACCTGGTGGATGGTCACCTCGTCGCTGAAGCCGGTGGCGGACATCTTCGCCTTCCCGCCGCAACTGTTGCCGGTCGATCCCCGACTGGACGCCTACCAGCGGGTGTTCGACCTGCAACCGTTCGGGCAGCAGTACCTCAACAGCCTCTACATCGCGCTGGTGGTCACCGTCGGCACGCTGGCGGTGGCGGCCCTGGCCGGGTACGCCTTCGCGCGGATCCGGTTCCGTGGCCAGAACGTGCTGTTCCTGGTCGTCCTCGCCGGGTTGCTCATCCCGAGCGAGGTGACGATCGTGCCGTTGTTCCAGATGTTCTTCCGGCTCGGGCTGATCGACACACACTGGCCACTGATCCTGGTACCGATCCTCGGCGCGCCGAGCGTGCTGGCGACGTTCATCATGCGGCAGTTCTTCCTCGCCCTGCCCGGGGAGTTGGAGGAGGCGGCTCGGGTCGACGGGTTGGGCCGGTTCGCCACCTTCTGGCGGATCGCGCTACCGCTGTCCCGGCCCGCGCTGGGCGCGGTCGCCATCTTCACCTTCCTGCACAGCTGGAACCTCTATCTGGAGCCGATCGTGTTCCTCTCCACGCCGGAGAAGTTCACCCTGCCCCAGGCACTGACCCAGTTCGTCGACGTGTACGGCGGTCCGATGTGGGACGTGCAGCTCGCCGCGGCGTCGATGACGGCGCTGCCGGTGCTGGTGGTCTTCGTGATCGCGCAGAAGCAGTTCGTCGAGGGCCTGGCGCACACCGGCCTCAAGGGCTGACAGAGAGCGTCGCCCGGTCCGGTCCTCGCACCGGACCGGGCGACGCGGTCCCTAGACCTCGCGGGCCACGCAGATGCGGGCGTTCAGCCGAGGTCCGGCCTCGTAGAGCATGTACGACACACCGCCGTCGGTGCCGAACGCCGGTGACGCCACCCGGCCGTTGTCCGAGGCGATCGGCCGGTGGAAGACACCCAGGTGCACCTCGCGGTCGAAGTTGTTGCCGACCTCGGTGAGGTACATGTTGCCGTTGTTGCCGTGGTACGCCAGGTACGCCGTGCCGTTGCGCTTGAGCAGGTGCGGCGCGGAGATGTCGGTGAGGCCGTCACCGGCGGGCGACACCAGCGGGTTCGGCGCGAACTGCCATCCGCTCCAACCGTTCGGTGACCAGCCCCAGAAGATCTTCCGGGTGCCGGGTCCGATCGTGTGGGCGCCCATGAAGACCATCACGTACCGGTTGCCCTTGCCGGCAACCGAGTGCTCGAAGACCCGCGCGTACGAGGTCTCGGTGGTGTTCGGCACCAGCCGGGTCGACAGGATCGGGGTCTCGTCGGTGAACCGGACGCCGTCGGTGGAGCGGGCCACCCGGGTGGTGAAGTTCTCGCCGTGGAAGTACAGATAGAACTGCCGCGTCGGGGCGTCCCAGACGACGTGCGGCGACGACACGTGGCTCACCGTCGTGGTCGGCAGCACCCGGTCGATGACCGGGTTGCCGGAGTACTCGGTGTAGGGACCTTCGAGACGGTTGGCGTAGGCGAGGCAGATGCCGCCCGGCGCGTCGTGCGGCGCGTAGTAGAGGTAGTAGCGGCCGAGGTAGTTGCTGACCTTGTCGTAGACGCCACGGACGCACGGGAAGATGAACTCGCGGGTCGGGTTGTAGCGCAACGACGCCGGCAGCGCGTCCCGGACGTACCGGTAGTTGGGGAAGCCGGCGGGGGCGGCGGCGGCCGGTGCGGACGTGACGGCGAGGCCGACGCCGGTGGTCGCGCTCGCGACTCCGGCCGCCGCCACACCGCGCAGCAGCGTGCGGCGGGTGAAGGGGCTCTCGGGGGTACGGGTCATCGTTCCCTCCGTTCAGGATGGACGACGGGGGCAGGGGACGGGACCGGGCGGGACGGGCCAGCGGACGCCGGTCACCCACGGCGAGCGGCCGATACGCTGCGATTACTCGCCCCGAACCGGTTCATTTGATCGATGAGTCTGCGCGTGTGGTTACCCGGCGGTCAAGACGCTAATACGAATTAGCACAGCGAGTCCGGGAGCGCCCGACGCATCGCCCCACCGTCACCGGCCGCCCGCTGGTCCCGCCGCCGGCCCCGGTCCCCCTCGACCCCTTTGCTCTGCTTCAACCCACGCAACGGCCCCCTTGCGGCATCCCGGCCGTGGCGTCCGCGTAAGCAGAGCAAAGGGGCCGAGGTAGGCCAGGTCGACTCCCGGCAGCCCACCGTGACCGCAGCATCGGAACTTTTGCACCGGTTTGCACCATTTAAGAGATAATTGATAGATCACGCGGTCTGTCGCGGGGCGGCCGACGAACGGTCGCCGCGCTGGCGCGAGCTGCGGACCAGAGACGAGAAAGCGCTGATCGACATGACGAACGACATCGCACCGGCGAGCATCCGGCGACGGCTCGCGACGTGGCAGAAGGCCACGATCGCCCTGGTCGCGCTGCTCGGCGTCGCCTGCGCCGGGCTGGTCACGCTCGGCGTCGGCCTCAAGCACCGGTACGAGAGCCGGGTGCAGCGGGAGGACATCCTCGGCCGGGGCACTGCTCCCCGCGACGACGAGCGGTGGGCCGAGGGACCGTTGAACCTCCTGCTGCTCGGCTCGGACTCCCGGGAGGGAGAGCCGGACCAGGGCCTCTACCCGGGCCAGCGGTCGGACACCATCATGCTGGTGCACCTGAACGCCGCGCGGGACGGTGCCACGGTGGTGTCGATCCCCCGGGACAGCTACGTCGACGTGCCGGCGCGGGAGGGAAGCTGGGCCGGGGGCAAGAACAAGATAAACGCGGCGCTGGCTTTCGGCGGGGCCTCCCTGGCGGCCGAGACCGTGCACCGGCTCACCGGCGTGACCATCGACGGCGTCCTGGTGGCCAACTTCGCCGCCGTCCGGCAGATCGTCGACGCGATCGGCGGCATCACGGTGTGTCTGCCGTACGAGGTGCTCTCCACCGACACCGGGACCCGGTGGTCGATCGGCTGCCACCAGCTCGACGGGCGCAACACCGACGACCTGATGCGGCAACGGCACCACGTGCCCGGCGGCGACTTCGGCCGGATCCAGAACCAGCAGTTCGTGGTACGGGCCATCGTGGAGAAGGTCACCTCGGAGAACCTGCTCACCGATCCGGCCCGACTGGACCGGGTGCTGACCACCACGGCGGAGTCGTTGACCGTGGACCAGGACCTCGACCTCACCGAGCTGGTGCTGGCGGTCCGGCGGATCTCGGCGTCGTCCCTGCGGTTCGTCACCGTCCCCGCCGCCGACACCGACCTGACCACACCGGCCGGCTCGTCGGTGCTGCTGGACGAGGAGCGGTCCGCCGCCCTGTTCGCGGCGGTACGCGAGGACCGGCTCGACGAGTGGTTCGCGAGCCGGTCCGCCACGTCAGTGCCGAACTGAGCGGTTCACCTCGTCCGCTGCCAGTACCGGCAGGTCCAGTCGACCTGGTGCAGTTCGTCGGTGATGCCGTGCTCGGCCCGGAAGTCGTCGACGGCCTGCTTGCAGCCGCGTACCGCGTGGTAGTCGTCCACGATGACGTATCCGCCGACGGAAAGCTTCGGATAGAGGCTGCGCAGCGCGACCATGGTCGAGTCGTACAGGTCGCCGTCGAGCCGGATGAGCGAAAGTCGATCGACCGGCGCGGTGGGCAGCGTGTCCTTGAACCATCCGGGCAGGAAGTGCACCCGGTCGTCGAGGAGCCCGTACCGGCGGAAGTTGTTCTTGACCTGGTCGAGTGAGACGGCGAGGAACGGCTGCGTCCAGAGCGCGTCCTCGACGTCCTCGGTGCGGTGCGCCTCCGGCTTGGGCAGGCCACGGAACGAGTCCGCCACCCAGACCGAGCGGCTCTGGTCGCCGTACGCCTGCAACATGCCGCGCATGAAGATGACCGCGCCGCCGCGCCACACGCCGGTCTCGATCAGGTCACCCGGTACGTCCTGTGCCAGCACGTCGCGCAGGCACCGCTCCAGGTTGTCGAGCCGACGCAGGCCGATCATCGTGTCCGCCTCCGGCGGCCAGTCCCGACCGTTGGCCCGCGCGTCGGCGTCGAACGGGAACTTCAGCACCAGTTCCAGGCCGCGCCGTTGCAGCAGGTGCTTGTACCGGGCGTACACCCGGCCGTGCAACGACCTCGCCCGGGGCTGGTACGGCATCCACGTCTCCTGGAAGACGTATCGGGTCAGCGCCTTCTTCAGCAGGTCGCAGTACATCGCCCGCGGGTCGCTGAGAGTGGACGGCAGGTGGGTGAGCGTCTCGCTCATCGGTTACTCCTTGATCGGTACTCGGTGCGGTTCAGTTGGACGGCCAACGGGGACCGTCGGGTGTGGCCTGTCGGTGGTGGTCGAGGTCGGGGACCGGCTCGCCACGGACGTACTGCGGGGCGACCGGTGCGTCCGCCGGGCGGCGCAACGGTGCCGGCTCGATCGGGGCCGCGGCGGACCGGTGGACCCGTCCGGACGTCTCCGCGCGCGGCGCCAACGGACGGCCCAGGGCCGACCCCACCGCCTCGCGTCCGCCCGCGACCAGCGGGGTGGACCAGGGCACCACGTCGTCGATCGGCGAGGGCGGCCCCGAGCGCCAGCGGGCCGTGACCTTGACGTCCTGGTGGGACTGCCGGGGCGGCGCGGGGGTGAGGTGGTCGACGCGCGGCGGTGCCGGGGTCAGGTGGTCGACGCGGGCGGGCGTCGGCCGCACGTCGGTGACCACCTCGACCGGTACGGTCTGGTCGCCGGTGGGCGACGCGCCGGGCCGGGCCGGCTCGGGCGGCGTCGACGGACCGGCGGGCGCCACCGGCGGCAGTTCCCGGGCCCGGTGCAGCCCGCCCACCTCGCGGACCCGGTGCGCGCCCGACGGCATCCGCCGCACAGGTCGCAGGCTCGTGCTGCCCGGCAGTGCCGGCGTCACCTCGTCGGCGCCGGGCTGGCCGACCCGGTCGATCGCCCCGACGGCGACGATGCCGGCCAGCGGCAGGTTCAGGCGCCGCACCAGCCGTGCCGCCCGGGTCGCCTCGGTCAGGTTCGTGAGGCCGGCCGCCACCACGAGCAGCACCCCGTCGACGTGGTCGGCCAGGGACGCGGTGTCGCACCCGGCCAGCACCGGCGGGGCGTGCACGATCACGCAGTCCTCGGTGTCGGCCAGCACGTCGAGTAGCTGACCGAGTTCCCGCGCGTGCACGGTGGTCAGGCTCTCCCGTGGCTCGGTCGGCAGCACGGTCAGCGTCGGCAGGTCGGGCATCGGCGTCGGTGTATGCTGCCCGGTCCGTACCTGCTGCCAGGTGAACGAGGCGTCCGGGAAGTGCCCGGCCAGGGCCGGGTCCCGGACCGCCGCGTCGATGACGGTCACCTTGCGCCGCTCGGCCGCCATGGCCAGCCCGAGCAGGGCGCTGACCAGCGTGGCACCGTCGTCGCCGTGCACGCTGGTGACCAGCAGGCGGCGTCGGGACGAGGTGGTGAGCACGGTGAGCGCCGAGACGGTGGACCGGGTGGCGCTCGCGATGTCCCGGCGGGCGAACAGCGCGGCGGCGTGGTGCCGGGCGAACCGCTTCGGCAGGTGTGGAAGAGCGCCGACGACCGGCAGGCCGAGGCGCGACTCCATCTGCGCGATGTCGCGCAGTCGGCGGTCGAAGCGGTCGCGCAGCACCGTCGCGCCCCAGCCGGCGAGCAGGCCGACGAGCGCGCCCAGGGCGCTGTTCAGCAGCGGCTTGGGGAACGCGGGTCCGGTCGGCACGCTCGCGGTGTCCACCACCCGTGTGGTGACCACCGTGTCACCGCCCAACTTGAGGCGTTCCAACTGCTCGCCCATGGCCTGACTGACGGCGTTCGCGATGGCGGCGGCCCGGCCGGCGGAGGCCGCGTCGGCCCGTACCGTGACGATCTGGAGGCCGGGTTCGAACGTGCCGTGCACGTTGCCGGCGACCGCCTCCTCGGGCAGACCCAGGCGGCCGGCGGCGGCGACGGCCACCTCCCGCGAGCCGATCAGCTTGGCGACGGTGGGTGCCAGGTTCTGGGCGAGCGCGAGGCTCATCTCCGCCGGGCGGTCGCCCTCGGGCGTGTCGGCCACCACCAGGACGGAGGCGTGCGCCTCGTAGCGGGCCGGCAGCAGCGGCGTCACCGCCTGGGCCGCCGCCAGCCCGGCGAGCAGACCGAGCAGCGGCAGGGCGATCCGCCGCCGGGTGGTGTCCAGCAGGTCGTTCAAGTCGACGGTACGCATCACGCGGCCACCTCTCGGTCCGCGTCGTCGCGGGCCTTCTGACCGGCTCGCGCCGGGACGGGTACGGACATTCGTTCCTCGTGCAGTTGTCGCCAGACCCGGTCCAGCCGGTCGGCGATCCGGTCCCAGGCGAACTCCCCGGTCGCTCGGCGCAGACCGGCCTCGGACAGCTCGCGGGCGGTCGCCGGGTCGTCGCGCAGCCGGCCGAGCCGGTCGGCGAGCGCGGAGACGTCCCCGGCGGGGAAGATGAGCCCGGCGTCGCCGACGACGTACGGGATCTCGCCGACGTCGCTGCCGACCACCGGGATGCCGCAGGCCATCGCCTCGACCAGCACCCGGCCGAACTGTTCGCGCAGCGGGATGCCGACCCACGGCAGCACGTTGCGCTGCACGATCTCCAGCGCGGGCAGCACCAGCACGCTCATCTGCGCCAGCAGGTCGGGCAGCTCCGTGTGGCCGGTCCAGCCGTACCGGCGGACCCGTCCGGGGCGGCGTCGCGCGGCCCGGTCGACGTCGTCGTCCAGGCTGCCCCCGCCGACCAGCACCACGTCGCAGTCGACGAGTTCGGCCGCGCGCAGCAGGTCCAACACACCCTTGTGCGCCTCGAACCGGCCCACGAACCCGACCGTGAAGGGCCGCCCGGTGTCCGGCTCGGGCCGGGGACGGAAGATCCTGATGTCCACGCCCAGGGGAACGGTCGTGGTCGCGCCCCGGTAACCCTTGACCCGCAGCACCTGCCGGGCCGCCGGGGTGATCGGCAGGATCGTGTCCACCCGGCGGTACGCGTACCGTTCCAGCAGCGGGAACGGCATCGGGAAGCGGATCACCACGTTCTGCGCGGCGTACAGGGTGGTCGGCGCCGTCGGCCAGTGCCGGCGGCACATCCGCAGGACCTGCCAGGTCGACAGGTACGCAGCCTCGCCGATGATGTGCACGACGTCCGGCGGCGGCGACACCGACGGTCCGCTCCGCCCCCCGAAGCGCACCATGACCGACGCCATGTGGCCGGTCCGCCCCTCCCCGAGCCGATGTGGCAGCAGGTGCGCCCGGAAACCGGGATGCCGCCGGCCCAGCCGCTCGAACTCCCGGCGGGTGGTCGCCGACACATCGGCCGCCAGCACGGTGAGCCGCAGGTCGGGGCGCTCGCAGAGCGAGTCGAACAGGTCGATCCAGTGCTCGGTGCGCGCCCCGACGATCGTGATGAGTACGTGCATCAGTGGTTTCCTCCGATGTGGAGACGGGTGACCGCGATCCGGCCCACCCGGGTCCAGGCGCGCATCCGCGCGACACCGGCCCGTGGTTGCAGGGACAGCCGTACGGTGGCCAGGGCCACTCCCAGCAGCGCCCGGAGCAGGACGACGGCCCGCACGGCCCGTCGGGACCGGGGTCGGTGACGGCTGAAGAACACCAGCATGCTGCGGTAGAGGTGGGGCCAGATCCAGGCCGGGTCGCTGCTGCTCGCCCCGCCGCTGTGGGTCGCGGCCACCGACGGCAGATAGAGCACCTCGGCACCCCGACGGCGGGCCTGGAGGCAGAGTTCCTCGTCCTCGTAGTACATGAAGTACGCCTCGTCGAGCCCGCCGACGGCGGTGAAGAGGCTGGTGCGTACGGCGAGGCACGCGCCCGAGACCCAGTCGACCGGGGTGGGTTCGGCGCCGCGCAGGCACGCCTCGTACGCCGCCCGGCGCTGCCGTCCGCCGAGCCGGCGGCGTACCGGTGCCGGCACCAGCGGCCCGCCGAACCGGCTGGCCACCACCGTGCCGAGCGTCTCGAACGGGTGGGCGCTGACCGCCACCCGGCCGGTGGCGTCACGCAGCCGTGGCCCGGCGATGCCGACGTCCGAGCGGCTGAGCACCGCACCGACCAGGGCCCGCGCGGTCTCCGGCGGCACCACGCAGTCCGGGTTGACCAGCAGCAGCACCTCGCTGCGCACACCTGCGGCGGCCCGGTTGACGGCGGCGGCGAAGCCCACGTTGCCCTGGCCGGACACGACCGTGACCTCGGGGAAGTCCGCGCGGACCAGCGCCACGGTGCGGTCGGTGGAGCCGTTGTCGACCAGCCGGACCGGCAGGCCGGCCTGCCGCAGCGCGGTGAGCGCGGCACCGATCTGCCCCGCCGAGTTGTACGTCACCACGATCGCCGTCGCCTCGCCCATTACGACACCGCCTGGGGGATCCGGGCGGGCGACGGCAGCCGTCCGGGATCTTGTTTCCGGCGCTCGCGCACGGTCAGCAACGCCAGCGCGGGCAGCAGCCCGAGTTCCCAGTGCCCGTCGGTGGGGGCGGCGAACACCGCCGCGCCGAGGAAGCCGCAGCACAGGGCCGCGAACGGCAGGGCCGCCCCGTCCCGCTCGACGAGTCCGCCCCGGATGCCGCGCAGCACCGGCCACAGCACCAGGGCCAGCCCGAGCAGGCCGACGTTGGCCAGCAACGTGACATAGAAGGCGTGGTAGACCGGGCCGACGTCGGTGAGGGCGAAGTCGGCCAGGTAGACGTCGGTGGTGGACTGCCCGAGGCCGGCGCCGAGGACCGGCCGCTGGGCGAAGACGTCCAACCCGACGACGGACTCCGAGGCGCGGTAGCCGGCGGACTGTTCGAGCCCCGTGGCGATCTCCTGCGCGCGCTCGCGTACGCCGGGATCGAGGGCCAGCAGGGTGGCGACGACGCAGCCGGTGGCGGCGGTCGCGGCCAGTCCGGTGCGAACCGCCCGGCCGCCGAAGACCAGCATGATCAGCAGGGTCACCGCGGCGGCGAGCCAGATCCCCCGGTACGACGCGAGCACCACGTCGATGGCGAAGAAGCCGGCGAGCAGCACCGAGGCCACCCGACGCCAGCCCCGGGCCCGTCCGGCGTACCAGATCAGGGGCGGGACGGCGAGCAGGGTGAGCAGCCCGCCGTGCCGGCCGGGGACGGTCATCGAGATGGCGGCCAGGACCGCCACGACGCCGACGTAGAGCAGCCCGGCGGCGATCAGCCGGCGATCCGTGGTGAGGGTGTGCGTGGCCAGGAAGAAATAGAGCGGGAGGATGGCGATCTGGTATCCGGCGACGACGACCTCGGTGGGCAGGTTGCCGATGGCGAGGCCGTAGCAGGCGGCGGCGACGGTCAGCCCGATCACCACCAGCATCCCGGTGTCGGCGGGGGTCCGTCGGCCGCCCCGGCCGACGCCGAGGGCGTAGCGGATCAGCAGGGCGGTCGCGCCGACGGCCAGCAGCAGCAGGTGCGCGGCCACGTACGTGCGGACGTCTCCCCCGCCGACCAGTCCGCCAGCCACCGCACCGCCGACGATCCCGACCGGCAGCACGGTCCACGGCCAGAGCAGGAAGACGGCGAGGAACACCAGCGCGCCGGTGGCGGCCACCGCCATGATCCCGGGCAGCATGGTGGCCATCGAGACGGCGGTGCCGAGCGCGGCACCGGCGGTGGCGACGCCCGCCCCGACCACGACCCGGTTCACCGGGCCAGCCCCGCGAGCAGTCGGTGCAGGTGCTCTCCCCGGGCGGTCCAGCTGTTCGCGGTGGCCGCCGCGCGGCGGCGGGCGACCTGGTCCGGGACGGTTGCCTCGGTCAACGCGGCGGCGATCGCGGCGGCGAAGGCGTCGGGCCCGGCGGCGAGGCGGACCACCTCGGTCAGCGTGGTCAGCGCCGGCAGTGGTGTCGCGACCACCGGCTTGCCGAGCGCCAGGTACTCGTAGCACTTCTTCGGGTGCACGTAGTCCACCAGGCCGCCGATCCGGTACGGGATCACCGTCACGTCGCAGGTGCGCAGCGTCGCCGGCAGGTCGGCGTACGGGATGGGACCGGTGAGCAGCACGTTGGCCAGCTCGGCCAGGGGCGCCCTGCCAGCGGGGGTGCTCGGGCCGATCAGCAGGAACGTCCAGTCGGGGTGGGCCCGGGCGACGGTGGCGACCAGGTCGGCGTCGAAGGCCCGGGTGTCGACGGCTCCGCAGTACCCGATCAACGGTCGGGACGACGCGACCGGGCGGGGCACGGTCGGTCCCTGTGGGGCGAAGTGCTCCGGGTCGCAGGCGTTGGGCAGCACCACCGGCGCGTGCCGGCCGGTCGGCATCCGGGTCGGCAGCGCGGACGAGGAGGCCAGCACCAGGTCGGCGGCGGCGACCGCACGGTCGAGGCTGCGGCGCAGGTGGCGTCGGTTCCACCGGCGGGTGAAGGTCCAGTCCAGGTCGGTCGCGTCGTAGACCACGGCGTCGGCGTCGAGCCGGTCGGCGCAGGGCGCGGCCAGGTCCTCGTCCAGCCAGACCAGCCGTACGCCCGCCGGGTCGTGGCGCAGCCAGCGCCGCAGCGCGGCCACCGCCACCCGCCGGTTGACCGCGTTGGCCGCCGGCAGGTGCCGGCCGAACGGGGCCGGGGTGGGCGCCACGGCGTGCCAGACGGCGGGCTCGACCCGGCGCACGGTGGTGCCGGTGCGGACCCGGAGTCCCGGCGGGTCGACGAACAGCACCCGGTATCCGGTGGCGAGCTGCCGGGCCAGGGCGTGTTGCCGGTGTGCGCCGCCGTGCCAGGGGGTGGCGCTGAAGTAGACCACCCAGTCCGCCGCGGTCCCCGCCGCGTCGGGCGGGGCGGTCCGGGATTCCCGGCTGCCCAGGTCAGTCATGGCCGGCCCGCTGTCTGACCGGCACCCGGCGGACGGCCGGCAGCACCTCGTCCTCGCCGACGCGGCCGAGCACCGGTCGGGCGGTGTCGTCGTCGAGCCGGAGCAGCCGGGCACCGGCCTGGCGGTCCAGCCAGCGCCGGACGGCAGCGGCGGCGAAGCGCCGGTTGACCGTGTCGGCGGTCCGCAGCCGCGCGCCGAAGGGCAGCGGGGTGGGCGGGGTGAGGTGCCAGGCGGTGTCGTCGATGGGGGTGATCCGGCTGCGCCAGCGTGGGCGGGGTGCCGGCGGATCGACCAGCAGCAGGCGCCGGTCCGGGTCGTCGAGCAGCGACTCGGTGATCACCGCCTGGTCGGCCTCCGGCGTGGAGGGGGTCCGGGTGAACACGATCAGCCAGTCCCGGATGTCGCCGTCGGGTAGCGGGCCGACGTCGCCCCGCAGGGCGGCCCGCAGGTCGGCGAGGGTGAGCTGGACGTGGCGTCCGCAGATCCGCTTGACCGCGTGGTCGATCAGGACGACCAGCCGGAACAGCGCGATCCGGTGGCCGGGTTGGGTCAGCCGCAGGTAGCCGACCATGCTGCCGAGCAGGTGACGGAAGCGGATGGCCGGGCCGAGCAGCCGGCAGGAGGCGCCGCGGACGTGGGTCACCACGGCGTCCGGGATCATCCAGAGCTGCTGACCGGCCCGATCGAGTTGCCGGGCGAGGATGGCGTCGTTCCAGTAGACCGGGAACCGTTCGTCGAAGATGTGGTGCGCGGGCAGCGCCGCGCGGCGCAGCAGCATACAACTGCCCGAGGCCAGCCGTCGGGGCAGGCTGAAGTCCTGGCCGCGCATCTGGAAGGTGTGCAGCGCCTGCCGGAACCCGGGGACCCGACGCAGCGCGGTGACCAGGGCCAGTGCCGCGGCGAAGCTGGGCTGCTGCACGTAGTGCTGCTGGAAGGTGCCGTCGGGGTTGAGATAGAGCGGGCTGACGCCGGCCGCCTCGGGCCGGTCCCGCAGGAACGTCACCATTGTCGACAGTGCGCCGGGGTGGAAGGCGACGTCGCTGTTGAGCAGCAGGATCAGCTCACCGCGCGCCTCCCGGTACGCCTGGTTGACGGCGGCGGCGAAGCCGACGTTGCGGGCGTTGCGGATCAGGCGTACGCGAGGCGAGCGGGCGAGCAGGTCGGCCGAACCGTCACGGGAGGCGTTGTCCACCGCCACCACCTCGTAGTCGAGGTCGGGTGGCACGGTCGCGGCCAGCGACTCCAGACACTGCCGGGTCTGCTCCCGGGTGTTCCAACTGATCAACAGAATGGACAGCGACGGCGGCGCATCCTGGTGCTCGGGGCTCATCGGGTCACCCCCGTGGCGTCGCGGCGGGCGAAGACGCGCAGCAGGTCACCGAGGAGCGGGTGGCGCATCCGGGGTGAGCGGCTGGCGGCGACGTCGGCGACGAGCAGGTCCCGGGCCTGCCGCAGGCGCGCCATCGGTCGCCAGTAGAACCGGGAGAAGATGGTGTCGTACGAGACGACCTCGAAGCCGGTCTGGCGGAGCATCCGGGTCAGCGTGGCCGGGGTGAAGTGCCAACGGTGGTACTCGGGCGCCACCGCCGGCCACTGGTGACCGAGGCGGTTGGCGGCCGCCGAGGCGATGTTCGGCACCTCCAGCGCCAGCCACCCACCCGGCGTCAACACGTCCCGCGCCGCCCGCAGGAACCGACGCGGATCGTCCACGTGCTCCAACACATGCCACGCACACACCACATCCGCCCGCAACGACGGCGCGACCTGCTCGAAATACCCCTGCCGCACCGGCACACCCAGGTGATCCACGGCAAACGCCGCCGCCACCCGCGACACCTCCACCCCGGTCACCGTGAAACCGGCACCCCGCGCCGCCTCCAGGAAATAACCCCCCGCACACCCCGCCTCCACCAACACCGACGGCCGCACCACCGACGACAACCACCGCAACCGCCGCCCCGCCTCGAACCGGCGCTGCCGGCTGGATGCGAAGTAGTCCTGGTAGCCGTCGGTCAGGTAGTACGCCTCGTCGTACAGCTCGTCGGGGGGCACGGCGGGGCCGGCGGTCCACAGGAAGCCGCAGTCGGTGCAGCGGCGCAGGACGCCGTCCAGCGCCGGGGCGGCCCGGCCGTCCCGGCCGCACAGCGCGCAGGTGGTCAGTTCGTCGTCTCTGAGCTTCATCAGCCGTTCCGTCCGTCTCGCGGTCTGCGGGCGATCACCCGCAGGAGGTCTCCCCGCCACCGATGGGTCAGGCGGGGCGAGCGCAGGGTGATCAGGTCCGGCGGCAGCAGCCGCCGCGCGTGTCGCATCCGGTATGCGACGGGCATGTAGAACCGGAAGACCGTGGTGTCCTGCCGGACCACCTCGAAGCCGGTGGCGGTCAGCAGTCGGGTCAACGAGGTCGGGGTGAAGTGCCAGGGGTGGTACTCCGGTTGCAGGCCGGGCCAGCGGTGGCCGAGACGGGTCGCGGCGGGTGAGGCGATGTTCGGCACCTCCAGCGCCAGCCACCCACCCGGCGTCAACACGTCCCGCGCCGCCCGCAGGAACCGACGCGGATCGTCCACGTGCTCCAACACATGCCACGCACACACCACATCCGCCCGCAACGACGGCGCGACCTGCTCGAAATACCCCTGCCGCACCGGCACACCCAGGTGATCCACGGCAAACGCCGCCGCCACCCGCGACACCTCCACCCCGGTCACCGTGAAACCGGCACCCCGCGCCGCCTCCAGGAAATAACCCCCCGCACACCCCGCCTCCACCAACACCGACGGCCGCACCACCGACGACAACCACCGCAACCGCCGCCCCGCCTCGAACCGGCGGGGCGTGGCCAGGAAGTAGTCCTCGTAACCACCGCCGGTGAAGTAGTCCAGGTCGTAGCGGGCCGGGGCGGCGTGCGGGTCGGGCACGGTCCAGCCGAGCCCGCAGCCGGTGCAGCGGCGCAGGATGCCGCCGAGGTGGTCCCGGTGCGGTTGGCCGTCGCCGCAGTTGAGGCAGGTGGTGGGGCGGACGTCGAGGCTCATCGGCGTACTCCCGGGGTCAGCGTGCGGGCCCGCCGGGCCAGCGACCGCAGCCGGGCCCGCTCGTCGGCGCTGAGGTATCCGCAGCCGACGAGCAGCGTGGCGGCGAGCGTCAGCGTCAGCCCCGCGCGGGTGCTCACGGCGAGCGCCGCCCCGAGCCGTCCCGGGCCGTCCGGCAGGGGTCCGACCAGGGCGGCCGTGACGAGGCCCGCCACGACGGCGGCGGCGATCGGCGGCCAGAGCGTGCGCAGCACCGGCCGGATCGGACGCCCCGTGGCCCGGTGGAAGTGCGCCAGGAAGTACCCGGTGGCGAGCACCACCGCGAGCGCCGTCGCGGTCGGCACGCCGAGCGGGCCGGCGAGCATCAGCAGCGGTACGGTCAGCGCCACGTTGAGGGCGACCGACAGCAGCACGTAGCGGGTCTCGAGACCGGGCCGACCCTCGACCCGGGCGACGATGGTGGCCGCACCCATGATCAGGTTGAGGGCGTACGCCGGAGCCAGGATGGCGATGGTCGCCCCGGCCCAGGAGACCGGGTGTCCCAGCCAGAGCCGCACCAGCGGCTCGGCGCTGACCATCAGCGCCGCCGCCGCCGGGGCGAGGAACACGGCCAGGTGCCGCACGGTGGTCAGGTAGAAGGCGTCGAGCCAGGCCCGCCCGCCGGTGACCGAACGCCGCACCGCGGCGGGGAAGAGCACCAGCAACGCGAAGCCGGGCGGCAGGCGCAGCAGGTTGAGCAGGCGGGTGCCGAGGTCGGCGTCACCGGCGACCGCCGGGCCGAAGAACCCGCCGAGCACCAGCCGGTCGAGTTCCACGTTGACCGCAGCGGCACCGCTGGAGACCTGGACCCGCAGGCCGTACCCGCCGACCCGGCGCAGGTCGGGTCCGGGCAGGCGGCCCCAGCGGGGCGTCAGGTCGCGGTGCCGGTGGTACGCCGCGGCGGCGAGCAGGATCGTGCGGATCGCGCCGGTGGAGGCGGCGGCTGCGGCGAGCGCGACCAGTCCGCCGCCGAGCCGGACCACCGCGATCGTGAGCACCGCGCCGAGGACCGCTGTCACCGCGTTCACCAGGGCGAGTGCGCCGTACCGCTGGACTCCTTCGAGGACCGCCCGCCAGGGCAGTTCCACCCCGCCGGCCACCACGCCGAGCAGCAGCCACCCGGTGGCGTGCCACGCGTCGCGGGTCAGCTCGCCGAGTCGCAGCAGGTGGGCTATCCAGGGCCAGCCGGCGGCGAGGGCGGCGAAGGTGAGCCCGCCCAGGACGAGCCCCCAGGTCAGACCGAGACCGAGCAGTCGACGCAGGACATCGGCGCCACCGGCCTCGGTCTCCGCCGCCGCCACCTCCCGTACCAGCGCGGAGCCGAGCCCGAGGTCGAACAGGGCGGCGATGGCGAGCAGCCCGGTCAGCAGCACCCAGACGCCGAACGCCTCCGGCCCGAGGTGCTGATAGACGACGGGCAACGAGACCAGGCCGGCCAGCGCCATGACGATCCGGGCGCCCAGCATGCTCAGCGTGTTGCGGGTCAGGCGTGCGCCGACCGTGCCGGCCGCGCTAGCCACGAGGGAATCCCCGGACCAACTCCAGGGCGGTCAGCGCCAGCAGGGTCAGGTCCACCCGCAGCGATCGACAGTTGAGATAGAGCAGGTCGCAGCGCAGCTTCTCCTCGACCGTGGCGGCGTAGCCACCGGTGAGCTGGGCGAGCCCGGTGAGTCCGGGCCGGACCAGGTGGCGCAGGTCGTAGTGCGGCAACTGCCGGAACTCGGCGATGAACTCGGGCCGCTCCGGACGGGGACCGACCAGGCTCATGTCCCCGCGTACGACGTTCCACAGTTGCGGCAGTTCGTCCAGGCGGGTACGCCGCAGCAGGCGGCCGACGCGGGTGATCCGGGGGTCGTCCGGCTGGGCGAGCACCGGCCCGGTCTCGCGTTCCGCCCCGGGTCGCATGGTGCGGAACTTGACCATGGAGAAGAGTCGCCCGCCCGCACCGACGCGTTGCTGGCGATAGAACGGTGGCCCGGTGAACGAGACGACGACGGTGATGGCGAGGATCAGCGGGAGCACCAGGATCGCGCTGAGCGCGATGACGCCGAGGTCGAGGTAGCGCTTGACCCGTTCACCGGTGCGGCGGTGCGGTCTCGACCGGAGTCGGATCCAGGGCAGCCCGCCGAAACGCCGGAGGCTGGGCGTGGGCAGCAGTCCGTAGACCGGCCGCGCCAGCACCAGGATCTCCACGTCCAGTTGCTGGCAGGCGGCCACGATCGGCTCGTCGATGCTGTCCAGCGAGTTCTTGAGCAGCAACAGCTTGGGCCGCAGGCGTCGGAGCACCGCGGTGAGCTGATCGACGTCGGCGGGTACGGGTAGCCGGAGGACGATGTCGAACTCGTCGTTGAGTCGGTCCGGTCGCGCGGGGGTCTCCACCGGTTCGATCACCAACGCACGGACGCGACCGCGTGCCGGTACCGCCGTCTGCTGTCCCGAGCCGCGCCGGTGACCGTTGAGCAGGAACTCACGGCCGTGTCGGCGTACCGGCTCCGGGGCCACCGTTCGCAGATTCTCGTCGAACGGTACGGCGACCGACGGTTTCTCCATGTGGCTTGCCTCCTCGCCACGCGGCAGAGCGCTCCCCTGAATGCCCTCGACAGCACTATGAACGATTCAGCGGCATAAACAGTTCATTTGCCGCAAAACAAAGCTTTTTCGTTTATGGTATTCAGCATCCCTTTGAGGCTGATATGCCAGAATGTTCCTACTCGCCGCAGGGAATTGGCTGGTCACACCGCCGATGCCCGCAGAACTGACCACCCCGCCGCCAAGGAGTTCACGATGGAAGTTCCGCCGAACGGAGCCGAGCCATCCGCGCAAGGCAGCTCGGTTCCCAATCGCGTACTGGTGACCGGTGGAGCCGGATTCATCGGAAGTCACGTCGTCGCACGCCTGATGCTGATGGGCATCCACGTCAAAGTGCTCGACGACTTCTCGACCGGTCGGGTCGAGAACCTCGCCGACGCCGCATACGGCGGGCTGTCGCAGTCGGATGTCCTGCGGGGTGACATCCGCACCGCCGAGGCAGTCGACGTGATCCACGAATGGAAGCCCGAGGTGGTGGTGCACCTCGCCGGCCAGGGCAGCCTCCAGGCCGCCCGGGAGTCGCCACTGTTCGACGCCGACGTGAACACCTTCGGCACGATCAACGTGCTGGACGCCTGCGCCCAGAGCGGAGTCCGGCTGTTCGTGCACGCGGCGAGCAGCGCGATCTACGGCACCGTCTCCTCGGACGCGCTGCCGATCCGGGAGGACCGTCCGCTGGCGGCCACCAGCCCGTACGGCATCAGCAAGGCGGTCGGGGTCTGCTACCTGGACTGGTACCGGCGCGAGCACGGGATGGCGTACACCGCGCTGGCCTTCGGCAACGTCTACGGCCCACGCCCGTCCGGTGGCGGCACCAGCGTGGTGGCCCTGATGACCGAAGCGCTGCTGGACGGCCATCCGCCCACCATCTACGGCGACGGCGAGCAGACCCGCGACTACGTGCACATCGCGGACGTGGCCGACGCGGTGGCCCGCGCCTGCCACTATCCGGGCGCCGGGTTGCTGAACATCGCCACCGGCCGGGAGACCAGCGTCAATGACCTCTTCGAGCTGGTGTGTTCGGTGGTCGGGGTGGATTGCGACCCGCACTACGCGCCGCACCCGCACCCCCAGGAGGTACGCCGGATGGCGCTGGACAGCAGCAAGGCCCTCGCCCAACTGGGCTGGCGTCCGACCATCGGGCTGACCGAGGGGGTGCAGTTGACCGTGCGGGAGGCCCGACGGCGGCGCACCGGCGGCGCCCAGCGCACCTACCAGCCGCGTCAGGGCCAGCCGGTGGGCGTCGGCCACTGACCCACCGCACCACCCCACCGATCTCCGTCACCTCGTAGCGCCCGGCACCCGGCCGGGCCGGTCGGCTCGCGTTCGCGCAGCCCGACCGGCAGGCCGGTGGCCGGGCGCTTCGCGCTGCCTCGACGCAGCCGCCCCACACCGCGCGACGGGCCGCTTCGCGCACCCCGCCGGCCCGGCCCTGTCGCGAACTTCCGTCACGTTGGAGGAAAATCCGCTCCGTGGGCCTGTGTCCGATATGTTCGCTTTGGCCCGCTTAGGGGCAGCTTTCCAACGGAGAGGTGAGGGCGGATGTACCCGACGAAAGGTCCGGCGATCGGCGGAGGGCTCGCGACGACCGGAGTGGCGATTCAGTCCTGGCTGCTCGTGGGGATCGGACTGATCCTTCTCGGTGCCGCCCTGTGGCTCGCCACCTTCGTGAGCCGGCCCAGATGAGCGAGAAGCCGACCACCCGGTCCACCGTGGCGAGTTGGTTGCAGGCATCGCTCGGCGCGGTCTGCGGCGTGGCCCTGGGCGCCCTGCTGCTGAAGCGGTGGCACGACGTGGCGGTGGTCGAGGCGTGGCTGAACGCGCGGCTCGTCGCCGCGATCGGGCTGGCCGACACCGACTCCATCGGCGCGGCCGTCATCTTCCCGCTGGACCAGCGCTGGGTCGGCTTCCTGGTCTCCACCGGGTGCTCGGTGGCGCTGTTGTTGATCCCGCCGTTCGTGCTGGCCGCGTTGCTGGTCGGCTTCCGGCGGGTGACCCTGGTCCGGGGTCTGGTCGCGGTGGCGCTGGCCGTCGGGCTGCTCGTGGTGGTCAACCAGATGCGCCTCGCCGCCGTCGTCGCGTCGATGCGGCTGTGGGGATTCGAGGTCGGCTACCAGCGCAGCCACGTCCTGATCGGCTCGGCGATCAGCACCGTCGGGCTGATCGCCGTCGCCATCGTCTTCCTCTTCCTGGTGGGGCGCGGCGGCCGGGTACGGAGGTCCGCAGGTGCCCGTTGAGATCCAGTCCCTGGCCGTCCTGAACACGGCGGCGTTCCTGCTCTGCGTCTACTTCTGCGCGTACGTGCTGAGCATCCTGGTGCTGCACCTGCGGACCCAGCGCTCGCACGGCGGCGACCACACCGGCTTCGACTGGCACATCGTCATCCCGTGCCGCAACGAGGCCAGCGTCATCGCCGACACGCTGCACCGGTTGCTGCGTGACCTGCCGGACGTCACCGTCTGGTGCGTCGACGACGCGTCCGACGACGGCACCGACGCGGTCCTGCACACCTTCGCCGCCGATCCCCGGATCCGGGTCGTCTCCCGCCGGCTGCCCGACGCCGTCCAGGGCAAGGGAGCCGCACTGAACGCCGCCTGGCAGACGATCGAACGGCACCTGCCGCCGGACGCCGACCCGGAGCGGATCATCCTCGGGGTCCTCGACGCCGACAGCTACCTGGACCCCCGCTGTCGTTCCGCGCTCGCCGGCCCGCGCTACTTCGGCACCACCAGCGTCGCCGCCGTGCAGGTCGAGGTCCGCATGATCCAGTGCGCCCGGCCGACCACCGGACTGGGCCGGCTGGCCCGGCTGCTGGTCCGCCTGCAGGACATGGAGTTCCGGGCGCCGATCGCCGCGATGCAGTCGCTGCGCCGCTACACCGCGAGCGTGGCGATGGGCGGCAACGGCCAGTTCACCCGGGTGTCGCTGCTCAAGCAGCTCGCCGCCGAACACGGCACGCCCTGGCACGGTGCCCTGCTGGAGGACTTCGAACTCGGCCTGCACATCCTGCTCCAGGGCAGCCGCACCGAGTACTGCGCGGAGAGCTGGGTCGCCCAGGAGGCGCTGACCAGGATCCGGCCCCTGATCCGCCAACGGACCCGGTGGGCCCAGGGCTCGATGCAGTGCGGTCGCTATCTCGCCGCCATCCTCCAGTCCCGGCGGATCAGCAACTCGGCCACGCTGGAGATCGCCCACTTCCTCGCGGCACCGTGGTTCCAACTCCTCGGCACCCCGGTCTATCTCGGCTGCCTCGCCGTCCTCGGCTGGTACGTGTCGCACACGCCGGGCGGACTGACGGGCTGGTGGACGGCGGGTGGTTGGGGCGTACTGCCGCTGATCGTGGTCTTCGGGGTCCTGCCCTTCGCGATCTGGGGTCTGGTCTACCGCAACCGCTCCGAACCACACCTGTCCATCTCCGCCGCGATCGGCCTCGGGGTCAGCCACTGGGTCTACAGCTACGTCCAGTCGGTGGCCGTCTGGTTCGCCTTCGCCCGCATGCTCACCTCCCGCTCGGAGTGGCAGAAGACCGCCCGGAACGCCGATCGGACTCCGGCCCCCGACGACGTGCCCGCCCCACCGGCACCCGTCACCACCACCGGCACCGCCACGGCCACCGCCACCGCCACGGCCACCGGCAGGGCCACGGCCACCGGCAGGGCCACCGTGACGGGCAGGGCCACCGTGCCCGGCACCGCCACTGTTCCCGACACCGCCACTGTGAGCGGCATCGCCACCGTTGCGCGCCCGCACTACCGCCCGCGCGGCACGGTCTCCGTGCCGCAACCCCCGGTGCAGCCCACCCCGCTCGACCGCCCCGATGTCACCGTCAGGTACAGAAAGAGAGATCTCACATGCACAAGGTAAGGTCCGGCGTCGCCCGGGCTGCGACGGCGATCGCCGGCGGTCTGGTGATGGCCCTGGCCGTCGCCTCGCCAGCGATGGCCGACACCTCGCAGTCCAGCGCCTCCGCACTGCAGATCAGCCTCGTCGGAGGTGGTCTGGCGAGCTCCGGCACCGCGAGCGCCACCAACGACGGCACCACCGAGTCGATCTCGGGCAACACGAACCCGCCGCTGGCGGTGCTCGGCGGTCAGACGGTCATCACCGCCGGTGTGCTCGGACAGTCCGTGCGTGCCTACAACGACGGCACCTCCGCCGCCTGTGCCGGCGTGCTCGGCGCCGGTGGCGCCATCACCATCGGAGCCGGCGGCTCGTGCATCGTGACCCCCGGCTCCGAGGTGACCCTCAACCTGGGTGCCAACGGGCTCGCCACGATCAGCCTCGTAGCGGACGCCATCTACTCCGAGTGCACCGCGACCAGCAGCCCGTCGGCGACCGGCTCGGCGACCCTGGTCAACGCGCGCATCGTCTCGACCCTGCTGGGCATCCCGACGACGCTGCTCAGCCTGCCCGCCAACCCGGCGCCCAACACCGGGTTGAGCGTTCCGGGGCTGCTGAACCTGACCCTGAACGGGCAGACCAGCTCGGCGACCGGGCAACTGACGGTCACCGCCCTGGACCTGTCCGCCCTGGGCGGCGCGCTCGCCTCGGTGGTCATCGGCTCCTCCAGCTGCGGCGTCAACGCCGTGGCGCCGCCCATCCCGGTGATCCCGCTGGCCGGCGCTCCGGTCGCCCTCGGTCTCGGCGCGGTCGTCGCCGGCACCGGCGGCTTCTTCCTGCACCGCCGTCGCGCCGCGCGGCGGAGCTGACCGATGGGTCGTGACAGAGTGGGGCCCCGCCAGATCATGGTCCTGGCCGGTACCCGTCCCGAGGGTGTCAAGATCGCGCCAGTGGTGCGCCTGCTCTGTCACGACCCACGCCTGGCGGTGACGGTGGTCGACACCGGCCAGCAACCCGGCCGGGTGGACGAGGCGTTGGCGCCGTTCCGGCTCCACGCCGCCACCACCCTGAGCGTCGCCCGGGACACCGGCACGCTCGCCGAACTCGCTGCCGGGTTGAGCACCGCCGTGGAGGGCCTGTTCTCCCTCCACCGACCGGACGCGGTGGTGGTGCACGGGGACACCACCACCGCGCTGGTCGGCGGGCTCGTGGCCTTCTGGAACCGGATACCGGTGATCCATCTGGAAGCCGGCCTGCGCAGCCACGACCTCGCGCAGCCCTTCCCCGAGGAGGTCAACCGGGCCATGCTCGCCCGGTTCGCCGCGCTGCACCTGGCCCCGACCACCACCGCACGGGACAACCTGCTGGCCGAGGGCGTACCCGCCGACCGCGTCGTGGTCACCGGCAACACCGTGGTGGACGCGGTGCACACGCTGCTGCGGGAAGGCCTGGCCCGCGTACCGTCCTGGGTGGACCCGCGTCGCCGACTGATCGTGGCGACCGCGCACCGACGGGAGAACTGGGGCACCGGGATCAGCCGGGTGCTGCGCGCGCTAACCCGGGTCACCGCGACACACTCCGACGTCGAGCTGGCGCTCATCACGCATCCGAACCCACGCCTGGCCGCCCAGGTCCGGGCCGGGGTCGAGGGTGCGTCGAACGTCCGCCTGCTGCACCCGCTCCCCTACCCCGACATGATCGGTCTGCTCCGCGCCGCCCGGGTGGTCGTCACCGACTCCGGCGGCCTGCAGGAGGAGGCCGCCAGCCTCGGCGTACCCGTCGTGGTGACCCGGGCCGCGACCGAACGGCCGGAGATCGTCGCGCAGCGCCTGGGCGACCTGGTCGGCACCGACCCCGACCGGATCGTCCGCGCGGTGCGGGACCGGCTCGACCACCCGACGCCGAGTACGGAGAGCCTGGCCTTCGGCGACGGCCACGCGGCCCGGCGCTGCGGGCGGGCGATCACCGCCCTGCTGGGTCTGCCGGACGCCCCGTACCCACGCCGCCGGCCCCCGGCCGCCGTGCCGCGCGTGACCCCGGTCTGAGTCGTCCCGCCCGGACGACGGGCTCGGCGACGTCGTGATCGGCCGGAGCGAAGCCGGGCGGATGGCCGACGCGAAGCCGCGCGTCGTCGTACCGTCAGGTCATGGCTCGCCGACCGTGCAGGTCAGGCCGCCGCGCTGGCCGATGTCCGGACGAGGGAGGGCTCCGTGTTCACCGATCCTCAGGAGCTTCCGCGCTATCTGGCGACCGAGGATGTGACGTTCGTCGACGTACGTTTCTGTGACCTGCCCGGTGTGATGCAGCATTTCAATCTGCCGGTGGAGTCTGTCGACGACAACTTCTTCACTGATGGTCTCGCGTTCGACGGGTCGTCGATCCGGGGCTTCCAGGCGATCCACGAGTCGGACATGCTCCTGCTCCCGGACGTCGCCACCGCCTTCATCGACCCGTTCCGGGCCCAGAAGACCCTCGCGTTGAACTTCTTCATCCACGACCCGTTCACCCGCGAGGCCTACTCCCGCGACCCCCGCAACGTCGCGAAGAAGGCCGAGGCGTACCTCGCCGCGTCCGGGATCGCCGACACCGCCTACTTCGGCGCCGAGGCCGAGTTCTACATCTTCGACTCGATCCGTCACGAGACGTCCGCGCACCAGTCGTTCTACTACATCGACTCGATCGAGGGCGCCTGGAACACCGGCCGTGAGGAAGAGGGCGGCAACCGGGGTTACAAGACCCCCTACAAGGGCGGCTACTTCCCCGTCCCCCCGGTCGACCACTACGCCGACCTGCGCGACAGCATCGTCCGCCGGCTGATCGACACCGGCTTCACCGTGGAACGCTCCCACCACGAGGTCGGCACCGCCGGCCAAGCCGAGATCAACTACAAGTTCTCCACCCTGCTGCACGCCGGCGACCAGCTGCAACTGTTCAAGTACATCGTGAAGAACGAGGCCTGGGCCAACGGCAAAACCGCCACGTTCATGCCCAAGCCGCTGTTCGGCGACAACGGCTCCGGCATGCACACCCACCAGAGCCTCTGGCTCGGCGGCGAACCGCTGTTCTACGACGAGACCGGCTACGCCGGCCTGTCCGACACCGCCCGCTGGTACATCGGCGGTCTGCTGCACCACGCGCCGTCGCTGCTGGCGTTCACCAACCCCACCGTCAACTCCTACCGCCGCCTCGTGCCCGGCTACGAGGCGCCGGTGAACCTGGTCTACTCCCAGCGCAACCGCTCCGCCTGCACCCGCATCCCGGTCACCGGCAGCAACCCGAAGGCCAAGCGGGTGGAGTTCCGGGTGCCGGACCCGTCGGCGAACGTCTACCTCGCCTTCTCGGCGATGATGATGGCCGGCCTGGACGGCATCAAGAGCAAGATGGAACCCCCGGCGCCGATCGACAAGGACCTCTACGACCTCCCGCCCGAGGAGTGGGGCGACGTCAAGCAGGTCCCCGGTTCGCTGCCCGCCGTGCTCGACTCGCTTGAGGCCGACCACGACTACCTCCTCGAAGGCGGCGTCTTCACCCCCGACCTCATCTCCACCTGGATCGACTGGAAGCGCGCCAACGAAGTCGACCCGGTCCGCCTGCGGCCGACCCCACACGAATTCGCCATGTACTTCGACTGCTGACACCCACCAACACCACTCGGGCCGGCACCGCTACCGCGGAGCCGGCCCGAACGCGCACTGCGGGTCGATGCGTCGCCCAACGGGTGGGGGTGGGGAGATTTGTTGTCGCTCGAGCGACAACAAATCTCCCCACCTTCCCCAGCAAGCCGCAACGCTTCGCCGAGGCTCGGCAGCAGGTTACGTTGGCACGACTCCCGGTGGCGGGCACAGCCACACGACGCGGCCCCGGCCGCACACAACAGGCACGGCAGCACGTGGTGGCGGTGTCGCCTGGTGGCGGTTTCGGCCGCTGACCAGCGGGTATGCGGGCCGCCCACCCGACTCGGTGGTACCTCGCGGCGTACCGCCACGACCTGCCACCGAAGACAGGAGTCGTCCCGGTGCCGACCTCTCCCGCAGGAACCAGGACCCACTGACGTGTGCGGCATCGGCGGAGAGGCACGGTTCGACGGCGCGCCGCCGGACTCCGACGCGGTGGCCCGGATGAGTGCGGCGATGCGGTCCCGGGGGCCGGACGGCGACGGGCTGTGGAGCGACGACTGGGTGGCCCTCGGGCACCGACGGCTCACCATCATCGACCTCTCCGACGCCGGCGCCCAACCGATGGTCCGCGAGGACCTCGGGCTGGCCCTGGTCTTCAACGGCTGCATCTACAACTACCCCGAGCTGCGCGAGAAGCTCCGCGCCGCCGGGCACCACTTCCGCTCCACAAGCGACACCGAGGTCATCCTCGTCGCGTACGCGCACTGGGGTGAGGCGTTCGTCGACCACCTGGTCGGCATGTTCGCCATCGGGCTGGTCGACCGGACGCGGCGGAGGCTGGTCCTGGCCCGCGACCGCCTCGGCATCAAACCGCTCTATCTCAGCGAGACGCCGGGACGGCTACGGTTCGCCTCGACCCTGCCCGCGCTGCTGCGCGGCGGCGACGTCGACACCGCCATCGACCCGGTGGCCCTGCACCACTACCTCTCCTGGCACTCCATCGTCCCGGCACCCCGCACGGTGCTGCGCGGCGTCCGCAAACTGCCACCGGCGACACTGCGGGTCATCGAGGCGGACGGGCGCAGCCGCGAACGCGTCTACTGGCAGCCCGAGTACGCCCGCGACCCCGCCCACGTCGGCATGGACGCCCGGGACTGGCAGGCGGCCCTCGGCGGGGCGCTGCGCACCGCCGTACGTCGACGGCTGGTGGCCGACGTACCGGTCGGGGTGCTGCTCTCCGGCGGACTGGACTCCAGCCTCATCGTGGCGCTGCTCGCCGAGGCCGGGCAGGAGCAGTTGCGGACCTTCAGCATCGGGTTCGACAGCCGTGGCGGCGAGTCCGGCGACGAGTTCGGCTTCTCCGACCTGGTCGCCCGCACCTTCGACACCGACCACCAGCGGATCCGGCTCGCCGACGACGACCTGGTGCCGGCGGTACGCGCCACCGTCGCCGCGATGACCGAGCCGATGGGCAGCCACGACGTCGTCGCCTTCCACCTGCTGTCCGAGCAGGTGGCCCGGCATGTCAAGGTGGCCCAGTCGGGGCAGGGCGCCGACGAGGTGTTCGCCGGGTACGGCTACCACCAGCCGCTCGCCGAGGTGCCGCGCGACGGGGCCGTGGAGACGTTCGCGTCGGCGTTCTTCGACCGCGACCACGCCGAACTGTGTCGGGTGGTCTCCCCCGCGTACGCCTGCGACCACGACGCCAGTCGGGAGCTGCTCCTCGCCGAGCTGGCCGCGCCCGGTGCGCAGACCGCGCTGGACGCCGTCCTGCGGTTGGACACCCACCGGATGCTGCCCGACGACCCGGTCAAGCGGGTCGACAGCATGAGCATGGCGTGGGGACTGGAGGTCCGCACCCCGTTCCTGGACCAGGACCTGGTGGCGCTGGCGTCGGCGTGCCCGCCGGAGCACAAGGTGGCCCAGGGCGGCAAGGGGGTGCTCAAGGAGGTCGCCCGGGAGGTGCTGCCCGCCGACGTGATCGACCGGCCCAAGGGCTACTTCCCGGTCCCCGCGCTGCGCAACGTGGACGGCGCGGTGCGGGACATGGTCGTCGACGCCCTGCGGGACCCGGCCGCCCGGCAGCGGGGCCTGTTCCGTCCGGAGTACGTCGCGCACCTGCTCGACGACCCCGACGCGGCGCAGGCGGCGGCCGGCAGCAACAAACTCTGGCAGCTCGGTCTGCTCGAACTCTGGCTACAGACCCACGAACTCCGCTGACCTGCGCCCGGGAGCCCGTCAGCCGGTGGTGGTCTGGGCGGCGAGGTGGTGCAGCAGCGCGGGGATGTCGCCGTCGGTGTCGTCGAGCAGGTGTCGCTGCCGGGCGGCGCCCGTGCCGGTACGACGCAGACGGTCGAGCTGTCGGCGCACGTAGTCGAGGTCACCGTGGGCGGCCAACGCCGGGCTGACCGTGGTCAGCAGGTCGCCGACCAGGTCCCAGGCGGGCCGGGGCCGGGTGGTGCGCAGGTCGATGAGGTCACCGTCGAGACCGTGGTGGGCGGCCCGCCAGTGGGCGGCGGCGACCAGGCAGCTACGCAGGCGGGGTGCGGGGGTGCCGCGGCGGATGTCGTCGACCATGGTGGCGACCAGGGCACGGACCAGCGCCGCGTGCAGCACGGTGTCGTCCACGCTCGGACAGACGTCACCGACCCGGATCTCGATTGTCGGGTAGTTCGCCGACGGACGGGCGTACCAGTAGACCATCGCGGGGTCGAGCATGATCCCGGCTTCCACGAGGTCGGCGACGGTGGCGTCGTACTCGGCGGCGGAGGCGAAGTAGGGGGTGGGCCCGAGGCTCGGCCACCGTTCCAACTGCATGGAACGCCAGCTCGCGTGCCCGGTGTCGGACCCGTCGTGCAGGGGTGAATTGACCGTGGTGGCGTGGACGACCGGAAGCCACACCCGTAGGTGGTTGCCGACCTGGACGGCCAGTTCCCGATCGGGCAGACCCACATGTACGTGACAGCCGCAGACGGCGGGATCGTGCGCGACCGGGCCGAACCGGCGGGACATCGCGTGGTAGCGCGGTTCCTCCGGTACCGACCGGTGCTCCTCCCGCACCGGGGTGGCGCCCAGGGCGACCAGGCTGGCTCCGGCCGCACGGGCGGCGTCGGCGGCGGCGCGGCGCAGCGTCAGCAGGTGCTCCCGCAGCTCGGTCAGCTCGGTGCAGACCGGGGTGACCATCTCCACCATGCTGTGCCGGAACTCCTGCCGGCTCTGCCGACGGGCGTCAGCGGGCAACGCGGCCCGCACCTGCTCGGCCACCGGCAGGCTCTCCCCGGTCGCCGGGTCCAGCAGCAGGAACTCCTCCTCGACCCCCACCGTCAGGGGCGGGGCCACCTCGAACTCCGGCGCCGACACCCCGTGGTCACCCATCCTCGACGCCCCATCCGCCAGTGGCGGCGATGCTCGCCGCCGGAGACCCCGCTTTCCCGGGCACGACACCGGCAAACGACGTCCCGCCACCCTGCGCCACCCCGACACCCCGGGCACAGCCCTCGTCCGGACGCGGGTCAGGCCGCACAACACGGCACCGGCGCGACACTCGGCGCGACCGCGACCACCGCGAGGCAGGAACCGAAGATCCAGAGCGGGATGCTGACGAGGTCGAGCGCGTCGTCGTTGCCGACCGTAGCGCCGCCGGTGCCGTTCTCCACGCGCCGGCGACGGGCCAGCCACAGCACCACGCCGCCGTACAGCCCGGTCACACACATGCTGATCATCGCGGCCCTTGCGGACACGTCGACCTGCTGCGCCTCCAGCGTGCCGGTGACGACCGCCGACCCGATCCCCGCCACGTTGTTCACCACGTGCAACGCGATGGCGGCCTCCAGCCCACCGGTCCGGATCGTCACGACCGCCGTCACCGCGCCGAAGAACACCAGGTCGACCATGCCCCAGCCGGTCCCCCACCCGTGTGCCAGCCCGAACAGCACCGACGACACCCCGATCCCCGGCCAGGGCGACCGGATCCAGGACCCGAACGCCTGGATCAGCCAGCCCCGGAACAGGTACTCCTCACCGGCCGCCTGCAACGGCACCAGCAGCACCACCACGGCCAGGCCGGCCGCGACCCGCTCCCACCCGACCCCATTGCTCTGCGGGCCGTCACCGGGCAGCAGACTCAACACCCCGAGGTGAAGCGCCAACGCCGGTACGGCGACCAGGAGACACGTTCCCAGCCACCGCCACCGCAACCGGCCCACCACCGACGACACCGTCCCGGCCGGGCGACGCTGCACCCAGCGGGCGGCCAGCAACGTCAGCGGAATCAGCAGCCCCAGCGTGACCATGGTCAGGGCCAACTCGACCTCCGGACCGCCGTCCAGGAAGTCCTCCGGCCCGCCCAGCAGCCACACCACGGCGCTCGCGGCCCCGAACCCGCCCATCAGCACCACCGGCAACCCCACCAGGATCAGCACGGTGCCGAGCAGGGGCCGCCACCAGCGGTGCCGGTCGGTACGGGCGAGCCGGTGATACGGGACCGGAGCGAACGCCGGAGTGGGACTCTCCGACTCGGGAAGCGTGATCGTCATGCGCTACAGCCTGTCCGGACGCGCCCTCCGGATCGTCTGTCGTCTGCATGAACCCCGACTGCGACTTTCGTAGGAATTCGCGGCCGTGCCGGGTCCGTCGTGCCACCGACACGGGCTACGGGTACGGCCCCGCTCAGGCGGTCAGCACGTGCTCCACACGGTCCAGGCTATCGAGACCACTCCTGCGCCGGGGTCAACGGGACGGGTGCGGGGCGTGCCACCGTCGTCGTCAGCTCGACTCGCCGACCCTCGGCGGCCGACCGGAGCAGGGCCGTCATGACGTCCAGGACGTGCAGCGCCATCGCACCGCTGGCCCGGGGCGGACGCGCCTCGTCGGCCCCGACGAGGTCGATCAGGCCGACCCCTCGGGAGGCGGCGACGTAACCGGCCCCCGGTTCGAGAACCCGCCACCCGGGGCCGCCGAGCGCGAGATGCCGGACCTCGCCGTCGAAGTTGTTCGGATCGGGCACGGCGAGGGTGCCGCTCTCCCCCTGCACCTCGATCGGCGCGGCCGTCGTCGCGACACCGTCGAAACTGGTGGTGAGGGTGGACAGGGCACCGTCCGCGTGTTCCAGCACCCCGCTCACGTGGGTCGACACCTCGACCGGGATCCGCTGCCCGAGTCGGGGGCCCGAGCCGATGGTCCGGGCATCCCGCAGCCGGCTCGCCGCCCCGATCACCGCACGCACCGGCCCGAGCAGGTGGACCAGCGCCGAGACGTAGTACGGCCCCATGTCCAGCAACGGGCCGCCGCCCGGGGCGTAGTAGAAGTCGGGGTCGGGGTGCCACCGCTCGTGGCCCGGGGTGACCATGACGGCCGACGCGGAGAGCGGGCGGCCGATCAAGCCACTGTCGATCGCCGCGCGGGCGGTCTGCGTACCGGTGCCCAGCACGGTGTCCGGCGCGCAACCCACGCGGACGCCGGCCGCCGCCGACCGGTCCATGAGCGACCGGGCCTCCGGAAACGTGACGGTGAGCGGCTTCTCGACGTAGACGTTCCTGCCGGCGTCGATCGCCGCGCCCGAGATCTCGGCGTGCGCCGCCGGGATCGTCAGGTTCAGCACCGTCGCCACCTCGGGGTGGTGGAGCAGCCGCTCGACACTCACCGCCTCGACACCGGGAACCGTCGCGGCGGCAGCGGCGGCCCGGGCCGCGTCCAGGTCGGCCACCGCGACGACGCGAACCCGGGGATGCTGGGCGAGCGTGTTCAGGTACGCGCGGGAGATGACCCCGAGACCGACGATGCCGACGCCGTGCGGGTCGCCCACAGCATTCCCCTCTCGATGACGGTACGAACGGCCGTGTGTTCCAGCACGTCGAGGCTGTGTCCCGGAGTCGTCACGACGATCCGCCCGGCTCCCCAGGCGCGGGTCCAGATCGCCGGCGAGGTGACCGGCCGGTGCCACGGGTGCCACGCCCGAGTCGGGTGGGTGGTGGTGGCCAGGACGTCGATCAGGTCGTCGTGCAACACCCAGTACTGCTCGGTGACCAGGTCGAAGTCCTCGATCCCGGCGGTGATCGGATGCTCCCGGCCGAGGTCGGTGATCGTGACCGAGTGCGGCAGGAAGCTGTCCTGCTCTCCGCCGCTACGGGCACACGGTTCGATGCCGGGGTGGACGGCGAACTGGCCGCCCACCAGGTGCAGGTAGTCCGAGGAAGCCCGGAACGAGTCGACGATGCCGCCGTGCCAGCCGGTGAAACCCGTCCCGGCGACGACCGCCGCCGCCAGACCCGCCACCTGCTCCCCGGTGATCTGCGACATCGTCATGCACTGCACGATCAGGTCGGTGGCGGCCAGTTCGGCGGCGTCGGCGTAGACCTCCGTCGACTCCTCCACGCGTACCTCGTATCCGCTGCGTTCGAGGAACGGGATGAACAACTCCGTCGCCTCGACCGGCCGGTGACCCGCCCACCCGCCCCGGACCACGAGGGCTCTGCGCCGCACCACACCCGCTCCTTCCCCGACCCGTCGCCCCGGACCACGTCGCCCGGCCGACGCCCGCACCATGACGACCATCGATAACCGTACCCGGGGTTACGCGGTCACGAGTCGCGTGGGCGTCTGCCGTCGACCGGTGTGCCGTCGCGCAGGTGGGCGTCGGCGATGAGGACGGCGAGGTCCGCGTCGACGTGTTCGTACCAGGTGTCGTCGGGATACACGACGACCAGCGGGCCGAGGTTGCACGGGAACAGGCAGCCGGTCGAGGTGACCAGGACGTCGTCGTCGCCGAGGCCGTTCGCCTTCAGGCGGTCGCCGAGGGCGGCGGCGACCTGATTGGCGCCGTACGCGGTGCAGCGCGGCCCACGGCACACCAGTACGTGTCGACGGTGTCGGCTGATCTGTGACCAGGCCGGGCTGCGGAACGGTCCGGGGTTGCCGTCGAGCGTGGTGTGGTCACCGGTGATGGCGTCGCTGACTGCCGTCACCAGCGCGGGCTGTGTCGCCAGCGGCGGGGCGAGCAGGACGCGGACCTGCCGGTCCCGGGTGGTACGCCAGTGGGCCACCGCGCGGCGCAGCCAGGTGTCGAGGTACCGGTCGGGCGGTAGGTGCACGGCCACGAGCAGGACTTCGCCATGCTCCGGGACGGCGTCGAGTGCGGCGTGCAGGGAGGGCTCGGCGCCGTCGAGGAAACAGGCCCGTACCGGTACGCCCACGGCCTCGGCGACCGCCGCAGCGAGGCGGTGGATCGCGTCGTGGCCGCCGTGGTGGGTCGCCCCGCGCGAGACGAGCAGGACGTTCATACCGCCGGTGCCCGGTAGGTGATGACCGGGCGTCCATCGTGCACGGTGACGTCGGCGTCCACGGCGTACACGTCGGCGAGCAGCGCGGGCGTCAGCACGTCGGCAGGCGTTCCGGAGGCGACGACCCGGCCGTGGTGCAGCACCACCACGAGGTCACAGAACATGGCGGCCAGGTTGAGGTCGTGCAGTGCGGCGAGAGTGGTGACGGCGCTGCGCCGGACCAGGCCCAGCAGTTGGAGCTGGTGGCCGATGTCGAGGTGGTTGGTGGGCTCGTCGAGCAGCAGCAGTTGCGGTTCCTGGGCCAGTGCCCGGGCGAGTTGGACCCGTTGGCGTTCCCCGCCGGAAAGCGTCTGCCAGCGGCGGTGGGCGTACCCGGTCATGTCGACGCGGTCCAGCGCGTCGGCGGCGGCGGCCCGGTCGGTGTCGGTGTCCGACCAGCGGGAGCGACGGTGCGGGGTACGGCCGAGCAACACCACGTCGAGCGCGGTCAGGTCGAGATCGGTCTCGGCGTACTGGGCGAGCAGGGCCATCCGCCGTGCCGCGGTGGCACGCGGCAGCCCGGCCACGTCGTCGCCCGCGACCGTGACGGTCCCGGACCGGGGGGCGATCAACCCGGCGACGACCCGCAGCAGGGTGGTCTTGCCGGACCCGTTGGGGCCGAGCAGTCCGACCAGGGTGCCGCGCGGCGCCGAGCAGGTCACGCCGTCGAGGAGCCGAGCAGCCGGCACCGACCACGAGACGTCGCGGATCTCCAGCATCAGGTGTTCCGGTCCCCTCGGCGCAGCAGGAGCACGAACGCGGGCACCCCGAGCAGGGCGGTCAGCACGCCCACCGGTAGCTCACGGGGGTCGAACAGGGTCCTGGCCGCGGTGTCCACCCAGATCAGGAAGATCGCTCCGGCGAGGACGACGACCGGCAGCAGCCTGCGGTGGTCGGGGCCGGTGAACCGCCGCACGGCGTGCGGCAGGATCAGGCCGACGAACCCGATCGCGCCGCTTATCGAGACCAGCACGGCGGTCAGCAGCGCCGTGGTGACCAGCAGCAGCCACCGGACCCGCCGGACGTCCACGCCGAGGGCGGCGGCGGCCTCCTCGCCGAACGCGAACGCGTTGAGCGCGCGGGCAAACCGGAGGATCACGGCGAACCCCACCGCGAGCAGCGGCGTCGCCCACGCCAGTGCGGTCCAGCCGACGCGGGCGAGCGAGCCGGACAGCCAGAAGGTGATGGTCTGGGTCGCGTGCGGGTGGGCCGCCCAGATGATCACGAACGTCGTCAACGCGGCACACAGTTGCGCGACGGCGACCCCGGCCAGCACCACCCGGGTCGGTCGCAGCACCGCGCGCTGGCCGGCGGCGGCGACCACGACGGCGAACGCGGCGAGCGCCCCCACGAACGCGCCCCCGGTGAGCGCCGCCGCACCCGCGCCGAGGCCCAGGACCAGGACGGCGACGGCACCCAGCGACGCCCCCGAGGAGACACCCAACAGGTACGGGTCGGCGAGCGGATTGCGGGTGACGGTCTGCATGACCGCCCCGCAGGCGGCGAGGCCGGCCCCGACCACGGCAGCGCCCAGCACCCTCGGCAGCCGCAGTTCCCACACGATGTGGTCGCGCAGCAGCGGCACGTCGGCGCTCGTCAGGCCGAGATGATTGGTGATCACCAGCCACACGGTGCCCAACGACAAGTCTGCCGGCCCCACCGTCACGGCCGCCGCCACCGACAACACCAGGCCACCCGCGAGTACGACCACCACGGCCACCATGCGCACCGCTCGGACCGGCTTCGCCGGGATCTGCGCCGGCCGGGTGGTGACGGTGGTCAGCTGCTCACCCCGCCGACGCCCCGGGCCAGTGCCTCCACGGCGAGCACGTTCCGCACACCGGCGGAGGTGGAGGAGAAGGCCAGGGTGACGTACCGCTTGCCCTTGACGGCGGGCAGGTCCTTGAGCGCCGGGTGCTTCTCGAGGAACGCCTGCTTGGCGGCGGCGGTGTCCCAGCTCGCGTCGACGAGCACGATGACGTCCGGGTTGCGCTCGATGACGGCCTCCCAGTTGGTGTCGGCCCAACTGCCGGTCAGGTCGTCGAAGATGTTGGTGACCCCGGCCGCAGACATGATCATCGCCGGACCGCCACAGCAGGCGCCGGCACTGGGCGCGTCGTTGCCGCCGTCCCACCACAGCACCCGGGTGCCCTTCGCACCCGCCGACACGTCCGCGATGCGCTGCTTCTGGTCGGCGATCAGCGTCTCGGCCCGCTCCGCGACGCCGAAGATCGCGGCGATCTCCCGGATCTCGGCGAACACGTCGTCCATAGCCAGCTTCGCCGGCCGCGTCTCCTTCGGACATCCGGCGGCAGAGACGTACGTGCCCACGCCGAGTTTCTGCCAGTCGGCGCGGTCACCGGCCCCCTCGTCGCCGAACGCGCTCGAGAAGGAGCCGTAGACGAAGTCGGGCTCCAGTTCGAGCAACTTCTCCTTCGACGGGTACTCCTTGGCCAGTACCGGCACCTTCGCGTACGCGGCGGCGTACTCGGGCAGCACCTGGTCGTCGAGGTAGGCGGTGCCGGCCATCCGGTCCTCCAGACCGAGCGCCAGCATGATCTCGGTGGCGGGCTGGTTCATCGTGACCGCCCGCGCCGGAGGGCTCGGGACAGTTACCGGTATGCCGCAGTTGGTGACCGAGACAGGCCCGGCGGCGGACGCCGTGGCAGCCGGATCACTGTCGCCGGTCGTGGCGCAGCCACCGACCAGGGCGAGCAGAACGGAGAGCGGCGCGGCAACGCGCCAGGACGCAGGGAACCGCATAGCGGGACCACCTTCCAGCACCTCGTGGACGGGTCGTACAGGTGCCGTGGCCGGTCTCCTGGCTGACGGGTGGTGCGCTGGCGACCGGCCTTCCCAGGCATACGCCCAGTGACCTTGCGGTGGCCTCCAGCATCCCGATCACAGTGGCGAGGGCCGCACCGGTCTCACACCGGCTTCCCGAGCACCACGGCGAGGCCACCCTAACCAAAGCAGGCAGCACCGTCAGTGGCCTAGATCATGGCGGGAGCCCATATCGGCCCAGCGTGCCCCGGCAGAGCTGGTCAGGTGACGGCCAAGGGCGTACGTCGATTTCGGCGCTGCCGCACAGTCGGCCTGGCGTGTGCATCGAGATTCTCTCCGCAGTCCGACCTCGACGAGGAACACGGCCGCCGGGGGCCTACCCGTACGCGGCAAAGGCGGCGAGGTCGTCCTCGTCCCACTGCCACCAGCGGTGGCCCGAGCCGTCGACGAGCACACGCCGGGCCGATCCTGCGCAACGTCCATGATGGGTGGATGGACCGACACCCCGTCCTCGCCGCCTACATGGCCTCCGGAACATGACCAGCCGCTCACGGCTTTGCCGCGAAGCGGGCGCGCTCTTCCGAGCACAGCATCGCTCGATCCGGGATCGAGTGGCTATCGCGGCGCTTGGATACCACTCGATCCCGGATGGAGCACAATCTTGCGGCCAAGGTGCGAACATGCGCCGAAGCATGCTGGCCTCCGTGGTGGGATTCGAGCACGTGCCCCGACACGACCTGCGGCACACCGGCCTGACGTGGATGGCCGATGCAGGCGTGCCGGTGCACGTCCAGCGGAAGATCGCCGGGCACGGGTCGCTGACCACCACCCAGCGGTACCTACACTCTGGGCTCGCGATGTCACCTACGACGAGGATCGCAGCCAGATCCGCACCGGCACCGGACGAGGACCTACACCCCGACCGGCAGTCGTACATCAACGCGGGAACGGCGCTCAGTGCCATCTGAAAACCGGCCGGTCCCCAGATCGTCCCCCGCTACGCGCCGTCGAGATCAGCAATGCCCTACCGGCGCAGAATGCATTAAAACCCGTTGACCAGGGCTTACGTCCCGGCCAACGGGTTTCTTAGCAAGTGTCGGGACGGCCGGATTCGAACCGACGACCCCTTGACCCCCAGTCAAGTGCGCTACCAAACTGCGCCACGTCCCGATGCTCCCGCGTCGTCCTGCCCGCGACAGCCGCTACAGCTTAGCGCAGCTTCCCCTCTCCGCCGCACAGCCCCCTCCCCACTGCCATGACCACCCCCACCACCCCTAGAGCGTCCTAGGAGGGTGGGGTGTGGGTCAGCCGTGGGCCTTGCCTCGGCCGCCCGGGCCGAGCTTCTTGCGGGGGCGTACCGAGATCTCGATGGGGCTGCCCTCGAAGCCGAACTCCTCGCGGAGCTTGCGTTCCACGAAGCGCTGGTAACCGGCGTCCAGCGGGCCGGTGGTGAACAGCACGAAGCGCGGCGGGGCGACCCCGGCCTGGGTGGCGAACAGGATGCGGGGGGCCCGTCCCCCGCGTACCGGGTGCGGGGTGGCCTGCACCAGGGCGGTGAGCCACGCGTTGAGCTGCGCGGTGGGGATCCGGGTCTCCCAGCTCGCCAGCGCCCGGTGCAGGGATGCGGCGAGCTTGTCGACGGCCCGTCCGGTCATCGCGGACAGGTTCAACCGGATCGCCCACGGGATGCGGCGCAGTTCCCGGTCGATCTCCTTGTCCAGGTAGTACCGACGGTCGGCGTCGACCAGGTCCCACTTGTTGAAGGCGATCACGAGTGCCCGACCGGCCTCGGTGACCATGGTCAGGATGCGCTGGTCCTGCTCACTGATCGGCTCGCTGGAGTCGAGCAGCACCACCGCCACCTCGGCCGCCTCGATCGCCGAGGCGGTCCGCAGGCTGGCGTAGTACTCGGTGCCGCTGGCCTTGCCGACCCGCTTGCGCAGGCCGGCGGTGTCCACCAGGTGCCAGGTGTCGCCACCGATGGTGACCAGGCTGTCGACCGGGTCGACGGTGGTGCCGGCGACGGCGTCGACCACCGCGCGTTCCTCGCCGGAGAAGCGGTTCAGCAGGCTGGACTTGCCGACGTTGGGCCGACCGACCAGGGCGACCCGACGCGGGCCGCGCGGGCGGTTCTCCACGATCTTCGGCGCTTCGGGCAGTGCGTCCATGATGGCGTCGAGCAGGTCACCGGAGCCTCGGCCGTGCAGGGCCGAGACCGGGTGCGGCTCGCCGAGGCCGAGCGACCACAGCGAGGTGGCCTCCAGCTCGATGTTGCTGTTGTCGGCCTTGTTGGCCACCAGGATGACCGGCTTGGCGCTGCGCCGCAGCATCTTCACCGCCGCCTCGTCGACGTCGGTGGAGCCCACCGTCGCGTCGACCACGAAGACCACCACGTCGGCGGTGAACACGGCCGTCTCGGCCTGCGCGGCGATGGCCGCCGCCCGGTCCTTCGCATCCGGTTCCCAGCCGCCGGTGTCCACCACGGTAAAGGTTCGACCGGACCACTGCGCGTCGTACGGGACCCGGTCGCGGGTCACGCCGGGTACGTCCTCGACGACCGCCTGGCGGCGACCGATGATCCGGTTGACCAGGGTGGACTTGCCGACGTTGGGGCGGCCCACCACGGCCACCACCGGCTGCGGTCCGGTCGGCTCCTCAAGGTCGAGGTCCGGCTCCCGCAGCTCCACCCAACCGTCGTTGTCAGTCACGCCCATGCCTCGTTTCGTTGGCCGGTGGCGGGAAACGCCCACACCACCGTGCCGGATGGTCCGGTCGCCGGCAGAGCCGGCAGGTTGTCGCGCCCGGTCACGCCACGTTCCGCTCGGCGAGCAGCGCCCGCAGCTTCGCCACGACCTCGTCGATGCCCAGCTCGGTGGTGTCCAGCACCACGGCGTCGGGGGCCTGGGCGAGCGGGTCGGCCTTGCGGGTCGAGTCGATTTTGTCCCGCCGGGCCAGGTCGGCGGCGGTCGCCGCCACGTCGGAGGCGTCCTCGGCACTGCGACGCGCGGCACGGGCCGCCGCCGAGGCGGTGAGGTAGACCTTGAGATCGGCGTCGGGGACGACCACGGAACCGATGTCACGGCCCTCGACCACGATCCGGCCCGCCTTGGCGATCATCTCGCGCTGCCGGGCCACCAGCAGCGCCCGGACCGCCGGCACCGAGGCCACGGCGGACACGGCGGCGGTCACCTCGGGACCCCGGATCTCGGCCTCGACGCCGACGCCGTCGGCCGTCACGCCGTAGCCGGTGGGGTCGGTGCCGATCCGCAGGTCGACCTCGGCGGCGACCTTGCCGACCGCCTCGGCGTCGGTCAGGTCGACGCCGGAGCGCAGCACGGCCCAGGTGATCGCCCGGTACATCGCGCCGGTGTCGAGGTAGCGGGCGGTGAGGCTCGCCGCCAGCCGCCGGGAGACGGTGGACTTGCCCGAACCGGACGGCCCGTCCACAGCGACCACACAGCGCCCGGTCGGTACGTTTTCCTCCACCGTCGTCCTCCTCAGCCCGTACCCCGCGATCCGCCGCATCGGCGGACGCGAGCGGTTGCCCACACAGCTTCCATCATGCCCGGCGCCGTGGCGCACGGCCCGCCGGCCCTGCCGGGCCGCCAGGAGCCTACCGTCAGCGGTACCCGCGAGCGCGGGGTCAGTCACCCACACCCTTGAACAGGGCGGCGACCTCCGCGTTGGTCAGCCGCCGCGTGCGCCCGGGACGCAGGTCGCCGAGCCGGATCGGCCCGATGGAGGTACGCACCAGCCGGCTCACCGGGTGTCCGACCTCGTCGAGCAGGCGCCGGACGATGTGTTTGCGGCCTTCGTGCAGGGTCAGCTCCACCTGGGCGGTACGTCCCAGACTGCCCACCACCCGGAACGAGTCCACGGTGACCGGCCCGTCCTCCAGCTCGATACCGGCGGCCAGGCGCTTGCCGAGGTTGCGCGGGATCGGCCCGGCCACCTCGCACAGGTACGTCTTGGCCACCCCGTAGGAGGGGTGCATCAGCCGGTGCGCCAGGGTCCCGTCGTTGGTGAGCAGCAGCAGGCCCTCGCTGTCCGCATCGAGCCGCCCGACGTGATAGACGCGCTGTTCGACCCGGTTACCGACGAAGTCGGCGAGCGCGGTGCGCCCCTTCTCGTCGGCCATCGTGGAGACCACGCCGCGGGGCTTGTTCAACGCCAGGTACACCAGCCGGGTGTCGGCCACCAGCCGCTCACCGTCGACGTGGATGACGGCCTTGGTCGGGTCGACCTTGTCGCCGAGCTGGGCCACCCGCCCGTCGACCGTCACCCGCCGACGGAAGATCAGGTCTTCGCAGGCGCGCCGGGAACCGACCCCCGCCGCGGCGAGCACCTTCTGCAGGCGTTCCGGACCGGTGTAGACGGGGGCGTCGGGGCGGGGGGTGCGGTTATCGCGCGGCATCAGCAAGCTCTTCTACGTCGTCGGGGAGGAACGGGGCCAGGGGCGGCAGGTCGTCGAGGCTGTTCAGGCCGAGCTTCTCCAGGAACATCGTGCTCGTCCGGTACAGATAGGCCCCGCTGTCCGACTCGATGCCGCACTCCTCGATCAGCCCACGGGTCACCAGGGTACGGATCACCCCGTCGCAGTTGACGCCCCGGATGGCCGATATCCGTGACCGGGTCACCGGCTGCCGGTACGCCACCACCGCGAGGGTCTCCAGCGCGGCCTGGGTCAGCCGGACCGACTGCCCGTCGAGCACGAACCGTTCCACGTAGGTGGCGTATTCCGGCCGGGTGTAGAGCCGCCACCCGCCGGCCGCCCGGCGCAGCTCGAACCCGTGCCCGGCGGCGGTGTAGCTCGCGGCGATCTCGTCCAGCATCGGCCCGACCCGCTCGGCGGGCTGTTCGAGGATCTGGGCCAGCGTCAGCTCGCTGACCGGTTCGTCCACCACCAGCAGGATCGCCTCCAGCGCCCCGCGCAGTTCGGCGTCGTCGAGCACCGGCGGCGGCTCCGGCACCACCCGCGTCCGCCCGCCCCGCGGCCTCCGTCCCGCCTCCGCCTCCGCGACCTTGGTACGCGACGGCCCCTCCCGGGACACTTCCGCACCAAGATCCGGAGCTACCCCGGGATCGGCGGTGAGTTCGGCGACAGCGGGTTCCGCGCGATCGGGTTCGGACTCGACGGGATCGGCAGTGGCCGGATCCGGGGCCATGGGTTCGGGGGCAGGGCGCTGCCAGGGCGGGATCCAGGAAGCGGCCTGGTCGGCCAGCGAGTCCCGGCGTTCCTCGTTGCTCATCCGGCGCGCTCCTCCGTCGTTACCGCCTCGTCCGTCGACACACCGGACCCCGCCGTCGGCGCACCTGACGCGGTCGTCGGCGTACCAGAACCGGCCACGGTCGGTGTCCCGTCGGGGGCCGTCTCATCCGGGTTGCCGGCGTACTCGTCAATGGTCAGGGTCGGGCTGCCGTCGTCGGGGCCGGTCCAGCGTACGGTCAGCTCCTCCAGCGCCTGTTCCTGCACGAAGGCCACCACGCCCTGCCGGTACAGTTCCAGCAGCGCCAGGAACCGGGCGACCACCTCGAGGGTGGCCTCGCAGTCGGCGCAGAGCAGCGAGAAGGTGGCGGTGCCGACGCGGCGCAGCCGCTCGCTGATGATCGCGGCGTGTTCCCGGACGCTGACCCGCACCATGTGCACGTGGGCGATGGAGACTTCGGGTATCGGCTTCGGGGTCATCGCCTTGACGGCGAGCCTGAGCAGTCGCTGCGGGCCGATGCCGAGCACCAGGTCGGGCAGGGCCTCGGCGTACCGGGCCTCCAGGGTGACCGCGCGCGGGTAGCGGCGTCCGCCGACCTCTTCCAGCACCGCGATGTGCGCCGCCGCCTCCTTGTACGCCTTGTACTGCAACAGTCTGGCGAAGAGCAGGTCCCGCGCCTCCAGCAGGGCGAGGTCCTCCTCGTTCTCCACCTCGGCCGAGGGCAGCAGCCGGGCCGCCTTGAGGTCGAGCAGGGTGGCGGCGATCAGCAGGAACTCGCTCGCCTCGTCCAGGTCCCAGTCGTCGCCCATGGCCCGGATGTAGGCGATGAACTCGTCGGTCACCTGGTGCAGCGCGACCTCGGTGACGTCGAGCTTGTGCTTGCCGATCAGTTGCAGCAGCAGGTCGAACGGGCCGGTGAAGTTGTCCAGCCGGACCGTGAACTTGCCGGTGTCCGCAGCGTCGTCCGGCACGACAGCCAAGTCCGACGCGACCGACCCCGGCACCGCCGACTCCGACACGACCGGCTCCGACACGAGCGTGTCCGGGACAGGGGACGCTTCCGGCGCGCCGAGGTCAGCCGCAGGCGGATGCTCCGGTGCGGCGGTCGGGTCGGCGGGCGGCGCGCTCACGCCGACGACCGTAGTCCACGGCCTGGACACCGATGGTTACCGGCCTACCGCTCCGCCTGCGCGGCGATCACCTCGCGGGCCAACTGACGGTAGTTGCGGGCCCCCGAGGAGGCCGGGTCGAGCGTGGTGATCGGCGCACCCGCGACCGTCGACTCGGGGAACTTCACCGTCTTGGTGATGACCGTCTGGTAGACCTTGTCGCCGAACGCCTCCACCACGCGCTGGAGCACCTGGCGGCAGTGCGTGGTGCGGCTGTCGTACATGGTGGCGAGGATGCCTTCGAGTTCCAGGTCGAAGTTGAGCCGCTCGCGCACCTTGTCGATGGTGTCCAGCAGCAGGGCGACACCGCGCAGGCTGAAGAACTCGCATTCCAGCGGGATGAGCACGCCGTGCGCCACGGTCAGCGCGTTGATCGCCAGCAGGCCGAGTGACGGCTGGCAGTCGATCAGGATGTAGTCGTACTCCTTGCGGACGCTCCTGAGCACCCGGGCCAGGGCCATCTCACGGGCGACCTCGTTGACGAGCTGTATCTCGGCGGCGGAGAGGTCGATGTTGGCGGGCAGCAGGTGCAGCCCGGCCACGTCGGTCTTGATCAGGACGTCCTCGGCGGTGACGTCGTCCTGCATGAGCAGGTTGTAGACCGACAGGTCGAGGTTGTGCGGGTTGACGCCCAGCCCGACCGAGAGGGCGCCCTGCGGGTCGAAGTCGACCAGGAGCACCTTGCGGCCGTACTCGGCGAGCGCGGCGCCGAGGTTGATGGTGGTCGTGGTCTTGCCGACGCCACCCTTCTGGTTCGCCATCGCGATGATCCGCGCCGGGCCGTGCCGGTCGGTGGGCATCGGCTCGGGGATGGGCTTGCGCATCGTGTAGGCGGCCGGGTCGGCCGGACCCAGGTCCGAGCCGAGCGCGTTCTGCTGTTCGCGGAGCTCCGACGTCCAGGTCTCGGCACGGTCACCGTTGCCAGCCATGTCCTCGTTGCCCCCTCCCGACGACCATCTGGCGTCGGAGCCGCCCGACGTCCTTCGCGGCGCCGCTGCGCACCCCGGTCATCCCGCCGCCAGGCCGCGCCGATCCCGACTGTACGCCACCGACCAGCAGGGCGTTCACTACCCGCTCGGCGTGTCGGACGGTGGTACCGACCAGCGCCGTCCCGGCCCACGTCGACCAGCCAGGCCAGTGCCGTCCCGGCCCACGTCGACCAGCGTTGCGCGCCTCGACGTCAGTGCCGGGCGCGCGGGTGTGCGGTGGCGTAGACCTCGCGCAGCCGGTCCACGGTCACCAGCGTGTAGACCTGGGTGGTGGTGACCGAGGCGTGACCGAGCAGTTCCTGCACCACGCGCACGTCGGCGCCGCCGTCGAGCAGGTGGGTCGCGTACGAGTGTCGCAGGGTGTGCGGGGAGACCGCCTCCGGCCCGTCCACTGGCAGCCCGGCCCGGGCGGCGGCCCGGCGCAGCACGGTCCAGGCGCCCTGCCGGGTCAGCGGGCCGCCCCGGGCGTTCAGGAACACCTTCGGGGTGCCCCGGCCGGAAGTGACCAGTCCGGGCCGGGCGCGGACCAGGTAGGCGCCGAGCGCCCGTAGCGCGTGCCCGCCGACCGGCACCAGTCGGCTGCGTCCGCCCTTGCCGTGCAGCAGCACCACCCCGTCGTCGAGGTCCACGTCGTCCACGGCCGCGCCGATCGCCTCGGAGATGCGTGCGCCGGTGCCGTACAGGAACTCCAGCAGCGCCCGGTCGCGCAGCGCCAGCGGCGCCTGCTCCCCCGCCGCGTCCACCGGACCGGCGGTCTCCAGCAGCCGGACCACCGCGTCGACCGGCAGGGCGCGGGGCAGTCGACGCGGTGGGGTGGGTGGGCGTACGTCACGGCTCGGGTCGGCCCCGGCCAGGCCCTCGCGCAGCGCGAAGCGGTGCAGGCCGCGCACGGCGCTGGCGGCGCGGGCGGCCGACGAGACCGCCAGTGGCGGACGGCCGTCGTCGCCGGTGCGCAGCCGGGCCAGGTGCCGTTCGATCTCGGCGGCCGAGACCCCGGCGAGGTCGTCCACCCCGGCGGCGGCCAGCGAGTCCAGGTAGCGGTCCAGGTCGCGGCGGTACGAGGCGAGGGTGTTCGCGGCCAGTCCCCGTTCGACGGTGAGGTGGTCGAGGTAGCCGCGCAGCGCACGACGCAGGGCCGGCGGCGGCTCGGGGCCGGCCCGTTCGTCGGTCGCCGTGCTCAGCGTTAGCCCCCTAGTGCCTCGGTGAGCGCGAGGGTGGGCAGGCCGTGCGCCTCGGCCACCGGGCCGTAGACGACCTGACCGGCGTGGGTGTTCAGGCCCAGGGCCAGCGCCGGGTCGCGACGCGACGCCTCCCGCCAGCCGTGGTTGGCCAGTTCGAGGGCGTACGGCAGGGTGACGTTGGTCAGCGCGTAGGTGCTGGTGTTCGGCACCGCGCCGGGCATGTTCGCCACGCAGTAGAAGATCGATTCGTGCACCCGGTAGACCGGTTCGGCGTGCGTGGTCGGCCGCGAGTCCTCGAAGCAGCCGCCCTGGTCGATGGCGATGTCCACCAGCACGCTGCCGGGCTTCATCCGGGAGACCAGCTCGTTGGAGATCAGCTTCGGCGCCTTGGCGCCGGGCACCAGCACCGCGCCGATGACCAGGTCCGCGTCGAGCACGGCCCGTTCGATCTCGTACGCGTTGGAGGCGACGGTCTGCAGGTGTCCACGGTAGATGGCGTCGGCCTGCCGCAACCGGCCGACGTTCTTGTCCAGCAGCAGCACCTCGGACTGCAGGCCCAGCGCGATCGCGGCGGCGTTCATGCCGGAGACCCCGGCACCGATGACCACGGTCTTCGCCGCGTACACGCCAGAGACGCCGCCGGGCAGCACACCCCGCCCCCCACCGGTCCGCATCAGATAGAACGCGCCGACCTGCGGGGCGAGCCGGCCGGCCACCTCGGACATCGGGGCGAGCAGCGGCAGGGAGCGGTCCGGCAGCTCGACCGTCTCGTACGCGATCCCGGTGACCTTGCGGTCGAGCAGCGCCTGGGTGCAGTCCCGCGAGGCAGCCAGGTGCAGGTAGGTGAAGAGGACCTGCCCCTCGCGCATCCGGTGGTACTCCTCGGCGACCGGCTCCTTCACCTTGAGCACCAGGTCCGCGGCGTCCCACACCTCGTCGGCGGTGTCCAGGATCTTGGCGCCGGCGGCGGTGAACTCCTCGTCGGTGATGCTGGACCCGACCCCGGCACCGGCCTCGACGAAGACCTGGTGGCCGCCGCGAGTGAACTCGTTGACGCCCGCGGGCGTGATCGCCACCCGGTACTCGTGGTTCTTGACCTCGCGTGGGATGCCGACCTTCACGATGCAGACCCTCTCTCCGGGGACCGCTCTCCCCCGACTGGGCGGTGCCGCGGCGGCCCCTTTGCCGCTACGGTCGACCGGTCCCGTGGGCGGCAGTTTAGGCGTACCCGTCCGTCGAGGGAGCCTGCACCATGACATCCGGTGGCCGCGAACCCTGACGATGTGTCAGGTGTACGGGCAGCCCACCGGCTGGTCCCTCCTCAGCCGACAGGACAGTATTGGTCGTCATCGTCCCACGGGGTGCCTACCGGTGCGGACAGCGTCGGTGTGGATCACTATCGTGTCGCCTCATGACTACTCCCCCCTATCAGCCCGGGTACCCCCAGGGCGTTTCCGACAAGAGCAAGGTCGTCGCGGGGCTCCTCGGTATCCTGCTCGGCGGCCTCGGCGCTGGCCGGTTCTACACGGGCCACATCAAGATCGCGGTGCTGCAGCTCGTCGTGAGCCTCTGCACCCTCGGTATCGGCAGCCTGTGGGGCCTGATCGACGGCATCCTGATCCTGGTCAACGGTGGCGTCGACGGACAGGGTCGCCCGCTGCGCGACTGATCCGGCATGCGAACAGGGGCCGCGCGGTGATCCGCGCGGCCCCTGTCGTCGTGGTCCCGGTCAGCCGGGCAGCGGGGTGTCCGCCCGGCGCAACACCGACCAGCCGGCGTCGCGGGCGCGGGCGGCGGCCAGCAGCCCGGCCACGCACGGCCCGTTGGTGATCTCTCCGGCCAGCACCATGCCGACCGCCTCGTCCAGGTCGATCCGGACGATCTGCAGGTCGGCCTCCTCGTCGTGCCGGTCGTGCCGCTGCTCCACCGGCACCTCGCCGAGGTCCCGGGCCAGGAAGACCCGGACCAGTTCGTCGGTGAACCCGGGCGAGCTGTGCACGTCGACCAGCACGTCGAGCCGACCGGCGGTCAGGTCGACCTCCTCGGCCAGCTCCCGCGCCGCGGTCACCGCCGGGTCCTCGCCGGTGACGTCGGTCAGCCCGGCCGGCAGCTCCCACAGCCGCCGACCGACCGGCTGACGGTACTGCCGGATCAGCACCACCTGGCCGGCGTCGTCCAACGCCACCACGGCCACCGCACCGACGTGCCGGACCAGGTCCCGCGGGGCCGTCCCGCCGCCGGGCATGCTCACCTGCTCGGTGACCACGTCGAAGATCCGACCGCGGTACTGCACCTCGCGGGAGAGCACCTCGTAACGGTGCTCGACCGCCCTGCCGGCGTCGCTCACGACGCCGAGGGGACCGTCGAGGCGGCGCCGTTGCGCGCGGCCCGCTCGGCACCGTCCAGGTCGACCGGAAGCTGGTCGGCCTGCGAGTACGCCACCGCCGCCTGGACGAACGCGGCGAACAGCGGATGCGGCCGGGTGGGGCGGCTCTTCAGCTCCGGGTGGGCCTGGGTGGCCACGAAGAACGGGTGCAGCTCGCGGTCCAGCTCGACGAACTCGACCAGCCGCCCGTCCGGCGAGGTGCCCGAGATCCGCAGTCCGGCCTTGGCGAGCTGGTCCCGGTAGGCGTTGTTCACCTCGTACCGGTGCCGGTGCCGCTCGCTGACCTCGGTGCTGCCGTACGCCTCGGCGACGATCGAGCCCTCGGCGAGCGCCGCCGGGTACGCGCCCAGCCGCATGGTGCCGCCCAGGTCGCCCTTGCCGGCCACGATGTCCTCCTGGTCGGCCATGGTGGCGATGACCGGGTGCACGGCCTCGGAGTCGAACTCCACAGAGTTGGCGCCGTCCAGCCCGGCCAGGTGCCGGGCCACCTCGATGGTCATGCACTGCAGGCCGAGGCAGAGCCCGAGCAGCGGGACGCCGTTCTCCCGCGCGTACCGGGCGGTGCCGATCTTGCCCTCGATCCCCCGGACGCCGAACCCGCCGGGGATGACGATGCCGTCGACGCCGGCCAGGGCCGCCGCCGCGCCCGCCGGGGTGACGCAGTCGTCGCTGGGCACCCAGCGCAACTGCACCCGGGCCCGGTTGCCGAAGCCCGCCGCCCGGATCGCCTCGCTGACCGACAGGTACGCGTCCGGCAGGTCGACGTACTTGCCGACGAGCGCCACGGTGACTGTGCGTCGGGGCTGGTGCACCCGCTCCAGCAGGTCGTCCCAGCCCTCCCAGTCCACGTCCCGGAAGGAGAGCCCGAGCCGGCGCACCACGTACGCGTCGAGTCCCTCCCGGTGCAGCACCTTGGGGATGTCGTAGATGCTGGGCGCGTCCGGTGCGGCGATGACCGCCTCGGCGTCGACGTCGCAGTAGAGCGACAGCTTGTGCTTGAGCTTGTCCGGGATCTCCCGGTCCGAGCGGCAGACGATGGCGTCGGGCTGGATACCGATGTTGCGCAGTTGCGCCACCGAGTGCTGGGTCGGCTTGGTCTTCAGCTCGCCCGAGGGCGCCAGGTACGGCACCAGCGAGACGTGCAGATAGAAGCAGTTGTCCCGGCCCAGGTCGTGACGGACCTGCCGGATCGCCTCCAGGAACGGCAGCGACTCGATGTCGCCGACCGTGCCGCCCACCTCGGTGATCACCACGTCCGGGGTACGGCCGTCGTCGTCCGGGTCGGCCATCGCCAGGATCCGCGCCTTGATCTCGTTGGTGATGTGCGGGATCACCTGGACGGTGTCGCCCAGGTATTCCCCGCGCCGCTCCTTGGCGATCACGTCCGAGTAGATCTGGCCGGTGGTGACGTTCGCCTTGCCGGACAGGGCCCGGTCCAGGAAGCGCTCGTAGTGACCGACGTCCAGGTCGGTCTCGGCGCCGTCCTCGGTCACGAACACCTCGCCGTGCTGGAACGGGTTCATGGTGCCGGGGTCGACGTTCAGGTACGGGTCGAGCTTCTGCATCACCACGCGCAGTCCCCGCGCGGTGAGCAGATTGCCGAGGCTGGAGGCGGTCAGCCCCTTACCCAGCGAGGAGGCGACGCCCCCGGTGACGAAAATGTGCCTGGTCGTCCGTGCTGAAGGGGCCAAGGCCTGCTCCCGTGTCGTCCGTCGCGGTCGTGCAGACCGCCGAGCCGATCAGCGAAGTGATCACGCGATCCACGGGATTCCACGGTAACACCTCGCCTGAGGCGCTCCCGGGCCGCACCCGAGGTACGGCCCCCGGGGTCACCCGGTCGCGACCTCGGTCGACGACCGTACCGCCCGACCACGCCCGCGTTCACCCTCGGTACCGGCCCCGGCGGTGTCCTCGTCGGGAGCGCGCGTGGCGCCCGCATCGCCCGAGGCCGCCGCATCGCCCGGGGTGACCGCGTCGCCTGCGGTGCCCGCGTCGCCCACGCGGTCGTCGGACCGGATGACGTCGGACGGCCGGTCGGTGGCCGGCCGCGTACGGTCCGCCGCGTGGTCGAGCACCCGCAGCGCGGACAGCGCCGCCATCGGCACCACCACGGCCGCCGCGGCCCCGGCCACGTCCAGCGCCGCCGCGCTCAGCACCCCGCCGATGCCAACCGCCACGCCGGTGCCCGCCATCGCCGCCCGGATCGCCGGATAGATGCCGAACAGGCGCATCAGCCCGCCCCACGGCTGGAGCAGCGCAAACCAGACCAGCAACGCGCCGGCCAGTGCCAGCACGGTCAGCGGGCTGTTCAGCAGGGTGTCGATGTTCGAGGCGCTGGACCGCTGCACGGTCAGCCCGCCGGTGCCGTCGCCGAGCGCCGCGAGGAACCGGCCCAGGCTGCCGCGATCGGCCGGTGGACGGCCCAGGTCCACCACCGCGAACCCGACCATCACCGCCAGCCCGGCCATCGTCGCCCAGGCCAACCGGGTCAGCGTCAGCCAGCCGCCCGCGCTGATCGCCGCCGCGACGCTCACCCCGGCGGTCAACGCGATCGCACCGATCGAGTCGGCACCCAGGTACGCGCTGCCGACCACCACCACGGCGGCGCCGCCCACCACCACCATCACCATTGGGCGCCACGCCCGGCGTACCTGCTGGGCGAGCCAGCCGCCGGTCAGCAGCGCGCCGGCCACGAACACCCCGAGTCCCACGGTGCCCAGCCCGGCGTACCGGCCGCCCTCCAGCGCGGAGTACCCGATCACGCCGTTGAGCTGGAGCCGGGCCCCGGTGACCACGTCCAGGCCGACGGCCAGCGTGGTGAGCCCGGCCACCGCGCCGAGCGGCCCCAACGTGGTGCCGTACCCCGGCGTCAGCCGCACCAACAACGTCGCCGCCGCCAGCAGCACCACGGTCAGCCCGGCGAACGAGGCCGCCGGGTACACGTTGCGCCACCACGGCACCGCCTCGGCGAGCAGCGCCGCCGGGATGGCCAACGCCGCCGCCACCAGCAACAGCTCCACCACCGCCACCACCCGCCGGGACACCGGCTTCGGCCCGTACGGCCCGGCGTGCCGACGGGCCCGACGCAGCAGCGGCAGCACCGCCAGGGCGAGCGCCACCTGCACGGCGGCCAGCACCGTGAAGAACCCACCCGCCACCTGCCGCTGCGCGGCGGCCTCCCGGTCCGCGTCGGAGGGCTCGGCGATCGCCGCCGCCAGATCGGCCGGACGGCCACCGACCGACTCGGCGGGCCGACCGAGGAACGGCCGGTCCGGCATCGGTCGGCCCAGGGCCGCCAGCGCGGTCGGCGCCAGGTCGATCAGTTGCAGGTAGCCCTGCCGCCCGGTGCTGGGCGAGGTCAGCCAGCCCTCCTCCCAGCCGGGACCGTCGGCGACGGCCACGTGCAGCCGGGAGGGCCGCTCGGTGTCGGAGACCCCGGCCACGATCACCAGGGACCGCGGCGGCCGGCCGGCCAGCACCCGGGCCAACTGCGCGTCGGCCGCACGGGCCGCCGCCGACCGGGACGCCTCGTCCTCGCCCTCGACGGTGCCGAGGTCGACGATGCTGAGCACGCAGGAACCGAGCAGTTCGGCCGGATCCTCCGGCAGCGTCGGCGCGTACCGGTCGACCCGGCCGAACGGCCGCGCGGCGGCCACCGCCGCACCCGGGCCGACCGCCACCGAGCAGCGCACCGACTCCGACAGCGCGCCGGGCACCGTGCCCCACGGCAGCCGCTCCTGGTTACGCAGCACCACGCTCTCCTGCTGCGGCAGGTTCGCGCCGATGCCGTCGGGCTGGTCCACCGTCACGTCCACGGGCGGACACAGGCCGTCGGTCGGGCCCCCGCCCCAGGCGGCGAAGCCGCCCGCGCCGAGCGTCAGCCACCCGTCCACCGGGCAGGTGGGCCGGTACACCGACCGCACCGACAACGAACCGATCGAGCCGTCCTGCGCCATCCGCCACAGCGTCGGCGTGCGCTGCGCGTCCACGTCCTCCCACCGCAGCCCGGCCACCCCGACCAGCACCACGTAGTCGGCGCTCTGCGGGGGCGGCGGACTCTCCGGACGGGCCGCCAGCACGGTCACGCCGAGCGCCACCACGACCAGGGTCAGCAGGATCGGTGCGATTCGGCGCAGCATCACCGGCGTCCCGTCGACGGCGTGTCGGCGTCGGGCGTCGTCGGCCCGGCCCGGCCCGGCCTCAGCTCGGCGTAGAGCGCTACCAACTGGGCCACGGTCTGCGCCTCGGTGGGCCACGTCTCGGCCCGCACGGTGCCCTGGCGGCCCAGCTCGGCCCGGCGCGGCGCATCGTCGAGCAGGTCACCGACCGCCGCGTCGACCGCGTCGACGTCGCCCGGCGGCACCAGCACCGCAGCGTCCCCGACCAGATCCGGCAGGCCACCCACCGCGGTCGCCACCAGCGGTACGCCGGCCCGCAGCGCCTCCTGCGCGAACAGTTGACGGGCCTCCCAGTCGCTGGTGACCACCGCCAGGTCCGCCCCGGCCAGCAGGTCGCTCACGTCGGTGCGGTGCCCGAGCAGCGTCACCGGCGCCCGCGCGGCACTGATCCGGGCGGCCAACGGCAGGTACGCCGGACCACTCCCGGCGATCACCACGACCGGCGGCGGAACCCGCTCCCGCCACCGGGCGGCGGCGTCCACCAGCACGTCGTACCGCTTCTGCGGGTGCAACCGACCGACCGAGAGGATCAACGGTTGGTCGGCCGACACGCCGAACTCGGCCCGGACGGCGGCCCGGCCCCGGCGCGGAGCGGGCAGCTCGGGAGCGGCCACCGGGGCGAGCCGGGCATCCCCGGCGCCGAGCCCGACGGCCCGGGCCACCAGGTCGGCGGAGGCCCCGAGCGTCACCCGGGCCCCCCGGGCCACCATCTTCTCGGCCCACCGGGACAGACTGCCCCGCAGCCCACCGGCGAGCACCGCGTTGTGCCAGGTGACCACCAGCGGGGCGGCCGGGCGGGCGATCACCGCGACCAACCCGGCGCGCAGCCCGTGCGCGTGCACCACGGCGACCTGCTCGCCGGCCAGCGCCCGACGCAACGCGGTGATCGCGCGGACGTCACCCGGCGTCGGGCTGGCCGGGATCTCCACCGGCGCGAACCGGGCCCCGGCCCCGACGAAGTCGAACTGGTCCTGGGTCGCCGCCGGCCCGCAGACCAGCACCGACTCACCGGCCGCCGTCAGCCCACGGGCCACGGCCCGGACATGCTGCCCGACCCCACCGGTGCTGGAGGCGAGCACCAGCACCACCGTGCCCCACCGGGCATCCGCACCCCTCGCGCTCACCGGTCCTGACCTCCGTTCGCGCCGCTTGCCTTTCCGTCCGCTCGCCCGCCGCTGCTCCGGGTCCGGCGGAGGCGTCGACGCAATCCGGTCAGCAGTGGCCGCAGGTCCCGCCGGTCGACCAACCAGACCACGCCGAGGAAGACGACGACGACCAGGACTCCGGACAGCATGCCCTGCACGAGTGCCGCCGACCGCGTCGGGGTCCCGCCCAGCCAGCCGAGCAGCACCAGCGCCGCGAGGGCCGCCGTCACACCCGCCGACACCCCGGCGGCACCGGCGCGTACGGTGCCGGCCAGCGCCGCCGGACCGGCCGCGCGCCGCACGGCCACCAGCAGCAGCCCACCCAGCAGCAACATGCCGGCCGAGTTGGCCAGGGCGACGGCGAGCACCCGGTCGGCCGTCGGGAGCAGTGCCGCCAACGGCAGCGTACCGAGCGTGACCGCCAGCCAACCGGCACTGATGGCGACGGTGGCCTCCCGGGTCGCGCCGCGTGCGTACAGGGCCCGGGACAGGACCGCGAACAGCCCGTACCCGAGCAGTCCCGGCGCGAACCCGGCCACCGCCGTGGCGGTGGCGGAGGCGTCCAACGGGAAGAACCGGCCGATCGGACCGGCCACCCCGACCAGCGCCGCCGCGCCAAGGCAACTGGAGAGCAGCACCGCGCGCACCGTCCCGGACAGGGTGTCGCGGTAACCGTCCTCGTCGCCGCCGGCCGCCGTCTCGGCCAACGTCGGGTACGCGGCCGTGGCCAGCGGCACCGCCAACACCGCCCAGGGCAGCAGGTAGAACGTCTGCGCCAGGTTGAACACCTGCGGAGCCTCGGTCCGGCCGCCGGAGATCTGATAGAGGATCACCAGCGTGGCCACCTGCTGGGCGGTGACGGTGACCACGCCGGCGGTGACCAGACCACCCACCCGCGCCCGCGCGTCGGCCGGGAAGCCGTACCCGGGACGCAGCCGCAGGCGCAGCCGCCGCAACGGGATCAGCAGCGACAGCGACAGCACCACCACACCGAGCGTGGTGCCGCCGGACAGGATCAGCTCGGCGCCCCGGCCCGCCTGCGCCACGCTCGCCCCGGTACCGGCCACGGCGGCGAAGACGAGGTACGCCACGATCACCGTCAGGCTGGACAGCAGCGGCGCGATCACCGGCCAGGCGAAGCGGCGGTGCGCCTGGAGCACACCGGTCAGCACGATGCCGATGCCGTACAGCGGCACCTGCGGCGCGAAGACCCGCAACATCCGGGCCCCGGCCGCCAACTCCTCCGGGCTGCGGCTGTGGAACACCGACACGATCTGCTCGGCGCCCAGGGCCACCAGCACCGCCAACGGCACCAGCAGCGTCACCGTCCAGGTGAGCAACGCGCTCGTGGTCGCCGCCACGGCCCGCCGGTCCCCCGCCGCGACCGCACCGGCCAGCAGCGGTACGACCAGGCTGGCCAGCGCCCCACCGGCCACGATCTCGAAGATGATGTTGGGGACGGTGTTCGCGATCACGTACATCGCGCCCAGGTCGCTGTCCTGCACCACCCAGGTGAAGACGGCGGTACGGCCGAACCCGGCCAACCGACTGACCACGGTCAGTACGGCGATCAGCGCGGCTGCCCCGGCCACCCGGCCGGCGCCGGCGAGGGGTGCCGGTCTGGTCACGTCAGTCGTCGCGACGGCCCAGCGCGTCGAGTTCACGCAGGCCCGGGGTACGCGCGATGACGGCGGTGAAGCTGACCTTCTCGCTGGCCGCCGTCAGTCCGGCCAGCACCGCCAGGATCCCGGCCCGGCCGATTGGGCCGGTGCGGGCGGCCAGCGCCACGCCGAGCACGGCGCCGAGGGCGTTCGCGCCACTGTCGCCGACCATCACGTCCTCGTCGAGGTCGGCGGGGAGCAGTCCGGCGGCGGCACCCACCGCACCGGCGGCGATCCCACCGGTCGCGCCACCGACCAGCGGCGTGCCGAGCAGCAGGCCCGACTTCAGTGCCCGCCCGGGGCGCAGGTCGAGCAGGTTGAGCAGGTTGGCGGTGCCGGCCACCACACCGGCGCCGAGCAGCACGTCCACGGTCCGGCCCAGCCCGCCCTGGCGGCGCCGGCCACGGTGTCCGGCCACCCGGGGGTCGGCGGCGAGCAGCGCGGCGGCGCCCAGACCGGCCGCACCCACCCCGACGACCTTGACCAGGCCGGCGCTGACCCGCCCCTGCCGCAGGGCGGCGAGGTGTCCCGCGAAACCCTTGTCCGCCTTCTGCTCGGGCCGGGCACCGACCACGTCGTCGTAGAGCCCGACGGCACCGGCCCCAAGCCCGGCCACCAGCGCCGCCGCGCCCGCCGGCACGCTGGGCGCACCGCAGGCCGCCGCGCCGGAGGCACCCGCCGCGAGGGCCGGCCCGGCCGCCAGCGTCACCGTACGGCCGCGGAAGTTGGTCCTCGCCAGGGTCGGCCCGGCCGGGGAGGTACGGATCTCACGCAGCGCGTACCGGGTGGCAGCCACACCGACCCCCGCCGCCAACAGTCGACCGAGCACGCCCACGCCCCAGCTCACCTCGCTCGTTCACGCCGTCTGCGCCGCCGGGCGGCGGGCGGACATCGTCGAATCGGACACCCGGGGTGTTCCGTCGACTCACTGGGGCAGTTTAGGCAGCAGCCCGTCGACGTTGTCGCCCACGCCGTACTGGCCGGCCTTGCGCTCGGTGAGCTGCTGCACGACGGCCAGCGAGGTGACCAGCTGTCCCTGGACGGTGTTGGCGTTGTCAACGGTGGAGATGGTCTGCGCCAGCACCGCGTCACCCCGGACGAAGGAGACCAGGTTGCCGCCGGTGAAGCCGTTGCCGGCGACCACGATGCCGCCGGTGCGGTCGAACTGCTCGGCGATCTTCACCACCGACTCGTCCTTCTTGGCGGAGTCCTTGTCCACGTACGGCTGGCCGCTGACCACCACGACCGCCTCGGCGGAGTTGGTGATCCGGTCGGCGGCGGTCAGGTAGTTCGCGTTGCCGTACGCGGTCACCACCGCCCGCCGGTCGGCCTCGGTGACCGGCTCGGCGCCGGCCGGCTGGTCCAGCAGCACGGTGGCCAGCAGGGCGCTGGAGGTCTCCACGCCGTGCCCGTTGCCGGGCAGTCCACTGGTCGGCGCGCTGGTGGGCCGGGCCGCGGTGACCGCCAGCTCCAGCAGGTTGTTGTTGTTCTCCGGGTTGATGAACTTGTCCTGCAGGTCAATCCGCCCGATGACGTCGGCGTTCGCCAGCTCCAGCATGTTCACCACGCCCTCGGTGTGGTCCCGGCCGGTGGGCAGGCTGAGCACCAGCACCCGCTTGCCAGTCAGCTTGCCCGGCAGCATCACCTGGGCCATCTCGGCCGCGAACTCCTCCTCCAGCTCCAGCTCCCGCTGCATGTTCTGGACCGTCTGGCGCATCTGCTGGTTGTCCTTGCGCAGCGAGTTGACGGTCTCCTTGAGCGAATCCGCGACCGGGCCGTTGAGGGCGGCTGTGCCGACGACCAGGCCGATCGCCAACGCGAGGAAGACCGCGGTCAGGGACACCACGTGGTACCGGAAGTTGATCACGCTTACAGCCTCTTGATCGGTCGGGAGCTAGAAGAGCTGGCCGAGCTGGAACACAAAATTGTCCCACCATTCGGAGACCACGCCCAAATACGCCTTGCCGACGGTGGACACCGCCACCGCCGAGGCCATCGCCGCCACCGCCGACAGCACCAGCAGCAGCAGCGAGGAACCCGAGATGCTCTGCCGGTAGAGCCGGCTCACACCCTTGGCGTCGACCAGCTTGCCACCGACCTTGAGCCGGGTGAGGAACGTCGACGCCATGCCGCCGCGCCCCTTGTCCAGGAACTCGACCAGGGTGGCGTGGGTGCCCACCGCGACGATCAGCGAGGCGCCCTTCTCGTCGGCCAGCAGCATGGCGAGGTCCTCGCTGGTGGCGGCGGCGGGGAAGGTCACCGCTGGCACTCCCAGGCCGTTGACCCGGGGCAGACCGGGAGCCCGGCCGTCCGGGTACGCGTGCACGATCACCTCGGCGCCACAGCGCAGCACGTCGTCGGTGACCGAGTCCATGTCGCCGATGATCATGTCCGGCGTGTAGCCCGCCTCGACCAGCGCGTCCGCTCCGCCGTCGACGCCGATCAGCACCGGCTTGAACTCCCGGATGTACGGGCGCAGCACGTCCAGGTCGGCCTTGTAGTCGTAGCCCCGCACCACGATCAGGCAGTGCCGGCCCTGGATCTCGGTGGCGATGTCCGGTACGCCGACACCGTCGAGCAGCAGGTCACGTTCCTGCTTGAGGTAGTCCATGGTGTTGGCGGCGAACGCCTCCAACTGCACCGACAGGCCCTCTCGGGCGTCGCTCATCGCCTTGGCCACGCTCTCGGCGTCCTGCAGGCTGCCGTGCGCCAGCGGCTCGTCGCCGAGATAGACGGTGTTGCCCTCGATCCGCACGGTGTCGCCCTCGCGGATCCGTTCGAAGACGCCCTCACCGAGATCGTCCAGGAGCGGGATGCCCGCCGCGACGAGCACCTCGGGACCGAGGTTGGGATAGCGGCCGGAGACCGACGGCTTGGCGTTGAGGACCGCGCCGACGCCCACGGCGACCAGCGAGTCGGCGGCGACCCGGTCCAGATCGACATGGTCGATCACCGCGATGTCACCGGGGCGGAGCCGACCGACCAGGCGTTTCGTCCGGCGATCGAGGCGAGCGGTGCCGAGGATTCGTCCCGGTTCCGCGTTCCGGGTCCGGCGCAACGTGGGTAGACGCATCGTGACCATCCTGGCATGTGAGGCAGGCGAATCTGTCGCGACATGCCTGAGCAGGGCCGCCTACCCAGGGAAGCACAGATGAGCGAAGGCCGGTGTGCCTCCGCTCACAATGTCGGTCGTCACGACCGCCGTTCCCGAGCCGCGACGGCCAACAACTCCTCCGCGTGGGCGATACCCAGATCCGAGTCCGGCAAACCCGCCAGCATCCGGGCCAGCTCCCGGGCCCGCTCGGTGTCCTCCACCACGCGCACCCCGCTGGTGGTCACCGCGCCGCCGGTGTCCTTCGCCACCACCAGATGCCGGTCGGCGAACGCGGCCACCTGCGGCAGGTGCGTCACCACCAGCACCTGGTGGCTGCGGGCCAGCCGGGCCAGCCGACGCCCGATCTCCACCGCCGCCTGACCGCCGACCCCCGCGTCGACCTCGTCGAAGACCAGTGTGGGCGGGCCACCCGAGCCGGCGAAGACGACCTCGATGGCGAGCATCACCCGGGACAACTCACCGCCGGACGCGCCCCGCTGCAACGGCAACGACGGCGCACCGGGATGGGCCAGCAGCCGCAGCTCGACCTCGTCACCGCCGTCGGGCCCGACACCGACCTCCACCCCGTTGACCGGCAACGTGGGCTCGGCCCGTCCGGCCGGTCGGGGCAGCACCGCCACCTCGACGCGGGCGTGCGGCATGGCCAGCCCGGCCAGCTCGACGGTCACCTGCTCGGCGAAGCGCACCGCCGCCTCCTGGCGGGACGCCGACAACCGGCCGGCCAACTCGGCCACCTCACCCGCCAGCCGGGACGCCTCCCGATCCAGTTCCTCGAGGACCTCGTCGGAGATGTCCAGGTCGGACAGTCGGGTCCGGGCCCGCTCCGCCCAGGCGATCACCCCGTCGACGTCGTCGGCGTACTTGCGGGTCAGCGCCCGCAGCGCGGCCCGGCGCTCATAGATGCTCTGCAACCGGGCCGGGTCGGCGTCCAGCCCGGTGAGGTACGTCGACAACTCCACCGACACGTCGGCGACCAGGGTCGCCGCCTCCTCCAACCGGGCCGCCAACTCGCCCAGGGCCGGATCGGTGCCGGCCTGCGCCTCCAACGTCCGCCGGGCGGTGCCGAGCAACGCCGAGGCGTCCGTGGTGTCGTCGGTGGCCTCCAACCCGCCGGCCACGCACTGGTGGGCCACCTGCGCCGCGGTCCGCAGCCCCTCGGCGTGCTCCAGCCGCTGCGCCTCGGTCTTGAGCTCGTCGTCCTCGCCGGCCTGCGGGTCGACCCGGGTGATCTCGTCGAGCCCGAGGCGCAGCAGATCCGCCTCCTGGTGGCGTTCCCGCGCGTTGCGCCGCCGGTCCGCCAGGTCGTCAACCACCCGACGCCACTGCGTGTACGCCTCGCGCGTGGCCTCCAGCAGCTTCTCGTGCTCCGGCCCGGCGAAGCGGTCCAACGCGGCCCGCTGCTCGGCCGGGCGCAGCAGGCGCAACTGGTCGGACTGGCCGTGCACGGCCACCACCTGCTCGCCCACCTCGCCGAGCGTCGACACCGGCATGCTCCGCCCGCCCAGGTGCGCCCGGGAGCGACCCTCCACGGTGACCGTACGGCTCAGCAGCATCGCGCCGTCGTCGTCAGGCTCGCCACCGGCGTCGGTGATCCGGGCGTGCACCGATTCGGCGACCCGACCGGTGAGACGCAGGCGCCCCTCGACGACGGCCCGACCGGGCTGGGCACGCACCCGCCCGGCGTCGGCCCGGCCCCCGAAGAGCAGGCCCAAGCCGGTGACCACCATCGTCTTGCCGGCACCGGTCTCGCCGGTGATGACGTTCATGCCACCGGCAAGCGGCAGCGTGGTGTCCTCGATGACGCCCAGTCCGGTGATGCGTAGCTCCTCCAGCACAGCACCCGACAGTAGACGCGTGGCCCGACACTTGACCAGCCGGCGCGGCGACCCGGGTCAGCGGCGATTGCCTCGCCAACCGTGCACCGGCAGGTCGAACTTGGCCACCAGACGGTCGGTGAACGACCGGTCCCGCAGCCGTACGATCCGCACCGGCAGGGCACCGCGACGCACCGTGACCCGGGCGCCCGGCGGCAGGTCGTAGACCCGCCGCCCGTCGCAGCAGAGCACCGCCAGCGTGGTGAACGGGTCCACGGTGATCGAGAAGGTGGAGGTGGGCGCGGTCACCAACGGGCGGCTGAACAGGGCGTGCGCGCTGATCGGCACCAGCAGCAGCGCCTCCACCTCGGGCCAGACCACCGGCCCACCGCCGGAGAAGGCGTACGCCGTCGAGCCGGTCGGCGTGGCGCAGACCACCCCGTCGCACCCGTACCGGGACAGTGGCCGACCGTCCACGTCGACCAGCAGCTCCAGCATCTGGGCCCGCTCGCCCTTCTCGACGCTGATCTCGTTGAGCGCCCACGACTCGATCGTCGGCCCACCGTCGAACTCGGCGGTGACGTCCAGGGTCAACCGTTCGTCGACGCTGTAGTTACGGCCCACCACGTCGCGTACCGCGAGGTCCAGGTCGTCGATCTCCGCCTCCGCCAGGAAACCGACCTTGCCCAGGTTGATGCCGAGCAGCGGCACCTTCGCCGGCCGGGCCAGCTCGGCGGCGCGCAGGAACGTGCCGTCCCCACCGAGTGCAAAGACGATCTCGGCGCCCTCGGCCGCCTCCGGCCCGGTCACCGGCACCGCGCCCGGCAGGTCGAGGTCTTCGGCCTCCTCGGCCACCACCCGCACCTCGAAGCCGGCGGCGATCAGGTCGGCGGCGACCGTACGCGCGTGTTCCGTGCTGCGCCGGCGACCCGTGTGGGTCACCAACAGTGCGGTACGGGTCACCGGGAGTCCCGCCCACCGTGGGTCGGCCGTCGCGTCGAACCACCCGGCGGACGCACCCCCGCCGTGGCGGAGTTGCCCTCGTTCACCCGGCCACCTCCTTCGTCACCTCGTCACGCGCGTCACCAGCGGCGGCCGGAGCACCGGGCCCGGCCGCCACCACGGCCCGTACCCGTTCCGGATCGGCCGGTGGCGCGTCCCGGCGTAACCATACGAAGAACTCGACGTTGCCGCTCGGCCCGGGCAGCGGGCTGGCCGCCAGCTCCGCCAGCCCCAGTCCCAGGGTCGCGGCGGACGCGGCGACATCGAGCACCGCCTCGGCGCGCAGCGCCGGGTCCCGCACCACACCACCGGCGCCCACCCGCTCCCGGCCGACCTCGAACTGCGGCTTGACCATCAACGCCAGGTCGCCGTCGGCGGCCGTGCAGGCGGTCAGCGCCGGCAGCACCAACCGCAGCGAGATGAACGACAGGTCGGCCACGGTCAGGTCGACCTGCCCACCGATCGCCTCGGCGGTCAGCGTCCGGACGTTCGTCCGTTCCAGGACCCGCACCCGCTCGTCGGTCCGCAGTGACCAGGCGAGCTGGCCGTAGCCGACGTCGACCGCGACCACCTCGGCCGCCCCCGCCCGCAACAGCACGTCGGTGAAGCCGCCGGTGGACGCCCCGGCGTCCAGGCACCGCCGGCCGGTCACGGTCAGCCCACCGGCGGCGAACGCGGCGAGCGCACCGGCCAGTTTGTGTCCGCCCCGGGACACGTACTCGGAGGCGGGATCGGTGCCGGTGACCAGAAGCGGGTCGGCGGGGTCGACCATCGCGGCGGCCTTGCGGGCCACCACCCCGCGAAGCTGTACCCGACCGGCCTCCACCAGATCGGCGGCCTGCTCCCGCGAGCGGGCCAGACCACGGCGGACGAGTTCGGCGTCCAACCGGTTACGACGTGCCATGGGGGACGGCCTCCTCAGGCCTGGTCGATGGTGGCGAGCGTTTCCCGCAACGTCTGGTACGCGGCCTCGAACTGGGCGATCTGGTCGGCCGGGGCGAGGTTCGCGGCGTTCGCCATCGCCTGCACGACGGCGTCCACCGCCGGGTGTCCCACGGCGTCGGCGTCGTCACCGGACCACGACTGCGGCGGCGGACCCGGACGGGGCCCCGGCGGCGGCCCGGGCCGCGGCGAGACGCTCACCGCCGCGCTCCGGCCCTCGTCGCGCGGGTCACCGCAGCCGACCCGACGTCTCGCCGCCCTCCGGACGCCTGAGGCGGCCCGGGGCGACGCGAGCGAACCCCGGTCACGGCGCAGTGTCCGGGCGAGGGCGGGTGGCCTTCGCCGGTCGGGCCGGCGCGTCGCTGTCGGCGGGACGCGCCACCGCGCCCGGCGTCTTCTTCGCCACCGCCTTCTTCGCGACCTTCGCCACCGCCTTCTTCGCCGCCGGCTGATCCTCCGGGAACGGCAGCGCACCGGCCTTCTTCGCCACGGCCTTCTTGGCGACCGTCTTCTTCGCCGCAGCCGGCCCGGCCGCCGCGCCGGTCGGTGGGGCCGCCGCCGCGGTCTCGGCGGCCTCGGCTGCCACGTCGGCGGGCGTGCCGGCCTCCGGGCCGCCGGAGACCGGGGAGCGTACGGCGGTGTCGGCCATCGCCCGCAGCCGGCGTTCCAGCTCGCGGACCCGCCGCTCCAACTCCTCGACCTCGTCGGCGGTGGCCAGCCCCACCGCGCCGAGCGCGCGTTCGACCTCGAACCGCACCAGCTTGGTCAGCGCCTCCCGATTCTCCGCGCCGGTCGAGCGCAACTCCTCGGCCAGCGTCTGGAGCTGCGCGGCGGTCGCACCGGTCGAGCCGGCCAACCGGCGTACCGCGTCCTGCGCCTTCTTCCGGGGCGCCTCCGTCAGGCCCATGGCCAGTTCGAGGTAGGCGCGCCACGCGTCCTGCATGCCTGAGTCCTTTCACCCGCGGTTCCGGCAGGTGTCACGCTACCGGGCCGCGGTCGGCGTCCCGTGCGGTACGGTGCCCGGAGTATGACGTGGTGTGAGACGAGGAGGCGACGGTGGCCACCGTGGACGAGTGTCGGCAGGCGTTGCAGGATCTGGCCGCGCGGCTGGACCGCAACGCGGAGACCGTCCGCGAGCACGTCGACCTGGACCGCACCCTGGCCTGCCGGATCAGTGACCTGGAGACCGCCTTCCACGGTCGGCTCACCGGTGGACGGCTGGTCGGGCTGACCGACGGCGACGATCCCAAGGCGAAGATCGCCATGACCACCACCAGCGACGACCTGATCGCCCTGGTACGCGGCGACCTCGACGTCACCCGCGCGGTGGCCAGCCGACGCGTCTCGATCAAGGCCAACCCGTTCGACCTGATGAAACTACGCAAGCTGCTCTGAGTGCCGGCACGCCCACCGCGCCGGACAGGTGCGGCGGCACTCCCGGTACGTGGCTCAGCCGGTCAGGCCGAGTGCCTCCAGCGCCGTCGCCGCCTCCGGCGAACCCGCGCGCGGCACACCGTCCGGCCGACGCTCCCACGCCACGGCGCAGAGCGCCGCGAGCGCGTCCAGCGGTCGACCGCTGCCGGTCAACTCCCACCCGTCCGGCCCGGTCGTGACGCGCCAACCACCATGCTCCGCACCGGCCGCCGGCACCCGCACCACCGCGGTCGGCTCAAAGAGCCCCGCCAGGTCCCAGGCCACCGCCGTGGGCCGGCGGTCCGGCGGTGCGGCGAGCAACTCGGGTACGTCGCTGACGCCGGTGAGCACCAGCAGGCTGTCCAGCCCCGCCCGGTTGGCGCCCTCGATGTCGGTGTCCAGCCGGTCACCGACCACCAGGGAGCGGCCCTCGCCCGCCCGCCGCGCGGCAGTGGCGAACAACTCCGGCGACGGTTTGCCCACCACCTCGTCGGGCTGTCGGTTCAACGCGGTCGCCAGCGCGGCGACCAACGAACCGTTGCCCGGCAGCGGTCCCCGTCCGCTGGGCAGCGTCCGGTCGGTGTTGGTGGCGATCCACGCGGCCCCGCCGCGTACCGCCACCGCCGCCTCGGCCAGGTCGGTCCAGCCGACCTGCGGGCCGTACCCCTGAATCACCGCGACCGGCGCGTCGTCGGCACCGGAGACCGGGGTCAGACCCACCTCGCGGATCTCCGCCCGCAGCGCCTCGGCACCCACCACCAGCACCGGCGCGCCGGCCGGCAACCGCTCCCCCAACAACTGGGCGGCGGCGGCCGCGCTGGTCAGCACCTCCTCCGGCCGAGCCGGTACGCCCATCCCGGTGAGCAGGTCGGCCACGTCGGCCGGTCGGCGCGAGGCGTTGTTCGTCGCGTACGCCACCGCCCGGCCCTCGCCGTGCAGCCGGGCGACCGCCTCGACCGCGCCGGGGATCGGCCGGTCGATCAGATAGATCACCCCGTCCAGGTCGAAGACGACCAGGGTGTACCCGTCGACCAGCCGCTCCCCGTCACCGCTCATCGCCGCTCGGTCTCCTCGGACCGCTCGCCGTCCGTCACAGACGACTCACCGACACCGCTCGCCGCCGGAGCACCGGACGCCTCCACGACGTCCGCGTCGACGACCTCGTCACCACGCGACTTCGCCTCGACGGCCGCGACGCGGTCGTCCCCGACCTCGTCGTCCGCCGTCCGGTCCGTCCCGCCCCGGTCCGCCGCGGCCTCGTCTCCCACCGCCTGGTCGGCGACTCGATCCGCCGGCCCCTCGGCCGAGGTCTCGTCTCCGGTCAGGGCCTCGGCGGCACCAGAGGCGTCCCCGGCGCCGACGCCACCGGTGATCTCGGCACCGTCGTCGTCCGCGTCCTCGTCCTCGATCGCGTAGTCCTCGGCACGATCGCCGCTGACCTCGCCCTCGGCAGCCTCGACCTCTTCGGGGCTCTCGTCCTCAGTCAGCTCGCTGTCCGGCCGGGCCGGTACCGCACCCGGAGCACCGGGACCGGCGACCAGTTCCTCGGTGGCCTCGTCCTCGTCGTCGCCCTCGATGACCACGCCGTCGAGTTCGAGCAGCCGCTCCGCGGCGTCGGTCTCCGCCTCGGCGTCGACCTCGGCCGCACGGGAGAACCACTCCCGGGCCTCGGCCCGACGGTCCACCGCCAGCAGCGCGTCCGCGTACGCGTACCGCAGCCGGGCCGTCCACGGCTGGGCCGTGTCGGTGGTGAGTTCGGGCACCTGGAGCATGGCCACTGCCGCGTCCCGCTGCCCGAGGTCGCCGCGCGCACCGGCGGCCACGATCAGCAGCTCGATGGCGACACTGGCCTCCAGCTTCTCCTGCTCGGCACCACGGAACAGGTCGATGGCCCGTTCGGGCCGGCCCAGCGCCCGCTCACAGTCCGCGAGGACCGCGAGGTGACTCTGCACACCACTCATCCGGTGGTACGTCCGCAGTTCCGCGATCGCCGTCTGCCATTCGCCCGAGTGGTACGCGGCCAGACCGACCGCCTCGCGAACAGCCGCGATCCGGGACGCCAGCCGACGGGCGGCCATCGCGTGGGCCAGCGCCTCGGCGGGGTCCTCGTCGATCAGTTGCCCGGTCGCCACGAGGTGCCGGGCCACGGTGTCCGCGACCCCCTTCGACAGCGACAGCAGCTCGGCGCGTACGTCCTTGTCCAGGTCGGTCGCGACGATCTCGTCCGGCAGCACCGGCGCCGGCGTACGCCCCTCGGACTGGTCGGACCCGTCACGCCGATCCCGGTCGTCACGGAAGCCACGGTCCCGGCGCTCGTCGCCGCGCTCGTCCGGCCCACGGCGGAACCCGCCGTCGCGGCGCTCGCCGTCCCGGAAGCCCGAGCCGCCTTCACGGCGATCGTTGCCCCGGAAACCACCTTCGCGACGGTCACCGGAGCGGAAGCCGCCCTCACGACGGTCACCGCCACGGAAACCACCTTCCGAACGGTCGCCGCCCCGGAAGCCGCCCTCACGACGGTCACCGTCCCGGCGGTCCGGCCGGAAGCCGCCTTCACGGCGATCGTTGCCACGGAAACCGCCCTCGCGACGGTCACCGTCGCGTGCGCTGCCCTCCCGGCGTGCACCGCCACCGAAGCCGCCCTCGGTACGCCGATAGCCACCGCCGTCGCCCTGACGGCGGTCGTCGCCGCCCCGGCGAGAGCCCTCGTCCCGTCGATCCGCCCGGTACCCGCCCTCACGACGGTCACCGGAGCCGTGGTCACGGGCCGGACCGCGCGAGGCGCCGTCCCGGTCCCGCGAACCGCCGTCCCGGAAGCCACCCTCGCGACGCTCACCACGGAACCCGCCCTCGCGACGGTCACCGTCGCGACGGTCGTTGCGGAAACCACCCCGGTCCTCGGAACCCCGGCTGAAACCGCCCTCGCGGCGCTCACCCCGGAATCCGCTGTCCCGGCGGTCACCACGGAACCCGCCCTCACGGCTGTCGCCGTCCCGGCGGTCGCTGCGGAAACCACCCTCACGACGGTCACCACCGTCGCGACGCTCCGGCCGGAAACCGCCCTCGCGACGGTCACCGTCACGGAAGCCACCCTCACGACGGTCACCACCGTCACGACGCTCCGGCCGGAAACCGCCCTCACGACGGTCACCGCCACGGAAGCCACCCTCACGACGGTCGTTGCCGCGGAAGCCACCCTCACGACGGTCACCACCACCGTCACGACGGCCGCCGCGGAAGCCGCTGTCCCGGCTGTCGCCGCGGAAGCCACCCTCACGACGGTCACCACCGTCACGACGCTCCGGCCGGAAACCGCCCTCACGACGGTCACCGCCACGGAACCCGCCTTCACGACGGTCCCCCCGGTAGCCGCCGGAGCTACGGTCGCTGTCGCGGAAGCCACCGGTGGGCCGATCACCTCGGGCGCCCGTGCCACGCTGGTCGTTGTCGCGGCGGTAGCCCGGCCGGTCGTCGCCCTGGCGACGCTCGCCGAACCCGCCCTCACGCCGCTCCCCACGGAAGCCGCCGGAGCCGCGTTCGCCACGGAAGCCGTCCCGGTCGCCACCGGAGCCACGCCGGTCGCCACCGAAACCGCCGCCGGTACCCCGGTCGCCGCCTCGGTAACCGCCCTCACGACGGTCGCCGTCCCGACGGAAGCCACCGGACCGGGAACGGTCAGCACCGTAACCGCCGGCGCCACGTCCACCGTCGCGGGAGTCACGCTCCCGACCGCGCTCGTCGCGGTGCGACGGACGGTCGCCACGGCGGTTGTCGCCGTCACGGTCGCCGGGCCGGCCCTCGTAGCCCCGGGGACGGTCTCCGCCCTGAGGTCCAGAACTCACTGGTACATCCTTCCTGAATACGTCGTTCCACGACGCAACGCAGTCGAGGGCCGTCCCGATTCCGGGAGGCCCTCGACTGTAACGTGTGCCCGGCGGTGTCCTACTCTCCCACACCCTCCCGGGTGCAGTACCATCGGCGCTGGAGGGCTTAGCTTCCGGGTTCGGAATGTGACCGGGCGTTTCC
>NZ_JBVHKD010000011.1:0-215250 GCF_055559695.1 Micromonospora sp. NPDC023869
GGTGCCGGCCGGCGGCGTCTGCGTCTGCGGTGGGGGAGATGTTAGGAAGGGTCCCTTCCTATACACCAGGCGTTAGCAGGGGACCCCTCCTTACATCAGGGTTGAGACGTGGGGGAGGGGGAACAAGAGTGGGCGTGGGTCGGTTGTACCGAGCGTCGGTGTGATCCAGTGTCCCCGGGCCTCACCTATATCGCCGTCGCGGAATACCGTTCGGCTGGAGCCGCGTCGCGCCACTCGCCGAGAGGCGACCTGCGCACCGACACCCACCGTCGCCCCCGGCCCGATACGGGTCGGGGGCGACGTCCGTTCCGAACCGGTTCTGCCGCCCCGCTCGCCTGCCTGCCGGAGCTGGCCTAAGGTCAGGACAGAGCGGGGACCGAGGAGGCGGGCGTGGGACTGCGGGACGTGCTGCTGGGGTGGCCGGTGTACCGGCAGCTCACCGGCACCGACCCGCTGGGCCGGGGCGCCGCCGCCCAGTCCGCACGCAGTGCCGGGCTCACCGCTCGCACCGAGGACGCCGACGAGGTGGCCAGGTCGGTCTGCCCGTACTGCGCGGTGGGGTGTGGTCAGCGGGTCTTCGTCCGTGACGGCCGGGTGACGCAGATCGAGGGCGACCCGGACAGCCCGATCTCCCGGGGGCGGCTCTGCCCAAAGGGTGCGGCCAGCAAGAGCCTGGTGACCAGTCCGTTGCGGCAGACGACGGTGCGGTATCGCCGGCCGTACGGGACCGAGTGGGAGGACCTCGACCTCGACACCGCGCTGGACATGATCGCGGATCGGGTGCTGGCGGCGCGGGCGCAGACCTGGGAGGACGTCGACGCGCAGGGCCGTCCGTTGAACCGCACGCTGGGCTTTGCCAGCCTGGGTGGGGCGACGCTGGACAACGAGGAGAACTACCTCATCAAGAAGTTGTTCACCGCGGCGGGCGCGTTGCAGATCGAGAACCAGGCCCGGATTTGACACTCCGCCACGGTTCCCGGTCTGGGAGCCAGTTTCGGTCGCGGTGGTGCGCCGGTCTTCCAACAGGACGTGGCGAACGCTGACGTCATCGTCATCCAGGGCTCGAACATGGCCGAGGCCCATCCGGTGGGCTTCCAGTGGGTGATGGAGGCGAAGAAGCGCGGGGCGAAGGTCTTCCACGTCGATCCTCGGTTCACCCGGACCAGCGCGGTCGCCGACGCGTACCTGCCGATCCGGGCGGGCACCGACATCGTGCTGCTGGGTGCGGTGGTGAACCACATCCTCGCCAACGAGTTGGACTTCCGGGAGTACGTGCTGGCGTACACCAACGCGGCGACGATCGTCAGTGAGGAGTTCGTCGACGCCGAGGACGCCGAGGGGCTGTTCTCCGGGTGGGACCCGGAGACCGGTAGCTACGTGCAGGACAGCTGGCAGTACGCGGGCCACGAGGGCGACTCGGGCAGCGGTGGCACCGCCGACGAGCGGGACACCGCCGCGGGGCTGCGCCACGAGTCGCACGGTGCGCCGGTGTCGGGTCGGACCGACCGGGACGAGACGCTGCGACATCCGCGCTGCGTCTACCAGATCCTCAAGCGGCACTTTGCCCGCTACACGCCGGAGATGGTGGAGCGGGTGTGTGGCCTGCCCCGGGAGAGGTTCCTGGAGTTGGCCCGGGCCTGGACGGAGAACTCGGGCCGGGAGCGGACCGGGTGTCTGATCTATTCGGTGGGGTGGACCCAGCACACCGTGGGCGTGCAGTACATCCGCACCGGGGCGATCATCCAGTTGCTGCTGGGCAACGTGGGTCGTCCGGGTGGTGGGGTGTTGGCGCTGCGTGGGCACGCCAGCATCCAGGGGTCCACCGACATCCCGACGTTGTTCAACCTGTTGCCGGGCTACCTGCCGATGCCGCACCACGCCAAGCACGTGACCTTCGACGACTGGGTGGACGACATCCGGCATCCGGGGCAGAAGGGGTTCTGGGGCAACGCCCGCGCGTACGCGGCGAGTCTGCTCAAGGCGTACTGGGGGGACGCGGCGACGCCGGAGAACGACTTCTGTTACGGCCACCTGCCTCGGATGACCGGCGACCACGGCACGTACCAGCAGGTGCTCGACATGATCGCGGGCAAGATCAAGGGGTACTTTCTGCTCGGGCAGAACCCGGCGGTCGGGTCGGCGCACGGGCGGGCGCAGCGGCTCGGCATGGCGAACCTGGACTGGCTGGTGGTCCGCGACCTGTTCATGATCGAGAGCGCGACCTTCTGGCAGCGGGGTCCGGAGGTCGCCACCGGTGAGATCGTGCCGCAGGAGTGCCGTACCGAGGTGTTCTTCCTGCCCGCCGCTTCGCACGTGGAGAAGGAGGGCACGTTCACCCAGACCCAGCGGCTGGTGCAGTGGCGGGAGAAGGCGGTCGACCCGCCCGGTGACGCCCGCTCCGAGCTGTGGTTCTTCTATCACCTGGGGCGTCGGCTGCGGGAGAGGCTGGCGGGTTCGTCGCTGCCGCGCGACCGGGCGCTGCTGGACCTGGCGTGGGACTACCCCACGCACGGCCCGCGCGACGAGCCGGACGCCGAGGCGGTGCTGCGGGAGATCAACGGGTACGACACCACCACCGGCCGCCCACTGTCCGCGTTCGCCGAGGCCCGCGACGACGGTACGACGGCGGTGGGCTGCTGGATCTACACCGGCGTGTACGCCGACGGGGTGAACCAGGCGGCCCGGCGGCGGCCCGGTCACGAGCAGGACTGGGTGGCCGCCGAGTGGGGGTGGGCGTGGCCGGCGAACCGGCGTCTGCTCTACAACCGGGCGTCGGCGGATCCGCAGGGGCGGCCGTGGAGCGAGCGGAAGCGCTACGTGTGGTGGGACGCTGAGGCGGGCCGGTGGACCGGGCGTGACGTGCCGGACTTCGAGGTGACGAAACCGCCGTCGTACCGGCCGCCGGAGGGTGCCACCGGTCCGGCGGCGCTGGCCGGGGACGACCCGTTCGTGATGCAGTCCGACGGGAAGGGCTGGTTGTACGCGCCGAGCGGGGTGTTGGACGGGCCGTTGCCGACCCACTACGAGCCGGCCGAGTCGCCGGTGCGCAACCCGCTCTACGCGCAGCAGGCCAACCCGACCCGCAAGATGTACGCGCATCCGGTCAACCCGACGAACCCGAGTCCGCCCGCGCCGCATAGTCAGGTCTTCCCGTACGTGTTCACGGTCAGCCGGCTCACCGAGCACCACACGGCGGGTGGGATGAGCCGCACCGTACGGCCGCTTGCGGAGTTGCAGCCGGAGATGTTCGTGGAGGTGTCCCCGGAGTTGGCCGGCCTGGTCGGGCTGATCCATCTGGGGTGGGCGCACCTGGTCACCTCCCGTGCGGTGATCGAGGCGAAGGTGCTGGTCACTGATCGGATCGTGCCGTTGCGGGTGGACGGGCGGGTGATCCACCAGCTCTGGCTGCCGTACCACTTCGGGTTCGAGGGGCTGGTCACCGGCGACTCGGCGAACGACCTGTTCGGCATCACCCTGGACCCGAACGTGCTGATCCAGGAGAGCAAGATCGGCACGTGTGACGTGCGTCCGGGGCGGCGTCCCACCGGAGTGGCCCTGCGCGAGCTGGTCCGCGACTACGGTGACCGGGCCGGCATCGTGCCGGGCAGCACCCCGCCGGCGGTCACTCCCGGTGTGCCGACTACGCCGACCGGGACCGGCGACGAGGAGGGGACGCACTGATGGTCGACCCGCAGCACCGGTCGGGCCCGCCCGCGTCGCCGAGCCCGGAGTACCAGCCGGCGTCGGCGTCCGGGTGGGTCGACGCGCCCCCACGGATGGGTTTCTTCACCGACACCAGCGTCTGCATCGGCTGCAAGGCGTGCGAGGTGGCCTGCAAGGAGTGGAACGGGGTGCCGGCCTCCGGCCTGGACCTGCTCGGCATGTCGTACGACAACACCGGCGCGTTGACCGCGAACTCCTGGCGGCACGTGGCCTTCGTGGAGCAGCCCCGTCCCCCCGGTCACCGCGACGCACCCTTCGCCGGCACCCCCACCGGCGACCCGGTCAGCGCCGCCTCGGCGGCGACCGCCGCCCACACGAGCAACCCGACCGGCACCGATCCCGGCCTGCCGTCGGGTGATCCGGCGGCAGCGGCCCGGATGACCGAGTTCCTGGGGATGCCGGCCGCCGGACCGCCGGGGCGTACCGGCAGCGCGCAGGGCCGGTCGGACTTCCGCTGGCTGATGATGTCGGACGTGTGCAAGCACTGCACCCACGCCGCCTGCCTGGACGTCTGCCCGACCGGTTCGCTGTTCCGCACCGAGTTCGGCACGGTGGTGGTGCAGGAGGACATCTGCAACGGCTGCGGCTACTGCGTCTCGGCCTGCCCGTACGGCGTCATCGACCGGCGGGTCGACGACGGCCGGGTGTGGAAGTGCACGTTGTGCTACGACCGGATCGGCGCCGGTATGACGCCGGCCTGCGCCCAGGCGTGCCCGACCGAGTCGATCCAGTACGGCCCGCTCGACGAGTTGCGGGAACGCGCCGCCGCCCGGGTCGCCACGCTGCACGAGCGGGGGGCGTCGGAGGCGCGGCTCTACGGTCACGACCCGGCCGACGGGGTCGGCGGCGACGGCGCGTTCTTCCTGCTGCTCGACGAACCGGAGGTGTACGGCCTGCCACCGGACCCGCAGGTCACCACCCGGGACCTGCCGAGGATGTGGCAGCGGGCCGGGGTCGCCGCGCTGGCCATGGCGGCGGTGGCGGTCGGCGCGTTCCTCGGTGGCCGGCGATGAACCCGCAGCATCCGGAGGTGGGTGACAAGTTCCGTCGCTTCCGCGACCAGGCGGCTCGTGGCGGGACCGGCGACCAGGCGACCGGTGGCGGCACCGGCGGTCGGCGGGGCGGTGGGCGCGGGAGGCGCGGCGGCGAGGAGCTGGCGGTGCCCCCGGCGGAGTTCCGCTCCTACTACGGGCGGCCGATCCTGAAACCGCCGGTGTGGACCTGGGAGATCGCCGCGTACCTGTTCACCGGTGGGCTGGCGGCCGGCTCGTCGCTGCTGGCGGCGGGTGGGCAGGTGACCGGCCGTCCGGCGCTGCGCCGGGTCGGTCGGGTCACCGCGCTGGTCGCGGTCACCGCCAGTGCGGGCCTGCTGGTCAAGGACCTGGGTCGGCCGGAGCGGTTCCACCACATGCTGCGGGTGGCGAAACCGACGTCGCCGATGTCGGTGGGGACGTGGATCCTGAGCGCGTACGGGCCGGCGGCCGGGTTGGCCGCGATCGCCGAGGCGGCGCCGCTGCTGCCCGAGCGGGGTCCGCTGGGGCTGGTCCGTCGGGCGTTGCCGCCGGCGGGGCACGCCGCCGGGCTGGCCGCCGCGGTGACCGCCCCGGCGCTGGGCACGTACACGGCGGTGCTGCTGGCGGACACGGCCGTGCCGTCGTGGCACGAGGCGTACCCGCACCTGCCGTTCGTCTTCGCCGGCAGCGCCCTGGCCAGCGGCGCCGGGGTGGGGCTGCTCGCGGTGCCGCCCGCGCAGGCCGGTCCGGCGCGGCGGATGGCGGTGGCCGGCGCCGGTCTGGAGCTGGTCGGCGCGCATCGGTTGGAGACCCGGCTGGGGTTGCTCGGTGAGCCCTACCGCACCGGTCGCGGCGGCCGGTTGTTGCGGGCCGGCCGGGCGTTGACCGTGGCCGGGGTGGCCGGGGCTCTGCTGGGTGCCCGTAGCCGGGTGCTGTCGGCGGTCTCCGGCGCGGCGTTGCTGGCCGCGTCGGTGGCGACCCGCTTCGGGGTGTTCCACGCGGGCCTGGCCTCGGCCCGGGATCCGAAGTACACGGTGCTGCCGCAGCGGGAGCGTCTGGCGCGGCGCGCCGGTGAGGCGCCGACGACCGAGCAGTGACTCGGCGGTACGGCCGGGCGCGTGCTGTGATCCAATGCGGGGTGGAGGCGTTCAGGCGGCTGGTGCCCCTCCCGGTCTTCAAAACCGGTGTGGTCCGGGATCCGGGCCAGGCGGGTTCGATTCCCGTCCGTCTCCGCCACACGGTGAGGAGATGACGCGATGGGCGACGGCGGCGTCGACCCGCGACGCCGGGTGCCGCGTACCGACGTGCTGCTGGCCGATCCCCGGCTGGTCGCGGCCGCTGCCGCCCTGGGCCGGGACCGGGTGAAGGCCGCCGTCCGGCAGGCCCAGGACCGGGCCCGCCGCGGTGAGATCACCCCCGAGGCGGTACCCGCCGAGGCGTTGGCCGCGTTGCCGTCGGCGGCCCCGCGTGCGGTGCTCAACGCCACCGGTGTCCTGCTGCACACCAACCTCGGGCGGGCCGCCCTCTCCGACGCGGCGGTGGCCGCCGTGGTCGCCGCCGCCGGTCACACCGACGTCGAACTGGACCTGGGCACCGGCCGCCGCGCCCGGCGGGGCCGCGACGCCGTCGACGCGCTCGCCGCCGCCGTGCCGGGGGCCGAGGCGGTGCACGTGGTCAACAACGGTGCCGCCGCCCTGGTGCTGGCGGCCACCGTGCTGGCCGCCGACGCCGAGATCGTGGTCAGCCGGGGCGAGCTGGTGGAGATCGGGGACGGGTTCCGCCTGCCGGACCTGCTGACCAGCACCGGGGCGCGACTGCGGGAGGTCGGCACCACCAACCGCACCACGGTGGCCGACTACGCCGCCGCGATCGGTCCCGAGACCGGTTTCGTGCTCAAGGTGCATCCGTCGAACTTCCGGGTCACCGGTTTCACGTCAGCGGTGCCGGTCCGGCGGTTGGCCGCGCTCGGCGTACCGGTGGTGGTGGACATCGGGTCGGGTCTGCTGGCACCCGATCCGCTGCTGCCCGACGAACCGGACGCGGCGACCACCCTGCGGGCCGGGGCGGACCTGGTCACCGCCAGCGGCGACAAGTTGCTGGGTGGCCCCCAGGCCGGGCTGCTGCTGGGCTCGGCCGCGCTGGTGCAGCGGCTGCGGCGCTCTCCGCTGGCCCGGGCGCTGCGGGTGGACAAGCTGACCCTGGCCGCGCTCGCCGCCACCCTCGGCGACCCGGCCACCCCCACCCGCACCGCGCTGCACGCCGACACGGCGGTGTTGCGGGCCCGCACCGAGCGGCTGCGGGACGCCCTGGCCGCCGAGGGCCGCAAGGCCGACGTGGTGCCGTCGGTGGCCGTGGTGGGCGGTGGCGGCGCGCCCGGCGTGGAGCTGGACTCCTGGGCGTTGAGCCTGCCGGTGCGCTACGCCGGCCCGCTGCGCACCGGTGACCCGCCGGTGCTCGGCCGGGTGGCGCGGGGCCGGCTGCTGCTGGACCTGCGGTGCGTGCCGGAGCACGCCGACGCGACCGTGCGCGCCACCGTGCTGGCCGTGCCGGACGGCGACTGACCATGCTGGTGGTGGCCACCGCCGGGCACGTCGACCACGGCAAGTCGACGCTGGTGCGGGCGCTGACCGGGATGGAACCGGACCGCTGGGCGGAGGAACGACGCCGGGGCATGACCATCGACCTGGGCTTCGCCTGGACCACGTTGCCGTCCGGGGCCACCGTCGCCTTCGTGGACGTGCCCGGCCACGAACGGTTCGTGCCGAACATGCTCGCCGGAGTGGGGCCGGTGCCCGCCGTGGCGGTGGTCGTCGCCGCCGACGAGGGTTGGATGCCGCAGTCCGCCGAGCACCTGGCCGCCCTGGACGCGCTCGGCGTCGCGTACGGCCTGCTCGTGGTGACCCGCGCGGACCTGGCCGACCCGGGGCCGGCGCTGGCGCGCGCCCGGGCCGAGCTGGCGTCGAGCACGGTGGGCGCGGTGGAGGCGGTGGTGGTCAGCGGGGTCACCGGCGTCGGCCTGCCCGAGCTGCGTGCCGCGCTGGACCGGCTGGCCGCCCGGATGCCGTCCGCCGACCGCGCGGCCCCGGTGCGGCTCTGGGTCGACCGCAGCTTCACGGTGCGCGGCAGTGGCACGGTGGTCACCGGCACCCTGGGCGCGGGCCGGCTGCGCGTCGGTGACGAGCTGGAACTGGCCGGCACCGGCGAGACGGTGCGGGTGCGTGGCCTGCACCGGATGGGTGAGGCCCGCGACACCGTCGACCCGGTCGCCCGGGTGGCGGTCAACCTGCGCGGGGTGTCCCGGGACCGGATCGGGCGCGGCGACGCGTTGCTCACCCCGGGCCGGTTCCGCTCCACCGACCTGGTCGACGTGCGGCTGGCCGGTGACGCGGTGGCCGAGTTGCCGGCCACACTGACCCTGCACGTGGGTGCGGCGGCCGTGTCGGCGCGGGTGCGTCCGCTGGGCGGCGACACCCTGCGGTTGCGGTTGGGGCGTCCGGTGCCGCTGCTCGTCGGTGACCGGGCGTTGCTGCGTGACCCGGGTCGTCACCACGTCGCCGGTGGGGTGACCGTGCTGGACGTGCTGCCGCCGCCGTTGCGTCGCCGGGGTGCGGCGGTGGCCCGGGCGGCCGTGCTGGCCACCCTGGACGGTCGTCCGGATCTCGCCGGTGAACTGCGGCGACGCGGCCTGGTCCGGGCCGGGGACCTGGTTCGCGCGGGCGTGCCGGTGCACGTGGCCCCGGTGGCGGGGGACTGGTTGGCCGATCCGGACCACTGGGCGCGGCTGGCCGGGCGGCTCGCCGACGCGGTGGCCCGCTACACCCGGGAGCATCCGCTGGAGCCGGGCGCCCCGGTGGAGGTGCTGCGTCGGCAGCTCGACCTGCCCGACCGGGTGCTGGTCGAGGCGTTGGTGCGGGCGCCACTGCGGCTGTCCGCCGGTCGGGTCGGCGCGGCCGGGGCGGATCCGCTGCCGGAACCGGTGGTCCGCGCGGTGGCGCTGGTCCGCGACGACTTCGTGGCGTACCCGTTCCGGGCCCCGGACGCCGACCGACTGGCCGCCGTCGGCCTCGGGGTCCGCGAGATCGGCGCGGCGGTCCGCGCCGGCGCGCTGCTGCGCCTGACCGGCAACGTGCTGCTGCTGCCCGGCGCGCCACAGCAGGCGGCGCGGGTGCTCGCCGGGTTGCCGCAGCCGTTCACGCTCAGCGCCGCCCGGCAGGCGCTGGACACCACCCGCCGGGTGGCGGTGCCGCTGCTGGAGCTGCTGGACCGGCAGGGCCGGACCCGCCGGTTGCCGGACGACGCCCGGGTGGTGGTCGACGCGGATTCCGCCGATCCGCCGACCGGTGGGAGTCCGGGACGCCTACCGTGACGCCATGGACCCCTCCGCGGTCTGGCGGGACCGGCAGCACCGCTGGCGGATCGAGGCGTACCGGGCGCCGGACCTGAGGTTCGCCATCTTCGCCACCAACGGCACCACCGAGTCGGCGCCGCTGTGGCTGTTCGGGATGTCGGCGCTGGCCCGTTGGCTGATGAGCCACAAGATCTCGCTGGACGACCTGGAGACCGACTGATCGCCCAGTCGGGGGACAGAGCGGTCGAAAACCGGCATTCGCGCTTGTTCGTCCCTATCGTGCGACGGATGAAGGACCGAGGTATCCGCAAGGTCGTCGCCGTGCTGGCCGGCCTCGCGGTGATCTACTTCGGCACTACCGGCCGGTCGGAGACCGAGGGCAGCGGGATCTCCGGCGGCCTGGTGGTGCTGGCCCTGCTCGCCGCCCTGCTGGTGTGGCACCTGACCAAACCCGGCGACGCCTGACGACGCCGGTCAGCGGGCCGCGACACGCCGGTTGAGCTGCCCCGCCGACTCCTCGCCGAGCGCCACCCGCACCAGCGCCGAGGCGAACCGACCGAAGTCGTCGTCGTCGACCAACCCGGCCAGCCGGTCCGGGGCGGCCGGCAACCCGAGCCGCTTGGCGCCGGCGACCGCCCGCCGGTCGGCGTACGGGCGCAACTCCGGCCAGACGCTCTGCACCTCGCGCAGGAAGATGTCCGCCCCGGTGGGCCCGATGCCGGGGAACTCGGTGAGCAGCCGGCGCAACGCGGTCCGGTCGCCGCCCGCCTCCCGGTGCAGCCGACGCAGGTCGCCGTGCCACCGATCCAGACACAGTCGGGCACCGGTGCCCAGCATCGTGGCGGTCCGCTCGTCGTAGCGGCGGTAGTGGCCGCGCCCGAGCGCGTCGACGCGCTGCTGCCAGCGGGCTGCCTCCATCGCCTGCGGGGTGCGGTAACCGGCGGCGAACAGCTCCCGGGCCGCCGCCACCGCCACCCCGGCCCGGATCCGGGTGCTCAACAGCGTGACGAGCACCAGCAGTTGGTACAGCGGCGCGGGCCGGTCGGCAAGGGTGATCCCCGCCTCCTCGGCGTACGTGCGCCGGGTGAGCAGGGCCTGTGCCATCTCGCGGTGATCGCCCATCTGGCGGGGGTACCCGTTGTGGCCCGGACTAGCCCTGCGCCCGGCCGGGACGCGGAATGCGGCGGTCGGCGGCGGGTATGCGGTCGGCGAGGGAAGGGAGAGCACCGTGACGAACCCGCAGCAGGAGGAGTTCCGCCGCAACGAGCGCGGCGGCACCAGCCAGTACAACAAGGCGCCGCAGGCATCCGGTCATCCGGCCCACCGGGGCTCCTCGTCGGGTGACACCGGCCGTCCCGTGCCGCGGGGCCAGGTGTCCCGGTACGGCCCGACCGAGCAGCCGGTCGCCGACGACGACAGCAACCGACGCTGACCCATCCGCACCGGTACGGCGTGCGCGCTACCGGTGCCCCGACGGCCGCAGCCGGTTCCAGGTGGCTGCGGCCGTCACCCCGTACGCGAGGTGTGGGACGAGGTCGGCGAGCCAGTCGACGCGCCGCCAGGTCCGCGGGTCGGTGACGCCGAGCAGCGTCAACGACCCGTCGGAGAGCGTCATCGCCCCGCCGCCGAGCAGCGCGGCGGCGCGCAGCATCGGCTGCCGCCGGCCCCGGGTCAGGACGGCGAAACCGACGGCGGCGGCCACACCGAGGCCGTACCCCATCAGCGCGCCGAGCCCGGAGCGCCGGTTGGCGGCCTGCGGCGGCGCACCCAGGCGCAGGTGGGCCGCGTCGGCCACCCGGCCGGCGCTCTCCTGCGGGGTCTGGCTGGCCGCGCGGGCCCGCACCACGATGTCCAGGTAGGTCACCGTGTTCAGGGCCAAGGTGCCCACCGCCCCGGCGATGAGCCCGTCGGCCAGGTGCCCGCCCCTCACTTCTTCGGGTCGCCCGGTTCGCGGTTGCCCTTCGGGCCGTAGGTGCGCTCGCCCCGCGCCACGCCGCGTTGTCCCCGATCCTCCTGGAGGATCCGGTTGGCGGTCTCGTCGGCCTTCTGGTCCGAGGTGTGCCGGCCCGAGTCGTCGATGGCGTTGCGGATGCGGGCGCGCTGCTTGTCGTAGGCGTTGCTACCCGGACGCGGTCCTGGCATCGCTGTCTCCTCCGGTCGTCGCGGTGACGGACGTGCCCGTCTACCCGCGTGGACCGCCGGCAACCCCCGGCGCGGGGACCACCGCGACCGGGCAGTGGCTGTGGCGCAGGGCCGCCTGGCTCACCGAGCCGCGCAGCAGGCCGCCGACCGGACCGTGACCGGCACCGCCGACCACCAACAGCTGGGCGCGGCGGGAGGCGTCGGCGAGCACGGTGCCGGCACGTCCGCGTACCGACTCGCGGGTGACCGACACCTCCGGGTAGCGCTGCGCCAGACCGGCGAGCGACTCGGCGAGCAGCCGGTCCTCGTCGGCGCGCAGTTCGGACTCGTCGTACACCAGCGGCTGCATGTCGCCGGGGCCGGTGGAGACCGGGTGCCGGTAGGCGTGGATCGCGACCACGGAGGCGCCGCGCAGGGCGGCGGCGCGGACCGCGAACTCGATCGCGTACCGGGACGTCTCGGTGCCGTCCACACCGACCACGACGGGTCCGTCGGCGGGCTCGGCGCTCCGGGTCACCAGCACCGGGCAGCCGGCCGACGCGGCCACCTTCACCGTCACCGAGCCGACCACCAGGGCGCCGAGCCCGCCGAGGCCCTGGTGGCCGAGGACGATCATCGCGGCGGTGGGCGCCGCGTCCAGCAGCGCCGCGGCGGCCTCGCCGTCGACGATCTCGCCGGTGACCCGCAGGCCGGGCGCGACCGCTGCGGCCTCGTCGACCGCGTCGGCCACCACCTGCTCGGCCTGCTCCCGCAACCCGGTGCCGGGTCGGTCGTCGGTGACCGCGTTGACCGGGGTACGCAGCAGCGGCCAGATGAAGGCGTGCCGTACCCGCAGCGGCAGGTCCTGTCGGGCCGCCTCGGTGGCGGCGAGCCGGATCGCGGCGCGGGACGGCTCGGAGCCGTCCACACCGACCACCACCGCCGCGCCGTTGATCGGGTCCACGAGCACCTTCCCGCCGCCGGTCGTCGTTGCGGCCAGTATCGCGGCCCGTGGGGGCCCGGCGGGGCGATACCGCGCAGCGGCACCGGGTCGGTACGCTGACGGCGACTGCCCGGGGAGGGAGCGTCGTCGATGGTGGAGCCCGACCAGCCGAGCACCGCACGGATGATCGATTTCTGGCTCGGCGGGGAGCACCACTACCCGGTCGACGTGGCGGCGGCCCGGGCCTTCGAGCAGGCGTACGGGCCCTGCGCCCCGGTGTTCCGGGCGTTGCGCGCCTTCCTCGGCCGGGCGGTCCGGGCGATCGCCGCCACCGGCGTGGACAGCTTCCTGGTCTTCGGTGCCGGGGTGCCGACGATGGGCAACGTGCACGAGGCCGCGCCCGACGCCACCGTGCTCTACACCGATGTGGACCCGGTGACCATCCGGCTGGGGCAGCAGATCCTGGCCGGCAGCGACCGGGCCGGTTACGGCTTCGGTGACGCCACCGACGTCGGCACGATCGACCCGGCGTCGCTGCACCGGTTCGTGCCGGGCTGGGGCCGGCGGCCGGTGGGGGTGGTGTTCCTCGGGCTCGCCGCCTTCCTCGATGACGAGACGCTCGCCCGGACCCTCGACGAGCTCTACACGGCCGCCGCGCCCGGCAGCCACCTGGCGATCGACTTCGACACCGAGGAACTCGCCGGTCATCCGGAGGCGCTGGCCATGATGGGCCCGGCGTTCCGGATGCGGGCACCGGCGGCGTTCCGGCCGCTGTTGGGCCGGTGGACGCCGACCGAGGACGGCATCGTGCCGGTGACCGACTGGCGACCGCAGGGCCCGCCGGAGGCGGTGCCGGACGCGTTCCACGGCGCGGTGGCGGTGCGGTCGGCCGGGTGACCATGGATGGAACCGCCTCCGTATGATGCTTGCCCCAGAGCAAGTATCTTCGGAGGAACGACATGCCGGATGCGCCCACGGGGGTTTCGCGCGCCCTGCGCGAGGCTCCGCCCGATCGCGTGGTCGAGGCCGCCGACCGGGCCATCCGGTCGGTCCTGGGTGCCTCGGGCACCGTCGTGTTCGTCGCCGACTACCGGATCAGTGGCCTGTGGCCGGTGCTCGACTCGCGGCAACCGGATGCCGCCGCGCACGCCCTTCAGGGGCCGCTGCAACGCAGCTTCAGCAGTCAGCAGCCGGTCCGGGCCGGCGGGACCGACGGCCGGTGCCAGCTCTATCTGCCGCTGTCGGTGTGGGGCGAGCGGCTCGGCGTGCTGATGGTGGAGATGCCCGAGGAGCCGCCGGAGAGCGTGGTGCGCCGGGCCGCGGACATCGCCGGTGAGGTCGCGTTGGCGATGCACGCCGCCGACCGGGAGACCGACCGCTACCGGCGGGCACGTCGGCAGGAGCGCCTGAGCATGGCCGCCGAGTTGCAGTGGGAGCTGCTGCCGGGGCGCAGCGTCAGTCACGGCTCGTTCCAGTTGGCCGGTCAGCTCGAACCGGCGTACACGGTGGGCGGTGACCACTTCGACTGGTCGCTGGACGACGGCCGGCTCACCGTCACCGTGCTCAACGGCGACGGGATCGGGCTGACCGCCGCCCTGCTGACCGCGGTGACGGTGAACGCGATGCGCAACGCCCGCCGGTCCGGCGGCGGCCTGGTGGAGCAGGCCGAACTGGCCTCCGACACGGTCTACTACCAGCATCGGGGTCACCGGCACGTGGCCACCGTCCTGCTTGAACTGGACTGCGCCACCGGCCGGGTGCAGGCGGTGGACGCCGGTTCGCCGCACCTGTTGCGGCTGCGCGGCGGCACCGTGTCCCGGGTCCCGTTGGAGCAGCAACTGCCGTTGGGCATGTTCGCCGAGACCCGGTACGCGCTCCAGGAGTTCGCGCTGGACCCGGGGGACCGGTTGTTCGTGGTCTCCGACGGGGTGTGGGGCGCGGATCCCAGTGGCCGCGAGACGTACGGGGAGCGGGCGATGGCGCGGTCCATGCGGGCCACGCGGTTGCAGCCGCCGCCGGAGGCGGTTGGTACGGTGATGCGCGAGTTGCAGGCATTCCACGCGGACGCCGACCTGCGTGACGACGCCGTCGTGGTCTGCCTGGACTGGCACGGTGCCGACGGCCGGACGCAGGACTGACGGGCCTCGGGTGGTACGAGCGGGACAATCGCAGGGGACATCGGGTGGAGCGACCGAATCTCGCCGCGGCGATCGACGCAGCCGCTGAGTCGTTGGTGGGTGTCCTCGACTCCGCCGTCACCCGGCACCGGATGGCCGTGTCGCCGACCCAGTTGCGGGTGCTGTCGCTGCTCAGCAGCCGGCCGGAGACCAACATCAACGGTCTGGCGGAGCTGCTGGACGTCGTACCCTCCTCGGCCAGTCGGCTCTGTGACCGGTTGGAGGCGATCGGCCTGGTGCGCCGGGAGGCCGACCCCCGGGACCGGCGTGAGGTCCGCCTGACGCCCACCGCCGCGGCGGAGGTCCTGCTGGGGGAGGTGCGGTCGCGCCGCCACGATGCCGTGCGGGCGGTCCTGGAGCGGATGCCGGCGCGGGTGCAGCAGGACCTGCTGCGGGCCCTCAAGGCCTTCGGCCAGGCGGCGACCGCGGAGCCGCCGGACTCCTCGGCCCGCAGCGCCTGACGCCCCTTTCCATCTATCATCCTAGGATGCTCTAGCGGTGGTGACGGTGCTCACACCGCCACCGGACGAACATCACCGACAGGGGCAAGCCGAGCGGGTCGAGGCGGCACGGCAGCCCGCTATAGTGGCAGCGCATCCGACCGACCGGTGATCATCAACGGTGGGCGGCGGGCCAGGGCAGATCCCGGATCGGGGATCGCAGGGGGGTGCCGGCACCAGCCGGCCCGACAGCGCGCACGGCGTTCCATGGCGGACCCAGAGGCCGAGGTGGGGTCGCGTGCCGCGGAGGAGGTTCGGTGGCGCGTCGACCGGCTCGGGCAGAGCAACCGCAGGCCCCCGAGGCTGACGCGGGACGGTCCACCGACCGGGTCCTCACTCTGCCGAACCTGATCAGTTTCGTCCGTCTGCTGGGCGTCCCGGTCTTCCTGTACCTCTTCCTGGTGGCCCGCGCCGACGTGGCCGCGATCGTGGTGCTGGCGGTCGGCGGGACCAGCGACTGGGTGGACGGGTGGATCGCCCGCCGACTGCGTCAGGTCAGTCGCCTCGGCGAACTGCTCGACCCGCTCGCCGACCGCCTTTACATCCTCGCCACGCTGGTGGCGTTCACCGCGCGCGAGGTGGTGCCGTGGCAGTTCACCGCGGCGCTGCTGGCCCGGGAACTGCTGCTGGCCGGTTCGCTGGTGGTGTTGCGCCGCTACGGCTACGGTCCGCCGCCGGTGCACTACGTCGGCAAGACCGCGACGTTCCTGCTGTTGGCGGCCTTCCCGGCGCTGCTGCTGGCGGCCGCGGTGCCGGCCGCGTCGGCGGTGGCCGGTGCCGTGGGCTGGGCGCTGGCCTGGTGGGGTTTGGTGCTGTACTGGGCGGCTGGTGCGTTGTACGTGATCCAGGCGCGCCAGCTGGTCCGGGCGGTCGGTCGAGGAGAGACGGCATGAGCGAGCGCAGCGAGCGAGTCATCTGGCGCAGCGCGGTGGAGCCTCGTGCCGGCGCGACGCGTAGCGGAGCTTCGGCATGAGCGAGCGCAACCGGGGGTTCAGCCCGGACTTCCTCACCGAACTGTTCCAGAACCCGCTGGATCCGGGGTACGCCGATGCTGCGGCTCGCCGGGCGAAGACCGGGAAGCCGGCGCGTCCGGGGTGGTCGGTGGGGCCGATCACGCTGGTGGTCGTGTTGCTGTTGGGTTTCCTGTGCGCGGTGGCGTACCGGCAGACGATGGCGGAGGAGCCGGGGCGCGCGCAGGCGCGGTCGGGGTTGGTCGGGCAGATCAAGCAGCGGCAGGGTGAGACGGACAACCTGTCCGTGCGCGCCGACCAGTTGCGCGAGGAGGTGACCCGGCAGCGGGAGGCGGCGCTGGGTGGTTCGCAGGCGGCGCGGCTGCGGGACCTGGAGGCGCGGGCGGGCCTGGGTCGGGTACGCGGTGACGGTGTGGTGGTGCGGTTGGCCGACGGGCCGGACGGTGGGGAGTCGTTGGGCGGGGCGAAGGTGGGTCCGTCGCGGGTGCTCTACAGCGACCTGCAGGGGGTGGCCAACGATCTGTGGGGCGCCGGGGCGGAGGCGATCGCGATCAACGGTCAGCGGTTGACGGCGACGTCGACGATCCGGTCGGCGGGCGAGGCGATCCTGGTGGACTTCCGGCCGGTGACCGGGCCGTACGAGGTGTCGGCGATCGGTCCGGGGTCGATGCGCAAGGCGTACGAGGGCAGTCGGAGCGCGTTGACGATGCGTCGGGTGTCGCAGGCGAACGGGTTGTCGTTCGAGGTGCGGGACGCGGACCGGCTCACGTTGCCGGCGGCGCCGGAGCCGCGGCTACGCTACGCGGAGCCCGCGGTGAGTCCGAGTGTGTCGCCGTCGGGCGGTGACGAGTCGTCCGACTCGGGTACGTCACCCAGCCCTTCCGGAGGTGGTCGATGATCGCGGTGCTGGCTCTGCTGGCCGGTGTGGTGCTCGGGTTGTGGCTGGATCCGACGGTGCCGTCGGCGTTGCAGCCGTATCTGCCGATCGCGGTGGTGGCGGCGTTGGACGCGGTGTTCGGTGGCGTGCGGGCCAAGTTGGACCGGATCTTCGACGACAAGCAGTTCGTGGTGTCGTTCATCTCGAACGTGCTGGTGGCGGCGTTGATCGTGTATCTGGGTGACCAGTTGGGCGTGGGTGGTCAGTTGTCCACCGGTGTGGTGGTCGTGTTGGGGGTTCGTATCTTCGGCAATGTGGCGGCGATCCGTCGGCACCTGTTCCGGGCGTAGGTTGGTGTCGTGACTGACGAGCACACCGAGACCGGTACGGGGTGGCCGCAGCCGGCGGGTCCGGCCCGGCCGGGTGGGCCGGCTGGGGAGCCGGATCCGCGTCCGGACGCGCCGGATCCTGACGAGTTGAGTCCGTTGTCGCCGCAGGGGCGGCCGGAGCCGGGTGACGGCGAGTCGCCGGCTGTGCCGGCCGAGCCTGTCGAGCGGGATTCCGCCGAGCGTGAGGAGGCCGTCGAGCGGGACGAGGCGGCGGGCGGCGCGGCTGCGGCCGTTGCGGCTGGTCCGTTGCGGCGGTTCAGTTCGGCGGCGGTGATGATCGGTGTGCTGCTGGTGTTGCTGGGGTTCACGCTGGCGGTGCAGCTGAAGACGACGTCGACGGACTCGTCGTTGGCGGCGGCGCGGCAGGAGGACCTGGTCCGGATCCTGTACGACCTGGAGGCGCGGGAGATGCGTCTGCGGCAGGACATCACGACGTTGGAGGAGAGCCAGCGTCAGTTGCGCTCGGGTGAGCAGGGGCGTCAGGCGGCGTTGGAGGAGGCGACCCGGCGGGCGGACGAGTTGGGCATCCTGGCGGGTACGTTGCCGGCGCGGGGTCCGGGGTTGGCGGTGCGGTTCCAGGCGGGGCCGTCGAAGCCGATCTCGGCGAGTGGGGTGTTGGACGCGGTGCAGGAGTTGCGGGGTGCCGGTGCGGAGGCGATGCAGATCTCCGGTGGTGACCGCGCGTCGGTGCGGATCGTGGCGTCGACGTATTTCCTGGACGGGGAGAACGGGTCGTTGATCGTGGACGGGCGTCGGTTGACGGGTCCGTTCACGATCACGGTGATCGGGGATCCGTCGACGATGCGTACGGCGCTCAACATTCCTGGCGGGGTGGTGGCGGTGGTGGCGCGCGACGGCGGTAACGTGATCGTTGAGGATCGTGAGGTTGCCGAGGTTTCGGCGCTGCACGTGCCGAGCACGCTGGAACACGCCCGTCCGGTCTCGTGAGGCCGGGTGGGGCCGGCGCCGGTCGGTCCGGTGCCACCGATGGATGAGGACGCTGCTGGTGATTCCTGAGGAACTGCGTTACACCGCCGAGCACGAGTGGGTGACGACCGTGGACGGCGGTGCCGTGCGGGTGGGCATCACTCATTTCGCGCAGGACGCGTTGGGCGACATCGTGTATGTGCAGTTGCCGGAGTCCGGTGCGGTGGTGGCGGCTGGTGAGTCGTTGGGTGAGATCGAGTCGACCAAGAGTGTGTCGGAGATCTACGCCCCGGTGGGCGGTACGGTGTCGGCGCGCAACGAGGCGCTGGTCGACACGCCTGAGGTGATCAACACGGATCCGTACGGTGCGGGTTGGTTGGTGGAGATCTCTCCGACGGATCCGGCGACCGTGGAGGGTCTGCTGTCGGCGGACGCGTATCGCGAGTTGACCGAGAGCTGATCGGTTTCCCGGGCGGCGGTCGTGGTGTGTGCCGCGCGTCCGGTTGCCCTGTTTTTCGGCGCTGGCTAGGCTCGCCCAGTCGACCGAGAACCCAATTAGTTGTGCGTCGCGGACAGCCTTTCCGGGCACGGAGAGCCAGCCGCCGGGTGGTGTGTAGCCCGGCGGCCAGACCCGCCGTCTCCCGACGCCGACCGAAACAGATCCGTGAGGTGGTCCCCATGACTCGCCCAGGCGACGAGTTCCCCCCGCTCGACGTCACGTCGACGCTCAATCTGGGTTCGCTCGAGGAAGCGCTGGAGGGGCCGGACACCGATGTGGTGCCGAGCCGGATGTCCGGTTCGCTGCCGCCGGGGATGGCGCTGCTGGTGGTTCGTCGGGGTCCGAACGCGGGTGCGCGGTTCCTGCTGGATCACGACGTGACAACCAGTGGGCGGCATCCGGACAGTGACATCTTCCTCGATGACGTGACGGTGTCGCGTCGGCACGCGGAGTTCCACCGGGACGGTGGGACGTTCACGGTGCGGGACGTGGGCAGTTTGAACGGCACGTACGTGAATCGGGAGCGGGTCGAGGCGGCCACGTTGAGCAATGGTGACGAGGTGCAGATCGGCAAGTTCCGGGTCGTGTTCATCGCCGGTCCGCGCCCGGAGGGGGAGGCCGGCCGGGGGTGAACGAGCCTGCGGCTTCTCCGCCGTCCGGGGTGGGTCGTGCCCAGCCGTTGATGAGTATCGGCGAGGTGCTGGCCCAGTTGCGGGTGGATTTTCCTGACGTGACGATTTCGAAGCTGCGGTTCCTCGAGGCCGAGGGTCTGGTGGAGCCGCAGCGCACGGCGGCTGGTTATCGGAAGTACAGCTGGGACGACGTGTCTCGGCTGCGGTTCGTGTTGACCGCGCAGCGGGATCAGTATCTGCCGTTGCGGGTGATCCGTGAGCAGTTGGCGCAGTGGGATGCCGATGGTGCGGCGCCGGAGCGGTCGCGGCCGGCGTTGGTGGCGGTGGGGCCGGACGGTGAGGTGCCGGGGCGTGGCGCGGCGTCGTCGGTCGAGTCGGGTCAGGTGCGGCTGGATCGTACGCAGTTGGTGGCGCGCAGTGGGCTGGACGAGTCGACGTTGGCGGAGTTGGAGCGGCTCGGGTTGGTGGTGTCGGATCCGCCGGGGTGGTACGACGGGGATGCGTTGATCATCGCGAGGGCGGTGGCCGGTTTGGCGGAGTACGGGTTCCAGCCTCGGCATCTGCGGGGTTACCGGACGGCGGCGGATCGGGAGGTGGGTCTGTTCGCGCAGTTGGTGGCGCCGTTGGCGCGGCAGAGTGATCCGGCGGCGCGGGCGCGGGCGGCGGAGACGGCGCGGGAGTTGGTGGCGTTGTCGCAGCAGTTGCATGCGGCGTTGGTGCGGGTGGGGTTGCGGTCGACGTTGGGTCGGTGAGGTGCGTGTGCGCGCTGATCGGCGGGTTGGTGAGTGGCGTAGGCTTGCGGGGGTAACCCCTCTTCTGGGCACGGGCGTGGTGCGCGGAGCGCGTGAGATGGCCGTGTCGCGGTCCGTGTACCGTGCAGGGAAGGGCGCGGTGCGGCGTAGGTGACAACGACACGGAGGCGGCGGTGCGCGAGCTGAGCGTGGTCGGGGTTCGGGTGGAGTTGCCCAGTAACCAGCCGATCGTCCTGCTCAGGGAGGTCGAGGGTGACCGCTATCTGCCGATTTGGATCGGCGCGGTCGAGGCGACGGCGATCGCTTACGAGCAGCAGGGTGTCAAGCCGGCCCGGCCGTTGACCCATGATCTTCTGCGGGATGTGTTGGCGGCGTTGAAGGCGCCGTTGCGGGCGGTGGAGATCACCGAGCTGAAGGAGAACGTGTTCTTCGCCGATCTGTTGATCGGTGACGGGGTGCGGGTCTCGGCGCGGCCGAGTGATTCGATCGCGTTGGCGTTGCGGGTCGGTGCGCCGATTCGTTGTGCCGAGGAGGTCCTCAGCGAGGCGGGGATCGTGATTCCCGATGAGCAGGAGGACGAGGTGGAGAAGTTCCGGGAGTTCCTGGAGCAGGTGCGTCCGGAGGACTTCGCCGGTTGATCGGTGGCCCGGGTCGTGTGCCCGGGCCATGTGCGTGACCACCATCGTGGCGTCACGGTCGGTGATGGTGATGATCGTCGCTGTCGATGCGCGGCGTGTCGCGGCGGTTTCTCCGTGGTAACCCCTGGCGGTCGCTATAGGGTTGCCGTGTCGAGGGGTGCGCGTCCCGGAAGTGACGTGTCACCGCACTGACGGGGAGGTTGTCCGGATGCACGAGCCGCGAGATTCCGATCCGGTTGCGGAGTGGGACGAGTCGGGTGGGATGCCTGGTTCGGCGACTGACAGTGACGGTGCGGTGGGGTATCGGGGTGTGACGGCCTGCCACGCGGTGGGGATCAGTTACCGCCAGCTGGACTACTGGGCGCGGACGGCGCTGGTGGTGCCGAGTGTGCGCGACGCTTCGGGTTCGGGTACGCAGCGGTTGTACTCGTTCCGGGACCTGGTGGTGTTGAAGGTCGTGAAGCGGCTGCTGGACGCCGGGGTGTCGTTGCAGAACATCCGTAAGGCGATCGAGGCGTTGCGGTCGCGTGGGGTGGGGGACCTGGCGGGCATCACGTTGATCTCCGATGGGACGACGGTGTACGAGTGTCGTTCCCCGGAGGAGGTGGTCGACCTGTTGCAGGGCGGCCAGGGGGTGTTCGGTATCGCGATCGGTGGCGCGTTCAAGGAGATCCAGGGGTCGTTGTCGCATCTGCCGGCGGAGCCGGTGGGTGGCGTCGCGGAGCCGGAGCCCGAGGTCGCCGGGGACGGGGATCTGGTGGGCGACGAGTTGGCGGCGCGTCGGGCGCGTCGGCGGGCCGGCTGACCGGTCGTCCGCCCGCCGGGTGAGGGTTTTCTGCGCGCGATTCGTCGATCACGCTGTGTCTCGGGGTGGGCGGTGGGCGCATCGCAGGCCGGTGGTGTGTGAAGCGTGTCGGGGTGCTCCCGTCGGTCCTGCTCACCGGGGCGTTCTGTGCCGCTTGTCCGGCGTGACCCGATCGCCGGCCGGGTTCGCCGTCAGTGACCGCGAGGTGACGTCCCGCAGTCTCCTGTCCGGATTTCGTCACGCTGCGTGTGCGAGCGTTGGCGTTGGTGTGCTGTTCGGGACTGACGGGGACGGCGCGGCACGCTATCGTCCGACACGGTCCGCCTGACACCGCCCCGCGACGGCGGGGGTGCCTGCCGGCGGACGTCGCGCCGAAAGCCGCGCGTCTGTGCACTCTCTCCCCGGCGGAAGGACTGACCTGTGACGGTCGCCGACAAGACCACCCCCGTGTCGCACTTCGAGCGGATCGGCGGGGCCGGCGCGGTGCGGGCCGCCGTCGAGCTGTTCTACGACCGGGTGTTGGCCGACGCGGAGCTGGCCGGCTACTTCACCGAGGTGGACATGGCGGGCCAGCGTCGGCACATGGCGTTGATGCTGACTGTGGTGCTGGGCGGCCCGAACGAGTACGCGGGCCGGGACCTGGCCACCGCGCACCGACCGTTGGACATCCCGGTGGCGCACTACGTCCGGGTGGGTGAGCACCTGACGGCGACGTTGACGCAGTTGGGGGTGCCCGACGACGTCATCACCGACGTGCAGGCGGTGCTGGCGCAGGTGCAGGACCAGGTGGTGGCCGGCGGCGACCGGGCGGACTCCTGAGCCGTGGACGTCTCTCGCCTCAAGCGGAGCTGGGCGCTGGTCACCGGGCACGGCGACCAGGTTCCGCTGTACTTCTACTCGACGTTGTTCCTGACCCATCCCGAGACCCGGCAGATGTTCCCGACGAACATGGCGGGGCAGCGGGACCGGCTGGTGACCGCGCTGGGTCACATCGTGTCCCAGGTGGACCAGGTGGACCGGCTGGTGGGTTTCCTGCAGGACCTAGGCGCCGACCACCGCAAGTTCGCGGTGCGGGCGGAGCACTATCCGGCGGTGGGTGAGGCGTTGCTGGCGACGCTGCGGCACTTCCTCGGTGACCAGTGGACCGAGGAGCTGGCGCAGGACTGGGCGGCGGCGTACGCGTTGGTGGCGAAGGTGATGGTCGAGGCGGCGCAGGCCGCCGAGGCCGTGAATCCACCGTGGTGGGTGGCCGAGATCGTCGGCCATGAGCGGCGGGGCTTCGACGTGGCGGTGGTGACGGTGCGTCCCCAGTATCTGCTGCCGTTCACGGCGGGCCAGTCGATCGGGGTGTCGCATCCGGCGGTGCGGGCGTGGCGGTACTACTCGCCGGCCAACGCGCCCCGCCAGGACGGCACCCTGGAGTTGCATGTGCGGGCGGCGCCGGGTGGCGCGGTGTCGTCGCGGCTGGTGTACGGGTGTGCGGTGGGTGACCAGGTGCACCTGGCGGCGGCGGTGGGTGAGGCGTTGACGTTGCGGGCGGCCGGGTCGGCGGATCTGCTGCTGCTGGCCGGGGGGACCGGCTGGGCGCCGTTGAAGGCGTTGGTGGAGCAGGTGTCGGTGGAGGGGGCGGGCCGGCAGGTCGACCTGTACGTGGGGGCGCGGTCGCGGACCGAGTTCTATGACGGTGACCTGTTGGACAAGTTGGCCGCCTCGTATCCGTGGTTGCGGGTGACCCAGGTGGTGGGGGTGAACCTGGACCGGCCGGGGGAGTTCGTGCACCCGGTGGACCGGGCGCTGGCCGACGGCGACTGGCGGTCCCGCCACGTGTACGTGTGCGGGGCCGACGACGTGGTGGCGTACGCGGTGACGGCGTTGACCCGCGCCGGTTTCCATCCCGGGCAGGTGCATTACGAGGGTCCGGGTGCGCAGTGGTACGGCCCCGCGTGGCGTACGGCGATGCAGAGTCCGTCCGCCCCTGACGATTCCGGAGGTGCCCGGTGAGTGAGCCCCGCAGTGACCAGTGGCGGGCCGGTTCGGTGGGTACGGCCCCGATCGGCCGGTACGACGGCACCCCGGTGGCCGGGCGTGTGCAGGTGCGGTTGACCGCCGACCGGGTGCGACGGTGGGAGTTCGGGTCGGCGTCGTTTACCCGGCGCGGCTACGACCAGGGCGCGGTGGACCGGTTCCGGATGCAGGTGGCCGACGAGGTGGATCGACTCACGACGCGGGTGGCGGACCTGCGGGCGGAGAACGAGATGCTCACCGGCCACCTGGAGCTGCACCGGCACGGGGTGATCCCGAGTTCGGGTCCGTCCCCGCAGGCGCCGGCGGCCAAGGAGGTGAACCTGCTGTCGGCGGCGCAGCGGGAGGCCGAGCAGATCATCGCGCAGGCGCACGACTACGCGCGGCGGGTCGCCGAGTACGCCCGCACCCAGTACGAGAGCTATGTGCGGGCGGCCGTGGAGGAGGCCCGGCAGCAGGCGGAACGGGCGGTGCAGGACTATCGGGCGTCGGCGGGGCCGACGTTCGACGACGGGGTGGCCGCGCGGGAGGCGTTGCGGATCTACGGCGAGATGATGATCTCGCACATGCAGGCGGCGGCGCGGCACCTCGACGACGGCAGCGCCCAGTTGGCGCGCACGATGGAGCGCATCGGCGCTCCGGCGGAGGTGACCGCGTCCGCGGACCGGTCGTTGCCTCGCCACCAGCAGTCCTGACGCCTGGTCGTCGCGTCGAGGCGGAGTCCGGGCGGCGATCCGGCCGGGCCTCAGCCGTCGGTGTGGGCGGTCACCGCGGCGGTGACGGGGGTGGGGCCGGCGACGGTCTCCAGGGTCAGTCCGGCGGTGGCGGGGGCGTCGAGCAGGGCGACGAGGACGGCGGCCACGTCGGCGCGGCTGATCGGGCCCCGGGGCGCCTGCCGGTCGAGGGTGACGTGGCCGGTGGGCGGGTCGTCGGTGAGGCGGCCGGGCCGCAGCACGGTCCAGTCGAGGTCCCGGCGGGTCAGGTCGTCCTCGGCGGCCTTCTTGGCCCGCAGGTAGGCGACGAACACCTCGTCGGTGCCCGGGGGCGGGTCGCGGTCCACGCCCATGGAGGAGACCAGCAGGTAGCGGCGTACCCCGGCGGTGCGGGCGGCGTCGGCGAGCAGCGCGGCGGCGGCCCGGTCGACGGTGTCCTTGCGGGCGGTGCCGCTGCCCGGTCCGGCGCCGGCGGCGAAGACGACCGCGTCGGCGTCGGTGAGGTGTGCGGCGAGGTCGCCTGCGGTGACGTGTTCCAGGTCGGCCAGGACGGGCATGGCGCCGTCGGCGCGCAGCGCGGCGGTGTGGTCGGGGTTGCGGACCAGGCCCACCGGGACGTCACCCCGGGCGGCGAGGTCGCGGTGCAACAGTCGGGCGATCTTGCCGTGGCCTCCGGCGATGACGACACGCATGTGCCGAACCTATCCGCTCCGGGTGTGGTCCTGCCGCCGCCGGGTCGCCGACGGGCCGCCGGGTGGGGCAGCATGGTACGGGTGGAGGACGTGATAGAGCAGGTGGCGGGGCTGGCGGCCGGTGGCGCGGTGGTGGTGCTCAGCGGCGCCGGCCTGTCCACCGAGTCGGGTATTCCCGACTATCGGGGACCCAGCGGGGTGGCGCGTCGGCACACCCCGATGACGTACCAGACGTTCACCGGTGACGCGGGGGCCCGGCGCCGCTACTGGGCGCGTAGCCATCTGGGGTGGCGGTGGATCGCGCAGGCGGCCCCGAACGACGGGCATCGGGCGGTGGCCCGGTTGCAGCGGGCCGGTGTGGTGGCGGGGATCATCACGCAGAACGTGGACGGGCTGCACACGGCCGCCGGCAGCGCCGGTGTGGTGGAGTTGCACGGCCGCCTCGACGAGGTGGTGTGTCTGGGCTGCGGGGCGCGGACGACCCGGGAGGACCTCGATGGTCGGCTGCGGCGGGCCAATCCGGGTTTCGACGCGCGGGCCGCCGCGATCAACCCGGACGGTGACGTGGATCTCGACGACGCGCAGGTGGCCGGGTTCCGGGTCGTGGACTGCGGGACCTGCGGCGGCATGCTCAAACCGGACGTGGTGTTCTTCGGCGAGACGGTTCCGGCGCCCCGGGTGGCGCAGTGTTTCACGATGGTGCGGCAGGCGCGGCTGCTGCTGGTCCTCGGGTCGTCGCTGACGGTGATGTCGGGGCGGCGGTTCGTGTCGGCGGCGGCCCGGCAGGACGTACCGGTGGTGATCGTCAACCAGGGGCCGACGCGCGGTGACGCGTACGCGCGGTTGTGCGTCGACGCCCCGCTGGGTCGCCTGTTGCCGGCGGTGGCCGACCGGCTCTGCCCGGCCGGGGCGGACCGCGTGGTGTCCGTCGCCTCCTGAGCAGGGGGCCCGGGGGTTCGGTGTGGGCCGGCGGGGACGCTGGTAGCGTTGATCGCGCCGGTAGCACCCGCGTGGGAGAGACCGCCTGGCGGCAGCCGGGGCGGCGCCGAAGGGGCAAATCCTCCCCGGAACCTCTCAGGCAAAAGGACCGCGTGGGTCAGGCACTGTGGAGCGCCCGTGGGGTGTGACAGAGGGGGAGGGCCGACCTGTCGACCCCGCCCCCGCAGGAGCGCCCCTCATGACCACAGAGTTCGCCGACCGTCACATCGGCCCCGGCCCCGACGACGAACGCCGCATGTTGGCGACGGTCGGGTACGCCTCGATTGACGAGCTGATGGATGCGGCGATCCCCGAGGTGATCCGCTGGCACGGTCGTCTGGACCTGCCGGAGCCCACCGGTGAGCACGAGACCCTGACCGAGTTGCGGGCCCTCGCCGACCGCAACACCGTCGCCGTGTCGATGATCGGTCTGGGCTACCACGGCACGTACACCCCGGCGGTGATCCGCCGTAACGTGTTGGAGAACCCGGCCTGGTACACGGCGTACACGCCGTACCAGCCGGAGATCAGCCAGGGCCGGTTGGAGGCGCTGCTGAACTTCCAGACCATGGTGTCGGACCTGACCGGTCTGGCGACGGCGAACGCGTCGATGCTCGACGAGGGCACCGCGGCGGCCGAGGCGATGACGTTGGCGCGGCGGGCGTCGAAGAGCAGCAGCCCGGTGTACGTGGTCGACGCCGACGCCCTGCCGCAGACCATCGCGGTGATCGCCGGTCGGGCCGAGCCGCTCGGCATCGAGGTGCGGGTGCTGGACCTGACCGTGCAGGAGTTGCCGGCGGAGTTCTTCGGCCTGCACCTGCAGTACCCGGGCGCGTCCGGGGCGGTGCGTGACCAGGCGGCGCTGGTGGCGGCGGCGCACGAGGTCGGCGCGTTGGTGACGGTGGCGGCGGACCTGCTGGCGTTGACGTTGCTGCGGGCGCCGGGGCACATCGGCGCGGACATCGCCGCCGGCACCACCCAGCGGTTCGGGGTGCCGATGGGCTTCGGTGGGCCGCACGCCGGCTACCTGGCGGTGCGGGCCGGGTTGGAGCGGATGCTGCCCGGCCGGCTGGTCGGGGTGTCCCGCGACAGCGCCGGCGACCCGGCGTACCGGTTGGCGTTGCAGACCCGTGAGCAGCACATCCGGCGGGAGAAGGCGACCAGCAACATCTGCACCGCGCAGGTGCTGCTGGCGGTGATGGCCGGCATGTACGCCGTCTACCACGGCCCGGACGGGTTGCGGGCGATCGCGACGCGCACCCACGAGGCGGCGGTGCGGCTGGCCGCCGGGCTGCGGGCCGGTGGTGTGGAGGTGGCCGACGTGCCGTTCTTCGACACGGTGACGGCGACGGTGCCGGGGCGGGCCGGTCAGGTGGTCACCGACGCGGCGGCGCGCGGGGTGAACCTGCGGCTGGTCGACGACGACCGGGTGGGGATCTCCTGCGACGAGACCACCACGGGCGAGCATGTGGCGGCGGTGTGGGCGGCGTTCGGTGTCGACGGCGTCGACGGCGCGGTGACGGCGGCGCTGCCGGACGGGTTGCGGCGGACCGACGAGGTCCTCACCCACCCGGTGTTCCGGTCGCATCACTCGGAGACGGCGATGCTGCGCTACCTGCGGCGGCTGGCCGACTTCGACTACGCGCTGGACCGGGGCATGATCCCGCTGGGGTCGTGCACGATGAAACTGAACGCCACCACCGAGATGGAGCCGGTGAGCTGGGCGGAGTTCGCCCACATCCACCCGTTCGCCCCGGCGGAGCAGACCGCCGGCTACCGGGAGATGATCGGCCAGTTGGAGGGGTGGCTGGCCGAGGTGACCGGCTACGACGCGGTCAGTGTGCAGCCCAACGCCGGGTCGCAGGGGGAGTTGGCCGGGTTGCTGGCCATTCGCGCGTACCACCGTGACCGGGGTGAGGGGCACCGGGACGTGTGTCTGATCCCGTCGTCGGCGCACGGCACGAACGCCGCCAGCGCGGTGATGGCCGGGATGCGGGTGGTGGTGGTCGGCTGCGACGACGACGGCAACGTCGACCTGGTCGACCTGGACGCCAAGATCGACCGGCATCGGGACGCCCTGGCGGCGATCATGGTGACGTACCCGTCGACTCACGGCGTGTACGAGACGGGCATCGCGTCGCTGTGCGCGAAGGTGCACGACGCCGGTGGCCAGGTGTACGTCGACGGCGCGAACCTCAACGCGCTGGTCGGGTTCGCCAAGCCGGGCCGGTTCGGGGCCGACGTGTCGCACCTGAACCTGCACAAGACGTTCTGCATCCCGCACGGCGGTGGTGGTCCCGGCGTGGGGCCGGTGGCGGTGCGGGCGCACCTGGCGCCGTTCCTGCCCGGTGACCCCGGTGGCGCGCCGGTGGACGGGCGGCCGGCGATCTCGGCGGCTCGGTACGGGTCGGCGGGCATCCTGCCGATCCCGTGGGTGTACCTGCGGATGATGGGCGCCGACGGGCTGGCCCGGGCCACCGGGGTGGCGGTGTTGGCGGCCAACTATGTGGCGGCGCGGCTGCGGGAGCACTTCCCGGTGCTGTACGCGGGCAACAAGGGCCTGGTGGCCCACGAGTGCATCCTGGACCTGCGGCCGGTGACGAAGACGACCGGCGTGAGCGTCGACGACGTGGCCAAGCGGTTGATCGACTACGGGTTCCACGCGCCGACGATGTCGTTCCCGGTGGCGGGGACGCTGATGGTGGAGCCGACCGAGAGCGAGGACCTGGCCGAGCTGGACCGGTTCTGCGACGCGATGATCGCCATTCGGGCGGAGATCGACGAGGTGGCGGCGGGGCGCTGGCCGGCCGGGGACAACCCCCTGGCCAACGCGCCGCACACGGCGGCGATGGTGGCCGGCGACGAGTGGCCGCACCCGTACCCGAGGTCGGTGGCCGGCTACCCGACCGGCGTGGACCGGGCGGGGAAGTACTGGCCGCCGGTGCGTCGGGTCGACGGCGGGTACGGCGACCGGAACCTGGTCTGTTCGTGTCCGTCGCTGCAGGCGTACGAGAGCTGACGGCAGCCGCGCCGGGGCGGTCCCTGCCGCCCCGGCGTCGCGTCGACCTGGTCGTGACGGTCCCCGCAGCGGGGACTAGCCTGGGTCGACGCGGGAAGAGTCGTGACGGATCGTGAGCAGGTCAGGCGGCGAGGGCGTGTCGGGCGGGGCCGCGGTGCGGTGCGATGCTGCTGCCGTCGGGCAGCAGTTCGCCGGTGTCCTCGAAAACGATGACCCCGTTGCAGAGCAGGCTCCAGCCCTGCTCACGGAAGCAGGCGATGACCTTGGCGGCTTCCCGGTCGGTGGCTTCGGCGGAGGGGCAGGTGGGTTGGTGCTGGCACATCGGGTTCTCCGGACTGTGGGGGCACTGTGTCATGGTTCACACGACCAGTGACGCACAGTACCAAGCAAACGCATGGCGCATCGAGCAGAAGCGTGCGTGGTTCGTGGGAAATCCGCTGAACGGATGAGCCACCACCAACCAGACGTCGTGGAAGCGCTCCCACGGACGGTGGTCGATCCGTCACCGTACGACCCACCGGCCGCGCCCGCGTCCTGCCGAGGCCGCCGCGTCGAACTCGCCCGCTGGCAGTGGCGCCCCACCGACGGCGGCGACCCCGCCACCGCCGTCGAGGACTTCCTCGCCGCCCACGACCTGCCCCGGCACGACCTGGCCCACCCCACCCGCCCCCACCACCACGACGACCGCGTCTGCGGCGCCGCCCTGTACGTGTCCGCCGCCGCCGGCGCCCTGCTCGCCGGCGGCAACCCCGGCGCCGCCAACCCCGCCGACCTGCCCGAGATCGCCGTCGTCGTCTACGGCCACACCGACACCCCCACCACCGGCGCCCCGGCCGGAACGTGGTGGCACGGCCCGTGGACCGAGAGCTGGACCCCCACCGCACACGCCGACGCCGTCCGCGCCGTCCGCACCGCCATCGGCCACGGCGACGTCTACCAGGTCAACGTCGTCGGCCACGCCGCCGCCCCCTACCACGGCGACCCCCGCCCCGCCCTGGCCCGCCTCGGCCGGCTTCCCGGCGCCCGCTACGGCGGCGTCCTGACCGGCGACGGCTGGGCCATCGGCTGCGCCAGCCCCGAAACCCTCGTCGAGGTCCGCGCCGGCACCCTCACCACCCGCCCCATCAAAGGCACCCGACCCGCCACCGCCGCCGGCCGCGCCGACCTGCTCACCTCCGCCAAGGAACGCGCCGAACACATCATGATCGTCGACCTCGAACGCAACGACCTGGCCCGCGTCGCCCGCACCGGCAGCGTCCGCGTCGACGACCTGTTCGCCGTACGCCGCTGGTGTGACCTGTGGCAGGCCGAGTCCACCGTCCGCGCCGACGTCGCCGACGGCCTCGGCCTGGCCGACCTGCTGCGCGCCGTCTGCCCCGGCGGCTCCGTCACCGGCGCCCCCAAACTCGCCGCCCTGCACCACATCGCCGCCCTCGAACCCGTCGGCCGCGGCGCCGGCATGGGCGCCCTCGGCTGGATCGGCCCCGACCACCTCGACCTCGGCCTGACCATCCGCACCGCCGCCACCGACCGCCACGCCGTCCACGTCTGGGCCGGCGGCGGCATCACCTGGGACAGCGACCCGCACGCCGAGGTCGCCGAAGCCGCCGCCAAGACCGCCCCGGTCCGCGCCACCCTCGACCCGACCCCACCCGGCCGCCCCACCGCCGGCCCCGCCGACCGATAACCTTGCCGACATGACCATGCGGGACATCCGAATCATCGGCGACCCGGTGCTGCGCACCCCCAGTGAACCCGTCACCAGCTTCGACGCCGACCTACGCGCCCTGGTCACCGACCTGATGGACACCCTGCTCGGCGCACCCGGCCGCGCCGGCGTCGCCGCACCCCAGATCGGCGTCAACGCCCAGGTGTTCGTCTACGACGCCGACGGCCACCGCGGCCACATGGTCAACCCCACCCTCGAACTGTCCGACGAACTCTGCGACGACGACGAGGGCTGCCTGTCCATCCCCGGCCTGTACTTCCCGACCCCCCGCGCCCTGCACGCCACCGCACACGGCTACGACCAGCACGGCGAACCCCTCACCATCGCCGGCAGCGGCTTCCTCGCCCGCGCCCTGCAACACGAGACCGACCACCTCGCCGGCCGCCTCTACGTCGACACGCTGCGCGGCGACGTCCGCCGCCGCGCCCTGCGGGAGATCCGCGCCGGCCGCTTCGACTCACCCCGCCGCGCCTGACCCGCCCGCCGCCCACTCGTCCCGGGTCACCGCGTACTCCACCTCACCGGCCTGCGCCCCCGGCAACGGATCCGCCCACGGCAGGTGGAACGTGCGCACATACCGCATCCCCACCGCCGCCATCGTCGCCCGCGACGCCACGTTGACCGCCATCGTCTCGGCGAAGATCCGCGACAACCCCAGGTCGGCGAAACCGTGCCGGATCAGCTCCCGGGCCCCCTCCGACGCCAGACCCCGCCGCCAGAACCGGCGCGCCAACCGGTAGCCCAACTCGGCCTGCCCCACCACCGGCCCCTGGTCGGCCCGCGACGGCGGCTCCAACAACCACCAGCCGACGAACTCACCGTCGGTCGACCCGGCCCAGAACCCCAACCCCGGCGCCCGTCGCGCCACCGCCAGCCGCTCCCGGTGCCACCGCGTCACCTGCGCCGCCGACCGCACCGGCCCCAGGAACCGCATCACCTCCGCGTCGGCGTCCAACGCCACCTCGTGCGGCAGATGCACCTGGGCCAACGGCACCAACACCAACCGCGCGGTACGCAGAATCACCTGGGACACGCGCGTCATCATCGCGGCCACCGGGCCGCCACCGCCACCGACAATCAGCGGCCACCGGCGCGTAGCCGGAACTCGCCGTACTCGGCCACCCGGGTGAACCCCAACCGCTCGTACAACCGTACCGCCACCCCGTTGTCGGCCTTCACGTTCAACGTCACATGATCCACGTCGGCCCGCAACACCTCGCACAGCCGCGTCACCACCGCCGCCGCCAACCCCCGACCCCGCCATCCCGGCCGGGTCGTCACGTTCCCCACCGCCGCCACCCGATACGTGGGGGAGAAGACGTGCACCCCCGCCACCGCCACCAACAGGTCACCGTCACTGATCCCCACGTACCGGCCGGTGTCCACCATCCGCGCGTCGAACCAGTTCCCCGGATACGCGAGCGCGTACAGCTCCCGCAGCCGAGGCAGATCCGCCCGCCCCAACACCACCCCCGCCGGCGACACCCCCACCGCGCGTGAAGGATCCGTCCACGCCATCTTCAGATGCGTTCCCGACGACGTCACCTCGAACGCCCCCGCCAACGCCACCTCGACACCGGGGGACAGGTGCGCCTCCAACCGGGCCGGCAACACCGGCACCACCTCACCCAGCAGCGCCGACACCGCCGCCACCCCGGCCGGCCGCGTCAACGCCACCAGCGTCGGCGACACTGCCCCGTGATACAGCAACACCACCGCGTCCCCACGCCGAAACCACGACGTGTACGGCCAGAAGAAGTCGTCCAGATCACCCAACTCGTACGCGTGCAGCCGAGGATCCCGCCCCAACAGACCCGCCAGGACGGCCCGGTCGTGTTCCGCGCGCACCGGCACCCGCCGATGATCACACGCGCCGCGTCGCGCCGCTCACCCCGCCAACCACTGGTCGTAGCCCAACCTCGCCACCAACGCCACCACCACCAGCAACAACACCCCCCGCACGAACCCCGCACCCCGCCGCAACGCCATCCGGGCACCCACCATCGCCCCGACGATGTTGCACACCGCCATCGCCGCACCCAACAACCACCACACGTGCCCCGTCACCGCGAACACCGCCAACGCCCCCGCGTTCGTCCCCGCGTTCACCACCTTCGCCATCGCCGACCCGTGCAGGAAATCCGCCCCCACCAGCGCGGTGAACGCCACCACCAGGAACGTGCCCGTACCCGGACCGATCAACCCGTCGTACAGGGCGATACCCACCCCCGCCACCAGCACCGCCACCACGACCCGCCCCCGGGTACGCCGCCCCGGAAACGACGACACCCCCAACCTCGGCCGCACCACCACGAACAGCGCCACCGACAGCAACACCACCAACACCACCGGCCGGTACGCCGACGGCGGCACCGCACCCGCCAACGCCGCACCCACCCCCGCGCAGAGCACCGCCAGACCCGCCGCCGGCCCCGCCACCGCCCAGTCGACACGCGTACGCCGCGCGTACGTCACCGCCGCCGCCGACGTCCCCGCGATCGCCGCCAACTTGTTCGTGCCCAACGCCGTCGCCGGCGGCATCCCCGGCGCCGCCACCAACAACGCCGGCAACAACAACAACCCGCCGCCACCCACCACCGCATCCACCCAACCGGCCAGGGCCGCAGCGGTCAGCAGCAGCGCGACAGTCGACGGATCCAGATCCACGGCGGCATTCTTCCCACCCCGCAGCACCCGACGCCGCCGCCTGTGGCCAGCCTCACCGGCCCCGACGCCTCCGCAGCCACACCCCACCCGCGCCCACCGCCACGAACACCAGCATCGAACAGAACAACACCCGCAGCATCGGGCAACTGTGCCACGGCGTCGATAAGGTGACACGGTGCGCCTGGCCACGTTCAACCTGCTGCACGGCCGGTCCCTGACCGACGGCCTCGTCGACCCCGCCCGCCTCGCCGCCGCCGTCACCGCCCTCGACGCCGACGTCCTCGCCCTGCAGGAAGTCGACCGCGACCAGTCCCGCAGCGGCAACCACGACCTCACCGCCATCGCCGCCAAGGCCCTCGGCGCCACCGAACACCGCTTCGCCGCCGCCGTCGTCGGCACCCCCGGCGAAGCGTTCCGCCCCCTGCGCCACGACGACGACGGCCACGGCGAACCCTGCTACGGCGTCGGCCTCGTCTCCCGCCACCGGGTCACCGCCTGGCGCATCACCCGCCTGAGCCCGGCACCACTACGGTCCCCGGTCTACGTACCCGGCCCCGGCGGCGGCCTCATCCTCCTGCACGACGAACCCCGCGTCGTCCTCGCCGCCGTCCTGGACACCCCACACGGATCCCTCACCGTCGCCGCCACCCACCTGTCCTTCGTGCCCGGCTGGAACATCCGCCAACTCCGCCAGGCCGTCCGCGCCCTGCGCACCCTGCCCGCCCCGCGCATCCTGCTCGGCGACCTCAACCTGCCCACCTGGGCCGCCCGCCTGGTGTCCCGCTGGCAACCTCTGGGCCGCCGCCCCACCTACCCCGCCGGGCAACCCCGCGTCCAACTCGACCACATCCTCGCCGACCGGCAGGACCTGCACCGGCTACCACCGGTCACCGCCGTGCAGACCCCACTGGCCACCATCTCCGACCACCGGCCCCTGCTGGTCGACCTCGGCTAGGCCACCGCCGACCGGGCCGCCCGCACCGCGTTACGGAACAGCATCGCCACCGTCACCGGACCCACCCCACCGACCCGCGGCGTGATCGCCCCCGCCACCCGCTCACACGCCGGATCCACATCCGGCAACAACCGGCGCCCCGCATACCGCACCCCACCACCGACCACCACCGCACCCGGCCGCACGTGCTCCGGCCGCACGATCCCCGGCACCCCCGCCGCCGCCACCAGGATCTCCGCCCGCCGCGTATACCGAGGCCAGTCCGCCACCCCGGTGTGCACCACCGTCACCGCCGCGTTCGCCGTCGGCCGCTTCTGCGCCAACACCATCGCCAACGGACGCCCCAACGTCGCCCCACGACCCAACACCACCACCTCCCGACCCGACACCGGCACCCCGTGGAACGCCAACAACGCCTCCACACCCGCCGGCGTACACGGCACCGGACCCGGCAACCCGAGCGCCAACCGCCCCACGTTCACCGGATGCATCCCGTCCACGTCCTTGTCCGGGTCCAACACCTGCAACGCCCGGTCGAAGTCCAACCCACCCGGCACCGGATGCTGCACCAACACCCCGTGCACACCCCGATCCGCGTTCAGATCCGTCAGCACCGCGTGCAGATCCGCCTGCGACGCCGACGCCGGCAACCGCACGTGCGGCGACGCGAAACCCACCTCCGCCGCCTGCCGCTGCTTGATCCCGATGTAGCGGGCGCTCGCCGCGTCGTCACCGACCAGCACCGTCGCCAACGCCGGAGTCACCCCCGTCGCCCGCAGCGCCACCACATCCTCGGCCACCTCGGCCAGAATCCGCTCCGCCACCGGCGCGCCCGGCAACAACCGGGCCGTCTCCATCGTCGTGGACATGGCTCACCTCGACCGTGGAGGCCCAGGCGGACGACCCCCACGACGAGCTTCCCGATGGTCGATCCCATCCCCGGTGCCGCCAGTCGCGTCACCCGCAGCCTTGCACACCCGACGCCGCCACCACCACCGTCAGCCCGGGGGAGCGGATGCCCGTCAGCCCGGGGGACCGAACGCCAACGCCAACCGCAACGCCACGTCCCGCACCCCGGTGAACCGCCGCACCTGCGCCAACCGGCCCGCCCGCACCGCCATCGCCGCCATCCGCTGCGTCGGCACCCGCCGCGCCCGGTCGTACCGGGCCAACGCCGACGACACGTCCGCCTCCGCCGCCAACGCCTCCGACAACGCCACCGCGTCGATCAACGCCTGACAGGCGCCCTGCCCCAGATCCGGCGTCATCGCATGCGCCGCGTCGCCCAGCAACACCCACCGCCCCCGCACGTACGTCGGCACCGGCGGCAGATAGTGCACGTCGTGCTGCAGCACCCCGGCCGCGTCGACGCGATCCAGCACCGCCGGCACCGGATCGTGCCAGTCACCGAACCACCGCCGCAGCGCCGCCAGATCACCCTCCGGCGGCCGGAAACCCTCCTTCGCGGCCACCGCCGCATACCAGTTCGCCACCCCGGGACCCTGCGGCGTCACCCCGAACTTGCGCCCCCGACCCCACGTCTCCCCACCGGAGGCCACCTCCAACGGCACCGTGCCACGCCACGCCGTCACCCCCGAGTACCGCAACGGGAACCGGTCACCGAACATCGCCGCCCGGGTCGCGCTGCGGATCCCGTCCGCGCCCACCACCACGTCGTACCCGTCACCCAGCTCCGCCGGACCCGCCACCGGCGCACCGAAGCGCACCGTGCCCGCCGGCAACGCCTCCGCCAGCAGACCCAGCAACGCCGGCCGGGACAGCAGCAGCACCCCCTCACCATGCCGCCGACGGATCCGCCCCACGTCCAACCGGGCGATCACCGTCCCGTCCGGGCGGCGCATCGCCCCGTCCGGCTGCGCCCGCCCCCGTTCTCGCGCGGACGCACCCACACCGAGCCGATCCAACGCCCGCAACGCCGACGGCCAGATCCCCAACCCGGTACCCGTCTCGGGCAGCCCCGCCGCCCGCTCGAACACCGTCACCGACCACCCGGCGCGCAGCAGTCCCACCGCCACCGCCAGCCCACCCACGCCGCCTCCGATGACGGCCGCTGATCCACGCATCACCCGACCGTACTACAGATGTAGTCCCACACACTACTGCTGTAGTCTTGGCCACGTGGACGCCCGCCAACAACGCCTCCTCGACGCCGCCATCGCCGTCCTCGGCACCCGCGGCCCCCGCCACCTCACCCACCGCGCCGTCGACGACCAGGCCGAACTCCCCACCGGCTCCACCTCCAACCGCTACCGCACCCGCGAAGCCCTCATCGCCGGCGTCCTCACCCGCATCCTCGACCTCGAAACCACCGGCTGGAACCACCTCGCCGGCACCCTCGACCGCATCGACCCCGACACCTTCACCACCGCCCTCGGCACCCTCGTCCACGACCTCACCACCACCCACCGCGCCCTCACCCTCGCCCGACTCGCGATCTTCGCCGAAGCCGCCCACCACCCCGCCCTGCAACACCAGATCGCCCAACGCCAACACGACCTCGCCGCCTGGGCCACACCCCTGCTCGCCGCACTCGGCGCACGCCACCCCACCACCGCTCTGCGACTCCTGCTCGCCCTCGTCGACGGCCTCCTGAACAACCAACTCGCCAACCCCGACCCCGACTTCGACCCCACCACCGCCATCACCACCGTCCTCCCGGCCGTCCTCGACGCCCACCCCGCCTGAGACCACACCTCACGACGACGGCCGCACCAACCCCACCAACGCCCGGTACGTGCGATTCACCCGCGCCGCCTCCCGCTGCTGCCCCGACGTCACCTCGATGTACGTCTGCGACGACGCCAACGACGCATGCCCCAACAACCGCATGATCTCCGCCGCACCAGCGCCGTCCTCGGCCAACCGCGTCGCGAACGTGTGCCGCAACGCGTGCAACCGCGCCCCACGCGGCACCCGGTCACCGATTCCCGCACGCCGGTAACAGGACTCCACCAGATACTGCAGACCACCCCGCCGCAACGCCTCACCCTGCCGATCCACCAGCAACGGCGAGGCCGGCCGCACCGAACGCGAACCGAATCGCCGCACCCGGCTGTTCAGATAGTCCACCAGCAACGCGTCCAGATCCGGCTCCACTGGCAACACCCGAGGCCGCCCACCCTTGCCGGCCACCTCCAGCCGGCGCTCACCCGGCCGACCCGCCAGCGAAGCGACCCGCAACGCCAACAACTCCGACAACCGCAACCCGGCACACAACGCCAGCGCCAACACCGCCACGTCCCGCTCCGGCCACGGATCCCGCTGCCGCCCCTGCGCCTGCGCCGCCGCCGCGAGCAGCTGCTCGGGAGTGTCCTCACCCCGCAACGGCTTCGGCATCGGCAGCGGCGCCCGGGGGCGTCCCACCGCCGGCATCGGATTGCCCGCCACCACCTGCTCGGCCACCAGGAACGAGAAGAAACCGTTCCAGGTGGACCAGGCGCGCCCGACCGAGGCGGCGGCCCGCTCGGCGGCGAAGCGGGCGAACGCCGCCCGCATCAGCCTGGGGGAGAGCACCTCGATCGACAGGGCGTCGAGGGGGAGGGGAGGGGTGGCCAGCTCCGCCGCGAGCGCGGCCACCGCGATCAGGTCCCGCCGGTACGCCGCCTGCGTGTGCGGGGAGGGCTTGCGCGTCGCCCGCGAGGTCAGGAACTCCTCGATCAAGACCTGGACCGTTTCATCCCTTTTGTCATGCATAAGGGATATTATGCATGATTCTCGGGTTCACGGTCGACCCAGGGGAGCGGGGGTGATTCGCGGCACGGCCGTACCCAGCGCCGGGGATGGTGCCGTGAGGCCGGTCCTCGGCCTGTCCGGGCCGAGGGGTCTCCAGGCGGCGACGATGTCGGGCGCGCGATAGGGGCGGGGGCCACCTTGGCGCGCCGGCGGCGAGCGGTCGGCACGTCCGGCTGGCGTGCACCGTCGGCTGGGTGATCGTCGACGAAGCCTTACGCACCTACGCCGGGGCGCGCCGGGATGCAAGGAAGGGTCCCTTGCTAACGCCTGGTGTATAGCAGGGGACCCTTCCTTGCATGTCGGTAGCCGGACGCGGTCGGCGGTACCCCCTCTCGGGGAGTGCGTCGGAACGTCAGCTTTACATAATGTCAATTATCGAACATGGCCTGACCGGCCTGGCGGTGGCGGCGGGTCGGTAGCATCTGCTCCTCGTGGACTCCGACAGCGAGATGGTGAACGTTCCGGCGGGACGCGTGGTGTTGTCGGACCGGCGTACGCAGCACAGCTGGCCGGTCGACGTCGGGCCGTACCGGCTCGCCGTGCATCCGGTGACGCGGGCCCGGTACGCCTCGGTCGTCGGTGTCCCCTGTGCGCCCGACGAGCGCCGCCGTCCGATGGAGACGGTGTCCTGGTGGGACACGGTGCGGTTCTGTAACGCCCTGTCCGAGGCCGACGGGCTGCGGCCGGCGTACCGGATCGACGGTGAGGACGTCGAGTGGGACATCGGTGCCGACGGGTACCGCCTGCCCACCGAGGCCGAGTGGGAGCATGCCTGCCGGGCCGGCACCGAGGGTCCGCGCTACGGGCCGCTGGACGAGATCGCCTGGTATCGCGGCAACTCCGGTGAGCGGCTGCACGACGTGGGCGGTAGGCGGCCCAATGCCTGGGGCCTGTACGACATGCTGGGCAACGTCTGGGACTGGTGCTGGGACGTGTACGACCCCGAGGTGTACGGCACCTACCGGGTGTTGCGTGGCGGCGGCTGGTTCGACGAGCAGTGGAGTTGCCGGGCGTCGGTGCGGCGGCGTAGTCATCCGAGCTACGCGATCGACGACGTGGGTTTCCGCCTCGCCCGGTCCGGTCACGCAGAGTAGTTGACCACTCCCCTCGTTCGGCCGCCTAGGCTGCTGGTGTGTCGAGTGTCGTGGATGAGTCGGTGACGGTGCGGCGGGTGGCGGGGGCGCTGACCGCGTACGCCTGTGGGGACGCGTTGGGGGTGCCGTACGAGGGGCGTCCGCCGACGGAGGACGCCGACGAGGTGATCGAGACGCCTCGGGCAAGTGAGCGGTGGGCGGCCGGGGCCACGTCGGACGACACGGCGTTGACGCTGCTGGTGGCGCAGTGTCTGGTGGACGGTGACGTGGACGCGGTGACGTTCCTGTCGCGGCTGGCGGCGCAGGATCCTCCGGTGCCGGGTGCGGGTCCGTCGACGCGGGCGGCGTTGGCGGCGTTCCGGGCCACCGGGGCGGTGCCCGACGATCGGGAGGGTGGCACGAACGGTGCGCCGATGCGGGCGTTGCCGGTGGGGTGGTCGGTGCCTCCGGAGCGGGTGGATCTGCTGGTGGCGCGGACGGTGGAGTTGACGCGGGCGACGCATCGGGCGCCGGAGGCGTTGGTGGCGGCGGTGGTGATGGCGGGGTGTGCGTCGTGGTCGGTGGCGGGCGCGCCGGTGGCGGTGGCGGTGGCGCGGGCGGTGGAGTTGGTGGAGGTGGCGCGTCCGGTGTGTGGGGACGCGCCGCGGTTGGCCGGGTTGGTGGGTGCGGTGGTGGCGGGTGGGTGGTCTCCCCCGCCGTCGGGGGTCGGTCTGGATGCGGCGGAGACGGTCGCGGCGGTGCTGCACTGTGTGCGGGGCGCGGGTTCGGTGCGGGACGGGTTGGTGGCGGCGGTGCGGTGTGGTGGGGACACGGACACGGTGGCGGCGTTGGTGGGTGGTCTGTTGGGTGGGGGGTCGTCGGCGGAGGCGGTGCGGGCGGAGTTGCCGTGGAGTGGGTCGGTGGCGGTGCCGGACGCGGGTGTGGTGTGGCGGTTGGCGTCGGGTCTGGTGGCGTTGCGGGAGTCGGCGCGGTGAGTTGGTGGCAGGGTTCGGCCCCGGGGTGTCACGCACCCCGGGGCCGGTGGCGTAGGGCTATTCGCCTGTGGTGGCGCGGTCGAGGATCTCGCGGGCGCTGCGCGCCACGGCCGCGTCGATGAGCCGCCCGTCGGCGGTGACGGTCACGCCGGAGCCGTCGCGTTCGGCGGCGGTCAGCCGGTCGACGACGTCGCGGGCGGCGGCCACCTCCTCGTCGGTCGGTGTGAAGACCCGGTTGACGACCGGCACCTGGGCGGGGTGGATGGCGGTGCGGCCCCGGAAGCCCTGCCGCAGCAGGAGCCGGCTGGTCTGTTCGAGGCGGTCCGGGTCGCGCAGGGCGGTCTCGGTGGGGCCGACCGGTGGGGCGAGGCCGGCGGTGGCGCCGGCCAGCACCACGCGGGAGCGCATCGGCCACAGTTCGGCCTTGTCCGGTCCGGGTTGCAGGCGCAGTTCGGCGGCGAGGTCGGCCTCGCCGAGGCCGAGCCGGACCACTCGGCGGGCGTAGGCCACGGCGTCGGCCCGCCATACTCCCCCGGCGGTCTCCAGGAGGGCGAAGATCACCAGGGAGCCGGTCGGTAGGCGGTGGGTGTGTTCGGCGTCGCCGAGCAGCGCGTCCACCTCGGCGAGCAGGTCGACGTCGGCTTTGGGCACCACCACGCCGGTGAGGCGCGGCCCGGCGATCGCGCCGATGTCGGCCGCCGGGGTGTCGGCGTTGACGCGTACCCACCATTGGGGGGCGGCGGGCGCGTCGGCGAGGAACGTCGCGACGGTGTCGCGGGCGGTGCTCTTGTGTGCGGGTGCGACCGCGTCCTCCAGGTCGAGGATGCAGGCGTCGGCGCCGCGGGTGGCGGCTCGGGCTAGTTTGTCCGGCTGGTCCCCCGGTACGTACAGGTAGCTGCGGGCGATGGGCGGGGAGGTGCCGACGGCGGTCACGGGCGGGTCGGGCGGGACAGGTATCGGCCGCGTGGCTGCCCGACCACGGTGCCGTCGCGCAGGATCTGTTCGCCGCGCAGGAACGTGTCGGTGACGCGGGCGGTCAGTTCCATGCCCTCGAACGGCGTGTACTCCTGTGCGGAGAGTGACTCGTCGGCGCGGACGGTCCAGGTGTGGTCGGCGTCGACGAGGCAGAAGTCGGCGTCCAGGCCTTCGGCGATGGCGCCCTTGGTGGCCAGGCCGAAGCGGCGGGCCGGTGCCCATGAGGTCAGTTCGGCGACGCGGGCGTAGGACAGGCCGCGTTTGGTGCCTTCGCTGATCAGGCCGGGTAGCAGGTATTCGGCGCCGCCGAAGCCGGACTTGGCGACGAAGATGTCGTCGTCGGGTTCGCCGAACTTGACTTCGGCGCGGCAGCAGGCGTGGTCGCTGACGACCCAGTCGAGTTGGCCGTCGAGCAGGTGCGCCCAGAGGGCCTCGACGTCCTCGCGGGGACGCAGTGGCGGGTTGACCTTGCCGCCGAGGCCGTAGGCGGTGTCGATGTCGGCCAGCAGGTGGCCGATGGTGACTTCGCGGCGGAAGTCGACGTGTGGGAACGCCTGGGCCATGCGGATCGCCGCGTCGACGGCCTTGGCCGAGGACAGGTGCAGCAGGTTGATGGTGGGTAGGCCGGTCTCGTGGGCGAGGTAGGCGGCGATGCTGACCGCGAGGCCCTCGGAGTGCGGTGGGCGGGAGGCGCTGTAGGCGGCCAGGCCGGTGAGGGTGCCTTCCTGTTCGACCATCCGGGTGTACGCGGACATGATCTCGGCGGTCTCGCAGTGCAGCGACAGGGAGATCTCGTCGGCGAGTTCGGGGAACTGTTCGCGGGCGGCCTGGACGCCGCGCATGACGAACTCGAAGTGCGCGTAGTCGTAGCGGGCGTCGGGCGGGATCATCAGGAAGGAGCTCTGGTCGGCGGAGCGTCCGTGCAGGCCGTGGCCGCCGTAGAACATGAAGATCTTGAACGAGGTGATGCCGTGTTCGCGGACGAGGTCGGGGATCTCGTTGATGTGTTCGGCGGTCATCGGGGCCACGTGGAAGGCGTAGTCGACGAAGGAGCGGTGGTCGGTGGCGGCGCGGACCTCGGGGAAGAACTCGCCGTACGGTCCGCCCCGGTTGAGGTAGTACTGGCCGGTGCGGATGTAGTTGATGGCGGAGGTGACGCCGCCCTGCGCGCAGGCGCGGCTCTCGGTGCCGGTGTCTTCGGCCAGTGGGTGGTAGATGCCCCAGTGCTGGTGGGCGTCGACGACGCCGGGGAAGGCGAGTTTGCCGCCGCCGTCGACGACGGTGGTCGCCTCGGTGGTGTCGATGTGCGGGGCGAGGTGGGCGATCCGGCCGTCGCGTACGCCGATGTCCAGCGCCGCCGGCTCCGCCTGGTCGTGTCGCACGACGCGGACGTTGCGCACTACGAGATCGAAGGGTTGCATGTTGTGCTCCTGATGGTCGGCGGGCGACGGGTCGCGGGCGGTCAGTCGGTGACGGTGCGCAGCCGGGTCAGTGGGCGCAGCAGGTCGGCCACGTCGGTGACGTCGGCGAGGTCGGCGACGGCGGCCACCACTTTCTCGGCGGTGTCGGGGTCGAGGCGACCGGCGACGTTGTCGTGGAACTTCATGGCCAGTTCCGCGTCGGACAGTGGTCGTTGGGGGCCGCCCCGGTTGGTCAGCACCTCTTCGCGCCAGGTCCGGCCGTCGTCGGTGTGGACGGTCACGATGGCCGGGAACTGGTAGGGGAAGATCTTGGTGCATTCGTCGTCGGCGACCACGTCGACGCGGGCCATCAACGCGCGGCGGGCCGGGTCGCGGGCCAACTCGTCGGTGAAGTCGCCGAGGCCGAGGCCGAGTCCGCCGCCGCCGAGCAGGCCGGCGACGATGGCGTACGGGCCGCTGAACTGGGCCTGGTAGCCGGTGTCGGGGGTGCGTTTGGTGTCGATGGGCTGGCCGATGGTGCGGATGACGGCGGCGGGTACCCGTAGTTCGATGTGGTCGATGCGGTCCAGCGGCACGTTCTGGGCGCGCAGGGCCAGGCCGGCGTCGATGGCGGCGTGGGTGAAGTGGTTGGCCGGGTAGGGCTTGAAGAAGATGTCCGGCACGGCCCAGCGTTCGCCGAGTCCGTCGGTGATCTGGTCGTGGTCTGCTTCGCCGCGCAGGAAGGCGGTGAAGAACCCGAACCGGCCCTCCAGCACGGTGGGTGGTCCGGTGAAGCCGCGTCGGACCAGGTCGGCGGCGGTGACGGCGCTGTGCGCGGCCCAGCCGCAGTGCAGCCGTTTGACGGTGCCGCCGGTGCGGTTGGCCTCGATCACTCCGGCGGCCATCGAGGCGGTCACGCCGAGCACGTCCAGCAGACCGTCCTCGTCGAGGCCGACGAGCATGCCGGCGGCCACGGCGGCGCCCATCGCGCCGCAGATGGAGGTGGCGTGCTGGCCGTGTTCGAAGAAGACCGAGTTGTTCAGCGCCGGGTCGTAGCCGGCCATGCCGAGGCGGACGGTGACTTCGATGCCGACGGCGACGGCGGTGGTGAGGGTCGTGCCGTCGGCGCCGGCGGCCTGGGCGGCAGCGAGGGCGGCCGGTACCACGGCGGCGCTGGGGTGCAGTACCGACGGCAGGTGGGTGTCGTCGTAGTCCAGCGAGTGGGCCAGGACGCCGTTGCCGAACGCGGCCTGCGCGGCGGGTACCGCGTCGGGTAGGCCGACGACGTAGGCCTGGGGGCGTCCGCCCTGCTCGGCGACGTGGTCGAGGGCGGCGTGGCTGGTGGGGAGCCGGTGGGCGGCGACGCAGAGGCCGAGGATGTCCAGGACCCGTTGGCGCACGCTGGTGACGACGGGTTCGGGCAGGGGTGCGGTGCGGGCGTGGGCGGCGAACGCGGCGAGCTGCCGGGCGAGGGTCTGCTCAGGCATCGACGACCACCGCCAGCGGACGCACCGGCGAGCCGGTGGCGCCGAAGATGGCCAGCGGTGAGAGCACGAACAGGAACTCGTGCACTCCGGCGGCGGCCAGTTCGTCCAGTGCCATCGTCTCGATGATGTAGACGCCGCGTTCGACCAGCAGCACCCGGTGTGCGGGCAGGACGCTGTGGCCGGCGCCGGGGCGCAGGCATTCGAAGGCGATGGTGTCCGCGCCGGCGGCGTGCACGCCCTGGTCGGCGAGCCAGGTGGCGCCGGCCTCACCGACGCCGGGTACGCCGCTGTCGTGGCCGACGAAGCGGGTGCGGTCGGCGTCGTCGAAGTGTCGGCCCCAGCCGCTGCGGATCAGCACCACGTCGCCGGGGCGTAGCGGGGTGCCCTGCTGTTCGGCGGTGCGGGTCAGGTCCTGCGGGGTGATCTCGTAGCCGGGTTCGCAGCCTTCGGGGGTGCCCAGCGCGGCCGGTACGTCGAGCAGCACACCGCGGCGCACCATCGGGGCGATGGTGTGGGCGCCCAGGTCGGCGAAGCGTCCGCCGCGTCCGGCGTCGGCGGCGTCGGCGCCGTCGTGCAGCCGTCCGTCCTGGGAGACGTGGGAGAAGGCGTCGATGTGGGTGCCGACGTGGGTGCCCATGGTGATGATGTCGTTGGCGGCGGAGCCGCCGTCGACGCGGACCGCGTCGCCGTGCCGTCGCGGCAGGGCGTGCCAGAACGGCGGGTGGTTCGGTGACTGGGGCATGCCGATGGTCAGGCGGCGGCCCAGGTCGTAGACCCGGGTTCCGGTGGCCACGGCGGCCAGCAGCGTCTGCGTTCCGCTTGCCGGGCTGGTGGTGGTGCTCATGGTGGTCACGGCAATCCTTACCTTCGTGGTGGCGGCCGTCAGGCCACGATCTCCCGGTCGCGTAGGTCGGCGACGGTGTCGGGGGTGCAGCCGAGTTCGTTGACGAGGAGATCGTCGGTGTCGGCGCCGAGGGGTCGGCCGGTGAAGCGGATCCGGCCGGGGGTCTCGGACATGCGCCACAGGACGTTGTGCATCAGGACCTGACCGAAGTCGGGGTCGGGGACGTCGACGACCATCTCGGCGGCGCGGACGTGCTCGTCGGTGACGATGTCGCGGGCGTCGTAGACGGGTGCGACGGCGGCGCCGGCCTCGTCGAAGGCCCGCATGACCTCGTCGCGGGTGCGTTCGGCGATCCAGCCGCCGACGTAGGAGTCGAGCAGGTCGGCGTGTTCGGCGCGTTGGCGTCCGGAGGCGAACCACGGTTCGTCGATGACCTCGGGGTGTCCGACGAGGCGCAGGACCCGTTCGGCGATGGTCTGGGCGCTGGTGGAGATGGCCACCCAGGAGCCGTCGCGGGTGCGGTAGGTGTTGCGGGGCGCGTTGTTGGTGGAGCGGTTGCCGTGGCGTTGGCCGATGATGCCGAGTTGGTCGTAGACGGTGGGTCCGGGACCGACGGCCATCATGATCGGTTCGAGCAGGCTGAGGTCGACGACCTGGCCCTTGCCGCCGTTGTGGTGGCGGGCCCAGAGCGCGACCATGGTGGCCGAGGAGGCGGCGATGCCGCAGATGCTGTCGGCCAGGCCGAACGCCGGCAGGGTGGGCGGGCCGTTCTCGTCGCCGGTGAGGTGGGCGAAGCCGCTCATCGCCTCGGCGAGGGTGCCGAAGCCGGGCCGGTGGGCGTAGGGGCCGCGTTGGCCGAAGCCGGAGATGCGGACGACGACCAGCGCCGGGTTGATCTCCAGGAGGGTGTCGGGGCCGATCCCCCACCGTTCCAGGGTGCCGGGCCGGAAGTTCTCCACCAGCACGTCGGCGGTGGCGGCGAGGCGGCGCAGCAGGTCGGCGCCTTCCGGTGTGGACAGCTTGAGCCCGAGCGTGCGCTTGTTGCGGGAGATCTCCTTCCACCACAGCGGTACGCCGTCCTTGGCGTGGCCGTGTCCGCGCATGCTGTCCCCGGCGACGGGGTGTTCGACCTTGATGACGTCGGCGCCGTAGTCGCCGAGGATCTGGCAGCACAGCGGTCCGGCCAGGATCGTCGAGGCGTCGATGACGCGCAGGCCGGTCAGCGGTCCGTCGTGCACGGGAGCCCCCATTTCATATCGTTCGCATCAAGCGAACGGTGTTTCGCTCAGCAGAATAGTTTGTTGTCAGCTGTGGGGTCAACGCACCGCCCTCACCGCCCGGCGGCGCGCAGCGCCCGTCGACCGCGCAGGACCACCGCGGCGGCGAGGGCGGCCACCACCGCCACGACCGCGCCGGTGCGCGCGGAGAACGCGTCGCCGAGCCAGCCGTGCAGGATCGCCGCCGCCGGGCGGATGCCCAGGAAACACATCGACCACAGCGCCATCACCCGGCCCCGTACCTCGTCGGCCAGGCCGTGCTGCATGGTGGCGTTGACGTCGCTGACCGCCAGCAGGTAACCGGCGCCGCCCACGGCGATGCCCACCGTGGCCATCACCGGTCCCGGACTGACCGCCAGCACCGCCATCCCGACGCCCAGGGCGGCCACCCCGACCGCGCCGGTACGGCCACTGCCCATCACCCGCCGCAACCGGCCCACCCAGCCGGCGATCAGCGCCGAGCCGAGCCCGAAACAGGTGATGAAGATGCCCACCATCAGCTCACCGCCGCCGAAGCCCTCGGCGAACAGCGGCGACAGCGTGTTGATCGGCTCCATCGCCAACCCGATCAGGGCCACCGCCACCAGGCACCGCACCAGCTCCGGCCGGTGGCGGACGTAGGCGACGCCGTCGAACACCCCCAGCCGACGCTTGCCGGTGCCGGGTTGTGCCCGGGGCAGCCGTACGCCGGTCAGCGCCAGCGCGAACACCAGGAAGCTGGCGGCGTTGACGGCGAACGCGGCACCGGCCCCGGCCAGCGCGTACGTGGCTGCCCCGGCCACCGGACCGATCGCCCGGGACAGGTTGAAGGTCAGCGAGTGCAGCGCGATGGCCTGCGGGACGTCGGCGCGTCCGACGATGTTGGGCACCAGCGCCTGGGCCGCCGGCCCGGTCACCGCCTGCCCCACTCCGGACAGTCCCACGAACGTCAGCAGCAGCGGGGCGTTGAGGGCGTCCAGGAACGCCAGCACCGCGAGCACCGCGGCGGCGGTCCCGCCCAACGTCTGCCCGACGATGATCAGCAGCCGCCGGTCGACCCGGTCGGCCACCGCCCCGATCACCGGCGCGAGGACCAGCTGCATCGCGAACTGCAACGCGGTGACCAGCCCCACCATGAAGGCGGAGCGGGTCAACGCGAAGATGGTCAGGATCGCCGCGACGTTCTGGAACCAGGTGCCGGTGTTGGACGCCAGCGACCCGAAGAAGTACGGGCCGAAGCGGCGGTCCCGCAGCAACGCGAGCGCGCCGCGACCCACCTCGTCGGTCGACGCGTCGGGCGGGCGGTCAGCCTGCGGCACCCGCGCCACCCAGGCCGTACCCCTGCGGTGTGCCGGCCGTCAGCGAGGTCCACACCGACTTCGGCCGCAGGTACAGCCGTGCCGCCTCGGTGCCGTTCTCCCGCCCGTACCCGGACAGGCCCACCCCGCCGAAGGGCACCAGGTCCGACAGCACCCGGTACGTGTTGATCCAGACCGTGCCGGCGCGGACCTGCCCGGCGAACCGGTGCGCGCGGGCGATGTCGGCGGTCCACACCCCGGCGGCGAGCCCGAAGTCGGTGTCGTCGGCCAGCCGTAGCGCCTCGGCGTCGTCGCGGAACGACGACACCGCCAGGACCGGGCCGAAGACCTCCTCGCGCAGCAGCCGCGCCTGCGTGTCCAACCGGTCGAAGACCGTCGGCGGCACGTAGAAGCCGTCGCGCAGCCGCTCGTCGTCGGGCAGGGCGGCCTGCGCCACCAGCCGTCCGACGGACCGGGTCTCGGCGATGAACTGCGCCGTCTTGTCCCGCTGCGCCGAGGTGATCTGCGGACCCAGGTCGGTGTCGTCGTCGAACGGGTCACCGACGCGCAGTCCGCGTACCCGCTCGGCGATCCGGTCGAGGACCTCGTCGTAGACGGACTCGTGCACCACCAGCCGGGAACCGGCGATGCACATCTGTCCGCAGGAGGCGAAGACGCCCAGCACCACCGCGTCGACCGCCCGGTCCAGGTCGGCGTCGCCGAAGACCACCTGCGGCGACTTGCCGCCCAGTTCCAGGGCGACCGGGGTCAGGTGCTCCGCCGCCGCGCGGGCGATCGCCTTGCCGGTGTCGTGGTGCCCGGTGAACACGATCAGGTCCACGTCCGGATGTGACACCAGCGCCGCGCCGGTCTCCCGACCGCCGGGCAGCACCGCCACCAGATCCTCGGGTACGCCGGCCTCGGCCAGCAGCCCGGCCAGCCGCAGCGCGGTCAGCGGGGTCTCCTCGGCCGGCTTGAGCAGGCAGGCGTTGCCGAACGCCAACGCCGGAGCGATCTTCTTGGCGGCGAAGAAGAACGGCACGTTCCACGGGATGACCCCGGCGACCACGCCGTGCGGCTCCGGCACCGTGTACGTGTGGTACTCGACGCCGACCGGGATGGTCTCCCCGCGTACCTGCTCGGCCCAGCCGGCGTAGTAGCGGAAGCTGCCGGCCGCCCGGCGCACCTCGCGCCGGGTGTCGCTGAGGATCTTGCCGGTGTTGCGGGTCTCGATCTCGGCCAGTTCCTCGACGGCGGCCTCGATGAGGTCGGCGACGGCGTGCAGGATCCGGCCGCGTTCGCTGCCGGTGCGGCGGGCCCAGGCCGGTTGCGCGGCCCGCGCCGCGCGGACCGCGGCGTGCACCTCCTCCGGTGCGGCGGGTGCCACCCGGGCCAGGACCCGGGCGTCGATCGGGGAGACGACCTCAGCCATCACTGGTCCCTTCGTCAGCGGCCGGGGTACGCGCCCGGCGACCCGGGTCCATCGACCCGGTGAGGTGTTCGGGCACCCAGACGTCCAGCACCGCCGGCACCCGGTCGCGCTGCACGGCGGCGCGGGCCCGGTCCAGGGCGGCGGCCAGGTCGGCCGCGCGCACCACCCGCTCGCCGTGGCAGCCCTGCGCGCGGGCGTGCGCGGCGAAGTCCGGCGACGGGGTGAGGTGACCGCCGAGCACCGTGGGCTCGGCGACGGCCAGACCGTCCGGGTAGTGCGCGGCCAGCGTGGTGGTGCCGGTGCGGTACCCGCCGTTGTTGACCACGACGGTGACGATCGGGGCGTCGTGCTGCTGCTGCAACCACAGGCACGAGTCCGGCGAGCCGAACAAGTAGGAGCCGTCCCCGGTGACCGCGACGGCGTGCGCGCCACCGGCGGCGATGCTGGCGCCGGTCGCCGCCGCCACCGACCAGCCGAGGCTGGAGCCGCCCTTCTCGAACAGGGTGCCCGGCTTCGTGCGGCGCACCGCCGTGGTGTCGAAGACCTCCCAGGTGAGCAGGTCGTCGGGGTGCAGGTGCGCGTCCAGCGCCGCCGCGATCAACGCGGGGGTGGGCACACCGCCGGCCGCTCCCCTGCCGGCGGTGTGCCGCTTCGTGCCGACGCCCGGTGGCCGCTCCCGGCGCTGCCGCACCGTGTCGGCGTCGCCCGAGGAGACCTCGCCCAGCACCGCGGCCAGGAACGCCGCCGGGTCGGCGGTGGTACGGGCGTCGGCCCGCAACTCGTACAGCGGGACCCGGCTCTCGATCGGGTCGGGTCCCACCCAGCCGATCCACGCGTCGTCGGCGGGCTGTTCCACCGCGGGCATCCACGGCACCGGGTGGTCCAGCACGACGACGACGTCGAACTGGTCCAACGGCGCACTGGTGTGCCACGGGTTGTCGTCGGGCAGGTTGACCCGGTAGCGGGAGGCGCGTACCTCCACGCCCAGGGTGTCGGCCAGTTCGGCGAGCAACTGCACCGCGCGGGGGTTCTCGCCGACCCGGTCGGTGACCACCACCGGGCGGCGGGCGGTCCGCAGGCGGCGGGCCACCTCGCTGACCACGCCGGGGTCGCCGGGGCCCAGCGTCGGCACACCGAGCGCCTGGGCGCTGGGCACCCGGTCGCCGACGGGCACCGGGTGGCGACCCACCTCCTCCGGCATCGCCAGATAGACCGGTCCGCGTCGGGGCGCCAGGGCGACCTGCAGGCCACGCGCCACGACCAGCGCGGCGTCGTCGAGGGCGGAGAGCTTGTAGTCCCACTTGACGTACTGGCGCACGATCGCGCCCTGGTCCCAGCGCTGCTGCTTCCAGAACACCGGCGAGGTGCGCGACTGCGCGGTGGTCGGCGGATACCCCGACATGATCATGATGGGGTGGTCGCCCCACATGGCGTTGTGGATCGCGCCGCCGTGGTGCAGCAGACCGAGGTCGGCGTGGGCGGCCGTCATGCTGGGTCCACCGGAGACCATGGTCTCGCCCATCGCCGCGGTCAGCGCGACGTGCTCGTGCGGGCAGGTGATGATCTCCGGGCTCGGCTCGCTCTTCTGGCGGGCCTGCGCGCCGGCCTCCTGGAAGGAGGTCAGCTCGGAGCCGCTGTTGAACCAGAGCCGGCGTACGCCGCTGGCGGCCGCCGCCGCGAGGACCGCGGCGGCGCCACCGACGGCGGCCGGGTCGGCCGTCACAGCTCCCTCGCGCGGGCGAGGTAGTCCGGGTAGATGAGCTTCTCGATCGGCGCGGCGGAGTTGACCAGCTTGGCCTTGACCAGGCTCTCCTGGCCGGTGAGCCAGGTCTGCGGGTTCATCTGCAGGGTGTTCTCCGGGCCGGCGGCCTGCCAGCTCTCCACCAGCAGCGGCAGCTCGGCGCGGGCCTGGGCGGCGTCCGCCTCCGGGTTGTACTTGCGCAGGTCGTTGATGACCTGCTCCCAGTTCTCCTCCTTGCTGGCGTAGTCGATGGCCTTGAGCACACCGGCCAGGAACCGCACCGGCATGTCGCTGTCCGACTCGACCATCTTGAGGCTGGTGTTGTACGAGTCCGAGGGCATCGGCGCGTGCTCGTCGGTGCTGAAGAAGACGACCTCGCCGATCTCCTTCTGGATGGTGGCCCGGTCGGTGTTGACGCAGATCCAGGCGTCCACCTCGCCCCGGCGCGCCAACTCGTACGCGGCGGTGCCGACACCGGTGACCGGACGCTGCACCGACCCGGGGTCGATGCCCGCGTTGATCAGCATGACGTCGAGCAGGTTCTCGGTGGCGCCGCCGGTGGAGACGATGCCGCAGGTGCGTCCGGCGAGCTGGGCCGGGCTGCGGATCGGGTCGTCGGGCAGGGACACCACCTCGAACTGCGACTTCTGCCGGACGCTGGCGATGCTGACGAACGGCGCGTCCTCGTTGGCCACCGCGATGATCGCGTTGATGCCGTTGGCGCGGGTCATGTCGGCCGAGCCGCCGAGGACGGCCTGGATGGCGGTGGCGGTGCCCTGCCCGCCCTTGATGTCCAGGTTGAGGCCGTGCTCGGCGAAGTAGCCGCGCTCCTTGGCGACCATCGTCTCCACGAAGCTCAACGTCAGGCCGGAGGCGGTCATGTACGAGCCGTTCAGGCTGCCGTCGGCGTTGACCTGGTTGTCGTCGCCGCCGCAGCCGCTGAGCATCAGGGTCATGCCGCCGGCGGTGGGCAGCAGCAGTCCGGCGGAGGCGCCGAAGCGCAGGAGCGAGCGCCGGGAGACCGGCGCGCCGAAGGAGGGGTTATGTGTCACGGAGGACTCCCGGGGCGAGGAAGGTACGGATGGGTGACGGATTCGGGCAAGGAGAGGTCCGCCAGTGCCGCGTCGCGGCGCCGACCGGGTCGTGTGGTGTGTCAGGTGAGGGCCGGGCCGCCGGTCAGGGGCGACGGCGCGGTTGCACGGACTCGTGCCAGGGGATCAGCAGCCGGCGGGCGCCGGTGACGATGCTGTAGAGGGTGAAGCCGAACAGGGCCATGATCAGGATTGCGCCGAACAGCTTGTCGACCTGGAGGTTGTTCTGCAGGTTGACCGCGTACCGGCCGAGGCCCTTGTCACCGCCGAGGTACTCGCCGACGATCGCGCCGATGGTCGCCTGGACGACCGCCAGCTCCATGCCGGCCAGGATGAAGGGCATCGTGTAGGGCAGGTCGGCCTTCCAGAACCGTGTCCACCGCGACGCCTTGAGCGTCGTCATCAGGTCGTGCATGGAGCCCGGCACCGAGCGGACACCGAACGAGGTGTTGATCAGCAGCGGGAAGAAGGCCAGCAGCGCGGCGATGACCACCTTGGACGAGGGGCCGAAGCCGAGCCAGAGGATGAACAGCGGCACCAGCGCGACCTTCGGCACCACCTGGGTGGCCACGATGAACGGTCGGACGATCCGGTCGAACAGCGGCGACTTGCCGATCATCAGGCCGAGCCCGACGCCCAGCACGATCGCCAGCGCCAGACCCATCATGACCTCGTAGAAGGTCGTCCAGATGTGGGTCCGCCAGACGAACGGGTCGACGATCTGCTCACTGAACGCCTTGAACACCGCCTCCGGCGGCGGCAGCACGAACCGGGACAGGTCGGTGACCTCGACGTAGATCTTCCACGCCACGAGGAACAGCGCGATCAGCAGGGGGCTGGTGTAGAAGGACAGCCACCGGTTGTTGCGCAGCCGCTCTTTCCAGGTCGGCGGTGGTGGCTTCAGCAACTCTTCGGCGGAGGGTGTCGGCGCCGGCTGGCGCTCTTTAGTGGCAGTCACTGTGCGGCACCTCGGTATGCGGTCAGGCCGAGACGGCGGATCGGTTGTCGGGGTCCTGCACCGCGCCGATCTGTCGACGCAGCTCGGCGGCGAGATGGCGGAACTCGGCGGTCTCGGTCATGTCGATGGTGCGCGGCCGGGGCAGCGTCACCTCGGTGATGGAGTGGATGTGGCCGGGCTTGGTCCCCAGCATCACGATGCGGTCGGCGAGGAACACCGCCTCGGAGACGGAGTGCGTCACGAAGACGACCGTCTTACGGTTCTCCAGCCAGATGCGCTGCAGCTCGGAGTTCATCATGTCGCGGGTCTGCGCGTCGAGCGCGCCGAACGGTTCGTCCATGAGCAGCACCTGCGGGTCGTGTGCCAACGCGCGGGCGATGGAGACCCGCTGGCGCATGCCGCCCGACAACTGGTGCGGGTGCTTTCCCTCGGCCTCCGGCAGGCCGACGAGTTCGAGCATCTCGCGGACCCGCGTGGTGCGTTCCCGGCGGCCGACGCCGGCCATCTCCAGCGGCAGGGCCACGTTGGCGGCGGCGGTCCGCCAGGGCATCAGGGTGGCCTCCTGGAAGACGAAGCCCAGGGGGCGGTCGCCGTCGGACCGCGTGCCGTGGTCGAGGCTCACCCGGCCGACGGTCGGGCTCTCCAACTGACCGATGATGCGCAGCAGGGTGGTCTTGCCGCACCCGGACGGCCCGAGCAACACGACGAACTCACCGTCGGCGATGTCGAGCGAGACGTCGCTCAGGGCGAGCATCGACTGCCCGCCGGCGCCGGCGAAGACCTTGCTGACGCCCTCCACTTTGATCGCACTCATGGGCTACCCCTGTCACCGACCGGCCCGCGTTTGATCGCGAGATTGTTCGCTTGTGCAGTACGCCGTTCTGTTGGTGCGAACGTAAGCTATGTTCGGCGGCAAGGTCAATGGCCTGTAGGACCCGACTCGGCATCATCGATCCGGATCAATCCCCCGATTTGGGAGAAAACCTCATGAAGTGCCCCCCGCAGCGGACCGCGGTGCTGGTCATCGACATGCAGAACGACTTCTGCTCCCCCGCCGGAGCGATGGCGACGCTCGGCGCCGACGTCGGTGTCAACGCCGACCTGGCCCGCCGACTGCCGGGATTCCTGGACCCGGCGCGGGCCGCCGGCTGCCTCGTCGTCTGGGTCCGGCAGGCCGCCCATGACCAGCTCGTGTCGCCGGCCCGACGGGCGCGCGCCGAGGCGATGGGCCGCAGCCCGCTCAGCGTCTGCGCGGCGGGCTCCTGGGGCGCCGAACTCGCCGACGGGCTACGCCCCGCGCCCGGCGACTGCCACCTGGAGAAGACGCGCTACAGCGCCTTCGTCGGCACGCCCCTGCACAACCTGCTGCGGGCACACGAACGCGACCACGTGGTGGTGGTCGGCACGGCGGCCAACGTCTGCGTCGACTCGACCGTGCGCGAGGCGTACATGGCCGACCTGGCCGTCACCCTGCCGACGGACATGGTCGGATGGACCCGCCCGGACTTGGCCGAGCCGGCGATCCGCAACCTCGGGTTCTACTTCTGCGAGACCACGACCTCGGCCGAGCTGCTGTCGGGCTGGTCGGCCGAGGCACGGGCCACCTGACGGCGAGGACTGCGACGCTTGGCCGGCGGCGCGGCCTCGACCGGCTCCGGGGCGGACTGGTAGCCCAGCTCGGCGCTGACCTGGCGGGCCGCGTCGGCCACCAGGTCGCCGTACTCGGCCAGCAGGCGCGCGGAGAAGCGGTCCTGCGGGCCGCACAGCGACAACGACCCGTAGACCTCGCCGGAGGCGAGCCGGATGGCCGCCGCCACGCTCGCCGCCCCCGCCTGCCGTTCACCCCGGCTCACCGCGTAGCCCTGCCGGCGTACCGCCCGCAGGTCCTCCCAGAGCTGCTCGACGGAGGTGATGGTCGCCGACGTCATCGACACCAGCTCGTGCGTGGACAGGTATTCGGAGACCTCGGCGTCGGGCAACGCCGCCAGGATCGCCTTGGACGACGAGCCGGCGACCAGCGAGTGCCGGGAGCCGAGCGTGACCGACATCCGGATCTCGTGCGGCGAGAGCACCTGGTCGGTGTAGACCCGCACCCAGCCCTGCCGCATCGACAGCGTGGCCGTCTCGCCGGTGATCTCCACCAGACGCCGCATGTGCCGGTTGGTGGTCGCCTGCACGTCGATGGCGCGCAGCGCGGCCAGACCGGCGGCCAGCGCGCCCGGCCCCAGCCGGTAGCGCCGGGTGGCCTCGTCGAAGGTCACGAACTGGTTGGCCGTGAGCTCCTTGAGGATGCGGTGGGCCACCGCCTTGGGCAGGCTCAGGTCCCGCGCGACGGTGGAGACCCCGACCATCTCGGGGCTGCGTTCGGCGAGCAGGTCGATCACGGCCAGCGCGCGACCCAGGCCGCTCGCGGTGTAACGGTGGCCGTCCGCCGGCTCACTCACCGGCACCGCTGACTCCATTCGACCGTGACCTCTCGTGCGTGCCGTCGGGCGGCACTTCGCGGGTGGGCACCGGCGTGCGGCGCCTAGTGCTGGATCCCGAGCATACTGACCCGCCGCAGATACGCTCGGGCCTCCTCGGCGTTGTCGGCCACCGCCCGCAGCCGGACCAGCCGTTCCCGGCGTCCGGCCAGGTCGGCCGCGTCCGCCGAGGTGCGGTTCTCGGTGGTGGTCGGCTGCACGAAGCGCTCGGCGATCGAGCGGCGTCGTTGCGCGTACGCGGTGGTCGCGGTGTCCTGGTCGGACTCGGCCAGCGCCGCAGCCACCGCCATCGCGTCGTGGATGCCGGAGTTCAGACCCATGCCCCCGGTCGTGCTGCTCAGGTGGGCGGCGTCGCCGGCCAGCAGGACCCGACCGATCCGGAACGAGTCGGCCAGCCGTTGGTGGCTGCGGTACATCTGGTGCTGGTGCAGCGGCAGCAGCCCGTCCGGCGGGGTCGGGGAACCCAGCAGCAGCTCCACGGCGGCCAGGAAGTCCGGGTGGGTGCCGGTCGGTGGTTCGTCGTCGACCCCGGTGTTCGTCGACAGCGCGGCGCGCCAGATGTCCGGGGTGCGGATCAGCGAGAACCGGCCGCGCGGGCCGGACCAGTAGCCGACCTCGCTGAGGTTGGGCACCGCGTCCTCGAACCGGAACGGTGTGGCCACCACCAGGCTCATCGACGGGTACGTGAAACCGGGGAACGGCACGTCGAGCAGCTTGCGGGCGACGCTTCGCGCGCCGTCGGCGGCCACCGCCCAGTGACACGACACCGTACGCCGCCCGCCGTCGACGGCCACCTCCAGTTCCACGCGGGTGTCGTCCTGGCGCAGCCCGACCACCTCGTGGCCGAAACGCAGGTCCACGTTCGGTGTCTCGGCGACCGCCCGACGCAACTGCCGGACCAGCTTGTACTGCTCGTACTGGAGCCGGAACGGGTAGCGGGTCTCGCCTTCCAGCAGGTCGTAGGAGAACTGGGCGGACTCGGTCAGCTCCAGGTCGCGGTAGTCCAGCCGACGTACCCGGACGGCCTCGGCGAGCACCGGCGCGGCCAGGTCCAGCTCGTCGAGCAGTTCGAGCGTGGGCGGGTGCACCGTCGAGCCGCGCCACTCCGAGCGCACCTCGTCGTGGCCCTGTTCCAGCACGACCACACCGATGTCGTAGCGGGCCAGCGCGAGGGCGGTCACCATGCCCACCGGTCCGCCGCCGAGGACGACGACCGGTGCCTGCACCGATTGGCTTGGCGGCACGTTCACTCCTTCCGGCCGGCGGTCCCGCCGGCGATCTGCGTCGTGTCGGTGGCGGCCAGGACGTCGGCCAGGTGTCGCAGCGCCGGACTCGGCGACTGCGCCGCCAGGTGCGCGGCCCCGGCGGTCTGCATCGACTGCCAGGCGCCGGCCAGGTTCGAGGAGAGCACCGGCACGGGCGAGCGCGGCACGACCTCGTCGAGCACGTCCAGGCTCGGCGCGCCGGTGCCGGTGAGCAGCACCGCGTGCCCGTCGGCGGCGGTCGCGTCCAGGGTGTCCAGCACGCGGTGCACGGTGTCGCCGACGGTGGTCGAGGTGAGGTCGTAGATGGCGCCCGTGCCGGGCACGGCCACCACCTCGGTGACCGTACGGCCGGTCGCCCGCCAGAACGCCGCCGCCTGCGCGGTGAGCCACTGCGGGTACGGCGACACCAGCGTCAGCGACCGTACGCCGAGCCGGTCGAGGACCTGCCGCACGGCGCTCGCGGCACCGACGACGGGGCTGCCGAGCCGATCGCTGGCGGCCCGGTCGACGTGGTCGGCGTCCTGGTGCCGGTAGTAGCAGCCGGTGCAGGCCACGTAGGTGGCCCCCAGTTCCAGTCCCCGCAGCGTGGCGGCGGTCTCCGGGAGCAGGTCGGCGTACCGGTCCAGCCGGTCGGCGAGTGAGCCGTCGACGACCGGGAGGCGGGCCACGTGGTAGCGCAGCCGTGGCGGCAGCAGGCGGCGCAGTTCGGGCTCGACGGTCGGGTTGGCCGGCGGGACGATGACGCCCAGAGCGGTCTCGACCACGACACCCCCATCAGAATGTTCGACTGAGCCGTACGCCGTTCGACTTACTGGAACGATAGGGGTTGCGGCGGGACATGGTCAACCCACCTGACGGGCGCGTCCGCGCACGCCAGAGCAGGGATGAGAAGCGGAACGGGTCAGAGACCGCCGCCGACGCGCAGCACCGCGCCGCTGGTGTAGGAGGCGTCCGGGCCGAGCAGCCAGGCGATGGCGGCGGCGACCTCGTCGGGTTCGCCGGGACGACCCAGCGGGATCCGCCCGGCGGCCCGCTCGGGCCGGTCCGGCTGCCCGGAGAGGGCGTGGATGTCGGTGCGGATGATGCCCGGGGCCACCGCGTTGACCCGGATGCCACGCGGGGCCAGTTCCTTGGCCAGACCGACGGTGAGCGCGTCAGTGCCGGCCTTGACCGCGGCGTAGTGGACGTACTCGCCGGGACCGCCGAGGGTGGCGGCGACCGAGGAGATGTTGACGATCGCCCCGCCGGCCGTCATCCGGCGGGCCGCCTGCTGCGCGCAGAGCACGTAGCCGACCAGGTTGACGTCGACCACCTCACGCAGGTCGTCCAGGCGCAGCTCGGTGAAGGGACCGATCGGGCTGGTGACACCGGCGTTGTTGACCAGGCCGGTCAGCGGGCCGAGGGCCTCGGCGGCGTCGAACAGGGCGGCCACCTGGTCGGGGTCGCGGGTGTCGGCGGGCACCGCGACGGCGCGTACCCCGGTGGCGTGCAGCTCGGCCACGACGGCGTCGGCGGCGGCGTGGTCGCGCCGGTAGCCGAGGGCGAGGTGGTGGCCCGCGTGGGCCAGCCGCCGGGCGGTGGCCGCGCCGATGCCGCGCCCGCCGCCGGTGATGACGGTGACCGGTGCCATTGATCGTCTCCCCTGCCCCCGAGCCGGTGTCGGCGACGTTACCGGGGCGTTCACCGACGCCGGTAGCCGGGTGTGGTCGAGGACACGGCCGGTGACCGGGCGTGGCATACGCTCGGGCGACGACGGTGTCGAGTGAGGAGCGCGCATGGCGGGTGTAGGCGTCGGGGATCTGGTCGAGGACTTCGCGCTGCCGGACGAGACCGGCCGTCCCCGGCGGCTGTCGGAGTTCCTGGCGGACGGGCCGGTGGTGCTGTTCTTCTACCCGGCCGCGATGACGCGCGGCTGCACCGCGCAGAGCTGCCACTTCCGTGACCTGGCGGCGGAGTTCGCCGCGCTGGGCGCGCAACGCGTCGGCATCAGCCGGGACCCGGTGCAACGGCAGGCCGAGTTCTCCCGCCGCAACGACTTCGACTTCCCGCTGCTGTCCGACCCGGACGGCGCGGTGGCGGACCGCTTCGGGGTGCGACGGCGGCTGCCGCTGGGCGCGTTGAGCACCCGACGGATGACCTTCGTGATCGGCGTCGATCGACGTGTCGTCGAGGTGGTGCACAGTGAACTGGACATGAACCAGCACGCGGACCGGGCGCTGAAAGCGTTGGGGGGCTGATCTTCACGGTGTCGCCGGGGACTGGTATCAAGGCAGGCGACTGAACACGTGTACGACGGATGAGGGAGCGCGATGGGTGTCGCTGGCCAGGGTTTGTCCGATGACGAGGTGCGCGGCATCCGGGAGGCGTTGGCCGCGGGACGCAAGCCGAAGGTGGTGTTCACGGCCTCGGCCGGTCAGATCGCCGGGCAGATCGGCCAGGTGGTCGAACTGACCGACCCGGCGGTGTCCGACGAGTACGTGGTGGTGCGCTTCGGCCGCGACGAACTGCCCTTCTCCCCCGCCGACGTGGCGGTGGCGCCCCGGGGCGCCGGCCGTAAACCGGCCGAGCCGAAGGTGGAGCCGGCGCCGGTCGAGCCGCCGGTGGCGGAGCCGGAGTTCGTGCTGGACCGGGTGCCGCAGCCCCGGCGGGAGGAACCGGTGCGACAGGAGGAGCCGAAGGTGGAGACGGTCGAGGCCAAGCCCGCTGCGCGGCGGCCGGTCAAGGCGGCCAAGCCGAAGGGACCGGCCGGGTTGACGGTCACCCTGGCGTACGCCGAGGGCGAGTGGACGGTGGCCGCGCAGCAGGGCGGCAAGGTGCTGGCCAAGCCGTACGTGCTCAAGCCGGCCGAGGCGCTGCGGATGGTGGCGCTGGTCGACGTGCCCGGTGTGCACGAGGCGGTGGAGCAGATCCTGGCGTCGGAGCGGTCCGAGGCCGAGCGGCAGGCCGAGAAGCTGCGGGCCGAGCTGGCCGAGATCGAGGCCCGGCTGGCGGAGCTGCGCGAGGCGAGCTGAGGCAGGCACAGGTGAGCGTGGGGCCCGGGACGGATGCGTCCCGAGCCCCACGTGTGTGTCGCCGCCCGGGTCAGGCCGTGCCGGTGCTCGGCTCGTGCCGGACCGGGAAGTTCACCGAGTTGGCGACGAAGCAGACCCGGTGCGCGTGGTCGTGCAGCGCGGTCGCGGTGTCGGTGTCGGCGGGGTCGGCGAGGGTGACCCGGGGATGCAGGACGACCTCGGTGAAGTGGCCGCTACCCGTTTTGTTGTCGGTGGTCATGCTGCCGGTGGCGGTGTCGACGTAGTCGGTGACGACGATGCCGTTGTCGGCGCAGAGGTGCAGGTAGGCCAGCATGTGGCACTGCGACAGCGCGGCCAGCAGGAGCTGTTCGGGGTTCCACCGGGTGGAGTCGCCGCGGAAGGTCGGGTCGGAGCTGCCGGCGATCGGGGGCGGGCCGTCGGCGGTCACGTCGTGGTCGCGTCGGTAGGCGCGGTAGCCGCTGGTGCCGGTGCCGAGGTTGCCGGTCCAGGTGACGGTGGTGCGGTAGGTGTGCTGGTGAGGCATCAGGTCATGGTGCCGGATCGGCCCGGGATGCGGGGTCCCGGGCCGATCCGGTCAGTGCTGCGGGATGTGCTTGACGCCGATGCGCTTGCGGAACACCCAGTACGTCCAGCCCTGGTAGGCCAGCACGATCGGGGTGAAGAACACCGCCACCCAGGTCATGATCCGCAGCGTGTAGGGGGTGGAGGCGGCGTTGGTGGCGGTCAGCGTGCCGGCCGGGTCCAGCGTGGAGGGCATCACGGTGGGGAACAGCGCGGCGAACAGGGTCGCCACGGCCAGTCCGATGGCCAGCGCGGTGCCGGTGAAGGCCCAGCCCTCGCGCCGGACCCGGGCGGCGGCGAGACCGCCGAGCAGGGCCAGGGCGGCGCCGGTGGCGAGCACCACGGCGGCGGTGCTGGAGCGGATGGTCAGGGTCCAGGTGAGGAACGCGACGGCGAGCACGGCGGTGACCACGCCGAGGCGCACGGCGAGGGTGGCGGCGCGGCCCCGGATGTCGCCGACGGTCTTGAGGGCGATGAAGACGGCGCCGTGGGTGAGGAACAGCGCCGCCGTGGTCGCGCCACCGAGCAGCGCGTACGGGTGCAACAGGTCGACCAGTCCGCCGACGAACTCGTGGTCGGCGTCCAGGGGTACGCCGCGCAGGATGTTGGCGAAGGCCACGCCCCACAGGATCGCCGGGATGAGCGAGCCGAAGAAGATGGCGTTGTCCCAGCGGCGCTTCCAGGACGCCTCGGGGCGCTTGTGGCGGTACTCGAAGGCGACGCCCCGGGCGATCAGGGCCAGCAGGATGAGCAGCAGCGGCAGATAGAAGCCGGAGAAGAGGGTGGCGTACCACTCGGGGAAGGCGGCGAACATCGCGCCACCGGCGGTGATCAGCCAGACCTCGTTGCCGTCCCAGACCGGCCCGATCGTGTTGATCATGACGCGGCGTTCGCGGTCGTCGCGTCCGAGCACGGGCAGCAGCATGCCGACGCCGAAGTCGAAGCCCTCCAGGATGAAGTAGCCGGTGAACAGCACGGCGACGAGGAGAAACCAGATGGTGGTCAGTTCCACGGTGGGGCTCCGGGTCAGTAGGCGAACGCGAGCGGGCGGTCCGCGTCGTCGTCGGTGTCGTCGGGTTCGGGCGCGGGCGTGACGTCGGGTACGCCGGCCTTGGCGTACCGGATCAGCAGTTTGACCTCGACCACGGCGAGGACGGCGTAGATGATCGTGAAGGCGGCGAAGCTGGTGAGCACCTCGCCCAGGGAGACGCTGCGGGACACGCCGTCGCGGGTGAGCATCTCGCCGAAGACGATCCAGGGCTGGCGGCCCATCTCGGTGAAGATCCAGCCGAAGGAGTTGGCCAGCAGCGGCAGGACCGGCATGACCAGGCCGGCGCGAAGCAGCCACTTCCCGCGCGGCGTACGCCCCCTGCGCTGCGACCAGAGCACGAGCAGCGCGATGGCGGCGGCGGCGAGCCCGAAGCCGATCATGAATCGGAAGCTCCAGTAGGTGACCGGGATGATCGGGGTGTAGCTGCCGGGGCCGTACTGGGCCGTGTAGAGGGCCTGGAGGTCGTTGATGCCGTGCACGGTGCCGTTGGGGTCGCCGGTGCCCAGGTACGACAGCAGGTACGGGATCTTGATGGCGAACAGTTCCCGGCTGCCGTCGAGGCTGCCGATGGTGAGCACGGAGAACGAGGCGGGGCTCTCGGTGTCGTACAACCCCTCGGCGGCGGCCATCTTCATCGGCTGCACCTCGGTCATGATCTTGCCCTGGATGTCGCCGGTGATCACCACGACGGCGGCCGCGACCAGGGTGACCCAGGAGCCGAAGCGGGCCGCGAACCGGTAGGCCGGGGTGTCCTCGCTGTCGGGGCGGCGGATCAGGTGCCACAGGGCGACCGCCACCAGCAGCGATCCGGCGACCAGGAAGGCGCCGGCGATGGTGTGCGGGAAGGTGATCAGGGCGACCTTGTTGGTGAGCACGGCGACGAAGTCGGTCAGCTCGGCGCGCCCGGTCTCCGGGTTGATCCAGTAGCCGACCGGGTTCTGCATGAACGAGTTGGCGGCGAGGATGAAGTACGCCGACAGGTTCGTGCCGATCGCGGCGGCCCAGATGCTGGCCAGGTGCAGGCGTTTCGGCAGCCGGTCCCAGCCGAAGATCCACAGGCCGATGAAGGTGGATTCGAGGAAGAAGGCGACCAGCGCCTCGATGGCCAGGGGGGCGCCGAAGATGTCGCCGACGAAGCGGGAGTAGTCGCTCCAGTTCATGCCGAACTGGAACTCCTGCACGATGCCGGTGACCACGCCCATCGCGAAGTTGATCAGGAACAGCTTGCCGTAGAACTTGGTGAGCTTGAGGTACTTCTCGTCCCCGGTGCGGTGCCAGAGGGTCTGCAGGATGGCGACCAGGACGGAGAGTCCGATGGTCAGCGGTACGAAGAGAAAGTGGTAGACGGTGGTGACACCGAACTGCCAGCGGGCGACGTCCAACGCGTCCACCTGCGACCCCCAGGGCTGCTGATACTACAAGACGTAGTAAATACTACAGTCCGTCGTACGACGATCGGCAGAGGCGGGGGACCCGAACCGCTCCGGGACCAATGACCCTGCTCACCTCCGCCGGGCTGCCCCCCCTGTCCGGCGGAGGCAGGTCCCGCCGTGCGACCATCACCGGCTGTGGACCACGCCCACTCCCCCTGGCAGCCGCCGCTGATCTGGCGTACCGCCCAGACGCTCGCCCGCGTCGTGGTCGGCGCGCTGGCCCGGCTGGAGGTCACCGGCGACATCCCCGCGCACCTGCGCGACGGGCCGCTGATCCTGGCCGCCAACCACATCAGCCCGTTCGACCCGATCGTGCTCGCCGCCGCCTGCCGCAGCCGCCGGGTAGCGCCCCGGATCATGGCCACCGGTGGGCTGTTCCGCGCCCCGGTGATCGGCACCGCGATGCGGCGCGCCGGACACATCCGGGTCGACCGGGGCACCACCGGCGTACACCGGGCCCTGGACGACGCCGCCGCCGCGGTCGCCGGGGGCGCGCCGATCCTGGTCTATCCCGAGGGACGGATCGGCCTCGACCCGGGCCTGTGGCCCGAACGCGGCAAGACCGGCACCGCCCGGCTCGCCCTGACCTGCGGCGCCCCCGTCGTGCCGGTGGCGCAGTGGGGTTCGCACGAGGTGCTGCCGTACCGGTCGCCCAAGGGCCTGCTCGGCGGCGTCGCCCGCGCGTTGGTCCGCCGCCCCACCGTCCGGGTGCACTTCGGCGACCCGGTCGACCTGACCGACCTGCGTGCGGGTACGCCCGGCGTCGCCCGCCAGGCCACCGACCGGATCATCGATGCCCTCACCGACACCCTCGTGCCGCTACGCCCGGACGAACCCGGCCGGCCCCGGCACGTCGACCCGGGCCGGCCGGTGGACACCAGCCGCTCCCACCGACGCCGCCCCGCCGCCGGCTGACCCGCCCGGGCACGGTGCGCGCCGCCGGCCTGTCGGGCGCGGATCAGTCAGCCCTGTCGGGTGGGGATCAGCCGGCCTGCTGGATCGCGCGCAGCACCTCGGTGACCGCCGAGGCCACCGGCGCGACCGGCGTCGCCAGAGCCGCCAGGCGCTGCAACAACGCCGTCACCCGCGCCGGTTCCGGATGCGGCCGGGCCAGCTGCGCCCGCAGCTCCGTGGCCACCGCGCGGGCCGGGTCGTCCAACTCGTCCCGGTGCCGGTCGAGCACCTCCACGAGCCGGGTCACCAGCGCCGGGACGTCCACGCCGGGCGCCGTCGCCCAGAGCGCGCCGCCGACCGCCGACGCGCCCGGACCGACAGCCTGGTTACCGACCTGACTGACCCCGCCGGACTGCTGGATGCCGTAGTTCGCCGACGTCTCCGACATGCGCCCCTCCCCTGTGTCTCATACCGGCCGTGGCCGCTCACCGCCACCGGCCGGTGCCGACGGTCCGTGCTGCTCGGCCCGGGCACCGGACCCGACCGCCTGGTTGCCGACCACGCTGAGGCCGCCGGTCTGGACGATGCCCTGGTTGAGGATCGTCATCTGGCGGCTGCGGAACTCGGCGGTGTCCAGGCCCCGCTCGTCGAGGAAGTCCACGATCGCGGCGAGGACGTGCCGCTCCACCACCTTCAGGTGCTTCGCCGCGTCGAGCACCTGGAAGTAGTTGTGGTAGTCGGTGCCGGTCGCCAACTCCCGCACCCCGACCCGGGCGCCGTGGTCGTACCCGAGGTCCTCGCGGGCCAGCCGCCGCAGCCGCGCCTGTCGCGCCCGGTGCCGCAGCGCGTGACCCAGGTCGGTCAGCAACCGGCCGGCGGCACCGACGGCGGTGGGCACCAGCCGGTCGGTGGCGACCGCGAGCATCTGCACCAACTGCCGCGCCGACATCCAGTCGGTCAGCCGGTCCACCTCGTGGTAGGCCCACCGGGGCGGCTCCAGCACCGTGCGGGCGCACTCCAGATAGAGCAGCTTCCCGTCGGTGGAGAAGTGCAGGAACGTGCCCGCCACCACCTCCGCGCCCCAGGACGGCACCAGCGCGCACAGGTAGTGCCGGGCCGCGCCCTGCGGGTTCGCGGCGACCTGGCGGATCTCCTCCGGGGTGAAGCGCTGTCGTGGCGCCCGTTCCTGGTCCGGCAGCAGGCGGGGGTCGCCGGTCAGCAGGTGGCCGCCGACGAAGACCCGGTCCTCCAGCGTCAGTCCGGCCAGCCGGTCCGCCCCCAGGCCGGCGTCGAGCGCGGCGAGCCGCCCGCGTACCTGGTCGATCAGCTCCAGCACGGTGAACGGGGCCGGCTCCGGCCGCTCCGGTCGGCTCAGCCCGGTGACGTGCTCGGCCGGGCGGATCGGCAGGGCGAACGACCACCCGGCCACCGGTGTGCCGTGCCCGACGAACGGCACGTACCCGCCGTAGACGGTGGCGTTGCCGTGCTGCGCCTCGTCGACGGCGGCCAGCCGGTCGGCGTACCGGGACGGCAGGGACACCTCGTCGGGCGCCGTCGCCAGGAACCGGTCCCGGCGCAACCGGGTCACCAGCAGCCAACGGGTGCCGTGCAGGTGCATCGCGAGTGCCAGGAACGCGGCGATCCCGGCCGGCAATGCCAGCCACGGCCGCCCGATCAGCCACCCGGCCGGGCTGGACCCCACGACGGTGACCAGCTGGAACCGGATCAGCAGGACCAGGGCGCTCAGCGCGACGACGATCATGCCCAGCAGCGGACCGAGCATCCGCTCCCGGGTCGGGCGGAACGGGGTCAGGGAGGTGCCGACCCGCATCGCGCCGATCACCAACAGGGTCCACAGCGGGGCGAGCAGCAGCGCCAGGCCACCGAAGACCAACAGCCGCAGGTCCCGGCGACGACGCCGGTGGCGGGCCACCAGGCAGTGCCGCAGCACCGGCGAGACATCGAAGCCCACCGAGGGTGCCACCGCTCGTAACTCGTCGCCGAGCACCTCGTCGAGCACCCGCTCGGCGAACCGCTCGTCGGTGTGCGCGGCCACGCACAGGTAACGGGTCGCCTCGCTGGTCACCGGCGGGGAGGCGGGGCGTTGCCCGGGTACCGTCGGTGGATCCGTCCGTATGGTCATCTCGGCCGTCCCCCGTCCACCCGACGCGGGCTCGCGCCGGATTGCATCGTGGCCACGGCCAGCACCGGGCCGTAGACCAGGCCGGCGATGAGCGCGCCGGTGATCGTGGTGTTCACCCACCACCTCGGATCGCCGTACAACACCAGGTCGTCCGGGAAGAGCAGCAGGCCGACGAGACCCCCGGCGAACGCGACGAGCACCGTCGTCACGGTGACCGCGCCGAGCACCGCGCACCACCGGAAGGCCCCGGACACCGTCGGCCGGTCCCCCAGCCGGCGCAGCAACCACACCGTGCCGACGACGAACAGCAGCGTGCGCAGGTTCTCCGCCAACCAGTACCCGACCATGCTGGAGCGTTCCGGTTCCAGGTCCCACCGGGCCCAGGTCACGCCGTAGATCAGGGCCCGCAACAGCTCTGCGGAAAGCCCCGCCGGGCCCTCGGCGGTGGGCAGGTCGGCCGCCCAGCCCCGAAGCAGTTCGGCCCCCCACCGGCTGCCGGCGGCCAGCACCGCCAGCACGAACAACCAGACGCCAGACGGCACCGGGCGCGGCGGCGGCGACTCGTGCGGCGGGGTCATCCGGGGCGGCAGCGGATCGACCGGATGGGCGGTCAGCGTCGACCGGGGCGCCGTCGGCGACCCGGGCTGCGGGAACGGCTGCCACGGCATCACTGCCACATGGTGACCGTCGCGAAGCGCATCGACCCGATCACTGTCCGGAATCCGGCACCTTCGGTGGGCATGCGCCGGTCACCGGCCGGTCGCCCGCAGGCCACCGGCGCCGGGCATACTGCGCTGCGTGCCATCCGGTCACCCGTACCTCGACGCCCCGACGCCGCTGGCCTTCGCGCACCGGGGCGGTGCCGCCGACGGCGACGAGAACACCACGGCGGCCTTCGCCCGCGCCGTCGATCTGGGTTTCCGGTACGTGGAGACCGACGTGCACGGCACCGCCGACGGGGTCGCCGTGGTCTTCCACGACCACACCCTCGAACGACTCACCGGGCAGCGGGGGCGGCTGTCCGCGCTGCGCTGGGCCGACCTCGCCACGGTACGCGTCGGCGGGGCCGCCGCCGTGCCCCGCCTGGACGAGGTCCTCGACGCCTGGCCGCAGGTGCGCTTCAACATCGACGTGAAGTCCGACCCCGGCGTGGCACCGACGGTGTCCACCGTGGCCCGGGCCGGCGCCGGTGACCGGGTGCTGCTCGCCTCGTTCAGCGACGCCCGGCTGACCCGGCTGCGCGCCCTCACCCACGGTCGGGTCGCCACCAGCCTCGGCGTACGCGGAGTGGCCCGGCTGCGCTGGGCCTCGCTGACCGGTCGGCCGGTGCGGCTACCGCCGTCGGTGGTGGCCGCGCAGGTGCCGGTGCGCTTCGGCCGGATTCCGGTGGTGGACCGCCGCCTGCTGCGCACCGCCCATCGACTCGGGTTGCAGGTGCACGTCTGGACGATCGACGAACCTGCCGAGATGCACGAGTTACTTGATCTCGGTGTGGATGGCATCATGACCGACCACGTCGGCGTGCTGCGCGACGTCTACCGCAGCCGCGGCCACTGGGCCGCCTGAACACCCCGGGCAAAGGACCCCACATGGCCGAGACGGCGACCCCTGCCGCGCAGGACGACACCCCGCAACCCGCCAGCACCCGCCGCGAGCGCACCGGCTGGTACTTCTACGACTGGGCCAACTCGGCCTTCCAGACCACCGTCATTACGGTGTTCCTCGGGCCGTTCCTGACCAGCGTGGCCAAGATGGCCGCCGGCTGCCAGCTCGGCGCCGACGACTGCAGCGGGTACGTCTACCCGCTGGGCATCAAGGTGGCCGCCGGCTCGTACTACCCGTACCTGATCTCGCTGTCGGTGCTGCTGACCGTCTTCGTGCTGCCGGTGATCGGCGCGATCGCCGACCGCTCGCTGTACAAGAAGCGGCTGCTGGCCGCCACCGCCTTCACCGGCGCCGGCGCGACCATCGGGATGCTCTTCGTCACCGGTGACCGGTACCTGCTCGGCGGCGCGCTGTTCATGATCGCCAACATCAGCTTCGGCGCGGCGATCGTGGTCTACAACTCGTTCCTGCCGCAGTTGGGCGGGCCCGACGAGCGTGACGGCATCTCCAGTCGCGGCTGGGCGCTGGGCTACCTCGGCGGTGGCCTGCTGCTGGCGTTCAACCTGGTCGCGGTGCAGTCGTTCGACAACAGCACCCCGGAACGCACCCTCGACCTGGCCCGTTGGTCTATCGTCTCGGCGGGCGTGTGGTGGGCGGTGTTCACCCTGGTGCCGCTGCGCTGGCTGCGCGAGCGTCCCACCGCCGCCGCGGTCGCCGCCGGTCCCGGCGGCAACGTGCTCACCGACGGCTTCCGGCAACTCGGCCGCACCCTGCGGGAGATCAAGGCGTACCCGTTGACGCTGTTCTTCCTGCTGGCGTTCCTGGTCTACAACGACGGCATCCAGACCGTCATCACCCTGGCCAGCCAGTACGGCACCGAGGAACTGCGGCTGGACCAGAGCACCCTGATCGTGACGATCCTGCTGGTGCAGTTCCTGGCGTTCGGCGGCGCGCTCGGCCTCGGTTGGCTGGCCGGGCGGATCGGCGCGTGGAAGACCATCCTGCTGAGCCTGGTGCTGTGGACCGCGGTGATCCTCGGCGCGTTCCGGCTGCCGGCCGAGGCGCCGCTGCCGTTCATGGTGCTCGGCGCCGCCATCGGCCTGGTCCTCGGCGGCAGCCAGGCGTTGAGCCGGTCGCTGTTCAGCCAGCTCATCCCGGCCGGCAAGGAAGGCGAGTACTACGGCTTCTACGAGATCAGCGACAAGGGCACCAGTTGGTTGGGGCCGCTCGCGTTCGGTCTGGTGTTCCAGCTCACCAACTCCTACCGGGTGGGTCTGGTCTCCCTGCTGATCTTCTTCGTGGTCGGGTTCCTGTTGCTGCTGGCGGTGCCGATCCGGCGCGCGATCGTGGCCGCTGGCAACACGCCGCCACGGGTGCTGTGAGGCACACCGGCGGGCCGTCGGTGGACCGGTGGGCGCCGTCGATCGGCTAGGCTGCCGGTCCGTGACGAGCGCCGCAGACCCCGTACCCACCTGCCTGGCCCGCCCCCGGATGGCCGGTCCGGGCGACCCCTCGGGTGGGTGCGTGGCCGCCCGTGGCGTCGACGGGCGGCCCGCGCACGCCGCCGCGCTGCGCTTCTACTGGGGCCCGATGGACTGCGGCAAGTCCACGATGGCGTTGCAGATGAACTACAACCACTCCCGGCAGGGCCGCCGGGGACTGGTCACCACCCGCATCGACCGGTCCCTCGGCCCGCAGGTCACCACCCGCATCGGTCTGGCGCACGAGGCGATCGAGGTGACCGACGGGCTCGACCTGCGCGCCCTGGTCCGCGACGCCTGGGCCGACGGGGTCCGGGTGGACTACCTGATCTGCGACGAGGCCAGCTTCTACTCCGTCGAGCACGTCGAGCAGATGGCCGACCTGGTCGACAGCTACGACGTCGACGTGTACGCCTTCGGGCTGGCCACCGACTTCCGGTCCTGCCTGTTCCCGGCCGCCCAGCGGCTGTTCGAGCTGGCCGACTCGGTGGCCCGGATCCAGGTCGAGGTGCTCTGCTGGTGCGGCCGGGAGGGCCTGCTCAACGCCCGGGTCGCGGGCGGACGGATCGTCCGCCAGGGCGAGCAGGTGGTCATCGGCGACACCGTCGACGACGCCGACGTGCGCTACCAGGTGCTGTGCCGACGCCACCACCGCAGCGGTGACCTCGGTCCGCGCGCCACCGCCTGGCCCGAAGACTGAACCACCTGCGTCGCCACGTCGGATAACGAAACGATCACTGCTGCGAACCTTTCCCGGGGGCCCGCCGCTCCTGGTGCGTGACGAGTTGCGCACACGGGCCACACCGGCCCGCGGACCGGCGGGGGTACAGGACGGATGAGGTTCGCGTGGCGGCGTGCCCGGGGCACGAAAGGCCTGCTGCTCGCCGCGGCCGGAGCGGCACTGGTGGCGACGGTCGCCCTGACCGGCCTGGCCGCCTACAACCGGGACGTGGTCGACTCGGGCACCCGCAACGTGCTCGCCGGGGCCACCGCGGCGGAACGGTCGCTGCTGGTGCGGGCCTCCGCCGGGCGGACCGCCGACGCGCTGCGGGACCGCGACACCGCGCTCCGCGCCCAGGTCGACACCGACCTGGGCGGGTTGCCCGCGCAGGTCACCGGCGCCGGGTACGCGGCCGGACGGCAGTTGCGCGGCGACACTGGTGACGCCGTCGCCGACCGCACCGGCACCACGTACGCGTCGGTGATGTTCCTCGACGACCTGCCCGCGCACGCCCGGCTGGCCGCCGGCACCTGGCCGCAGGCCGGCGCGGAGCCGGTGCAGACCGCTCTCGCCGAGGCGGCGGCCCGGACGCTGCGGGTCGACGTCGGTGACCGTGTCCCGATCACCGACGGGCTCACCGGGCGGATCACCGAGGTGACCGTCACCGGGCTGTTCACGCCGCTGGACCCGGACGACGCGTACTGGCGGCTGGCGCCGGAGACGGCCACCGGCGCGCTGCCGCAGTCGGCCACGTACGGGCCGATGACGGTGGCCCGCGAGGACTTCGTCACCCACTTCCTGCCCAACGCGTCCGCCGGCTGGCTCGTCGAACCCGACCTGACCGCGGTCGGCCCCACCGCCCTGGACCGGTTGGCCGAGGCCGCCGGCCGGATCACCACCAGCACCCCGGCCGAGGCCGGGCTCGGCGAGTCGGCGATGGCCACCAGCGACCTGGCCACCCTGGTACGCCGGCTGCAACAGGCCACCCTCGTCGGCCGGTCGGCGCTGGTCACCCCGATGCTGCTGGTGGTGGTGCTCGGCGGGTACGCGTTGCTGCTCGTCGCCGTGCTGCTCACCGAGCACCGCCGGGGTGAGACCGCGTTGCTGCGGGCCCGGGGCGCCGCCCGTCGGCAACTGGCCGGGCTGACCGCCCGGGAGGCCACCCTGGTCGTGCTGCCCGCCGCGGTGCTCGCCCCGCTGCTCGCCGGGCAGGTGCTCGGGCTCGCCGACCGCCTGCCGGGGCTCACCGCGGTGTCGCTGCGACCGGGCGGCGCACCCGACGCGACGGTGTGGCTGGTCGCCGGGGCGGCGGCGGCCGGCTGCGCGCTGGCGATGATCGGGCCGAGCCTGCGCCGGGGCGACAGCTACGTCGCCGACCTGGCCAGCCGCTCCCGGCCCAGCCGTCGCGGCATGGTGCAGCGCGCCGGCCTGGACGTGCTGCTGGTCGGGCTGGCCCTGCTCGCCTGGTACCAGCTCAGCCGCTACTCCTCCCCGCTGTCCCGGTCCCGCGGCGGTGACCTGGGGGTCGATCCGCTGCTGGCCGCCGCACCCACGCTCGGGGTCCTGGCCGGCGCGGTGCTGGCGCTGCGGCTGCTGCCGCCGCTGGTCCGGCTCGCCGAACGGTGGGTGGACCGCAAGCCGTGGACGGCCGTCATGCTCGGCACCTGGCAGGCCGGGCGACGACCGCACGCCGGACCGGTGCTGCTGCTGGCCCTCGCCGTGGCGGTCGGCACCCTCGCCTGGTCTTTGGCCGGCACCTCCCGACGCTCGCTGGACGACCAGGCCGCGCACCTGGTCGGCGCGGACCTGCGCCTCACCGAGGTCCACGGCTCCGCCGCCGACCGGGCCGACCAGCTCGCCGGGCTGCCGGGCGTGCAGGTGCCGCTGCCGGCCTGGCGCGACACGGTACGACTCGGGCCGGCCGCCGCACCGGCCACCATGCTGGCGGTCGACGCCGACGCTGCCGGCCCGGTGGTGCGACTGCGGGCCGACCTGGCCGGCGGCTCCACCGCCGACCTGCTCGACACGCTCACCGCCGGCCGGGTCGAGGCGCCCGGCACGGTGTTGCCGGAGGGCACCCGGCGGTTGACCGGGCAGGTGAGCACCCGGATCGAGGACACCGAGACGAACTCCCCGGTACGCCACCACGTGGTGCTGCTCGACCCGCACGGCACGCACCGCAGGCTGGCGTTGGGCACCGGCGACCGGGACGGCACACCGCTGCGGTTCGCCGTCGACCTGCCGACCGGCCCCGGCCCGTGGCGGTTGGCCGGCTTCGCCACGGAGACCCTCGGGGCACCACGGACGAGCCTCGACTGGCGGTTGTCGGACCTGAAGGCCAGCCCGGACGACTCCTCCGGCACCCCGGTCGCGCTGACCGGGGACGCCGCGTGGCACCTGGTCGACCGCACCGGTGCCGCCTCCGGTGCGACCGCCTCCGACGCCGGGCTCACCGCCCGCTACTCGCGGGACGTGCCGGGCGGCTGGTTCGCCCGCAGTACCCCGCTGCACCTGGCCGTGACCCGCACCGCCGACCCGACCCGGGTGCCGGTCGTGGCCACCACGGCGGCACTCGACGCGCTGCGCCTGGACGTGGGCGCGCAGACCCGGCTGTTCCTGGGCGGGGCCGAGGTCGACGTGGTGGTGGTCGACGTCGTGGCCGCGTTGCCCGGTGACGCCGAGGACGCCGCGTTGCTGGTCGACCTGCCCTCGCTGGGTGCCCGGCTCTTCCACGACCACGGACTCGTCCGGTCGCCGCAGGAGTGGTGGCTGGCCGTGCGGCCCGGCGAGGCGGAGCGCGTGGCCGAGGCGGCCGGCGCGCTCGGCGGCCTGACCGTGCTGGCCCGCGAGGACGTCGCCGCCGAGCTGGCCCGCGACCCGTTCGGGGTGGGTGCGCGAGGTGCGCTGTTCGCCGCCGCGCTGGCTGCGGTGCTGCTGGCCGCCGTGGGCGTGGCCGTGGACGTCAGCGCCACCGCGCGACGCCGGGCCACCGAACTGGCGGTGCTGCACACCCTCGGCGCCGGACGACGCCTGGTGGCCCGGTCGTTGCTGGCCGAGCAGTCGTTCCTCGCCGGGATGGGAGTGCTGGTCGGCCTGCTGGTGGGGGTCGGAGTCGCCGCGACGATGGCACCGCTGGTGATCCTGACGCCGTCCGCCGAACGCCCGCACCCGCCACCGCTGCTGAGCGTCGACTGGCCCCCGGTGCTCGCCACCGGCGTGGGCCTGCTGGCCCTGGCACTGGCGTTCAGCGCCGCCGCCTCCACCGGCATGCGCCGTCGCCTGACCGTCACGGACGGAGAGAACCGATGATCGGCCGGATCAGGGTGTACACGGGTCAGGTGGGTCTGCTGGCGTTGCTGGGACTGGTCGCGGCGATGCTGGTGACCGCCGCGCCGCGACTCGCCGACGGGTACGCCGACCGGGGGCTGCGGGCCGACGTCGCCGACCTTCCGCACCTGGTCCGCGACATCTCCTTCGGCGTGGCGCGTCCCGCACCGGCCGAGGCCGGACAGGCCGAGCTGGACCGGTACGCCGCCGCGCTGCCGCAGCCGCTGCCCGCCCTGGTGGATCACCGGTGGTACGCCTCCTCGATCGCCCCGGCGGTGCTGCCGGCCAGCGGCGACGAGACACCCATGGACGGCGGCGCGCGCAAGGAGTTCGGGGTACGCGCCCAGACCGGCGTCGAGGAGGCGGCCGAGGTGACCGCCGGACGGTGGCCGCGTACGCAGGCGGGCGGCCCGGCCGAGCTGGCGGTGTCGGTGCAGGTGGCCGAGGTGCTGTCCCTGCGACCCGGCACCGACCTGCGGTTCGGGGGCGGGAACCGGCAGGCCCGGGCACGCGTCGTCGGGGTGTTCACGCCACGGGACGCCACCGACCCGGTCTGGGACGACCTGCGGCCGGCGCTGAACCCGACCGTGCCGCTGCTCGACGGCGACCCGTACGTGGTGGCGGGCGTGACCGACTGGGCCGGCATGGACCGGATCTCGGCCGGTGCCGGGGTGCCGGCGGTGAGCGGCTGGCGGTACCGGCTCGACGAGCAGCGGCTGGACACCGCCGTGCTCGACGCGGTCACCGCGGCGGTGGCCGAGACCCGCCGCGCCGAGACGGTCCCGGGTGCGCTGGTGCAGACCTCGCTGGACACCGCGCTGGTGCGCTTCGCCGACGAACTGCGGTCGGTCCGGGCGCTGCTGGCCGTCGTGCAGACCGGTTTGCTGGCCAGCCTGCTCGGGCTGATCGTGCTGGCGGCCCGGCTCGCGGTACGACGTCGACGGGCGGAACTCACGCTGCTGCGGGCGCGGGGTGCCTCGCTGGGCACGATCGGTCGCCGGTTGCTCGTCGAGGCGGTGCCCGTACAGCCGCTCGCGGTGCTGCTGGGCGCTCTGGCCGGGGCGGCGGTGCCGGGCCGCTCGACCGGGGCGCCCTGGCCGGTGCCGGTGCTGGCGGTGCTCACCACTGTCGTGGTGCCGGTGCTGGCGGTGCTCACCCATCGGCGGGTCGGTGTGGTCGCCGGCCGCGCGGACGTGGTGGCGCATCGTCCGAGCGCGCGTCGGCTCACGCTGGAGGCGAGCGTGCTGGTGCTCGCCGGGCTCGGCGTGGTGCTGCTCCGCCGCCGGGGCCTGGACGCTGCCGGCGGCGTCGACGCGTACCTGAGTGCGGTGCCGGTGCTGGTCGCGGTCGCCGCCGCGCTGGTGGCGATCCGGTTGCTGCCGTGGCCGCTGCGGCTGGTTGGCCGGTTCGCCACCCGGGCCCGGGGCGCGATGCTGTTCCTCGGCGCGGCCCGTGTCGGCCGGGGTACGCCGGTGGCGTGGGGGCCGCTGGCGGTGCTGATCGTCGCGGTCAGCACCGGCGTGTTCGGTGGCGTGGTGACGACCACGGTGGCGGACGCCCGGGACCGGGCCGCCACGCTGAGCGTCCCGGCCGACGCCTGGCTGACCGGGTACACCTTCGCCCCGGACGCCGCCGACACGCTCGGCGCGGTGCCCGGGGTGCAGGCGCTGGCCCGGGTGTGGGTGGAGTCGAACCGGCGGCTGTTCTCCGACAGCGGTCCGGCAGCACGTCAGCTCGGCCAGGCCCGGGTGCTGGTGGTGGATGCTCCGGCGTTCGCCGAGGTGGTGGCGCGCAGCGGCGTGGACGTCGACGTGCCGGCCGCGTTGCGTGACGCGGCCCGTGGCGACGGGCCGGTGCCGGCGGTGGTGTCGCCCCGGGTGGCGGCGGAGGTCGGCGACGGCGCGGTGGCCGACGTGCAGAGTCGGCGGTACGCCTTCCAGGTCGCCGGGGTCGCCGACGCCTTCCCCGGGGTGGGGTTGGGCGTGGAGCGGTTCGTGGTGCTGCCGTGGCAGGCGCTGCCCGAGTACGAGTACACCCCGATCGTGCCCAACCGGTACCTGCTCGCCACCGACGGCGTCGACGAGACGCGGTTGCTGGCGGTGGCCGACGAGGAACAGCGGCGGCGACAGGCCGACGTGCTCGGCAGGGAGGTGACCCGGGCCCAGGTGCCGGCGGCCCTGCAGACGCGGCAGGCGTACCGGGACGGGTTGGAGCGGACCGGGGCCAACGAGGTGTTGACCCTGGCGTTCACCGTGGGCGCGGCCGGCGGCACCGCGCTGGCGGTCCTCGCCGTCGGGTTCGCGGTGGTCGCCGACGCCGCCGGGCGGGGCCGGACGCTGTCGCGGCTGCGCACCCTGGGGCTGTCGGCGGCGGGCGGTCGGCGGCTGCTGGTGTACGAGCTGGTGCCGCTGGTGGTGGTCGCGGCGCTGACCGGCGCGGCGGTCGGGGTGGCTCTGCCCCGACTGCTCGGTCCGACCCTGGGGCTGGCCGCGTTCGCTCCCGGGGTCCCCATCCGCGACCACCTGGACCCGCTGGTCGTGGGCGGGGTGCTGGCGCTGGTGGTGCTCGGCCTGCTGGTCGGTCTGGTGGTGGAGAACCTGGTGAACCGGCGGATGCGCCTCGGCGAGGTGCTGCGCCTGGGAGAGGAGAACCCGTGAGCGAGCGTCAGCGAGCGGATCATGGACTGGTGTCTCACGGCGGCGTGCAGCGGAGCGGAGAGTCGGCATGACCTTGATGGAGGACGTGCCGGATCTGGCGACGTTGCAGCGGCGGGCGGCGGAGCGTGCCGCCGCCCGCGCCGGTGGCGTCGAGCGGTTGCGTGGCCACATCGTCTGCGACGGCCTGGTGCGGATCTTCACCAGCGAGGGGGTGGAGGTCGTCGCGTTGCAGGGGCTCGACTTGGTCGTGGACCGGGGCGAGCTGGTGGCGATCGTGGGCGCCTCCGGGTCCGGCAAGTCCACGGTGCTGAACATCCTGTCCGGGCTGGACACGCCGACCGCCGGGATCGCCCGGGTCGCCGGCTACGACCTGTTGACCATGTCGGCCCGCAGACGGCTGCGCTACCGGCGGCACACCGTCGGGTTCGTGTGGCAGCAGACCAGCCGCAACCTGCTGCCGTACCTGTCGGCGCGGGAGAACGTGGAGCTGCCGATGCGGCTGGCCGGTCGGGGTGGCCGGGCCGGTCGACGACGCGCGGCGGAGCTGCTGGACATGGTCGGCGTCGGGTCCTGCGCGGACCGCCGGCCGGGGCAGATGAGCGGTGGTGAGCAGCAGCGGTGCGCGGTCGCGGTGGCGGTCGCCAACGACCCGGAGGTCCTCTTCGCCGACGAGCCGACCGGTGAGCTGGACGAGGCGACGGCGGCGGAGGTGTTCGGGGCGCTGCGCACCATCAACGCCGAGCTGGGCGTCACGGTGGTGGTGGTCACGCACGACCCGCAGGTCGCCACGCAGGTCCGCCGGACCGTCGCGATCCGCGACGGGCGCACCGCCTCGGAGGTGCACCGCACCGCGCGCATCGGCGCCGACGGCGTCGAGGAACTGGTCACCGAGGAGTACGCGGTGCTGGACCGGGCCGGGCGGATGCAGTTGCCCGCCGGGTTCGTCGACGCGTTGGCGCTCAAGGACCGGGTGAAGCTGACCCTGGAACCGGACCACGTGCAGGTCCGCGCAGGCGACGGGAGGGACGCGACGTGAGCGAGGACCTGGTACGGGTCGAGGGGTTGTGCCGCGACTACGGCAGCGGCGACCAGGTGGTCCACGCGGTGCGGGACGTGTCGTTGCGGGCCGGGCGCGGTGAGCTGGTCGCGGTGCGGGGGCGCTCGGGTGCCGGCAAGACCACGTTGCTGAATCTGATCGGCGGACTGGACCGGCCCACGGCCGGCCGGGTGTGGGTGGCCGGTCGGGAGGTGACCGCCGCCGGTGAGCAGGAATTGCTGCGGCTGCGCCGGGACACCGTCGGTTTCGTCTTCCAGTCCTTCGGGCTGATCCCGATCCTCTCCGCCGCCGAGAACGTCGGGGTGCCGATGCGGCTGGCGAAGACGCCGGCCGCGCAGCGCGAGGAACGGGTGTCGGTGCTGCTGGAACTGGTAGGGCTGGGCGGGCAGGCCGCGCAGCGCCCGTACGAGATGTCCGGTGGGCAGCAGCAGCGGGTGGCGATCGCCCGCGCGTTGGCCAACGACCCCGAGCTGCTGATCGCCGACGAACCCACCGGCCAGTTGGACTCGGAGACCGGCCGGGCGGTGATGGACCTGCTGCGGGCGCTGGTGCACGCGCGCGGGATGACCGCGCTGGTGGCCACGCACGACCCGACGCTGGTGGAGATGGCCGACCGGGTGCTGGTACTGCGCGACGGTCGGCTGATCGAGTCGGCCGAGCCGGTCGGCGTGTGATCAGTACGGGTCGCCACAGACCCGCCACCCGTCCTCCCGCACCACCGACAACTCACGCTGCTCGGTGGCGCCGCTGTCGCGGGTCAGCCGGACGGTGACCGTGCCGTGGGGCTTGCCCCGGTCGGTGGCCACCGACACGTCGACGATCTCGTAGTCGCGCACGGTCGGCGGGGTGCGGACCCAACTGGTGAAGCCCAGCTCGCTCCACCGGCTGCGCGAGTCGGCGCAGAGGCGCTCGTACGCGCTGTCGGTGTCGCCCGTGGTCACCTCGCGCAGGAACCCCTCGGCGGTCTCCCGCACCGGGCCGGCGGCCTGGGTCACGACCTGCACGTTCCAGGCGCCGAGACCGGCGACGCCGATGCAGCACAGGGCCACGCCGGCGCCGGCGAAGACGAGCCCGACCCGCATCGGGTGGCGTCGCCGGGCCGGCCTGCTCCACGGCTGCGCCTCGCCCACACCATCCGACCGTAGAGAATCGGGCGCGTCGGCGGGCGGAAAGCGTCCGGTGCCGGGTCAGTTGCGGCGGCGGGCCCGAGCGGCCCAGATGGCGTACGCGGGGTCGCGGTCGAGGTTGTGCCGGTCGCGGTCGTAGCGTCGGGTGGTGCGCGGGTCGGCGTGCCCCATCGCGTCCTGCACGTCCTCCAGCGGTACGCCCTCGGCGCGGGCGGTGGTGGCGAAGGCGTGCCGCAGCGAGTGCGGTGACAGTCGCGCCCAGGCCGGGATGCCCGCGTCCCGGGCGAGTCGCCGGATCAGCCGGAACACCGAGTGCCGGTCCAGTCGGGCGCCGCTGGCGGTGACCAGCAGCGCCCCGGTGAGTTGGTGCGCCGCCACGCCCTGCTCGGCGGCGCGCTGGGTCAGGTAGGCGTCCACCGCGTACGCGGTCGAGGGGGTCAGCGCCCGGCGGCGGGACTTACCGCCCTTGCCGGTGAAGCGCACGCTGCGGTGTCCCCGTTCGGCGCCGAGGTCGGCGACGTCCAGGGAGACCAGTTCCCCGACCCGCAGGCCCAGGTCGGCCAGGAGGGTGACGGCGGCGCGGTTGCGGGCCGCCGTCGGCCCGGTGTCGGTCTCGGCGGCGGCGAGCAGCGCGTCCACCTCGTCCGGGGCAAGGCCCACCGTGCCCGAGTGGTCGCGGTCGATCCGGGGCCGGTCGGCGTCGGAGACCGGGTTGGCGTGCACCGCCTGGAGCTTGACCAGGAAGTCGTACCAGCTGGACATGGCGGAGAGCTTGCGGGCCACGGTCGCCGGGGTCAGCGGCTTGCCGGTACGCGCCGCCAGGGTGCTCTCCAGTGTCCGCGCGTACTCGTTGACGTGCAGGAAGTTCGCCCGCAGCGGGTCCAGGTGGCGGGCGTCGCACCAGCTCAACCACCCGGCGACGTCCCGCCGGTACGCGTCCCGGGTGTGCTCACTCAACCGCCGGTTACGCAACCACGCGTCGGTGACGGCCATCGGCCCCCCGGGCAGGGCGGGATGGGCCGGCGGGCGGTACAACACCGGGGTCTCGGTCGAACGCATGTGAAAAATGTTCTCAGTCGTGTTTCAGGATGACGAACAGGCGCGCCGACGCCTCATGATCGCACACCCCCGTTCCGGACCGTCGCGGCACACGGCCGGGCGGGAACACCTCCCACCCGGCCGTCGCGTGCGTCAGGCGTTGATCTGCCGCCGACCGTCGCCGGTCGCGCTGACGGTGACCTTGCGCGGCTTGGCCCGCTCGGCCACCGGGATCCGCAGCGTCAACACGCCGTTCTCGTACCCGGCCTCCAGCCTGTCCGTGTCGAGCGTGTCGCCGAGGAAGAGCTGCCGACTGAACACCCCCATCGGGCGCTCGGCGGCGACGAGTTCGACGGTGTCCCCGGCGGGCCGGCGACGCTCGGCCCGGACGGTCAGGACGTTGCGCTGGACGGTGCAGTCGATGCTGTCCGGGTCCACTCCCGGCAGGTCGAAGGCGGCGTAGAAGTGGTCGCCGTCGCGGTAGGCGTCCATGTGCATGACCGCCGGGCGGCTGGTGGTGCCGAAGAACTGCTCGGCGAGCCGGTCGATCTCACGGAACGGGTCGGTGCGCATCAGCATCTCGTGCCTCCTCGGTTCCTCTGCGCCGAAGGTTCGGAAGTAGTTGAGCCTTGGCGACTCAACTTGCTGTCTTCTTATTTAGCGCGCCGGGCGCCCGTCGTCAACTCCCGCGCGGTGGTCGTCGAAGGCGGCCAGCAGTCGGCGCAGCAGCCGCAGGTCGCCCTCGGCGCGCGCGGCTCCGCTCTGGACGGCCTCGTCGAGCTCGCGTCGGTCGAACACGAGGTCCTGCACGGTACGCACGGCGGCGGTCAGGGTGGCATCGGCGGGTACGTCACCACGGATCGCCTCCAGCCTGCCATGGCCGATGGTGAGCAGGAACGCGTCGCCGGGCAGCCGGAGCGTGACGGTGCCGCGCACCGATCCCATCGCGGCGGCGTCGAAGGTGGTGCGGAGTGCCACGATCAGGGCGTCCGGGCTGAGTTCCTCGGCCGAGTCCGGCTGTGGCGACAGCCGACTGCCCCAGTCCCCCAACGCCAGCAAGACCGGTTCGAGTGCGAGACCGCGCTCGGTGAGCTCGTAGATCAGCCCGGTCGCCGGAGGCAGCGCGCGGTGCCGCGCCAGGATGCCGGAACTCTCCAGCTCGCGCAGTCGCTGGGTCAACACGTTCTGGCTCATGCCGGGCAGTCCACGGTGCAGATCCGTGAACCGCTTGGGGCCGAACAGCAACTCGCGCACCACCAGCAGCGCCCAGCGTTCACCGACCATGTCGAGCGCTCTGGCGATGCCGCACAGGTCCAGGTAGCTCCGCACGCGCCGATCGTACCTTGCATTCGACACCAGTTACTCCTAGTTTAGGAGTAACGCTGATCAGAGGAGTTCGGATGCCGCACGTGTACTCAGCCGACGGCACGTCGATCGGTTACGACCGGCTCAGTGACGAGGGACCTGCGCTGGTGCTCGTCGGGGGCGGCCTGGACGACGGCACGGAGAACCGGCCGCTGGGCGAGCACCTGGCCACCAGCTTCAGCGTCGTGAGCTACCGGCGACGTGGGCGAGGCGACAGCGACGACGGCCGGCCCTACGCCGTCCAACGGGAGGTCGAGGATCTCGCTGCCGTGATCGACGCCGCCGGAGGCCGCGCGCACCTGTTCGGGGCCTCGAGCGGAGGAGCGCTCGCGCTCGAGGCGGCCGCCGCCGGACTCCCGGTCGACCGGATCGCCGTCCACGAGGTGCCGTACCAGGTGGACGACGCGATGATCTCCGCTTGGCGGGCGTACCGGCGCGAGCTTGAGGCCGCGCTCGACGCCGGCGACCGCGACCAGGCGCTCACGCTGTTCATGCGGCTCGCCGGCTCGTCCGAGCAGGACATCGCGGGCGCGCAAGCCGCACCGGTGTGGCCCGCGCTCCGCGCGCTGGCGCCGACGTTGCGCTACGACGCGGCATGCCTCGGCGACGGCCCGCCACCCGCGAACCGCCTCGCGATGGTGCGGCAGCCGGTGCTCCTGACGACCGGCATCACGGTCGACCCACAGATGGCCGGACTTCCCGTCGACTTCTTCGGCGCGGCGGCAGACGCTGCCGCCGCCGCACTGCCCGACGCCCGGCGGCACACCCTCACGGTCGAGGGCCACGTCGCCGATCCGGCCGTGCTCGGTCCCCTCCTCATCACGTTCTTCGCCGGCTGACCCGTCTTCTCGACGCGCCGGGGTCACACCGGGTCACGGGCGTCGTCGAGCCGAGCCACCTCGGCCGGTCGGGCGGGTTAGGGTGCTGCGATGGGTACACACACCGCTGCGGTCGAGGCGCTCAAGGCCGACCCGGCGACCGCCGGGCTACGCCGGTCGCTGGAGGTCTACTACGGCGACCCCGGACGGGACGCGGCGATGGACGCCTTCTACGCCCGCTTCGTCCGCCCCGGCGACCTGGTCTTCGACATCGGCTCCCACGTCGGCGACCACATCGGCAGCTTCCGCCGCCTCGGCGCCCGGGTCGTCGCGGTCGAACCGCAGCCGCTGTGCCTGCGGGCGCTGCGCACCATCTACGCCGACGACGACCAGGTCACCCTGATCGAGGCGGCCTGCGGGGCGCAACCGGGACGGATCGGTTTCCTGGTCAACTCGGCCAACCCCACCGTCTCCACCGCCTCCAGCGACTTCGTCAGCGCGGCGGCCGGGGCCGGCGGCTGGGAGGGGCAGACCTGGGACGGTCAGATCGAGGTGCCGGTCACCACCGTGGATGCCCTCATCGCCGAACACGGCACACCGGCCTTCGCCAAGATCGATGTGGAGGGCTTCGAGGACGCCGTGCTGACCGGACTGAGCGCAACGCTGCCCGCGCTGTCGTTCGAGTTCACCACGATCGAACGCGAAGTGGCGCTGCGCTGCCTGGACCGGCTGACTACGCTCGGCTTCGGCGGCTTCGACGTCGCGCTCGGCGACCACAAGGAGCTGAAGCTCGGCCGCTGGGCCACCGCCGAGGAGATGGCGGCGTACCTGACCGCGCTGCCGCACGAGGCCAACTCCGGCGACGTCTACTGCGTGCCGTCGCCGTCCCGCTGACACCCCGGCCCATCGATCACCCGTCCTCCGCTGGTGATCGCCGTCGTACCCTGACCGGGTGCTGTCCCAGATCACCGGCCTGTCCCGACACTTCACCGAGGACACGCTGCGGGCGTACCTGCTGAGCCGCTCGACACGAACTGACAACGGGTGCCTCGTCGTGCGGGGCTACGGCCGTCAGCGGGGCGTGTACCAGAAGCTGGCGGGCCGGGCCTGGGCGCACGTCGCCGCGTACGTGGTCTTCGTCGGCGACTACGACCCCACCCTCAAGGTCCACCACGACTGTGGAGTGCCGGACTGCATCGAGCCGACGCACCTGCGCCAACTCAGCCACGCCGACACCTGCCGCGAACGCCGCCAGACCCCGCTGTGCCGCAACGGGCATGAGCGGGAGATCGAACCCGCTACGGGTCGCCTCCGACGAGTCTGCCGGACCTGCAACCGCGAGGCGCAGAAGCGCTGGCGCGAGCGCCAGGCTGCCGAGGTCGCCGCAGCCCGAGCGACGTACCGGCCGACGCCCTCCTGACGCCAAAAAGGCCGTGACCAGGCGGCGAAGTCCGTCGGCTACATCAGTGTAAGTCCTTACGCACCTTAACAGTCATTATGATGCACCACCGCTATGTCCGTTTTGTGGCGAGTATTTATCGGATTGGCGTTACCGGTAATCCTATAAATTCCGTCGGGTCCGCCCTGGGTCGTCCGGGATCGCTGCCGTGAGCGTCGTCAGGGGCGGCGTAAACGCAGGGCTACGAAGCTCGGGCGCTCGGTCAGCCGCTCGTAGCGCTCCGGGTCGACAGCGCGCAGCGTCTCGACCGCCCTCGGCTCGACCAGCCGCTCCAGCACGAACCCGGCGTCGAGCACCTCGGTCACCAGAGACTCAAGGGTCATCCGCTGCAAGCGCATGGTGATCCCGTCGGCCATCGGGTACTCGACCCAGCTCTCGTCGAAGTACGATCCGCCGTAGTACCTCCAGTCCGACGCCGGATGTGTCGTCGACAGCAGGAACCAACCGCCCGGCCGCAGCACTCGCCGCACCTCGCCGAGGAACCGGGCCCGGCTGGTCAGGTGATGCAGGACCAGCGCGCAGACGACCCCGTCGAACGACGCGTCGGCCGCGAATTCCAGCGGGGCGTCCAAGTCGTGCTGTCGGACTACGGCGCGATCGCCGAGCACGGCCCGGGCGCGCCCGACCAGCGTGGCGCTGCCGTCCACCGCCACCACCTCGGCCCCCCGGGCGACCAACTCGGCCGCGTAGTGGCCGCCACCGCAGCCGGCGTCCAGGACCCGGAGACCGCTCACGTCGCCGGCGAGCGTCAGCATGGCCGGCCGGTCCGTGTAGGCATTGTGCGGACTGTCAGCGGCGTGCGCCGCGAAGATGTCACCGGCCTGGTCGTGATACGCGTGGGCTGCGGACATCAGGGAAGCTTGCCCAGGTCGTGGCGCGGGCCGCAACCCGAATCGGGACACCGGAAGGTGCCGCGGGTCAGAGACCGAGACCGCCCCGAACGGTCGTCTCCTGACCGGTGAACTCGCCGGTGAGCAGGGGCATGGCCCGCGCGATCGCCGCCTTGGTCTCCGGGAGTTGGAGCGAGCGGGCGTGGTGTTCGCGGCTCTGCCAGACCTCGGTGACGACCACGAGGTCCGGATCGGTGTCGGAGACGCCGACGACGTAGAGGTGGCACCCCGCCGCCCGCAGACCCTCGACACCGTCGAGCAGGATCGCCGCGACCTCGTCCCGGTGGCCGGGCCTGGTCCTCATAGAGCCGATGTAACCGAACACGATCGCTGCCTCCCGGATACCGACGGAGAACCGACCGTACTGTCCGGCTACGACATCCCCGGTCGACCCGGACCGCTCAGGCGGCGCGGCGTCGGCGGAACGGGAACCAGGACCACCGGGGCGCGGGCGGACTCGGTGCCACGACGGGTGCCGACGCCGGGGCGGCGGCCTGACGCGCGGCACGCCACGTCGACACCACGGCGTCGGCGTCGACCGGGCGCACCACGACCCGAGGGCCGGAAGGGTTGCGCAGCCACGTCATCACCTCGGCATTCAGGTCGGCGACGCAGGAGCGTACGGCCTGCTCGGTCGGCAGATCGCGGACCTCGTCCGGTAGGCGTTCGATGCGGCGGCGCAGCAGCAGCGGGGTGGGCAGCAGCAGGTCGGTGGGGAGCTTCTCACGCTCCATGAAGCTCTTGATCCACCAAGACTCGTCGTAGGGCAGTCCCCGGCCCGGGATCGGTCGACCCGCGCCGGGCAGGTCGTCGAACTCCCCGCGTTCCTGCGCCGAGCGGATCTGCGCCTCGACCGACGCCTCCCACATCCTGTCCACGCGTTCCACCTCCCCGTTCCCCCACGGTAACGCGAACCACCGGACCGGCCGGTCCGACGACGATCTGGACGCCCGGGTTCGCCGGGCTGGGAGGCACGCCAGCCCAGGCCCGTGGTCACGGTCGGTCAGTCCCGCGGCGCCGTGCTCGGCGAGATCGCCCCCCGCACGCACGCGGCCAGGAGCGTGCGCCGCCGGTCGTGGTCCTCGTCGGGGTCGTCGGCGGTCGCGGCGTAGACGACGCTCGCCGCCGACCAGGAGAACGCCATGCTGAGGACCAGGGTGAACAGGTCGAAGGGGTCGCCCGCCCGCACTCGGCCGGCGGCCTGCGCCCGGGCGATCGCCGTCAGCTTCGGCTCGTGCTCGGCGGCCCGGCCCAGATAGCCGGCGGGCCGCCGTTCCAGGCGCAGCCAGGTCAGCAGCCGAACCAGTTGAGGATCGCGCAGGTTCTCGTCGTACATCGCCACCGCTGATCCGGGCAGGTCGTCCGCGTCGAACGGGACCGCGCTCATGAGTTGATCCGCGCGGTCGGCGATGACGGCGTCGAACAGGCCGTCCTTGTTGCCGAAGTAGCCGTACACCTGGGCCTTGTTCGTGCGCGCCGCGGCGGTGATGCGGTCGATCCGGGCTCCGGCTATGCCTCGTTCGGCGAACTCGACGGCGGCGGCGTCGAGGATGCGGCGACTGGTTGCTGCGCCTTTGGCGGTCACGGGGCCTGACGACATGATGCCAGTCTAACAAACAGACCGTTCGGTTGCTTTCGGCGCGTCGGGCCCCTAGATTGCGAACAGACAGAACAGTCTGTTTATAGGAGGTTTCCCGTGCGGACGACCATCGGATGGCAGAGCGTGGACGGCACTACCGACCTGCAGCGGGCCGCGTTCGAGCGGCGCGACCTGCGAAGCGACGACATCGCGGTCCGCGTCGACTACTGCGGCGTCTGCCACAGCGACCTGCACCTGCTCAGCGGCATGATGCCGCACTACAAGAACGCTGCCGGCGTCGTGCCCGGCCACGAGTTCACCGGCACGGTCGCCGCCGTCGGTGCCGCAGTCACCCGCTTCGCTCCCGGCGACCTCGTCGCCGTCGGCACCCTCGTCGACTCGTGTGGGGCCTGCCCCATGTGCCAGGTCGGCCAGGAGAACTTCTGCCATGCGGGCCCGACCAGCACGTACGGCAGCCCCGACCGGATCGACGGCACGATCACCAAGGGCGCGTACAGCCGCGAGTACGTCCTGCGGGAGAAGTTCGCGTACCCGCTGCCCGCCGGCCTCGACCCGGCCGGCGCGGCGCCGCTGATGTGCGCCGGCATCACCATGTGGGAGCCGCTGCGCGAGGCGGGAATCGGCCCTGGCAGCCGGGTGGCGGTCGCCGGCCTCGGGGGCCTCGGCCACCTGGGTGTCAAGCTCGCCGCCGCACTCGGCGCCGAGGTGACCGTCCTGAGCCGCACCCCCGGCAAGGCCGACGACGCCCGCCGACTCGGCGCCGTCGAACTGCTCACCACCACCGACGACGCCCCGATTGCGCGGGCCACCGGCCGCTTCGACCTCATCCTCGACACCATCTCCGGCCCGCACGACCTCTCGCCGCTGCTGCGCCTGCTGAATCTCGGCGGCACTCTCAGCGTGCTCGGCTTCCCCATGCAGACGCCGGTGAACCTGATGGAACTGACCTTCGGCCGCAAGAAGCTGAGTTCCTCGGGCACCGGCGGCACCACGCACACGGCCGAACTGTTGTCCTTCGCCGCCGCACACGACATCACCGCCGACGTCGAGCTGCTGCCCTCCGCCCAGATCCAGCAGGCCTTCGACCGCCTCGCCCGCGGCGATGTCCGCTACCGCTTCGTGCTGGACCTGGCCGACCTCGACTGAGCCACCCCCACCGTCGACGTCCGTCTCCGCGTCGATCAGGTCGTCGGTCCCTCGCCGGCAGCCTCGCGCAGCACGGCCACCCCGCCGGGCGACAGGGTCACCGCCCCGTCGACCTCGGCGTCGGTGAGCAGGTCCCGGCCGCAGGCCGGTACGCGCTGCGCGCGGTCGGTGTGGTTGAACAGGAACAGCCAGCTCACCCCGTCACCGAGGCGACGGACCGCCTCGACCCCGGCGGGTGCGTGCGGGCAGACCGGGGTGACTCCGGCGTCGCGGGCGGCGGTGTCGAGCAGCCGGCGGTAGGTGGCGTCGTCGGGGCGGGTGGAGACGTACCAGGCGGTGCCGGTGCCGTGGCGGTGCCGGGTGATCGCCGGTGACCCGTCGAGCACCCCGCCGACGTACGCGGTGATGGTCTCCGCACCGGTCAGGTGGACCGTCTCGGCCCAGATCCGGCCGGTGCCGCCGTCGCCGAGGCGTACCTGGTCGCCCTCGGCGTACGGGTGGAACTCCTCCACCCGTACGCCGAGCACGTCGCGCAGCGCGCCCGGGTAGCCGCCGAGCCGGACCCGCGCGTACTCGTCGGCGGTGCCGCTGAGATATGTGGCCAGCAGATGACCGCCCCGGTGGACGTACTCGCCGATCCACTCGGCGGTGGCGTTGTCGATCAGATAGAGCGCGGGCAGGACGAGCAGTCGGTACCCGTCGAGGGGGTCACCGGGCGCGACCGTGTCGCAGCCGTGGCCGGTGTGCCACAGGGCGCGGTGGGCGGCGGCGAGTTCCTGCTGGTGGTCGAGTCGGGTCGAGGGCAGGCCCGGGTGGCGCAGCGCCCAGGCACTCGGGGCGTCGACGGCCAGCGCCACCGACGCCTCGACCCGGCCGCGTACCTCGGTGAGCCGCTCCAACGCCGCGCCGAGGTCGACCGCCTCGCGGAACGCCCGGCTGTCCGGGCCGGCGTGCGGCACCAGGGCGGAGTGGAAGCGTTCGGCGCCGCCTGCCGAGGCCCGCCACTGGAAGAACATCGCACCGTGCGAGCCACGGGCCACGTGGGCGAGGCTGTGCCGCAGCATCCGTCCCGGCTCCTTGGTGTGCGACCGGCCGGTGGTGTGGATCTGCTGGGCGGCGCTCTCCATGAGCAGCCAGGGCGGCGTCGGGGTACCACGGTCGACGGCGGCGTGTCGGGCCCAGCCTCGGGCCAGGTCGCCGACGAGCGCGGTCTGCTCCTCGGCGCCGCCGTCGACGGCCGACGGGTAGTGGTCGACGGCGACCAGGTCCACCTCGCGGGCCCAGCGGGCGTGGTCGACCGGCACCCAGTCGCCGAGCACGTAGTTGGTGGTGATCGGGGTCTGCGGGGCGGCGGCGCGCAGCAGATCCCGCTGTTCGGCGTAGGCGGCGAGCAGGGTGTCCGACCAGAAGCGGCGGAAGTCCAGCAGGTGGCCGGGGTTGCCCAGGTACTGGGTGGCGCGGGGCGTGCTGATCTGCGCCCAGTCGGAGTAGTGCTGGCTCCAGAAGCCGGTGACCCAGGCGTCGTTGAGGGCGGCCAGGTCGCCGTAGCGCCCGGCCAGCCAGCGCCGGAAGGCCCGGGCGGTGTGCTCGCAGTGGCAGGTGGTGCCGTACTCGTTGTGCACCCGCCACAGCGCCACGGCCGGGTGGTGGGCGTACCGGTCGGCGAGGGCGGCGGTGATGCGGCGGGCGGCGGAGCGGTAGGCGGGGGCGGCGGCGCAGTAGGTGTCGCGGCTGCCGTGGTGCAGGCGGACCCCGTCGGCGGTGACCGGCAGCGCGCCCGGGTGGGCGAGGGAGAACCAGGGTGGCGGGGAGGCGGTGGGGGTGGCCAGGGCGACCCGGATGCCGCCGTCGTGCAGCAGGTCGAGGACCTGGTCGAGCCAGTCGAAGGTGTACCGGCCGGGGGCCGGCTCCAGGCGGGACCAGGCGAACACGCCGACGGTGACCAGGTTGACCCGGGCCCGGCGCATCAGCGCGACGTCCTCGGCCCAGACCTCTGTCGACCACTGCTCCGGGTTGTAGTCACCGCCGTAGCAGAGCCGACCGTCGTGCCACATCGCCCACCATCCGTCGGATTAGTTGATAATCCGTCCAAACTATGGAGGCGGTTTGCCCATGTCAACGGCACCGATAGTTTCGACATCGATGATCCTCGTTGACAGTTCGTTGGGTAGTTAAAGAAACTATCCGCACCGCCGTACCCTTGTCGAGGAGAGCCGATGCCGTACCGACCGCCGTTGGTGCCGTACGAGACGTTCGTGGCCGACCCGCCCGACCTGCCCGCCCGCTCCCCCGGCGAGGGTGGGACCGCGGTGGTGGGACGGGCCGAGTTCGTCGGCGGCGACACCTCCGGGGCCACCTTCAAGGCGGCGCTGGCCGACGGGGTGACGGCGGTGGTCCGGGTGGAGGCCGCCGGTGACGGCGTGATCCGGGTCCGGCTCGCCGAGGACCCCCAGGCCCGGACCCGGTCCGCGCGGGCGGTGACGCTGGTCCGCCCGCAGGCGCATCCGGCCACCGTGACCGCCGACGACCGGTGGGTACGCGTCGACGCCGGAGCGGTCGTCGCCGAGATCCGGCTCGACCCGTGGCGGATCCGGTTCCTGCGCCCCGACGGCACCGTCCTGCTGGAACAGGACCCCGGCACGGTCGACATCAGCGGCCGGCGTCGCACGCTGCCCTTCGGCCGCTCCACCGTCGACGGGGTCCACGTCGCCTGGCACGAGAGCTTCGTCGCGCCCGGCGACGAACGCTTCGTCGGCTTCGGGGAGAAGTTCACCCCGCTGGACAAGCGCGGCCAGCGGGCGCTGATGTGGAACTTCGACGCCTTCGGCAGCGAATCCGACCGGTCACACAAGAACGTGCCGTTCTATCTGTCCAACCGGGGCTATGGGCTGCTCGTCGACAGCGGCCTGCCGGTGCAGTTCGACGTCTGCCAGTCCACCCACAGCACGGTCCAGATCCTGGCCCCCGACGACCTGCTGGACTACTACGTGCTGGCCGGGCCGACCCCCGCCGAGGTGCTGGACCGGTTCGACCTGCTCACCGGTCGGCCGTACCTGCCGCCCCGCTGGGCGTTCGGCGCCTGGATCTCCTCCGGCTTCTATCCGGACAGCCAGGAGAAGGTGCTGGAGCGGGCTCGGCGCATCCGCGAGCGCGACATCCCCTGCGACGTGCTGCACCTGGACTGCTACTGGCAGGTCGCCGGGAACTGGTCGGACCTGCGCTGGGACGCCGAAGCGTTCCCCGACCCGGCCGGCATGCTGCGGACCCTCGGCGAGCAGGGCTTCCGGGTCTGCCTCTGGATGAACCCGTACCTGATGACCGGCAGCCCGCTGTACGCCGAGGCGGACCGGGCCGGCTACTTCCTGCGCCGCCCCGACGGCGGCACGTACGTCGCGGACGTGTGGCACGGCAGCTATCCGGTCAGCGCCATCGTCGACCTGACCAACCCGGCCGCCGTCGACTGGTTCACCGGCCTGCTGCGGCCGTTGCTGAAGCAGGGCGTGGCGGTGTTCAAGACCGACTTCGCCGAGGGGGTGCCGGCCGACGCGGTGGCCCACAACGGGATGACCGGCGTCGAGCTGCACAACGTCTACAGCCTGCTCTTCAACGACGTGGTCGCCCAGGTCACCGAGGAGGTGGCGGGTCACCGGGCGGTGTGGGCGCGCTCGTCGTACCTGGGTGGGCAGCGGCACAGCGCGCAGTGGAGCGGCGACGTCAACGCGACCTGGCCGGCGCTGGCCAGCACGCTGCGCGGCGGGTTGTCGCACGGCCTGTCCGGGGTGCCGTTCTGGAGCCACGACACCGGCGGTTTCCACGGCACCCCGGAACCGGATCTGTACGTCCGCTGGTCGCAGTTCGGGGCGTTGTCGCCGCTGCTGCGGCTGCACGGCACCACCAGCCGGTTGCCCTGGGACTTCCCGGCCGAGACCGAACGGCTGGCGGTGGCCGCGCTGCGGCTGCGCTACCGGCTCATGCCGTACCTGTGGTCGGCGGCGGTGCAGGCCGCCCGTACCGGTGCGCCGATGATGCGCGCCCTGCTGGTCGACACCCCGCAGGACCCGACGGCCTGGACCACCGACCTGCAGTACCGCCTCGGCACCGACCTCCTGGTGGCGCCGGTGCTGGACCCGACCGGGCAGCGTGACGTCTATCTGCCGGTCGGCGACGACTGGATCGACGCGGCCACCGGCGAGCGGCACCCGGGTGGGCGGCACCTGCGGGTCACCGTGCCGCTGTCGCGCACCCCGCTGTTCGTGCGGTACGGCACGCTGCTGCCGCTGGTCGCGCCGCACCCGACCGTCGGCGACCGGCCGTTCCGCGATCTCACGCTGGTCAGTTGGGGTGCCGTCGAGGGGCGGACGGTGGTGCACGACGTCGACGGCGACACCGTCATCGAGGCGTTCCGCGACGGCGACGAGTTGCGGATCAGGACGCGAGGGCCGCTGCTGGTGGGGCAGTTGGCCTTCGCCGGGGTCGGTGAGTCCGACCTGCCGGCCCGGTCACTGCTCAACGGTGCGGCGGTGACCGTCGTGCCCTTCGCGGGGTTGTTCCCCGCCTAGGGCCGACCGTCGCGCGTGACGCCCGGCTGGACGGAGTCGGGCGTCACGCGGGACGGGGCCGGACCCACCCGGGTCCGGCCCCTGCCGGGCGACGCCGCACCGCGCCCGGTCAGCCCTTCACCGCACCGGTGATGACACCCTTGGTGAAGTGCCGCTGCACGAACGGATAGATGATCACGGCGGGGATGACCGTCACGATCACCACGGCCATCTTGACCGCGAGCGTGGGCGGGTACGCCGTCACGCCGGGCAGGCTCACCGACGCACCGGAGACGTTCGGTGACTGTCCGGCCAGGATGTAGCTCTGCAGCACCCGCTGGATCGGGAACTTGTCGTTGGAGTCGATGTAGAGCACCGCGTTGAAGTACGCGTTCCAGTAGCCGACGGCGTAGAAGAGCCCGACCACGGCGATCACCGCCTTGGACAGCGGCAGCACGATCCGGGTGAGGATGCGCAGTTCTCCCGCGCCGTCGATGCGGGCGCTGTCGAGCAGTTCGGCCGGTACGTTCATGAAGAACGCGCGGATCACCACCAGGTTGAACACGCTGATCGCGCTGGGCAGGATCAGTGACCAGATGCTGTCCTTGAGGCCCAGCCCGGTCACCACCAGGTAGCTTGGCACCAGCCCCGGGAAGATCAGGAACGTCAGCAGGAAGTAGAACAGCAGCCCTCGGTGGCCCACCGAGCCCGGCCGGGACAGCCCGTACGCGGCCAGCACGGTGAGCAGCAGGCTGACCGTGGTGCCGAGCACGGTGACCAGGGTGCTGATCCACACCGCCTGGGTGACGTCGCCGCCGCTGAAGATGGTGATGTACGCCGACGGGTCGATCTCCCGGGGGATGACCACCATGCCGCCGGCGTCGTCGATGGTGCCGCGCGAGGCGAGGCTGGTGACCAGCACCGCCCAGAGCGGCACCAGCACCGCCGCGACCAGCAGCGTGAGCACGACGCCCTTGCCGATGGTCAGGGACGTCGAGGGGTGGCCCGCCCACACCGGACGACCGGCGGGACGTCGCCGCGGCGGTGGCGCGGGTGGCCCCGCCGTTCTCGGTGCCGCGGGAACCGGCCCGGCACCACTGAGCTGCGCGGTCATGATTTCGCGTACACCCCCTGCTCGCCGAGCCGGTGCGCGACCTTGTTCGCGGTGATGATCAGCGCCAGGCCGACCACCGCCTTGAACAGGCCCGCCGCGGCGCCTAGTCCCCACTGCTGGGTACTGATCGCCTGGTAGTAGACGAAGGTGTCGAGCACCTCGGCGGCCTCCCGGCCGACCGCCTCACGTTGCAGGATGAACTGCTCGAAGCCGACCGAGAGCGCGTCGCCGAGCCGCATGATGAGCAGCAGCACGATCACCGGACGCAGACCGGGCAGGGTGATGTGCCACAGCCGTCGCCACCGCCCGGCCCCGTCGGCGGCCGCCGCCTCGTACAGGTTCTGGTCGATCGCGGAGAGCGCGGCCAGGAAGACGATCGCGCCCCACCCGAGGTCCTTCCAGACCGCCTCGGCGGTGACCAGCACGATGAACGTGTCCGGGTTGGTCATGATCTCCCAGGGCTGCATACCGGCCTGGCGCATCTCCTGGGCGAGCAGTCCGGCGCCGCCGAACATCTGCACGAAGAACGTCACCACCAGCACCCAGCTGAAGAAGTGCGGCAGGTAGACGACGCTCTGCACGAATCCGCGCAGCCGCCCGGAGACCACGCTGTTGAGGATGAGTGCCAGCAGGATCGGCAGCGGGAAGAAGAACACCAACTGGAAGGCCGTGATGCTCAGCGTGTTGCGGACCGCGTCCCAGAACAGCGGGTCACGGAAGAGGGCCTCGAAGTTGCCGAAGCCGATCCACTCGCTGTTGAGGAACGCGTCCAACGGGTCGTCGCCGACGAACGGGTTGTAGTCCTGGAAGGCGATGACGTTGCCCAGCGTGGGCAGGTAGTGGAAGACCAGCAGCAGCAGCGCCGCCGGGGCGGCCATCGCCAGCAGCGGCCAGTCGCGGCGCAGCCGGGCCCGCAGGCTGCGCCGCCCACCGCGCCGGGGACGCCGCGGTGGCGGCGTACGCCCGGTGGGTGGTCGCTCCTCGACGGTGCCGGGGGCGCTCATCGGCCGTTGTCGGCGAGCGCCTTCTCGTGGAACGCGCGTCCCTCCTCGCCGCCGGTGTCGAGGAACTCCTTGCGTACCTGGGCGAGGTCGCTGACCGGGCGACGGCCGCGCAGGATGTCGCGGATCTTGTCGTCGGTCGGCTGGATGATCTTCGACCAGTTCGCCGGCAGTTCCAGCTTGATCCCGGCGAACAGGTCCTTCTCGATCGAGGTGATGTTGTTGCGGTAGTAGGCCAGGTAGTCCTGCACGAAGTTGGGCGTGTCGCCGCTGCGCACCTTGACCGGCACCCGACCGCCGATGTGGGTGTACTGCGCGCCCAGCTCGGTCCGTCCCCGCTCGGTCAGCGTCGGCGTGCCGTCGGTGCCCCGGGTGAAGTGCTGTCCCTCCACGCCGTACTCGCGCAGCTCGAACTCCCGGCTGCCGAACGGGGCGGCACACCAGTTGAGCACCCGCAGCAACTCGTCGACCCGCTCGGCGGACAGGTCCTTCTTGAGGAAGGTGTAGAAGATCGGCTTCTCGCTGCCCCAGATGACCGGCTGGGCACCCTGTGCGCCGAAGACCGGCAGCGGCTGCATGTTGAAGGTGGGCAGTTCCTTGACCCGTTCGCTCTGCATGCCCTGCCAGGCGCCGAGGCCGTCGCGGTACATCAGGATCTTGCCAGAGTTGAACAGCTGCTTCTCGTCGGCGCCCTTGCTGGCCACCGTGTCCGGGTGCACCAGACCCTCGGCGAACAGCCGCGCGGTGAAGGCCAGCGCCGCCTCGAAGGCCGGATCCTCGAACTTGTGCTGCAGGCCGCCGTCGGGCTTCTTGCGCCAGCGCTCGTGGCAGCCGAAGTACTGCTGGACCATCTCGAAGACGCTGCCGAAGGCCCACACGCCCTTGGCCGGGTCGGTGGTCTTCTTGCCGAACTCGTACAGCTCGTCGGGGCTGGCCGGGGCGGCCAGACCGGCGGCGTCGAGCAGGTCCTTGCGATAGAACATGGCCCACGCGAACGGCCCGTCGGTGGGGAACGGCACGGCGTAGAGCCGCCCGCCCCAGACCGAGTACTCCCAGGCACCGCTGGGCAGCGCCGCCAGGTACGGGTACTTCGCCGCGTTGTCGCCCTGAAGGTGGTCGGTCAGGTCGGTGAACAACGCCTTGACCGCGTCGGAGAACCGGGCGACCTTGTCCACCTCCCAGTTCGGCGCGGACAGCAGCTCCGGCACGTCGCGGGCGCCGAGCATGGCGTTGAGCTTGTCGGCGTAGGTCAGGCCGTCCTGCAGGCTCGGGTTGACCTCCACGCCGAGCTTGCCGTTGACCGCGGCGAGGTAGGAGTTGCGGCCCAGCGGCGGCGGGGTCGGGCCCCACCACGGGCTCATCGTCTGGATCGGCGGACCACCCCGGCCGGGCTGCTCGGTGACCGCGTCGACGAGCTCGCGGGGGTAGCTGAGGTAGCCGTCCGGGATCGGGCCCTCACCGGGGATGTCCGGCTTGAGCAGCTCGGTCCGCTGGTAGGTGGGCAGCACCGCCTTGATGGCGTCGGCGCTGGTGGCGCTGCCCTGGCTCCCGGCTTCCTTGCTGCAACCGGCCAGGGCGCCGCCGCCCACGGTCGCGGCGGCGCCGAGGCCGACCAACCGCAGCATGGTCCGGCGGTCGGTGGATGTACGCGTAAGAGGCGTCACGGCGCACTCCCTTCGTCGTCGATAACGGTTTGCGGAGCGGGGGACTCCGGCTAGGATTAGTTGGGGTTCTAGCCGAACAAACTAATCGACGGCTATCCCGTCCCACAAGACAGGGCGTGCCGGCGGCCCGGACGGCGTGGTCGGTCCCGCCACCGCGGTACGCGATGATGGACGCGCGCGCCACGACACCGGCGCAGGGAGCGGGCAGATCGTGATCAGCATCCAGAACGAACCGCAGCCGACCGACCTCGGTGACGTGCGGGTCGCCAACCGCGCGGTGGTCCTGCGGCACGTCCGCCTGCACGCCCCCTGCTCCCGCGCCGACATCGCCGCCCGCACCGGCCTGAACAAGGCCACCGTCTCCAGCCTCGTCACCGAGCTCATCGACCAGCGACTGGTCCGCGAGACCGGCCTCACCGAGAACCGCGTCGGTCGCCCCGCCACCATGCTGGTGCTCGACGGCGAACCGTACGCCGCCCTCGGTCTGCAACTCGGCGCCGACGAACTGGTGGCGGTCGCCATCGACCTCGGCGGCAACCGGCTGCTCACCTGGCGGCGGGCCTTCGCCGCCGACACGGTCTCCCCCGCCGAGACCCTGCGCGCGCTGACCGCCCTGGCCCGCCGCGCGATCGGCCGGGTCACCGCACAGGGCCGCACCATGCTCGGCCTCACCGTCGGGGTGCCCGGGCTGGTCGACCCCGCCGGGGCGGTCCCGCTGGCCGACGCCCTCGGCTGGCGGGACGTGCCGGTCGCCGCCGACCTGCGCGCGGCCCTACGGGAACCGGCCTTCACCGTCACCGTGGACAGCGTCGCCAACCTCGCGGCCCTGGCCGAGCAGCGCCACGGCGCGTACGCGGGCACCGCCGACCTGGTGCACCTCAGCGGCGGCATCACCGTCGGCGCCGGCATCATCGCCGCCGGGCGGCTGCTGCGCGGCGGACGCGGCTTCGCCGGCGGCATCGGCCACCTGCCCGTGGACCCGGCCGGGCCGCCCTGCGACTGCGGCGGCCGGGGCTGCCTGACCACGCTGGTCGGGCTGCCCGCCGTGGTCCGCCGGCTGCTACCCGACGCCGAGGCCGACGGCCCGGTCACCGACTACCTGCCCGAGCTGACCCGGATCGTGGCGCTGGCCCGCCAGGACGACCCCACGGTCTGCAACGGCCTGGCCGAGACCGGCCGGCACCTCGGTCGTGGCGTGGCCGTCCTGGCCGACCTGCTCGACCCGGAGGCGGTGGTGCTCGGCGACCACTTCGCCACCCTGGCGCCCTGGCTGCTGCCGGCGGCCCGCTCCGAACTCGCCGCGCGGGCCCACGCCCCCGACACCGGGGGCGTACGACTCGACGCCTCCACCCTGGACACCGCCGCGGCGCTCGGCGGCGCCACCGCGGCCCTGGCCGCCGTCGAGGCGGGACGCTTGCCGACCCGCTGACCTGGGCACCGTCGCCCGAGTCTTGACCGGATCGGTCGATGGTGCCAACCTCGAAGCGAGCCGCTCCGCTCGGGCACCCGGGGCGGCTTGCTTTCCGCGGTTCGTCGAAGCGCTTCACCTGCGTCCGGGGCCGACGACCGTTACCCCACCGTCACCTGCGATGCCGCTCGGCCATCCGCCGTCGAAGCGCTTCGACCTCCGGCGCGCCGGGCACTGGAAGGCGATCCACCATGACCGACCGCACCCTGCCCGCATCCCGGGACCGGATCGATGACCTGTTGGCCCGGCTCACCCTGCCGGAGAAGATCGGCCTGCTGCACCAGTGGCAGGCCCCGGTCCCCCGGCTCGGCCTGCCCGCGTTCAAGACCGGCACCGAAGCGCTGCACGGCGTCGCCTGGCTCGGCCCGGCCACCGTGTTTCCCCAGGTCATCGGCCTGGCCAGCAGTTGGAACCCGGATCTGATCCGGGCCGTCGGCGCGGCCGTCGGCACCGAGGTACGCGCCAAGAACCACGCCGACCCGGACCGCGTCGGCCTCAACGTCTGGGCCCCCGTGGTCAACCCGTTGCGCGACCCGCGCTGGGGCCGCAACGAGGAGGGCTGGTCGGAGGACCCGTGGCTGACCGGCCGACTCGCCACCGCGTACGCGCAGGGGCTGTGCGGCGACCATCCCGAGCGGCTGCGGACCGCCCCCACGGTCAAGCACTTCCTCGGCTACAACAACGAGACCGACCGGGCCGCCACCTCCAGCGACCTGCCGCCCCGGGTGCTGCACGAGTACGAGCTGCCCGCCTTCCGCGCCCCGATCGCCGCCGGTGCGGCCTTCGGCGCGATGGCGTCGTACAACCTGGTCGACGGGGTGCCGGCGCACCTGAGCCCACTGATCGACGGCGAACTGCGCGGGTGGGCCTCGGACGAGCTGCTGGTGGTCGGTGACGCGGGCGCGGTCGGCAACCTCACCGAGGTGCAGGGCCAGACACCCGACCACGTCCACGGGTTCGCCGCCGCGCTGCGCGCCGGAATCGACAGCTTCACCGAGAACCACACCGACAGCGCCCCCACCCGACGATGGTTGACCGAGGCACTCGACCGGGGCCTGATCGCCGCCTCCGACGTGGACCGGGCGGTACGGCGCATTCTGTCCGTGCGGCTGCGCCTGGGTGACCTGGACCCGCCGCACGACGACCCGTACGCCGCGACACCCGCCGACGTCGTCGACTGCCCGGCGCACCGCGACCTGGCCCGACAGGCCGCCCGCGACTCCGTGGTGCTGCTGCGCAACACCGGCCTGCTGCCGCTGCCCGCCGGTACCCGCGTCGCCGTGCTCGGTCCGCTGGCCGACGCCGTCTACGAGGACTGGTACAGCGGCACCCTGCCGTACGCGGTCACCACCGTCGAGGGGTTGACCGGGCGGCTGCCGCAGGTCACCACGCACCCGGGCACCGACCGCGTCGTGCTGCGGGTCGGCGACCGGTACGTGGGCTGCCCGGACACCGCCGACGGCGGTCCGCTGACCGTCGGCGCCGACGCCACCCGGTTCGACGTGTTCGACTGGGGACGCGACACGGTGGCGCTGCGGGCCGTCGGCAACGGCCGGCACGTCGGCGTCGACGACGACGGCGCCCTGCGCAACGACCGGCCCGGTCCGGGCGGCTGGGTGGTGCGCGAGACGTTCCAGTTCGACCCGCTGCCCGCCGGCACCGTGCTGCTGCGGCACCTGGCCACCGACCGGTACGTCACCGTCGACGACCAGGGGCGGCTGCGGGTCGACGGCGACGACCGGCAGGCCGCCACCGCCTTCGGCATCGACCTGGTGATCGACGGCGCGGCCGAGGCCGCCGCGCTGGCCGCCGACGCCGACGTGGCGGTGGTGGCGTTGGGCAACCACCCGATGGTCAACGGCCGCGAGACCGAGGACCGGGTGGACCTGGCCCTGCCCGCACGGCAGGAGGCCATGCTGCGTGCCGTGCACGCCGCCAATCCGCGTACGGTGCTGGTGGTGACCAGCAGCTACCCGTACGCGATCGGGTGGGCGCAGCAGCACCTGCCGGCGGTGCTCTGGTCCGCCCACGGCGGTCAGGAACACGGCCGGGCCCTGGCCGACGTGCTGCTCGGCGACGCCGACCCGGCCGGCCGCCTCACCCAGACCTGGTACGCCGACACCGCCGACCTGCCGGACCTGCTCGACTACGACGTGATCGGCGCCGACGCCACCTACCTGTACTTCCGGGGCGAGCCGCTGTACCCGTTCGGGCACGGCCTGTCCTACGCCGACTTCGACTACGCCGACCTGCGGTTGAGCACCGACACCGCGACGGTCGGCGACACCGTCGAGGTGAGCGTGGACGTCACCAACAGCGGCTCGCGGCCCGGTGTGGAGGTGGTGCAGCTCTACACGCGGCAACGCCGTTCCCGGGTCAAGCAGCCGTTGCGGCAACTGCGCGACTTCGCCCGGATCACCCTGGACCCCGGGGAGAGCCGGACCGTCACGTTGCGCCTGCACACCGGCGAGCTGGGCTGGTGGGACACCGATCGCGGCGCTCTCGTGGTGGAGGACGCCACCCACAGCGTGCTGGTCGGCCGCTCCGCCACCGACGTGCGGCTGGTCGGCGCGCTGGCGGTACGCGGCGACACGGCGGCCCGGTCGGCGCGGCTGCACAGCGCGAGCGGGGCCCGGTGAGCCGGCGCGGTCGGGTCGCGTCGGGTCAGCCCACCATCGCCGACGTGGCCCGGCACGCGGGTGTCGCGGTGAGCACCGTGTCGTACGTGCTCAGCGGCAAGCGGGCCATCTCGGAGCTGACCCGTAACCGGGTGCTGGCCAGCATCCGGTTGCTCGGCTACCACCCGAACGCCGGGGCGCGGGCCCTGGCCAGCCGCCGTTCCAACGTGATCGCCCTGGTGCTGCCGCTGCGCTCGGGCATCCAGGTGCCGGTGGTGATGCAGTTCGCCACGGCGGTGGTGACCTCGGCCCGCCGCCACGACCACGACGTGCTGCTGGTGACCTCCGACGAGGGCCCGGAGGGGTTGCGTCGGGTCGCCGCCGGGGCGCTGGTCGACGGGGTGCTGGTGATGGACGTGGAGCTGCACGACGTACGGGTGCCGCTGCTGCGGGAGTTGGGTCGGCCCAGCGTCCTGATCGGCGTACCCGCCGACACCGCCGGTCTGAGCTGTGTGGACCTGGACTTCCACCGGGCCGGCCAGGTGTGCGTGGAGCACCTGGCCGGTCTCGGGCACCGGCGGGTGGCACTGCTGGGCGCGCCGGCCGCCGTCTACGACCGGGGCACCGGGTTCGCGCACCGCACCCGGGCGGGTGTGGTGGAGGCGGCGGCCCGGCACGGCGTCGAGGCGGTGACGATGCCGTGCGAGGAGAACGCGACCGACGTCCGCCGCCGGGTGGTGGAGCTGTTCGACCGGCACCCCGACCTGTCCGGCCTGGTGGTGCAGAACGAGGCGGCCGTCGGTGCGGTGCAGGCGGCGCTGGCCGGGCTGGGGCGGCGGGTGCCGCACGACGTGTCGATGGTGGCGGTCTGCCCGGACCAGTTCGCGGAGCACGCCGGTCCCCGGCTCACCTCGGTGCCGGTGCCCGCCGAGGAGATCGGCCGGCAGGCGGTGGCGCTGCTGATGCGCAAGCTGGCCGACGAGCCGGTGCCGGAGACGACGCTGCTGGAGCCCCGGCTGACGGTGCGGGACAGCACCGCTCCTCCGGTGGTCGACACGGCGTCCTACGGCGGTCCGGCGTCGGTGCGGTGACGGTCCGGCGGGGCGGTCGGGCGCGGCTCACTAGACTGCCCGTTCGATGGACGTCCAGCCCGCCCCCACCGCCGACACCCGACCCTGCGCCCACTGCGGCCGCGACGTGCCGCAGCGCGTCGGCGCGGGCCGCCCGTTCCGGTACTGCCGGGACAACGACGGCGCCTGTCAGCGGGCCTCCCGCAACAGCCGGATGCGTCACCGCAACGCCCCGGGCCTGCCCGGGCAGGTGGCCCGTACCTGGGAGGCGGTGGACCGGCTCGATCAGATCGTCGAGACGTTGACCGAGTCCCTGCACGCCGAGTTGTCCCCGTCCGGCGTGCAGCGCCAGGTGGCGCAGGTCCGCGCGGAGACCGCCGGCGAGGTGGCGGCGGCGCAGGCGGAGCGGGACGAGGCGGTGCGAGCCGCCGAGGACGCCGCCGCCCGCGCCGAACGGGACCGCCGGGCGGCCGAGTCCGCCGCCGCCGACCGGGAGACCGCTCGCGCCGAGGCCACCGAGTCCGCCGCCCGGGCCACCGCCGCCGACCAGCGGGCCGAATCCGCCGAGACGGCGCGCGACGAGGCACGGCGCGCGGCGGTGGCCGCCGAGGCGCTGCGGGCGCAGGCCGAGGCGGACCGGGACGCCGCCCGCGCGCAGGCGGTCACCCTGCGGGCCGAGGCGGACACCGCCCACCGCCGGGTCACCGACCTCACCGCCGAGCGGGACACCGCCCGCGCCGACGCCGAGCGCGCCGCCCGCGCCCTCGGCGAGGCCAGCGCCGAGGCCGATCGGCTGCGGACCGCCGCCGACCGGGCGCGGCTCGCCGCCGACCAGGCCCAGACCCACCTCGTCCAGGCCCGCGCCGACGCCGACCAGGCCCGGGCCGAGGCGGCACAGGCCCGCGCGAGCGCCGACCGGGACCGGGCCCAGGTGGCGGCGGCCCAGGCGGAGGTGGCAGCGGCCCAGGCGGAGGTGGCGGCGGTGCAGGCCGAGATCGAGCGGACCCGCACCCAGGCCGCCGCCGACCGGGACCGGGCCCAGGCGGTGGCCCGGCAGTCCGCCGGGGACCTGGCCGCCGCGCTCGCCGACGTCAGCACGCTGCGCGCCGACCTGGCCGCCGCCCGCGCCGCCGCGAGCACCGCCGAGCGGGGACTCGACGACGTGACGGTACGCCTGCGCGCCACCGAGGCCGACCGGGACGACGCCCGGCAGCGGGTGGCCCAGTTGGCCGCCCAGGTGGCGGACCTGGCCACCGCCCTGACCCGCCGCGCCCCCTCCTGACCCCCGCCCCGCCCCGACCTCCCGCCCCCTGCCACCTGTCTCCCCCCGACCTCCTGCGCTCGCCGAACGACCTCGACGCCCGCACACCCTTGTTGATCAAGAGGTTTCGGCGTGACCTGGCCACCATTCGCGCGCAAACTTCTTGATCAACGCACCGGTCCCGGGTCCGGGCTCGGTGGGGGGTCGGCGCGGGGCTCGGTTGGGGGCGGGGCTTCTGGGGGCGGGGGCTGTCGAGCTGAACCGTTCGTGCTGTCGCGCGTCGGAGGGGTGTCGAGGGTTGGGAACGGGGCGGCGGGGTGGGTGGGGGCTCGCCGATGATGGGCGGATGGGGAAGACCTACGCGCGCATCGAGGGTCGGCTGCGGGACTTCATCGAGGCCCAGCCGATGTTCTTCACCGCGACCGCGCCGCTGGCCGGCGACGGCACGGTCAACCTGTCGCCGAAGGGCCTGCGGGGGTGCCTGGCGGTGCTCGACGAGCAGACGGTGGCCTACCTCGACTTCGCCGGCAGCAACGCCGAGACCATCGCCCACCTGCGGGAGAACGGCCGGATCACGCTGATGTGGTGCGCCTTCTCCGGTCCGCCGACGATCGTGCGGGTGCACGGGCGGGGCGAGCCGGTGTTCCGCGACGACCCCCGCTTCCCGGGGCTGCTGGCCCGCTTCCCGGACATCGACAGCGCCGACCACGGGCTGCGGGCGATCATCGTGGTGCACGCCGGGCTGATCCGCGACACCTGCGGGTTCGCGGTGCCGCTGATGACCTACGACGCCGACCGGGACCTGCACGGCCGCCGGTTCGCCCGGGAGGACGACGCGTCGCTGGACGCCTACTTCGCCGGCAAGGACGACGTCGCCACCAGCATCGACGGCCTGCCCGGGCTGCCGCTGCCCCTGCCGCCGACGCCCCGGGCCGGTTGATCACGGCGCGCCGCCGCCCACCGGGCCCGCCCGGGTGCGCGCGACGGCTACGATTTCCGCTGGCGGCGACGGTCCGCCGAGACGACCCGGCGGGCGGACCCGACCGGGTACGCGCTGCGGCCCGCTACCCTTGACCCGTACCCGCCGTGCTGCGGGACGCCGAGACACGGCCACGGGGAATGGCGCGGTGCCGGCGGACCGTTACACCGATAGGACCAGCACCACCACAGAGGGGAAGTCGATCATGGGCGAGCGCATGCTGCGCGGTAGCCGACTGGGCGCGGTCAGCTACGAATCCGATCGCAACACGGAGCTCGCGCCGCGGCAGACCCGCGAGTACCTGTGCGCCAAGGGTCACCAGTTCGAGGTGCCGTTCGCCGTCGACGCCGAGGTGCCCACCACCTGGGAGTGCAAGTTCGACGGCAGCGTGGCCCGGCTGGTCGACGGCAGCGAGCCGGAGCAGAAGAAGGCGAAGCCGCCGCGTACGCACTGGGACATGCTGCTGGAGCGGCGCTCGATCGCCGAGCTGGAGGACATCCTCGCCGAGCGGCTCCAGGAGGTCCGGACCCGCCGCGGTCGCGCCTGAGCAGTCACCACCGACGGTGCCCCGGGAGATGATCTCCCGGGGCGCCGTCGTGCGTGCGACGGGTCGCGCTCAGCGCGGCTCGACGATCTCACCTTCGATGGCGCGGCCGTCGTCGACCACCGGCGTCACCGGCTGCTGCTGAGGCGCGGTGTGCGGCGGAGTCTGCGGCGCGGGGGCGGGCTGCTCGCCGGCCGGCTGCTGCGGCGCACCCCGGTACACGTGCACCCGGCGCGGCCCGAACAGGTCACCGGCGGTCATCGACGACACCCGCCGCTCGGCGGAACGCTGGATGCCGCCACGGGCGATCCGGCGCACCGGCGGCACCAGCAGCACCAACCCCACCGCGCCGCTGACCAGCCCCGGGGTGGCCAGCAGCAGCGCGCCGAGCAGCCCGATCAGCCCGTCGGTGACCTGACCGCCGGGCGGCCGTCCGGACTGCGCCGCGTCCCGGAAGCCCCGCCAGGCCCGGATCCCCTCGCGACGTAGCAGGACCAGTCCCAGCAGCGAGGCCGCGAACACCAGCAGCGTCGCCGCGCCGAAGCCGATCGCCCGGCCCACCACCACGAACACGGCCAGTTCCACTGCCAGGGACAGCAGCAGGGCCAACGGTACGAACTTCACTGTCCGGCGCATCTCACCCCATCCGCCTCACGGCGCTCGTCATCGGACGGCGCGCCCGGCGGGGCGCAGCCGTCCCGTCCGTCAAGCATGACACGCTCCGGCTCATGGCCAGCGGGCCCGCCCCACCGTCGCCGCCTGCCAACCCTGCCGCACCGCGCTACGCCGGTCGCGTACCGCCCAGCCGGTGATGCGCCACAGCGCCTCGGCCACGATCAGCGGACTCATCTTGCTGTCGCCGCGTTCCCGCTCGGCGAACGTGATCGGCACCTCGACGATGCGCGCCCCGGCGCGGTGCGCCAACCGGGACAGCTCCACCTGGAACGAGTACCCCTGCGAGCACACCGACTCCAGGTCCAGGGCGTCGAGGACACCCGCCCGGTACACCCGGTAGCCGCCGGTCGCGTCGGCCACCGGCATGCCCAGCGCCAGCCGCGCGTACAGGTTGCCGCACCGCGACAGCAGCAGCCGCCGCAGCGGCCAGTTCAGCACCCGGGCACCCCGGGTCCACCGCGACCCGATCACCACGTCGGCGTGGCGGGCGGCGGCCAGCAGCGCCGGCAGGTCCTCCGGGGCGTGCGAGCCGTCGGCGTCCATCTCCACCACCGCGTCGTAGCCGCGCTGGCGCGCCCACGCGAAACCGGCCAGGTACGCCGCACCGAGGCCCTGCTTGCCCTCCCGGTGCAGCACGTGCACGTGCGCGTCGCCGCGGGCCAGACCGTCGGCGATGCGGCCGGTGCCGTCGGGGCTGTTGTCGTCGGCGACGAGGATCTCCACCTGCGGTGCGGCCCCACGGACCCGCCGCACGATCGCGCCGACGTTGTCAGCCTCGTTGTAGGTCGGGATCACCACCAGCACCCGACCCACGCCGGGCACCCCGGTCGCCGCCGGGCGGATGTCGGTCCTGCGCATCACCGCTGCCCCTCTCCGGGCAGCCGCCGGTCATCCGGCTCGGCCGCCCCACCGTCGCCGCACCAGGGCCGCCCCGACCAACGCGGCCACGGCCAGCCCGGCCAGCACCACCTCGGGCAGCACCCCGACCCGGGTGGCGAGGGTGCGCCCCTCGGTCAGCCGCAGCTCACGCACCACGACCGCCTGGGTGTTGAACCCGGTGGCGTCGCTTACCCGCCCGTCCGGGGAGACGAACCCGGACACTCCGACCGTGGAGGCCATCAACGCGGGCCGACCGTGCTCGATCGCCCGCAACCGGACCATCGCCAACTGCTGGCGGGCCTCGGCCTCGTCGAAGGTGGCGTTGTTGGTCTGCACGACCAGCAGTTGCGCCCCACCGATCACGGTGTCGCGCACCAGTCCGTCGTAGGCCACCTCGAAGCAGATCACGTCGCCGAGCACCGCCGCCGGAGTTCGCACCACCCCCGGTGCGGTGCCGGCCACGAAGTCGGCGCGGACCCGGTCGACCTGGTCGCTGACCATCCGGGCGATCCGGCGCAGCGGCACGTACTCGGCGAACGGCACCGGATGCCGCTTGATGTAGAGCTGCTCCAGGTCGGGGCCGCTGCCTGGACGCCACAGCAGCCCCGCGTTGCGCACCTGCCCCTGCTCGGGGCCGGTCAGCACCGCACCGACCAGGATCGGTACGCCGATCGCGTCGGCGGCCTCGGAGATGCGGATGTTGGCCGACTGGTTGCGCAGCGGGTCGATGTCGCTGGAGTTCTCCGGCCACACCACCAGGTCCGGTCGGGCCCGGGTGCCGGCGGCCACCTCACCGGCGAGGGCGATGGTGGCGTTCACGTGGTTGTTCAGCACCGCCTGCCGTTGGGCGTTGAAGTCCAACCCGAGACGCGGCACGTTGCCCTGCACGATCGCCACGGTCACCGTGTCACCGGTGGCCACCGTACTCACCGGCACCAGCAGCCCCCCACCGAACAGCAGCACCAGCGCCGCCGCGCATCCGGCGGCGGGACGCCACCGACCGCCGCCGGTGGCGTCCCGCCGGGCCCGCACCGTCCACCACACGCCGGCCACCAGCAGCCCACCGGCCGTGGCGACGGCGAACGTCACCAGCGGGGCACCGCCGACGGCGGCCACCCCCAGCAGCGGGGAGCCGTCCTGGCCGAACGCCAGCCGCCCCCACGGGAACCCCCCGAACGGGGTGCGGTCCCGCAGCGCCTCCTGCCCCACCCACAGCACACCGGTCAGCGCCGGCCAGACCGCCGGGTACCGGTCGGCCAGCGGCGACACCCACGCGGTGCCCAGACCCAGCAGCGCCAGGTAGCCGGCCTGCAACAGCGACAGCAGCACCCACGGCAGGTAGCCGGTGTGCAGGTTCGTCCAGGACAGCAGCGGCGCGAACAGCGCCAGCCCGGTCAGGAAACCCAGACCCGCGCCGGCCCGCAGTCGCCGCCGGTGCGTCGCGGCGGCCAGCAGCGCCACCCCGACCGGCGCCAGCGGCCACCACCCGTACGGCGGGAACGCCACCAGCAGCGCCAACCCGGCGGCCACCGCCATCACCACCGCCACCGGCAGAGGCAGTGGCCGGGGCGTACCGTCGGGCCGGCGGACGTCGGCGGGCGCGTCGGCGCGGTCCGTGGTCGTCACGGGGGCGTCAGGCGGGGTCACGCGCCGAAGGCTACCCGCCCGGCGGCCCCCGACGCCGACGCGGTCACCGGCCTCGGGCGATCCTCCCGCCCGGCCGCTGACCGCGTCGCGTGTCCGTTTCGCGTCGGGGTGCCTCAGCGGCGGCGGGCCACCAGCACCGCGTCGTGGATGACCACGTCCCGGCCATCGTGCACCGCCGACCGGGGGCGGCTCTGCGTCACCAGCACCTCGAACCGCCGCGGGTCCAGGTCCGCGGCGACCTGCTCGGCGGTGAACATCATCTCCGGGTAGCGGGCGCGGTGACCGCCGACGTGCGTGTCACCCGGATCGTGTCCGACGATCAGCAGCCGCCCGCCCGGGGCCACCGCCTCGGCCAGCCGCGCGAACATCTCCCGCCGAGGTTCCGGCGGAAGCTGCATGAACTGCGCCGACACCAGGTCGTACGCGCCCGGCGGCGGCGACCAGCTCAACAGGTCCGCGTGCGTGAACTCGATGCGCGCGGCGATCCGCGCACCGGCGTCGCGGGCGTGCCCGGCGGCCCGCTCGAGGGCGGTGGCGGAGATGTCCACGCCGGTGACCTGCCAGCCCTGCTCGGCCAGCCACACCGCGTCGGCGCCCTCGCCGCTGCCCACGTCCAACGCCCGGCCCGGCGTCGTGCCCGCCACCTCGGCAACGAGCTGCGGGTTGGGTCGGCCGCTCCACATCGACGTCCGGGACCGGTACCGCTCCTCCCAGGCCGCCTCGGTGAACATCTCCTCCCGCTGCCGGCGACGTGCGTCCACCGCGCGCCGGGTGTCCTCCTCGACCAGGTCGGCGTTGATCGCCGCCCCGGCCGTCAGGCCCGCCCCGGCGGCCCGGATCACCTGCGCGGACACGTCGGTGACGTTGCCGGCCACCCACACCCCCGGAACGGCGGTGGCGCCGGTCGCGTCGGCCGCGATGCGCCGGCCGATCACGTGCCCGGACATCTCCACGTCCTCCGGGACCAGCCCGAGCGAGGTCAGCAGCGCCGACCGGGCGGTCATCCCCGTCGCCACCACCAACGCGTCCAACGCCACGACCTCCCCGGAGGCCAGCCGTACGCCGGTGAGCCGGTCCTCGGCCACCGTCACGCCCGTCACCTCACCCGGCACCACACCGACGTCGCGGGCGGCCAACCGCTCGGCCTGCTCGGCGTCCGGCGTCGGTCCCTGGTGCGCCAGCAACAGCACGTCCGGGCTCCACTGCCGCCACAGCAGCGCCTGGTGCACCGCCAGCGGCCCGGTCGCCAGCACCCCGATGCGCCGGTCCCGCACCTCCCACCCGTGGCAGTACGGGCAGTGCAGCACGTCCCGACCCCACCGCTGCGCCAACCCCGGCACCGCCGGCAACTCGTCGACCAGGCCGGTGGTCACCAGCAGCCGCCGCGCCCGGACCCGCCGGTCGCCGTCGACGGCCACCACGAAGTCGTCCCCATCGCGGGTCACCGCCTCGACCCGCCCGTCCACGACGTGCCCGCCGTGCCCGGTGACCTCGGCGCGGCCGGTCGCCGTCAACTCCGCCGGCGGCGTACCCTCCCGACCCAGATAGTTGTGCACCCGGTCGGCGGGGGCGTTGCGGGGCGCTCCGGCGTCCACCACCAGCACCGAGCGGCGCGCCCGCGCCAGGGCCAGCGCCCCGGCCAGCCCGGCCGCGCCGCCGCCGACCACCACCACGTCGTATCCGTCGTCCATGCGTACCCCCCTCGTGACCTTCTGCGGCACCCACGCTGCACCCCACCCGCCGAAACGACAAGTAATGTTGCCGTTATGGCAAACGACGAGGCGGCGGTGCTCGCGGAGGTCGGCCCCCGGCTCCGGGCCCTCCGCAAACGACGCGGCACCACCCTGAGCGAACTCGCCGACACCACCGGCATCTCCGTCAGCACCCTGTCCCGACTCGAATCCGGCCACCGCCGCCCCACCCTGGAACTGCTCCTGCCACTGGCCCGCGCCCACCAGGTGCCCCTGGACGAACTCGTCGGCGCACCCGCCGTCGGCGACCCCCGCGTCCGCCCCCAGCCGATCGTCCGCCACGGCATGACGTTCCTGCCGCTGACCCGCCGCCCCGGCGGCGTCCAGGCGTTCAAGCAGATCCTGCCGCCCCACACCCCCACCGACCCGCAACCGGCGTCCCACGAGGGCTACGAATGGCTGTACGTGCTCTCCGGCCGCATCCGGCTGCGCCTGGGCGAGCACGACCTGATCCTGCACCCCGGAGAGGTCGCCGAGTTCGACACCCGGGTGCCGCACTCCGTCGCCAACCCCGACCCGACCCCCGCCGAAGTCCTCAACCTCTACGGCCCCCAGGGCGAACGGCTGCACGTGCGGGCCCGACCCGCCGCCGACTGACCACACGAAATCGGGGCGCGGCATACGCCGCGCCCCGATGCTCCCAGGCCCTTCCCAGCCGGTGCGGCGGGAATGAGGCACCCCGACCTTCGGACCGACCGGACGGTGACTGGCTGTCCCCGTCGGGCCGTTGTCTACTGGCCGTGCACCCCACCCTGCCCGTACACCGGTAACCGCGGCCGGTTCGCGCCGCCCCGCCGACCCCCGCCCGCTGGACCTGGCCGCCGCGACAACCGTCGCTCGGCCAGCGGACGAAGGGACGAAGCGAACAACAGCCGCTTCCCGTGGTAGGACTCAAAGACGGTACGTGGCTCACCCCCGGCCTTGTCAACCCACCCCCGACGAGTCGCCACACCGGCACGGCGTGTCGCGCTCACCGTCACCGTCCGAAACCGACCCGACACCGGTCACACCGACGTCAGCGGCCCCACCAGGGCCCGCGCCGCCCCCGGATGCTCCGCCGCCAACAACCCCGCCGCCGCCAACACGTAGTCCGAGTCCACCACCGCCCGCGCCGCCCTCGGCACCGCCCACCCACCCGCGTGATCACCCAACACCGCCTGCCACACCGGCGTCACCTCACCGTCGCGGGCATGCCGCAACACCCCACCCGAACCCACCAGCAGCCGCACGTCCCGCAGATCCCGACCGGCCCGCTCACCGGTCCCCACACCCCGGGCGTGCCGCCGCACCGCCACCGTCGCCGCCAACGCCGCCAACCGGCCATCCCACATCCGCCCCGCCGCGTCCACCGGCAGGAAACCCGGATCGACGGCCCGCACCGCCGCCGCAGCCACCAACGCGTCCCGCTCGCCGTCGGCCACCAGCCGCTCCTCCACGGCGGCCCGCACCACCCCCGGCGCGCTCCACCGCATCCCCAGATCCCCCTCCACCGTCCGCGCCCGCCACAACGCCCCGGCCACCTCCCGACCCGGGCCGTCGGCCCGCTCATCCGGAGTCAACACCGAATACACGTCCGTGGTGGCACCCCCCACGTCCACCACCACCAGATCACCACCGGCCGCCTCCGCCAACACCTCCACCCCGGTCAGCACCGCATCCGGCGTCGCCGCCCGCACCAGCCGCGCGAACCGCGACCCCCGCGACAACCGCTTACCGCCGATCACGTGCCGCAGGAACACCTGCCGGATCGCCGACCGCGCCGACACCGGCGACAACACCCCGATCCGCGGCAACACGTTGTCGGCCACCGTCACCGGCACCCCCGCACCGGCCAACACCGCCGCCAACTCCTCGCGCACGTCGACGTTGCCGGCCAACACCACCGGCACCCGCCACCGTGCCCGCGCCAACCGCGTCGCGTTGTGGGTCAGCGTCTCGGCATCCCCACCGTCGGTGCCACCCACCAGCAACACCACGTCCGGCCGCGCCGCCCGCAACCCGGCCAGCTCCGCCCGCCCCAACCGGCCGGCGGCCACGTGCACCACGTCGGCCCCCGCCGACAACCCCACCCGCCGGCCCGCCTGCGCGGTCACCAACGGCTCGTACCCCACCACCGCCAACCGCAGCCCACCACCGGCCGACGAACACACGAACCACGGCACCTCCCGCGCACCCAGCCCGGCCGCCGCCACCGCCGCGTCCAGGCCGTGCAACACGTCCGTACCCACCGTCGTCGGCACCGCCGCCGCCGCGACCAACCCGCCGCCGGCCAGGTCGACCACCGCCACCTTCGTGAACGTCGACCCGACGTCGGCGCAGACCGCGACACTCATACCGACGCGGGCACGACCACCGTGCCGGTCGCCGACACCGCCACCACCGGCACCTCCAACACCTCCGCCGCCGACTCACCCCGATCCGGCCGCCCCCGACACACCACCCGCGCCTCGAAGTCCAACGTGCGGCTCCGGGTACCCACCCGCGTCACCGTCGCCACCACCTCCAGCACGTCACCGGCCTTCATCGGCGCCCGGAACTGCACATCCGAGTACGACGCGAACAACCCCTCGTCGCCGTCCGTGCGGATACACACCTCCGTGGCCACGTCACCGAACAACCCCAACGCGTACGCCCCGTCGACCAGGTTCCCCGCGTAATGCGCATGCGCGTACGGCACATACCGCCGATGCGTCACCGTCAACCCCACCCGAGGATCCGTCATGCCGCCCCCACCTTCCGACCCGTCACCAACGCGTGCACCAGAAACGACGCCACCTCACCCGGCGTGGTGCCCCGACCGAAGATCCGATCCACCCCCAACTCGGCGGCCTGCGACTCGTCGAACCGCGGCCCACCCACGATCAGCAACGGACGCCGCCCCGCCGGCATCGCCTCCCGGAACGCCGCCGACATCTCCCGCGTGTTGTGCAGATGCGCGTCCCGCTGCGTCACCACCTGCGACACCAACACCGCATCCGCCCGCGCCGCCCGCGCCGCCTCCACCAACTCCGGCACACTCACCTGCGCACCCAGGTTCGTCACCGACAACTCCCGGTAGTACTCCAGGCCCTTCTCCCCCGCGATCCCCTTCACGTTCAGGATCGCGTCGATGCCCACCGTGTGCGCGTCCGTGCCGATACACGCCCCCACCACCGACAACTTCCGCCGCAACCGCCGCTTCACCACCGCGTTGACCTCCTTGGCCGACAACAGCGGGAAGTCCCGCTCCACCACCTGCACCGCCGACAGGTCCACCAGATGGTTCACCCGCCCATACACCACGAAGAACGTGAACCCATCACCCATCTGCTTCGCGTGCACCAATAACGCCGGATCCATCCCCATCCGGTTCGCCAACTGGACCGCCGCACCCTCGGCCCGCTTGTCGTGCGGCACCGGCAACGTGAACGACACCTGCACCATGCCGTCACCCGTGGTGTCCCCGTACGGCCGCACCACCGGACCCTGCGCCGCGCTCACGCCACCGCCTCCAGGATCTCCGTCGCCGGGTTGTAGTAGTCGGCCTCGTGCGCCGCCACCCCGTCCAACCCCTTGCCCCGATCCGCCGGCCGCTTCATGATCCCGAACGTGCCCTCGGCGATCGCCGACAACAACGACCGCTCACCGATGCGCTCCAACAACTCCACCGCCTCACCCAGCACGTGGTGCGCCCGCTGCTGAATGAACCCACCCGGCGCCGGCACGAAGTCCTCGTGCAACCCACCGGCGGCACCCAACACGTACCGCACGTTCTGCAGAGCGATGTCCCGGTCCGACAACCACGGCGTCACCACCGCCTCCGTCATCATCCCCACCAGCAGGATCCCCTGCCCCGTCATAGCGCCCACCAGATTGAAGAACCCGTCCAGCAGATTGCCCCGGAACACGTCACCGGTCATGTGCTTCGTCGGCGGCATCCACTTCAACGGCGCATCCGGGAACAACTCCCGCGCCAACAACGCGTGCGCCAACTCCAACCGGAACGACTCCGGCACATCCGGACTGATCTCGAACGCGTGCCCCAGCCCCAACTGCCAGTCCGCCAACCCCGCCTCGTGCGCGAAGTACTCGTTCAGCAACTGCGACACCGTCACCGTGTGCGCCTCGTCCACCGCATCCGCCGTGGTCAGGTAGTTGTCCTCACCGGTGTTGATGATGATCCCCGCCCGCGCGTGCACCTGCCGCGAGAACCGCTGGTCCACGAACGTCCGGATCGGATTGATGTCCCGGAACAGAATCCCGTACATCGAATCGTTGAGCATCATGTCCAGACGCTCCAGACCCGCAAGCGTCGCCATCTCCGGCATGCACAACCCCGACGCGTAATTCGTCAACCGCACATACCGACCCAACTCCCGCGACGACTCGTCCAACGCCGCCCGCATCAACCGGAAGTTCTCCTGCGTCGCGTACGTCCCCGCGAACCCCTCCCGAGTCGCCCCCTCCGGCACGTAGTCCAACAACGACTGACCCGTCGACCGGATCACCGCGATCACATCCGCACCCGCCCGCGCCGCCGCCTGCGCCTGCGGAATGTCCTCGTAGATGTCCCCCGTCGCCACGATCAGATACACCCACGGCCGCCGCACCGGATCCCCGAACCGCCGCACCAACCGATCCCGTTCCGCCCGCCGCCGATCGATGCGCCGCACCCCCGCCGCCACCGCCCGCCGCGCCGACCGCCGCGCCACCGACGCCGACCTCCCCGACGGCACCACGAACCGCACCGCACCCGCCGCCGCCTGCTGCGCCAACAACGTCACATCCGAGACCTGCTCCCGCGCCAACGCCTCGAACACCGGCACCGCCACCCCGTGCCCCAACCCCACATCCGCCACCACCGCGTCCACCAACCGGTTCACCCACGGAATACCGTCCGGATCCGCACCCGCCACCCCGGCCAACCGCAACACCGCACGCTCCACCGACACCGTGGTGTGCCCCCGCGCCAACTCCACCACCGGCTGCCCGACCCGCCGCGCCAACTCCCGCGCCCGCGCCACCACCACCGGATCCAGATCCAGCTTCCCGCCCGAGAAACCACTCACCTGCGTCACGACGCCCCTTCCTCGTAAATCACCTCACCGCGCAACACCGTCACCCGACACACCGGCAACGGCGTCGGATCCTGCACCCCCCGCACCTGCGGATCCTCGGCCTCCAACACCGGCAACCCCCGCTGCACCCCCGCCGGCGACGACCACACCGCGAACGTCGCCGGCGCCCCCAACGCCAACACCCCCTCACTGTCCCGATGCACCGCCCGCCAACCACCCCGCGTATGCGCCGCGAACGCCGCCCGCACACTCATCCGCTGCACCGGGTTGTGATGCGCCACCGCCGCCCGCACCGACCCCCACGGATCCAACGGCGTCACCGGCGAATCCGACCCGAACGCCAACGCCACCCCCACCCCGTGCATCGCCCCCATCGGATTCGACGCCAACGACCGCACCAACCCCAACCGCGCCTCGTACATCCGACCCGCGCCACCCCACAACCGGTCGAACGCCGGCTGCATCGACGCCACCACCCCGAACTCCACGAACCGTGCGATCAACCGCCGATCCACGATCTCCGCGTGCTCGATCCGATGCCGCGCCGCACGCACCCGCTCCGTCCCCAACTTCTCCGCCGCCCCCGCGAACCCCGCCAACACCGTCGAGATCGCCGCATCCCCGATCGCGTGGAACCCGCCCTGCATCCCGTGCGCCGCACAGTCCAACAAATGATCACGAACCTGCTCCGCCGTCAGATACCCGTGACCACACCCCTGCCCGTCCACGTACGCCGCCGACACGTGCGCCGTCCGCGACCCCAACGCCCCGTCCGCGAACAGATCCCCACCCGCGCCCACCGCACCCAACTCCCGCGCCCGCGCCGCACCACCCAACTCGCCCCAGTACCCGTACACCTCCGGCACCCCCGCGCCCGACAGCGACAACAGGCCAGTGAAGTCCTCCTCGTCCGAGATCTCCGGCCCACCGCACTCGTGCACCGCCGCGATCCCCAACGACGCCGCATGCCGCAACGCCACCCGCTGCGCCGCCACCCGCTGCGCCCGCGACACCGACGCCCGCGCCACCGCCCGCACCACGTGATGCGCGTCCCGCCGCAACCACCCCGACGCGTCGTACCCCGGCGCCGTCACCGCCTCCGGACACGCCGCCAACAACGCCGACGACACCAGCGCCGAATGGATCGACGCCTGCGACAGGTACACCCGCCGCCCACCGGCCGCCCGACCCACCTCTGCCGCCCCCGGCGGCACCGGCACCGACCACGTCGACTCGTCCCACCCGTGCCCCAACACCACCGCGTCCTCCGGCAACCCCGCCGCGAACGCCGCCACCGCCGCCAGCAACTCCTCCGCCGAGCGCACCCCGGACAGATCCAGCCCCGACAACGCCAACCCGGTGTCACTCACATGCACGTGCGCGTCCACGAACGCCGGTGTCACCAACGCCCCATCCAGATCCACCACCCGGTCCGCGGCCGGCGCGTCCGCCCCGGCCCCCAACCAGACGATCCGCCCGTCCCGCACCAACAGGGCCGTCGCGGACGGATCCGCCGGGCAGTGCAACACGCCGGCCCGATACAACGTCGAGGGGTTCTTCGTCATGGCCTCAGTCTGCCGCCAGCCGGGCCTCGAAGAGCCCACGCACCCCCGGCACGTCACGCAGCAGCTCCAACGCCAACTCCGCGTGCCCCGGCACGTACCCGTTACCCACCAGCATCGTCACGTCCGCCGCCAGACCCTCCGCGCCCAACGCCGCCGCCGCGAAACTCGTCGCCATTGAGAAGAACACCACCGTGCCGCCGTCCGCGGTCGCCAACACCGCACCGTGCTCACACCCCGGTACGTCCACGCAGACCACCGTCACGTCCGCCGGCACCCCCAACGCCGACGTCACCGCCACCGACAACCCCACCGGATCCCGCGCGTCGGCCACCACCACTTCGTCGGCCAGGCCCGCCGCGACCAACGCGTCGCGCTCCGCGGCCACCGGCACCACCCCGACCGTACGACCCGCACCCGCCCGCCGCGCCGCCGCCAACGACAACGAACCGCTCTTGCCCGCACCACCGACCACCGCCACGGCGACCGGCCCGAAGCCCGCCGGCCGCTCCGCCACGTACCGCCGCACCACCCGCTCGGTCAACGCCGGCGCCCCACACACGTCCAACACCGCCAACGACAACTGCGGATCAAGGTCCTCCGGCAGCACCGCCGCGATCGACCGGGCGAACAGGATCGCCCACCCCTCGCACGGCACCTGCTCGCTGAGCCCGTCCCACCGCGCCAACCCGTCGGTGATCACCAGCGGCGTCAGCGTCAACGACACCAGCGTCGCCACCCGCTCGCCGGCCTTGAGCCCCAACGGCGACCGCCGACCCGCCTCCGCCACCGTGCCGATCAGCATCCCGCCCGACCCGGTCACCGGGTTCTGCATCTTGCCCCGCGTCGCGATGATGTCCAGCACCTCGGCGCGTACCGCGTCCCCGTCACCACCGTGCTTGTCCCGCAGCTGGCGGAAACTCGCCGCGTCCAGGTTCAGCCGCTCGACCGAGATCCGCACCTCGTTCGGGCCGATCTCCGACCGCGCGTCCAACCGCCAGGCCGCCTGCGGCAGCACCCCCGCCGGTTCCACGACCCGGTGCAGACCTACTGGTGACGTCACGCCAACCTCCCTGTCCGACCGCCCGAAGCCCCGACATCAACTCGCATGACGGGAAAACTTCCGGCAGAATAATTCCTGTACCGAATATTTTCCAGTAACCTTCGGTTCGCTGACGAACCCGGACCGACCGACACCCAGGTCGGACGACCACCGACACACCCGCAGGAGGGGCCGTGACCCAGACCCAACCGCCGGTGCACACCACCCCGGCAACACCCGAGCCGGCCCCCACCACCGCACTGACCGGCCAACCGTACGAATACCGCCGCCACCGCCTCGTCGAACCCGACTGGACCCGCTTCCCCGGCTGGCGTCACGTCACCCGCGACCAGTGGGAAAGCGCCCAGTGGCAGCGCGTCAACTGCGTCAAGAACATCAAGCAACTCCGCACCCTGCTCGGCGACACCGTCGACGAGCACTTCTACGCCGACCTCGAAGCCGACCAACGCGCCCTGGCCACCATGTCCATGCTCGTACCACCCCAAATGATCAACACCATGGTGCCGGACGCCCCACCCACCACCGAGACGCTGCTGGCCGACCCGATCCGGCGATACATGATCCCCGTCGCCTCGGACCGCCGTACCGACTGGCCCTCCCACCCGTACGCCACCCGCGACTCACTGCACGAACACGACATGTGGGTCGCCGAGGGCCTCACCCACCGCTATCCCACCAAGGTCCTCGCCGAACTGCTCTCCACCTGCCCCCAGTACTGCGGGCACTGCACCCGCATGGACCTGGTCGGCAACTCCACCCCCGCCGTCGACAAGCTCAAACTCACCCTCAAGCCCGTCGACCGGTACGACGCCCACATCACCTACCTCAAGGCCCACCCCGGCGTACGCGACGTGGTGGTCTCCGGCGGCGACGTGGCCAACGTCCCGTGGCGCAACCTCGAGTCGTACCTGATGCGCCTGCTGGAGATCGAGACCATCCGCGACATCCGGCTCGCCACCAAGGCACTCATGGGCCTGCCCCAGCACTGGTTGCAGCCCGACGTCGTGGAGGGGCTGGAGCGGGTCGCCCGCACCGCCGCCCGACGGGGCGTCAACCTGGCCATCCACACCCACGTCAACCACGCCCAGTCGCTCACCCCGCTGGTCGCCAAGGCCACCCAGACCGCCCTCGACGTCGGCGTACGCGACGTGCGCAACCAGGGCGTGCTGATGCGCGGCGTCAACGCCAGCACCACCGACCTGCTCGACCTCTGCTTCGCCCTCCAGGGCGAGGCGGGCATCCTGCCGTACTACTTCTACATGTGCGACATGATCCCCAATGCCGAGCACTGGCGGGTCCCGGTCTGGCACGCCCAGCAGCTCCAGCACGACATCATGGGCTACCTGCCCGGCTACGCGACCCCCCGGATCGTCTGCGACGTGCCTTTCGTCGGCAAGCGCTGGGTGCACATGATTACCGAGTACGACCGCGAACGCGGCATCTCCTACTGGACGAAGAACTACCGCACCTCCATCGAGTCCGCCGACCTGGAGGCGCTCAACAAGCGGTACGCGTACTACGACCCGATCGACACCCTGCCGGAGGCCGGCCGGCAGTGGTGGCAGACCCACCGCGACGACTGACCGGACCCGGCGCTGGCCGGTCGGTACCTCCTCCACCGACCCCAGCCACGCCGCGAAGCGGGCCACCGGAGCATTCCGGTGGCCCGCTTCTGCGTGCGGTCACTTGGTGAAGGCGTCCTTGGCGTTGCGGCCGGCGTCCTTGACGTTCTCACCGGCCTTGCGGGCGCGGGCCTCGGACTGCTCGGTGGCGCCCTCGGCACGCATGCGCTCGTTGTCGGTCATGTCGCCGACGCGCTCCTTGGCGGCGCCGCTCAGTTCCTCGACCTTGTTCTTCGCCTTGTCGGTGAAGCTCATGTCGCCTCCCTGCCTGCCTCGGCGGCGCAGCGATCCCGCTGCGCTCCTGACGGTCGTGTCCCCTCACCCGGTGAGCTGAAACTGTTCTCGGAGCGGTGGTGCCGCGCACATCCGCTAAGGCATCCTAGGAAGCTAGGTGTGGTTGTTTTCGCTGGTCGCGCCGACCTCGGCAGCCTTGCTGCCTGCTGTGCGAACCGCTGTCGAGCTGAACCGTCCATGCTGTCGCCGGACCTTCTCCGCCGGGACCTGCTGTCCTGGTGCCCGCACCGCTGCGCGGCCCGGGTCGAGACCGACAAGCCGCCCATGCTCGCCGCGTCAGTCGACGACGCAGCACCGGCGCGGATGCGCTGACCTGCGCCATCAAGCGCCAGCAGGGACGCCTCCGGTCCCCCGGCAGGCCCCGCACGAGCCGCCAAGACCACACAAGACGCAGGGCCTACACGGACCCGCCGGTCGCCCGATCCGTCCGTGCCGTCAACTCGACCGCGCGGCACCCGACCCCGAGGAGTGGGCCGGCCCGGTGAGACACCGGCATCCGGCACGACGGAGCCGCCGGTCGCCCGATCCGTTCATACCGTCAGCTCGACAGTGCTTGAAGCCGACAGGCGTAGGCCGGCCCGGTGAGGCACACGACATCCGACCCGACGAACGGGCCAATCGCTGATCCGTCCATGCCGTCAGCTCGACAGCGCCCGAACCTGACAGGTGTAGGGGGCCACAGCAGGCGCCGACACGCAGGCACGAGCGGCACCGTCCGGGGTGGAAAACAGGCCGCTGGTCTCCCCCGGCCTACTGGGCCGGCGCGAACGCCTTGAGGAAGGTGTCCACCGCCGCCGACGACACGGCACGCAGCTCGGCTTGGGGGATCCGCCGGGTGCCGAGGCCAGCTCGGGCGTCCATCGAGCCCGTGAGCAGGGCGACGAACTGTTCGGCGGCCAGTACGGGATCCGGCGTGTGCAGGTGACCGGCGACGGACAGCCGGGCGAGGCGGTCGGCCAGGGCTTCGGTGACCCGGCCCGCCGCCCGGGAGTGCACGATGTCGAGCAGGTCGGGAAACTGGTTGATCTCGGCGGAGAGCAGTCGGCGCAGGGCCCAGGATCGGTCGGTGCAGTAACACTGGAGCAGCCGGAAGCCCACGTCCTCCAGAGTGTCGCGCAGGTCGTCGCCGCGTACGGTCAGCCGGTCGACGACGGCGAGATTCTGGGTCAGGGCCGCATCGGCGGAGGCGGCGATGGCCTCGCGCAGCAGCGTCTCCTTGTCACCGAAGTGACTGTAGACCGTCGCCTTGGCCACGCCGGCCTCGGCCGCGATCACGTCCACCCCGGCCCTGGCGTAACCCTCTCTGGCGAACACGACGAACGCCGCGTCCAGGATCGCCTGCCGCTTGTCGATGCGGCCTCGCGCCGCGACGACTCCACCCACGTCGAAAGCATACCCACGCGCCTATCGAACTAGACCCGTGAGTCTGGTAGAACAGCCTCATGAGTATGAAGACGGGGGGTGACCGGCTGGACGCCGCGCAGCGGCGCCTGGTCGCAGTGATCCTGCTCGGCGGAGCGCTGGGCATCCTCAACAGCACCATGGTGGCGGTCGGAATCGACCGACTGGCCAGGGAGTTCGACACCTCGCTGGGCGTGATCGGGTGGGTGTCCACCGGGTTCCTGCTCGCCGTCACGGTGACCATCCCGGTGACCGCTTGGGCCGGTGACCGGTTCGGCGGGAGACGCATGTGGCTCACCGGTCTCGGCCTGTTCGTGCTCGCGTCGCTCGGCTGCGGGCTGGCCTGGAACGCGGGAAGCCTGATCGCCTTCCGGGTGCTCCAGGGAGTCGGCGCGGGGATCCTCGACCCGCTCGTGCTGACCCTGCTCGCCCGCGCCGCCGGCCCGCGCCGCGCCGGACGGGTGATGGGCCTGATGGCCGCAGTGCTCTCGCTCGGCCCGGTGCTCGGCCCGATGCTCGGCGGCATCGTGGTCCAGGGCCTCGGCTGGCAGTGGATGTTCCTGCTCAGCGTGCCCGTCGGCGTCCTCGCGCTCGCGCTCGCCCGCGCCGTGATGCCCACCGACCCACCGCAGGTCACGACCACCCGACTCGACGTCGTCGGCGTGATGCTGCTCGGCCCGGGCTTCGCCGGTCTGCTCCTGACACTCTCCCAGGCAGCCGACCGCGCCGACTTCGTCACCTGGTCGGCACTGGTGCCGCTGACCGCCGGTGTCCTGTTGGTGGGCGGCTACGTGGTCCATGCGCTGCGTCGCGATCACCCTCTCGTCGACCTGCGCTTGTTCACCAGAGGTGGGTTCGCGGTGAGCGTCGTGGTGATGGCGCTGAGCGGCGTCACGATGTACGCGTCGCTGGTCGTCCTCCCGCTCTACTTCCAGCAGGCGGGCGGGCACGGCGCGCTCGCGGCCGGGTTGCTGGTCGCCCCGCTCGGTATCGGCGGCGCACTCGCCGCGCCGCTGGCCGGACGGGTCAGCGACCGCATCGGTTCCCGCAACCTCGTGCTGGCCGGCGGACTCCTTGCTGCACTGGCGGCATTCGCGCTGACCAGGGTCGACATTCGTACGCACGAGGTCTGGATCGTCCTGGCCGGGGTGGCCATCGGTGTCGGGCTGGGGTTCGTCGGCCCACCCGCCATGGGGGCGCTGTACCGTACGTTGCCGCCGCCACTGGTGCCGCAGGGCAGTTCGGTGCTGTACATGCTCAACCAGTTCGGTGGCTCGGTCGGCGTCGCGGTCGTGGCATTCGTCCTGGACACCGCAAGCGATCCGCTCAGCGGTCTGCACGGCGTGTACTGGTTCCTCGCCGTCGCGATCGTCCTCCTGCTGGCCGTCGGCGCACGGTTGCCCGGTCGGCCCGCCACCGCGGCTCCCGACGTCGCGGTGGCGGCGGGTGCCCACTGAGGAACCTGGCGACCCGGCCAGAACGGACGGATCGCTGCGACGCAGCCCTCGGCCGAGGGCTGCGTCGCAGCGGCACCGGTCGACCGGCATCACCCGTGCTGTCGGGTGCCCGGCTCGCACTTCAGGGCGACTCCTCGGCGGCTCCCAGCGACAGGACCGGCCAGTCCGCGAGATCGGTGAGCATCTGACGGTCGTGGGTCGCGACCACCACCGCCGCCGGGGTCTCCCGCAACGCGTCGGTCAACTCGTCGACCAGCAGCGCCGAGAGGTGGTTGGTGGGCTCGTCGAGGATCAACAGGTCTGGCAGCTCGGCCAGACGCAGGGCCAGGTTCAACCGCCGCTGCTGCCCCTGCGACATCCGACCCACCGGAGTACGCAGCGCCTCCCGGTCCAGCAGGTGCGTCGCGCCCAGCGGCAGGCGGTCGGCTTCACGGAGCCGCCCTGCGGACTGGAGCCGGCCCACGTGCTGCTCGTACAGATCGCGGGCGAGCGCGCCCGACGGCCAGGCCGGCACCTCCTGCCCCAGGTACGCGATGCGGGCCCGCCCAAGGTGCCGGACGGCGCCGGTGGACGGTTCCAGATTCAGGGCCAGCACCTCGAGCAGGGTCGACTTACCGGCACCGTTGAGCCCGGTCACCAGCAGCCGCTCCCCACCGTCCAGGGTGAGCGTGACCGGCTGGTGCAGCCGCCCGACCACCGTGACGTCGTCGCAGCGCAGCAGCGGCACCCCGGGTCGGGTCCGCAGCTCGGGCCAGCGCAGACGCAGCGGCGGCTCGGGCACGGTGAGCCGGTGGGCGTCGAGGTCCTCCTGACGGCGACGCAACGCCTGCACCACGCCGGGAGCACGGGACTGGCGCTGATGCTTGCCGTGGCCCTTCTCCGGCCGCCAACCGGTGCTGAGCCGCTGCCGCGCCTCGTTGACCGCGTCGGCCAGCCGCTGGTGTTCGGCCTGCTGGGCCTCGAAGTCGTGCAGCCAGCGTTCCCGCTCGCGCCGACGGCCCTCCTGCCAGCCGGCGTACCCACCGGCGAAGACCCGTGGGCGGCCGTCCTCGCTGGGGTCGAGGTCGAGGAACTCCTCGGCCACGTCACCGAGCAGGGCCCGGTCGTGGCTGACCAGCACCACGCCGCCCGCGTGCTGACGCAGTCGCAGGGTGAGGAACGCCAGGCTGTCGGCGTCGAGATGGTTGGTCGGCTCGTCCAGCATCAGCAGGTCATGCCGCGCTCCCAGCAGGCAGGCCAGACGGACCCGGTAACGCTGGCCGACCGACAGCGTCGACAGCAGGCGCTGCCGGTCCGGGCAGGCGTCCAGCCCGGCCAGTGCCACGTCCACGCGGCGTTCCGCGTCCCAGGCGTCCAGCCGGGTGGCGGCGTCCAGCGCGACGGCGTACGCGGTGTCGGCGCCGGGGCGGCCCTCGGCCAGTCCCGTGGCCGCGTCGTCCAGCGCCCGCACCGCCTCCTGGGACTCCCGGATCGCCGCGGCGACCAGGGTGCCGACCGTCTCGCCGCCGCGTGCCTCCAGCGCCTGTCGGGCCACGCCGATCGTGCCCGTTCGTTCCACCGTGCCCTGGTCCGGGGTGAGTTCCCCGATCAGCACCCGGAGCAGGGTCGTCTTGCCCCGGCCGTTCTCGCCGACCACGGCAAGCCGCGAACGGGCGGAGACGGTCACGCTGACGTCGGACAGCACCACCCGACCGCCCAGCACCACGCGTACGCCCTCGGCCCGGACATGCGCCCGGTCACCGGCCGGCAGACCAGGGGTCGATTCCTGGGTGGGGTTCAGTTCAAGATTGTTCACTCTGCGCTCTTCGGCTCGTCGTGGAGCCGGGCAGCGCGATCAGGCCGCCCGGCGGGAACACCAGGACGGCGACACAGAGCGGATCTAGAAGAAGCCGGTCAACCCTGCCGCCGTCAGCGGCGGAACCAGGGCTTCATCGTGAAGGCGCGGCAATTCATGGCCCCATCCTAACCCATGCCGCACATCCTGATTGACTGAGGACATGAGCGAGATCCTGCTCGTCCGGCATGGCGAGACCACCTGGAGCGCGAGCCGTCGACACACGTCGTACACGGATCTGGAGCTGACCCCCGACGGGGAGCGGCAGGCCCGCGCGCTCGGTCCGGCGCTCGCCGGCCGGCGGTTCGTCGCGGTGCTGAGCAGCCCGCGCCGCCGGGCGCTGCTCACCGCGCAACTGGCCGGGCTGACCGTCACCAGCACCGACGACGACCTGGCCGAGTGGAACTACGGCGAGTACGAGGGACGGACCACCGCCGAAATCCACGACGAACGGTCCAGTTGGAACGTGTGGACCGACGGGTGCCCCGGCGGGGAGTCACCGAGCGAGGTGGGCGAACGCCTGGACCGGCTGCTCGCCACGGTGCATCCGCTGCTGGAGAGGGGTTCCGTCGCGATCGTCGGGCACGCGCACTCGCTGCGCGTGTTGGGCGCCCGGTGGATCGGCCTGCCGCCGTCGGCCGGTGGGCTGCTCCGGCTGGACACCGCCACCATGAGCGTGCTCGGTCACGAGCACGGCCGGCGGGTCATCCTCCGGTGGAACCAGCCGCCTCCCCCGCCGCCCGCGGCCGAGGGCGACTCGACGGCTCGCCACTGATCTTCGGCGGGCGCCCCTCGTACGGGGTGGAGAGCACCACCGTCGTCCGGGTGGTGACGTTCGCCGCCGTCCGGATCTCCTGGAGTACGCGTTCCAGGTCGACCGGACCGGCCACCCGCACCAGCAGCAGATAGAAGTCCTCCCCCGCCACCGAGTAGCACGAGTCGATCTCAGGCAGGTGAGCGAGCCGCACCGGGGCGTCGTCCGGCTGCGACGGGTCGAACGGCCGGATCGCCACGAACGCGGTCAACGGCAGGTCGAGCGCCTCGAACGAGACCCGCGCGGTGTAGCCCTTGACCACACCGCGCTGTTCCAGCCGGCGTACCCGCTGGTGCACCGCCGAGACGGACAGACCCACCTTCTCCGCGAGATCCGTGTACGACTGCCGGCCGTCCGTGGTCAGCGCGGCGACGATGGCCCGGTCGATCTCCTCCACGGCGTGCAACCTACCGGGAAAGGCCCGTCCGCGCGACGACAGGCCCACCGGACGCGACGCGCGGTCAGTCCTTGGCCAGCGCGCGGGAGATCACCAGACGCTGGATCTGGTTGGTGCCCTCGACGATCTGGAGCACCTTGGCCTCCCGCATGTAGCGCTCCACCGGGTGGTCGGCCACGTACCCGGCACCGCCGAGCACCTGCACCGCGTCGGTGGTCACCCGCATCGCCATGTCGGTGGCGAAGAGTTTCGCCTTGGCCGCCTCGATCGAGTACGGCCGACCGGCGTCGCGCAGTCGGGCGGCGGCGAGCGTCAACGCCCGGGCTGCGGAGATCTGGGTGGCCAGGTCGGCGAGGGTGAAGCCGAGGCCCTGGAAGTCGATGACGGCGCGGCCGAACTGGCGGCGTTCCCGGGCGTAGCCGACCGCGTAGTCCAGCGCCGCCTGGGCCAACCCCACCGCGCAGGCGGCGATGCCGAGGCGGCCGGAGTCCAGGGCGGACATGGCGATGGTGAAGCCCGCGCCCTCGCCGCCGATCAGCCGCTCCGCCGGCACCCGCGCGTCGTCGAACACGAGCTGCGCCACCGGTGACGACCGCAGTCCCATGGTGCGCTCGGCGGCCTGCGGGTGGAGACCGGGAGTGGCCCGGTCGAGCAGCAGGCAGGAGATGCCCCGGGGACCGGGTACGCCGGTGCGGCAGAAGACGTTGTAGAAGTCCGCCACCTGGGCGTGGGTGATCCACGCCTTGGTGCCGGTGACCACGTACGCGTCGCCGTCGCGGACCGCCTTCGTGGTCAGCGCGGCGGCGTCCGAGCCCCCCTGCGGTTCGGAGAGGCAGTACGCGCCGAGCAGTTCGCCGCCGATCATGTCGGGCAGCAGCTTGCGCTGGGCGTCGTCGCCGAACGTGGCGACCGGGTGGCAGGAGAGCGTGTGCACGCTGACCGCCTCGGCGACCGCCAGCCAGCGGCTCGCCAGGATCTCCAGCACCTGGAGGTAGACCTCGTACGGCTGGGCGGCGCCGCCGTACTCCTCCGGGTAGGGCAGGCCGAGCAGACCGGCCCGGCCCAGGGTGCGCAGCAGCTCGCGGGGGAACTCGGCGCGCTGCTCGAACTCGACGGCCTTCGGGGCCAGCTCGCGGTCGGCGAGTTCGGTGGCCAGCTCCAGCAGGTCGTGGGCCTCTTCGGTGGGCAGGATCCGGTCGACGGTCATAGCGTGGTGAGCTCCGTGGGATGGTGGTGAGCTGTCGTACGCCGTGGCAGCTTCTGGCTCCCACCCGCTCAGCTTAACGTTCGTTCGGGCAGTGGGCGCGGACGGTGCGGGTCGTGTCGACCCGACCGGCCTCGCGGTCAGTCCATCAGCCAGAGGCAGAACGGGTGGCCGTCCGGATCCAGGCAGACCCGCACGTCGTCCTGCGGCTGGAACTCGGCCAGCGTGGCACCGCACGCCAGCGCGTGGTCCAGGGCGGCGGCCAGGTCCTCGACTCCGATCTCCAGATGCATCATCATCTGCTGCCGGTCCGCCTCGGCCGGCCAGGTCGGCCGCACGTACGCCCGCTCGCGCTGGAAGGACAGGCCCACCCCGCCCCCGGGCCCGCGCAGGATGACGTCGTCGGCCTCCTCGGCCTCCACCGTCCAACCGAGCAGTCGCGCATAGAAACGGGACAGCGCCGCCGGGTCGGGCGTGTCCAGGTTGACCGTGGTCAGCGCGAGTCGGGGCGTCCTGGCCATCGGGTCCTCCTGGATTGCGCCGTCGACGTGCCGTCCGCCGCGAACGTCGGTGGGATGTGCCAGGCTGTCGGGCGTGGCACAGCAGACCCCGATCATGCTCGTCGACGCGCCCAGTCTCTACTTCCGGGCCTACTTCGGCATTCCCGAGTCGGCCGCGCGGACCGCCGACGGCCAACCGGTCAACGCCGTACGCGGATTCCTCGACATGATCGCCCAACTGGTCCGCACCCGGCGGCCAGGGCGGATGGTGTGCGCGATGGACCACGACTGGCGGCCGGACTGGCGGGTCGCGCTGCTGCCGTCGTACAAGGCGCACCGGGTGGCCCCCGAGGGCGGCGAGGTCGTGCCGGACACCCTCAGCCCGCAGGTGCCGATGATCCTGGACGTGCTCGACGCCCTCGGCATCACCGTGGTCGGCGCGACCGGATACGAGGCCGACGACGTGCTGGGCACCCTCTCGGTCACCCAACCCGGGCCGGTCGAGGTGGTCTCCGGCGACCGTGACCTGTTCCAGCTCGTCGACGACGCCCGTGGGGTGCGGCTGCTCTACGTCGGGCGGGGCGTGGCCAAGCTGGACGACTGCGACGACACGGCGGTCCGGTCCCGCTACGGGGTGGCCGCCGACCGGTACGCCGACTTCGCCGCGCTGCGCGGCGACCCCAGCGACGGGCTACCGGGCGTGGCCGGCGTCGGCGAGAAGACCGCCGCCCGCCTGATCGAGCGGTACGGCGACATCGCCGGCATCCTGGCCGCGCTGGACGATCCGGCCTCCGGTTTCGCCCCCGGCCTGCGCACCAAGCTCGACGCCGCCCGCGACTACCTGGCGGTGGCGCCGAAGGTGGTCCGGGTCGCCCTGGACGTGCCGCTGCCGTCGCTGCCCACCGAGTTGCCGACCGCACCGGCCGACCCGGAACGCCTGGTCGAGCTGGCCGAGCGGTGGAACCTGGCCGGCTCCACCCGCCGCCTGGTCGACGCCCTCGCCAACCGCACCACGACGGATTAGCGCTCGGCCGACGTCCTCAGCACCAGCAGGTCCATGCGGGCACCCCACGCAGTCGCCGTATCGCCCACCTGCACCCAGCCCGCTCGGGCGTAGATGGTGCGGGCAGCCGAACGGGGATTCGACGCGAGCGTCGCCACCGGCTCCGGCCGGGCGTCGAGCAGTCGCCGCATCAACTCCGCACCCACGCCCCGACCGCGCTGCTCCGGGCGCACGATCCACTCCATCACCGCGAACTTGTCCACCTCGCGCACGTCGGCGGGCGGGTCCTGGCCAGCGCGACTCCACCAGCGCCCGGAGCCCATCGTCCACCCGTACGCGGCACCGACCAACACGCCCTGGTCGTGGGCCGTGATCAGGGTGAAGCCGGGTCGACGCGCCTCCTCAGGCAGGCCGTTGCGGAATCCGGCCACTTCTTCCGGACCCTCCTCGTACGGCGGCTCCGCATAGACGATGCCGTACAGGTCGGCGAGGGCGTTCACGTGTTCAGGCGTTATCGAGGTGTGGCGGCGGTAGGTCACGGCCACGGTCCACAGCCCTATGCGCCGACGATGGCAGCCAGGTCCCCATACGCGGGCCGCCGACGCTCACTCCCTGAAACGGCGTCCACCACAGGATCAGCCAGCCCGGCGGTCCATCGCACTGCTGACAAAATTTGTCCAAGCAGGATGATCGAAGACCAGGGCTGGACCACTGGGGTTCTTGGAGTCGCGGACGGCCACAGCACGGTCCACTACGGCCACCTCGACGCAGGCGTTCTGTCCGTTGCTCCTGGCGCTCTTGCGCCAGACGGCATTCGTCAGATCGGGGCTCATCCTGCGCCTTCCTTCCGGCTCGCTACAGGCTGTCTGCCACCTGTTCGATGAGCGCGGCCGACGCGTGATCGGGTAGCGCGTTCGCACGAAGGTGATTGAAACCCACGATACATTGCGCCACCTCGGCAGCGTCCTCCAAGTACAGCCCGCCAGCAAGGTTCTCCAGGTACACGACCGGTTCGTCCTGCGGCTCGGGGAACTCGAAGACGATGAATCCGCTACCCATCGGGTGGTAGGCCCCTGATCGGAACGGGAAGATCTGGACCGTCACCCCGCCATGTTCACTGAGGGTGAGTAGCTGGTAAAGCTGGGCACGCATGATGTCCGGTCCGCCCACCACGCGCTGAAGGACGGCTTCGTCAAGCACCACCCACAGGGTCGGCCGGTCGCTCCTGGCGAGAACCTCCTGCCGCTCCATACGGACCCTCGTCAGCCGTTCGACCGCCTCGGCACTGACGCTCGGCCGCCATGCGCGGAACAACTCGCGGGCGTACGCCTCGGTCTGGAGAAGGCCGGGGATGTAGTGGGCCTCGTAGTTCATGATCGACGTTGCTTCGGTCTCCAGGCCGACGAAGGTCTTCATCTCGTCGGTCAGCACGTCGTTGTACGCCTGCCACCATCCGCGCTTGCGCGCGTCGCGGGCGAGTTGAACGAGTTGTTCACGAGCAGGGCCGTTGATGCCGTACACGTCGAGAAGTTCATGGACATCACCGGGGCGGATGCCGCGTCGCTCGTTCTCGATGCGGCTGATGCGGCTTCCGGAACACCCCAATCGCTCCCCGACCTCGTCGCAGGTGAGGCCAGCCTGCTCCCGTAGGCGCCGCAGTTCGCTGGCGAGGCGCCTACGACGCAGCGTCGGACCGACGGGCGGGGCCAAGAGGCATCTCCTTTGCGACAGCGGTGCTTACGCCAAGAGTTTGCCGTCCATCGACAGACGAGGCAAGCACCCTATCGACACATACGGAATGGCATCTTGCCAAAACGTCGAATGCCATCCATCGTGGTGACACAGCGAACACTGTCGGTGATCACGTAGATCAAGGAGGTACTGCCGTGCAGCAGGACTCTGGATCGGGGCGGCGTCTCTGTCGCGTCGGGGCGCTCGACCCGTACCGGAATGAGGCGATACCGGCGACGCCCCAGGTGGTGCGCGATCGGCGGTGCAGGCGTGGGTAGCGAGTCGTTGCCGATCGGCCGGCGGGTGGCGTACTGGCGGGGGCGGCGGCGGATGTCTCAGCAGGTGCTCGCCGACCGGTTGGGCAAGTCGAAGAGTTGGGTCGACAAGGTCGAACGTGGCGTCCGATCACTGGACAAGGTCTCCACGATCGCAGAGGTTGCCGCAGTGCTCCGGATCGACCAGGCCACCCTGCTCGGTCGGGACCGTCAGCGCTCCGCCGTCGACATCCGAGCAGAGGGTGTGGAGCGGATCCGGGCGGCACTGTCGACGTACGACACGACCCTCGGTCGCCGGGCGGCGGCCCGGGAAACCCCCTCGGCAGTTCACGTGGCCCGCAGCATCGAGCATGCGTGGACCACCTACCAGCACGCGCGGTACCCGCAGTTGATCAGCGGGTTGCCGGAGCTGGTGGTCGGAGCGCAGTGCTGCTACAGCCTCGATCCAGGAGCGGGGCGGGTGGCGCTGGTGGAGGCGTACCGGATAGCGGCCGCACTGCTCGTCAAGCTCGGCGAAGGCGAGCTGGGCTGGCTGGCTGTCGACCGGGCGATGACCATCGCCGCCGACGATGCGGAGTTGGTCGCCGCTGCGGCGGTTCAGCTAGGGCAGGTGCTGCGCGCCACCGGCCGGGCGGGCTCGGCGGTGTCGGCCATGCGGACAGCCGCATACCGCATCGTCCGGGCCGACCTCGACGGCGACCAGCCGGCGCACCTGTCACTATGCGGCACGCTGCTCGTGCAGGCCGCCCTCGCGACGGCTCGGCAGGGAGACGAGCGCGCCACGGTGAACCTCCTGGACGAGGCCGCCGACCTGGCTGCGCGGATGGGCGACGGCCACGACCACCACCACACCGCCTTCGGACCTACCGCAGTCGCCGTGGCGCGGGCGGTGGCGGCGCTGGAGTGGGGCGACTCGGGCGAGGCTGCCACCGTGCACCAGGAGGTCGTACGCCGTGACGGCTGGCGGTGGCTGCCCACCGAGCACCGTGCCGCGTACCTGCTCGACGCCACCCGCGCCCACCTTCACGACGACGACCCGGCCCCCGCCGCCCGGATCCTGCTTGAGGCCGATCAGACCGCACCGGCCGAGGTGCGGCACCGGCCTACCGCCCGAGACCTGCTGACCCAGATGATCCGACACCCAGACGCCCCGATGCCGATCGTTCAGCTCGCCACCACCCTCGGGGTGGGTCGAGCATGACCGCGCCGTTCCTGTCCCTGGCCCAGATTCTCAACCGACTCGCCATCACTGCCCGGCGGACCCTCCGCGACCACCGCCCCACACCCGGCGGCACCTGCCCGATGTGCCGTGTGCCGCCGGACTGCCCGGCAGCCGTCGCCGCCCGCAGCGTTCTCGACACCATCAGGCAGATGCGCTGGCGCGATCGGGGCGATCCGGGTCGTCAGACGACCTCGCGCAGGTAGCCGTCGATCGAGGCGGCCAGCACCTCCTTACCGGGACGTGCCCACACCTGCGCGTTGAAGACCTCCACCTCGATCGGGCCGGTGTAGCCGGCCGCGTCGACCGCCTCGCGCATCCGGCGCAGCTCGATGCAGCCGTCGCCGGGCAGTGCCCGGCCGAGCAGTACGCCCTCGGGCAGTGGGGTGATCCAGTCGCAGACCTGGAACGAGGCGATCCACTCCCCCGCGCGGGCGATCTGGTCATGGACCGTGTCGTCCCACCACACGTGGTACGCGTCGACCACCACGCCGACCACGCCCGGGTCGAACCGTTCGGCGATGTCGAGGGCCTGGCCGAGGGTGGAGATGACGCAGCGGTCGGCGCTGAACATCGGGTGCAGCGGCTCGATGGCGAGCGTCACCCCGGCGGAGTCGGCGTACGGGGCCAGTTCGGCGACGGCGTCGGCCACCCGGGTCCGGGCCCCGTCGATGTCCTTGCTGCCCGGGGGCAGTCCGCCGGAGACCAGCACCAGCACGGGCGCGCCGAGCGCGGCGGCCTCGTCGACGGCGCGCCGGTTCTCGTCCCACCAGTCCTCGGCGGTGAAGAACCCGCCCCGGCACAGCGTGGTGACCGCCAGCCCGGCGTCGCGGACCAGCTTGGCGGCGCGGTCCAGGCCGTACTCGGCGACCGGCTCCCGCCACAGGCCGATGCCGGGCACCCCGGCGTCGACGCATCCGGCCACCACGTCGGGCAGCGCCCAGTGTGTGGCGGTGGCCTGGTTGAACGAGAAGCGGGCCAGCTCCGGGCGACCGGCGGTCACTGGTCCACCCCCGCCACCTGGAAGAAGGCCCGGGCGCGGGCGGCGGCCAGCTCGGCGTCGGGCAGCAGACCGGCGGCGTCGGCCAGGGTGAGCAGGGTGGCCAGGTGCGCCGGCGACCGGCCGGACTGGAGGCCGCCGACCATGGTGAAGTGGTCCTGGTGTCCGGCCAACCAGGCGAGGAAGACGATCCCGGTCTTGTAATACCAGGTCGGGGCCGCGAACAGGTGCCGGGCCAGCGGCACGGTGGGCGCGAAGATCTCGTCGTACGCGGTCAGGTCGCCCCGGTCGAGGGCGGCGAACGCGGCCGAGGCGGCCGGGGCGATGGCCGCGAAGACGCCCAGCAGCGCGTCGGAGTAGCCGTCCGCGTCGCCCCGGATCAGCTCCGGGTAGTGGAAGTCGTCGCCGGTGTAGAGGCGTACGCCGGCCGGCAGTCGGCGGCGCAGCGCCACCTCGCGTCCGGCGTCGAGCAGCGACACCTTGATCCCGTCCACCCGGGCGGCGTGCGTCTTGAGCAGCTCCACCACCGTGTCGGCGGCCAGGTCCAGGTCGGTCGAACCCCAGTAGCCGGCCAACGCCGGGTCGAACATCGGGCCGAGCCAGTGCAGCACCACCGGCCGGTCGGCGGCGGACAGCAGGGCGTCGTACACCCGCAGGTAGTCCTCGGGGCCACGGGCGGCGGCGGCCAGGTGGCGGCTGCACATCAGCACCGGCACCGCCCCGGCGGCCTGCACGTCGTCGAGCTGTTCCCGGTAGGCGGCGGTGACCTCGGCGAGGGTGACCGGGCCGGCCGGGAGCTGGTCGGTGGCGGCACCGGCGACGATCCGGCCGCCGGCCGCCCGAGCCTCCGCCGCGCTGCGCCGGATCAGTTCCCGGGTGGCCGGGTAGTCCAGGCCCATGCCGCGCTGCGCGGTGTCCATCGCTTCGGCCACCCCCAGCCCGTACGACCAGAGGTGGCGACGGAACGCGAGGGTGCTCTCCCAGTCGACGACGGCGGGCGTACCCGGGGTGTTGTCGGCCTGCGGGTCGGCCACCACGTGCGCGGCGGCGTACGCGATCCGGCTGCGCGGCGGGCCGTCGGGGCGGGGATGCCCGGCGCCACCGGCCAGCCGCAGTCGCCGTCCACCGGGGAGGTTCACCTCTGCGGCGCTCACAGCGACAGCTCCGGGATCTCGACGCGACGTCCCTCGCGGGCCGACACCAGGCCCAGTTCGGCCAGTTGCACGCCGCGCGCCCCGGCCAGGAAGTCCCACGGGAACGGCTCGCCGACCGCGACGTGCCGCAGGAACGCCTCCCACTGCACCTTGAAGCCGTTGTCGAACTCCTCGTTGTCCGGCACCTCGGTCCACTGCGACCGGAAGTCCTCGGTGGCCGGCAGGTCCGGGTTCCACACCGGCTTCGGGGTGACCGCGCGGTGCTGCACCCGGCAGCGACGCAGTCCGGCCACCGCGCTGCCCTGCGTGCCGTCGACCTGGAACTCGACCAGTTCGTCCCGGTGCACCCGGACGCACCAGGAGGAGTTGAGCTGGGCGATCACGCCGCCGGCCAGCTCGAACACGCCGTACGCGGCGTCGTCGGCGGTGGCCGCGTACGGGCGGCCCTGCTCGTCGACGCGCTGCGGGATGTGCGTCGCGACGGTGGCCGAGACGCTGCGCACCTCACCGAACAGTTCCGCCAGCACGTAGTGCCAGTGCGGGAACATGTCGACCACGATGCCGCCGCCGTCCTCGGCCCGGTAGTTCCACGAGGGACGCTGGGCGGGCTGCCAGTCGCCCTCGAAGACCCAGTAGCCGAACTCGCCGCGCACCGACAACACCTGGCCGAAGAAGCCGCCGTCGAGCAGCCGCTTGAGCTTGCGCAGCCCAGGCAGGAAGAGTTTGTCCTGCACCACGCCGGTGCGGATGCCGGCGGCGTTCGCGGCACGGGCCAGGTCCAGTGCGGCGGCGGTGTCCTCGGCGAGGGGCTTCTCGGTGTAGATGTGCTTGCCGGCCTCGATGGCCTGCCGGATCGCCTTCTCCCGCTGCTGGGTGACCTGGGCGTCGAAGTAGATCTCGACGTCGTCGCGGGCCAGCGCCGAGGTCAGGTCGGTGGTCCAGTCGGTCAGGCCGTGCCGTTCGGCGATCTCCCGCAGCTTGGCCTCGCTGCGGCCGACCAGCACGAGGTGCGGCCAGAGGGTGGTGCCGTCGGGCAGCCGTACGCCGCCGGCGTCGCGGATGGCCAGCAGGGAGCGCACCAGATGCTGCCGGTATCCCATCCGGCCGGTGACGCCGTTCACGATGATGCCGATCGACCTGCGGGTCATGGGGGTCCTTCCCGTCGTACACGCTCAGGTAAGCGCTTTCCCCGCGTAGCCTAGGCCGGACGGTCACGCCGGGGCAAGCGCTCTCCCCGCAGCGATATTTCCGGCCCCCGCCACCCACCGACCGGTGCCGGCCACCGTCCCGACACCGTGCGAAGCACCCTGAGCTGGGCCGCGACCAGCGGTGTGAGCTGCCGGAACCGGCCCCGAGCGGGAGACCCCGACTGCGGTACGGTGACGCTGGCCGCAGGCGCGCGGCGTGAGCGCAAGGGGGCGGTACGTGGCGACTCTGTCCGATGTGGCCCGGCGGGCCGGCGTCTCCCCCGCCACCGCCTCTCGGGTGATCAACGGCAGCAGCAAGCCGGTCACCGACGAGTTGCGGGAGCGGGTGCTCCAGGCCGTCGCCGAGTTGCAGTACGTGCCCAACGCCCACGCCCAACTGCTCGCCCGCTCGCACCGGGGCGCCGTCGGCGTGATCGTGCACGACGTCTCCGACCCGTACTTCTCCGAGATCACCCGGGGCCTGCAACGGGTCGCCACCGACCAGGGTCGGCTGCTGATGATCTGCAACAGCTACCGCGACCCGGAGCGCGAACTGGAGTACGTCGAGCTGCTGCGCGGGCACCAGGTGGCCGCCATCATCCTGGCCGGTTCCGGCTACCACGACGCGGAGTTCACCCGTCTGCTCAACGGCAAGCTGACGGCGTACGAGGCGACCGGTGGGCGGGTCGCGGTGATCGGCCGGCACGAACACTCCGGCGACGCGGTGATGCCCGACAACCGCAGCGGCGCCCGGCTGCTCGGGCAGGAGCTGTGCCGGCTGGGTCACGAACGGATCGGGGTCGTGGCCGGCCCCCAGGTGTTGACCACCACCACCGACCGGTTGACCGGGCTGCGCGAGGAACTCACCGCCCACGGCCGGAACCTGCCGGAACACCGCGTCCGGTACGCCGAGTTCGACCGCGACAGCGGTGCCGCCGCCACCGCCGCCCTGCTCGACGCGGAACCGGAACTGACCGCGATCGTGGCACTCAACGACTCGATGGCGATCGGCGCGCTGGCGCTGCTGCGGTCGCGCGGGCTGGCGGTGCCCGAGCGGGTCAGCGTCGTCGGCTTCGACGACATGCCGATGGCCCGGGACGTCACGCCGACGCTGACCACGATCCGGCTGCCGCTGGTGGAGATGGGTGCGCGGGCGATGGCGCTGGCCCTGGACCCGGGTGCGGACCGCCCCCGGGTGGAGTCGCTCGCCGCCGAGCTCGTCCGACGGGACAGTTCCGCCCCACCACCGGACTGACCGCCGGACCGCCGCGATCGGGTTGCGCGGCTGAGATAGACGTAGTGTCATGCGTAGATTACTGATCTCCGCCGCGCTCGCCGTGGCGATGGTGGCCGGTGCCACCGGGCCGGCGGTGGCGGCTCCTCCGGGCAGCCCCGCGCCCCGGCCGGCAGCCACCGGCTGGTCGATGGCCGGCGGCGAGCTGACCTGGCGTTCGGGCAACCGGGTGCCGGTCGGTGGTGCCGCGGTCGAGTTCTGGTCCGGTGACCGGCGGCTCGGCCAGGCCCGCCCGCACCCGGACGGACGCACGTTCAGCCTGCCGCTGACCGGGCCGGTCGAACCCGACCAGCTCAGCGTGCGGGCCAGCGGTAGGCGGCTCGACGGAGCGGCTCCGCCAGCCGCCCGCCGGTCGGGGCCGCTCGCCGCCGTACCCGCTCCGCAGCCCGCCGCCGCCGTCGATCCCGGCGTACCCGGACCCTACGCACAGATCACCGGCGAGTACGACCTGCCCGCCGTCACGTTGCCGGACCTTCCGGAAAAGGTGGAGATGCGCGCCGTCGTGGTCGCGCCGCAGGGCAGCACCGGAGCACGGCCGCTCGCGGTGTTCCTGCACGGCCGCCACACGAGCTGCTACCAGGATGGTGCCGACGATCTGTTCCTCCAGTGGCCCTGCCCGGACGGCACCGATCCGATCCCCAGCCACCGGGGCTACCTCCAGGCGCAGCGGCTGCTCGCCTCGCAGGGTTACCTGACCGTCTCCATCTCGGCCAACGGGATCAACGGCCAGGACTGGGCCCTCGAGGACGGCGGGGCCCAGGCCCGCTCCTCGCTGATCCGGCTGCACCTGGCCACATGGGCCGACTGGGCCGGTGCCGGACGCGCCACCGCGCCGGACATCGTGCGCGCGGCACCCCGCGCCGACCTGTCCCGGGTGCTCCTGGTGGGTCACTCCCGGGGTGGCGAGGGAGTCAACCGTGCCGCGATGGACTCGCTCACCCCGCCGCCGGCCGCCGTGGACGGCTACTCGGGCCGGGTCCGCTGGACCGTACGCGGTCTGCTGCTGATCGGTCCGACCATCTTCGGCCACAACCCGGTGCCGGACGTCCCGTCGGTGACGATCCTGCCCGGCTGCGACGGTGACGTCCTCGACCAGCAGGGCCAGATGTTCGTGGACAGCACACGCGGAGTCAGCTCCGGCCGCGCCCTGCACAGTGCGCTCTACGTGATCGGCGCCAACCACAACTTCTTCAACACGGAATGGACGCCCGGGCAGTCGGTGGCCCCGTCATGGGACGACTTCTTCACCGAGGGCGGTGGACCGGACCCCGTCTGTGATCCCGGCACCCCGACCCGGCTCACCGCCGCGCAGCAGCAGACCGTCGGCGCCACCTACGTCGCCGCCGCCGCACGGCTGTTCGTCGGGGGCGACGACCGCGTCCGACCGCTACTCGACGGCAGCGGCCGACGCGCCCCCTCGGCCGACCCGGCCCGGGTGCTCAGTCACGCACTCGGCGGCAACCGCACGCCGGTCCTGACGCCCGACGCGTCGACCAGGTTGTCCGCCGGGGCCCGCCTCTGCGACCAGGTCACCGACGACCCGCAGCGGTCCTGCCTCGACCCGGACGACCGCGACGCCCAGTTCGCGCACTTCGTACCCTTCTTTTGGAACGTGCCCGACGTCGACCGGTACGCGGCCGAGCTGACCTGGTCCCGCGCCGGCACCCCGATCCGGCTGGCGCCGTCCCGGCCGGTCTCCGTCGCCGGTGCCCGGGAGTTGGCGCTGCGCGTCATCGTCCCGCCGAACACCACCGACACCCGGTGGGACGTCACCGTCGTCGGCACCGACGGACGGCGCACCCGGCTGGGTGAGGTCCGGGTCGACGGCCTGCCCGGGACCGGGTACACGACCTCGTACTGGGCGCAGGAGGTGCGGGTGCCGCTGAAGGGCGCTCCCGCCCGGTTGGCCGCCGTCGAGATCACCCCGCGCAGCGCGACCGGCCGCGCCTGGCTGCTCGACGCGTGGGGATGGGCGCCGGGCACCCCCGATCCCCGCCCGGCCCGCCTGCCGCGCCTCGACGTCGGCACCCTCCAGGTGTCCGAGGGCGACTCCGGCACCCGTACGCACGAGATCCCGGTGTCGTTGACGGGACGCGGCAGCGGCGCGGTACGGATGTACCTGCTCGACCCGGTGACCTTCGAGACACGTACCTGGACGGCCACCGTGCGGCCCGGTCAGCGCCGCATCCCGGTGCCGGTCGAGGTGCTCGGTGACAGGCTGTGGAACTACACCGAGCAGCACACGTTGTCCGTCAAGGCGGACCGGGGCGTGGTGGTCGGCGACTACGTCGGTGGACTCGACGTCCGCAACGACGATCCGGTGCCGGTGCTCACCGTAGAGTCCCGCGAGGTGCGCGTCGCCGAGGGCGAACTGTTGAGCTGGCGTCTATCGGCCTCCGAGCCGACCGAGCAGGGCCTGTTCCTGTCCACCTGGCCGCAGGCGCCCAGCGCCGGACCGGAGCTGTCCACCCTGGACGTCGACCCGGCCTGGTTCACGGACAACGCGTTCGAGCCGGTGCAGCCGGAACGGCCGTTGTCGCAGACCTGGTTGACGCCGTACCTGGTGATTCCGGCCGAGACCGGCGTCGGTGAGGTCCACGTGCCGACGATCGCCGACTCGGTGACCGAGCCGGACGAGTGGATCGAGCTGTCCTTCGCCGAGCCGGAGGACGGGCCGATCGTGGACGTGGTGCTGACCGGGGTGGTGACCGGCGGCTGACCGCTGAGCGGCGGCACCGGACGCATACCCTGGTCCGGTGCCGCCGCTCAGCCCCACCCAACAGGTCCTCACCGCCGACGACGTGGCCGACTACGTCCGGGCCTCGTTCGGCCCCGACCGGAAGATCCGCGACTGCGCGCCGCTGACCGGCGGCGGTTTCGCCACCGTGTGGTGGGTCCACCTCGACGACGACCGCCAGGTCGTCCTCAAGGTGGGCCCGCCGCCCACCGCCCGGCTGCTGCGGTACGAGACCGGGCTGCTCGCCGCCGAGGCCCGCTACTTCCGGCTGGTCGCCACCGGCGCACCGACGGTGCCGGTGCCGACCGTGCTGCACCACGGCACGCACCCGCGCCTCGGCGAGTGGCTGGTCACCAGCCGGCTGCCCGGACGCGCCCTGCCCGACCTGGACGTCGACGACGCACCGGCCCGCGCCGACCTGGGCGCGGCGACGGCGGCCGTGCACCGGATCACCGGCGACCGGTTCGGCTACGACGCGGGCCGTAGCGGCGGGACGACGTGGCGGACGGCGTTCACGGCGATCATCGATGATCTGCTCGCCGACGCCGCCGACTGGGACATCGCGCTGCCCGCCCCGCCGGAGCGGTTCCGTGCGCTGGTCGCCCGGCACGGTGACCTGCTCGACCAGGTACGCCGCCCGGCGCTGCTGCACTTCGACTGCTGGGACGGCAACGTGCTGGCCGCGCCGGACGACACCGGCGCGTACCGGATGTGCGGGCTGGTCGACGGCGAACGCTTCCTCTACGGCGATCCGCTGCTGGACCTGGTCTCGCCGCTGCTGTTCCGGCGCGCCGAGGACGAGCCGACCCACCCGTTCCTACGCGGGTACGCCGAGGCCACCGGCACGCCGCTGGTCTTCGACGACGGGGTACGCCGCCGGTTGGCGTTGTACCGGATGCACCTGCACCTGTTGATGACGGTGGAGATGCCGAGCCGGGGCATCACACCCGACAACGACCCGGGGCGGCACACGCTCCTGGCCGACCTGGTGACGCGCGACCTCGCCGACCTGTCCGACGGCTAACCTGCGGTGGCCTCGACGGCGAAGGCCAGCACGACCAGGGTGCCGTTGCTGACCGCGTGGGCCAGGATCGGCACCCAGAGGTTGCGGTACCGGTGCAGCAGCCAGGCGAAGATGAGCCCGGCGACGAGTGCGCTGATGGTGTTGAAGACCCGGGGCAGGTGCGCCACGGCGAAAAAGGTCGAGGAGAGGACGATGGCCGCGACGGCAGGCATCCGGGCCGCCAGTCCGCGGAAGAAGACGCCCCGGTAGAGGACCTCCTCGTAGACGGGTGAGGCGACGGCACCGAAGGCGAACGCGAAGGTGAACTGCGCCAGGAGGCTCCCGGCGGGGTAGCCGCCTTCTCCACCGCCGCCCTGGGTGAGCGCGGTGGGCAGCACCAGCAGCAGACCGAGGGTCAGCGCGGCCTTGGCCAGGCCCCATCCGGCGGCGGCGCCGACCTGGCCCCGATCGGGGCGCTCCAGCAGCAGTGGTCGGCGGATCGCGCCGAAGCGGTGCCAGGTGACGAGCAGGCCGACGGCCAACTGGGTGCCGTTGATCAGGACCCAGGCGATGCTCGTGGCCGCCATCTCGGACATGCCCAGCCGGGCCGGTCCCTGTGCCAGGAAGCCCGCCACAGCCGAGTTGGCCAGGCCGATGCCGACGAGGAACACCAGGGCCATGTCGAGGTAGGTGAATCGAGGGACGTACGTGGTCAGGGTGGTACGGCCCGGTGCGGAACTGCTCATGAACGCTAGGTTAGATCGCTGACCTATATCGGTCAAATGACCGATCATCTATGATCGCTAGCGTGCCGAAGGTTGTGGATCACGAAGAGCGACGGCGACATCTCGGTGCCGCCGCCTGTACGGTGCTCGCCCGCTCGGGCTCGGTCGGGATGACCGTCCGGGCGGTCGCCACCGAGGCCGGCATGGCGCTGGCGACCGCCCAGCACTACCTGCCGACCCGGGAACGCATGGTGCAGGCGGCCATCGCGCACCTCGCCGAGCGGGTGACCCGGCGGGCACAGACGATCCCGGCGGACGCCATCACCGTGGACGTCCTCCGACAGGCGGCGTGCGAGATCGTCCCGCTGGACGACGAGCGGACCTTCGAGGCCCGGGTCTGGCTCGTCCTGACCGCCGAGGCGCTGGTCGACGCGCAGATCGCGGAGATCCTCGCCACGAGCGAGGTGGCCCTGCGGGCCAACCTCGAACGGCTGCTCACCCGTGGCCGGGCCGACGGCGACCTCGGCACCCACGTCGACCCGCGCGCCGAGGCCGCCGCGCTGACCACCCTGACCGACGGCCTCACGATCCGGATCCTGACCACCGGCCTGAGCCCCGCCGACGCCCACACGGAGATCGACACGCACCTCGCCCGACTCGCGCCGACAGACGATTGACGGCGGCACCCGGCCTCGCCACCACACCGCGAACGCCACCCGCCCGGCCGCCGGCGGGCAGGGCGGGTCGGCGACTCACCGGACGGCGGGCGCGAAGCGGGCCAGGGGGTTGGTCAGGGCGCCGACGAGTTGCAGGGCGGCCGACGGGTCGGAGAGGTCGACCATCTGCTGGTTGTCGCGCAGTTGCAGCCGGTTGAGGCAGGAGAGCGCGAACTCCGGGGCGAACAGGTCGTAGCGGGCCAGCCGGTCGGCCAGGTGTGGCACCTGGTCGGCGTACGCGGTGGCGCAGTCGGCGACCGCCCGCCAGAACGTCTCCTCGTCCACCACGCCCTGCGCGACCAGGGTGGCGCTGAGGAAGCGGAAGAAGCAGTCGAAGACGTCGGTGAAGATGGAGAGCAGCTTCATGTCCTCCGGGATGTCGGCCCGGATGCGCTCCACGGCCGACGGCAGTGCCGCCTCGGCGCTCATCACCACGATCTCCTCGGCGATGTCCTTGAAGATCACCCGTTCGACCGCGCCGTCGCGCAGCACCATGATGACGTTCTCGCCGTGCGGCATGAACGCCAGGTCGTAGGCGTAGAAGGCGTGCAGCAGCGGCGTCAGGTAGGCGTTCAGGTAACGGCGCAGCCACTCCGTCGGCGCCAGCTTCGAGGCGGCGACGAGTTCGGCGGCGAACGAGCGGCCGTCGGCGTCGACGTGCAGCAGCGACGCCATGGTGGCCAGCCGTTCGCCGGGGGCGAGGCCGGGCACCGGGCTCTCCCGCCAGAGTGCGGCCAGCATCTTGCGGTACGGCGAATAGCGGTCAGTCGCCGCCTCGTACTGCCGGTGCCGGTAACCGACGGCGGCCCGCTCCCGCAGGATGGTCAGGCCGGTGGAGCCGAAGACCGCGTCACCGGCGACCAGATCCGCGAGCCAGTCGTTGATCGCCGGGGTGGCCTCCATGTACGCGGCCGACAGCCCCCGCATGAAGCCCATGTTCAGCACCGACAGGGCCGTCTTGACGTAGTGCTGCTGCGGTGCGCTGACGTTGAAGAAGGTCCGGATGGACTGCTGGGCAAGGTATTCGTCCGGCCCCTCGCCGAGGTGCACCAGGCGGCGGCGGGCCACCTCACCGGCGAACGTCACCGACATCTTGTTCCACCACTGCCACGGGTGCACCGGCATGAGCAGGTAGTCGTCCAGGTCCAGACCGAGGTCACGCATCGTGTCGGCGAACCGGGTCAGGGTCGCCTCGCCCAGTTCCGCCCGCAGGAAGCTCGCGTACTCCAGGTCGGCGGCGCTGGTGAAGGTGGCGTGGTCGCGGTGCGCGGCCACCCAGACGAGGCGTACCGGCCGGGCCGCCTCCGGGGCGTACCGGTGGTACTCGTCGACGCCGAAGCCGAGCCGGCCGTTGTTGGCCACGAAGCACGGGTGACCCTCGGTCATCGACGTCTCGATCACCTGGAAGTCGGCCTCGACCAGTTCGGTGGCGCTCGGCAGCGCGCGGTCCAGCTTGTACGCGGCACCGGCCAGCGTGGAGGTGATCTCCTCCAGGTAGACGGGCAGGATCCGGTCGGCGAGCCCGAGCGCGTCACGCAGTTCCAGGCAGAGGTCGACGGCGTCCAGCGGCAGCGACTCGTCGTCCCGGTGCCGGGTGATGCTCTCCGGGTCGATGTCCCAGTGCTCCAACGCCAGCACCCGCGCCGCGAAGCAGTACCGCACCGCGCCGGAGTCACCGGTCACCGCGTACCACCGGCGTCCGTGCGCGTCGGCGGGCCCGGCGGTCGGGTCGACCGGCTCGGGGGTCAGCAGCCGCTCGTGGGTGAACTCCGCGAGGGCCTTGCGCACCAGCAGCCGGTTGACCCGCTCCCAGGTCTGCGGACGCAGGTGCGCGACCGGTGCGGACGAGGCGGGGGTGGTCACGATGATGCTCCTTCGCTACGGGTCGCGGCGACGAACCGCTCCCGGGTGCAGATGCTCAACAGGGCCGTCTTCTCTGGCTTGGCGATCGGGCCGACCACCTCGAACCCGACCGCCGCGTTGAGCGCGTGCACGGCGGTGTTGCGCACGTCCGGCTCGACCACGACCCGACGGGTGGCGGGGTCGGTGAAGAGCCAGGCCATCACGGTGGTGATCACGGCGGTGGTGAAGCCGTGCACGGGGGTGTCGGTGGGCGCGCAGAGGAAGTGCATGCCGACGTCACCGGGCTGTGCGTCGTGGAGGCCGACCAGCTCCACCCGGGCCGGGTCGTACCGTTCGGCGAGGAACGCCGGCTCGCCGCGCCACAGACCGAGGTACGCGTCGTGGTGCGGGTGGGCGACGATGGCGCCGTACTCGGTCGCGACCCGGTCCACATCGGCGTCCTGCATCATCCAGAACGCCGCCTTCGGGTGGGTGACCCAGCGGTGCAGCAGCGGCGCGTCGGCGGCCACGTCGAGCGTACGCAGGGCGAACTCGCCCAGCCCCGGATCGTGGCGGGTGAAGACGATCTCGGTCACGCGGGCACCCCGAACTCCTGGAACGTGATCGACTTCTCGATCGGGTACGGCTCCCGGCCGAGCATCTCGCGGATGATCCAGGCGTTGCGGTACGGACCCATTCCCAGGTCGGGCGAGGTGATGCTGTGCGTGTGCGTACCGCCGTTCTGGAGGAAGACGCCGCGCCCGGTCTGGTCGATGCTGTAGTTGCGGGCGACGTCGAGCCGGCCGTGCCCGTCGAAGCGCAGCCGGTCCCGGATCGGGTCCAGGTACGCCGGCACCCGGTAGTGATAGCCGGTGGCCAGCACCAGCCCCTCGCTCTCCAGCGTGAAGTCGCGCTCCTGCTCGACGTGGCGCAACGCGAGCGTGTGCACCCCGGCGGCCTCGTCGTAGGTGACCTCGGTCAGTTCGGTGTTGGTCAGCAGGTGGGTGTCCACCGGGCCGTGCACGCTGGTGGCGTAGAGCAGGTCGAAGATGCCGTCGATCAGGTCGGCGGAGATCCCCTTGAACAGGCCCTTCTGCTCGGACTCCAACCGGTAGCGGGTCGCCTCGGGCAGTGCGTGGAAGTAGTCCACGTAGTCCGGTGAGGTCATCTCCAGGGTGAGCTTGGTGTACTCCAGCGGGAAGAACCGGGGCGAGCGGGTCACCCAGTTCAGCCGGTAGCCGTACGTGTGGATGTCACCGAGCAGGTCGTGGTAGATCTCGGCGGCGCTCTGCCCACTGCCGACCACGGTGATGCTCCGCTTCGCCCGCAACGCGTCCCGGTTGGACAGGTAGCGCGAGTTGTGCACCGCGTCGGAGGTCAGCCCGGCGCACGCGGGCGGCAGGTGCGGCGGGGTGCCGGTGCCGAGCACCACGTGCCGGGCCCGGTACGAGACGGTGTCGCCGTCGACAGTGGCGGTCACCACGTACCGGTCGTCGGCCGGGTCGTACTCGACGGCGGTCACCTGGTGGCCGAAGCGCAGGTTGGACAGCTTCCCGGCAGCCCACCGGCAGTACGCGTCGTACTCCACCCGCAGCGGATAGAAGTTCTCCCGGATGTAGAACGGGTAGAGCCGGCCGATCTCCTTGAGATAGCTGAGGAAGGAGTACGGCGAGGTGGGGTCGGCCAGGGTCACCAGGTCGGCCATGAACGGCGTCTGCAGGCGGGAGGACTCCAGCAGCATCCCGGGGTGCCAGGACACGTCGTCGCGGGCCTCCAGGAACAGCCCGTCGATCTCGGCGATCGGCGCGGTCAGGCAGGCAAGGCCCAGGTTGTACGGGCCGAGACCGATCCCGATGAAGTCGTAGCTGGACATCCGGCCCTCCAGGCTCGGGTTCTCCGGCGGCATGTCAGCCGACCGGGCAGGTCAGGTCAACGGCGGGCGTGCCGGCGTGGGCGTGCACGTACCGGCCGGCGTGCTCGGCGATCAGGTCCAGCACGTACCCGACATCCTCGCGCGTGGTGTGCGGATTGAGAACGGTGAACTTGAGGTACTGCCGACCGTCCACCTTGGTCCCGGCGACGACGGCCAGGCCGGAGGCGGCCAGCGCCTCCCGGGCCCGCAGGTTGGCCGCGTCGGCCAGGTCCCGGCCGGGCCCGGTGGGCAGCCAACGGAACACCACGGTGCTCAGCGGCGAACGGGTCAGCACCTCGAAGCGGGGATCGGCGGCGACCAGGTCCCAGGCGTCGTCGGCCCGGTCGCAGACCTCGTCGAACAGCTCGCCGACCGCGTCCGGGCCCATCACCCGCAGGGTCAGCCAGAGCTTGAGGGCGTCGAAGCGCCGCGTCGTCTGCATGCTCTTGTCGACCTGGTTGGGGATGCGCTGGGCGACCATCCGGGCCGGGTTGAGGTAGTCGGCGTGCCAGGTGACGTGCCGCAACGTCCGGCCGTCACGGACCAGCACCGCGCTGGAGCTGACCGGCTGGAAGAAGGACTTGTGGTAGTCGACGGTCACGGAGTCGGCCCGCTCGACGCCGTCGAGCAGGTGCCGGCGGGTCGGCGAGACCAGCAGCCCGCAGCCGTACGCGGCGTCGACGTGCAGCCACACCCCGGCGGTGGCGCACACCTCGGCGATCTCGTCGAGCGGGTCGATGGTGCCGAAGTCGGTGGTGCCGGCGGTGGCCACGACCGCCATCACCGGCAGGCCGTCGCGCCGGCAGCGGGCGATCTCGTGGCGGACCGCGCCGGACCGCATCCGCCGGTCCGGGCCGGTCTCCACCAGCACGATCGCGTCGGGGGCCAGACCGAGCAGCTTGGCGGCCTTCTGCACGCTGAAGTGGCCGGCCGCGGAGGCGATGATCCGCAGTCGGGGCAGCAGGATGCGTCGGTCGGCCGGGGTGGCCCCGGCCAGGGCCTCCTCCCGGGCCAGCAGCAGGGCGTGCAGGTTGGACTGGGTGCCGCCGCTGGTGAACACCCCGTCGGCGGTCGGGCCGAAGCCGATCCGGCCAGCCGTCCAGTCGATCAGCCGTCGTTCGATGAGGGTGCCGCCGGCGCTCTGGTCCCAGGTGTCCATCGAGGAGTTCACCGCGCTGAGCACCGCCTCGCCGAGCAGTGCCGGGAGGACCACCGGACAGTTCAGGTGGGCCAGGTAGCGGGGGTGGTGGAAGTAGACCGCGTCGCGCAGGTAGACCTCCTCCAGCTCATCCAGGGCGGCGGTGGCGTCACCCAGCGGGCGGTCCAGGTCGACCGCGTCGACCAGCGGCGCCAACTCGTCCGGGCGTACGCCGGTGCAGGGTCCGGTCGCCTCGGCCACCCGCCGGGCCACCCGCTCGGTGCCGGCCGCCACGACGCGCCGGTACTCCTCGACTGTGCCGGCGTGGAACAGGTGGGCCCGGGCTGTTGTGGGCCCGTTCGGCGGCCGGGTCGGCGTTGCCTCGGCGGTGTGCACCGGCAGGGTCATGGACGTCCTCCACGCTCGGCGGATCGGGTTTCGGGCAGCCGGAACCCGCCGCTCGTACGTCGGGCGGCGGGTGCTGCGGTCTCGGCGGGTGGGGGCAGGGGCGGCCGGCGGGATGAGGCGCGGGTCGCCCGGAGGCGTCAGGCGAGCAGTCGCACACCCGGGGGTGGGGTGGCGGTCGGCACGAGGCCGCGAATGGCAGGTGCGAAGCGAGGTCGACCGATGTGACCGTCACGCGGAGGACCGAAAGTGATCGGCGACTCATCTCCCTCACGGCCGGCGGCCCCGTCGACTGCGTCAGCAGTGCCGGCGGCGAGTGAGCCCCTGGACGGGGAGCGGCGGACGGAGACGGGATGAGGCATCGCGTCGTCTTTCGATCAGGGTCGAGAGGACCTTGGACAACCGCGGTTAGGTTAACCTAACCTAACCGACTGTCAAGTCCCGCTCGGCGTTTCGCACCACACAGGAGCTCACACTGTCCGCCATCGAGCCGCCACCCGATTCCCCCACCGCCGGTCCCCGCCACTCCCCTGCGCACCGGTACGGTTACGCCGTGGACGAGCGGCGGACGACCGGACCCTCCACGCACAGTGGACGCCGCTACCGGGACCGCTACGGCATCCCGCACCTGCGCGCCGACGACCCCGGCTCGCTGGCCTACGCACAGGGTCGGGTCACCGCCCTGGACCGGGCCTGGCAGATCGAGGTGGAACGCCACCGCTCCCAGGGCACCAGCGCCGCCTTCCTCGGCCCGGACGCGCTCGCCTGGGACCGGTTCGCGCGGCAGGTCCGGCTCGCCGACACCGCGCGACGCTGCCACGCGGCGCTCGACCCGGCGACCGCCGAGTGGGTCGGCCGGTACGTCGACGGCGTCAACAGCGGCCTCGCCGAGGGAGCGGCGCGGGCCCCCGAGTTCGCCGCCACCGGCCTGTCCCCCGGCACCTGGCAGCCATGGACACCGCTGGCCGTCTGGCTCGGTCACCACGTGCTCTTCGCCGGGCTGCCCACCAAGCTCTGGCGCGAACACGTGGCGCGCAAGCTCGGTGCGTCGGCGGCCCGTCTGTTCGCCGTCGACGGGCAGGTGACCTCCGGCAGCAACGGCTGGCTGGTCACCGGGGACCGCACCGCCACCGGCGCACCCCTGATCGCCGGGGACCCGCACCGGTTCATCGAGGCGCCCGGCATCTACCAGCAGATCCGCCTGGCCTGCCCGGAGTACGACGTGCTCGGGTTCGCCGTGCCCGGCGTGCCGGGCCTGCCGCACTTCGGGCACGCCGGTGTGGTGGCCTGGGCCATCACCAACGCGATGTCCGACTACCAGGACCTGTACGCCGAGCGGCTGCGCCGCCGAGGTGACGCGGTCGAGGCGTACGGGCCGGACGGGTGGCGGCCGGCGTACCGGCAGGTCGAGACCATCGAGGTGGCCGGCGCCGACCCGGTCGAGGTCGAGGTGATCGAGACCGAGCGGGGGCCGGTGGTCTCCGGCGGACCCGACGACGATCCCGAGCTGACCGTCAGCCTGCGTCACCCGCCCCGGGTCACCGCCGACCTCGGCTTCGCCGTGCTGCCCGCGCTGCTGCGCGCCCGTACCGTCGGCGACCTGGACGCCGCCCTGGACGGCTGGGTCGAGCCGGTCAACGTGGTGCTCGCCGCCGACACCGACGGTGGGCTGCTGCACCGGGTGGCTGGGCGGGTGCCGCGACGGCACCCGGATAACGGCTTGCGGGTGGTGCCCGGCTGGTCGGCCGAGCACACCTGGCAGGGCTGGCACGACACCCCGCAGTCCCCGGTCGACGGAGTCGCGGTGATGGCCAACGAGCGGGGCATCTCCGCCGGTCTCGGCGTCGAGTTCGCCCCGCCGTACCGCGCCGATCGGATCCGTACGCTGCTCACCGCCGACACCGGCTGGCGCGCGGCGCAGATGGCCGCCGTACACACCGACACCCACCTGGCCGGCGCCGAGCCGCTACTCGCGGTGCTGGCCGGCCTGGACGGGCTCAGCGCCGACGCCGACGCCCTACGGACCCGGCTGCTGGCCTGGGACCGCCGGATGGCCGCCGACAGCGTCGACGCGGCGACCTTCGCCGACCTGCGCTCGGCGGTGGCCCGGCGGCTAGCCGCCCATCCGGCGCTGGCCGTGCTGGCCGAGCCGCCCGCCCACCCGGAGGTGTTCCACCCCTGGCTGGCGCTGGTGCCCCGGGTCGGGTATGCGGTGGTCCCGCTGCTGCACGCCGACCTGCCCGGAGTGGACCGCGACGCGCTGGTGCGGGCGGCGGCCGAGGAGGTCGCCGCCACCGGCGACACCCGCCGGTGGGGTGAGCGGCACCGGCTGCTGGCGTGGCAGGCCCTGCCCGACCCGGCCGCTCCGCCCGGTCCGGAACTGCACGGCGACAGCGACTGCGTGCTGGCCACCTCCAGCGTCCCCGGCGTCACCGACCTGTGCCTGCGCGGACCGGCCGCCCGGTACGTGTGGGACCTGGCCCGCCGCGAGGACAGCCGCTGGGTGGTGCCGCTCGGTGCCACCGGCACCGGAGAGCACCGCGACGACCAGCTCGCCCACTGGTTGCGCGGCGAACTGGTCGAGGTGACCTGCGACTGGGACCGCCTCACCGAGGAGCACGATGACTGACCAGCACCACCACCAGCGACACGTCCCCGGTTTCGGCACCGTCACCTTCCGGCCGGTCGACCCGGAGGCCGACGCGGATGTCATCCACGGCTGGGTCAGCCAGGACCGGGCCCGCTTCTGGGGCATGCGCGACGCCGACCGGGACCGGGTCGTGGAGGTCTATCGGTACGTCGACTCGCTGCCCACCCACCACGCGTATCTCACCCTGCGCGACGGGCAGCCGGTGGCGCTGTTCCAGGGCTACCAGCCCGAGCACGACCCGGTCGGCGAGTGCTACCCGGTACGCCCCGGCGACTACGGCGGCCACCTGCTGATCGGCACCCCGGTACGCCCCGAGCCCGGGTTCACCGGCACGCTGCTCGCCGAGTTCGTCGCGTTCGTCTTCACCGACCCCACCCGACAACGGCTGATCATGGAGCCGGACGCCCGCAACGACAAGGCGATCGCCCGCCTGCGGCGGGCCGGTTTCGTCGAGGGCCCCCTGATCGACCTGCCACACAAACAGGCCCGCCTGATGGTCCTCGACCGCCCCGATTCAGGGTTCGCGCTCGATCCAGGATCGAGTGGCATCCCCGCGCCGCAGTGACCACCTGATCCGTGATCGAGCGTGATCTCGGAACGGGTGCCGCGATCGAGAGGAGTGCGGTGGTGGACGTCTTCGGGTCGGTGGCCGACCTGTACGAGACCGCCCGGCCGGGCTATCCGCCCGAGATCGCCGAGGAGATCGTCGCCTACCACGGCGGCACGCCGACGTCCGTGGTCGAGATAGGCGCCGGCACCGGCAAGGGAACCGACGTGCTCGCCCGCATCGGCGCACCCCTGACCTGCATCGAGCCCGATCCGCGGATGGCGGCGCTGCTGGCCACGCGTCATCCCGACGTCCGCGTCCACGTCAGCACCTTCGCACAGTGGTCGCCGCCCTTCGGTGGGGTCGACGTGTTGGCCTGCGCGATGGCCTGGCACTGGCTGGATCCGGCCACCCGCAACGCACACGCACGGCGAGCACTCGCACCCGGGGGCACACTGGCCGTCCTCGGACACCGCTACGACTACGCCGACCCCGACCAACGAGCGGCGATCCGATCGGCACTGCACGCCCTGGACCCCACCGTACGGGAGCGGCCCACGGACTGGTTCCACCAGGACATCGTCGACCACGGGCAGTTCGTCGACATCCGCAAGGAGGTCTTCCGGCGCGACCTGCCCCTCGACCGGCAACGCTATCTCGACCTGGTGCGCACCTTCGGGCCGTACCTCTCCCGGTCGCCGGAGCAGCAACAGGCCGGCCTGACCGTCCTCGGCCGACTGGTCGACGACTTCGGCGGCACTGTCGTCCTCGCCCTGCGCACCACGCTGGTGCTGGGCCACCGCCCATGACCAGGCATGGCCGCGGCCGGCGGGGCGGGACGCATCAGACTCACGCCGGCTGGCAGCGCTCTGACAGGGCGTAGCGGGTGAGCACCACGTCCCCGATCTGACGCGCCTCCATCACCTGGGCCCTCCGGCCCGGATGCCAGGGAAACCGACCCTCACCGACGAACCGGGGTGCCCGCCGGTCCCCGACGAAGAACGGCGCGACCACCAGGTGCAGCTCGTCGGCGAGCCCAGCGGCGAGGAACTGGCCGTGCACCACCGCGCCGCCCTCCACCAGCAGCCGGCGGACTCCCCGGTCGGCGAGATCGGTCAGCGCCCGGGACAGGTCGATCGGGTCACCGGCGTCGACCACCGTGGCCAGGTCACCGAGGCGGTGCCGGGTCTTCTCCAACGCCTCGCTGGCGCAGTAGACGATCCGGTCGGTGTCGCCGACAGTGAAGAACCGGGCAGTCGGGTCCAGGTCGCCGCAGCCGGTCAGGGTCACCCGGGTCGGGGACTCGGGCAGGCCCCGGGCCACCCGGTCGGCCCGGCGCCGGTCGCAGCGGACCAGCAACCGGGGGTCGTCCCGGCGGACCGTACCGGCGCCGACCAGGATCGCGTCGCAGTCGGCGCGGACCGCGTCGACCCGATCGAGGTCCGCGTCGTTGGAGAGCAGCAGCCGCTCCTCGGTGGCGTCGTCGATGTAGCCGTCGATCGAGGTCGCGCAGCTCAGCAGCACGTACGGGCGCTGCGCCGTCGCCGGGCCGGTCACCGGACGAAGGGAAGATCGGCGGTGCGGGCGGCGCGGCTGGCCTTGGCCGCGAGGTAGTCGGCGTTGGCCGGGGAGAGGAAGACACCGGTGGGCACCTGCTCGGTGACCGTCACCCCGAGGCGACCCAGTTGCTCGGTCTTCTCCGGGTTGTTGCTGAGCACCGCGATCGGCCCGACGCCGAGCGCGACGAGCATCTGCGCGGCCACGGTGTAGTCGCGCTCGTCCTCCTCGTGTCCCAGGGCCACGTTGGCCTCGAAGGTGTCCAGCCCGGCGTCCTGCAACGCGTACGCGTCGAGCTTGGCGTACAGGCCGATGCCCCGGCCCTCCTGCCGCAGGTAGAGCAGGTACCCGCCGACCTCGGCGATCCGCTGCACCGCCTCCCGCAACTGCGGGCCGCAGTCGCAGCGCTGGCTGCCGAAGACGTCGCCGGTGAGGCACTCGCTGTGCGGGCGGACCAGCGGCACGGCCCCACCCTGTTCGGCGTCGCCGAGGGCGAACGCAAGGTGTTCCCGGCCGTCGACCAGGCCGTCGAAGGTGAACAACCGGGCGGTGGTGGCGTAGCCGTCGGGGAACCGCAGCGGCACGGTGACCTGCGTCCGGATGGTGGCGAGAGGCAGTGAGTCGGACATGGGTCTCCTCGTCATACGGTGGCGGGTACACGAACACGTCGAGCCAGCAGCACGGCCGCTCCGGGCAGGCTCGCGACGAGCACGAGAGCGCCGTACACGGTCGCCGCGGCCACCCCCTCGGCGGCGGTCAGGCCGGCGGCGGCGAACGCCCACGCGGCCACCCCCTCGCGCGGGCCGAAACCGGCGACGTTCGCCGGCACGGCCATCGCGAGCAGGGCAAGCAGGGTCAGCGGCAGCAGCAGGGCCAGCGGCGCCGTGGAGCCCGCCGTGCGCGCCGCGAGCAGGAACGTCGCCAGGTGTCCGCCGATCGCGAGCGCGGAGGCGACCAGCACACCCAGCCAGGTGCGTCGGCCCAGCAGGCCGTTGCGCACGTCGGAGACGGCCGTACCGATCGCGCGGGTGACCCGGGTGGCACCCGACTGCGGCAGCACCCGGGCCGTCAGCACCACGCCGACCAGCACCGCGACCGCCACCGCGGTCGCCACCGGCAGGTACGGACGCACCGGTGAGGGGAACACGAACAGCAGCACCACCGCGACCGCCACCAGCACGACCTGGCCGGCGACGCGCTCCCAGACCACCGCCCGGATGCCGCGTCCCACGTCACCGACGTCGCGGCCGTGGCGTACCGCCCGGTGCACGTCGCCGAGGATCCCGCCGGGCAGGGTGGCGTTCAGGAAGATCGCCCGGTAGCAGTGCGCAACCGCCGCCCGCAGAGGTAGCCCGACGCCGAGACCACCGGCGACCAGGCTCCACCGCCAGGCGACACAGATCGTGGTGAACAGGCCGATGGCGAGTGCGGCAGCCAGCGCGGGAGCGTCGATCAGCCGCAGCCCGGCCAGGAACGGTCCCGTTCCCAGCCACAGCAGCAGGCCGACGATCACGGCGAGCCCCAGCGCCAGTCGTGCCCAAGCCCAGAACGACCGACCCGCCGGGGCGGCCGTGGACACGGCGCCACCAGCTAACTCCCCCACGCGTGCCTCCCCGGCATGGCGATCTTCCCTGACTGTACGCACGTAGCCGGCCGGCCACCGGTTCAATGGCACAGCGCCAACAGGTCGACGTGATCGACCTGTACCCCGAGACGACCGGTTCTAGCCTCTTCGTGCCGACGACGCTCGTACTCGGCGGTGCGGTCGACCAACTCGGGACGCTGCTCGCGGGCGGCCTCCAGCCAGCCGGCGAACCACTGCCCGGCGAGGTCGGCCTGCTCCGGCCCGAGCCGCCACGGGCTGGGCTGCACCCGCACCGGCACCCCGTGCCGGGCGAAGGCGGCGGTGCAGGCCTCGACCGCGTCCGGGCCGAGCAGATGCCGGCCCGCCACGGCCCGCCGCTGGTGGGCGTTGAACGCCTCCGCGACCTCGTCGTCCAGCGGATCGGACGGGGTCAGGCGCACCCCGCCGCTCACCGAGATCAGGAACAGCGTCCGGGTGCCGGCCTCGACACAGGCCGCCACGATGCGGTCGACCTCCTCGGCGGTCAGCATGTCGAGCAGCGCCGACGCGGTGACCAGGGCGGTGTCGGCCAGGTCGTCGGCGGTCAGCCGGGTCAGGTCCCCCGCCTCGGCGCGTACCGTGACCGCGCTGCCGTCGGCCGCCGTGGTGGGCATGTCCGCGCAGGCCCGGGCGAGCAGGTCCGGGTCCTGGTCGTGCAGCACCCACTGCTGAGGGCCGGGCAGCAGCGGGGCCAGCCAGCGGCCCAGCGAGCCGGTGCCGGCGCCGAGGTCGCGCACGACGTACGGGCCGTCGGTCAGGGTGGCCCGGACCGCGTCGACCAACTCCGTCGACCGGGCCGCCACGTCGGCGGGTTCGCGCAGCGAGAGCCACTGCGCGAAGCCCGGCGGAAGCGAATAGGGCTGACGCTCGTTCATGACGCCAATGCCTCCTTGATGGCGGTGGTGATCCGGGTGGTGGTGGCCGTCCAGTCGTCGAGCGTGTCCCGACGCCGCAGGGCGGCCTCGCGCAGGCGTGCCCGCAGGGCTGCGTCGTCCAGCCAGTGCCGCAGCGCCTCGGCCAGCGCCTGCGGGTCCTCCGACGGCACCAGCAGCCCCGGCCGTACGCCGTCAGGGGCGTGACCGAGGGCGTCGGGTAGCCCGCCGACGGCCGAGGCCAGCACCGGTACGCCCCGAGCCAGCGCCTCGGTCACCACCATCCCGTACGTCTCGCCCCGGGACGGGTGCACCAGCAGATCAGCGGCGGCGTACGCGGCGGCGAGCCGGTCGCCGGTGAGCGGGCCGGTCAGCCGTACCCGGTCGGCGAGGCGGTGCTCGGCGAGCCGGGCCCGCAGCCGGTCGACGAAGGGTGGATCCCGGTGCAGCGGTCCGGCGCAGGTCAGCGTCCAACTCCGGTCGGCGACCGCCGCGAGCGCCTCGACCAGCACGTCGTGGCCCTTGTGTGCGGCGACGGCCGCGACACAGAGCAGCGCCGAGCCCTCCGGCGAGCCGGGCGCGGGCGGAGCCGGGTCGACCCCGGGCACGGCCACGTGCACCCGGTCGGCGGGCAACGCGTACCGGTCCAGCAGCCGGTCGCGGGTCCAGGCGCTGGTGGCGACGACGGTGGTGGCCACCGCGAGCGCCCGGCCCTCGGCGTCGTCGTCGCGGGGCAGGTGCACCAGCGGGACCAGGCGCAGCCGCCGGGCGTGTGCCGCGAGCGCGTCCGGGACCACCGAGGCGACGAGTCCGTCGATCAGCACCGGCGCACCGTCGGGCAGCCCGGCCAGTACCTCGGCCAGCGCCGCGTGCTCGGTCGGCGACGGCTGCGGCCATCCCCCGGGCACGGCGTGTTCGCGGACCGGCCAGCCGGCGGCGGCCAGACCGGCGCAGACGCGTCGGTCGTAGCCGTTGCCGCCGCTGGGTGAGGCCGGGTCGTCGATGTCGCCGGGCAGGATCACGTGCAGGACCGGCACGTGGGAGTCGCCGACCAGGATCACGTGCAGGACCGGCACGTGATCCTGGTCGCCCGACGAGACCGTATGCGGTACGAGCACGTCAGGCGGCGCCGCCGCCCGGCAACGACCGCTCGTAGGCGGCCCACGCCACGTGCGACTCGTGCAGGGTGACGGTGATCCCGGTCAGCCCGTGCGCGCCCGCGCCGAGCGCGCCGGAGGCCACCCCGTCGGCGAGCCGGTCGGCGATGGTCTTGGCCAGCACCTCGGTGGTGGTGTTCGTGCCGGCAAAGGCCGGCTCGTCGTCGAGGTTGCGGTAGTTCAGCTCGCCGAGTACGGCCTTGAGCTGGTCGGTGGCCAGTCCGATGTCGACCACGATGCCGTCGGCGTCGAGGTCGGGGCGGCGGAAGGTGGCGTCGACCACGAACGTCGCGCCGTGCAGCCGTTGGGCGGGGCCGAAGACCTCGCCCCGGAAACTGTGGGCGACCATGATGTGGTCACGGACGGTAACGCTGAACACGGTTCACTCCCCGTCGTAGGTGATGAGATGACAGAGCGCGGGCAGGCTGCCCTCGCTCAGGCGGTGCAGGACGTCGGGCAGTTCCGGGAACGGCGACCGACCGGTGATCAACGCGTCGAACGCCGGGTCGGCGAGCAGGTCGAGCGCGAGGGCCATCCGGTCGGCGTAGCCGCGGCTGCTGCGCCGGGCGGGGGCGACCATGCCGACCTGGCTGCTGCGGACGGTGAGTCGTCCCGAGTGGAACGCACCACCGAGCGAGAGCTGCACCTCGCGGTCGCCGTACCAGCTCAGTTCGAGCACCGTGCCCTCGGGCGCGAGCAGGTCCAAGCCGCGTTGCAGGCCGGCGGCGGTGGCGCTGGCGTGCACCACGAGGTCACGCCCCCCGGTGGCGGTCTCCGGCGTGGCGAAGTCCACACCCAGCGCGGCGGCCACCTCGGCCCGGCTCGGGTCGGTGTCGACGAGTTCCACCCGTACCCCGGGGAAGCGGGCCAGCAGGGCGGTCACCGCGCAGCCGACCATCCCACCGCCGATCACGGTGACCCGGTCGCCGACCAGCGGCGGCGCGTCCCAGAGCGCGTTGACCGCGGTCTCCACGGTGCCGGCCAGCACCGCACGGGCCGCCGGCACGTCCGGCGGTACGACGGTGACCGCACCGGCCGGCACGACGTACGCGCTCTGGTGCGGGTGCAGGCAGAACACCGTCCGTCCGCGCAGATTCTCCGGCCCCTGCTCGACGGTGCCGACGCTCAGGTAGCCGTACTTGACCGGGGCCGGGAAGTCGCCCTCCTGGTACGGGGCGCGCATGGTGTCGTACTGGCTCTCGGGTACCGCGCCGGTGAACACGAGCGTCTCGGTACCCCGGCTCACACCCGAGAAAAGTGCCCGGACCAGCACCTCTTCCGGGCCGGGTGCCGGGAGCCCCACCGAGCGGATCTCACCCTGGCCTGGCAGGGTGAGCCAGAAGGCGCGAGCCGTTCGGGTCACCGAGTTCTCCTTTGCCTGGGTCCGGACCGAACCGATCCGTCATGTTTTCCGTACATCTCTGACAGGGGTCGTCGATCATAAACACGGAGGCACGGTGTCCACAGTTCGAACCGGTCCGCAAATCGGGCTGATCGTTCAGATCGTCCTGCTGGCGGGGCTCGCCGCGACCGTCGGTCTGGGGGTCGCCGGCTGGGTGGCCGGGCTCGGGTACGGCACGGTGACCTGCGCGGTTCTCGTCCATGGCCTGCGCCGATCCGGCTCGGACCGGCTCGGACCGGCCGACTGGGTGACCATGGGCCGGGGGCTGCTGGTCGGCGGGGTGACCGCGCTGATCGCCGACGCGCTGATCGCCGGCCGTCCGGCGCCGGTGGTGGTGCTGGTCACGATGACCGTGGTGGCGCTGGCCCTGGACGCCGTCGACGGCAAGGTGGCCCGCCGCACCGGCACGGCCAGCGCGCTCGGCGCCCGCTTCGACATGGAGGTCGACTCCTTCCTGGTGCTGATGCTGAGCTTCTACGTCGCCCCGTCGGTCGGGGTGTGGGTGCTCGCCATCGGCCTGATGAGGTACGCCTTCCTGGTCGCGAGCTGGGCACTGCCCTGGATGGACCGGCAACTGCCGCCCCGGTACTGGCGTAAGGTGGTCGCCGCGGTCCAAGGGATCATGCTCGCCGTCGCCGCGTCCCAGGTGCTGCCCGGGCCGTTGACCACCCTCGTGCTGGTCGCGGCGCTCGGCATGCTGGTCGAGTCGTTCGGGCGGGACGTCGGGTGGCTGTGGCGGCAACGCGCGCCTCGGGTCGTACCCGCGGTGGTGGTCCTGCCGGCCCCGGTCGTCGCCCGCCGGGTCGACCGGATCGAGGACCGCGACATGCCGCCCGCGCCTGTCCTGTCGCTGCGCTGACCCGGGAGAAGCAGTTGTCGATCTCCGACCCGGCCCCCACGCCGGGCACCGACCGCACCCGCACCACCGAGCCCACCGAGCGACCGGACGACACGACAGCGACCCCACCCGCACCGGAGGTCGCCGGGACGGCCGACGTCGTGCCCGGGAAGGCGGACGAGCCCGAGGCCGACGCCGGGGCGGAGACGGTCGACGGGCCGGCAGCGGCGCCCAGCCGGCGGCGGGCGGTGCTGGCCCGGGTGGTGACCGTGCTGGCCGCCGCGCTGGTGCTGGCCACGCTGACGCTGCCGAACCGGCCGTGGCAGTTGGAGCCGGGCACGTTCCTGCGGATCCCGCTGGAGGCGCTGCTGCTGGCCGCGCTGCTGTTGGCGCTGCCCGGCCGACCCCGCCGGGTGGTGGCCGCCGTCTCCGGTGTGCTGCTCGGCCTCGTCGCCATGGTGAAGGTCGGTGACATCGGCTTCTACTCGTCGCTGGGGCGCCCCTTCGACCTGGTGCTGGACTGGTCCCTGCTCGGCCCGGCGTTCGCGTTCGTGGCCGAGTCGATCGGTCGGCCGGGTGCCATCGCGATCGCCGCCGGGGTCGGGCTGCTGCTGCTGGGCATCCCCGTGCTCACCGCGCTGTCCTCGGTCCGGCTGGCGGGGGTGCTGGCCCGCCACCGCACCGGCAGCACCCGGGCCGTCGTGTCGCTGGTCGTGGTCTGGGTGGTGCTCGCCGCCTTCGGGGCTCGGATCGTGCCGGGCGTGTACGTCGCCGACAGCAACGCGACCACCCTGGTGCAGGAGCACGCCGTCGAGGTGTACGCGCGGCTGCACGATCGGGCGGCGTTCACCGAAGAGATCAACGTGGACCCGTTCCGCGACATGCCCGGCGACCAGCTGCTGACCGGGTTGCGCGGCAAGGACGTGCTGATCACCTTCGTGGAGAGCTATGGCCGGGACGCGGTCGCCGACCCCGACTTCGCCTCGATCCAACGGGTGCTCGACGAGGGGGCCGGGCGGCTGTCGGCGGCCGGCTACACGTCCCGCAGCGGTTTCCTCACCTCGCCGACCATCGGTGGGGCGAGTTGGCTGGCGCACGCCACCCTGCTCTCCGGGCTCTGGATCGACAACAACCAGCGGCACCGCAACCTGCTCGCCACCGACCGGTTCACCCTGGGTGACGCGTTCCAGCGCGCGCAGTGGCGTACGGTCGGCGTGATGCCGGCGGTCAACCAGGCTTGGCCGGAGGGCGCGTTCTACGGGTACGAGAAGTTCTACGGCGGGCCCGACCTCGACTACCAGGGCCCGAAGTTCGCCTTCGCCCCGATGCCCGACCAGTTCGCCATCCACCAGTTCCACCAGCGGGAGATGACCACTCCCCGGGACCGTCCGGTGATGGCCGAGTTGGCGTTGGTCTCCAGCCACTCCCCCTGGACCAAGGTGCCGTCGGTGGTGGACTGGGACGACATCGACGACGGCGAGGTGTTCCAGCGGGGCATCATCGGCACCCCGGCCGCGCAGGCCCGCACCGGTTACCGGCACTCGATCAACTACACGCTGCGTACCCTGATCTCCTACCTGGAGCGGTACGGCAATGACGACACGGTGATGGTCATCGTCGGCGACCACCAGCCGGCGCCGGTGGTGACCGGGGAGAACCCCAGCCCGGACGTGCCGATCCACATCGTGGCCAAGGACCCGGCGGTGTTCGCGCAGATCGAGGACTGGAAGTGGCAGGATGGCATGACCCCGGACGCCGACGCCCCGGTCTGGCGGATGGACACCTTCCGCGACCGGTTCCTGACCGCCTTCGGACCGGGCAACTCCCGCCCCCAGGCGCAGGGCCGCTGACCTGACCGGGTTCCCGCACCGGCCGTCCGAAGGCCGGTGCGGGAACGCGGATCAGCCGGGTTTGCGGGCGACCAGGACGTCGCGGACGATCGCCTGGTCGACCCGGTGGGACAGCGCCCGCCAGGGGCCCTCGTCGAGCACGTCGAGACCGGCTGCGGCCAGCCGCTCGGCGGCGGCCTCCCGCCGGGCCACGTTGGTGTTCCAGGAGATGCCGAGAGCGCCGCCGGGGCGCAGCAGCCGCGCCCAGCCGGGCACGGCGGCGGTGAGCAGCGCGAGCGGGTCGCGGGCCAGCCCGGTTTCGGCGGTACGGCTGCCGTGCTGCACCCCGTACGGGGCGTCGGCCACCACCACGTCGACGCTCTCCGGGCGGAAGAACTCCCCGACCCGGGTGGTGTCGGCGCTGACCACGTCCACGGTCTGCACGTCGCCGGCCTTCTGCGCCTCCTTCGAGGCGGCCACCTCCACCCGCAGCCGTTTGCCGACCACCTTGCGTTCCCGGCGGACCGGCCCGGACTCCAGCACCCGGTGCTTGACCCGCTTGCGCTTGAGCCAGGTGCTGAGGAACGTCTGGTACGCCTCGAAGTCCTTGCTGTCGCGGTCCAGGCCGGCGGCGTCGAAGCCGTACATCATCGCCTGGTTGACCGTGGTGCCCCGGCCGCAGAGCGGGTCGAGCACCCGGAACCGCCGGGTGAGCAGGTCGTCGGCCCAGGTCGAGGCGAGCAGAGTGACGTTGAGAAGCAGCTTGGTGAACTGCTCGTTGGTCTTGCCCGGGTACTTCTGAATGGTGACCAGGTCGTCGTCGAAGCGGTCCAGAGGCGTCAACGGCACCGGCCGCAGCAGGTCACCGACGAACTCGAACAACGCGTACGCGCTGGACAGGTTGGCCAGCAGCGCGGCGTCGCGCTCGCTCAGCCCGCCCTCGACCTCGAAGGTGACGTACGGGACGCCACCGACGGCGACCGTCTCCACCGCCCCGATCCGTCCACCGAGCACGCTGCCACCGAAGATCTCCAGCTCGGCCCGCGTCAGCTCCACCGCCGCCCCCGAGTACACCCGGTTGCTCGACGGCAGGATCAACACCCCATAACGCTCCACAACCAGGCACTATCCCACGCCCGGCGCCCAGCCGACGCCGCCCCCGGTCCCCCTACGCGATCATGGAGTTGTGGTACCACGGTCGCCGCACCTCGCGGCCTTCCGGGCACCACAACTCCATGATCGCGGAACTCGTCAGACGGGCAGGCCGCCGACCTGGGTGTTGATCCAGGAGCGGATGGAGGGCAGGTCACCGTAGATGGAGGGGGCGGTGGCGCAGGTGGAGCTGTTGTTGCCGGCCCGACTGGTCGCGCCGATCACCTGCCATACGCCGTTGACCCGACGCACCTGCGGGCCGCCCGAGTCGCCGTAGCAGGCCCCGGCGTTGCCGTTGGTGTTGTTGGTGCAGATCTCGTACGGACCGTTGATGCCGCTGCACCGGCTGTCGGCCACGATCGAGGTGTCCAACTCGTTCGCCGTTACCGGCGCGGAGCCACAGCCACGGGGTGCGCAGGTCTGGCCCCAGCCGATGATGCGGGTGGCGGTGCCGACCGCACCGGAGGTGGATGGGATCACCGCCGGTGCGTAGCTGACCGAGCTGGCGAGCTGGAACAGCTTCACGTCGATGGTGGGGTGGTTGACGGCCCGGCTCACGCCGACCACGACGCCGCCGCTGCTGCGGTTGACACTGCCCACCCGCACCGACGACGGGGTCGGGCAGTGCTTGGCGGTGACCACCCAGTTCGCCTTGATCAGCGTGCCGGTGCAGCCGGAGGTGTAGACCAGCCACGGGTAGTTCTCGGTGGCCGGCCGACCGCCGACCACGAACGTGCCGAAGTCCCCGTCCTCGGTCCAGGTGTACGACTGCGCCACGCCGGCCGTGCTGAGGCTGCCCGCGAAGAGCTGGTTGACCCGGCTGGCCTCGGCCGCACTGGGGTTGGCGTTGGTGCAGGAGACCGGTGCGCTGCTGCCGGACATCAGGTCCGAACAGAGCCCGGTACGCCGGTCGGGCAGCCCGAGGATGTGGCCGAACTCGTGGGTGGCGATGCGGGTGCGGTTGTAGCCCTGGTCGACGGCCTGCCACCCCATCCAGATCCGGCCGGAGCCCAGCCCGGTGACCTGCGCCCGGGGCCAGCCGGTGTCGACCAGGATGGTGACGTTGGCCGGCGTACCGGGTACCAGCCGGACGTTGCTGACCCGGCTGTTCCAGATCTGCGCGGCCTGGTCGAAGTTGGTCCGGAACTCGCCGGCCCGGCTGGCGTCGTAGTACACGGTCCGGGCCGCGGCGGCGCCGGTGGCGGTGACCACCTGCACGCCGGTCGCCGCCAGCACCGCCGCGAGCGCGGCGGTGGCCGCGCGCAGCAGTTGTCGTCGGATCATCAGGTACTCCCCTGCGGACTGCGCGGCGCGCCGATACGCCGCGATCGATGTGCGTGAATATTAATGGCCACCTCCCATCCGATGTCATCGCGAAAGCGTCATACCGCCCGGCAGCTGTTACCCGGGTGTTACGTAACAGTGAAAGCGCGGTGGCAGACCGTCACGACCGTGGACGCACGAGGTCAGGCCCGCGCCCCGACCGGCGCCGGGTGGACGGATGGGAGACGACGATGAGGATCAGAAGGACCGTGACCGCCTTGGTCGTGGCGGTCGCCGCGCTGCTCGCCACCGCCGCGACCGGTATGCCGGGCACGGCGGCGACCGGTGCGCCGTACTGCGGGATCACCTGGGGCAGCGGGGACCGGACCGCCGGCACGCTGAGCAGCGCCCCGCTGGTGGAGGTACGCACCGGCCGGCACGAGTGCCACGACCGGGTGGTGTTCGAGTTCGACGGCACGGTCAACGGCTACTCGGTCGGGTACGGCGAGACGTACACCGAAGGTGAGGGGCTGGCGCTGTCGCCGTACACGGCGGGTGGCGCGCTGCTGCGGGTGTCGCTGCGGGCGCCCGCGTACGACGACGCGCACCTGGCCACGGTGCCGTACCGGGTCGGCGACCACGTCGCCACCGTGCTGCGCTACACCACGCTGCGGGACGTGGTCTTCGGCGGCAGCTTCGAGGGCTACACCACCTTCGCCGTCGGCGTACGCGCCCGCCTGCCGTTCCGCGTCACCGTCCTCGCCGGCCCCGGCACGCACACCCGCATCGTGCTCGACGTCGCCCACCAGTGGCAGGAGTGACCCTCCGTGTCGGGCTGGATGTAAGGAGGGGTCCCCTACTATGCACGAGGCGATAGCAGGGGTCCCCTCCTTACATCAGCGGCGGGGCGGGATTACGCTGGGTGCATCATGGACGGCCACGTGCTGGTGGTCGAGGACGATGGCTCCATCCGGGAGGTCGCCGCCCTCGGACTACGCCGCGCCGGGTTCCGGGTGGAGACCGCCGTCGACGGGCGACAGGGACTGGCCGCCTGGCGGGCCCGGCCGGTGGACCTGATCGTGCTGGACGTGATGCTGCCGGGGCTGGACGGCCTCGAGGTGTGCCGTGAGGTCCGGCGGTCCAGTGCGGTGCCGATCCTCATGTTGACCGCCCGCACGGACACCATCGACGTGGTGGTCGGCCTCGAGTGCGGCGCCGACGACTACCTGCGCAAGCCCTTCGACCTGCCGGAACTGGTGGCCCGGGTGCGGTCGGTGCTGCGTCGCGCGGTCGCTCCGCCCGAGCCCGGGCCACTGCGGGTGGGCGGTCTGGAGATCGATCCGGGCGCGTTCGTGGCCCGCCGTGACGGCGTCGACCTGCCGTTGACCATCACCGAGTTCCGCCTGCTTCTGGAGCTGGCCCGCCGCCCCGGGCAGGTCTTCACCCGTGAGCTGCTGCTGGACCGGGTCTGGGACCACCGCTTCCTCGGCGACAGTCGCCTGGTCGACGTGGCCGTGCAGCGGCTCCGCGCCAAGATCGAACCCGATCCGGCCCACCCCCGGCTGATCCGGACCGTACGCGGCGCCGGCTACAAGTTCACCGCCGGTTGACCGGGCCACCGCGATGGGCACCGACACCGTGCGCCCGGGCCGGCTCAGACGCCGGTTGACCATCGCGTTCGTGCTGGTCGCCGGGGTCTCCGCCGGAGTGCTCGCCGGTGGGTCGTACCTGCTGCTGCGGCAGGCCCGCTACGACGCCTCGCTGCACGCCGCCGCGGCCGACGCCCGCTACCGTCTGGTGCTCGCCGGTCAGTTCCTGCCGTTGACCGAGCCCCGCCGGGCCGAGCTGCTCACCAGCTTCGAGAGCAGCGGACGGCACGTGGTGCTCGTCGACGGCGACACCTGGCCGTCGCACCCGGCGTACGCGCCGCCGCTGGGCACGCGGCTGCGGGCCAGCGTGGCCGCCGGGCAGCTCGGCTACGAACGCCCCGCCGGACGCGACGAGCTGCTGGTGGTGGGTGGTCGGATCCCCGGCTCCACCGCCGAGCTGTACGTCGTCACCGGGGAGGCCGGTCTCGCCGCCGACCTGGACCAACTCCGCACCGCCCTGACGGCGGGCTGGGTGTCGGTGGTGCTGCTCGCCGCCGCCGTCGGTCACACGCTGGCGCGGCGCACCCTGGAGCCGGTGGGCCGCGCCGGCCGGGCCGCCCGGGCGATCACCGAGGGACTGCTGGCCACCCGACTGCCGGTGCGGGGGCGCGACGAGTTCAGTGCCTGGGCGGTGGCGTTCAACGAGATGGCCGAGGCGCTGGAGGCGAGGATCGCCGACCTGCACCGGGCCCGGGAACGGGAGCGGCGGTTCACCGCCGACGTGGCGCACGAGCTGCGTACCCCGGTGACCGCCCTGGTGGCCGCGGCCTCGCTGCTGCGCGACCACCTCGACCACCTGCCCGGCGACGCCCGGCGCGCCGGTGAGCTGCTGGTCGGTGACGTGGTGCGGCTACGCCGGCTGGTCGAGGACCTGATGGAGATCTCCCGGCTGGACGCCGGTCAGGAGGTCGTCACCGTCACCGAGGTCGACGCGCCAGCCCTGTTGCGCGCGATCGTCAGGGACCGGGGCTGGCGGGGCCGGGTCGAGGTCGACGCGGATCCGGTCCGGGTCCGCACCGACCCGCGCCGCCTGGAACGGGTGCTGGGCAACCTGGTCGCCAACGCGGTGCAGCACGGCGGCGGCGCGATCCGGGCCCGGGTCATACGCGCCGGTGACCGGGTGCTGTTCGACGTCGACGACGAGGGGCCGGGCATCCCGGCCGCGCACCTGCCCCGACTGTTCGACCGGTTCCACAAGGTCGATCCGGCCCGCTCCGGCGGCGGCAGCGGACTCGGCCTGGCCATCGCCCGAGAGAACGCCCGGCTGCTCGGCGGCCGGCTCACCGTGCACAGCGCCCCGGGCAGCGGCACCCGCTTCCGCCTCGACCTGCCCGATCACGGCGACGTGGCCGGGGAGTCGTCCGACGGTGGTGCCGGGTGAGCCCGCGTCGGGACCGGGTGGCCGCAGCGACCGCCGCCCTGCTGCTCCTGACCGCCGGGTGCGCGCCGTCGCGATCCGGCTCGCTCGGCCCGGCCCCCACCGTCGCCTCGGCGGCGACCACCGGCGTGGCGAGCACCGGGCCGGCCACCACGGCCCCACCGGCGGAGAGCACGCCGCCGACCGCCACCGGCCCCGGATCCGCGCCGCCGCGCGCCGGACCGTCGCCGACCGCCCGGCCCGCGACGCTCACCCTTCAGCTGTGGTACGTCCGGGACGGGCGACTTGCCCCGACCCGGCGTACCCGGCCCACCACCCCAGCCACCTCCCGCCTGGCACTGGCCGAACTGGCCGCCGGACCGACCCGGACGGAGGCCGACGCGGGTCTGGTCACGTTGCTACCTGACGGGGCACAGGTGAGCCGGATCGCCGCCGGGACGGCCACGGTACGCCTGCCCGACGCGCCCGATCCGGCCACCGCACGGCTACGCGAGGCGCAGGTGGTCTACACGCTCACCCAGTTCGTCACCGTCCTGCGCGTCGACTTCGGCACCGCCGCACCGGCCGGCCGCGCCGAGTACGCCGACCTGCTGCCCCCGGTGGTGATCGCCGATCCGGTCATCGGCGCGCGGGTGAGCAGCCCGATCACCGTCTCCGGCAGCGCCGACGTGTTCGAGGCGACGGTCAACGTCCGCCTGCTCGACGCCGCCGGTCGCCCACTCGCCACCGGCTTCACCACCGCCACCTGCGGCACCGGCTGCCGGGGCGCCTACCGGCTCACCCTGTCCTACTTCTCGGCGCGGGAGCAGCCCGGCACCGTCGAGGCGTACGAGGTGTCCGCCGCCGACGGGTCACGGACGAAGCTGGTCGCCGTACCGGTGACGGTGGCCGCGACCCGGTGACCGTCAGTCGAGGAGCCCCTCGTGCAGGGCGCGCAGCACCGCGTTCGTCCGGTCCCGCGCACCGAGCTTGGTGAGGATGGTGGAGACGTGGTTCTTGACGGTCCCCTCCGCCAGGAACAGCACCTCGGCGATCTCCCGGTTGCTGTAACCCTGTGCGACGAGCCGCAGCACCTCCTGCTCGCGTTCGGTGAGGCCGGGCACGGGTCCCGCGTGCGGCCCGGCCGGTGACGGCCCCGAACGGATCGCCCGCAGCATCCGGTCGGTGATCGACGGGGCGATCAGCGTCCCGCCGTCGGCGAGCGTGCGGATGGCCCGGGTGAGTTGGTCCAGCGTCACGTCCTTGAGCAAATAGCCACGGGCGCCCGCGCGCAGCGCCGCCAACACCAGCTCGTCGTCGTCGAACGTGGTCAGCACCAGCACCGGGATCTCGACCTCGGCGGCGCGAAGTCGTTCGAGCGTCCAGATGCCGTCGAAGCGGGGCATCCGCAGATCGAGCAGGATCACGTCCGGCGTGGTCTCGGCGACGATCGCCAGCGCGGCCCGCCCGTCGTCGGCCTCGCCGACCACGTCGATGTCGGCGACCTCCAGCAGCCCCCGGATGCCCTGCCGGATGAGCGTCTGATCGTCGACCACCACCACCCGGGTCATGCCGCCGGCACCCGCGCGGTCACCCGGAACCCGGTCCGCCCGTCGACCGCGAGGTCGCCGCCGAGCGCCTGGAAGCGTTCGCGCAGCCCCCGCAGCCCGTTGCCGAGCACCAGGTCCGGTGCACCGCACCCGTCGTCGCGGGCCTCCAGCACGGTGCCCCGGGCGTCCGCGCTCACCGAGATCCACAACTCCCGCGCCCCGGCGTGCCGGATGGTGTTCGTGACGATCTCCTGGGTCGCCCGGACGAACGCCGCGCTCTCCTCCTCGTCCACCCGTACGGTCGGCGAGACGTCCACCGACACGTCGAGCCCCGGCAGGTCGCGGGCCATCCGCCGCAACGCCTGCTCCAGGTCGGGCGGCTCGGTGCGCAGCCGACCGACGGTGGCGCGGACGTCGCCGAGCAGCTCACGGGCGACCCGGTTGGCCCGTTCCACGTGGGTACGCGACGCCTCGCCGTCGAGGTGCCGGGCCGTCTCCAACTCCAGCGTCAGGACGGTCAACTGGTGACCGATCTGGTCGTGCAGCTCGCGGGAGATCCGCAGGCGTTCGGCCGTCCGGGCGGACTCGGAGAGCAGCACACTCGCGGCCTGCAACTCCACGTGCGCCTCGGCCAGTTCGCGGCGCATCCGCTGCTCCCGGAGCAGGGTGCTGGAACTGAGCATGCTGGCCAACTGGATGAGCAGGTAGAAGCCGACCACCACGACCGCCTCCGGCGACCGGAACGCGACCGGCGGCAGGCTCACGGCGATCACCACGGTGTTGAGGGCGACGAGGACCAGCCCCACCCGCAGTGGCGCGAGATACACACTGATCGCGGCGGTGAGCACCAGCAGCACCGGCAGCAGCCCGGGGTTGGGCAGTGCGAGCAGCACCGCCCAGGAGGCCAGCACGGCCACCGTGAACGACCCGGCCCGCAGCGGGCCGGCCCGCTCGACGGCGACCGAGGTGAGCAGCGCGACGAGATAGAGGACGAACAGCGCGATCCACAGGACCAGGGGAATCTCGGTGCCGACGGCCCCGAACAGCACGGGCGCGGCGACGGCGATCGCGACCACGAGCATCGCGATGCCGGACCACTCCTCCGTCCCGACGCGTCGCACGCTCCCACTCTAGGTCGGCCCGCGTCAGGCGTACCCGTGCCGAAAGTCATGCCCCCGGGAGGTGACTTCTGGGACAGGTGGCCAGGTCGGGGCGTCCGTAGCGTCGAGGCATGACCAACGTCGAACCGGCGATCCTCGCCGAGAACCTCGCCAAGAGTTACGGATCGACCCGAGCAGTGGTCGATGTGGGTCTCCGGGTCGATGTCGGGGAGGCGGTCGGCGTCCTCGGCACCAACGGAGCCGGGAAGACGACGGCGGTCGAGATGATCGCCGGGCTACGCGTACCCGAACGGGGGCGGGTACGCGTACTCGGACTCGATCCGCGGGCCGACCGGCGGCGCGTACGGCAGGTGCTCGGTGTGCAGCTCCAGCACGCGTACCTGCACGGCGCGCTGCGGGTCACCGAACTGGTCGACCTGTACCGCAGCTTCTATCCCGACCCTCGCCCGACCGACGAGTTGCTGGACATGGTCGATCTGACCACGCACCGGAAGGCGACGTTCGAGAAGCTCTCCGGCGGCCAGCAGCAGCGGCTCTCGATCGCCCTCGCGCTGGCCGGCCGCCCGCGCGTGGTGATCCTCGACGAGCTGACCACCGGCCTGGACCCGAAGGCCCGCCGCCGCATGTGGGCGACGATCGAGCAGCTCCGCGCCGAGGGGGTGAGCCTGCTGCTGGTCAGCCACGCCATGGAGGAGGTGGAGCGGCTCTGCGACCGGGTCGCCGTCCTCGACGCCGGCCGCGTCATCGCCACCGACACTCCCGCCGGGCTGGTCGCACAGACCGGCGCCGCCAACCTGGACGACGCGTTCGTCGCGCTCACCGGCAAGGAACTCGACCTGGAGGAGGCCGCATGACCACCGTCGTCGCCCATCGACCGGGGATGCGCTCGCTGCTGACGTTGATCCGCTGCGAGGCGAAGATGGTCATCCGGGACACCCCCGGGCTGGTCGTCCCGCTGTGCCTGCCGCTGCTGATCATGCTGACCAGCGCCGGCTCGGCGAACGAACACGAGGTCTCGGGCGGACTGACCGCGCTGGACCTGTTCGTCCTCCCGCTCGTGCTCACCATGGTCATCGCGCTGATCGGCATCATCAACATGCCGAGCTTCCTGGCCTACTACCGGCGTTCCGGCATCCTGCGCCGCCTCGGCGTGACGCCCGCCTCGCCGGCCATGGTGCTGGCCGCGCAGGTGATCGTCAGCCTGCTCCAGGCGGTCGTCGGCATCGCCGCCGCCGTCGCGCTCGCCTTTCTCGTGTTCGGCGCGAACGCCCCGGTCAACCTCGGCGCGGCGCTCGGCGTGACGGCGCTGGCGATGGCCGCCATGTACAGCGCCGGCATGATCGTCGCGGCGATCGCGCCCACCCCGAACTCCGCCGTCGCCATCGGCCTGGTCGCGTTCTTCCTCCTCGGCGCCATGGGCGGGATGTTCGGCGGACCCGACGCGCTGCCGGGACCGCTCGCCGACATCGGTCGCCTGCTGCCGTTCGGCGCCTCGGTGGAAGCCCTCGGCGCCGCCTGGGAGGGCACGCCGATCGGGGTCGGGCAACTGGTCGGCCTGGGCGTGACGGTGGTACTCGGCGCGACCGTGGCGGGCCTGCTGTTCCGCTGGGAGTGACCCGCGCAGCCGCATGGCCTCGGCCGTCCCGGAGCAGCCGCCGCGACGGAGCGCCCCGGGACGGCCGGTGCCGCGGGCGGTGCGGTCAGCGCCGTTTGGCGGCGGTGCGGTCAGCGCCGTTTGCGGCGATTCCTGGTCCGGGACCGCCGCTGGTCACGAACGGCGCCCGGCGGCACGGAGACGGTCCCGGTCACGTCGGCCTCCCGGGCCTGCCGTGGGACCGGCGGCAGGACGAGCGTCCCGGCCTCCGGCGCGACCTCGGCGCGCGCGGCGGTCGGCGGACCGACCGGGACCGGTTCCGGCAGCCGCCGCTCCAGGTCCGTAATGATCGCCTGTACGCGGGCCAACTGCTCCCGCACCGACGGCTCGTCCTCGGCGTGCCCGCCGGTCGGCCGACCGGCCCGCTGCGCGGCGACCTGCTCGTCCTGGTGCGCCTCCTGCAACGCCGTCAGCACCAGGCCGACCAGCAGATTCGTCAGCAGATAGCAGGCGGCCACCATGTAGGAGACGTAGTAGAGCACTGCCCACTCGGTGACGTCGCGGCCCGCCTGGAGCGTGTCGGTGATGCCGTCCAGCGAGAGCAGCAGGAACAACGTGAGCATGGCCTGCCCGGCCGTGCCGTACTCCTCCGGGTAGGCGGTGCCGAACAGCATCCAGCCGAGCATCGCGTACCCGTACAGCAGCAGAGCGGTGACCAACAGGAAACTCGCCAGGCCGGGCAGGCTGCGCCGGATGCCCACCAGGATCACCCGCAGGCTCGGGAAGAGCCGGAACGCGCGCACGATCCGGGCCAGCCGCAGCAGCCGGAGCAGGGTCACGTTCTCCCGCACCCCGGGCAGCAGTGGCGCGGCCACGATCAGCAGGTCGAACACGTTCCACCGGTCCCGGAAGAAACCGGTCGGGGCGGTGGCGTGCGCGCCGAAGCGCATCAGCAGTTCCAGCACGAACAACGCGATGCAGACGTACTCGACGGCGCGCAGCGCCGCGCCCACGGAGGCCACCACGTTCCCGTACGTCTCCAGGCCCAACGCCACCGCGTTGACGATGACCACGGCGAAGCTGGCCAGGTTGAACCAGGGCGCGCCGACGACGACCCCGCAGCGTACGGCGAGCCGCTGCAACGGACCACGGACAGTACGCGTCATGCTACTCCTCGACCGGCTCACGACCGGACGGCAGCCTATGACATCCCGGGACAGGCCGGGCACTCGGACCGCCCACATAGGACGGATGCCTGTTCACACCGGCGCGCCGCCGGTGACGACCCCGCAGGCGGCCCGTGCGGTCCCGGCCGACACACGGCGGTGCGCGGCCTCGCGGGCGCGGCCACGCGGCGGGCGGTCTGGACAGTCGCCATTACGATCTTCGTCGTGTCTACCTCCGCCGCCACCGAGTTCGCGGGTGCCTGGACCGTCGGCCGGTCGGTCCGCCGCACCGCACTACTGGTCCTGTTCGGTCTCCTCGCCGTCGTGCTGAACACGGGCATCGGGTACGCCACCGCGAGCACCCGGGCGATCCCGATCGTCACCGGGATACTTCTCTGTCTGGCCTTCGCGACCGGCGTACATCTCCTGCACCGGGCCACCTGGCTGGCGCTGCTCTCCCTGCTGCCGGCGCTGTTCGTCCTCGTCGGCTCGGTGCAACTCGCCCCCGACCTGGCCCTCGAGCAGCGCGGCGTCCGCCAGCAGGTGACGATCGTGAACGCCGAGGTCAACGGCAAGCGGCACACCTTCACCCTGCGCGGCACGACCGGCCCGCTCGACGAACCGCTCGTCTACCAGGGCAGCGCCCCCGGCTACCGGGTCGGCGACACACTCACCGTGCTGACCGACCCGGACGGACGGATCGCCCTGCGGGACGCCGACCGGGTCGACTCCGCCGGCAAGGTGACCGGCCTCCTCCTCGGCACCCTCGGCTGGACCGCGATCGCCCTGCTCGCCGGTGTACGCGGACACGTCCGCCGACGCACCGGCCGCCACGCCGGCCTGATCCTCTAGCCCCCGACCGTCCTCGGCGTCACTGGGCGACGCGGCCACGGTGTCGACCGCCACCAGGTCGACCTCGGTCCCACCCAGGAACAGCCGAGTATGCGGCGCGACGCGTCCGCCCGGGATCTCCGAACGCCGCACCGGCTGGACACATCGCGAACTCGATCGGCGCGGACGTGCCGCAAGCGCGAACGTGCCGCAAGCGCGAACGTGCCGCAAGCGCGAACGTGCCGCAAGCGCGAACGTGCCGCAAGCGCGAACGTGCCGCAAGCGCGGACGTCCAATCGGGTGTGAGGTGGGGAGGTTTGTTGTCGCTGGAGCGACAACAAACCTCCCCACCTCACGAGTGACGCTGCCGCACCACGCCCGAACCGGCGAGTACGACGCCGGGCAGCAGCACCCCAACGCCGCCGCGCCGGACCGTCGCGCAATTCCCACTCCTACGACGCGGGCGGTGACCGCAGTGGAGCGTGCGGTCTCCCTGCGGCCCGAGCACGCTCGGCCCGGCGGCCCGGCGGCCCGGCAGGCGGGCAGGCAGGCAGGCAGGCAGGCGAGCAGGCCTATCCTTCCGGGGTGCCGCTCGGAGCGCTTGACCGCGCACCACGGCCCCGAGCCGGCGGGACGGCCGCCGCCGGACAGCACCCGGACAGTCAGCGAGGATTCCTCGCGTTTTCGTTGACTCGTGCCGTCGACCGTGAGATACATGGCCACACATCGATGGAGATGCCGGCAGCCCGGAGCCGTCGTCCGGAGAGGCGAGACATGACACCGCACGCACAGCCGCCCCTGCGGCGACGTCGCCCGCTGACCCGGGTGCTGGCCGGACTGGCCGCGCTCGCGGTCCTCGTGCCCGCCGCGCCCGCGTACGCCAACTCGCTGCCCAACCTGCCGCACAACGCGGGCGGGTACGAGTCCTCCTTCTCCCCCGCCTACGACTACGACACCGACGGGTGTTACGCGGTCTCGGCGATCAGCCCGGACGGGCGGATCAACGGTGGGTTGCGGACCACCGGGGCGATCAACGGCAGCTGCCGGGACCGGTCCGACCTGGACATGTCGCAGACGTACGCGCGATCGACGTGCAACAACGGCTGGTGCGCGATCGTCTACGCCAGCTACTTCGAGAAGGACCAGGCGGTGCACGGCAGTGGTCTCGGCGGCCACCGGCACGACTGGGAGCACGTGATCTCCTGGGTCGACCAGGCGACCGACCGGGTCGAGTACGTGACCACCACGCAGCACAGCAGTCGGCGCACCTACCCGCGCGCCCAGGTGCGCTTCGACGGCACGCATCCGAAGGTGGTCTATCACAAGGACGGCGCGTCTACGCACTTCTTCCGGCTCGCCAACGCCAACGACGAGCCGCCGGAGAACCACTACGGCACCTGGCACTACCCGCCGGTGGTGGACTGGAACGGCTGGCCCAGTCTGGACCTGCGGAACAGTCTGATGGCGGCCGACTTCGGCGCGGCCAGTATCAAGATCAAGGACGGTGCGTTCGAGTACCTGCTCGGCGTCGCCAAGCCCGCTGGCATCCCGTTCGACCCGTACGCCTGACCCGGGCTCACCGGTCGCTCAGCGACACCACCAGTCGCGGACGTCGCGGATCTGGATCACCGACGGTACGGGTCGACTTCGGCCGGCGTCCGCCCCCCGCGGACGCCGGCCGGCGTCTTCATCCCTTGACGCAGACCACCTGCTTGAGGTGGGCGACCACCTCGACCAGGTCCTTCTGCTGTGCCATCACCTCGGTGATGTCCTTGTACGCGCCGGGGATCTCGTCGACCACCCCGGCGTCCTTGCGGCACTCCACCCCCGCCGTCTGTGCCGCCAGGTCGGCCGTGCTGAACGTCCGCTTCGCCTGTGCCCGGGACATCCGCCGTCCCGCGCCGTGCGAGGCGGAGCAGTATCCCCAGTCGTTCCCTCCGCCCCGCACGATGTACGAACCGGTGCCCATCGAGCCGGGGATGATGCCCAGCTCGCCCAGTCCCGCCCGGATCGCGCCCTTCCGCGTCACCAACACGTCCACCCCCTCGTAGTGCTCCTCGGCCACGTAGTTGTGGTGGCAGCTGATCGGCTCGTCGTAGCCGACCTGCGGGAACCGGTCCCGCATCAGGTTCATCAGCACGGCGAGCATCACGGCCCGGTTGCGCCGTGCGTACTCCTGCGCCCACCACAGGTCCCGGCGGTACGCGTCCATCTCCGGCGTGCCGGAGAGGAACACCGCCAGGTCCCGGTCGGGCAGGTCGGCGTTGTGCGGCAGTCGGCGGGCCACCGCGATGTGCCGTTCGGCCAGTTCCTTGCCGATGTTGCGGGAGCCGGAGTGCAGCATCAGCCAGACCCGACCCGGCTCCGTCCCGCCCTGCTCCAGGCAGACCTCGATGAAGTGGTTGCCGCCGCCGAGCGTGCCCAACTGCCGCCGAGCCCGTGACTCCAACTGCTGCACCCGCCGGTCCAGGTCGGCGAAGCCCCGCCAGAAGTCGTCCCAGCCGCGCTGTTCCAGGCCCCGGACCCGGCGCGGATCCACCGGCTCGTCGTGCTTGGCGAAGCCGACCGGTACGGCGTCCTCGATGGCCCGGCGCAGCCCGGCCAGATCGTCGGGCAGGTCCGCGGCGGTCAGCGAGGTGCGGACCGCCGACATGCCACAGCCGATGTCGACCCCGACCGCAGCCGGCGACACGGCCTGCCGCATGGCGATGACCGACCCGACCGTGGCGCCCTTGCCGAAGTGCACGTCCGGCATCACCGCGACACCCTGCACCCACGGCAGCGCCCCGATGTTGCGGAGCTGCCGCGCGGCCTGCGGCTCGATGGCGTACGGGTCGGTCCAGACCCGTACCGGCGCCCGCGTTCCCGCGAGCAGACTGAATCCCATGGCGTACCCCCGACGTGTGTGGGCCTCCTCGTCCGGGCACGGCCCTGCCTGCGCCGACGGCGGGCAGGGGTGCGCGACCGGTGCCGTCCGGCACCGGTGCGACGAGTGGAAAGTAGGTGGACAGGACGAGGCCGCCCGGACCCGCGACGGGTGGACGGCCTCGACGAGCGGGCGCGCGCTAGCGGCGGCACGCCGATCGGCGAGGCGGACGGAGGCGGGCGCCGTTCAGCGCCGCCGATTTCCCGGGCCGGCAGGATTCACTCCGGGTCGGCCAACCGTCCTGCGGTCTGACGTGCGTCGACACGGCGTACTCCTCTCGGCTCCGGTCCGATGTGACCTGATGGCGAGAAGAGTAGGGACGACCACCGGTGGGCCGCAAACGATATTGAGCCAGGGGCTCAGACGCGGATGCCTTCGCCCTGATCGTCGCCGACCCGGTCCAGGTGGGCGGCGAGTTCGTCGGTGATCAGCAGATCGGCACGGATCTCGTCGTGCGGGTACGCGGCCCGACCGACCATGTGCGCCGCCACCGGCGCGGTGGCCAGTTGGAAGACGCCGACCAGCACCAGGGTGGTGATGTCCACCCCGGTCCGCAGCCGCAGCGCGCAGCCGACCAGCACCAGCAGCAGCCCGAGGACCTGCGGCTTGGCGGCGGCGTGCATCCGGGTGAGCAGGTCCGGGAAGCGCACCAGCGCCACCCCGGCGGCGAGGCTGAGCAGCGCGCCGCTGATCAGGCAGACGGCGGCGACGATGTCGAGGATGGCGTCCAGGCTCATTTGGTGTTTCTCCGCGCGGCGAATCGGGCGACGCTGACCGACCCGACGAAGCCCAGGACGGCGAGGACCACCAGCACCGGCAGTGCGGTGGCGTCCCGGCTGTAGGCGGCCTCGGTGGCGATCGCGGCGACGATGATGGCCAACAGGACGTCGGTGGCCACGGCCCGGTCGAGGATCGACGGGCCCCGGATGATGCGGATCAGGGTGAGTCCGCCCGCCACCGCGAGCAGCACGGTGACGGTCACGGCGACGACGGTCATGTCGCGGCCCCTTCCAGGTCGGCCGGTGGGGTCGAATCGGGGTTCTCGCGGACGCGGCGCAGCTCGCCGGCGGAGCCGATGGCCTCGATGATGCGGGCCTCGAGTGCCAGCACCTCGCGCCGGAACTGTTCCACCTCGTCGATGCTGTTCACGTTGATGACGTGGACGAACAGGGTGCCGGTGTTCCGGTCGGCCTCCAGGATCAGGCTTCCCGGCACCAGCGACAGCGCCTCCGCGGTGAGGGTGAGGTTGAGATCCGTGTTCACCCGCAACTGCACCGCGATGATGGCGCTACGCGGGACGTGGCCTGGACGGAACGCCAGCCAGGCGATCTGGACGGAGGCGACCACCAGGTCATAGAGGAAACGCGCCCAGAAGCGCAACATCCCCACCGGGTGCAGTCGACCGGCGAAGGTCACCGGCGGTAGCGGGAAGACCGCGATGAGGATGGCCGCCACCACCAGCCCGCTGAGGATGTTCGCCACGGTGAAGTGGCCCCAGAGGAGCACCCAGACGACGACCAGCACGGTCACCGCGACGATGCGGTTACGGCGTCGCGCCGCCTGGGACAGTGGTGGGTTCGGCGAGTCGGTCGGCGGGGCAGGGGTCATCTGGTCGGGGCTCACGGCGTACCCCCTGGGAAGACGGCCTCGACGTAGGGTGTCCGCCGCAGCAGGTCGTCGGCGGCATCGGTGCTCAGGTCGAAGAGCGGACCCGCCACCACGGTCAGCGCCAGCCCGAGTGCCACCAGGGCGACGGTCGGCGCGATCATCAGGCCGGGCAGCACGGCGCCGCTCTGGCCGGTGGTGTTCACCTGCGGCTGGACCGCTCCCTCGGTGCGGGACGCCCGCTCGGTGTCACCGGAGTCCGGCATGTCGGGATGCGGCGCCCGCCAGAACGCGAGGTTCCACACCCGGGCCACCGCGTAGAGGGTGAGCAGGCTGGTCACCAGGCCACCGGCGACCAGGATCCAGGCCAGCACACCGCCGTCGGCGATGCCGGCCTGGACCAGGCCCACCTTGCCGAGGAACCCGGAGAACGGTGGGATACCGGCCAGGTTCAGCGCGGGCACGAAGAAGAGGATGGCCAACACCGGCGACAGCCGTGCCAGGCCGCCGAGGCGGTCCATGGCGGTGCTGCCACCGCGGCGTTCGACGAGGCCGGCGGCGAGGAACAGGGTCGTCTGGATGGTGATGTGGTGCACCACGTAGAAGATCGCCGCGGACAGGCCCAGCGACGAGGTGAGCCCCACACCGAACAGCATGTACCCGATGTGGCTGATCAGGGTGAACGACAACAATCGCTTGATGTCGGACTGGGCCACCGCGCCGAGGATGCCGACCAGCATGGTCAACACCGCTATCACCAGGAGCAGGGTGGCCGTACGGCCGCCGGGGAACAGCAGCGTCTCGGTCCGGATGATCGCGTACACACCGACCTTGGTGAGCAGGCCGGCGAAGACCGCGGTGACCGGGGCCGGTGCGGTGGGATAGCTGTCCGGCAGCCAGGCCGACAGCGGGAACACCGCCGCCTTGATGCCGAAGGCGAGCAGCAGCATGCCCTGCAACACCAGGCGCATGTCGTCGGGTAGGGCGTCCAGCCGGTCGACGAGCTGGGCCAGGTTGAGCGTACCGGTCGAGGAGTACACCAGGCCGATGGCGACCAGGAAGATCACCGAGGAGAGCAGGCTGACCACGACGTACGTGGTGCCGGCCCGGATCCGGGTCTCGGTGCTGCCCAGGGTCAGCAGCACGTAGCTGGCGACCAGCAGGATCTCGAAGCCGACGTAGAGGTTGAACAGGTCGCCGGAGAGGAACGCGTTGCACACACCGGCGGTCAGCACCAGATAGGTCGGGTGGTAGACCGACAGCGGCGTCTCCTCGTTGCCGTCGGCCATACCCTGCCCGATGGAGTACACCAGCACGCAGAGGGTGACCGAGGCGGAGACCACCAGCATGAGCGCGGCGAGCTGGTCGGCGACCAGCACGATGCCCAGCGGGGCGACCCAGCCGCCCACCTCCACCACGAGCGGACCGTCCATGCTGGAGCGCACCAGCAGCATCGCGGCGACCGCGACGGTGGCGGTGAGCACGGTGAGGCTGACCCACCGCTGGGCGCGCGGACGGCCCAGCAGCAGCAGCGTGATGGCCGCGCCGAGCAGCGGCATCACCACCGGCAGCGGAACGAGGTAGGTCATCCGGCCCTCCCCGCGTCGACCGAGCCGGTCCGGGACCGCTCTGTCTCGGTCTTCGCGTCGTCGTCGTCATCGTCGTCGTCACCGGTGCCGGCGTCGGCGTCGCCCGGTCCTTCGTCGCGTTCCGCGAGATCCATGATCCGGCGGTCCTCGACGTCGTCCTGCACCTCGTCGTGTCCGTTGAGGTGCCAACTCCGGTAGGCCAGGGCGAGCAGGAAGGCGGTCATCCCGAGGGTGATGACGATGGCGGTGAGGATCATCGCCTGCGGCAGCGGGTCGCTCATCTCCTCCTGCGGGCTGTCGCCGACGATCGGTGCGGTGCCGGAGCGTCCGCCGGTGAGCAGCAGCATGTTGGCGCCGTTGCCGAGCAGGATGACGCCCATCAGCACCCGGGTCAGGCTGCGCTCCAGCAGCAACGTCACGCCCGCGGCGACGAGGACGCCCACCACGATGACGTAGGTGAGGTTGGGTGTCACACCAGCTCCTTCTCGCGGATCTCGGCGTCCTCGGTCTCGTGTTGGCGGTCCATCTCGGCACCCAGGCTGCGCAGGATGTCCAGCACCAGCCCGACGACGATCAGGAAGACACCGACGTCGAAGAAGGCCGAGGTGACGAAGTGGATGTGCCCCAGCACCGGCAGGTGGAAGTCGAGCAGGGCAGTCTGGAGGAACTCCCCGCCGAGCAGCATCGCGGCCACACCTGTGCCGACCGCGATGAAGAGTCCGGCGCCGAGGACCGCGCCGGCGTCGACCGGTGCCGCGCCGTTGAGCTCGGTACGCCCACCGGCCAGGTAGCGCACGGCCAGGGCGAGGCCGGCGACCAGGCCGGCGGCGAACCCGCCGCCCGGGGCGTTGTGGCCGCTGAACAGCAGGTAGATGGCGAACAGCAGGATGGCGTGGAACAGCAGTCGGGTGACCACCTGGAGGATGACCGACTGGGCGCGCGCGGTGGCACCGGTGGTCAGCCAGCGGGGACGGACCGACTCGGTCGGGTTCCCACCGGGGATCTGACCGCGCCGGTCCAGGTCACGGGCGTGCCGGAAGATCAGGCTGGCCACACCGGTGGCGGCCACCACCAGCACCGCGATCTCGCCCATGGTGTCCCAGGCCCGGATGTCGACCAGGGTCACGTTGACCACGTTCTTGCCGCCGCCGTAGGAAACCGCCTCGTCGGGGAAGTCCACCGAGATGGGGATGGCCTGGCGGGCGCCGGTCGCGACGTACGCCATGCCGGCGGTGACCGCGCCGACGGCGACGCCGAGAGCGACGCGTCCCCGGCGGCTGGCCCGGATCGGCCGTTCCGAGAACTTCACCGGCAGCCGGCGCAGCACCAGCACGAACATCACGATCGTGACGGTCTCCACCAGGAACTGGGTCAACGCCAGGTCGGGGGCACCGTGCAGGACGAACAGCAGCGCGATGCCGTAGCCGGCGACGCCGACCAGGATCATCGCGGTGAGCCGGCGCAGCGCGCGGGCGGCCATCACGGCGGCGACCACGACGACCGCGGCGGCGACCCCCTGCAACGGCGTGTCCCACAGGTGGAAGCGCTGCGGCCAGGGGCTGCCGGCGATCAGGGTGCCGCCGGGCAGGACGACCAGCACCACCAGGATGACGCCGAGATAGAACGGCAGCGAACCACGCTGGGTGGCACCGGTCAGCTCGACCGCCAGGCGGTCGATGCCGCTGATGGCCTTCTTGTAGGCGGTGCCGCCGTCGAACGGCAGGCGCAGCGTCGCGCGTACCCGCTCGCGCCGCATCAGGTGGAACAGGCCGGCACCGGCGGCGATGGCCAGCACCGACAGGCCCAGCGCCGGCGTCAGACCGTGCCAGAGCGCCAGGTGGTAGCCGGGCTCGGCGGAGCGGTAGAGGTCGGCGTACGGGGCGAGGAGGCGGTCCACCGCCGGAGCGAACAGGCCGGCGGTGACACCGGCGACCGCCAGCACGGCGGCCGGGGCGAGCAGGGACCAGGACACCGGCCTGGCCTCGGTGTCCGGGGTGTCGGGCTTGTCGGCGAAGGCACCCCACATGAACCGCAGGGTGTACGCCACGGTCAGCACCGAACCGAGGATCACCCCGGCGAGCACGACCAGGTTGGCGGTGCCGCCGTGCAGCAGCGCCTCGACCGCCGCCTCCTTGGCCACGAACCCGGCCATCGGGGGCAGGCCGGCCATCGACGCGGCCGCGAGGCCGGCGACCACCGCGAGGGCAGGTGCGCGGCGTCGGAGCCCGCTGAGTTCACGCAGGTCACGGGTACCGGTGATGGTGTCGACGACGCCGACGGTGAGGAACAGGGTCGCTTTGAACAGGGCGTGGGCCAGCACCATCGCCACGCCGGCCAGCGCGGTGTCCCGGGTGCCGCCACCGAGGATCACCATCAGCAGGCCGAGCTGGCTGACCGTGCCGTAGGCAAGCAGCAGCTTGAGATCGGTCTGGCGCAACGCGGCCCAGCCGCCGAAGAACATCGTGAGTAGACCGGCGACCAGGAGCACCGGACGCCACGGTCCGGCCTCGGCGACCGCCGGGCCCATCAGGGCGACCAGGAACACACCGGCTTTGACCATCGCCGCGGCGTGCAGGTAGGCGCTGACCGGCGTCGGTGCCGCCATCGCGCCGGGCAGCCAGAAGCTGAACGGGAAGATCGCCGACTTGCTCAGTGCGCCCAGCAGGACCAGCACCACCGCCACCGCGAGGTAGCCGCCGCCGGGCAGGTTCTCGGCGATCTCGGACCACCGGTAGGTGCCGGCGTGCTGACCGAGCATGACGAAACCGGCGAGCATCGCCAGGCCGCCCAGCGTCGTGACCAGCAGGGCCTGCATGGCGGCCCGTCGACTGGCCCGCTTGGCGGGGTCGTAGCCGATCAGCAGGTAGGAGAAGACCGTGGTCAGCTCCCAGAACACGTAGAGCAGCAGCAGGTCGTCGGAGACGACCAGGCCGAGCATCGCGCCGGCGAAGGCGACGAACACGGCGGCGAAGCGTCCCAGGCTCGGGTCGTCGGAGCGGAAGTAACGGGCGCTGTACGCCAGCACCAACGCGCCCACCCCACCGACCAGGATGACCATCAGCCAGGACAGCGTGCCCATCCGTAGCGCGAGTTCCAGCCCCAACTGCGGTACCCAGGAGACGGTCTCCACCACCGGCTCACCGGAGCGGACCCCGCTCGTGTGAGTCAACGCCCACACCAGCGTCGCGCCAGGCACCAGTGCCACCAGGTAGAGGGCGTGCCGTCCCCAGGTCCGCACCAGCGCCGGGGCGATCACGGCTGTCAGCGCATGGACCGCCACCAGTACCAGCACACACCCTCCCCAGAGATCATTCGTCGGTGTGACGACCCTATCCGGTAAGGACCGCAATCCGCATCTGCCGTGATCCGGATCAAAGGTGTGTCACCCTGACAGACCGCCCTGGCCCGTGTGCGAGTTCACGTGCGGTTCACAACCGGACCCACGCCCGAAACCCGCCGCCCACCAGGAGATCCGCTCTCACCTTAACGGACGTTCAGTCTCGTCCTGCACGTCGGAGTCGTCCGTCATCGCGGTCGATACGAAGTTCTCGTTCCAACTCGACGATGAGCGTGCGCAGGTCGTCGAGACGCTGGCTGATCGCGATCCGGTCCAGCTCGTCGGGCACTCCGTCACCGTCCTGGTCGTAGCCGGGGGCGAGCCCCTCGGTCATCTCCAACCGCCGGGCCTCCTCCATCGAGTTGACGAAGACCGCGATCAGGATGTTGAGCAGCAGGTTGACGGTGATCACCACGAAGCTCACGTAGTAGAGCACGGTCCACGGCGAGAACTCCATACCCTGCTCGATGAGGTCCGGCAGGGTCTCCAGCGAGAGCAACACGAACAGGGTCAACAACGACCGCCCGATGTCCCCGTATTCCTCCGGGTACACGTCCTTGAAGATCAACCATCCGGCCATGCCGTAGACGTAGAGCGTCACCATCGCCAGCGCGAGGAACCCGCCGATACCGGGCAGACTGCGCCACAACGCCGCGACGATCATGCGTAGACCGGGCGAGAACCGCACCAGCCGTACCATCCGCAACACCCGGACGACCCGCAGCAGCGCTGAGTCGCCGTGCAGCCCCGGGACGAAGATCGCCGCGATCACCAGGAAGTCGAAGACGTTCCAGCCGTGCCGGAAGAAGTCCTGTGGACGGCGACCGTAGGCCAGCAGCCGGATGGCGATCTCGACCACGAAGACCGTCCGGAAGAACCACTCGACGCCGTGCAGCGCGGTGCCCGCCGTGCCGAGGTCGGGGTACGTCTCCAGGCCGAGCACCACCCCGTTGGCGAGGATCACCGCGACGATGGTGACCTCGAACGACCGCGAGGCGGCGATCTCGGCGCAGGCACGGGCGAGCCGGGACTCGGGCGGCGAGTCCGCCGGCCCACCTCGCTGGACCGGCACACGCGTGACAGTCACCTCGCAACCGACCTCGACGGGAGGTCTGGGACCGGCGAGGCCGGCCACCGTGCGTCACGGCGACATCGACGTACGGCAGTCATGGCCCACAGCGTACGGGACGCCGAGGGGCGGACCATCCCACCTTTGCGGAGCGCGATGTCGCACCGGCGTGCCCCGCCGGTGCGACATCCCCGTCCACTCCGGACCGACGGCGGTGCCGCCGGACTACGCCACCGGAACCCGGTCCAGGAACCCCAGCACCTGGGTCAGTCGCCCGTCGTCGTCGAGGATCGCCACATCGAAACCGGCGATCGGCGCTTCGGCACCATCGGGGCCGAGTTCCCAGGCGAAGCGCACCTGCTGGTGGTGGCCGTCGACCGGACCGACCACGCGGAACGTCATCCCCGGGAAGCGGTCCTGCACCGCGGCGATCGTCTCGTCGACGGCGTCGCGCCCCTCCGCGACCACCAGCGGGTCGACGTAACGCCCCTCGGCGGCGAACAGGTCGTCGATCTCCCGGCGTCGCCGCGCCGGGTCGGTCTCGTTCCAGATTGCCAGGTACCGCTCGACCAGCTCGTCGAACTCGACAGCCATCCCCGTCTCCTCGTCGCCACACACGGCCCGACTCTCGGTGCCGGGACCGATGTTTCCCGGCCGCCGTGCACGGTGTCGATTACCTCGTGGGTAATGGTTCGTGCACCCGACGGTCACTAGGGTCGGCGAGGTGACCACTGTGACCATGCCGAGTCGTCCGGTCGGCACCCTGCTGCGCGACTGGCGGCGGGTGCGCGGGATGAGCCAGCTCGACCTGTCGATCGAGGCGGGCGTGTCGACCCGGCACCTGAGCTTCGTGGAGACCGGCCGGTCACAGCCGAGCCGGGAGCTGCTCATGCGGCTCGGCGAACACCTCGACCTGCCGCTGGCCGCCCGCAACGTGATGCTGCTGGCCGGCGGGTACGCGCCGGCCTTCCCCGCGCACGAGCTGGCCGACCCGGAACTGACGCCGGTCCGCGCCGCCGTACGACGGATCCTCGACGGGCACCACCCGTACCCGGCCGTGCTCGTCGACCGGCACTGGCAGCTCCTCGAGGCCAATCCCACGGTCGCCCTGTTCACCGCCGACGCCCACCCCGACCTGCTCACCCCGCCGGTCAACGTGCTACGGCTCAGCCTGCACCCCGACGGCATGGCACCGCGCATCCGCAACCTGGCGCAGTGGCGCGCCCACCTGCTCAAGCGGCTGCGCCACCAGGCCCAGACGACCAGCGACCCGGTGCTGTCCGCGCTGCACGACGAGCTTCGCGGCTATCCCGGCGGTGACGGTCCCGCCGAGCCGGCCGGTGACCTCGCCGCGCGGGTCGCCGTCCCGCTGCGCTTCCGGCACGGCGACGGTGAGCTGTCCTTCTTCAGCACCACCACGCTCTTCGGCACGCCGCTGGACGTGACGGTCTCCGGGCTGGCCGTGGAGGCGTTCTTCCCCGCCGACCCGGCGACCGCCGAGACGCTGCGCGATCTCGCCCCGGTCACCCCGCCGAGGATCGGGTGACCGGCAGGTCGAAGTAGGTGTCCGGCCAGGGCTCGTCGCGGTAGCGGAAGTGCCACCATTCCCGGTCGTAGCCGACGAAGCCGCCGTCGGTCATCAGGTCCCGCAACAACTGCCGGTTCGCCCGCGCGGTGACGCCGACCGCTGTCGAGTCGATGTGCGAGAGCGGATCGAAGCAGTCGAACCCGGTCCCCATGTCCACGCTCGTGTCCGGGTAACGCCGGCCGTCCGGGTCGGTGCAGGAGTACTGCCCCGGCACGTGCCTGGGTTGCTCGGGCGGCGGCTGGGCGACCAGCGTCAGGTCGACAGTGCTGCCCCGGCTGTGCGACGTGGGCGCACCGAGGTAGCCCCGGTCGAACAGCGCGGACTTGGCCACCCGGGGATAGAACTCCGCCTTGGTCTCCTGCCGCCCCGGGTCGGCGCCCCAGGCGACGAAGTCGTCCACGGCACGCTGCGGGCGGTAGCAGTCGTACACCTTGAGGCGGTGACCGGTGGCCAGCGCGGCGTCCTGCACCCGGCGCAGCGCCTGCGCGGCCGGTGCGGTGAGCAGGCAGAGCGGCTCCTGGTAGCCGTCGACGGGGCGGCCGACGAAGTTGTGCGCGGTGGCGTACCGGATGTCGGTGAGGATGCGACCGTCCACGTCGGAGAGCACCACCAGACCCGGCCGCGCCGGTGCCGACATCGGCGGCGGCGACGGTGCGGGCGGCGGCATGTCCCGCCCGCACCCGGCCACCCCGGCGGCCAGGGCCGCCGCTCCCAGACCGACCGCCCACCGACCGCGCCGAGTGAGGCGGGCCGAGACCGTCCCCGGCACGACCACTCGGGACGGCTCAGCGGGCCGGGCGGCCACGGTGGGCTGCCCGGCGGCGGTGCCGGGCGACCAGCGCGCCGGCCAGCAGCGTCACGCCGACGGCGAGTACGGCCAGCGAGGTCCACCGCAGTGGAGCGCCGAGGGTACGCGGTGCGGGCTCACCGGCGGCCCCGCCGGGCAGCGCCTGCGGCGGCACCGAGGCCGACGGTACGGCGGACGTGGCGGTGCCCGGACTCACCAGCACCCCGACCGAGGCGTCCCGGGGCAACGCGAAACCCCAGTCGAGCAGCGCGGCACCCTGTTCCCAGCCCCGCTTGTCGACAACGTCCGCGCCGAGCAGGGTGACCACCAACCGACGCCCGTTCCGCTCGGCCGCGCCCACGTAGGTGTGCCGAGCCAGGTCGGTGTAGCCGGTCTTGCCGCCCAGCGCACCCGGGTAGTGGTAGAGCAGCTGGTTGTCGTTGTCGATGGTGAAGCCCTTCGCGCCCTGCCTCGGCTGGGGCGGGACGGTCGCCTCCCGGGTGGTCGCGTACCGGCGGAAGTGCTCGTCGGCGAAGCAGGCGCGGGCGATCAACGCCAGGTCGTACGCGCTGGTGAACTGTCCCGGACCGTCCAGGCCGGACGGGGTCGCCGCGTGTGTCTGGTACGCGCCGAGCGCCCGGGCCTGCTCGTTCATCGCGCGGAGCCCACCCGCCACACCGTCCGGCCCGCCACCGACCCGGGCCAGCGCGTTCGCCACCTCGTTGCCGGAGCGCAGCAGCAGCCCGAGCCAGAGCGTCTCCACCCGGTACCGGCCACCCTCCACCAGCCCCACGGCCGAGCTGCCGGGTTCGATGTCGAGGTCACCGGCGGTGACGGTGACCATGTCGTACGGGTCGAGTCGGGGCAGCATGGTCGCGGCCAGCAGCAGCTTCTGCACGCTCGCCGGGGTGGCGTACTCGTGCGGGCCGCAGCCACCCAGCACCGCGCCGGTGTCCAGATCGGCCACCAGCCACGAGGTGGCGGCCACCTTCGGCGGCCGAGGCACCGCCGAGGGGACGACCAGCCCCTGGGTGGCCAGCCGCGCGCCGCCCACCGCCCGCTGCACCGGGTCCGGTGACGGCGTGACCGGACTCGACGGCCCGGGCGCCGGCGGTGCCGGGCGCGGGCACGGAACCGGCGCCGCCACGGCGGCGGTGGCCGGCAGCGGTGTGGTCATGAGCGCCGTCGCCACGGCGACGACCAGGGCTCGGACTCTCACATTCAGCGACACTATCGGGTGATTACCGACTGGTCCGGCAAATCGACCATCGAGCACGCCGCTCGCGCGCCCACCACGACCAGCGGGTCGCCCATTCAGTCGCGGGATCGGGCCGAGGCGCGGACTCGGCGGGCGGTGACCACCGCCAGCGCGATCGCGGCCACGCCGACCGCCAGCGCCACGACCGTGCCCGCGCCCGGACGGTCGTCGACGGCGGCCGAGGTGGTGCTCACCGGGGGCGTTTCGGCCGGCGCGGGCACGGCCGGCGACGACGGTGCCGGCGTACGGGCGGCGTCCCACTCCCCCGGCTCCACCAGCCGGCCCACGCCCGCCTCCCGGGGCAGCCGGAAGCCCCAGTCGAGCAGGGCGGCACCCTGCTCCCAGCCGCGCTGCGGTCGGGGCTCGGCACCGAGCAGCGTGACCACCAGGCGGCGACCGTCCCGCTCGGCGGCACCGACATAGGTGTGCCGGGCGTAGTCAGTGAAGCCGGTCTTGCCACCCAGCGCACCCGGGTAGCGGTAGACGAGCTGGTTCTCGTTCTGGATCTGGAAACCCTTGGCGTCCAATCCCCGCTGGGCCGGGATCCGGGTGCGTTCGGTGAGCGCGTACCGGCGGAACGTCGGGTCGGCGAAGCAGGCGCGGGCGATCAACGCCAGGTCGTACGCGCTGGTGAACTGCCCCGGACCGTCCAACCCGGAGGGCGTGACCGCGCGCGTCTGCAACGCGCCGAGGTGGCGGGCGTACTCGTTCATCGCACGCACCCCACCCGCCGCGCCGTCCGGACCACCGCCGAGTCGGGCCAGCGCGTTGGCCGCCTCGTTACCGGACTGCAACAGCAGGCCCAACCAGAGCGTCTCCACCCGGTACCGGCCGCCGGGCAGCAGCCCGACCGCCGAGGAGCCGGGCGCGATGTCCAGGTCCTCCGGGGTCACCCTGATCACCTGCTGCGGATCGAGCCGGGGCAGCATGGTCGCGGCCAGCAGCAGCTTCTGCACGCTCGCCGGGGTGGCGTACTCGTGCGGGCCGCAGCCACCCAGCACCGCGCCGGTGTCCAGATCGGCCACCAGCCAGGAGGTCGCGGTGACCTTCGGCGGGGCCGGTGCGCCCGGCGGCACGACGAGTCCCGAGGTCGCCAGCAGTTCCCCGCCGACCACCCGATGCTCCGGATCCGACGGTGGCGGGGTCGGCCGTGGCGAGCGGGTCACCTTCGGCGCGACCGCCTTCGGGCAGGGCAGCGCGGCCGGTGCGGCGGCCGGGGTCGGCGGGGTCGACGCCGACGCAGCCGCGACACGGTCGGTGACCGCAGCCGCACCCGGAGTCGCGGGAAGCGCCACGATCGCGAGCACGACGACGGCGACGGAGAAGGCCCGGACTCTCATGAAGACGCAGACTAACGGCACGATCGGCGGCAGCACGTGCTCGGTCGGACCGCCGACTCGACTCGACCGCGCTGATCTTCCACACGCACCCGTTGAACCGATCCCACGCGCCCCCCGTATCCACAGCCGAACACAGCACAACGTTCGGACCTGCGACGGGAGCGCTCCCGAAGCTCGCCCGACGGTCACCCCGGAACAGGCTCCGGCACGCGGACGGCCGCCGCTGTCGAGCCACCCGGGCTTCCCACGGCGCTTCAGCCGGCGGCCGCCGACGCGGTCGGCCCGCCCGGCGGTCATTCATGAGGAGAGAGCATGGTCAGGCGTACCCAGAACCAGCGGAAGCAGGCCGCCCTGAAAGTCGGCGGGGTCGGCATCCTCGCGGTCGCGCTGCTCGGCGCGGGCTTGACGCTGGCCTCCGCCGACGACGGCGCCGGTGCGGCGCAGACGGCGAACTGCCCCACGGTCCGCGACAAGCTCTCCGGCGTGCCGGCCGCCGCCGTCGCCGGGGTCGAACAGGAACTGGCCAACCTCGACAAGCAGATCGAAGAGGCCAACGCCCGCCTCGCCGCACAGGCCGCCAACCCCCAGGGCGGCGCCAACTTCGTCCAGAACGCCATCCTCGGCCCGCTGGCCAGCAAGCGCACCGCCGCCCTCGACCGCATCGGCATCAACATCAACCGGGCCGGCGGACAGCGCCCCGAGCTGGCGAGCCTCGCGAACTGCGGTCTGAACGCCGCGGGCACCCGCAGCGCGCTCAACGGCGGCGCAGGCAACGGCGACATCACGGCCGGGAACGCCAACAACGGCGGCAACAGCGGCAACGCCGGCGCCGGTGCGGCGCAGACGGCGAACTGCCCCACGGTCCGCGACAAGCTCTCCGGCGTGCCGGCCGCCGCCGTCGCCGGGGTCGAACAGGAACTGGCCAACCTCGACAAGCAGATCGAAGAGGCCAACGCCCGCCTCGCCGCACAGGCCGCCAACCCCCAGGGCGGCGCCAACTTCGTCCAGAACGCCATCCTCGGCCCGCTGGCCAGCAAGCGCACCGCCGCCCTCGACCGCATCGGCATCAACATCAACCGGGCCGGCGGACAGCGCCCGAACCTCGCCAGCCTCGCCACCTGCGGTCTGAACGCCGCGGGCACCCCCAGCGCCGTCAACGGCGGCGCGGGCAACGGCAACACCGGGAACAACGGGAACGCAGGCAACGGCAACGCGGGCAACGCCGGGAACAACGGCAACGCCGGGAACAACGGCAACGCGGGGGCCGGCGTGGCGCAGCGGGTGAACTGCCCGAGCGTCGCCGACCGACTGCCGGCCGTACCCGCTCAGGCCGCTGCCGAGGTGCAGCGTGAGCTGGCCAACCTGGACAACCAGATCGCGGACGCCAACGCCCGTCTCGCCCAGCTCGCGGTACGTCCGGAGGGTGGACCGAACTTCGTGCAGAACACCGTCGTCGGCCCGCTGAAGGACCGGCGTGTCGCCGCCCTGAACCGGATCGCCACCGCGATCGGCCGGGTCGACGGCAACCGGCCCGCCGAGTTGGTCAACCTGGCTCCCTGCTCGGTGAGCTGACCTCGGCGACACCCCACGGACGGTGGGCGACGGCTCCGGCCATCGCCCACCGTCTATTTTTGCGGCATCATTCACAAACTGGTTGACCCCTCAGTCACCGACCGACTACAAAACGTTACAGCGCTGGGCCGGATCCGCCGGCCGCGGTCGGAGGGGTGACCGTGGGTCTGATCTCGTACGACGACGCCGAGGCGGCCGCCTTCGCCGCCACCCGCGAGCTGGCGCCCGCCGGCCTCACCCACTGGCGGCACGCCGTCCGGGAGCACCTGCGACCACGCCCCGGGTCGACACTGCTGGACCTCGGCGCCGGTACGGGAGCGTGGGCCACCACCTTCACCGGCTGGTACGGCGTACGGGTGCTGGCGGTGGAACCCGCCCCGGCGATGCGCGACCGATGCCCGCACCGGCCGATGCTGGCCGGCGACGCGACCGCGCTCCCGCTGGCCACCTCAAGCGTGGACGGCGCCTGGCTGTCGACGATGCTGCACCACGTGCCCGATCTCGACGCGGTGGCCCGGCAGTTGCGCCGGGTGCTGCGCCCGGGCGCACCCGTGCTGATCCGCTCCCCCTTCCCGGGACGCCACCAACTCGTCGCCCTCTTCGAGTGGTTCCCGGAGGCGATCCGGGTGCTCGACCGGTTCCCCAGCCTGTCCCGGGTGCGCTCCGCGTTCGCCGCGGCGGGCTTCCCGGTGAGCAGCGTCGAACCGGTCGCCCAGACCGTGGCCACGTCGCTGGCCGAGTACGCCGACCGGATCGACCGCCGCGCGCACACTCCCCTGCACCTGATCAGCGAAGCGGAGTTCCGGGCGGGCATGGTTCGGCTACGCCAGGCGGTCCGGGGCAGTGCCCCCGCACCGGTGGTCGACCACCTCGACCTGCTGGTGCTGCGCTGATCCGACCCGAGCGCGGATCAGGCCAGGCCGAGATGCCGCAGATAGTCGTGCAGCGCGGCGGAGCCGGCCAGCCGACGCAGGCTGCGTCGGTGCAGGTCCTGTTCCCGCCGGGCGAGTTCCGCGCGGACCCGCTGCGGGCTGCCGGTGCTCCTCAGCTCGTCCAGCACCGCCGTGATGATCTCGAACGGGTAGGCGCCCCGGCGCAGCAATGCCACCACCTGGGCCGCGCGCAGCTCGGCCTCGTCGTAGCGCCGGTAGCCGGTGCCCGGCTCGCGGCCCGGCCGGAGCAGGCCGCGCGCCTCCCAGGACCGTAGCTGCGAGGTGCGGACCCCGACCAGGTCGGCGACCGCACCGACCCGGGCGGCCCGGCGGGGCACCGGGACCGGTGGGCCGGGGTTGGTCACCACCGTCTCGAAGGCGCCGAGCACCCGCCGGATCTCGGCCCGTTCCCGATCCAGTTCGGCATGCCCGGCGTCCAGCGCGGCCAGCGCCGCCGGCAGGTCACCCGCGTGCACCGCCGCCATGATCTGGCGGGTACGCACCCAGCCGTGCCCGTCGGCCACCGTCCGCGCCACGGTCAGGGCCTGCTGGTGCGCCGGAGTGAAGATCCGGTAGCCGCTCGGCGTGCGCTCCACCGACGGCAGCACCCCGAGATCGACGTAGTTGCGCACCTGCTGCACGGAGATGCCGGCCGTCGCGGCGAGGTCCACCGCGCGCAGCCGCCCGGTCGCCCGCAGTCCCGCCACCGGTTCAGCCTAGCGCCTCACGTTCGTTTGAGACTTTGCGCCATCTTTCACCCCTCGGCCTCACTTGACGTCGACGAAAGTCTCCACGGGAGGGTCAATGAGACACTTGAACCTGGCCAGGCCATCCCCAGCTCCTCCTTTCCGGGGCGGGAGTCCGTCCACGATCTCGCGAAGGGTTCGCATGCAGCAGCCAGCACGGTCCGCCGCCGACAGTCACGACGTGATCGAGGTACGCGGCGCCCGGGAGAACAATCTCGACTCCGTCTCGGTCGACATCCCGAAGCGTCGACTGACCGTCTTCACCGGCGTCTCCGGATCCGGTAAGTCGTCGCTGGTCTTCGGCACCATCGCCGCCGAGTCGCAACGAATGATCAACGAGACCTACAGCGCGTTCCTCCAGTCGTTCATGCCCAACCTCTCCCGGCCGGACGTGGACTCGCTGCGCAACCTGACCCCGGCGATCGTGGTCGACCAGGAGCGGATGGGCGCCAACTCCCGCTCCACCGTCGGCACCGCCACCGACGCGTACGCGATGCTGCGCATCGTGTTCAGCCGGCTCGGCACCCCGCACGTCGGCGGTGCCGGGGCGTTCAGCTTCAACCTGACCGAGGGCATGTGCCCCGCCTGCGAGGGCCTGGGCCGCGTCTCCGACCTCGACGTCAACGAACTCGTGGACGTGGAGAAGTCCCTCAACGACGGCGCCGTCACCGTGCCGAACTTCGCGGTCGACACCTGGTACTGGCAGACCATCGTCGGCTCCGGGCTGTTCGACCCGGACGTCAAGCTCCAGGACTTCACCCCGCAGCAGTGGGAGGACCTGCTGCGCAAACCGGCCACGAAGATCAAGGTGGGCGGCACGAACCTCACGTACGAGGGTCTGATCGTCAAGGTGCGCCGGCTCTACCTGGCCAAGGACCGCGAGTCGATGCAGCCGCACATCCGCGCCTTCGTCGACCGGGCGGTCACCTTCACCACCTGTCCCGACTGCGACGGCACCCGACTCAACGCCGCCGCGCTCTCCTCCCGCATCGCCGGACGCAACATCGCCGAGTGCGCCGCCATGCAGATCAGCGACCTCGCCGCGTTCGTCCGGGACATCGAGGACTCCTCGGTCGCCCCGTTGACCGGGAACCTGCGGGAACTGCTGGACTCGCTGGTCGAGATCGGTCTGGGCTATCTCAGCCTCGACCGGGAGTCGGCCACCCTCTCCGGCGGCGAGGCGCAACGGGTCAAGATGGTCCGGCACCTCGGGTCCAGCCTCTCCGACATCACGTACGTCTTCGACGAACCCACCGTCGGCCTGCACCCGCACGACATCGCCCGGATGAACGACCTGCTGCTGCGACTGCGGGACAAGGGCAACACGGTCCTCGTCGTCGAGCACAAGCCGGAGACCATCGCGATCGCCGACCACGTGATCGACCTCGGTCCGGGAGCGGGCACCGCCGGTGGCCGGATCTGCTACACCGGCGACGTCGCCGGACTGCGGCGCTCCGACACCCGCACCGGCCGCCACCTCGACCACCGGGTACGCCTGCGCGAGCAGGTCCGTACCCCCACCGGTCAGCTCGCCATCCGCCACGCCGACCTGCACAACCTGCGCGACGTCAGCGTGGACGTCCCGCTCGGCGTGCTGACCGTCGTGACCGGGGTGGCCGGCTCGGGCAAGAGTTCCCTGGTGCACGGCTCGCTGCACCGCCGGGACGGGGTGGTCGTGGTCGACCAGGCGCCGATTCGGGGCTCACGGCGCAGCAACCCGGCCACGTACACCGGCCTACTCGACCCGGTACGCACCGCCTTCGCCAAGGCCAACGGGGTGAAGGCGGCTCTGTTCAGCGCCAACTCCGAGGGCGCCTGCCCGACCTGCAAGGGCATCGGGCTGGTCTACACCGATCTGGCGATGATGGCCGGCGTCGCCTCGGTCTGCGAGCGGTGCGAGGGCCGCCGCTTCACCGACGAGGTGCTGACCTACCGGCTGCGCGGTCGCACCATCAGCGAGGTGCTCGGCATGTCGGTCAGCGAGGCGCAGGACTTCTTCCCCGGCGGTGCCGCCCGGGTGGTCCTGGACCGGCTCGCCGACGTGGGGCTGGGCTATCTCACCCTGGGCCAGCCGCTGAACACCCTCTCCGGCGGTGAACGGCAACGACTCAAGTTGGCCATCCACATGGCCGAGAAGGCCGGCACATACGTGCTGGACGAGCCGACGACCGGCCTGCACCTGGCCGACGTGGACCAGTTGCTGGCCCTGCTCGACCGGCTCGTCGACGCCGGCAACACGGTCATCGTCATCGAGCACCACCAGGCGGTGATGGCGCACGCGGACTGGCTGATCGACCTGGGGCCGGGTGCCGGTCACGACGGCGGGCGGATCGTCTTCACCGGCACCCCCGCCGACCTGGTCGCGCACGGCGACACCCTCACCGCCCGGCACCTGCGCGAGTACGTCGCCCACTGACGGCCACGTCCCTGCCCGGCCCGGTCGTACCCGGGCAGGGACGTGCCGGGCAGGCGCCTCGTCGTCAGGCGGCGGAGGGGCCTGCCCGGCGCGTCGTCGTCGGGCGGCTGCCTCAGGTCAGGCGACGCAGCCAGCGACGTTGCCAGGGGGTCTCGACCGCGCGGGGCCGGTAGGCGGCCCGTACCCAGTCCACCGCCTGCTCGGCGGGCAACCCGTCGAGGATCGCCAGCGCCGCCAACGCGGTGCCGGTCCGACCCGTACCACCCCGGCAGGCCACCTCCACCCGCTCGCCCGCGTACCCCCGGCGCAGCGCCTCCCGCAGGGCGTCCAGGGCATCGGCCCGGTCCACCGGCACCCAGAAGTCGGGCCAGCGCACCCGCCGGTACGCCCACCCGGGCGTCGGCCCGGGCGCCAGCAGCAGACTGAAGTCGGCCGGGGTCGCCGGATCCGCGATGCGCCGCCCCCGGACCCGGACACCGCCGGGCAGCGTGACCACCCCGGTCTGCCCGGCCCAGCCCTGCGGCTCGCCGCTCACCAGCGGTGTCCCGACTGGTCCGGGCGTCCCTGGTCCGCCACCGGCCGCTCGTCGGCCCAGGCGCGCTGGTCGGTCCCGGGCCGATCGTTGCCCCAGCCGCCGCGCTGATCCGCCACGGGCTGATTCTCGGCCCACCCGCCGTGCTGGCCCGCCACCGGCCGCTCGTCCACCCAGGCCCGCTGGTCGGCCACCGGAGGCCCGTCGGCCCAGGCCCGCTGGTCGGCCACGGGCCGCTCGCTTCCCCACCCACCGTGCTGGCCCGCCACCGGCTGATTCTCCGCCCAACCACCGTGCTGGCCTGCCACTGGCTGGTTCTCGGCCCACCCACCGTGCTGGCCCGCCACCGGCTGGTCGTTCGTCCAGGCCCGCTGGTCGGCCACCGGAGGCTCGTCGGCCCAGGTGTGCTGCTCCGTCACCGGCCGGTCGTCGGCCCAGGCGCTGCGGTAGATGGTGCCCCGCCCCTCCGGGTCGGGGGTCCCGGTCGTCGCCGACTCGGCCACGGCGGAGGCGGTGTCGTTGGCACGCAGCCCGCCGGCCCGGCGGGAGCGCCGCAACCGGGTGACCACGAACCACACCAGCCCGGCGAGGCAAGCCACGATGACCACCTTCTGCAGGATGCCGGCGTACCCCTCGACCAGGTGCCAGTTGTCGCCGAGCAGGTATCCGGCCATCACGAACGTGGTGTTCCAGATCAGGCTACCCAGCGTGGTGTAGAGCGTGAAGGTCAGCAGCGGCATCCGTTCCACGCCGGCCGGGATGGAGATCATGCTGCGGAAGATCGGAATCATCCGGCCGAAGAAGACGGCCTTGACGCCGTGCCGGAGGAACCACTCCTCGGTCCGGTCGACATCGCTGAGCTTGACCAACGGCAGCTTGGCCGCGATCGCCCGGGTCCGTTCCCGGCCCAGCGCCGCACCGATCCAATAGAGCGCCAGGGCACCGACCACCGACCCGAGGGTGGTCCAGAAGATCGCCCCGACCAGGCTCATCCGCCCCTGTGCGGCGACGAAACCGGCGAGCGGCAGGATCACCTCGCTGGGAATGGGCGGGAAGAGGTTCTCCAACGCCACGGCCAGCCCCGCCCCGGGGGCACCGAGCCGCTCCATCAGGTCGGTCACCAGGCCGACCAGGCCGTCCTCGGGTGGTGCGGACTGGCCGACGACGTCGGCGACAGACGGAGCCTGCGGGGCACGAATCATGGCCCACACGCTACGAACTCAAGCTGAGAATCGCACAATCACCCGTCGATTCGGCAAGGAGCGGCCCCTAGGCTACTCGGCATGAGTGGCACACCAGCGCGCAGCCCGCTGCGGATCGCCGTCACCCAGCCGTCCTGCGTGGCCTGTGACGTCGAGGCGAACGTGTCGGCACACGCTGCGCTGGTCCGGGCCGCGGCCTCCCGGGTGGTGGTCTTCCCCGAGCTCTCGCTGACCGGGTACGAACTGGACGCGCCGACGCTCGACCCGACCGACCCACGGCTGACACCGCTCGTCGAGGCGTGCGCGCAGACGGGGACGCTGGCGCTGGTCGGTGCGCCGGTGGCCGGTGACCACATCGCCACCCTCGCGGTGGACCACACCGGCGCGCGCGTGGCGTACCGGAAGATGTCGCTCGGCCCGGTGGAGGCCCGGCGGTTCACACCCGGCCCGGAACCGGTCGTGCTGACCGTCGACGGCTGGCGGCTGGGCCTGGCGATCTGCAAGGACACCGGCGTGCCGGAGCACGCGGCCCGGACCTGCGCGCTCGGCGTCGACGTCTACGTCGCGTCGATCCTCGACCACGCGGCCGACGCGGCGGTCCCTGACGAGCGGGCGCTGCGGATCTCCACCACGCACCGGGTGGTGGTGGCGGCGGCGAGCTTCGCCGGCTCGACCGGCGGTGGCTACACCGAAGCTGCCGGACGGTCGGCGATCTGGGCACCCGACGGCGCGGTGCTGGCCCGCGCGGGCACGGCGCCGGGCGAGTTCGTCCGGGCCACGCTCACCTGAGGCCGGTCAGTCGTCGTCCTCGTCGTCGAGTGAGTCCTCGACCTGGTCGAGCAGACGCTCCAGGCGGTCGGCGAAGTCGGCCGGGACCCGGCCGCGATCCACCTCGTCGTCGAGGCGGTCGCGCAGTTTCTCGATCCGCTTCTCGCGGTCCTTGGACTTGCCGGTGGCGAGCTCGGCCAGGTCCTTGCGCAGCCGGTCGGCGACCTTGCGGTCGATGTCGCCGGTGAACTGGCCCTCGGTCAGCAGGGCGATGAGTTCGCCGGCGGTCTGTCGCAGGTTCACCGGCTCGGGACGGCCGGTCGACGGCGTGGGGCTGGGGCGTGGGACGGCCGACGTGGCCGGGGCCGAGGAGGTCGGCGGCGGGGCCGCCGGGGCGGTGCTGGGCGTGGCCGCCGGCACCCCCTCGTCGCCACCGCTGACGGCGACCGCCGTGCCGACGCCGACCACCAGGAGCAGCCCGGTCGCGACCAGTGCCCCGACCGGTCGGCGGGGACGCCGGGAGCGGTCGGGGGCGCTCCGGACCGGGCCGTCGGGCGTGGACCGGGCACCGGAGGGTGGTCGGGCTGTCGCCGACCAGGTGCCGGTCCGGTCGACGAGCGTCGCCGGGTGCGCGGCGGCCGCCGCACGTGCCCCGGTGGGCGGGTCCGCCGCGTCGGGGCCTGCGGCCGTGGTGACGATCGGCAGCACGGTGGTGGCCGACGACGTCCCTCCGCTCGCGCCGCCAGCGAACCGCGCCGCCAGTTGACCCGCGGTGGGGCGGTGTGCCGGATCGGGATCGAGGCAGGCCAGCATCAGATCGGCCATGTCCGCCGGCAGCCCGGGTACGCGCGGCGGCGGCACCGGACGTCGGTTGGCGTGCACCACCAGGGCGTCCTCCCAGCTGTGCACGGGCAGCGGGGGCTCACCGGTGACGGTGCGGTAGAGCAGCGCGCCGAGGGCGTACACGTCGCTGGCCGGGTCCGGAGCGCCGGCGCCGAACCGTTCGGGCGCGGTGTACGCGGGCGTACCCATCATCGGCTCGCCGGTCGGGCCGGGCCCGGCGTGCGGTGGCCCGGCCGGCGCGGCGATGCCGAAGTCGAGCACCTTGGCGCCGGTCTCGGTGAGCATCACGTTGCCCGGCTTGATGTCGCGGTGCACCACGCCGATGCGGTGCGCGGCGGCCAGTGCGGCGGCCACCTGGGCGGCCGTGCGCAGGGCCGAGGGCCAGGGCAGCGGGCCGTCGGCCAACCGGTCGGCTAGGTTCTGCCCGTCGACGAGTTCCATCACCAGGAACGGCACCACGGTGCCGCCGTCGAGGGCGGCCTCGCCGTAGTCGTAGACCTGGGTGACGTGCGGATGGGCCAGGCGCGCCGCGGCGCGGGCCTCGCGGCGGAGGGTGGCCCGCAGGTCCGGGTCGACGGCGAACGAGCCGGCGAGCACCTTCACCGCGACGGGTCGCCCGAGGATCTCGTCGTCGGCTTGCCAGACCTCGGACATCCCGCCGAGGCCGATCCGGTCGCGCAGCACGTAGCGGTCGTGCAACCGCAGGCTGGGGGTGAAGGCTGACATGGGTCTCCAGTCTGCCTGCTACACCGCCCCGCACACCAGCCGAGCGGCCCGATCGACGACCGGTCCGGGCGGACCCGGACCGGTCGCTCTCATCGGACGCAGTTGGTCGGAGTGGGTAGCGGGGCCGGCTGGATCCGATCGGCGAGTCGGCGCAGTGCTCCGGCGGTGCGGCGACGGCCGGCGGCGAAGCGCGCGGCGCGGGGCGGATCGGGACGGATCGGCGCGTCCGGTCGGGCGGAGTTGACGTGGCGGGTGACCGCGTCGACGGCGAACACGAAGCCGGTGGGCTGTTCCATCGGTCAGCTCCTGGGGACAGGTCCGGACGTGGTCCGGACGACGAGCGTGGTGGGCAGCAGGATCTGACCCGCTCGGGTGTCCTCGGGCGGGTCGAGGAGCAGTTCGGCGGCGGTGCGCCCCTTCTGCTCGGCGGGCTGGCGCACCGTGGTCAGACCGGCGGTGGCGGCCTCGGCGATGTCGTCGAAGCCGGTGACGGAGAGCTGTGGTCCCCATCCGCCCTGCTCGCGCAGGGCGTCGAGTGCGCCGAGGGCGAGCACGTCGGAGGCGGCCAGCACCGCCGTCGGCGGCTCGGGCATCCGGGCCAGCGCGCGGGTGGCGGCGGCCCCGGCATCCCGGGTGTTGTCTGCGGCGGTGAGCACCGTCAGCCCGCTCCAGGCCATGCCGGCCGTCGCGAAGGCGTCGGCGAAGCCGGCAAGCCGCTCGCGGGTGGTGGGATGCGGCACGTCGGTCACGTCGGCCACACGCAGCAGCCCGGTCTCGGCGCGCGGCAGGACGTCGTGGCCGAGCAACGCGACCCGGCGGTGACCGAGGTCGACCAGGTGCGCGGCCACCGAGTGCGCGGCGGCCCGCTCGTCGATGCCGACCCACCGGTCGTCCGCGCGGGGCCGCGACGAGGTGGTGACGAAGGGCAGCCCACGGCGCCGGATGGTGTCGAGAATGCCCTCCTCGCCGCCGGTGCAGTAGACGCAGAACCCGTCGGCGGCGGCGTTCTCCACCGCCCGCCGGGCACCGGCCGCGTCCGGCGGCAGCGGCACCAGCAGGAGGCTGCTGTCGTGGCGCTCGGCCGCCTCGGCGACGCCGGTGACGAACCGGACCGCGAAGGGGTCGGTGAACGCGTACGACAGTCGCGAGGTGAACAGCACGCCGATGGCGCCGACGAAGCCCCGGCGCAACGATCGGGCGGTCGGGTCGGGCCCCGGGTAGCCCATCTGCCGGGCGGCCTCCAGGATGCGTTCGCGCAGCTCGCTGGAGAGCTGGTCGGGGCGGCTGTAGGCGTTGGAGACGGTGCTGCGCGAGACGCCGACCGCCTCGGCGACGGCCCGCAGGGTCGGTTTCATGCGGCTCCGTCCTTCTGGATCGATTCAGTAACTGGATCGATCCAGAGATTAGCCAGCAGTTCGCCGGGTGTCAATGCCGCACTGTCGTCAGGGGTTCGGGTGGATCACCTAGGGTCGAGGTCGGCGATCATCTGTTCGAGGATCTCCGCCGTACGCTCCGGCGGCTCCGCCTCGACACAGAGCCGCTCCATCGCCACCGCGTAGAAGTCGAGGTCCTCGCGCTTGTCCAGATAGATCGCGCTGGTCAACTGCTCGATGTAGACGATGTCCGGCAGGTCCTGGTCGCCGAAGCGCAGGATGGTGAAGGCGCCACCGGCGGCGGCGTGCCCGCCGGCGGCGAACGGGATGACCTGCACCCGGACGTTCGGCGTCTGGGTGGCCTTGAGTAGGGCCTCCAACTGGCCCCGCATCACCTGCGGGCCACCGATCGGGCGGCGCAGCGCCGCCTCGTCGACCACCGCCCAGAGCCGGGGCGGCTTGGTCCGGTGCAGCACCTCCTGCCGGCGCATCCGCAGGTCCACCCGGCGGTCGATCTCCGCAGGCGAGGCCTGGCCGTGCCCGAGCAGCACCACGGCGCGGGCGTACTCGCGGGTCTGCAACAGGCCCGGCACGAACTGCACCTCGTAGCTGCGGATCAGGGCCGCCGCGGCCTCCAGGCCGAGGTACGACTGGAACCACGACGGGAGTACGTCGCCGTACCGGTGCCACCAGCCCGGGTTGTTCGCGTCCCGGGCCAGCTTGAGCAGCGCGCCGCGCTCCTGCTCGGCGGTGACGCCGTAGAGCGTGAGCAGGTCGGCGACATCGCGTTCCTTGAACCCGACCCGGCCCAGTTCCATCCGGCTGATCTTCGACTCGGAGGAACGGATCTCCCAGCCGGCGTTCTCCCGGGTGACCCCGCGCGACTCACGCAACCGTCGCAGTTGGGCACCCAGCAGCATCCGCAGCACGGTGGGGCCCGCCGCCGGACCCTCCTCCGCGGAAACCATGGTCACCTGCCGTCCTCCGCACGCCGTCGTCGATCGAACCGACGGACCGGTCCGACCGACGTGTAAGCATGCCATGAACCATCAGTGAGGTGAACCTCCGTCCCGCGCGCGGCGATTCCCAGCGATGGGATGGACGGTCAGTCGATCAGATGGTCGAAGTCCCCGTCCCGAGCGCCGAGGACGAACGCGGCGATCTCGTCCACGGTGTAGATCAACGCCGGCCCCTCGGGGTGGCGGGAGTTGCGCATGGCGATCCCCGCCCCTTCGGGCAGTTCCGCCAGTTCGACGCAGTTCCCACTGGGATTGCTGCGCTGACTCTTCTGCCAGACGAGGGGAGGCAACTGGGCGACGGGAACGCCGTTCGGCGGCTGCTGCATGGTGGCGTCGGTTCTCTCCGGTAGGCGCCGATGCCGTGGGAGGAGCGGTAGCGGCAAAAGGGATGGAGTCCACTCATCTGCACGTGCATCTGCTATTGCATCTGCAATGGACAGCGAGCATGATAGCGCAAGTGAGCGGTGCCCATCCGCTCACTTTCTGTCACGCGATCCCGGCCGCCACCAGGGGAAACGAGGTGTCTGGCACACACCCGTCGGCCGGGCGCGGGACGTGCTCGCGGCGAAGGGAGAGGTGCGTGCCGGATCCGCTCACTGTCGCGTCCGGTATCTGCGCCGTCGGTGCCCTGCTCTCCTCCTGGCAGCTCGGGCGTCGCGCCGTACGCGCCGAGACGGAGATCGGCCGTCTCCAGGCCGAGCTGACCGCCGAGCGGCACGCCGCCAGCCACGACCCGCTGACCGGCCTGCCGAATCGGCGTGCCTTCTATCGTCTCGCCGCGACCCTGCTCACCGACTGCGCAGGCCGCCCACTGGTCGCCGTGGTGCTCGACCTGGACGACTTCAAGCAGATCAACGACCGGTACGGGCACGCCGCCGGTGACCAGGTACTGATCAGCGTCGCCGAGCGGCTGGCCACCTTCGCCGGGGACAACCTGGTCGCCCGACTCGGCGGAGACGAGTTCGCCGGGCTGCTGGCCAGCCCCACGGTGGACCGCCGGTGGATCGACCACGCCACCCGGCGACTCTGCGACATGCTCGCCGCACCGATCCCGCTGGACACCGTCACCCTCCGGGTGACCGCCTCGGTCGGCCTGGCGCCGGTGACCGGCACCCAACTCACCGAGGCCCTCGGCCGGGCCGACGCCGCGATGTACGAGGCCAAGGGCATCGGCGCCGGCCGGGCTCGCCGGGAACTGCGCGACAGCCCCCACCTCGCCGAGTGCTGACCCGACTCTTCCGTGCGTGGCCGGCCCGAAGTGGGGTACTCACTCCGGATCAGGCGGAACGACGACCGGAGGGACGATCGTGGCGAACATCCGGGCCCTGGTGCTCAACTGCACCCTCAAGCGCTCACCGGCGCCCTCCAGCTCCGAGACGCTCGGACGCGAGGTCCTCGACGCCCTCGCCGAGCAGGGTGTCGCGGGTGACCTGGTCCGCGTCGTCGACCACGACGTCCGGTTCGGCGTCTCCACCGACGAAGGCGACGGCGACGGCTGGCCGGACATCCGGGCGAAGCTGCTCGCCGCGCGGATCCTGGTGATCGCCACGCCGATCTGGCTGGGTCAGCCGTCCAGCGTCTGCAAGATGGTGCTGGAACGGCTGGACGCCGAACTCTCCGAGACCGACGAGCAGGGCAGGCTGCTCACCTACGGCAAGGTCGGCGCGGTCGCGGTGGTCGGCAACGAGGACGGCGCGCACCACACCATCGGCCAGGTCCAGCAGGCCCTCAACGAGGTGGGTTTCACCTGCCCGGCAGCCGGCGCGACCTATTGGGTCGGTGAGGCCCTGCACAAGACCGACTACCGTGACGCGGGCCCGAAACCCGACACCACCGGCCGGACGACCTCGGCGCTGGCACTCAACAGCGCCCACCTCGCGCGGCTGCTCGCCGAGCAGCCGTACCCGCCGCCGGACACCCGGCACGCGGCCACCGGCCCCCGCCCCGAATCGGGCTGAGCGCCGGCGGGAACGTCACTGCCAGCCGTACCCGGCGCGCAACGCCTGGCCGACCCGGTCGAATCGGGCCCGGTCCAACACCGCGCCCTCCCGGCGGATGCCGTCCTCCCGCATGGTCAGCACCCGGTCCAGCCGCACCCAACTAGGCCGCTTCTCCCGGTCCCACTCGCCGGGCCCGAGCGCCAGCCAGTGCCGCTCGCCGTCCCGGTCGCTACGACTGGACAGCATCAACGCGAACAGCGTCCGGCTGTGCCGTCCGACCACCAGCACCGGGCGATCCTTGCCCTGACGGGGGTCGTCCTCGTAGGACACCCAGGTCCAGACGATCTCCCCCGGGTCAGCCTGGCCGTCCGACTCCGGCGCGTACGACAGCACACGGCGTTGCAACGCGGTGACCTGGCGCGGTCGCGCGGTCTTCGCCGGGGTCGGCCCACCACGCCGGGGACCCGGGATCACCGCGCCGACGCGGGCCGCCATACTCCTCAACAGACCTGCCACGGCGGCAGCCTATCCGCTGCCGCCGACCGCCCCACCGGCAGGGAGCGCCGCCCCGGCCCCGCGCCGGTCTGTCCGGCTGGCACCACTCGCCGAGTCGCCGCCGGCACTCCCCCACTCCGGCGGCCGGCACCGTCATGGCAGGTACGTGCCCGCGCCGAGTCGCCGCACGCGCTCCCCGTCCCGGCCGCCGGCCGCGTCACGGCAGATGGCCGTCGGGCCCGTCGACCGGCCCCGCTGACGGGGTCCGCAGCCGTGCCACCAGGTGCCGGAACTCGTCCACGGTGACGGTCTCGCGCAGCGTGGCGAAGACCGCCTCCGCCCCGACGGAGGCCGTCTTCCCGTCCACCCCGGCCCGCTGGGCCACCCGGCGCAGGAACTCCACCGGCCGGGTCGACCCGGATCCGGCGGGCAGCCCGGTCAGCTCGTCCGGCAGGTACCCGGTCGGGTCGGCGGTCGCCGCCGCGCCCGCCATCCGCTCGACGACGGTGTCCAGCACCGCGCGGGCCACGGCCGCAGCCTGGTCGGACGGCAGACCCGACCGGCGCGACACCGCGGCGACGAATAGGGGAAACCGCACGGTGCCGATTACCCCGGCCACCCCCACACAAACCGCCCCTGGGTGTAAGGAAGGGTCCCCTGCTAACGCCTGGTGTATAGCAGGGGACCCTTCCTAACACCGAGCCCGCGCCCGACGGCGCTCAGCCCGACGGCGCTCAGCCCGACGGCGCTCAGCCCGACGGCGCTCGGGCCTCGCGCCAGCGCGCCGCCCGCCGCGCGTCCACGCTGTAGCAGAGTTCCCGGGGCGCCTCCGGCCGCCCGTCCAGCCGGGCGAACGGAAGTCCCCGGCCCGCGTAGTCGTAGTGCGCCTTCAACAGCCGGGTCAGACCCGCCATCGCCCCGACGATCTTCTTGCGCGGTCGCCCGGTGGCCTGGGCCAGGTCTCGCACGGTGAACAGCCGGTCGGGATCGGCGGCGAGCGCGTCGAGCACCGCGGCCACGGTCCGGTGGGTGGCGCTGCGTCCCCGGCTGAGTCGGCGCAGGTCCTCGACCGTCCAGTCGGCGGTGGGTGGGCCGGGCGGAGGCTCGACCCGGGCGCGGGGCGGTCCCGCCCGCTGACCGGCGTCGAGCTCGGCCAACAGGCGCGCGACCTGCGACACGTACGCCAGCGGCACCGCCACCAGGACCATTCCGTCCGGTGCCGCCCCCGACGACGGGGTCGGTGCCCACCCGGCCCGGGGCGGGTACGGCGGCGGCGCCGGGGCGGTCATGAGGAACGAGGGGCGGCCGGGGCCGCGGCGGGCACGAACCGGTAGCCCAGGCCGCGTACGGTCACGATCACCGGTGGTTGGTCCCCGTCCAGGGCGAGACGCCGACGCAGGCGCTTGATGTGCACGGTCAGCGTGTTGGAGCTGTCGTCCGGGACCCCGCCCCACACGGCGGTGAGCAACTGTTCGCGGGTGACCGTGCGCTCGGCGTGGCTCATGAAGAAGTAGAGCAGCTTGAACTCCTTCAACGGCAGGGCGACCGACCGGCCGTCCAGGCTCACCTCGAACGTGGCCGGATCCACCCGCAGCCCGCCGAGTTCGATCGGCGGGTCGAGCGCGCCGGAGGTGTCCGGGCGGATGGCCCGCAGGATCGGCAGCACCTCCTCGGCCCGGTACGGACGACGGACACCGGCGGTGGCACCCGCCTTGAGCGCGGCCACGGCCACGCTTCCGTCGTCGTCACCCACCCCGACCACGGTCGGGATACCGGCCCGACCGGACAGCAGCCGCACCAGGTCGGCGCTGCTCATGGTGCCCAGCCCGGCGGCGACCACGGCGGCGTCCGGTTGCAGGGCACCGGTGGCCAGCAGCGCCTCCGCGGCGTGCGGGAAGTGGTGCCCGCGTACCCGGTGGTCGGCCAACTGCGCGACCAACGCGGCACCGACGCTCTCGTCGTCGTCCACCACGAGCAGCACGAATCGCCCGTCGGCTCGGTGGTCACCCCTGGTGGCCTCGACGAGAATGTTCATCGCACACCGGCTCCGGTTTCGGTTCGGGCCCCGCGCGACGTCGACACGCCGCGCAGGACGGTCCGCCGCACGGCAGGACGGCGTGCGGCCCGCCGTTGCACCGTCACTTCGGCTCAGCCGAAGCGGCCGGTGATGTAGTCCTCCGTACGCTTGTCGGCGGGGTTGGTGAACAGCTTGCCGGTCTGGCTGAACTCGACCAGCCGACCGTGCCGCACCTGCTTGTTGTCCACCTCGGCGGTGAAGAAGGCGGTGTAGTGGCTGACCCGGGCGGCCTGCTGCATGTTGTGCGTGACGATGACGATGGTGTAGTCGCTCGCCAGCTCGAACATCAGGTCCTCGATCTTGGCGGTGGCGATCGGGTCGAGCGCCGAGCACGGCTCGTCCATGAGGATCACCTCGGGCTTGACCGCGATGGTCCGGGCGATGCACAGCCGCTGCTGCTGACCACCGGAGAGCGCCAGGGCGCTCTTGCGCAGCTTGTCCTTGACCTCGTCCCAGAGCGCGGCGCGGGTCAGCGCCTCCTCGACGTGGTCGTCGAGGCGGCCCTTGATGCCGTTGATCCGCAGTCCGTACGCGACGTTGTCGAAGATGGACTTGGGGAACGGGTTGGGCTTCTGGAAGACCATGCCGATCCGACGGCGGACCTGGATCGGGTCGACCTCCTTGGCGTACAGGTTCTGGCCGTGGAAGAGCACCTCGCCGCCGACGCGGGCGCCGGGGATCGGGTCGTTCATCCGGTTGAGCGCCCGCAGCACCGTCGACTTGCCGCAACCCGACGGCCCGATCATCGCGGTGACCTGGTTCTGCTGGATCGGCATCGAGGTGCCCCGGACGGCCTCGTAGCTGCCGTAGAAGACGCTGACGTCGTTGAGCTGCATCACCGGTGCGGTCGACGACACGGTACCCGCGGCGGTGGTGCCGGGGGCGTGCACCGCGACGGACGGCCGGGTGGTGAGTTCGGTGTCGTTAGTGGCCATGTCAGCGCTCCTTGATGGCGAACCGGCTTGCGATGAGTCGGGCGATGATCGTGAAGCCGAGCACGATCACGATGAGCGTCAGGGCGGCACCCCAGGCCCGGGACTGGGCCGCCTCGAAGGGTTGGCTGGCGTTGCGGAAGATCTGCGCGGGCAGCGCGGTGTTGGTGCCGTCGAAGAGGTTCCAGTTCGGCGCGAAGACGATGCCGGTGACGATGACGATCGGGGCGGTCTCACCGGCCGCCCGGGCCACCGCCAGCAGCGAACCGCTGGTGATGCCGGAGATCGCCGCCGGCAGCACGACGGTGAGCGTGGTACGCCACTTGCGCGCGCCCAGCGCCATGCTCGCCTGTCGCAGTTCCTCGGGGACCAGTCGGAGCATCTCCTCGCTGCTGCGGATCACCACCGGCAGCATCAGGCAGGCCAGCGCCAGCGAGCCGGCGAAGCCGGTCTGCTTGCCGATCACCAGTACCCAGGCGATGTAGATGAACACGCCCATCACGATCGACGGCACGCCGGTCATCACGTCGGCCATCAACCGGATGATCCGGGCCAACGGCTTCTGCTTGCCGTACTCGTTGAGGTAGATCGCGCCGAAGACACCGAGCGGGATCGCCATCAGGGCGGCCATGCCGGTGATGGTCAGCGTGCCGACGATCGCCGCCGACATGCCGCCGCCGTCGCGGCGGTAGGAGTTCGGGATGTCCTCGGTCAGGAAGGACAGGCTCATCACCCCGGAGCCCTTGACGATGACCTCGTAGGTCACCAGGGCCAGGGGGACGACCGCGAGCAGCACGGCGGTCCAGATGGCCACCGTGGCGAGGTGGTTGCGGAACCGCCGACGGCCGGACAGGGCCGACCGGGTGAGGTCGGGCCCGCCGGCTGCGGCCCGGGGGGCCGGAGGTGCGGTGACGGTCATTACCTGCTTCCCTTCATCCGCGCCTCGGCCCGGCGGACGACCACCTGGGCGAGCACGTTGATCAGTACCGTCATCGCGAACAGCACCACACCGAGGCCGATCAGCGCGGCGGTGTAGGTGCCGGTGGACTCGCCGAACTGCTGCACGATGACTGCGGCCATGGTGTTGCCGGAGGCGAACAGGTTGGCGGTGATGTTGGTCGAGCCGCCGATGACGAGGGCCACCGCGATGGTCTCGCCCATCGCCCGGCCCAGGCCGAGCATCACCGCACCGACGACGCCACCGAAGCTGTGCGGGAAGACCGCGCCCCGGATCATCTCCCAGCGGGTCGCGCCGAGGGCCAGGGCAGCGTCCTTGTCGGCGCGCGGGACGGTGCCGAACACCTCGCGGGTGATCGAGGTGATGATCGGCGTCACCATGATCGCCAGGATGATGCCGGCGGTCATGAAGTTGCGACCGGTGCTGACCGGGCCGAAGAGGCTGCCGAGCACCGGGACGCCGCCGACGACGTTGTGGATCCCCTGGTAGACCGGGACCAGCGCCGGCGCGACGACCAGGATGCCCCACAGGCCGAAGACCACCGACGGTACGGCGGCCAGCAGGTCGATCACGGTCACCGCCGGGCCGCGCAGTCGGCGCGGCGCCAGCTCGGTGAGGAACAGCGCGATGCCGATCGAGACCGGCACCGCGAACAGCAGCGCGATCAACGACGAGACGGCGGTGCCGTACGCGAACGACAGCGCGCCGAAGATGGCGTCGCCGGTCGCCGGGTTCGGGTCCCAGACCCGCTCGGTGATGAAGCGCAGCCCCATCGCGTCGAACGCCGGCCACGCCTCGGTCACGGTGGTGATGAGGATCAGCCCGAGGACGGCCAGTACGAGCAGGCCGGTGCCGAGCGTCCACCAGGAGAAGACACGGTCGCCGAGGGCGCTGGAGCCGCGTTGGGCCAGCGTCGGCCGGGGGTCGGGGGACTTGGTTGTCACGGTCATCTTCACTCCAGCTCAGGTACCCCTGGCGGGGACGGGATCGTGTCGATCCCGTCCCCGGATGGAACGCCCAGCGATCTTGATTTACTCAGCCCTGGATCTTCTCGACCTGGGCCAGCGCCTTCTCCTTGAGCGAGGCCGGCAGCGGCGCGAAGTCGATCTCCGGGGCCAGCTCCTGGCCCTCGTTGAGCAGGTAGGTGAGGAAGCCCTTGACCAGCTCGGCCTTGGCGGCGTCGCCGTACGAGGTCTTGACGATGATGAAGGTCGGCGCGGTGATCGGGTAGGAGCTGGCACCGGCGGCGTCGAGCGGGTTGTAGCTCAGGTCCGCCTCGATCGCGGCACCCTCCAGGCCGGCGGTGGTGCCCTCGATCGACGGCTCGACGAACTGGCCGTCCTTGTTCTTGATGGCGGCGAAGGTGAGCTGGGTGGCCTTGGCGTCGCTCAGGTCGACGTAGCCCACGGCGCCGTTGGTCTGCTTCACGATCTGCGCGACACCGGTGTTCTTCTCACCGCCCTGGGTGCTGGCCGGCCAGGCCACCGTGTCACCGCTGCCGAGCTTCCAGGTGGAGCCGGCGGCGGCCGCCAGGTACTTGGTGAAGTTGTTGGTGGTGCCGGAGCCGTCCGAGCGGTGCGCGACGACGATCGGCGTGCTGGGCAGTTCGACACCCGGGTTGTCGGCCTTGATCGCGGCGTCGTCCCAGGTCTTGATGTCGGTCTGGAAGATCTTGGCGAGCGTCTCCGGGCTGAGCTGGAGCTTGTCCACGCCCTGCAGGTTGTAGGAGACGGTGATCGGCGCGGCGACCGTCGGCACGTAGAGGAACGAGTCGGCGGCCACGCCGTCGGTGTCCTTCACCAGGCTGTCGGTGCCGGCGAAGTCGACCAGGCCCTCACCGAACTGCTTCTTGCCGGTGCCGGAGCCGGTCGCGTTGTAGGTGACCGTGACGTTGGGGGCAGCGCCCTTGAACTCTTCGATGACCTCTTGGTAATACGCGTCCGGGAAGCTCGCGCCGGAGGCGTTCAACGCGCCGGACAGGTTCGCGTAGGCGCTGTCGCCGCCGCTACCGCCCGGCTCCGTGCTGTTGTCATTGCTACCACAGCCGGTAAGCGCGAGCGCGGCAAGCGCGACGCCGGCGAGGACGCGCCGCGAAAGCACGTTGCGGTTCACCAGGTAAGCCTCTCTATCGGGGTGCATCAGCCCGTCCGGGCCGTACGCGAGTCAAGGTAGGAGGCCCAGGTAGCCGGACTCCCGGACCCAGGTGAACGAAAAGTGAACTTGGCGGCTCGACCGGTGGCCGGACGGGAGTCGGGATGTGACGTTCCGGGGGCGGCGTGCCGGATGCCCGGAATGGGACCCCCGACCAGAGCGGGATGGGACCCGGTCAGAGCCGGATCGTGCCCGTCGTCAGGTAGACCACCTGCCGCGCCACGTTGACCGCCTGGTCGGCGTACCGCTCGTAGTAGCGGCCGACCAGCGCCAGGTCGATGGCCGACTCCACCCCGTACGGCCAGCCCGCCACGAGCTGCGACAGCAACCGCTCCTGGGCGGCGTCGACCTCGTCGTCGTCGAGCCCGAGCTGCATCGCGGCCAACCGGTCGCGGGTGGCGAGTACGACGGCGGTCTTGTCGGCGATCCGGGCCGCCGCGTCGGCCATCTCGGTCATCACCGGGACCGCCGGTTCCGGGACCACACCCACCGGATACCGCATCAGAACCACCTTGGCGACGTGCACCGCGAGGTCGCCCATCCGCTCCAGGGCACCGGCGATCCGCAGGGCGCACACCACCAGCCGCAGGTCGGACGCGACCGGCTGGTGCCGGACCAGCACCTGCGGGATCATCGCCTCGACTTCGGCCCGCCGCTGGTCGAGCACCGCGTCGGCGGCGATCACCGTGTCGGCGGCGCCCCGGTCGACGTCGAGCAGGGCAGTGCTGGCACCCCGGATCGCCGCGCTGGCGTCCCGACTCATCGCAGCCAGCACGCCGGTGAGTCGGTCGAGCTGCTCGTCGTAGCTGTCCCGGCTCATCGCGCCCCTCCGTCCGTCCAGGCCGTCCCACCGCCGGTGGCTTGTCACCGCCGCGCCGGGGGCCGGGCCCGGCCCGCAAAGCTACCTGCCGCGCGCATCCCCGGCGGCGCTCAGTCGGCCAGCACGTCCAGCAGCAACGCCGCCGTCCATCCGAAACCCGCCGAGCCGAGACCGGCACCGGTCTCCGGGTGAAAGTACTCGTGACACCCGGCGGTCTCGACCAGCTCGATCATCGACGCCCGCAGGCCGGCCGCGAGCCGATCCTGCCCGTGCGCCAGCAGACCCTGCCGCACCAGCCAGTTCACGTTCATCCAGCTCGGACCACGCCAGTAGCGCAGCGGTTCGAAGTCGGTCGCGGTGCGGTCGTGGCTGGGTAGCGGTCGATCCATCCGGGCGGCCAGACCGAAGCGCGCCGAGGTGGCCTCGGCCAGCACCGCCTCGACCTGCCGTGCCGGCAGGTCGGGCAGGATCAGCGGGGCCAGCCCGAGCACCGTACGGGCCGGAGTCAACCGGCCCGTACGCAGGTCACGGGGGTGGAACGTGCCGGTGGCCGGGTCGTACAGCCGGTCCACCACGGCGGCGGTGATCCGCGCCGCGTTCTCCCGGTGCGGCCCCGGGTCGGCGTCGACCTCCCCGGCGATCCGGGCCAACGCGTGCTCGGCGACGCCCATCGCGGCGTTGAACAGCGGACACTCCACCAGGAACGGATGCCGGTCGGCCAGCCCCTCGTCCCGGTAACCCGCCGCCCGATAGGCGGTGACGACGGCGACGTACCGCGCGTAGTCCAGGTCGGTGGGCCGGTGCGCGGCGGCGGCGTGCACGATGTCGCGTCGCCGGTACGCCCGCAGGACCGACTCCTCGGCGGGCACCGCGGCCAGCGGGTCGTCCCAGGCCGGGCTGTTGTCCAGGCCGGACTCCCACGGGTGCACGACGGCGGCCAGCCCGGCACCACCGACGTCCCGACGGGTGGCGAGATAGCGCTGCTGCGCCACCAGCCGGGGATAGAGCCGACGCAACGCGTCCCGGGCCTGCGGTGCGGGCGCCCGTTGGTAGGCGTGCCAGGCGGCCAGCGCGTGCACCGGCGGCTGGACCAGACCCGAGGTGGCCACCGCAGGCGCGCCCACGACCTCGGTGCAGGCCCAGAACACCGGCCCCGGGAAGTACGCGGTGGCCGGCACCGCCGGATTGAACACGATGTGCGGCACCCGGCCGTCGCGCCACTGGGCGTCGAACAGGCTGGACAACTCCGACCAGGCCCGCTCGGGATCGACGTGGGCCCAGCCGATCGCGATGAACGCCGAGTCCCAACTCCACTGGTGCGGATAGAGGGTGCGCGACGGGACGGTGTGGTCGTGCTCCCAGTTCCCGTCCAGAGTGGCCCGCGCCGACTGCCACAGCCGGGCGTACCGCCCGCCGGCCGGGCGGGCCGCCGCCGGGCTCGGCTCGGCCGACGGAACTGTCCGGTTAACCATGTGTCACATCCAGGTAGCGCTACGTCCTCGCTAGGCTAGACGATCGTGGCATCAGTCACCGCGCACGGGGGCCCGCGATCGACTCGACGCTGCGGCAGCACTCCTTCCCGTTCCCCCGGATCGCGGGACGGGCGGTCACGAACCACGAGTTCGTGACCGTCGCCCGGCTGCCCTGAGACGGCCGGATACGGTGGGACGCATGGGCAACCCGACCCGGTGGGCCACCGACACCGACCCCGAGCACTCCCAGTGGTACGTCGACCGGTTTCGCCGCATGGCGGCCGACGGGGTCGACCTGGCCGGGGAGGCGCGGTTGCTGGACACGCTGGTGCCGCCGGGCTCCCGGATCCTCGACGCCGGCTGCGGCACCGGTCGGGTCGGTGCCGAGCTGGCCGCCCGGGGCCACACCGTGGTCGGTGTGGACGCCGATCCGGTCCTGGTGGACGCGGCCCGCGCCGACCACCCGGGGCCGCGTTGGCTGGTCGCCGACCTGACCGAGCTGGACCTGGCGGCGGCCGGTGAACCCGAGCCCTTCGACGCGGCCGTGCTGGCCGGCAACGTGATGGCCTTCGTGGCGGCCGGCACCGAGGGCGCGGTACTCCGGCGCGTCGCCGCGCACCTGCGCCCGGACGGGGTGGCGGCAGTGGGCTTCGGCACCGACCGGGGCTATCCACTGACCGACTTCGACGCCGACGTGGTCGCCGCCGGACTGCGCCTCGATCACCGCTTCGCCACCTGGGACCTGCGCCCGTGGCACGACGACGCCGACTTCGCCGTCACCATCCTGCGCCGCCCCGCTGCGCGCCCTTCGGTGTAAGGAAGGGACCCTTTCTAACGCCTCGTGTATAGGAAGGGACCCTTCCTTACATCAGGGGGTGGCGGCCTGGCGGGCTGCCTCGGGGTCCAGGGGCGCTCCGGCGGGGATCAGGTCGACCACGCCTGCGGGTAGCCGGACCGGGCGCACCTCGCCGTAGCCGAGCATGGCCGCCACGGCGGCGTCGGCCAGGACGTACCGCCGACCGAGGTCGGTGACCAGCGAGATCGCCCCGCCGGTGGCGCCGGGCGCGGCGACCGATTCGACGACGGCCCCGCGCCCCGGCTCCACCAGCACCTGGTCGGCCACCTGACCGGTCGGTCGGTGCGACGCGACGGCCGGCTCCGGCAGGTCCACGCCGAGGTGCAGCTCGACCGGGCCGGTGTCGTCGCCGACCCGCGCACAGAGCGTCGGCGCGTCCCCGGTGGCCAGCCGGGGCGGTTCCTCCGGCGGTGCGCCGGGGCCGGTCGGGGCGAGGTCGTCGAGTTGCGGCAGGGCGGCGAAACGGCCGAGGCTGACCTGGTCCGGTTCGCGCTGGCCGGTGCGGGCCAACAGCAGCGCGGCCTGCAACTCGGTGATGCCGGCCAGACCGTCTCGGAGCACCACCGCGTACTGTCGTCCGCCGCCGGGGTTGCGTACCACCATCACGTCACCGATCCGCGCACCGGCGACCCGAGCGGACCGGTCGCCGAGGCCGGGGATCTCCAGCGGCTTCAGATCCACGCCGGCCGGAACGGCGTTGAGCAGGGCCGCGGCGACCGGCACGGCCCGCGCCCGGGTGACCGCCAGCGCGGCCAGCACCCGGTCGGTGTCCCGGACCAGGTGTCGCCGCTGCTGCCAGAGCAGATGCAACGCGCCGTCGGGGGCGCGCAGCAGCAGGGCGTACGCGCCGAGCGGCCGACCGCCGCCGGCCCCGGCACCGATCAGCAGCACCGAGCGGGGCCGCTCCGGTGCGGCCGGGGTCGCCACCGACGAGCAGACCGTCCACGGCGCGGTGGTGAGCCGCCCGGTGTCCGGCAGCGAGTCGGGCGCGTCGCCGATGCCCAGCGGTACGCCACGCGGCACCCCGTCGAGCGAGCGACGTGACACCAGCACGGTTCTCGGTCGGTCCGCACCGACGATGAGCAGGGCCGAGGCGTAGTTGCGCACCGGGTGCAGGCGTTGTTCGCGGTAGACGAACCGGGCACCGGACTCCTTCTCGACGATGACGGCGGCAGTGTCCCGCCACGTCGCGCCGCCGCCGGTGAACAGGCCGTAGAGGGCGAACGCGCCCAGCCCGACGACCGCCACCAGGACGCTGGCCAGAGCGGCGCCGGCGAGCCGCCGCATCGGTGACTGCACCGGGTCGGTCTCGCGCATCACCAGCGCCGCCACCACCCGCTGGAGGGTGAACTGGTACGAGTGGAGCTGGTCCTGCCGCGACGGCATGCGATCTCCTCCGCGCGAGACGGTCGGCGCACAGGATATGCGCCGCGTCGATGTCGCGTGGACCGTGCGTCACCGCCCGCCGGCTTACGCGTAGCATCCGGCCGGTGAGCGTACGTTTCGAGGAACTGGCCTGGCGTCCGACCCCGATCGGCGAGATCAGCCTGCGCCGACGCCGGGAACCCCGTCTCGACCTCGACGTGTACGAGGTCAAGCTCGACGACGAGTACCTGATGTCGAGCCTGTTCACCGCCGGTGAGGTCGCGCTGGCCGAGTTGGGCCTGGCACCGCTGTCGGGGACCGGCCTGGACGTGGCCGTCGGCGGTCTCGGGCTCGGCTACACGGCACGAACCGTGCTGGCCGACGACCGGGTGGGCGCGCTGCTGGTGGTGGAGGCGATCGAGGACGTCATCGACTGGCACCGGCGCGAGTTGTTGCCGTTCGCCGCCGGGCTGGCCACCGATCCGCGTACCCGGCTGGCCCGGGCCGACTTCTTCGCCCGGGTGGCCGGCGGCGACGGCCTCGACCCCGACGCGCCCGGGCGTCGTTTCGACGCCGTCCTGCTGGACGTGGACCACTCCCCCGCGCACGTGCTGCACCCGAGTCACGCCGACTTCTACACCCCGGCCGGGTTGCGCCGCCTGGCGCGGCTACTGCGTCCGGGCGGGGTGTTCGCGCTCTGGTCGGACGACCCGCCCGAGGCGGGCTTCGAGGAGGTCCTCGACGAGGTCTTCCCGACCCACCGCAGCCACGTGGTGCGCTTCGCGAACCCGCTGACCGGTGGCGAATCGGCCAACACGGTCTATGTGGCGCAGACCTCGACCAGGCCCGACCTGGTCGAACAGGCATGAGGCCGGGCCGGACGGGGTAGCTGACCAGGCAGGCCGCCCGGATCGTCCGGACGACCTGCTCAGGAGGTTCAGATGCGTGCCCTGCTTTGGGTGGTCGCCGTGGTGGCCGGTGTGCTCGTCCTGCTCGGGCTGCTCCTCGAAGCGGTCCGTTGGTTGCTCATCATCGGTGTCATCGCGCTCGCCGCAGTGATCGTGCTGGCTTTCGTCAAGGGGCGGCGGTCGGCCCAGAACTATCCGAGCCGCCGCTGACCGGCGGCTCGGATATCGGCGGCGTCAGACGCCGGCGGCGGCCAGCGCGGGCGTCGCCGGGCGGTCGTCCGAGATCTCGGTGCGGCGGCGTCGGTTCGGCAGGGCGAGGCGGAAGACCTTGCCCCACGCGGAGAGCACCTGTCGCGGCAGGGAGCCGGTGACGTACTTCAGGCCGTACTTGTCGAACAGCGCCCGCACCTCGGGGGCGATCTCCTGGTAACGGTTGCTGGGCAGGTCGGGGAAGAGGTGGTGCTCGATCTGGAACGACAGGTTGCCGGTCATGATGTGCATCAGCTTGCTACCGCTGATGTTGCCGGAGCCGAGCATCTGCCGCAGGTACCACTCGCCCCGCGTCTCCCCCTCGATCGAGGTCTTCTCGAAGGTCTCCACGCCCTGCGGGAAGTGCCCGCACATGATCACCGAGTGGCTCCACAGGTTGCGGACCAGGTTGGCGGTGAAGGTCGCGGCCATGGTGTGGAAGAACGACGGGCCGGACAGCAGCGGGTGGATCACGTAGTCCTTGAGCGCCTGGCGGCGGATCTTGCGGCCGACCGCGCGGAGCCGGGCCCGGAACTCCGGGCTCTTGTGCTTGCCGTCCTTGAGGTTGTTGGCCAGGTCGAGGTCGTACGCGGCGACGCCGTACTCGAAGAAGCAGGCGTTGACGAAGTTGTAGACCGGCTGACCCAGGTAGGCCGGGTGCCAGGGCTGGTCCTCGTCCACCCGCATGATGCCGTAGCCGAGGTCGTTGTCCTTGCCGACCACGTTGGTGTAGCGGTGGTGCAGCTCGTTGTGCGACTCCTTCCACTGCGAGGCCGGGGTGGCGTGGTCCCACTCCCAGCTCGTCGAGTGGATCTTCGGGTCGCGCATCCAGTCCCACTGGCCGTGCAGGACGTTGTGCCCGATCTCCATGTTCTCCAGGATCTTGGCCACCGACAGACCGGCGGTGCCGATGATCCAGGCCGGCGGGAACAGCGAGAACAGCAGCACCACCCGGCTGCCGACCTCCAACTTGCGCTGCGTCGAGATGACCTTGCGGATGTACGCGGCGTCCCGCTCACCCCGGGAGTTGATCACCCGCTCCCGCAGGGCGTCGAGCTCCCGGCCGAGGTTCTCGATGTCCTCGGCGGTGAGATGCGCGATCGGGTTGTTGGCCTTCTTCTGGATCACGGTCACGGCGGCGGTTCTCCGATTCAGATCTCGAGTTCGCAGGGCCCGGCCGCGGCCGACACGCAGGTCTGCACACGTACGCCGTCGCCCGGCAGGGCGGTGGTGAGCTGTCCGTTGCGCAGGTCGCGGACAGCGCCCTGGCGAAGTGGCAGCACGCAGCCGAAGCAGATGCCCATCCGGCAGCCGGAGGGCATCAGCACGCCGGCGTTCTCACCGGCGTCGAGCAGCGGGGTGGTGCCGTCGGCCGCCACCGTCACCGAGGAGTTGGTGAAGGTGACCGTGCCGCCGTCACCGGCGGTGATGATGGTGGGCCGGAAGCGTTCGGTGTGCAGGCGCTCGGCCTGCCCACGGGCGTCCCAGTGCGCCTCGGCCGCGTCGAGCAGACCGAGCGGGCCGCACGCCCAGGTGCGACGCTCCAGGTGGTCGGGGACGAGGGTGTCGAGTTCGGCGACGTCCAGCAGTCCCTCGACGGAGGTGTGGCGCTCCACCAGCCGGAGGGTGCCGCGCGCGGCGAGGGCGCGCAGCTCCGGGCCGAAGACCACGTCGTCGGCGGTCGGCGCGGAGTGGACCAGCACCACGTCGCTGCCGTCCAGCGCGCCGGAGCGCAACATCCCGGCGACCGGGGTGATGCCGCTGCCGGCGGTGAGGAACAGCACCCGCTCCGGTGCCGGCGAGGGCAGCACGAAGTCGCCGCGTGCCTGGTCGAGCTGCACCAGCGTGCCGGGGCGTACCCGCCGCACCAGGTGGTTGCTGACCACGCCGTCGGGGATCGCCTTGACGGTCACCGAGATCGGGTCGGTACGGCGGCCGGGGGCCGAGGTCACCGAGTAGGCCCGCCACTGGCGTACGCCGTCGACGTCGACACCGAGGCGTACGTACTGGCCCGGGACGTGGCCACGCCAACTGCGTCCCGGCTGGATCAGCACGGTCGCGGCGTCGGCCGTCTCGGGGCGCACCTCGACGATCCGTCCGCGCAGGTCGGCGCCGGACCGCAGCGGGGCGACCAGGTCGAGGTAGTCCGCGGGGAGTACCGGTGTGGTCACCGACTCGGCGAGTCGCCACAGACGGCGTCGAAGGGATACCTTGGCGCCCGGTCGCGGAACGGTGGCGGTCATAGGACGATGGTCGCGGTGTGCTGGGCATAAAATCTTGGCCGGCGAAGGTAAAGTGACCCATCCGTTTTGTGCGGGGAGAACAACGTGGCGGAAAACTCCGGCACCAGCCATCGGGCGGCTCGCATCGAGTTGGACCAGCGGGTGGCCCGTGAGCTGCGCGAGCGTCTGCCGCTGGTCGCCGAACGAACCGTCACCGCGATCACGGCGGAGGTGCCCAGTTACTCCGGCACCCTGACCGGACAGATGCGGGACAAGATCGAGAACGCGGTGCAGATCGCGTTGGGCACGTTCCTGCAACTGCTCGAACGCTCCCACGGCGGCGACCCCAGCACACCGCTGGTCCCGGCGCTGGAGGCCGCGTACGCGTTGGGCAGCGGCGAGGCCCGGTCGGGTCGCAGCGTGGACGCGCTGCTGGCCGCGTACCGGATCGGCGCCCGGGTCTCCTGGCGGGAACTGGCCGCGACCACCGTGGCGATCGGGTCGCCCGCCGCCGCGGTCGCCGAGTTCGCCGAGCTGATGTTCGCCTACATCGACGAGCTCTCCGCCGCCAGCGTGGCCGGGCACGCCGACGAACTGGCCAGCGTCGGACGGGCCCGCCGACGGAACCTGGAACGACTCACCCAGCAGTTGCTCCTCGGCGAGCCGGAGGACGTGCTGGTGCGCAGCGCGGAGCGGGCCGACTGGCCGCTGCCGCAGACGCTGACCGTCGCGCTGCTGCCGCAGACGAAACTGCGTGGCGCGCTGGCCCTGCTCGACGAGCACACGCTGGAGAGCACCGAGGAACTGCCCGCCGGGGAGTCGGGCGCGGAGACCGCCGTGTTGCTCGTACCGGACATGCACGGCGACCGGCGACGGCAGCTCGCCCGGGTGTTGCAGGGCCGACGCGCCGTGCTCGGGCCGGCCCGCCCCTGGGCTCGGGCCGGCTCCTCCTACCACCGGGTGCTGCGGGTCAGCACCCTGGGCATCGCGCCGCCCGACGACGGCGAGCCGGTGGACACCGAGCGTCACCTGGCCGAACTGCTGCTCAGCGCCGACCTGGAAGCCCTCGCCGACCTGCGGGCCCGGGTCCTGCAACCGCTGGCCACGCTGCCCGCCGCCAGCGCCGAACGGCTCGCCGAGACGCTGCGCTCCTGGCTGCTGCACCAGGGTCGACGCGACGACGTCGCCGCCGACCTCTTCGTCCACCCGCAGACCGTGCGGTACCGGATGGGTCAGCTCCGCCAGCTCTACGGCGAGCGGCTCACCGATCCGCGCAGCCTGCTCGACCTCACCGTGGCGCTGGCGCTGCCGGCACCCACCCCGCCCGCCGCAACCACCTGAGCGACGCGGCACACGGCGCGGTGCGGCGCGCGGTCATTCCAGCGTGTGCGGCCCGAGCAGGCGGATCTCCTCGACGTCCAGCCGGGCCTGCAACTCGCGCAGCACCACGTCGTCGATCTCCCGGGCGTCGCGCATCCGGGTGATCTCGCGGCGCTTGTGATCCAGCGCGGCCAGCCGTAGCCGACGTTCCGCCTCCTGGGCGGCGGCCGTCTCGTCCTCCGGCTCGGCCTGGGCCGCGTCGAGGTGCCCCGCGTACTCGTCCTGGATCCGCCGCAGAATGTCCGCGTCGGTGCCGATCCGCTCGGCGATGTCCGGCAGCGCGTCGAGGGTGATCCGGGTGGCGCGGACCCGGGCCTGCCGGCTCTCGTCCTCGCGTTCCGGGTCGCCGGTGAGCCCCGCCCAGGTCAGCAGGAACGGCAGCGTGGTGCCCTGCACCAGCATGGTCAGCAGGATCACCGTGGCCACGCAGAAGATGATCAGATCTCGTTCGGGGACCCGGTCGCCGTCGATGCTCAGCGGGACCGCGAGTGCCGCCGCCAACGAGACCGCGCCCCGGAACCCGGCCCAGCCGGCGACGGTACGGATCCGCCAGTTGACCCGGCGGTTGCGCGAGGCCGCTCGATGATCCACCAACCGGGCGACGAGAGCGGTCAGGTGCAGCCAGAGCATCCGCACCGCCACCAGCACCACGGCCACCACCACCGCGATGGCGAGCGCACGCGGCAGCGACACGCTGGTGACGCTGCGTACCGCCCGAGGAATCTGCATGCCGACCAGGACGAAGAGTCCACCGTTGATGAGGAAGGTGGTCAGGTCCCAGAACGACAACGCCAGCACCCGGGACCGGGCCCGGACCACCCGAGGACTGGCGGCGGTCAGCATCAACCCGGAGACCACCACCGCGAGTACGCCGCTCTCGTGCACGACGTCGGCGAGGAAGAACGCGGCGAACGGGGTGAGCACGCTGATCGCGCCCTCCCGCAACGGGTCGTCCAGGCGCTTGCGGATCAGGATGACCACGGTGCCGACCAGCAGACCGGCCGCGATGCCGCCGAGGAACGACAGGCCGACCCGCTCCACGAGCTCGAACACGGTCGGCGCGGCGCCGCCGCCGAGCAGTCCGAGCGCCACGGCGAACAGCACCAGGGCGGTACCGTCGTTGATCAGGCTCTCGGTGTGCAGCGTGGTGAGCAGGCGCCGGGGCATCCGCTTGGCCAGACCGGCGACGGCCGCGGCGTCGGTCGGGGCGAGCACCGCACCGAGCACCCAGGCCACCGCCGGGTCGACGCCGAAGCGCTGCGCGACCAGTGACACCACCACCATCGTGACGCCGACCAGCCCGACCGCCAGCAGCGTGATCACCACGATGTTCGCTCGGACCTCGCGCAGGCTGGTGGTCAGGCTCTCCCGGTAGAGGATGGCCGGCAGGAACAGCAGCAGCACCACCTCGGGGGGAAGGATGACGTGCGACAGCGGCGGCAGTAGCGCCAGCAGCGCGCCCATGCAGATGAGCAGCACCGGCGGCGCGACCCGGTAGCGACCGCCGACGGTGGTGCCGACCAGCACGGTGACGCCCAACGTGATGATCAGCAGCAGCTCGCTCACGTCGCCCCCGTTCGTCGCCCACCACATGGTGGTACGCCGAACGGCCGTCCCGGGCGGATTCAGCCGATGGCCCGGCCCACCGATGAGATCGACTTACCGCCCTTCGGGCCCCTGAGCCTTTCCGAGCATCGGGCTGCAGCTTGCTTGGGGGTTGGGTAGCTGCTTCGAGAGATTGGGTAACAGCGTCTGATCCCAATTCACCACCTCTCGGAAGGAGGGGGTCGACTTGGGTCGCATCCCGCGCCCACTGCACTGGCTTACCCTCGTCGCAATGTCCGGCACGACCGTGGCTCTGACACTCAGCCGGAAGAGCAACTTCTCTGAATAGCATCGAGTCGTGGGCGGGACAGTGCCAGAGAGCCCCACCCGGGTTGGGTGGGGCTCTCTTTCGGCTTCTGGCTGAGTGAGCGGCATGCCTGCGTAGAGGTGGCCGACAACATCCCCAGCTTCGTTGGAGTGCGGGACAGCAAGGACGATGGCGCCTGTCGAGCTGAACCGTTTGCGCTATCGCACCGGTGGACCCGTGCGAAATGACCGTTGCCGTTGCCGTTGGACGCCTAACCGATCCGTTTTCGCTCTCAGCTCGAAAGGGCCCCGCCCCCCGTCCGGTTGCGTCCAGGGAAGTGGTGTACGACTTGCCCGTGATGGGCGTGTTGCGTAGATGAGAGACGGCCATCGCGCGATCCTTCGAGACGGCTAAATCCAACGAAGGAGAGTGATGCGCGATGGCCGCATCTGAGAGTGTGAACCCTGTTGACCTGCTGTGCGAGC
>NZ_JBVHKD010000012.1:0-197993 GCF_055559695.1 Micromonospora sp. NPDC023869
GCTCGCACAGCAGGTCAACAGGGTTCACACTCTCAGATGCGGCCATCGCGCATCACTCTCCTTCGTTGGATTTAGCCGTCTCGAAGGATCGCGCGGTGGCCGTCTCTCATCTACGCAACACGCCCATCACGGGCAAGTCGTACACCACTTCCCTGGACGCAACCTGAGGGGCCCTCCGGTCCGCCGCCGCCTGTGAGTCGCCCAACCGATCGCTACACCGAAGGACAGGCACAGACGCAGCATCCCCAGCAACACAGCTAGGAGGACAGACGTGAATATCACCGCCGACAGGTCGGCCACCACCGCCGCCGACCCCCGGACCCTCGTCGACGCCGAGACGTTCGGCAAGCTGGTCGACTACTTCGCTGCCGACCGGCACGTCACCCGCGCCTACTCGGAGCGGGCCGTCGAGCAGTTCCTCGTGTTCCTGAAGGCGCACGCCGACAACGTCGGCAACGCCGACTTCGGGATGCCGCTGCCGGACGGGTCGATCGGCCGTGTCGTGCCGACCCTCCCGGTCGACGCGGTGTGGCACTCCGTGTTGCAGCACACCGTCCCGTACACCGCCGCCTGCGAGCAGATCGCCGGGGGCTTCGTCCACCACATCCCGATCCTGACCGAGGGGATGATGGACGGCACCGCCGTGACGTTCACGCTCGCGGCGCTGCACCGGACCGGCTTCCGGGTCGACATGGAGTTCTGGCACGGTGAGGCCGAGTCCTGCTGCCCGCCCAACCCGCCCCAGCCTGGCGTGCAGTAACAGCGAGAGGTGATCCATGCGTAGTGACTGGGCGTCCTTGCCCGACGCCGTGACGGCGAGGATAGCCGCGCGAGTCGGCGGCATCATCGACGTCTGTCCGGCTCCGAGTGGCGACCATGCGGAGATCGCGTCAACCGTCACAGGCTCCGCCGGCAAGGTCTTCGTCAAGGCGGCCTCGGGTGAGATCGGCGTCCGGTCACTGCGCTATGAGCTGTCGGCAACCGAGGCCATCGACTGCGCACCGGCAGTCCTGTGGCACGTCGAGGACGGCGGCTGGTTGGCGGTGGGGGTCGAGCACCTTGACGGCCCCCACCCCGATCTCTCGCCCGGCAGCGCGGACCTGGGCGTGCTCGCCGTGGCCCTGAAGGGGCTACAGACGGCCCCTGCGCCGGGCGGAGCCTGGTTCACCCCGGAGGCGCGGCTCGGGTTCTGGCAGCCGGCGATGGCCGGCAGGTCGCTCATCCACACCGACCTGAACCCGGCCAACCTGATCAAGACTGCGGGCGGTCTGCGGATCGTCGACTGGGCATGGGCGACGAGGGCTGCCCCGTGGGTAGAGCTGACGCTGCTCGTGCAGTGGCTCATCGGTGCTGGCCACACCCCAAGCCAGGCTGAGGAATGGCTGTCACAGTTCCCCGCATGGGCCAGCCTCGACGGCGAGGTCCTGGACGAGTTCGCGTCGAAGAACGCCGCGAAGTGGTCGGCCAAGTCCTGGCGCACTGCCGCCGGGTGGGTCCACGACCTCGCGGCCTGGACCGGCGCGTGGGCAGCCCACCGACGCAACGGGCTGTAGCCGTCGGAAAGGGGTACTGGGTACTGACTGGGGTACCGGTACGGGTACTGCCGGGGTGCTGGGTACCGGTACCGCCTGGAGCGAAGCGAGTATTCGCCGGTGCCGGTACCTCCGCCAAGGGTTTCACCGACGCCGAGTCGTTGCGCCTGGTCCGGGAGTACAAGCAGCAGCAGAAGGCGGCGGCGAAGGCGAAGGCCACCGGGGGCTGAGCGGTCCGGCGAGGCGGTGGCCCGACGAACGTCGTCGCGGGCCCGGTCGAGGTGACAGGATGGAGGCGACCCCGAGGAGGTACACGGTGAAGCATCAGGCGTACCGGCCGATCCTCATCACCGACGCCTCGCGCAGCCAGAACGACCAGCTCACCAGCCGGCAGCGGCGGTACGTCGCGATGATGGGCGTCCGGGTGGCGTGCGTGATCGCCGGCGCGATCCTGGTCGGCACGCGGGCGCCCCTGCTCTGGCTCTGGCTGCCGCTGGTGGCGCTGGGCATGATCGTCGTCCCGTGGCTCGCGGTGCTGCTGGCCAACGACCGGCCGCCGAAGGAACAGCACCGGCTGATCGGCCGGTCGGCACGGCGGCAGCAGCAGGAGACCCCGCCGATGAGCCTCACCGCCGAGGAACGGCCGCACAAGGTCATCGACGCCGAGCCCTGACGCAGTCCCACCCGGGCAGCACGGGAGTGGCCCGGCCCGGGCAGGACTGGTCGTCGTGAGCGGTTCAGCCGACTGGCCGGGCACCCACCTGGGAGACCGCCGCCGCGCCGAGGTCGGTGGCCCGGTTCAGGGCGGCCTCCGGAGTCGCCCCGGTCAGCCAGGCGGCGAGCAGCCCGGCCGCGAAGGCGTCACCCGCTCCCGTCACGTCCACCACCGCCACCCGGCGGGCCGGTGAGGTGACGAGCGTGCCGGTCCGTTCCACCCAGGTGGCGCCCGCCCCACCGCGCTTGACCACCACCCGCCGGGCGGTGGCGGCCAGCGCCCGCCCCTGGGCCGCCGGATCCAGTCCGCCGGCCAGCACCGTCGCCTCGTCGGTGTTCACCAGCAGCAGGTCGACCCCGCGTACCCAGGACAGGAAGGCCGCCGCACCGACGGCCCGCAGCGGCGCTGCGGAGGCCGCGTCCACGCTTGTGGTGAGGCCGCGCTCGCGGGCGGCGGCCAGCGCGTGCCGACCCGCCGGGCGGGACTCCGGGTCCAGCAGCGTGTACCCGGACAGGTGCAGGTGGCTCGCCTCCGGCGCCTCGGCCAGCGCCGCGTCGACCTGCTCGGGGCGCAGCCCGACGTTCGCCCCGCGCTCGGTGACCATGGTGCGTTCGTCCCCACCGGCCAGCACGATCACCGTGCCGGTGCCCATCCCGGTCACCGTCCGCACCGCGCAGTCGACGCCCACGGCGGTCAGCTCCGCGATCCGGTCCCGACCGGCGGCGTCGTCGCCGACGGCGCCGACCAGCGTCACCGGCACGCTCTGCGTGGTCAGCCAGGCGGCGGTGTTCGCGGCCTGCCCGCCGCCGGTGAACCGGATCGACGCGGGCGTGTCCGTGCCCCGCGCCAGCGGGGCGGTCAGCACCGCCACCACGTCGGTGATCACGTCACCGACGACCAGCACCCGGCCGGCGGCGCTGCCGCGGCGCGCTCCGGTGCCGGTCCGTACGCCGGATCCGCTCACGCCGTGGCGCTGTCGCGCCGGGTGGCGGCGGCCACCGCGATCCGGGCGGCGAGATCGGCGTTGCGCAGGATGATCCGGACGTTGACCGCCAGGCTGGCACCTTCCGTGGCGGAGTGGAAGTGGGAGAGCAGGTACGGGGTGACCGCCTTGCCGCTCACCCCGTCGCGCTCCAGCCGGGCCAGTCCCTCGGCGAGGGTCCGGTCGTGCAGGTCCGGGTCGAGTTGCTCGTCGACCGGCAGCGGGTTGGCGACGACCAGACCACCGTGGTGCACGCCGTGCGCCTCGCGGGCGGCCAGTGCGTCCGCGATCAGCTCCGGCGAGTCGACCGACCAGTCCAGGTCGAAGCCGCTGTCGGTGATGAAGAAGCCCGGGAACCGGCGGGTGCGGTAGCCGACCACGGCCACCCCGAGGGTCTCCAGGCGCTCCAGCGTCGCCCCGACGTCGAGGATCGACTTGACCCCGGCACAGACCACCGCGATCGGCGTCCGGGCCAGGGTGACCAGGTCGGCGGACTCGTCGAAGGTCTGCGCGGCCTCCCGGTGCACCCCGCCCAGGCCGCCGGTGGCGAACACGCCGATGCCGGCCCGAGCCGCCACCGCGCTGGTCGCGGCCACGGTGGTGGCACCGTCCGCGCCGGTCGCGGCGGCCACCGCGAGATCGCGTACGGAGAGTTTGGTCACGTCCTCGGCGGTGGCCAGCCGGGTCAGCTCGGCGTCGTCGAGGCCCACCACGAGTTCGCCGGAGACCATCCCGATGGTGGCCGGGACCGCGCCCGCGTCCCGGACGGCCTGTTCGATCTCTCGGGCCACCCGAAGGTTGTCCGGCCGGGGCAGGCCGTGCGAGACAATGGTGCTCTCCAGGGCGACCACAGGACGCCGCTCGCGCAGCGCCTGGGCCACCTCGGTGCCGTGGCGAAGGTGAAAGTCGGTCACAGTCGCCCACGGTACTGCCGCCACCCCGGTGACCTCAGGTGGACCGGGGGCACAGTGACCTGCCAGACTTGACGGTCGGAGGTGCAGACGTGAGCACAGAGGTCCTCGAGCGTCCCGAGCTGAAGGACGCCGACACCGGCCCGGAGATGTTCCACTACGTCCGGAAGGAAAAGATCGCCGAGAGTGCCGTCATGGGCACCTTCGTCGTGGCGCTGTGCGGAGAGAAGTTCCCGGTGACGAAGACCCCCAAGAAGGGTTCGCCGGTCTGCCCCAAGTGCAAGGAGATCTACGACTCGTACCGCGAGTGACCCCGGGCCGACCGCCCGTACGCCCGCGTAACCTGCGGCGGTGACCACCTCCACCGCCCTGCTCCTGGCCGACCTGGCCGGCGTCGCGGTCTTCGCCGCCTCGGGAGCCTCTGCGGCGGTCGCCAAGCGACTCGACCTGTTCGGCGTGGTCTTCGTCGGTTTCGTCGCCGCCCTCGGCGGCGGGATCTTCCGTGACCTGGTCATCAACGAGGCACCGCCGCTGGCCTTCGGCGACTGGCGGTACGCGACCACCGCCGCGCTGACCGCCGGGGCGATCTTCTGGCTGCACCCGCAGTTCGCCCGGCTGCGTACCACCGTTCTGGTGCTGGACGCGGCCGGGCTCGGCCTGTTCACCGTCGTCGGCACCCTCAAGGCGCTCGAAGCCGGCGTGCCGGCCGTCGGCGCCTGCCTGATCGGGATGCTCACCGCGATCGGCGGCGGCCTGGTCCGCGACCTGCTCACCGGCGAGATTCCGGTGGTGCTGCGGCGGGAGATCTACGCGCTCGCGGCACTCGTCGGCGCGATCGTGGTCGCGGTCCTGTACGGCCTCGACCGCACCGGCCCGGCCCCGCTCACCGCCGCGGCGGTGCTGGTCTTCGGCATACGCCTGGTGGCGCTGCGGCGACGGTGGTCGGCGCCGGTGGCGACACTGCGCCCGCCCCGCACCGGGGCGTCCGGGCCACCGCCGGAGTGACCGCCGCCACTCCGGCCGTCCCGGCGCGGCGGGGGGCGGCGTCGCGTCGCGGACGCGGTGCGGCAGCCGACGTGGCGTGCGACCTGCACGGTGACCGTCGCGGCCGGGTAGTGGCGAAGGGCACCGGACGGCCGGTGTGGCGTCGCGTGGGGCCGGTCGCCGGTCCTGGTTATGCTGAGTCGGCCTTCGCGGCTTCTTCTGCGCGGAGGCGTTTTCGTGGGGCGACTACCGCGCCCCCGGCCCGGGTCCGCCGGCCTGCGGTCGGGACACTGCGGTCGGAGAGGAGCGAGCCGTGGCACCCCGGACGCCGGCGCTCGAGACGTTCCCGCCCCTACGGGCCTGGCAACGCAAGGCGATGGTGGAGTACCTGCGCCGTCGCAGCGAGGACTTCACCGCGGTCGCCACCCCCGGCGCCGGTAAGACCACCTTCGCCCTGCGGATCGCCGCCGAACTCCTCGCGGACGGCACCGTCGAGGCGGTGACCGTGGTGGCGCCGACCGAGCATCTGAAGACCCAGTGGGCGGACGCGGCGGCCCGGATCGGCATCCAGCTCGACGCCGCGTTCCGTAACGCCGACCTGCACTCGTCGACGGACTTCCACGGTGCGGTGATCACCTACGCGCAGGTCGGTATGGCGCCGCACGTGCACCGGCGGCGCACCATGACCCGGCGCACCCTGGTCATCCTCGACGAGATCCACCACGCCGGCGACTCCCGCACCTGGGGCGACGGGGTGAAGGCCGCCTTCGAGCCCGCCGTACGCCGGCTGATGCTGACCGGTACGCCGTTCCGCTCCGACGACAACCCGATCCCGTTCGTCGAGTACGAGCGGGGCGGGGACGGGCTGCTGCGGTCCCGGGCCGACTCGGTGTACGGCTACAGCGACGCCCTACGCGACGGTGTGGTGCGGCCGGTGCTGTTCCTGGCGTACTCCGGGGAGACCCGGTGGCGTACCAACGCCGGGGAGGAGCTGTCGGCCCGGCTGGGCGAGCCGATGACCCAGGATCTGATCGCCCAGGCCTGGCGTACCGCCCTGGACCCGGCCGGCGACTGGATGCCGCAGGTGCTGCGGGCCGCCGACGCCCGACTGACCGTGCTGCGCGAGGCGGGCATGCCCGACGCGGCGGGTCTGGTGATCGCCACCGACCAGCAGTCCGCCCGCTCGTACGCCAAGCTCATCGAGCAGGTCACCGGGGAGAAGGCGGCTGTCGTACTCTCGGACGACGTGGGCGCTTCTGCCCGGATCGCGACGTTCGCGGCGTCCGAGCAACGCTGGATGGTCGCGGTGCGGATGGTCTCCGAAGGGGTCGACATCCCCCGGCTGGCCGTCGGCGTCTACGCGACCAGTGCCAGCACCCCGCTGTACTTCGCGCAGGCGATCGGGCGGTTCGTCCGGGCCCGCCGCCCGGGGGAGACCGCCTCGGTGTTCCTGCCCAGCGTTCCGCACCTGCTCGGGCTGGCCAGCGAGATGGAGGCCGAGCGGGACCACGTGCTCGGCAAGCCGAAGGACCGCGAGGGCTTCGACGACGACCTGCTGGAACGGGCCCAGCGCGACGACCAGGCCAGCGGCGAGCTGGAGAAGCGGTTCGCCGCGCTGTCCGCCACCGCCGAACTGGATCAGGTGATCTTCGACGGCGCCTCGTTCGGCACCGCCGCTCAGGCCGGCACCCCCGAGGAGGAGGAGTACCTGGGCCTGCCCGGGCTGCTCACCTCGGAGCAGGTGGCGGAGTTGCTGTCCAAGCGGCAGTCCGCGCAACTGGCGGCCCGCAAGCGCCGCGCCACCGAGCGACCGGCCGAGCCGTCGGCACCGCCCGCGCCGGCACCGATGAACGCCGCACAGCGCCGAGTCGCGCTACGCCGTCAGCTCAACGCCCTGGTGGCCGCCCAGCACCACCGCACCGGCCAACCGCACGGAAAGATCCACGCCGAGCTCCGTCGCCTCTGCGGTGGCCCGCCCAGCGCCCAGGCCACCATCGAACAGCTCGAAGAACGCATAGCCACCGTCCAGACCCTCTAACCCCACCCCCGCCCTGACACCCCACCTCCGCCCTGACACCCCACCCCCGCCCTGACGCCCCGCCCACGCGGGTGATCAAGAGGTTTGCGTCGGGGCGAGTCGGCGATCGTGGCCCAAACCTCTTGATCACCCGCGTCTGAGGGTGGGGGTGGGGGTGGGTGGGGGTGGGGGTAGACGGAGCCGGCCGGAGGCCCTTGCGGGGCCTCCGGCCGGCGGTGTGTCTCGTGGGTTCTAGTTGGCCATCAGGTCGGCGCCGCGCCAAGTGAACTCCGGGTCCGTCGCGAACCGTACGGTGATCTTCACGAGATCTTCCGCGTACTTGTTGGCGTGGTGCCCACAGAACACCAGCTCGCTGCCACCCGAGAGGGTGATCCGGAGCTTGCCGGCGGCATTGCAGCGGTCGCACCGTTCATCGGCGGCCGGGGGGCTCACCGTCTCGGGCGGCGGCGTGAGGGTCGGGGTCATCGCCTTCCTCCTCTGGTCGTCACCGATGAACACTCTCTTCGGTCTTGGTCACCTATCGTGCAACACCCTTGCAGGGCCTCGCCTTCCCTGTGTGCCCGCGGGGGACCGAGGTCACACCTGGCACGGACAGTGTGCCGTGCACCCAGGGTGCCACGTCAACGATCACATTCGTGCAACCACCTGATCACCATCCGGCGTTGACGCCTGGTGGTCAAAACGACACGATCAGTTGACGTGAGCTGATCAGTCGAGATAATCCCGGAGTACCTGGGAACGCGACGGGTGCCGCAGCTTGGACATCGTCTTGGACTCGATCTGCCGGATCCGCTCCCGGGTCACCCCGTAGACCTGCCCGATCTCGTCCAGCGTGCGCGGCTGGCCGTCGGTCAGGCCGAAGCGTAGGCGGACCACGCCCGCCTCCCGCTCGGACAGCGTCTGGAGCACCTGCTGGAGCTGGTCCTGGAGCAGCGAGAAGGACACCGCGTCGACCGCGACGACCGCCTCCGAGTCCTCGATGAAGTCACCGAGCTGGCTGTCGCCCTCGTCGCCGATGGTCTGGTCGAGCGAGATGGGCTCCCGGGCGTACTGCTGGATCTCCAGCACCTTCTCCGGTGTGATGTCCATCTCCTTGGCCAGTTCCTCCGGAGTGGGCTCACGGCCCAGGTCCTGGAGCAGCTCGCGCTGTATCCGGCCCAGCTTGTTGATCACCTCGACCATGTGCACCGGGATGCGGATGGTGCGGGCCTGGTCGGCCATGGCGCGGGTGATGGCCTGGCGGATCCACCAGGTGGCGTAGGTGGAGAACTTGTAGCCCTTGGTGTAGTCGAATTTCTCGACGGCGCGGATGAGGCCGAGGTTGCCTTCCTGGATGAGGTCGAGGAAGGCCATGCCACGGCCGGTGTACCGCTTGGCGAGCGAGACGACCAGACGGAGGTTGGCCTCCAGCAGGTGGTTCTTGGCACGCTCGCCGTCGCGGGAGATCCAGAGCAGGTCGCGCTGCATCTCGCGGACGAGCTTCTCCTCGCCCTCGTCGGCCGCGCGCAGCCGCTCGGCGGCGTAGAGCCCGGCCTCGATCCGCTTGGCCAGCTCCACCTCCTGCTCGGCGTTGAGCAGCGGCACCTTGCCGATCTGCTTGAGGTACGCCCGGACGGAGTCGGCCGAGGCGGTCAGCTCGGCGTCGCGGCGGGCCTGCTTGAGCGCCTCGGACTCCTCGTCGTCCCACTCGAAGTCGTTGTCGGTGGCCGAGCTCGCCGCGTCGGCCTCGGCGGCCCGGGTCAGCTCGGCCGGCTCCTCGACCACCACGTCCTCGATCTCGGCGGCGAGCTCCTCGGGGTCGACCTCACCCTCGGTGCCCTCGCCCTTGCCGGCGGCCTTGGCCGGCTTGGCACCGGTGGCGGCGGCCACCGTCGCCTTGGTGGCCCGGGTGGACTTCTTGGCGGGCGCGACGGCCTTGGCCACGTCGGCGGTGGTGCCGGCGGCCTTGCGCGCGGTCGCCTTGCGGGGCGCCGGAGCCGGCGCCTCGTCGGACGAGGCCGCCTGCTTCGGGGCGGGCGGCGCCGCCTTCTTGGTGGTCTTGGCGGTGGTGGCCCGGGAGGCGGGAGTCGCGGAGCGGGCGGCGGCGACCCGGCGGCGGGTGCTGGCCGAACCGTCGACCACCACGGTCACCCCGGCCTCGGAGAGCGCCCGCAGGATCTTCTTGGCCTGGGCCGGAGTCACCTCGGCGGACTCGACGGTGCGCGCGAGCTGGGCCGACGTGAGCTGGCCGCCGGCGCTCTGCGCGTGGGCGATCAGGGTGTCGGTGAGCGAGCGAACGTCGGCGCCGGTCTGGCGGGGTTCTGTCACGAATGACCTTCCGGAGGCGAAGAGCGAGCACGGCCGGGATCGTCCGGAGCAGCGTGGGGCACCACGCCGGGCGATGTGGTTGAGGAACCCCCGTGTCCCCGGCCGACCGGTCGTCCGGTCGCCCGTGGCGGTGGGCAGGGGTGAATTGTAACGCCGTCTGCGGCGATCATCCTGCGCCGCACGGCTGACCGGCGGTCGAGACCGCCGATTCGGTGCACATCTGGACTTTGTAAGGATGATACCTGCGCAGGACTCGGAAACCCGGCCGTGCGGAAAGGGGACGGACGATGGACCGCTCGACGCCGCAGCCAGGGCAGTTGTTGGAGATCGCGATCGAGGTAGCGCGGGAGGCGGCGGCCACCGCGTACCGGATGAGGGTCGAGGGCGTCTCCGTGGCGGCCACCAAGAGCACCGCCACCGACGTGGTGACCGCGGCCGACCGGGCGGTGGAGCGCCAGATCGTCGACGCGCTGCGCCTGCGACGTCCGGACGACGCGGTGCTGGGCGAGGAGTACGGCGCGACGGAGCGCGGCACGGCCACACCGGCGCGGGTGCGGTGGATCGTGGATCCGATCGACGGCACGGTCAACTACCTGTACGGACTGGCTCACTGCGCGGTGTCGATCGCCGCGGAGGTGAACGGCGAGGTCGTGGCGGGGGTGGTGCGCAACATCCACACCGGCGAGGAGTGGACCGCGACGGCCGGCGGCGGTGCCTGGCGGGACGGCCGGCGGCTGCGCGGCTCCACCGAGACCGACCTCGGGCAGACGCTCGTGATCACCGGCTTCGGCTACGACCCGGCCCGACGTGCCCACCAGGCCCGGGTGGTGACCGAGTTGATCGCGCACGTCCGGGACATCCGTCGACTCGGCGCCGCCGCCGTCGACCTGTGCCTGGTCGCCGAGGGGCGGGCCGACGCGTTCTACGAGAAGGGCCTGGCGGACTGGGACCGGGCGGCCGGCGGGCTGGTGGCCACCGAGGCCGGCCTGCGGATCGGCGGGATCGACGGGCAGGGCCCCGGGCCGGACATGGTCATCGCCGCGCCGCCGGAGCTGTTCGCGCCCCTGCACGACCGGCTGGCCGCGCTGGACGCCTCCGGCGGTCCCTGATCGTCCGGCCGGGTGACCCGAAGTCGGGACGCTCGGCCGATCAGATTCGGCCCGCCCGGCTCGTCCGGTCCACCCGGTCGGACCGATCCGTCGGTCAGTCCTCTATCGGCATCGGGCAGGTGCCCGGCGGGGCCACCGGCGAACCGAGGTCGCCGAGGGACTGGTTGACCTCGGTGGTGGTCGCCAGTTGCCGGAAGCTGTTGCCGAGGATCACGTCCACCACGTCGTCCTCGCGCTTGGCGTCGTACTCGTACTCGGCGTTGTTCAGGAAGTACGCCCGCAGCAGGTGGGCGGAACCGACGCCCTTCGGGCCGTACCGCAGCACCGCCACGTCGTCGACCTGCTTCTTCTGGTTGCCTTCCTTCTGGACCTGGAAGTCGCGGTTGCGGAACTCGTCGCCCACGCTGCTGGCCAACCCGGGGCGGTCGGTGGCGTTCAACACTTTGATCTTGACGTCCTTGCGCTCACGCAACGTCACGTCGGCGCGGGGCCAGTCCTCCGGGCAACCCTGGGCGGAGCCCGCGTTACCCTGGGTGTCCTTGACGAGGGCGACGACCACGAAGACCAGGGCGACCACCGCCAGCATGCCGACGACAACGAGTGCTCGCACTCGCGCAAAGCTCATCAGGGCGCTCCCGGGCGATGGATGGGTGGCAGCGGCCGTCGGCGTGGGGGCCGTCCCGCCGGCCGCCGGGTACGCCGCTGAGGTTAACGGTTGTCCGACCGTCGCGTGGAAACAGTCCGACATACCGGCGCGCCACCCTGGAACCGGGTACTACTACCCCTATCTTCGTGTCGCCTGAGTCACATTGGGAACAACTTCCCGTGCAGGGGCGTACATCTCAGCCACGAGGGCGGTATACATGCCTCGCCCAAGGGGGGGTAGGTTCCGCGCTCGTCGGGGAGATCCTCTGGCGGTCTGGCCCACGCAGTCGTCGGGTCGGGTGGCCGACACTTGCGGTGGCCGGCCAGCGGAACCGAAACAGCGTCGTCCGGCGTTACAACCGGAAGCGACAACATCGAAATGGGAGAGTGAAACCGATGGCCACCGACTACGACGCCCCGCGCCGCGACGAGGTCGACCTCGGCGAGGACAGCCTCGAAGAGCTCAAGGCCCGGCGCGTCGACTCACAGTCGGGTGCCGTGGACGTCGACGAGGCGGAGGTGGCGGAGAGCTTCGAGCTGCCCGGCGCCGACCTCGCCGACGAGGAGCTCACGGTCAAGGTGCTACCGATGCAGCAGGACGAGTTCCGCTGTGCCCGGTGTTTCCTGGTGCACCACCGCAGCCAGCTTGCGGTCGAGCGCAACGGCGAGTTGATCTGCCGTGAGTGTGTCTGACCGACGGCCCGACACCACCACCACAGCGGCGGCTCCGGCACGGAGCCGCCGCTACCCGGCTCGGCGAGCGGCGACGCCCGAGACCTGATTCACTCGTGAGGTGACGTGCCACGTGGTGGCCGTCAGCCGGGGGAGGTCAGGCATGGGCGCGCGGCAACGGTCGAGTCATCGGTCCCGTACCGCGGTGTCGCGTGGCGGCACGGAGGGCAGCGGAGTGGCGGCATGAGCGAGCCGAACGCGAACGGGCGGGACGTGAACGGGCGGGACGCGGACGAGCAGAGCACGGACCAGCGGGGCACGGACCAGCGGGGCACGGACGAACTGGGCGCGACGGTGGTCGCGCTGACCGCCGACGACGTCGAGCCGGCGAAACGCCGCCAGTTGCTCGGGCGGCTGGTGGGGCAGGCCCGGGCCCGGGGCATCGGTGACCTGTTCAAGCCGAAGGCCGCCGTGCGCTGGATGGTCGACACCGTCGCCGAGATCGCCCCGCACGTACCGATCCGGGATCTGGCCACCCTGCGCCGGCACTTCCCGGGCCTGGACGACGAGCAGTTGGCCGACCGGCTGGTGCGTAACGCGTCCCGGGCGACGGCGGGGATCGGCGCGGCCGGCGGCGGCGCCTCCGCGGTGCAGTGGACGGTCACCCCGAGCCTGCTGTCCGCGCCGGTGCTGCTGGCCGCCGAGACGGTCACCGTGGTGGCGATCGAGCTGAAGCTGACCGGCGAGTTGCACGAGATCTACGGCGTACCGCTGCCCAGCGGCGGCACCGAACGCACCGTCGCCCTGGTACAGGCGTGGGCCAACCGGCGCGGGGTCAACCCGATGATGCCGGGCGTGGGGGTGGGCGCCGTGCTCGGCACCGCCGCCCGCCACGAGCTGCGGGACACCCTGCTCAAGCGGTTCGGTCGCAACCTGACCACGCTCGGGCCCTTCCTGACCGGCGCGGCGGTGGCGAGTTTCCTGAACCGGCGGGCCACCCGGGCGCTCGCCGACGAGCTCCGCACCGACCTGCGCCGCCAGCGGCGGGCGCTGCCCGATGGGCCGCCCGCGCCCGGTGGCCCGCCCGCGTTGCCCGCTTCCTGACCGACCGCCCCGCGCGACGGCTGAGCCCCGGAACAGCGTCGGCAGCGGCCCTGAAAGCGTCGAGGAGGCCCGAGCGCCCCCGGGGTGGGGTGGGAGTCAGCGTGCCACGTCGCGGGCGGCCAGGAGCGCCTCGGCGAGTTCGACCGGGCGTCGGGAACTGACCACCCAGAACGGGGTGGGGTCGTCCGGGTCGTCGAGGACCACCTGGACCGCGCCGGAGATCCACGGCCGCTGCACCACGAAGGCCAGCGGGTCGGCGGCGACGCCGAGCACCTCACGCCGCCCGTCGGCGTCCAACGCGACCGCGTCGGCGACGAAGCGCACCGGCAGTCGGGCGTCGTCGACCTGAAGCTCCCCGCCGGCCACCGCGACCCGGATCCGGCCCAGCCACGCCATGGTCGCCAGCGCGAGCGGGACGAGCACCGCGAACGGCAGCCAGGCGCGTACGCCGGCCGCGCCCATCCAGACCTCCACCGAGAGCAGCGCGGCGACCGCGATCCCGGCCGGCCACAGCCACCAGGGCAGACGGAGCCGTTCGGCGTACGTCGGGGTCGCCGTGGTGGGGGAGGGGGACGGTGACGTGCTCACTCGTGCCAGGGTACGGCGCGCGGCGGGCCGGGCACCGGGCAGGATGGCAGGGTCACCCCCAGCGGAACGGACGAAAGAGGTAGACCGTGACCGACCTGGTGCCCGTGCCGGTACGGCAACTCGACCCCGAGCTGCCGCTGCCGGCGTACTCGCATTCCGGTGACGCCGGTGCCGACCTGGTGGCCGCCGCCGACGTCGAGTTGCCGCCCGGCGGCCGGGCGTTGGTGCCGACCGGCGTGGCGATCGCGTTGCCCGAGGGGTACGTGGGCCTGGTCCACCCCCGATCGGGGCTCGCGGCCAGACTCGGCGTGACGGTGCTCAACGCGCCCGGTACGGTCGACGCCGGCTACCGGGGTGAGATCCTGGTCAACCTGATCAACCATGATCGGGCCGCACCGGTGAAGATCTCGCGGGGCGACCGGATCGCGCAACTCGTTGTGCAGCGGGTGGAACGGGCGGCCTTCCGGCCGGTGGCCGAGCTGCCCGCGTCCGGACGCGGGACCGGCGGGCACGGCTCCACCGGCGGACACGTCGGGCTGGTGCCGCCGCCGGCCACGGACGGCGTGGACGGAAGAGATGGCACGGTGAGTGCGAACAGCGGAGGGTGGACGCAGTGATCTTCTCCCGAAAGCGGGCCGCGGGACGGCACGCCCGTGACGAGCGAGCCACGGACGCGCTCCAGACGGTCGACGGCGCCGAGTCGGCGCCGGAGGCACCGGCGCGCGGGCCGTACGACGTCTCCGAGGCGCCGGACGGGGTGCAGCGACTCGACCTGGGCAGCCTGCAGATCCCGGCGATCCCCGAGGTCGAGGTGCGGGTGCAGGCCGACCCGCAGGGGGTGATCCAGCAGGTGGTGCTGGTGCACGGGCCGAGTGCCCTGCAACTCGGCGTCTTCGCCGCGCCGCGCTCCGAGGGGATCTGGGAGGAAGTGCGCGAGGAGATCCGCAAGTCGTTGTTCAACGACGGCGCGGCCGCCCAGGAGGTCGTCGGCGAGTACGGCACCGAGCTGCACGCCCGGGTGCGTACCGAGGACGGGCTGACCGACCTGCGGTTCGTCGGTGTCGACGGGCCGCGGTGGATGGTCCGGGCGGTGTACCAGGGCGCGGCGGCCACCGACCCGGACGCCGCCGGTCCGCTGGCCGACTGCCTCAACGGCCTGGTCGTCGACCGGGGACAGGAGGCCAAGCCGGTGCGGGAACCGCTGCCGCTGCGCCTGCCCCGCGAGGCGGCCGATCAGGTCGAGGCCGGTGCCGAGACGGCGCCGGCACCCGGTACGCGTTGAGCCAGGCTCCGGCGAAGGCGCCGGAACGGCCCGGACCGGCGTACGCTGGCGTGAACCGTTCCGGCGCCGCCGGGAGCACGGCGGGTGCCGGAGACGTCCCGGCCGGCGTGGATGGGGTGACGCGGAGGTCATGGGCACCGGCGAGGGTCGGGGTTCGCTGCGGCGGATGCTGCGACGGCTCACCGCCAGCGAGGCCGAGATCGAGGCCCAGCAGTTGCAGCGGGACAGCGCCCGGTGCGGCGGTGTCCCGGCGGCGCAGTGTGCCCGGGGCCAGGTGGCGTCGGTCACCGGCCGCCTGCGTACGGTGGTCTACACGCCGCGCACCAACCAGCCGGCGCTGGAGGCCGACCTCTACGACGGCAGTGACGTCGTGACGCTGGTCTGGCTGGGGCAGCGACGCATCACCGGCATCGAACCCGGGCGACACCTGACCGCGAAGGGGCGGATCGCGGTGCGGGACGACCGCAAGGTGATCTACAACCCGTACTACGAGTTGGAGCCGTCGACGTGACTGCGCGGGCGCGGCGGATGAAAGGCGGGCGATGACCACCGGACAGCACCCGGCCACCCAGCCGGAGACCGAGCCAACCGACGAGGAGCGGCTGCCGACCGTCGCCGAGCAGATGGCCGACCAACTCGGCGGATGGCGGGGGCTGGTCGAGTCCAGCATCCCGGTGGTCGTCTTCGTGGTGGTCAACATCCTCGGCGAACTGCGTCCCGCGGTGATCGCGTCGGTGGGTGTGGCGGTCCTGATCGGCGTGCTGCGGCTGGCCCAGCGCCGGCCGGTGCGCCACGCGGTCAACGGGTTGTTCGGCATCGGCATCGGTGCCGCGATCGCCTGGCGGACCGGCGAGGCCCGCGACTTCTATCTGCCCGGCATCCTCTACGGCATCGGCTACGGAGTGGCGCTGCTGGTCTCGGCGGTGATCCGGCAACCCCTGGTCGGCTGGCTGTGGTCGGTGCTGGTGGCCAAGGGCAGCTCCGAGTGGCGCGACGACCCGAAGCTGGTGCGCACCTTCACCGGCCTGACCGTGCTGTGGGGCGTGGTCTGGCTGGCCAAGGTCGGCGTGCAGGCCGGGCTCTATCTGGCGCAGCAGGACACCGCGCTGGGCGTGGCCCGGCTCGCGTTGGGCTACCCGCCGTACGTGCTGCTGTTGCTGATCACGGTCTGGACCGTCCGGCGGGTCATGCGGGAGCCGGAGCCGACGCCGCTGCCGAGCTGACCCGGGCGGCGGCTCAGCGAGACTCCCGGGTGCGCTCGACGCTGTCCGGGCCGAGGATCACCGCGCGCACCGCGTCCTCCATCTCGGCGGTGCACACGAAGATCAGCTCGTCGCCGGCCTCGACCGGGTCGTCGGGGCTGGGCACCAGGACCCGCTTGCCGCGCAGGATGGCCACCAGCGCGGCGTCCCGGGGCAGCGGCACCGCCCGCAGCGGCTGCCCGACGTAGGGCGCGGTCGGCGGCAGCGTGATCTCGACGAGGTTGGCCTCACCCTGCCGGAAGGTCATCAGGCGGACCAGGTCGCCGACGGTCACCGCCTCCTCGACCAGGGCGGCCATCACGCGCGGCTTGCTGACCGCCACGTCCACGCCCCACTGCTCGGTGAAGAGCCACTCGTTCTCGGCCCGGTTGACGCGGGCGACCACCCGGGGCACCGCGAACTCGGTCTTGGCCAGCAGCGAGACCACGAGGTTGGCCTTGTCGTCGCCGGTGGCGGCGACCACCACGTCACAACCGGCGAGGTCGGCCTGCTCCAGGCTGGTCAGCTCGCAGGCGTCGGCCAGTACCCACTGCGCGTCCGGGACCCGCTCCGGCCGCAGCTTCCGCCGCTGCCGCTCGATGAGCATCACCTGGTGGCCGTTCTCGATCAGCTCCTGGGCGATCGAGCGGCCCACGTTGCCGGCACCGGCGATGGCGACCCGCATGTCACTGTCCCCCTTCCGGCGCCGCCGCCGTGGCGGTGACCGTGGCCACCATGTCGTCGGTCACCAGCATGAAGACCTGATCGCCCTCCTGCACCACGCTGGAACCGGTGGACAGCGTGCCGATGCCGAAGCGGATCAGGTACGCCACCCGGGCGCCGGTGGCCTCCTCCAGCGCCCGGACCGGCCGACCGATCCAGTCCTCGTGCACCGGCACCTCGATGATCGAGACCGTGCTGGTCGGGTCGCGGAAGATCTCCACGTTGCCCTCCGGCAGCAGGTGCCGCAGCATCCGGTCGGCGGTCCAGCGGACGGTGGCCACGGTGGGGATGCCGAGGCGCTCGAAGACCTGGGCGCGACGCTGGTCGTAGATGCGGGCCGCCACCCGGGACACGCCGAACGTCTCGCGGGCCAGCCGGGCCGAGATGATGTTGGAGTTGTCGCCGCTGGAGACGGCGGCGAAGGCGTCGGCCCGTTCGATGCCGGCCTCGCGCAGCACGTCGCCGTCGAAACCGGCCCCGGTGACCGTGATCCCGGCGAAGTCCGGTCCCAGTCGGCGGAACGCCTCGGCGTCGTGGTCGATCACCGCCACCGAGTGCCCCCGGGCTTCGAGGCTGTGCGCCAGGGTCGACCCGACCCGGCCACACCCCATGATCACGATATGCACGCTTCCTCCCACGGTGCGTACCGCCGCGCCTCGTCGCCTGCGAGCCTGCCACGTCGGCGTCGCGGACGGGGACCGACGGTACTCCGGCCTCGGGAGCGGCTGCGGGCGACCACCGCGCGTCCCGGGCGACAGCGGTCGTACGCTTGGCGGTTGTGGCCCGATCCACCTCCCTGTTGAAGCGGCTGCTCGTCGGTCGACCGTTCCGGTCCGACCGCCTCAAGCACACCCTCCTACCGAAGCGCATCGCCCTGCCCGTCTTCGCCTCGGACGCGCTGTCCAGCGTGGCGTACGCGCCGGACGAGATCCTTCTGATGCTCTCCATCGCGGGGGCCTCGGCCTTCGTGTTCTCGCCGTGGGTGGCCCTCGGCGTCGTCGTGGTGATGCTGACCGTGGTGGCCAGCTACCGGCAGAACGTGCACGCCTACCCCTCGGGCGGCGGCGACTACGAGGTGGCCACGGTCAACCTCGGCCGACGGGCCGGGGTCGGGGTGGCCAGCGCCCTGCTGGTCGACTACGTGCTGACGGTCGCCGTGTCGGTCTCCTCCGGGGTGGCCAACCTCGGCTCGGTGATCCCCTTCGTGGCGACCCACAAGGTGCTGATCGCGGTCTGCGCGGTGGTCCTGCTCACCGCGGTCAACCTGCGGGGACTCAAGGAGGCGGGCAGCGCGTTCGCCATCCCCACGTACGGCTTCATGATCGTCATCATCGGCATGATCCTCACCGGGCTGGTCCGGATCGTGGTGCTCGGTGAGGACCTGCGCGCACCCAGCGCCGACCTGGTGATCGCCGCCGAGTGGCACGACACCACCGGCTGGGCGATGGCGTTCCTGCTGCTGCGGAGCTTCTCCTCCGGGTGCGCCGCGCTCACCGGCGTCGAGGCGATCTCCAACGGCGTACCGGCGTTCAAGGCGCCCAAGAGCCGCAACGCCGCCACCACGCTGCTGATGCTCGGCCTGGTCGCGGTGACCATGCTGGTCGGCATCGTCTGGCTGGCCCGGCTCACCGGGTTGCAGTTCGTCGAGGACCCGGGCCACCAGATCGTCGGGGGCCCGGACGGGTACGTGCAGAAGACCGTCACCGCGCAGCTCGCCGAGACCATCTTCGGATCCGGTTCGATCCTGCTGTTCCTGGTGGTCGGGGTGACCGCCACGATCCTCTTCGTGGCCGCGAACACCGCATTCACCGGCTTCCCGGTGCTCGGCTCGATCCTGGCCCAGGACCGCTACCTGCCCCGGCAACTGCACACCCGGGGCGACCGGCTGGCCTTCTCCAACGGCATCCTGTTCCTGGCCGCCTTCGCGATCGTGCTGATCGTCGGCTTCCAGGCCGAGGTGACCAAGCTCATCCAGCTCTACATCGTCGGGGTCTTCGTCTCGTTCACGCTCTCCCAGGCCGGCATGATCCGGCACTGGAACCGGCTGCTGCGCACCGAACGCGATCCCCGGGTGCGGTCCCGGATGGTCCGTTCCCGGGCGATCAACACCTTCGGCATGGCGATGACCGGAACGGTGCTGGTCATCGTGCTGATCACCAAGTTCCTGCTGGGCGCCTGGATCGCGATCGTCGCGATGGGCGTGATCTATCTGCTGATGCTGGCCATCCGCCGGCACTACGACCGGGTCGCGGTCGAACTGACCCCGGACGACGGTCGCCCGGTGCTGCCCGCCCGTAACCACGCGATCGTGCTGGTCAGCAAACTGCACCAGCCGACCCTGCGGGCGGTCGCGTACGCGCAGGCCACCCGGCCGGACACGCTGACCGCGGTGACCGTCAACGTGGACGACACCGACACCCGGCAGTTGCAGGCGGACTGGGAGCGGAGGGAGGTGCCGATCCCGCTGACCGTGATCGACTCGCCGTACCGGGAGATCACCCGGCCGATCCTGAACTACGTGGCGGGGGTCCGCCGCGAGTCACCGCGCGACGTGGTCACGGTCTTCATCCCCGAGTACGTGGTCGGCCGCTGGTGGGAGAACCTGTTGCACAACCAGAGCGCGCTGCGGCTCAAGGGCCGCCTGCTCTTCGAACCGGGAGTGATGGTGACCAGTGTGCCGTGGCAGCTCGCCTCGACCGCCGGCAAGGACCTGGACCGGATGGACGCCACGCTGAGCCGGGGACCGGCCCGGGGGCCCCGGGTGACGCCGCGCAGCACGCTGCCGCCGCACGTCCCGCCGGCCGGCTCGGTGGCGTCCCGCGACGGCGAGACGCCGGGCGGTGAGCCGCGATGACCGGGTCGACGCCGCACACCCCCGCCGCAGGGCGGGACGACACCGCTGACGGGCCGACCGACGGTGGCCCCACCGGCGGCGGTCCGGTCGGCGGCGGGCTGGAGGAGGCCCAGCGGGTCGAGCTGACCGTCGCGGCGGTCGCCCCCGGTGGCCACTGCGTGGCCCGGGTCGACGGGCAGGTGGTCTTCGTCCGGCACGCGCTGCCCGGCGAACGGGTGGTGGCCGAGGTGACCGAGGTGCACCGGGGATTCGTCCGGGCCGACGCGGTGACCGTGCTGGAGCCCGCCGCGCAGCGGGTCACCCCGCCCTGCCCGTACGCCCGGCCGGGCCAGTGCGGCGGGTGCGACCTGCAACACGTCTCCCCGCAGGCCCAACTCGACTGGAAGACCACGGTCGTCCGCGAGCAACTCGTCCGAATCGGCGGCCTCGACGAGGCCGCCTGCGACGCGCTGGGCGTCCGGGTCGAGGCGCTACCCGGCGGGTCGCTGGGCTGGCGCTCCCGCGTCCGCTACGCGGTCGACGCGGCGGGCCGGGCCGGGCTGCTCAAACACCGCTCGCACGAGGTGGTGCCGATCGACCGCTGCCTGATCGCCCACCCGGCCGTGCAGGACCTGCCGGTGCTGACCTCCGCCGGTACGCGGTGGCCGGACGACGAGGCAGTGGAGACGGTCGCGTCCACCGGCGGGGACGTGACGGTGACCGCCGTCGCGGCCGGGCGTACCCGGATCGTCAGCGGCCCGGAGCGGGTGCGCGAGCGGGCCGCGGGCCGGGAGTGGGCGCTGCCCGCCTCGTCCTTCTGGCAGGTGCACCCGGCGGCGGCGGACACGCTTGTCGACGCGGTGCGGGAACTGACCGACCCACAGCCGGGCGAGACCGCCTGGGACCTCTACGGCGGGGCCGGACTCTTCGCCGCCGCGCTGGCCGAACGGGTCGGCGAGTCGGGCCGGGTCACGCTGGTCGAGGCGGCCGGCGACGGCGTCACGGCGGCCCGGGAGAACCTGCGCGACCTGCCCCGGGTGGAGGTGGTGGCGGCCCGGGTGGAGACCGCGCTGGCCCGCCGCCGGATCACCGGGCCGGTCGACGTGGTGGTGCTCGATCCGCCCCGCTCGGGCGCCGGTGCCCGGGTGGTGCGCGACGTGGTCGCCGCCGGGCCGCGTGCCGTCGCCTACGTGGCCTGCGACCCGGCCGCGTTCGCCCGGGACCTGCGTGTCTTCACCGGGCTGGGCTGGCGGTTGGCGGCGCTGCGCGGCTACGACCTCTTCCCGATGACCCAGCACGTGGAGCTGGTCGGGCTGCTGGTCCCCGACCTCGCCGGGCAGACCACCTAGCCTGGGCCGGTGAAGATCGTCGGGCTGATGTCGGGGACCTCCTACGACGGGGTGGACGTGGCGGTGGCCGAGTTCACCGTCGAGGGCGACACGCTGTGGCTGCGGCCGCTCGGACACCGGGGACTGGCCTACGACGACGCGTTGCGCGCCGCGATCGGGGCGGTGCTGCCGCCGGGCACGACCACGATCGCCGACGTGTGCCGGCTGGACAACCGGTTGGGCGAGGTGTTCGCCGAGGCGGCGGCCGTCGGCCTGGAGCTGGCCGGGGGCGGCGTCGACGTGGTGGTGTCGCCGGGGCAGACGGTCTTCCACTGGGTGACGTCGGCTCGCCGAACTCGGCGCCGGGCGTCGGCTGCGTACCACCGACGAGCTGGGCGTCCCGGCGCAGGCCAAGGAGGCGTACGCCTTCGCGCTGCTGGGGTGGCTGTCCTGGCACGGGCTGCCGGGAGCGCTGCCCTCGGTGACCGGGGCGGACCGGGCCACCGTGCTCGGCTCCTGGACGCCGGCCGGTCCGCCGGCCCGGTCCGCCACCGCGCCGGCCGGGGTGCTGCCGCCACGCCGACTACGGGTGCGGGCCTGACCTGGCGGTCAGGGTGGGGGCGCGGTGACCCGGGCTGCGAGGTGTGCGAGGGCCGATAGACTCTGCGGTCATGAGTGTTGAAGAGGACACGGCCAACCAGGGCCGGCTGCTGGCCACGGTGCACGGTCCCCAGGACGTCAAGCGGATGTCCGCCAGCGAACTGGACATTCTCAGCGCCGAGATCCGTGACTTCCTGGTCGCCAAGGTGTCCCGCACCGGGGGTCACATCGGCCCCAACCTGGGCGTGGTGGAGCTCACCCTCGCCATGCACCGGGTCTTCGACTCTCCCCGGGACCGGCTGCTGTTCGACACCGGTCACCAGGCGTACGTTCACAAGATCATTACCGGCCGCCAGGAGGGCTTCGACCAGCTGCGTCAGCGCGGCGGGCTCTCCGGCTACCCGAGCCGGGCCGAGAGCGACCACGACATCATCGAGAACTCGCACGCCTCCACCGCCCTGTCGTACGCCGACGGCCTGGCCAAGGCGTACGCGCTGCGGGGCGAGGCGCGCAGCGTGGTCGCCGTGGTCGGCGACGGGGCGCTGACCGGTGGTATGTGCTGGGAGGCGCTGAACAACATCGCCGCCGCCGGCAACCCGCTGGTGATCGTGGTCAACGACAACGGGCGCTCGTACGCGCCGACCATCGGCGGCCTCGCCGACCACCTCTCGACGCTGCGGCTGAACCCGGGCTACGAGAAGGTCCTCGACACGGTCAAGGACGCCCTCGGCTCGACGCCGCTGGTCGGCAAGCCGATGTACGAGGTGCTGCACGCGGTCAAGAAGGGCATCAAGGACGCCGTCGCGCCGCAGGCGATGTTCGAGGACCTCGGCATCAAGTACGTCGGCCCGGTCGACGGGCACGACGTGGCCGCCGTCGAGACCGCGCTGCGCGCCGCGAAGAACTTCGGCGGCCCGGTGATCGTGCACGCGGTCACCCGCAAGGGCTACGGCTACCGCCCCGCCGAGGAGGACGAGGCGGACTGCCTGCACGGCCCGGGCGGCGCGTTCGACGTGGAGACCGGCCAGCTGGTGGCCGCACCGTCGGTGAAGTGGACCCACGTCTTCGCTGACGAGCTGGTCGCGATCGCCGACGAGCGGCCCGACGTGGTGGGCATCACCGCCGCGATGGCCGAGCCCACCGGCATCGCGAAGCTGGCCCGCAAGTACCCCGAGCGCACCTATGACGTGGGCATCGCCGAGCAGCACGCCGCCACCTCGGCGGCCGGCCTGGCGCTCGGCGGGCTGCACCCGGTCGTGGCGGTCTACGCGACCTTCCTCAACCGGGCCTTCGACCAGGTCCTGCTGGACGTGGCGATGCACAAGCTGCCGGTCACCTTCGTGCTGGACCGGGCCGGCATCACCGGCCCGGACGGGCCGAGCCACTACGGCATCTGGGACATGTCGGTCTTCGGGGTGGTGCCGGGCCTGCGAATGGCGGCTCCCCGGGACGCCGCCACGCTGCGTGAGGAGCTGCGCGAGGCGGTCGCCGTCGACGACGGCCCGACCGTGCTGCGCTACCCGTCCGGTGCGGTCGCCGCCGACCTGCCCGCGATCCGCCGGATCGGCACGGTCGACGTACTGGCCGAGTCGGCGCGTACCGACGTGCTGCTCGTCGCGGTGGGTGCCTTCGGCCAGCTCGGCATGGAGGTCGCCGCCCGGGTCGCCGAGCAGGGCTACGGCGTCACCGTGGTGGATCCGCGCTGGGTGCGTCCGGTCCCGGCCGAGCTGGTCGAGCTGGCCGCCGGGCACCGCCTGGTGGTCACCGTCGAGGACGGCGTGCGGCTGGGCGGCGTCGGGGACGCGCTCGCCCAGGCCATGCGGGACGCGGGCGTCCAGGTGCCGCTGCGCGACCTGGGCGTACCGGCCGACTGGCACCCGCACGGCACCCGCGCGCAGATCCTGGCCGACCTCGGCCTGACCGCGCAGGACGTGGCGCGCGACGTCACCGGCTGGATCTCCCGCCTGGAGACCACCCCGGTCGACCCGGCCCGCCTGACCTCTGAGAGCACCCCCACCCCCTCCGCCAACTGACCCGTTCCGCGCCTCTCGCGCTCGGCCCTCAGGACGGCCCGTGGGCGACACCACCCGCACACTGCCCCGGTACCGGCAGTGTGCGGGTGGTGCCTCACGCCGCCGATCATGGAGCTGTGGTCGGCGCGGCGTCGATCATGGAGCTGGGGAGGGCGGCTGGTCAGGAGGGCGCGGGCCCGTGGGGTCAGCGGCGGTGGCCGGCGGAGCGGTAGTGCGTCTTGTCGTCGGCGGCGAGGCTGAAGGTCTCGCTGCGCTCCGGCAGCGGCGCCACCACCAGGCCGGGACGGTCGAGCAGGCGGGTCGTGTCCGGCGGCACCGACAGCGTGGTGTCCTTGGTGGCACGCCAGCTCAGCACGACCAGCGGCTGACCGGGCACCGGCAGCTCGTAGACCTGCAACGGGGTGGTGCGGTCGGCGGGGGAGAGCACCGTCGGGCCGCCGTCCGCCGGTCGATAGACCAGCGCGGTCATCGTGCCGTCGGCGGTGTCCCAGCTGAGTTGCTCCAGCTCCGCCGGTTCACCGCCGTTGAGCGCCAACTCGCCGAGGGTCCGCACGGCGACCTTCGACTTCGGCCAGGACGCCGGCACCGAATCCGGGGTGTCCCGGTCGCCGACCCGCCGGGTGACGCTGCCGAACGGGCCGTCCTCGTCGGCCAGTGCGCAGGTGTCCAGGTCGGCCAGGGCCCGTCGGCCCGCGCCGCTGTCGTCGCGGACCAGCGGATACCGGGGGTTCGCGGTGCCGGTGCCGAGATCCAGCAACCGGTCGGCGGCGCGTCCCCGGGGCAGCGACTCGGTGGAGCGCAGCGTGGCGGTCACCGGCACGGCCTCGCACTGCGGCACGTCGACCGGGTCGGTCAGGCCGTCGGTGGCCGGAACGGCACGGCCGTTCGGGCCGACCAGCCGCCGGACCCGCTCCGAGGTGAGGTAGCGCCGCCCCTCGGCGGTCTGCACCGGCAGCACGTCGGAGTAGACGAGATAGCCCGGGTCGGTGTACTCGGTGGCCTGGCTGACCTCGTACCCGCCGTCACCGCCGCCGAGCTGGAGCAACCAGGACGCGGCCTGGCCGGGCACGGACGCGGCCACCAGGGCCAGCGGGGCACCGTCGACCTCGCCGGAGAAGAGGATGCCGGAGGAGGGTACGTGCACCCGGTCGTCGATCGGTGAACGCCACTCACGGACCGCCTCGGTCACCGCGGCGGTGGCCGCCGCGTCCTCGACCAGCGAGCCGCGAGGCGGCCACACCGTCAGTGACCCGTCCATGCTGTCGTAGCCGACCCGGAGGTCCTGCGGCCGACGCTCGGCGACCGGTCCGCAGGCGGTGACGGCGAGCAGCAGACTGGACAGGCCGGTGGCGGTCAAGCCGCGCCAGCGGGCTGGAGCCACCTGTCACGCCCCCGATCACATCGGCCGTCGTTTCGCTGGGCAATAGTACGAGACGCAGGGTCGTCGGCTCGCGCCGCCTCACGCTGCGTCGCCCGGGCGGTACACCGGCCACAGGGGACGCCGCGTCGACTTGGGAGCTATTTCCCCACTCGGGTAGACTCCGCCGACTGTGACGCCTGCTGAGACCCGCGCCGCATCGCCGCCGAAACCCGACGTCGTCGCAGGCTCGCCGTCCGAACCCGTCACGCTGGGTGAGGGTACGCGCGACTCCGCGCCGACGGTCGACACCACGGACGCTTCCGTGGGCAACGGAACCTCCACCGCCGACGCGGCACCTCCCGATCCGGCTGCGCCTGCCGACCCCGTGGCACCCGATGTCAGCTCCACTGTGGAGGCCGGCACGACTGCACCGGTGATCGACGACACACCGGTCGCCGACTCCCCGCCCGAGTCCGGGACCACGCCGGCGGTCGACGCACCGGCCGACTCCGGGACCAGGTCGGAGCCCGACGCGTCGACCGAGGACGCGGACCCGCCGACGGGTGCCGCAGCGGCGGGCTCGGTGCCGTCGCGGTGGCGGCGCTTCCGCTGGACCCGCCGCCGACAGGACCTCGCCGTCTTCGGTGGATTCCTGCTCACCGCGATCTGGGTGACCAGCCAGATCTGGATGGACCCGGCCGGTCGGGTGGCCTCGCTCTACAGCAGTGACCCGGCACAGGTGCAGTTCTTCCTCGCCCACTCGGTGCGAGTGGTGCTGCACGGGGAGTTCCCGTTCTTCACCGAGCAGTTCAACTACCCGGACGGCGTCAACCTGATGGCCAACACGGCCATCCTGGCGCTGGGCATTCCGATGGTGCCGGTGACCCTGCTGTTCGGGCCCGCCGTGACCTTCGTGGTGCTGGTCACGCTCGCTCTCGCCGGCACCGCCTCGGCCTGGTACTACGTGCTGTCCCGGCACGTGGTCAGCTACCCGCTGGCCGCGATCGTCGGCGGCTGGCTCTGCGGATTCTCCCCGGCGATGCTGTCGCACGCCAGTTGGCATCCCAACATCATCAGCCAGTTCCTGCTGCCGTTCATCGTGTGGCGGGTCATGGTCATCACCCGATCCACCCGTCCGTACCGGGACGGTGCGCTGCTGGCCCTGCTGGTCACCGTGCAGGCGTTCATCAACGAGGAGATCCTGCTCTTCACCGCGATGGGCTGCGGCATCTTCCTGATCGCGATGGTCGTCCAGCGTCCCGGACTCTGGTCGGCGGCCTGGCGTCCGCTGGGCAAGGCGGTGGCCACCTGCACGGTCATCGCCGGTGCGCTGCTGGCGTACCCGCTCTACATCCAGTTCGCCGGGCCGATGGCGTACCACGGGCTCAGCGACGCGGTCCGCGACTACGGCAACGACATCGCCGCGTACTTCGCCCCGGGCTCCCCGACCATCGGCGGCAACCAGCGGGCCAACGTGAACCTGGCCCCGAACTACTCGGAGGAGAACGCCTTCTTCGGGTGGAGCCTGGCCCTGATCGCGGTCGGGATCGTGCTCTGGCTGCGGCGGGAACTGCTGGTCCGGGCGCTGGCCGCGACCGCCGGGTTCTACGTGATCCTCTCCCTCGGTGAGCGCATCACCTGGTGGGACCGGGAGCTGATGGTCGGCCCGTGGGAGTGGCTGGTCCGGCTGCCGTTGCTCGACGCGGTGGTGCCGACCCGGTTCGGCATGATCGTCAGCGTGGTGGTGGCGATCCTGCTGGCGCTGGCCATCGAGCGCAGCCGCACCCTGGACCTGGACCGGCGGGTGGTGCGTACGCTGACCGTGGCCGGTCTGGTGCTCGCCCTGCTGCCGATCGCCCCGATGCCGCTGCCGATGACCTCCCGGCCGCCGGTGCCCGACTTCATCACCTCGGACCGCTGGCGCGCCTACGTCGGGCCGGACCAGACGCTGGTCCCCATCCCGGTGCCGAGCATGGGCAACACCCACGGGATGCGCTGGGCCGCCTCCACCAACCTCGACTTCAAGATGCCCGGCGGCTACTTCCTGGCCCCGCGCAACGCCACCACCGGTGACCCGGGCCGCTTCAACGGGCGACCCAGTGGCGTCGGGAAGATGCTGGAGGAGGTCGCCACGACCGGCCGTACGCCGGAACTGGACGACCGCCAGCGGCGGCGCTCGCTGGACGAGCTGCGGCACTGGAAGGCGGCCGTGCTGGTGCTGCCGCTGCGCCAGCCGCACTCGGAGCCGCTGCGGCAGACCGTCGAGCAGTTGGTCGGCCCGGCCCGGCAGGAGTTGGACGTCTGGGTGTGGGACGTACGGCCGTTGACCGCTCCGCCGGGCTGATGGCCGTCGGCGCGGCCGACCGTACCGCCGAGGTGGCGTCGCGCCGTCGCCGGTGGCTGCCCGCGCGTACCCCGGACGTGGCGGTGCCGGTCGGCTACCTCGCGCTGGCGGCGTGGCTGACCCACCGCCAGTGGGGTCGCCCGGACCGGCTGTTCCACCAGGCCGGTGACCAGATCCTCTTCGAGTGGATGCTGGCCCGCGCGGCCCGTGCCGTGGCCGCGCTGGAGAACCCGCTGTGGAGCGACGCGTTGAACGCGCCCGGCGGGGTGAACCTGATGGCGAACACCTCGGTGCTCGGCCTCGGTGTCCCCCTGGCCCCGGTCACGCTGCTGTTCGGGTCGCAGGCCGCCTTCGGCGTCGCGGTGGTGCTCTGCCTCGCCGGCACCGCCACCGCCTGGTACGCCCTGCTGCGCCGCCGGCTGGTCGACTCCTGGCCGGCCGCCGCCGTCGGTGGGCTGATCTGCGGCTTCGCGCCCGGCATGGTCGCCCAGGCCGGTACGCACCTGCACATGGCCGCCCAGTTCCTGGTGCCGCTGATTCTGGCGCTGGTGTTCTGCCCCGAGCCGGGCGGCCGGGTGTGGCGGCACGGGGTGCTGCTCGGGCTGGTCGTGACGTACCAGGTCTTCCTCGGCGAGGAGGTGCTGCTCTTCGTGGCGCTGGCCGCCGGCGTGCTCGCCCTCGCATACGCGATCGCCGATCCGTCGGCCGCCCGTCGGCTCGCCCCGTCCACGGCCGGGCGGATCGGGGTCGGCGCGCTGGTGGCGGGAGTGCTGCTGGCGTACCCGCTGTGGTTCCAGTTCTTCGGCCCGGGCCACTACCGGGGGATGCCGTTCCACGCGTTCAGCTACCAGTTGGACGCGGCGTCGTTCACCGGGTTCGCCCGGCAGACGGTGTTCGGCGAGGACCGGCCGCCCGGCCTGCTCGCGCCAAACCCGACCGAGGAGAACTCGTTCTTCGGCGTCGGGCTGCTGGTGCTGGCCGTGGTGGTCACGGTCTGGCTCCGGCGTCGGCCGCTGGTCCGCGCGCTGGCCGCCTGCGGTCTGGTGTTCGCCCTGCTCTCCCTCGGTCCCCGGGTACGCCTCGACGGGCGGGCCACCGACCTGCCCGGCCCGTACCGGCTGATCGCCGAGCTGCCGTTGCTCGACCACGTGGTGCCCGCCCGGTTCGCGCTGGTCTGCGCCCCGGTGCTGGGCGTCCTGGTCGCGCTCGCGGTGGACCTGTGGAATCGGCGCACGGCCGTCGACTCCGCGCCCGCCCGAGGCCGGTGGCACCGGCCGCTCCGCCTTGTCGGGCCCGCCGCGTTGGCCGTCGCCCTGCTGCCGCTGGCGCCGACCCCGATCCGTACCGTGTCGAGTCGGCCGGTGCCGGCGTTCGTCGCCGACGGCACCTGGCGGGCGTACGTGCCGGCGGGCCGGACGCTGGTGCCGGTGCCGCCGGTGACCAACGCCGGTCGTAGCCCGGGCATGCTCTGGTCGGCCCGGACGGACCTGGCCTTCACCGCGCCGGGCGGCTTCTTCATCGGCCCGCACGCCCCGGACGACCCGACGGCCCGGTGGGGTGCCCCGGATCGGCCCACCTCGGTGCTGTTGCGGCGGGTGGCGGAAACCGGCGTGGTGCCACCGATCACCGAGACGGAGCGCCGGCAGGCGGTGGTGGACCTGCGGCACTGGCGGGCGGCCGTGGTCGTGCAGGGCGGGCTGCACCACGGCGACCCGATGCGGCACACCCTGGAGGCCCTGCTCGGCCCGCCTCGGGAGATCGACGGCGCGCTGATCTGGGACGTCCGCCCGCTGGTCGGCTGAGTCGGTGCTGGTGTCGGTGTCGGTGTTGGTGTTGGTGAAAGGAAGGGTCCCCTGCTAACGCCTGAGGTATAGCAGGGGACCCTTCTTCACACTTCGGCAGCGGCGAGGAACGCCGTCGCGTCGCGTGCGCTGCGCCATGCCGAGACGCCGGCCGCCGTCAGGGTTCCGACGAAGATCGCGGCGAGCAGGATGAAGCCCGGCGCCCACTGGAAGAACGCCTGACCGACCTGCATCAGGGCCAGGCCGGACAGGGGCAGGAGAAACATCAGTCCGTCGGTCATCTGTTCGGCGACCTGCGGTAGTAGTGGTCGGTCCTCGTCACGTGTCGGGATACGGCCCCGCACCTGGCGCACCAAGTTGTGGCGGCGCGACCAGCTCTCCGCCCAGAGCCGGGAACCGACGTTGCGGCGGTAGTACCCGTTGCGGGCCAACCACCAGAAGCCGGCGACTGCGATGGCCACCCCGCCGAGGCTGAGGACGGCACCGACGACCGTTGCCCAGCCGGGCGCCTCACCATCCCAGAACGTCGCACTGCCGTCGAAGAAGCCGGTGGCGGCGATGCCGCCGCCCACCAGAGCGCCGACCACCATCGCCGCCACCATCACCAGTAGGAAACGACGGCGACCCCGCCGCGCCTGCGATTCGATGGTGTTGTCGTCCTGCGTCATCGTGTACCCCCGTCCACTCCGGACGGTCCCTACCCGTGCGCTGCCGGCGCACAAACCTGCGGCGTCGCCGGGGCGCTGATGTTAGGAAGGGTCCCCTGCTATGCACGAGGCGTTAGCAGGGGACCCTTCCTTACACACATCCTCAGACTCGGTCGCGGACGTCCCAGAGCCAGACGTCGTCCACCCGCTGCGGCTCACCCAGCAGGCCGGTCAGCAGGTCCCGCAACACGGCCTCCCGAGGGTGGGCGCCGAGCACCACCACCGAGGCCCGCCAGAAGCGCAGGTCCTCGACTGCCTGCTGGCGGTTCTCATCGGTCAGCTCGGGCACCTCACCGGCGTCCATGGTGCGGTAGACGAGGGTGCTGGTGGGCCGGTTCGGCGCACCGAAGACGCCCTCGCCGTCCAGGTTGGGGCCGATGAAGTAGCCCGCCGGGATCGGGAACTCGTGCTGGGTCAGGGCGCTCCAGCGCAACGTGGACAGTCCGTGCACGTTGCTCGGGATGGGCACCGGCACCAGCGTCCGGCCCTCCGGCACGTACGGCCGCCAGCCGCCGGAGGTGATGAAGGTCGGCGGCGGGGCGACCTCCTCGGCCGGCAGCGGGGTGGGGATCAACGGCAGCACGGCCAGCGAGATGGCCGCGTACCCGACGCCGCGCTGCCACCGCGGCCGGGAGCGGGTGGTGGCGGGTGCGGGTTCGCCGGAGCGGGGTGCCGGCACCGGCGAGCGGCGGTTGCCGGCCACCGCGTCCCAGGCCAGGGCGAGCAGGACACCGAGCGCGGCGGTGGTGACCAGGGTCAGCCGGGTCGGCATCATCATCTCGACCAGCGGCACGTCCTCCGAGATGTACGACCACGGGCCGGCGATGCCGGTCAGTTCGCCGTTGAACCGGATCTCCGGGCCGAGCGAGGCCACCGAGAAGAGCACCACCAGCACGGCGAGGATGCGGGCCACCAGCGACCGGCGTACCAGCAGCGCCAGCGCCACCACCGTGAACAGCACCATCGGCCAGCCGAACCAACTGTTCTGCTCGGTCATCCCGATGGTCGCCTCCACCGCCTCGTTGCCGGCGATGGTGTCGCGGGGGAAGGTGACGAAGGCGACGACGTCCTCGCCCCAACTGTGGAACACCCCACCCTGCAGGCCCCGGTAGGACTGCGGGCCGTTGAACTGGAACCAGATCGGGTAGGCGGTGAGCAGCAGGGCGACGCCGCCGCCGAGGCCCAGCCCGGCGCCGAAGGTACCGGCGCGCTCCCGCGCCTGGCGCGGCCGCATGATCGCGTACGCGATCACGATGACCAGGCAGGCCAGCGCGGTGAGCAGCAGCATCTCCTCGTTGATGAAGATCTGGTACGCCACCAGCAGGCCCAGCACCAGCCCGTTGCGTCGCCACCGGCCGGGCTCGCTCAGCCGGAACACCCGCACCACGATCAGCGGTAGCAGGAAGTTGGAGACGAAGTTCGGCTGGCCGTTGGCGTGGTGCACGATGCCGGGGGCGAAGCCGAGGAACGCGCCGCCGACGAAGGCGGCGGCCCGGGAGCGCACCAGGTGCCGGGACAGCATCCAGTACGAGGTGGCGGCGGTGGCCGCCAGCGCACCGCCCAGGTAGAGCGCGTACACCACCTGCGGACCGAGCAGCCAGGTGAGCGGGGCCAGCGGCAGGGTCACCCCGAGTAGCGAGGTGTTGGCCATCATGTTCACCCCGTCCGGGGCGTTCTGCCGCGTACTGAACAGCGGGTTCTCCAGGTGCATCACCGAGTACGCACCGTGCGAGAACAGCCACTCGAACCAACTGTGGTCGGTGGGCAGATGTGACGAGACGCGGTTCTGCACGTCCACCCAGTAGTAGAGGCAGACGACGACGCCGAGCAGGACGTAGGCTCCGATGGCCAACACGTCGGCGCGCGTCGGCCCGCGTCGGCGACGTCTTGTCGCTGACTCCGCCTCGACGGTCTCGGGGACGGGGTTCAACGAGGAATCAATCACCGGCACAGCCACGACGGGCCATCGTACAGGCGGTCGCCGGGGCAGCCGACGGCCGTGAGGGCCGCGTCGGCGCGCCGCAGGAAGGACGACCGTGACGTTGATCGACCTCGGTGACCTCACCGAGCCGACCGACCACCCGCCGCGACGCCGCCGGATCGCCGCCGGCTCGCGCCGCTTCGGGGCCGCGCTGCTCGCGGTGGTCGTGCTGGTCTCGATGGCCGGCGCCGCGCCGCCGACCCGCCGGGTGTACGCGACGGTGCCGGTGCCACTCGGTGCCAACCTGCTCCTCACGGCGGACCAGATCTTCGCCGTCATTCCGGGCACCGAGGTCACCGACGGCCACCCCGAACTGCTCGCCTTCCCCTATCCCGAGAAGGCCACCGGTACGCCGCCGACGCTCGCGCCGTCCTGGCGGACCCGACTGTCGCTCGGCCATCGGGTCTTCCGGGTGCAGCCCGTCGCCGACGACGGGGTGCTGGTCTCGATGTCCGCCGAGGAGACCGAGACCAGCCAGAGCGTGCTGCTCGACGCCCGTACCGGTCAGGAACGCTGGCGCGAGCCGGGCGTGGCGATGTTCGACGACCCCCGCCGCGCACTGCTGCGGACCCATCGCGAGAGCACGCCGAACACGTTGCGGATGATCGAGCTGCCGAGCGCCCGCGAGCTGTGGTCCATTCCGCTCTCGGCGTCCAGCGTCGACTACCGGCTGCGCGACGGTGTGGTCGACGCGATCGTGGTGTCCACACTCGACGGCGGTGTGGAGGTGCGCGACCCGGAGACCGGGAAGGTCCGGCACCGCCTGACGCCGCCCGCCGACGACCCGGCCGGTTACCAGTCGGCGTGGGTGGTCGGCGACCTGGTGGCGGTGGTCCGGAACTCGAACACCGTCGCCGCCTACACCGTCGACGGGCTGACCCCGCTCTGGCAGACCACCGTGCCGACGGTCTATCACGTCACCGCCTGCGCCGCACTGCTCTGCGCCTTTCCGGCCAGCGGTGGGGTGCAGGTCCTCGACCCGGCCACCGGCGCGTCCCGGTGGGACAACCGGGACGTCGCCGACCTCCTGCTGGTGGGGGACCGGCGCGCGCTGGTCCTGTCCGGGTGGGCCGAGGGGACGATGGAGCTGGCCACCTTCGACATGACGACCGGGGCGGTGCTCGTCGACCACGGGTCGTGGGAGCAGGTCCACCGTTACGAGTACGCGCCGCACCTGCTCGCCGTGCGACCGGCGCGCGACGTCGGCCTGGTGCTGGCCCGACTCCAACCGGACGAGGACCGGGCCCGGCCGATCGACGTCCTGGCCGGGGCGCGTGGCGAATGCCAGGCCCGCTACGACCTCGTGGTCTGCCGTCGGCAGGACGGCGACTTCGGCGCCTGGCGAGTTCCGGGGTGACACCCGGCCGGTGGCGGCACACCGACTTGGCGACCGGCGCTAGGTTGTCGGGTGGTCACCGGCGGAAAAGGGGCGTGACATGCGGGTACTGGTGGTCGAGGACGAGCGCAACCTCGCGGACGCGATCGCGCGCGGCCTGCGCAAACGCGGCATGGCGGTGGATGTCGCGTACGACGGTGACAGCGGGCACGAGATGGCCTTCGTCACCCGGTACGACGTGGTGGTGCTCGACCGTGACCTGCCCGGCATGCACGGTGACCAGATCTGCGCCGAGTTGGCCGGGTCCGGCGCGCTGACCCGGGTGCTGATGCTCACCGCCAGCGGCACGGTCGCCGACCGGGTCGAGGGCCTGCAACTCGGCGCCGACGACTACCTGCCCAAGCCGTTCGCCTTCGACGAGCTGGTGGCCCGGGTGCAGGCGCTCGGCCGGCGGGCCACCCCGGCGGCACCACCGGTGCTGGAACTGGCCGATCTGGTCGTCGACCCGGCCCGGCGGGTGGCCACCCGGGCCGGGCAGCCGGTGGAGCTGACCAACAAGGAGTTCGGGGTGCTCTGCGAGCTGCTCAAGGCGCGCGGGGCGGTGGTGTCCAGCGAGGAACTGCTGGAGCGGGTATGGGACGCCAACACCGACCCGTTCACCACCATCGTCCGGGTCACCGTGATGACACTGCGCCGCAAGCTCGGCGATCCGCCGCTGATCGAGACCGTGGTGGGGGCCGGTTACCGCACCGCCGAGGTGCCGGCGTGACGCCCGCCCTGGGGCTCGGGCCGGTCACGCGGCTGCGACCGCGGCCCACCCTGCGGCTGCGGCTCACCCTGCTCAACGGCGTCCTGCTGATCGGCGCCGGGGCGATCCTGCTGTTGCTGGCCTGGCTGCTGGTCCGCGACGCGCTGCGTCCCACCGACGAGCTGCTGCCCGGCACCACCGTGGTGCTGGCCGACGGCAGCACCCTGGAGGCCGGGGCGTGGCAGCAGCAACTGGTCAGCTCGGCCTCCGGCGAACTGCTGGCGAAGGGGCTGGCCGCGCTGCTGGCGGTCGGCGCGGCCGGCGTGGTCGGGGCGTACGCGGTCGCCGGGCGGGCACTGCGGCCGCTGCACCAGGTCACCGCCACCGCGCGGCGACTCGGCGAGACCACCCTGCACCAGCGGATCGGCTACTCCGGGGCGGACGACGAGGTGGCCGAGCTGGCCGACACCTTCGACGCGATGCTGGACCGGATCGGGGCCGCCTTCGAGTCGCAGAAGCGGTTCGTCGCCAACGCCTCACACGAGTTACGCACGCCGCTGGCGGTGATGCGGACCGAGATCGACGTGACGCTCAGTGACGACGACGCGGACGCGGCCGAGTACCGCCGGATGGCGACCGTGGTCCGTGACGCCTCCGAACGGGCCAACGGACTGGTCGACGCCCTGCTGGTGCTGGCCCGCAGCGAGGCGCAGACGGGTCGGCGGCTCGCCCGGCGTACCGAGTGCGACCTGGCCGCCGGCACACTTAACGCGCTGTCTGCGGTCCGCCGCGAGGTGGAACGGATCAAGCTGGACGTGCGGACCTCGCTCCAGCCGGCGCCGGTGGTCGGCGACCCCGGGCTGCTGGACCGGTTGGCCGGCAACCTGATCGAGAACGCGGTCCGCTACAACCACCTGCACGGGCGGCTCTGGGTGCGGACCGGCTCCGACGGCCAACGGTCGTGGCTGGTGGTGGGGAACACCGGCTTCGAGGTCGACCCGGCCGACGTACCCGGGCTGTTCGAGCCGTTCCGGCGCGGCGGCCGGGAGCGGACCGGCGCCCGTGGGTCCGGCCTCGGCCTCTCCATCGTGCGGGCGGTCTGCGACGCGCACGGCGGCACGGTGACGGCGGTGGCGCAGCCCGGGGGCGGCCTGGAGGTGACGGTCAACCTGCCGGCGGCCGACTCCGCACCGACCGTGGAGCAGGGCACGCGCTGACCCGGAGCACTGGTGTGGCCGTGCCGGGGTGTGTGAGCAGGGGTCCCCTACTAACGCCTCGTGCATAGCAGGGGACCCCTGCTTACACCGCCGATAATCGCTTGATCCCGGTGAGAGGTTGGGGTCATGACTTCCCGAGTGCGTTGGATCGACGTCGACTGTGCCGACCCGTACACCATGGCGACCTTCTGGGCGGCGGTCACCGGGCTGCGGCCCGACCCGGACGACCGGCCGGGGGACGAGGAGTGCGCGTTGCTGTCCGGTCCGGACATCGCCGGCGGCGGGATGCTCTTCCAGCGGGTGCCCGAGGGCAAGACCGTGAAGAACCGCATCCACCTGGACCTCCAACCGACCGACCGGAGCCGGGACGAGGAGGTGGAACGCCTGCTCGGCCTGGGTGCCACGACGGTCGACGACCGCCGTCGGCCGGACGGCACGGGATGGGTGGTGCTGGCCGACCCGGAGGGCAACGAGTTCTGCGTGGAACGCAGCGTGGCGGAACACTCCCTGACGGACGGGTGATCGCTCACCGCCGCGCCGTCGGGTGTGCGTCGTCGTCCGGTGGGGCGCTCGCGGCGGCGTACCGCCGGGCCAGGGAGGCGAACGCGGCGCGGAGCTCGGGCGGGCCGACCACCTCGATGTCGGCGTCGAACCTGCCGACCGTGGCGGCGAGTCCGGGCCAGGACCACGAGCCGAGGGTGAGACGGCAGCGGTCCGGCCCGAGTTCCTCGACGACACCGTCGGGCACGAACGGTGCCACGTCGGCGGCGGCCCGGTGCAGGACCACCTCGCCCCGACACGGCCAGTCACCGGTGCCGTCGGCGCCGCGGAACCGGCCGGCCAGGAACGCGGCCAGGTCGCCGCCGGGCAGCGCCCGTGGTCGGAAGCGCGGACCGGTGGGGGTACGCGGCGTGACCCGGTCGGCCCGGAAGATGCGCCAGTCGTCGCGGTCGAGATCCCAGGCGACGAGATACCACCGTCCACCCCGGGTGGCGAGTTGGTGCGGCTCCACCCGGCGGGGCGGCCCGGAGTCGGTCGACTCGGACGGGTAGTCGAAGCGCAGCACCACCTGGCCGTGTACGGCCGCACCGAGCGCGATCAGTACACCGCTGTCGACCGTCGCGGACCGCCCGACAGCGGTGACGGGAAGCGTGTCGACGTGGTGGCGCAGCCGCGCGGGCATGACCTGCCGGACGGTGTGCAGCGCCCGGGCCGCGCCCTCCTCGATCCCGGCACCGGCGGTGGTGGCGATCCGCAGCGCGACGGCGAGGGCGACGGCCTGTTCGTCGTCGAAGAGCAACGGCGGCATCCGCGTCCCGGCGTCGAGCCGGTAACCGCCGTCCGGCCCCTTCACGGCCGCGATCGGGTAGCCGAGTTCGCGCAGGCGGTCGACGTCTCGGCGGACCGTACGCGCGCTGACCTCCAGCCGCTGGGCCAGCAGGGCCCCGGGCCACTCCCGGCGCGCCTGGAGCAGGGACAGCAACGACAGCAGTCGCGCTGAGGTTCTCGGCATGGTCCTCATCATGCCCCCAGGAAGAGGACAGTTCCTGTCCTCTTCTGCTGGCACCGTGTCTCCGGTCCGACCTACCGAGACAGGAGACGAGCATGTCCGTCACGACCACGACCCACCTCAACTTCCGGGGGGACGCCCGCGCGGCCCTGGAGTTCTACCAGCGCGTCTTCGGCGGCGACCTGACCGTCCTCAGTTATTCCGACGCCGGTGCCGTCTCGGACGAGGCAGCCGCCGACCAGGTGATGTGGGGCCAGGTGCGGGCCGCCGTCGGCTTCCACGTGATGGCCTACGACGTGCCCGCGAACCTCCCCTACGACCGGGGCGAGAACGCCTTCTTCGTCTCGGTGCGCGGCGAGACCGCCGACGAGATCACCGAATACTGGAACCGGCTCGTCGACGGCGCCACCGTCGTGGTGCCACTCGGGCCGGCGGCCTGGGCACCCCGGTACGGGATGCTGCGGGACCGCTTCGGCGTCGTCTGGGTCCTCGACGTCGCCGCCGAGTCCCAGGGGTGATGTGACGGCCGGGCGGGGGATCCACCCCGCCCGGCTGTCGGCGCGTACGTCAGGACCGTTGCTCGACCTGGCCCCGGATGGTGAGGAACTCGGACGCGGCGTCGTTGCGGGAGGAGAAGAACATGACGATCATGCCGACGCTGCCCCGGTCGGCCCAGACGCAGATGCCCAGCGCCACGTCGGCCCGGCCGTCGCCGCAGCGGGCCTCGCCGCCGAGCGGGCCCGGTTCGACCGGCGTCATGTTGCTGACCGTCAACTCGGTCGAGATGGCCTGGACCGCCTCGTCGAGCTCCTTCTTGGGGTCGGCCATCAACCCGGAGACGGCCACGATCATCACGAGGTTCTCCTGCGACGGGTCACCGTAGAAGGCACCGACCGCACTGGTCTCGTTGTCGATCGAGGCCTTCAGCTCCCGGACCATCGAGTCGGAGAGCTGCTGCAACTCCGGTTCGGTGACCTTCGGGCGCCCGGCCAGGGTCTCCGGTGCCACCACCCGGGTCCGGGTGGCGTCGACCGCCTCGCCGACGGTGTCCCGGACCACGAACCAGACGACCGCGCCACCGCCCACGCAGAGCACCATGAGCACCGCGAGGACGATCAGCACGATCTTGCCGGCGTTGGACTTCTTCGGCGGCGGCGGCGGGAAGGCGCCGTACTGCTGACCGGGCGCGGGGTATCCGCCGGCCTGCGGCGGCGGGGGATAGCCGGCACCCGGCGGCGGTGGGTAGCCACCGGCCTGCGGGTACGACCCGGCCTGCGGGTGACCGCTGCTCGGCGGTGGGAAGCCACCGCCCTGCGGGTACGGGCCGCCGGGCGGATTGTGGTGCTGGTCCGGGTGGGACATGCGGTCAGCTCCTGGTGAAGGGTGGAACCGGGATGGTAGCCAGCCACCGCACGCGCCGCTGCCCCCGACCGCCGGTCACGGTGGTCACCCCGGGTCGGGGCGACCACCGTGACCTGGGTCGGCTCAGCCGGTCAGGCTGGCCACTCCCTGCGGCAGGAAACGCTGGCCGGTGACCTGCTCACTGGTGCCGGTCCGGTCCAGGTACGGCGTGACGCCGCCCAGGTGGAACGGCCACCCGGCACCGAGGATCATGCACAGGTCGATGTCCTGCGCCTCGGCGACGACCCCCTCGTCCAGCATCAGCCGGATCTCCTGGGCCAGCGCGTCGAGCGCCTGCTGGCGTACCTGCTCCTCGGTCAGCGGCTGGTCGCCGACCACCAGCAGCTTCGCGACCTCGGCGTTGATCTCGTCGTCCACCACGATCGGCTGGCCGGAGTCCGCGATCCGCTTGAGGTTCTGGCTGACCGTGAACCGGTCCGGGAAGGCCGCGTGCAGGGTGCCGCCGACATGGTGGGCGACGGCCGGGCCGACGAGCTGGAGCAGTGCCAGCGGTCGCATCGGCAGGCCCAGCGGGTCCAGCGCGCGGTTCGCCACCTCCAGTGGGGTGCCCGCGTCCACGGCGGCGAAGACGGTGCCGAGGAAGCGGGTGAGCAGCCGGTTGACCACGAACGCCGGGGCGTCCTTCACCAGCACCGACGACTTCTTGAGCTGCTTGCCGACCGCGAAGGCGGTGGCCAGGGTGGCGTCGTCGGTCCGCTCGCCACGGACGATCTCCAACAGCGGCAGCACCGCGACCGGGTTGAAGAAGTGGAAGCCGACCACCCGCTCCGGGTGCTCCAGGTCCTCGGCCATCGCGCTGATCGACAGCGAGGACGTGTTCGTCGCCAGCACCGCCTCCGGCGGGACGATCTTCTCCAGCTCGGCCCAGACCTGCTTCTTGACGGCCAGGTCCTCGAAGACGGCCTCGATGACGAAGTCGGCGTTCGCGAACGCGCTCTTGTCGACAGTGCCGCTGACCAGGCCGTACAGCTTGGCGGCGGTGCCCTTGTCCATCCGGCCCTTGCTGACGGCCTTCTCGATCTGGGTGTGCACGTAGCCGACGCCGGAGTCGACCCGGGCCTGGTTGAGGTCGGTGAGCACCACCGGCACCTGGAGGCGGCGGGCGAACAGCAGCGCCAACTGGCCGGCCATCAGGCCCGCGCCGACGATGCCGACCTTGGTCACCGGGCGGGCCAGCCCCTTGTCCGGCGCGCCGGCCGGCCGCTTGGCCCGCCGCTGCACCAGGTCGAAGGCGTACAGGCCGCTGCGCAACTCCTCAGAGAAGACCAGGTCGGCCAGGGCCTCGTCCTCGGCGGCGGTGCCGGTGGCGAAGTCGGCGTCCTTCGCCGTCTCCAGGAGGTCCAGCGCCCGGTACGCGGACGGGACCGCGCCGTGCAGCCGCTGGTCCAGTGTCTGCCGGGCGAAGTAGAGCACACCCGCCCACATGTCCTTGTCGACCTCGGGCCGGGTGACGGTCACCTCGCCGCGCACCACCCCGGCGGCCCACTCCAGCGACCGCTCCAGGAAGTCGGCCGGCTCCAGCAGCACGTCCGCGATGCCCAGCTCGGCGGCCTGCTTCGGCTTGAGCATCTTGTTCTGCATCAGCGGGTTCTGGATGATCACCTGGGTGGCCGCCGGAATGCCGATCAGGTTCGGCAGGAGCTGGGTACCGCCCCAACCCGGGATCAGGCCGAGCGACACCTCGGGCAGCGCCAGCGCCGCCGCGCCGCCGGAGAGGGTCCGGTAGTGGCAGTGCAGCGCCAGCTCCAGGCCACCGCCCATCGCCGCCCCGTTGACGAAGGCGAAGGTCGGGACCGGGCTGTCCTTGAGCCGGGCGAAGACCCGGTGCCCCAGCCGGCCGATCTCCAACGCCTGCGCCCGGTCCGCCAGCAGCGGCAGGCTGGTGATGTCCGCGCCGACACAGAAGATGTACGGCTTGCCGGTCACCGCGATGAACGCCGGCTCGGCCGCCAGCGCGGCGCTGATCGCCTCGTCCAGGCTGGTCAGGCCGCCCGGGCCGAAGGTGTTCGGCTTGGTGTGGTCGAATCCGTTGTCGAGGGTGATCAGGGCGGCCGGGCGGTCCAGCCCCGGCACGTTCACCTGACGCAGCAGCGCCCTGGTGACCACCTCGTTCGGTGCCGCGAGGCTCATTTGTCGCCACCCTCCCAGTGTGGGTTCTCCCAGATCACGGTGCCGCCCATGCCGATGCCGATACACATCGCGGTGAGGCCGTAGCGGACCTCCGGGTGCTCGGCGAACTGCCGGGCGAGCTGGGTCATCAGCCGTACGCCGGAGGAGGCGAGCGGGTGCCCGATGGCGATCGCGCCGCCCCACTGGTTGACCCGGGGGTCGTCGTCGGCGATGCCGAAGTGGTCGAGGAAGGCGAGCACCTGCACGGCGAACGCCTCGTTCAGCTCGAACAGCCCGATGTCGTCGATGCTCAGGCCGGCGATGCGCAGCGCCTTCTCGGTCGACGGGATCGGGCCGACGCCCATCACCTCGGGCTCGACGCCGACGAAGCCGTACGACACCAGCCGCATGGCGATCGGCAGGCCCAGCTCACGGGCGACGTCCTCGGCGACGAGCAGGCTGGCGGTCGCGCCGTCGTTCAGCCCGGCCGCGTTGCCGGCGGTCACCTTGCCGTGCGGGCGGAACGGGGTCTTCAGCGTGGCCAGCTTCTCCAACGAGGTGTCCCGGGGCGCCTCGTCCACGGTCGCCAGGCCCCAGCCGTTCTCCGGGTCGCGGACCGCCACCGGGACCAGGTCGTCCTGGAGCTTGCCGTTGGCGTACGCCTTCGCGGTCTTCTGCTGCGAGGCGAGGGCGAACGCGTCGGTGCGCTCCTTGGTGATGTGCGGGACCCGGTCGTGCAGGTTCTCTGCCGTGGAGCCCATCACCAGCGCAGACGGGTCGACCAGCTTCTCCGCGACGATGCGCGGGTTCGGGTCGACGCCCTCGCCCATCGGGTGGCGGCCCATGTGCTCGACGCCACCGGCGATCGCGACGTCGTACGCGCCCACGGCGATGCCGCTGGCGACGGTGGTCACCGCGGTCATCGCTCCGGCGCACATCCGGTCGATCGCGAAGCCGGGCACCGTCTTGGGCAGGCCGGCCAGCAGCGCGGCGGTACGGCCGATGGTCAGACCCTGGTCACCGATCTGGGTGGTGGCGGCGATGGCCACCTCCTCGACCCGTTCCGGGGGGAGCTGCGGGTTGCGGCGCAGCAGTTCGCGGATGCATCGGATCACCAGGTCGTCGGCGCGGGTGTCGGCGTACATCCCACCCGCCTTGCCGAACGGGGTGCGGACGCCGTCCACGAAGACGACATCCCGAACTTCACGGGGCACTTGAGCCTCCTAGCCAGCACTGGCGTTTCCCTCGAATGCTACTCGCCAGTAATAACCAGTGCCCGCGCCCCCGCTGTGGCCCATCCCACACCCACCCGCCCACACCCACCCGCCCACACCCACCCGCCCACACCCACCCGCCCACGCTCACCGCTCGCGTTGATCAAGAGGTTTGCGTCGGCGAACGGCCGCCCGCCCGACGCAAACCTCTTGATCAACGGCGGGTCAGGCGGGTCAGGCGGGTCAGGCGGGTCAGGCGGGTGGGGCGGGTCAGGCGGGTGGGGCGGGTGGGGTGGGGGAGGCGGGGGGTGGGGGTGGGGCGGTTAGGGCTTCGGCCAGGTCGGGGAGGAGAAGGTTGATCTGCCACTCCCGGGCGTGGTGGCTGCGGAGCGCCTCGGCGACCGTGTGTTCGGTGATCTCCTCCGGAGGCTGCCAGGCGACGCGGCGTATGGTGTCGGGGGAGATCAGGTTCTCCGGCGGCAGATGGTGCCCACCGGCCACCCGCAGCACCACCTCACGGGAGCGGGCCAGTCGGGCAGCGGCAGCCGGGTCCCGTTCCGCCCACCGGTGCGGTGGGGGCGGACCCTCCACCGTCGGCGTCACCGGCAACTCGTCGTCCGGCAACTGCCGGGCGTCGTCCAGCGCCGTCAGCCAGGTCCGGGCCAGTCGGCGTACCGACCGACCGCCGAAGCCGGGCAGGGTGAGCAGCGTCTTCTCGTCCTTCGGGTCCAGCTCGGCGGCGGCCACGATGGCCGAGTCGGGCAGCACCCGCCCCGGTGCGGCGTCCCGGCGGGCGGCGATCTGGTCACGCGCGTACCAGAGGGAGCGGACCCGGGCCTGCGCCCGCGCCCCGCGTACCCGATGGATGCCGGAGGTGCGTCGCCAGGGATCGGCCCGGACGCGCGGTGGACGGTCCCCGCTGTTCACCAGCGCGGCGAACTCCTCGGCCGCCCACGCGGACTTGCCCTGCCGGGACAGCTCCGCGTCGAGTGCGTCCCGCAGGTCGGTCAGCAGCTCCACGTCCAACGCGGCGTAGGTGAGCCAGGACTCCGGCAACGGCCGGCTGGACCAGTCCGCCGCCGAGTGGTGCTTCTCCAGGCTGAACCCGAGCAGCTGCTCGGTGAGCGCGGCCAGGCCGACCCGCTCGAACCCGGCCAGCCGGGCGGCCAGCTCGGTGTCGAACAGTCGGCGTGGTCGCAACCCCAGCTCGGCGAGGCAGGGCAGATCCTGGTTGGCCGCGTGCAGCACCCACTCGGTGTCCGCGATCGCCGCGTCCAGGGTGCTCAGGTCGGGCAGCGGCAACGGGTCGATCAGCACGGTGCCGGCACCCTGGCGGCGTAACTGCACCAGGTACGCCCGCTGGCTGTACCGGTAGCCGGAGGCGCGCTCGGCGTCCAGGGCCACCGGCCCGGTGCCGGCCGCGAAACGGGCCACCACCTCGGCGAGCTGGTCCGGTGTCGCCACCGGTTCGGGGGTGCCCTCACGAGGGGCGGTCAACGGCACGGACTCGCCGCCGGTGGGTTCGGTCCCCGCGTCCGACGGCTCCGGCCGCGCCGACGGCTCGTGGTGCGTGTCGTTTCCCGAACGGCTTGCGGCGGTCCGACGGCGCAGGGGTGGTTCGTCGGTCACCTGGCAACCCTAGTGCGCCAACGGATCGTGCGGCGCGCACCCGCCCCGCCGCGTGTCGCCGGTTCGCCGTCGGGTGGCCGAACCGGCCCCGTCAACCGGCGGCCGCGGCGCGACGCTCGGGCAACGCGGTGACGCCGGGCGGCGGCAGACCCGCCGTGGAGGCGAGCAACGTGCACCAGGCGTACAGGTGCGGGGTGAGCTCGATGTCGGTCGGGGTCCACGACGCGCGGATCTCGATGTCGCAGGCGGCCGGCGGACCCGCCAGGTCGCCGAACCGGGTCGACGCCGTCTGGGTGATCGTGCCGCCGATCGCGCGGTGCCCGGCGTCGTGCGTCTCCAGCGCGTCGGTGAGCCAGGTCCAGGCCACCCCGGGCAGCAGCGGGTCGGTGGCCAGGTCGACCTCCAGCTCGGCGGTCACGTAGGTGACCAGCCGCAGGGTGCCCTGCCACCCCTCGTGCCCCGCCGGGTCGTGCAGCAGGATCAGCCGGGCGGTGGCCACCTCGTCACCGTCGCGCAGCACCGCCGCGGAGAGCGCGAACGAGTACGGCGCCAGCCGCTGCGGCGCGCCGACCTCCTCCAGCACGATCTCCGGTCGAGGCGCCGCCACCCGGAGCCCGGTGACCGCGCGGGCGAAGGTGTCCGGAAGCGCGATCGGGGCGGCCATGTTCGCAGCCTAAGCCGCCGCCCGGTTCCCGGCTCGGATGGCGCGCCGACGATCTCCCCACACGCCGTGCTCCGCTCGCCTCTGTGTTAGCAGGGGTCCCCTGCTCTACCGCAGGCGTTAGTAGGGGGCCCTTCCTTTCACGTCACAATGCCGGCGGTGGGCGCGGAGTGGGGATCGGGCGCGTGGCACGATTGCCGCGATGGCCACCGACACCACGGGCGACGCTGCCCGAGACGACGTAACCCGCCCCGACGGGCCAGCCGACTCGCCCTTCGTGCGGGCGTGCCGCCGCCAGTCCGTCCCGCACACTCCGGTCTGGTTCATGCGCCAGGCCGGTCGCTCGCTGCCCGAGTACCGCCAGATCCGGGCCAACGTGGCGATGCTGGAGTCCTGCCGCCGCCCCGAACTGGTCACCGAGATCACCCTCCAGCCGGTCCGCCGGCACAACGTGGACGCGGCGATCCTGTTCAGCGACATCGTGGTGCCGGTCGCCGCCGCCGGGGTCGACCTGGACATCGTGCCCGGGACCGGCCCGGTGGTGGCCGAACCGGTACGCACCGCCGCCGACGTCGAGCGGATCCGCCTGATCGACCGCAGCGACGTCGGGTACGTCGACGAGGCGGTCCGGATGCTGGTCAAGGAGCTGGGCGACACGCCGCTGATCGGCTTCGCCGGTGCCCCGTTCACGCTCGCCAGCTATCTGGTCGAGGGCGGACCGTCGCGGACCCACGCCAAGACCAAGGCACTGATGTACGGCGAGCCCGACCTGTGGCACGCGCTGGCCGGCCGGCTGGCCGAGGTGACGTCGGCGTTCCTGCGCGTGCAGATCGAGGCCGGGGTCTCCGCCGTACAGCTCTTCGACTCCTGGGCCGGCGCGCTCTCCGAGGCCGACTACCGTCGCTTCGTGCTGCCGCACTCGACGGCCGTGCTCAGCGGGCTGGCCGACGCCGGTGTGCCGCGCATCCACTTCGGGGTGGGCACCGCCGAGCTGCTCGGCGCGATGGGCGAGGCCGGCGCCGACGTGGTCGGCGTGGACTGGCGTACGCCGCTGGACGTCGCGACCGGCCGGATCGGGCCGGACAAGGCCGTGCAGGGCAACCTCGACCCGTGCCTGTTGTTCGCCCCGTGGCCGGTGATCGAGGCCGAGGTGCGGCGGATCCTCGACGAGGGCCGGGCCACCCCCGGGCACGTGTTCAACCTCGGCCACGGCGTCCTGCCGGAGACCGACCCGGAGGTGTTGACCCGGGTGGTCGCGCTGGTCCACGAGCTCTCCGCCCGGCCCGCCGACCGGGACTGACGAGCCATGGCGACGCGGTGGCGGGTGGCGGTGGTCGGTGGCGGCATCACCGGGCTGGCCGCCGCGCTGCGGTTGCGCGATCGCGCCCCCGAGGGCACCGAGATCACGGTGTACGAGCAGTCCGGCGCGCTCGGTGGCAAGCTGCGCACCGGCGAGCTGGCCGGTGGGCCGGTGGAGTTCGGCGCGGAGTCGTTCCTGATGCGTGACCCGGCCGGCGGTGAGTCGGCAGCGGTGACCCTGGTCCGCCGGCTCGGGCTGGCCGACCGGATCGTGCACCCGACCGTTGGGCAGGCCGCCCTCGCCGTCGACGGCGGGCTGCGCCCGATCCCGGGCGGGACGCTGGTGGGCGTACCCGGTGATTTGGCGAAGGTGACGGCGGTGGCCCGGCCGACGCCGGAGGCCGACCACGACGGCGGGCGGCCGCTGCTCGGCCCGGACGAGGACGTCGCCGTCGGCGCGCTGGTCCGCGCCCGCTTCGGCGACGAGGTGGTCGACCGGCTGGTCGACCCGATGCTCGGCGGCGTGTACGCCGGACGCGCCGACGACCTGTCGCTGGCCACCACCATGCCGGCGCTGGCCCGGGCGGCACGGGTGGAGCACACGCTGCTCGGTGCGGTACGCGCGGCGCAGGCCGCCACCCCGCGCGCCCCCGGCGAGCCGGTCTTCGGCACCCTCGCCGGCGGACTGAGCACCCTGGTCGACGCCGCCACGACGGCCGCCACGACGGCCGCCGGGGCGACCGTCCGGCGCAACGCGGCGGTCCGCGAACTGACCCCGGTCGGCCCGGGCTGGCGGCTCACCGTCGGACCCACCCGTGACCCGGAGCACGTCGACGTCGACGCGGTGGTGCTGGCCGTGCCGGCCCGCCCGGCGGCCCGGCTGCTCGCCGAACCGGTCGCCGAGGTGGCGACGCGCATCGGCGAGTTGGACTACGCCAGCGTCGCCCTGGTCACCCTGGCCCTGCCGGAGCCGGCGCTGCCGGCGCTCTCCGGCTTCCTGGTGCCGAGCACCGAAGGCCTGCTGATCAAGGCGTCCACCTTCTTCACCACCAAGTGGGGACACCTGCGCCGGTCCGACGGGCTGGCCCTGGTCCGCGCCTCGGTCGGCCGCTACCGCGACGAGGCCCAACTCCAGCGCCCCGACCAGGACCTCGCCGCCACCGTGCACCGGGAACTGGCGGGAGTGCTCGACACCCCGCTGCCCGCCCCGGTCGACGGGCACGTGCAGCGGTGGGGCGGCGCGTTGCCGCAGTACACCCCCGGTCATCTCGACCGGGTGGCCGCCGCGCGGGCCGCGCTGCGGGCGACACATCCGACGCTGGCGCTGGCCGGCGCGGGCTACGACGGGGTCGGCATTCCGGTCTGCGTCCGCTCCGGCGAGACGGCGGCCGAAGAGATCATCACAGCACTGGAGGGATCGGGCAGATGACCGAGCAGAGCAACGCGGCCCGGCTGCGGGAACTCAACGACACCATCCGCTACACGATGTGGTCGGTGTTCCGGGCCAGCGCGCCGCTGCCGTCACTGCGCGACAACGTGACCGGCGAGGTCGAGTCGCTGATCGAGGAGTTGGCCGGCAAGGACGTCGTGGTGCGCGGCACGTACGACGTGTCCGGTCTGCGCGCCGACGCCGACCTGATGATCTGGTGGCACTCCTCGTCCAGCGACGACCTCCAGGACGCCTACCTGCGGCTGCGGCGGACCACCCTGGGGCGGGCGCTGACCCCGGTCTGGTCGCAGATGGCCCTGCACCGGCCGGCCGAGTTCAACAAGAGCCACATCCCGGCGTTCCTGGCCGGCGAGGAGGCCCGCGCCTACCTGTGCGTCTACCCGTTCGTCCGCTCGTACGACTGGTACCTGCTGCCCGACGCCGAGCGGCGTGAGCTGCTCGCCGAACACGGCAAGATGGCCCGGGGCTACCCGGACGTCCGCGCCAACACCGTCGCCTCGTTCGCGCTGGGCGACTACGAGTGGATGCTGGCCTTCGAGGCCGACGAGCTGCACCGGATCGTCGACCTGATGCGTGACCTGCGCGGCTCGCGGGCGCGCCTGCACGTCCGCGAGGAGGTGCCGTTCTACACCGGCCGCCGTCGCCCGATCGCCGACATCGTCTCCGCGCTCGCCTGAGGTGTAAGGAAGGGTCCCCTGCTAACGCCTCGTGCATAGCAGGGGTCCCCTGCTAACACCCGCGCCGACGCGCGGCGGCACCGGTCGACGTACAGCGGCACCGCTCGACGCGACGAGCCGGGCGGGGCCGCGCCCGAGGGAGGTAGGCGCGGCCCCGCTCGGGGTCAGGTGGTCGCCGTGCAGGTCAGCGTCGGCGCGCTCGACCCGCTTCCGGAGGCCAGGAAGCCGAACGTGGTGCTGGCCCCGGCTCCGAGACCGCCGTTGTAGCTGACGTTCTGGGCGGTCACCGTCGAACCGCTGGAACTGAGGGTGGCGTTCCACGCCTGGCTGACCTGCTGGCCGCTGGCGTACGTCCAGGTCACCCGCCAGCTCCGGATGGCCGCGCTGCCCGCGGTCACCTGCACCTCGCCCTGGAAACCACCGGACCAGGTCGAGGTGACCCGGTACGTCGCCGAGCAGGCGCCCGTCGCAGGCGGTGCGGTGGTCGGCGGGGGCGTGGTGGGCGGGTCGAAGGTCGGCGTCGGCGTCGGCGAGGCCGGCGGCGTGGTCGGGGGCGGCGTGGTGGGCGGCGGCGTGGTGCCGCCACCGAACTGCACGTCGCTGCAGATGTAGTACGACTGGTCCGTGTGGCTGGCCTGCCAGACGGTGAACAGCACGTGCCGTCCGCTGCGTCCCGGCGCGTTCACCGGGATCTCGGTGGACACCCCGCCGGTCTCCGGCTGCCACTGCGAGGCCGGGGTGTTGCCGATCTGGCCGACCAGTTCCAGGTCCGACCAGGCCAGGGGCTTGGTCAGTGCGTCGTAGCCCTGCCGGGTCGCGTACACCCGGATGTAGTCGGCACCGTGACTGGCCTGGTCGAAGAACTTGAGCCGGAAGCTGTTGGCCACGGAGGTGGTCCGCCAGGCGCCGACCGCGTCCAACGCGTTGTAGCGCCCGCTCTCGGTACGGCCACCGGAGCAGAGCTGGCCGTTCGGGATGGCGCCCTGGTGGTTGCCGGCCACCCCCTCGCGGAACAGGCCGTTCCAGTTCCACATGGCGTTCGGATTGGCCTGCCAGGCCTGCCAGCACATCGGGTCCTCGGTGGCCATCCGCGGGTTCTGGAAGTCACCGCCCCAGCGCTGCCAGCAGCCGTAGTTGCGGGAGACCGGGTTGGCCACGGAACCGTGTGCGGAGACCGGGGCGACCAGCGCGGTGGAGAGCAGCAGCATGGCACCGGCCGCCACACCCAACAGCGACAGTGCCCGTGATTTTCGGATTAGCTTGGACATGGAGCCCCCAGGGGGAGTCGTCGGATCGCGACATCGCCCGGATCGCTCGGGAGTTGCCTCTCCCGGCCTGATCACGTTGCCCTGGCTTCGCCCGAAGAATGGCACACACCATCGCCACTGGTCAATGCGGAAGTGGTGTCGGTGGTGCTCGTGGGTGGAGTCGGTAGTGAAGCGGTTCAGCTCGTGCGGCGCATCGGGGTGTGCGAGATGCCGTCCTCGACGTACGCCGGCCCGCTGACCGTGAAGCCGTACCGGGCGTAGAGCGCCACCAGGTGCGACTGTGCGTCCAGCACGCAGGGCCGGTCACCGATCCGGGTCAGCGCCTCCGTCATCAGCCGCCCGGCGTGCCCGCCGCCGCGGGCCGCCGGGGCCACCACCACCCGTCCGATCCTGGCGACGCCGTCCGGGTCGGCCAGAATCCGCAGGTACGCGACGGGGGCACCGTCGAGGGCCAGCCAGAGGTGCCAGGTACCCGGTTCGACGTCCCGCCCGTCGAGTTCCGGGTACGGGCACTGCTGCTCGACCACGAACACGTCGGCGCGCAGGCGTACCAGGTCGTGAAAGGTCCGGGCGTCCAGGTCGGCGAAGCGCGCGACCCGCAGTTCGGTGCTCGACACCCGGCCAGGTTAGGCCGTGCCCGGACGCGTGTAAGGAGGGGTCCCCTGCTAACGCCTCGTGCATAGCAGGGGACCCCTGCTAACACGCGGGGCGCGCGCAGCTCGCGGGGCGCGCGCAACTTGTGGGGGGCTCCCACCTCAAGGCGCGCGGGTACCTCGCGGCGCGCGGGTACCTCGGGGGCGCGCGGCCGGGTGCGCGAGGCGGTCCGGGGATCCCGCCGACGCACGGGGCGCACGGCCAGTCGGGTGGAGCGATTAGGCGGGGCGGGCGCCGACGGCGTCGCGGATCTCGGCGCCCTGCTCGGTCTCCACGGCTCGCGCGCAGTGCCCGCAGCAGAAGAAGCGGCCGGAGACCTCCACACCGTGCCCAAGGATCTTGACGCCGCAGTGCTCGCAGATCGGGGCCAGCTTGTGGCTGGCGCACTCGAAGCTGTCGAACGTGTGCACGTCGCCGCTGACCGTACGCACCTCGAACGCCAGCCAGTAGTCGTTACCGCAGACCTCACAGGTGGCCACGACGGATCCCTCCAGTTAGAAACCTTTTGTGTAATTTGACCTCATATCGCACTGGCTCGAAGAGGAATCGCGGCGACTCGTCCGGTCGGTTCGGCGTGTCGGCTGCGCGCGTCGCCCGTTGTACGAGGTGACCTGGCCGAGCATGGGCGATCCGGTGGCGCCGGCGGGTGGCGCTGGCGTCCCGGTGATCGTGGACCGGAGGAAACATGATCAAGCGCAGTCGACTCTTCGGCAGTCAGACCCGTGTCACTTTCTGCCTGCCCCGGGACTCTCCGCCGGGCGTGGTGAGCGTGGTCGGCTGCTTCAACGAGTGGCAGCCCGGCCGGCACGAGTTGGTCACGCGGCGCGACGGCACCCGGACGGTGACCGTCCGTCTCGGTCCGGGTCGATACCGCTTCCGCTATCTCGCCACGGGTGGGCTGTGGTTCGACGACGAGTCGGCCGACCGGATCGACGAGCGAGGGGGCCTGCTGGTCCTCTGACGTTCAGACCGCACGTTTTATCGATAGTGGTCTTTACTGTTAACAAGGTTTAAATTATGTTGGTGGCACCTCACCAGGCAACATGCCGAAAGGGAGTGCCGCCATGCGTCGAAGAATCACCCTCCCGCTCGTCGCCGCCGGGGCCATGGTCTCCACCCTTGCCGTCGCCACCCCGGCCCAGGCCCACGGCTACGTCTCGTCGCCGCCGAGCCGCCAGGCGCTCTGCGCCCAAAACCGCGTCCCGGACTGCGGCCAGATCCGCTGGGAGCCGCAGAGCGTCGAAGGCCCCAAGGGACTGCGCAACTGCCACGCCAACATTTCCCACTTCGCCGTCCTCAACGACGACAACCGGGGCTGGCCCGCCACCTCGGTCGGCACCACGGTGACCTTCACCTGGGTCAACACCGCGCAGCACGCCACCCGCGACTGGGAGTACTTCATCGGCAACAGCCGGGTCGCGGTGTTCAGCGGCGGCGGTCGCCAGCCGGGTGCCACCGTCTCGCACACGGTCAACCTGTCCGGCTACTCGGGCCGCCAGAAGCTCCTCGCCGTGTGGAACATCTCGGACACCGCCAACGCCTTCTACTCCTGCGTCGACCTGCAGATCGGCGGCGGCAGCGGCAACCCCACGCCGAGCCCGAGCCCGACCACCCCGCCGGCACCGTCGCCGACCCCGACGACCGGCCCGACCACCAACCCGCCGGTCGGGGGCACCTGGACCGCCGGCCGCGCCTACGCCGTCGGCGACCAGGTCACCTACGGCGGGCGCACGTACCGCTGCCGGCAGGCGCACACCGCCATCGCCGGATGGGAGCCGCCGAACGTACCGGCGCTGTGGACCCAGCTCTGACCAGCGTGAGGTGCGGTCGGGCCCGGCCCGCACCGCACCTCACGCCGGCTCCCCACCCGGTGGTACGCGCCGCCGCGTCCCGCCTGCGACACCACCGGCCTGCCGTGCGGTCCGCCGCGTCGCGTCGCGGGCGTACCGCACTGCCCGCGCTGCTCGTCGTGCTACTCGCCGCCGGATGCGGCGGGGTGTCCGTGCCGGCTGCGGACCACGCGCCGAGCGGTACGCCGTCAGCGGTCGCCGCCTCGCAAACGCCGTCCGCCGCGACCGAGATGACCGGCATCGACCTGCTGTTCCTGTCGATGATGGCCGGGCACACCGAGCAGACCCTGGAGATCGTCCGGCTAGTCCGGGACCGGCTGGTCGATGGTGAGCTACGGACTCTGGTGGCCGCCGTCGAGGTGACCGAGACCGACGAGCTGGCCGACGCCCGTGCCTGGTTGGCGCAGGCCGGACGAACCGCGCGGGCCGACGACCACGCCGGGCACGGCACCGGCCCCGACCAGTTGGCCCGGTTGCGCGACGCCGCACCCGGCCAGGTCGACACGGTACTCATCGAGGTGCTCGGCGCGCACCAACAGGCCGCCGCCGACCTGGCCCGGGCACATCTCGCCGCCGGCACCGACGAGCGGGTACGCGACCTCGCCCGGCGAGTCGCCGAGTCGCGTACCGCCCAGGTGGCGATGCTGACGGCGCGCCCGGCAGCCGACGGCTGACCCGGACCCGGCGTCTGCCCCGGACACGGCCCGGCGTCTGTCCGGGACCGGGCTTGGTTCGGCACCCCGGCCAGGGCTGACTCGGCTCGGTCGACGTCTGCTGGCACCCGGCTTGGCGCTGGGGCTGGTCGAGACCCGGCTTGGGCTGTGGCCTGACCGGGACCCGGCTTGGGGATGAGGTCTGCCGGGGACCGGGCTTCGGCCGACGGCTGGTCAGCACACGGGCCTGGTCGACGTCTGACCGCCAGGCGGGCTGGGCCGACGGGGGCCCCACGCGGCGTGGCCCGGCGGTGGCGCCGCCGGGCCGGGGAGCGCTCGGTGGTCAGGCGGTGCTGGGGTCCAGGCGGACGGAGAGCGAGTTGACGCAGTGCCGGGTGTTCTTCGGGGTGAAGCCCTCGCCCCGGAAGACATGCCCCAGGTGGCTGTCGCAGCGGGCGCAGCGGATCTCGACCCGCCGCATGCCGTGGCTGTCGTCCTCGATCTCGGTAATCGCTCCCGGGATGGCGTCGTCGAAGCTCGGCCATCCGCAGTGCGAGTCGAACTTAGTGTCGCTCGGGTACAGCTCCGCGCCGCAGGCACGGCAGCGGTACATTCCCGGCGTCTTGGTGTCGACGTACTCTCCGGTCCATGCCGGTTCGGTGCCGGCCTCGCGCAGCACCCGGAACTCCTCGGGGCTGAGCCGGACCCGCCACTCGTCCTCGGTGCGGGGCAGTTCGCTGTCGGGAAGACTCACCGGACAACCGTACGTCGAAGGTCGGACCCATCGCATATGGTCGCGCCATGGCAGGTGCGAAGGCTGCGGCCGAGGAGATCGAGGTCGCCGGGCACACGGTCCGGCTGTCCAGCCCGGATCGGGTGATCTTCCCCGAGCGCGGCTTCACGAAGGCCGACGTCTTCCACTACTACCGCAGCGTCGGCGACGGCATCATGCGGGCGCTGGGCGACCGCCCGACGACCCTGCAACGCTTCCCGGACGGCATCGAGGGCGAGATGTTCTTCCAGAAGCGGGTGCCGACGCGAGGCGTGCCGCCCTGGGTGCGTACCGCCGAGATCAGCTTCCCCAGCGGACGCAAGGCCGCGGAGCTGTGCCCGGCGGACCTCGCCCACGTGGCCTGGGCCGCGCAGATGGGCACCGTGGTGTTCCACCCCTGGCCGGTACGCGCCACCGACGTGGACCGCCCCGACGAGCTGCGCGTCGACCTCGACCCGCAGCCCGGCACCGACTTCGCCCACGCGGCCACCGCCGCCGCCGAGCTGCGCGCGATCCTCGACGAGCTGGAGGTGCCCGGCTGGCCGAAGACGTCCGGCGGCCGGGGCGTGCACGTCTACCTGCGCATCCAGCCGCGCTGGAGCTTCGTCGAGGTACGCCGGGCCACCATCGCCCTGGCCCGGGAACTCGCTCGCCGCCGCCCCGAGCTGGTCACTACCGCCTGGTGGAAGGAGGAACGCGGCGAGCGCGTCTTCGTCGACTACAACCAGATGGCCCGGGACCGCACCATCGCGTGCGCGTACTCGTTGCGGGCCAACGCCCGGGCCACCGTCTCCACCCCGGTCACCTGGGACGAGCTGCCCGACGTCGACCCGGACGACTTCGACCTGCGTACCGTGCCGAAGCGGTTGGCCGAGCGCGGCGACCCGCACGCCGGCATCGACGACACCGGGTGGGACATCACCCCGCTGCTGGAGTGGGCCGAGCGGGACGCGGCAGCCGGCGAGGGCGACCTGCCGTACCCGCCGGACCACCCGAAGATGCCCGGCGAACCGAAGCGGGTCCAACCCTCCAAGGACCGCGACCGCCCCCGCTGACCGCGACCCCATCGGGTCGTGGCGCACTGCGTCGTCGGTCCCGACGCGTCCCGCGAGACCATGCCCGGACGCCGGACGCCGGACGCCGGACGCGGCGCGTTCGGCAAGATCACGCTCGATCCGGGATCGAGTGGGCTCACAGCGCGAGAACAGCCACTCGATCCTGGATCGAGCGTGATCTTCGTTGGGTGGCACCCCGATACTCGGCAGGCCGGGACATGCGGAGCTGACTCAGGTTGAAGATCACGTGCAGGTGACCGACCGGCCTGCGCCAGGGGTGTCCGACGGAACACCCCGGGCCTGATCCACGGATCGGGTCTGGGCGTCCGCAGTATCTGCTGTCGTTCACGGCGGGCCAGTCGATCGGGGCGTCGTCGACGCTCACGGGTTGCTGGGCGGCGGTTCTCGCCTGTGACGTGGACGGTTCAGGCCGGCGGGATCCTCGGCCGAGGCGAGGGTCAGAGACTGAGCTTCATGCCCTCGTGGGTCGGGACGAAGCCGAGGCCGAGATAGAACCGGTGCGCGTCGTGGCGGCTCTTGTCGCTGGTGAGCTGCACCAGCCCGCAGCCGCGCTGCCGAGCCCGGTCGATCGCCCAGGTCATCATCAGGCGGCCCACGCCCCGCCCGCGCTGGTCCGAGCGGATCCGTACCGCCTCGATCAACAGTCGCTCCGTGCCGTGCCGGCCGAGCCCCGGGATGAAGGTGAGCTGCATGCATCCCAGCACCTCACCGTCGGCCTCGGCGACGACGAGGTGGTTACGCGGGTCGGCGCTGATGTCGGCGAACGCCTTCTCGTACGTGGCGTCGACCTCCCCGACGTCCCGGGTACGCCCCAACACGTCGTCGGCGAGCAGATCGAGGACGGCGGGCAGGTCGGCCCGGACCGCCTCCCGGAAGAACACGTCGCTCATCCCGCGAGCGTCCCACAGCGGCGCGAACCGATGCGCGGCGGAGCGGCGTCAGCCGTCGTTGTGACGGGTGACGTCCTGCAACACCGCGAGCGGGGCGCCGGCGGGTCCGCACTCGCCCGGCATGGGTGGCAGGTGGCCCGGCGGTTCGTCCTCCGTGAGCGGGGCCTCGAAGTATCCACCGCCGCCCTCGACGCGATCGCCCACGACGATCGCTCCGACCTCAGGCACGTGCACGCCGACACGTCCGTCGTCGAGGATCGTGGTTCCCGGTGGCCAGACCACGACCGCTCCGGGACCTGTCTCGTCCCGCAGGATCAGACAACCGCCGTCGCCCACCGCCATCCGACCGTGCACGATCGCGAGGAAGTCGTACGTGGCGCCGGCGACCAAGGTCTGGTAACCGTCACCGTCCAGCACCTGGCCCCTGGCGACAGACGGGGAAGGTGCTGGTGTCGTCAAGGACTGGGCTGACGAGGTACCGGAAGATTGTTCGGCGCCGGTGGGTGTCTGAGGGGTGGTCGAGCAGCCAGCCAGAGCCAACAGCGCTCCCGCTGCGAGGACATCGATCCGTAGCACGAACCTATTAGATCCGCTATGTCCTCTTAACACTCGGTGACATGCCGGTTGGCCTGTGCGTCCTGCGAGCGATCCCGCAAGTTGATCGCGTCGAACGTGTGGGCCCGTTCGGAGACCCGCACCACGTACGACAACGAAGGCCAGCCTTTGACGGTGTCGGACCTGGGCGACACCGCACGTACGGGTGACGAGACCTGTACCCGTACCACCTACGCAAAGAACGACACCGACTGGATTCGGACCGCAGTTTCCAGGGTGGAGACCGTCGCCAAGGCCTGTGCGGAGACGCCGTCCCGTCCGGCCGATGTCGTCTCCGACGTCCGCACCTTCCACGACGGCTCGAACACACACGGCGCTACTCCGACCAAGGGGTTGGTGACACGCGAGGACGTCCTCGACACCTGGACTGGTGGCCCGGTCTACGCGACTACCGCCCGTACTGCCTACGACGGACTAGGCCGTTTTTCGTGGGGCTCGGAGCCATTGGTTGATGGCGGCGATGGTGAGGGTGGCTTCGTAGCGGACGGCGAGTTTGTCGTACCTGGTGGCCATGGCGCGGTGTTGTTTGAGCTGGTTGATGCCGCACTCCACGGCGTGGCGTAGGCGGTAGACCTTGGGGTCGAAGGCGGGCGGGCGTCCGCCTGCGGATCCTTTGGCCTTGCGGTGCGCGTCCTGGTCGGTCTTGCTCGGGATGCACGCGCGGATGCCCCGGGTTCGTAGGTGGGCGCGGTTTGCCTTGGACGTGTACGCCTTGTCGGCCAGCACGGTGTCGGGGCGGGTCCGTGGTCGGCCGCTACCGATCCGGGGGATGCGGATCTTGGCCAGTACGGGGATGAACTGGGGGCTGTCGCCGCGCTGTCCGGCGGTCACCACCAGGGCCATCAGTTTGCGGCCCTGCTCGCAGGCCAGATGCGTCTTGGTGGTCCAGCCGCCCCTCGACCGGCCGAGGCCGTGATCTGCCGGCTCGGTCTGCACACCACCGGGCGGCTCCTTCTGCGCCTGACCGTCGCGACGGGCTCCCGCCGCGTGCTGGTGGGCGCGGCTGACGGTCGAGTCCACGCTCACCGTCCAGCCGATCAGCCCCGCTGCGTCCGCCCGGGCCTGCAACGAGGTGAGCAGCCGGGCCCAGAGACCGTCACGCTGCCACCGCCGGAACCATCGATACAAGGTCTGCCACGGCGGATACTCCGCAGGCACGTCCCGCCACGGCGATCCGGTCCGCACCCGCCACCGAATCCCGTCGATGATCAGTCTCATGGTCCATCTGCGCGGCCGAGCATCACCCGTTCCCGCAGGCAGCAACGGTTCCAGCACCGCCCACTGCACGTCGGTCAGGTCATGTCGCCTCACTGCCGCTACGCTCGGCACGAGGTCTCCGGTGTGAAGTTCCAGCTTGGTCGCTGAACCAACTACCGGAGACCTCTCCCATTAGCGACCACCGCCACACCCCAACAACGACGCCCTACGAAACACGGCCTAGGTCGCGCCAGGGAGGTGACGGATGCCCGTGGCGGCGTCACTATCACCACCTACACCCCAGAGGGCCCGGGGCCGGTGACCCAGACGGTCACCACTAACCCCTTGGGCCATCGGGTGACCACCACCCAACAGCCGGCCTGGGCCAAACCGACCTCGATGGTTGACGCCAACAACAAGCGCACCGACCTTGCGCACGACCCGCTCGGCAGGCTGACGAAGGTGTGGTTGCCTGGCCGGGCCAAGGCCACGCAGACACCGAACCTCGACCTCGGCTATCTGGTCCGCAACGACGGACCACTGGCTGTCACCACCAAGCGGCTCGGCCCCAACGGCAACTACATCACCGAGATCGGACTGTTCGACTCTCTGTTCCGCAACGTGCAGACACAGAAGGACGCCATCGGCGGACAGCGTCTGGTGTCTTCGACCGGCTACAACGATCGGGGCCTTGAGGCATATCAGGCTGGCCCGGCGTACGTGACGGGCGTACCCGCTAACGGCCTCGTGCAACTGAATCCCGGCGCGGACCGGGTCCGGACGGTGTACAGCCGGGATGCGCTCGGCCGGGTCATCAGCGAAGGCGTCTGGTCGGGCGACAGTCAACTCTGGGCCACGGTCACCAGCTACGGCGGCAACCCAGACGGCTGGCAGGTCACGGTCACCCCGCCCGAGGGAGGAACCACCACCGCGACCATCAGCGACGTCCGTCAGCGGACCACTGATCTACGGCAGTTCCATGGTCGAACCCCCACCGGCGGGTACGACGCCACGCGCTACGCGTACACCCCCCGCGGCGACCTGGCCACTGTGACCGGCCCGACCGGCAAGGTATGGCGGTACGAGTACGACCTACGGGGCCGGAACGTACGCACCACCGATCCGGACAAGGGTGTCACCACTCTCACGTACGACAACAGCAATGAGGTCACGTCAACCACCGACGCCCGTGGACAGGTGGTGTCGACCGAGTACGACCTGCTGGGGCGGCAACGCAAGCGTCTGACCAACGGTCAGTTGGCCGGTGAGTGGACCTACGACACCGTCGCCACGGGGCAACTGACCAAAGAGCTCTCCGTTGTCAACGGCTACCAGTTCACCCGCGAGATCTTTGCCTACAGCAACGCTTACCAGGTCATGGACGAGGAATCCGTCATCCCGGCCGTGCCTGGCCTCGCAGGTGCCGCCGGCACCTACGTCTCTACCTCAACCTTCAAGATCGACGGCTCGCCTGAGCGTGTGAACCTGCCGGGTATCGGTGGCCTTGAACGGGAGATGCTCAGCTACGCCTACGACGACCAGGGCAATGTGACTCGGCTGCTGGGCCAGTCCTCGTCTAACACGATCACCACCTACGTCGATGCCGCCACGTACTCGCCCTACGGCGAGTTGTTACAACGCAAACTCGGCACCAACACCCGGCCGCAGGGGTACCACACGTACGTCTACGACGACGTGACTCGACGGCTTGCCGAGTTCTACTTCGACCGGGATGCCAGCATCACCAACGTCGCAGCGCTTGCCTATCAGTACGACCCGGCCGGCAACGTGCGGTCGATGGCCAACCAGCCAGAGACCAACGACGGCACCCCGCGACCCGGTGACAGCGACATCCAGTGTTTCCAGTACGACCAACTTCGCCGGCTCACCCAGGCATGGACGCAGAGCATGAACATCTGCGCCACCGAACCGCATCCGGGTGACGTGGGCGGTGTGTCACCGTACTGGACGTCGTACGCCTTCGATAAAGCTGGCTCCCGAGAATCGGTGACGGACCGGCGCACCGGTGTGACCTCCACCTATGGCTATGCGTCAGCGGTGGGCCAGCCGCACGCGGTGCGTACCGTCACGACCGGCCCGCGCGTCGACCACTACGACTGGGACGCCACGGGCAATCTCACATCCCGCCGGGTCGACGGTGTCGCCGAGACCCTCGGTTGGAACGCACAGGGCAAGCTCACCGAGATCAGCGGGCCGGGTGGCGTCACTCGGATGCACTACGACACCAACGGCAACCGTGTCGCCCGGATCGATCCGAACGGCGACGCGACGGTCTACGTCGCCGGGCACGAACTGACCGTTTCCGGCCTGAACAAAACGGCGACCCGCTACTACGGGCACGCGGGAAGCGTGATCGCCTCCCGTACCGTGTCATCGGTAACAGGCGCAGGTGACCTCGTGTGGCTGGGCTCCGACCACCAGGGCTCGACACAATGGGCCGTCAACTCGGTCACCCGCGTCGACACCGTCAAGTATGTCGACCCCTACGGCAATCCGAGGGGTTCCAACGGCGGTGTTTGGCCTGCTGGACAGCGCGGGTTCGTTGGCGGTGTCCAGGATCCCACCAGCCTGACCCTGCTGGGCGCTCGATTCTACGACCCGACTCTCGGCATCTTCATCTCCGTTGATCCGCTGCAGGATCTCACTGATCCGCAGCAATGGAACGGTTACTCCTACTCGAACAACAATCCCGTCACCTGGTCGGATCCCTCGGGATTGATCTACACGGACTTCATCGACGCGGTCAACCAGGATGCGGCACGAGGCAACGGTAAGGCAAATCAGCGAGGGCTCTGCCTGAACGGCAGTGCGTGGGCCTGCTCCCAGCGATACCAGCAGAACCGAAACTATGCGAAGTCTCGGGTGGCAAAGGGGCCCGGACCGTCGGTGAAGAAGCAGGTTGCAGGTGCCCTGCTCTGCTCCGCCATCGTCCTGTGCCGGGTTGCCGAGAGCACCTTCAACGTCGTTCAGGCGTTCAAGGCGTGTACCGCCGGTGCCAGCGCTGAATGTGGTGGCCACGTCATGGACATCGCATCAATGGGTCACGGGAAGAACCTCAGCCGGCTACTCAAGAAGAGCTGCCTGCATAGTTTTGACCCCGAAACCCCTGTGCTCATGTCCGACGGCACCGAGAAGCCGATCGGTAAGATCGAAAAGGGTGACAAGGTTGTCGCCCATGACCCTGAAGAGGGGGTGACCCGAACAGAGTCGGTAGAGCAGGTGCACGTCAACCATGACACCGAGCTGACCGATCTCACCGTCCGGACTCTCGACGGACAGATCGTTGTCCTCGAAACCACACAGCACCACCCGTTCTGGAGCGAGACGCGGCGGGAGTGGGTCGACGCGGCGTTCTTGCTGCCTGGTGAGCTACTTGGCGGCCGGGTTGGCCAGGTCACAGTCGTCAAGGCGAACAACTTCGTCGGCGCCGAGACGATGAGAGACCTGACGGTCGCCAACATCCACACGTACTATGTGCTCGCCGGCGCCAGTCCCGTGCTCGTGCACAACTGCGGCGACCTTGTGGGGGACGCTGCCCGATTCCCGAATGCTCACGTTCTCAACGAGCACGTCAATGTTTCTGACGCCCAACTTATCCAGATGGCTCAGGCGACTGGAGTGAAATCACGTTTCCTTGACCTTCAGACCGCTCAGCAGGTCGTTGATTATGGATTGGCTGGGAATAAGGGCAAGATTGATAAGTGGCTCCGTGGGGGCGGCGTGGGAAATCTCGAAATCAACGGCAAGTTCGGCACGAAAGACCCGATTGGTGTGGTGGCGAGAGCAGATGGTTCGATCTCGCCCAGCAGCAACGCCTACACCATCGTTCTCCAGCGAGCCAAGGGGCATTCTGGTGGCTATTATGTCTATACCGCGTACCCTCGCTGAGGGGTATGTATGAATCCTATTGCTGAATTTGATTTCGGCGTCACTGCCTTAGCTCAGCAGTTTCATCAGGACTGGCCAAGTGAGGGAACGCCTATGGAGGTTGTTAATGCGTACCTGAATGGGCAGTCGGTGTCGCATCTCGTGGCGCTAGCGGATGATCTATCTTTCATGATCGAAGGGAACGCGAGCGGCGATTATACTGGAAGTCTTTGGTTTGCAAGCACCATGGGGAATTACCAGCCGCAGCTAGCTGGAATGTCTAGCGAAGGCCTTCTTGGTCGAGCTCTTGGAGAATGTAACGAAAGGCTCAAGTGGGAAAGCTGTCCCCTGTCGTCTGGTTCGCACTACAGGGAGCGCGGTAGTGAGGTCAGACGCATAGTTCAGCAACTCCATGATCGCCTATCGAACTGCCTCGTTCGGTCGGGTCTCGTCATCGCGGAGGGGGCTCCCGTGGCTGTGGATGCACTACATCTGTACGCGGGTTCAGAGGCTCGGCCCGAACTTGCGTTTCGCTTTCTCTTAAGGCTTCTTGTGGCTAGTAATTGCACGATCGGGATCGCTGAGTATGAAGATCTTCGGGGAGTTGGTGCGGCTATGGGTTACGGCATCTTTTTGATGTCTACCGTGGAATTTTTAGTCGAATAGGTAGTTCGTCGTTGTTAATATTTTGAAACCGGTGTGTATGGGATTCACGCTTTGTTGCATCTCCGCTGGTCGCGCAGGGATATGCGGTAGAGATGTACCGAAATTTGTGGGATCCGCGGAATTCTGGGCGGTGTTTCAATCTAGGAGTCATGGAGAGGTTAAGAGTCGAAGCTGTTCCGCCGGAATGGTGGTTTGAGCTCCTTGGCGGGGAGGCATCTTGAGCCTCTCGAAGAAGAGGGTAGGTTGGCTCTATCTGCTATTTCGAAAGAATGTAGGCGGCCTCCTTTGAGGGGACTTGAAGTTTATCCGAAGGGATGCAGATGAGCTCCCCCAGGGGGGAGCCTCATCGTCAGTCGAATTCTGAAGAATTGGATATTCTGTGGTCTTGCATCGTGTGTCGGAGTCCAATCGAAATGAACGCCGTACGTTGCACTCTCTGATTAGGTCGTTTGGTTAACGGGCTGGGCAGCGCAGGCCTTCGGCGGGCAGCGTCAGATCGATCAGGTACGCGTCGACGGCCTCGGTGATGCAGGGGGTTTGCGGGTACGCGGTGTGCCCCTCGCCCTCCCAGGTCAGCACGCGTCCGACGCCGAGCATCTCGGCCAGGGCCGGGGTCTGCTCGTAGGGCGTGGCCGGGTCGCCGGTGGTGCCGATGACCAGAATCGGTGGGGCGCCTTCGGCGCGGCCGGTGGGGTAGGGGTCGGTGCCGCCGGGCCATTCGGTGCAGGAGATCAGGCCGGTGGCGAGCGCCGGACCGAACAGCGGGTACTGGGTACGCCACTGGGACTGCAACTGGCGGATGCGCTCCAGGCTGGGGCGTTCCTCGTCGTCGGCGCAGTTGATCGCGGTGTTGGCGTCGAAGAGGTTGGTGTAGCGGCCGTTCTCGTCGCGGTCGGCGTAGTTGTCGGCGAGCTGGAACACCGCGTCGGGGTTGCCCTTGTCCAACTGGTCGATGGCGCGGGCGAGTTGCCGCCAGCCGGTCTCGTTGTACAGCGACGAGATGACCGCGTAGAAGATCCAACCGGCGGTGGCCTCGCGGCCGTCGGCGGAGCGGACGGGGGAGGACGTGGCCTTGTCGATGGCGGAGACGACCGCGGCTCGGGCGTCGGGGGCGATCGGGCAGTTGCCGGCGTTGGCCGCGCACCACCGGCCGAAGTTGTCGAAGGCGCGCTCGAAGCCTCTGGCCTGGCTCTCCGAGCCGGCGATCAGATTCTGCCGGGGGTCGACCGCGCCGTCGAGCACCAGCGCCCGCACCCGCTGCGGGAAGAGTTGGGCGTACGTGGCGCCGAGCAGCGTGCCGTAGGAGTACCCGAGGTAGGTCATCTTGTCGTCGCCGACCGCCGCGCGGATCGCGTCCATGTCCCGGGCGGTCTGCTCGGTGGAGTAGAGCTTGAGCTGGTCGCCGTACTTGTCGCCGCAGCCCTGGCCGATCCGCTTGGCCATGGTGACGAAGACGTCGAACTTCTCCTGGCTCTCCGGGTCGGGGTCGTAGCCGAAGACGCCGTCCAGGTCGGCGTCGGAGATGCACTCGACGGGGCTGGACCGGGCCACGCCGCGCGGGTCGAAGCCGATGATGTCGAACCGTTGCATGACGCTGTCGGGCAGGCCGCCGAACTGCTCGCCGAAGGAGAGGTAGACGGCGGTGTCCACGCCCGAGCCGCCCGGGCCGCCCGGGTTGATCAGCAGTGAGCCGATGCGGTCGCGCTGGTTGTCGGAACGGACCCGCAACAGGGCGATCTCGAAGGTCTCGTCGGCGCCGGGACCGGTGGTGGCGCCGGTGCCGCCGGCCCAGTCGCGCGGCACCTGGATGCGGGCGCAGTCGTACCGGACGCCGGGGGCGCGGCGTCCGACCAGGTCGTCGGGCACCTCCGGGCAGGCCCGCCAGTCGGGTGCCGTGCCGGGCGGGGCGGCCGACCCTTGCGCGTCGACCTCGGCGCGCGGTGCGAAGGCCGGCACTGTGCAGCCGGCGGTGACGAGCACGGCGGCGGTCAGGCCGGCCAGGGCGAGCCGCAGGCGGCGGATCCGGTCGGAAGTACGGGTCACGAGTCGGGCCTCCGTGATCGGGTCGACGGCCGCGGGTCGGTCGGGCGCGGGTCAGTCGGGCGCGGCTCCCACCGGCACCGCCGGGTCGCCCCGCAGGACCTGGTCCACGTCGAACCGCACCGGCCGGTCGAGTTGATCGTATCGGCAGGAGCGCGGGTCGCGTTCGGGCCGCCAGCGGACGAACCGCGCGGTGTGCCGGAACCGGTCACCCTCCATCGCGTCGTACGCCACCTCGACCACCAGCTCCGGGCGGACCGGCTCCCATTCCAGGTTCTTGGTGCCGGTCCACCGGCTGACCCCGCCCGGGATGCGCTGGCCCCGCTCGTGGTCGCCGTGCACCCACGGGTGCTCGGCGTCGACGTCGCGGTAGGGCGCCAACTCCTCCAGCAGCTCGGCCCGGCGGGCCATGGTGAACGAGGCGCTCACCCCGACGTGGTGCAGCACACCCGCGTCGTCGTAGAGCCCGAGCAGCAGCGAACCCACCACCGGGCCGGACTTGTGCCAGCGGAACCCGGCCACCACCGCGTCGGCGGTACGCGCGTGCTTGACCTTGAACATCAGCCGCTTGCCAGGCTCATACGGCAGGTCGGCCGGCTTGGCGATCAGCCCGTCCAGCCCGGCGCCCTCGAACACGTCGAACCAGCGGCGGGCGGTGTCCGCGTCGGTGGTGACCTGGGTAACGTGCACCGGTGGCCGTACCCCGGCCAACGCCTGCTCCAGCCGGGCGCGGCGGGTCGGGTAGGGCGCGTCGAGCAGGCTCTCGCCGTCCAGCGCCAGCAGGTCGAAGGCGACGAAGTCGGCCGGGGTCGTCTCGGCCAGCAGTTTCACCCGGGATACCGCCGGGTGGATGCGCTGGGCCAGCAGCTCGAAGTCCAGCCGGGGTTGCCCGCTCGGCCCGTCCCGGCGGATCACGATCAGCTCGCCGTCGACCGCGCAGCGCTCCGGCAGCTGCCGACGGGCCTGCTCCACCACCTCGGGGAAGTAGCGGGTCATCGTCTTGCCGCCCCGGCTGGCCAGCTCCACCTCGTCGCCGTCGCGGAAGACGATGCAGCGGAAGCCGTCCCACTTGGGCTCGTAGGTCATTCCCCGCGCGGTCGGGATCGACGCGACGCTGCGCGCCAGCATCGGCTCCACCGGCGGGTTGATCGGCAGGTCCACGGCGCCAGTCAACCAGACGGCACCGACAGCGGTGAGGCAGATCACGGGCGCGCCGTGGGCGCGGTGTCCGCCGGTACGCCCTGCCGTGCCACCCGGGCGAATCAGGAAACCGCAGGTCAGAGCTACTTTCGCGGAGTGCCGGAGTGGGTGTGCGGGTGCTGCGGGCGGTGGCGGGTCAGCGTCGAGCTGATCCGGCAGCGGTACGTGTACCGGCTGGTGCACCACTATCCGCCGGATTTCGGCGGGGGCAAGAACGTCCTCGGCGAGGTGGGCTCGGTGCCCGAGCTGGCGGAGCTGCTGCTGAGGCGTACCCCGGTCAGCCTGGCCGACCTGCGCGAAGCCGCCTGATCCGCTCAGAAGCGGGCGAAGGAGCGGATCGGCGCGCGGGGGCCGAACTTCGGCGCCTGGACGCCGGCGATCTCCAGCAGCCGGCAGACCCGACCCCGGTGTCCCCGGAACGGTTCGAGTAGCTCCAGCAGCCGGGCGTCGTCCCCGCGCGGCTCACCGGCCAGCGCCCAGGCCACCGTGTTCGGCACGTGGAAGTCGCCGACGCTGACCGCGTCCGCGTCGCCGTACGCCACGCGTACCACCTCGGCGGCGGTCCAGACGCCGATGCCGGCGACGGCGGTCAACCGGCGGGTGGCCTCAGCGGCGTCCCCGCAGCGTTCCAGCCGGTCGGCGACGGCCGCGGCCCGGCGCAGGGTCTCGGCCCGGCGCTGTTCGACGCCGAACGGGTGGAACACCCAGTACGGGGTGGCCGCGACGGCGGCGGGCTCGGGCGGCAGCAGCAGCGACACCGGCCCCGGCGCCGGTTCGGCGAAGTGGCGGACGGTGGCGGCGTACGCCCGGTACGCCTCCTTGCCGGTCACCTTCTGCTCGAAGACGGCCCGGAGCACCCGGGGGAAGACCAGGCCGGTGGCGGGCATCCGCACCCCGGCGTGTCGGGCCGCGAGTCGCGCCACCACGGGGTGCGACCGGGCCAGGTCGGCGAAGCCGGTGAGGTCGTCGCGCAGCCCGGCGATGGCGTCGGCGTGCGCGACCACCCAGTCGCCACCCGGCCCGTACCCGTCGGCCCGCAGCTCGTCCCCGATCTCGCGCAGGGCCAGGGTGGCGGGTCCGACCGGCGTGCGGGTCGCCCACCAGAGGGTGCCGTCGACGATCCGGGCGCAGGGGTCGTAGGGGCTGAAGGTGAGCGGCCGGATCGAGGCGGCCAGCCGGTAGCCGGGTGGCGGGCGCAGCGTCCGGCTCGCGGTCGGCGCGGTCCCGGTCATGGGGTAACTCTGCCACCTCGGTCGACCGCTCGACGGGGTGCGTCCTCACCTGCCGACGGAACGACCGTGGCCGGCCGCGCCCGTACGGGCTGCGACCGGCCACCGGTGACGGATCGGATCAGTAGTCCGAGCCGCTGTCCGACTTGGTCTTCGACGGCGGGGCGACCGCCTTCGGAGTGCCCTTGGGCAGGCACTCCAGGTTCTTGCTGCCGTCCGGGTTCACCACGAACCAGGTGCCACCGACGCCCTGGCCCTTCCACTGACCGGGCTTCTTGTCACCGATGTAGGTGTAGAGCGGCCAGCCGTCGAGGGTGATCTGACGGGTGCCGTCGGGGCGGGTGATGGTGCCCACCGCGTCGTCCGAGACGCCCTTGAGCTTCGGGTTGCCGTCGGTCAGCGCGGCCGGCCACACCTCGATGCACTGGCCCTCGCAGTTGCTGGCCGGCGGGTCGTTGGTGTCGTTGTCAAAGCGGTACAGGAGGAACCCGTCCTGGTTGACGACCGCGCTCCCCATCCGGGGGAACTTCTTGCCGGTGAGGCTCTCGGTCAGTTCGAGGCCGTCGGGCAGGGGAACGTCGTTGTCGTCTCCCGCGCCGGGTGATGCCGAGGCGCCCGGCGTGGCGCTCGCCTCCGGGTTCGCGCTGGCCTCCGGGTCGGCGGTCACGGTGGGCTCGGCCGCGGCAACGGCGACCGGCTCGGCCGGACCGGCGTTCGTCCCGTCGTAGCCGGCGGGAGCGCAGGCCGTGAGTGCGACCATGGCGCCCACGGCGCTCACAGCGATGACGGTCCGCTTGATCTGTGCCACGTGCCCTCCTCATGCTTGACAGTCACCGGGATATACGGCGACGGCAGTGTCAAGGTTGAATGCGAAACGGTGGCTCATTTCACAGTGGAGCCGTTGAACCGGAACCCCTGAACCTGCGTAGGAGTGCGTATCCGCAGACCAGAGCCACGAAGGCCCGCCTCCGAATGGAGACGGGCCTTCGTCGATGCGGTACGGATCAGGGGGCGGGCACGGTCAGCAGCGTCCGGGCGGCGTCCCTGCCGTTCACCTCCTGCACCTCGACGTGCTTGATCTCCTCCAACTGCGCCGACGTGGTCGCGGAGAGCGTGGCCCGGACCGGGTTGCTGTTGGTGCCGTACCCGGACGGCGGCACCGTCCAGGTGGAGACGACCTCGGTGCTGTTGTCCTTCTTCACCACGACCAGGCGGCAGGTGCGCGGCCCGGGCAGCCGACCCAGGCTGAAGTCCAGCTTGGTGCCGAAGTCCTTGCCGATGAAGAAGTAGGTGCCCTCGACACCGGTGCTCGGGTCGGTGACGTCGACCTGCTCACCCTCCTGCTCGTTGCCGCCGAAGCCGGGGCCCGAGTTACCGGAGCCGCCGCCCGACGGGTCGACCGGGGCGCTGCTCGGCCCGGCGAGGGGCCGTGCGCCACTGTCGCCGGACAGGTTGCTGAACACCACGCCGGTCAGGCCGCCGAACACCACCACGGCCGCCGCGGTCGCCAGGATCTGCCGGAACCGGGCCTTCCGCCGGTGGCTGCGCAACGCCACGAGCGTACGGTCCAGCAGGACCGGATCGGAGTGGGTCTGCTCCAGCGCCGTCACCGACTCCTCGTCGATGTCGGAGAGCAGCCCGACCACCGGCACCATCGACTCCAGTTCGGCGGCGCAGGCCCAGCAGGTCGCGAGGTGTTCCTCGAACCGCTCCATGTCCTGTTCGTCCAGTACGCCGAGCGCGTACGCGGCGACGTCCATGTGGTCTACCCGGCTCATTCCGTCACCCCCCGTTCCTGCAGAGCTGTGCGCAGCGCGCGCAGCGCGTAGTAGACCCGCGACTTCGCGGTGCCCAACGGCAGACCGAGCTCCTCGGCCGCCTCCGGCACCGTCCGGCCCCGGAAGTACGTCGCCACCAGGATCTCCCGGTGCGATTGACTCAACGTACGCAACGCGTCCGCCACCGTCATCGAGCGCAGCACCCGGTCGGTGCTGTCCGACTCGGCGAAGGCGGTCAGGTCCCGGTCGTACGTCTCGGCCGGGCGGGCCTGCTCGCTGCGATGCTCGTCGATGGCGATCCGGCGAGCCACCGTCACCAGCCACGGCCGCAGCGACCCCTGCCCCTGCGTACCCAGCCGGTGCGCATTTCGCCAGGCCCGCAGCAACGTCTCCTGGACGATGTCCTCCGCCCGCTGCCGATCCCCACCGGTCAGCCGCATCACGAACATCAGCAGCGGGCCGGCGTGTTCGGCGTACAGCGTGCGGATCAACTGGTCGGAGTGGGCGGCCTCGGTCGTCGTGGCCTGGTGTCGGCCAGGGGCAGGTCGCGGCGTCACCGGGCTATTCTGGCGAGACGTCGCCCGGGAGTCGACCCCACGGTCGGACGTGGTCGGCCGCGACTGGGATCGAGCGGACATCCAGTCCACCCGCACCCGGTCGCCTTGCCAACCGACCGCCAGTGCATGCATGCAGACCTCCGGATGTCCATGGACAGAAAGCCGTCCCCCCACGGGCATGGCTGCCGGGTAGTACGGAGGGTCTCGCCGAACGGATCAACGGCGGACGGAAAAAATCCCCGGTGGGGGCGGTGTGGAGTCGGCGGCGTCGCTGTCGCGCACCACCGGGGAGCCTCCGGCGAACCGGTCGAGCTCCGCGCCGGCCAGCACCCGGCCGGGGAACCAGTCACCGGCGGCCCGCCGGGTCAACGCCGCCACCGGCGGCTCCTGACGACCGGCGACCAGCACCAGGTTGCCGTAGCGTCGCCCGCGCAGCACCGCGGCGTCGGCCACCAGGCAGGCCCGGGGCAGCAGCTCGCGGACGGTCGCCACCTGCCCACGGGCGTACCGCAACGGCGGCCCGTCGGCCAGGTTCGCCAGATACCAGCCCCCCGGCCGCAGCACCCGGGCCACCTCGGCGGCGTACTCGACCGAGGTCAGCCGGGCCGGTGTCCGGGAGCCGGCGAAGACGTCCGCGACGATCACGTCGTAGCCGCCGTCCCGCCCGCCGGCCAGCACCGCCCGCGCGTCGTCCACCCGGACCTTGAGTCGCGCATCGGGCCGCCAGGGCAGCTCCCGACGGACCAGGTCGACCAACGCACCGTCCACCTCGACCACCCGCTGCACCGAACCCGGCCGGGTGGCGGCGACGTAGCGGGGCAGGGTGAGCGCCCCGCCACCCAGGTGCAGCACCCGCAACGGCGTACCGGCGGGCGCGACCAGGTCGATCGCGGCGGCCAGGCGGCGGACGTACTCGAACTCCAGGTGGGTCGGGTCGTTCAGGTCGACATGCGACTGCGGGGCGCCGTCCAGCAGCAACGTCCACGATCCGGGCCGGTCCGGGTCGGGTGCCAGCTCGGCCTGCCCGGTGTCGACCTGTGCGGTGATCCGGTCGGCGTCGCGCCGCCGACCCATCAGCGACCTCGCCGCGCGGCGGCGGTCAGCGCGCGGTGCAGCAGCCGGGAGTCACCCAGCCGGGAGCGCAGCAACCGTTCCAGCCCGGCGATCGGGACCAGGTTCTGCGGGGCGCGGGGGTCCTTGTAGGGAGTGGAGGCGAACCGGGGCAGGGTGACCAGCGACAGGTCGGCCAGCCGCACCACCTCGGTGATCTCCAGGTCCGCCGAGCACTCCAGGCGGACGATCCCGGCCCAGGGCGCACCGGCGGCCACCGGCAACCGCAGATACCACGACCAGCCGCCCCACGCCGTGCCCAGGCGGAACACCGGCGAGCGGTGACCGGCGGCGAGCCCGGTGACCACCGCGGTGAGCCGGGCGTCGAGATACTGGCTGTGCTGGGTCTTGATGTAGCCCAGGGTGCGCGGCAACTGCCGCCGGTTGCGCAGCGGTCCGTCCACCACCAGCAGGTCGTCATCGGTACGCGCGGCGGACGAGACCTCCACCTCCAGCGCGGTCAGCGGGCCCTGCACGGCGGCCGGCAGCTTGGCCAACTCCCCGGTGCCGCTGACCCGGTGTACCGGATAACGGACGGTGCCGGCGACCACGTCGGTGGCGGACGGGCTGGCCGTGAAGAGGCCCCGGCCCACCGTGGCGCCGGCCAGCCGGGCCGCGCCCCGCTCCAGGTCGCACCGGACCACCCCGGCGGCGTACGAGGCGGCCAGGCCGGGGAACGACGTGCCGTCCTCCTCCGCCGTCCAGACGCTGGCGTCGATCCGGCGTACCCCGTCGACCAGCAACACCACGTCCGGTGCGCGGACCCCGGGCCGGGGACCGATCGCCCGCCAGTCCACCACCGGCAGCTCGTGCTCCGCCTCCACCTGGGCGCTGCTCGGCGCGGCCGGCCCGGCCGCCGACGCCTCGAACGAGGCCCCGTAGGCGGGATCCCACGCGTCGACGAAGAACCGCCCGGCACTCACGGCTCGCGCCTTTCGTTCGCGACTGCGGGGCTCCGCTGCGCTGCGCTCCTCGCGCTCACGGGTCTTGCCTTTCGTTCGCGACTGCGGGGCTCCGCTGCGCTGCACTCCTCGCGCTCACCGGCCGGTCCGTTCGATGCGGGCCGAGCGGGCGTCCTTACGGACCTCGAAGCGGACCGGGATGCGTTCGGCCAGGGCCGGTACGTGGGTGACCACGCCGACCATCCGGTCACCCCGGGCGGCCAGGTTCTCCAGGGTGGCGGCGACCGTGTCGAGGGTGGCCGCGTCGAGGGTGCCGAAGCCCTCGTCCAGCACGATCGACTCCAGGCTGGCCGCCGTGGTGGACATCCCGGCCAACTGCTCGGAGAGCGCCAGCGCCAGGGCCAGGGACGCCTGGAACGTCTCGCCGCCGGAGAGGGTGCGTACGCCCCGACGCAGCCCGGCGTCGTAGTGGTCGACGACGAAGAACTCGCCCTTGTCGTGGACCAGGTCGTACTGCCCGCCGGAGAGTTCCCGCAGGATCCCCGAGGCACCGTCGACGAGCAGGTCCAGTGCCTCGGCCAGCAGCCACCGCTCGAAGTTGTTGGCCCGCAGGTGCCCGGCCAGCGCCCGGGCCACCTGGGCCCGGCGTTCGTGTTCGGCCCGCTGGGCGCGCAGCTCCTCGGCCTGGGCACGGCGTTCGGTCAACCGGCGCAGGTCGGCCTCGGCGCGCTCCACGGCGACCGTGGCGGCGCGTACCGGATCGTCGGGAGCAGGCAGACCGGCGGTGGTGAAGATGCCCGCGATCCGGGCCGCGACCTCGGTGGCCACCGCCTCGGCCGCGGCGACCGACTCCGCCGACCCGGCCCGCAGCGTCTGGCGTTGCCGCGCCTGCTCCCGGGCCCACTCCGACAGCGTGGTCCACGCGGCGGCGACGTCGTCCCGGTCGGCCGTCGGCGGCCCGAACCGGGCCACCCCGTCGCGTACGCCGTCGAACCGCCGCCACGCCGACCGCAGTCGCTCCTGTGCCGCGTCCAGCGTGCCCCGGGCCCGCCGGGCGGTGTCCCGACCGGCCCGGACCGCCGCTGCCGCCTCGTCGAGTGCCTGCCGCAGCCGCGCGTGCTCGGCCAGTGTGGCCCGCAGCGCCTCGGCGGTGGCCGCACCGTCGAGCCGTTGGTCCACCTCGGTGAGGCGGCTGCGCAGCCCGTCCTGCTCGGCGCGGGCCCGCAGCAGCACCCGTTCCAGGTCACGGGCGGCCGAGTCGCGCTCGGCCAGCAGCCGCTTGGCCGCCTCGCTGGTCGCCCGGGCCGCCTTGCCGGCCGCCACCGCCTGCGCCACCGCCGAACCGGCGGGCATCGCCGGTACTCGGGCGACGGTCTGTTCGCAGACGGGACAGGAGTCCCCGTCGCTCAGGTGCGCCCGCAACGCCGCCGCCTGGTCGGTCGCCTTGGCGTCCTCGTGGGCCTGGAACGCCGCCGCCAGCTCCGCCTCGGCACGGTCGGCCGCCGTCCGCGCCTCGGCCAGCGCACCGGCCGCCGCCTCGTGCTCGGCACCGGCGGTCTGCACCACGGCGCGTACCTGCTCCGCCTCGGCGTCGAGCCGGTCCCGGTCGGCGTACGCGCGCAGCAGCATCCGCAGCGCGCTCTCGTCACCGGCGGCGGCCAACTCCCCGCGCAGCTTCTCCTCACGCTCCTCGGCCAGCGACACCGCGCCCGCCGCCGCGTCGGCCTCGGCCCGCGCGGCGTCCACCGCCCGGGCCACCTCGGCCACCCCGTCCGGTGCCCGGACCTCGCCCAGCACGGTCAACTCGGCGTCCAGCGCCGCCAGCGCCGTCCCGGCCTCGCGCACCGTCGCCCGCGCCGCGTCCAGCTCCGGTACGCACCGCTCCACCGCCCCGGCCAGCTCCCGCATCCGGTCCACCTGGTCGGTGACCTGCGTCAACGTGGCGTCGTCGGCGTCGGCGAGTCCGGCCAGCAGTTGGTCGACCGCCTCCAGCTTGGCCTCGGCCTGCCCGGCGCGGGTGGTGGCCCGCTGCTGCACCTGTTCGTAGACACCGAGTCCGAGCAGGTTGACCAGGATCTGCTGGCGGGTCGCGGGACGGGCGTGCAGGAAGTCGGCGAACTGCCCCTGCGGCAGCACCACGCAACTGGTGAACTGCTCGTACGGCAGGCCCACCGCCTCCAGCACGGCGGTCTCCATCTCGGCCGGCGTGCCGGCGACCACCTCGCCCAGGTCCTCCGGGCTGAGCCCGGTGTCCAGCTTGGTGACGTCGAACCCGTCGGGCATCAGTTGCAGACCGGCGTTCGCGGTCTTCGCGTTGCCCCGGCTGTCCCGGCGCACCACCCGGGTGGCCACGTAGCGGGCGCCGCCGGACTCGAAGACCAGCCGCACCCGCGCCTCGGTCGACGACGGGGCCAGCGCGTTGCCGAGCCCCCGCGCGCCACCCCAGCGCGGCACCGTGCCATAGAGCGCGAAACAGATCGCGTCGAGCACCGTCGACTTACCCGAACCGGTCGGCCCGACCAGGGCGAAGAAGTCGGCGTCGGTGAAGTCGACGGTGGTCTCGTCCCGGAAGACGGTGAAGCCCGCCATGTCCAGCCGCATCGGCCGCATCAGTGATCGACCTCCTCGATCAGCTCGTCGAAGAGTTCCCGGACCCCGTCGTCGGCGTGCCCCCGGCTGTCCAGGTAGTCGGCGAAGAGTTGGCGGGGCGACCGGCCGGCCCGCTGGGCGACGCGGGTGCCGCTGCCCGGCGCGGGCACCAGCTCCGGGTCGATGCGGATCTCCAACGCGCGGGGGAGCAGCTCCTGCACCTCCTCCCGCAGCCCGGCCCGGGGCTGCTCGCGGACGTACACCCGCAGCCAGCCCTCCGGCGGGGTGATCCCGGCGAGCTGGGTCAGCGTGCCGCGTACCGTGCGCAGCGCCGTCGCCTCCGCCACCGGCACCTCCCGGACCCGTGCCGCAGTCGTCGCGGTCACCTCGACCAGGGTCACCGACGGCACGTTCTCCTGCTCGCCGAAGTCCACCGCCAACGGGGCGCCGCTGTAGCGGATCGGGCACGGCCCCTGCACCCGCTGGGCGCGGTGCAGGTGGCCCAGGGCCACGTAGTGGGCGGTGCCGGGGAAGACCGTGGCGGGCACGGCGTACCCCAGCACGGTGTGCGCGTCCCGTTCGCCACCACCGGTGGTCGCGCCCACCACGGTCAGGTGCGCGGTGACCAGGTGCACCCGGTCCGGCTCGTCGAAGCCCTCGGTCAACCGGGCGAGGATGCGGCCCAGGTGGTCGGCGTACGTCTGGTTGGTCTCGGCGGCGGTCAGCTCGTACATCTCCACCGCGCGGATCGCGTACCGCTGGGACAGGAACGGCAGCGCGGCCAGCCGCCAGCGTTCCCCGTCAGCGGTGGTGCCGTCGACGACGTGCTCGGCCGGATCCTCGCGGACCGCACCGCGCAGCGTGATGCCGGCGGCCTCGGCCCACGGCCGCAGCGCGTCCAGCGCCGCGCCGTTGTCGTGGTTGCCACCGATCGCCACCACGTCCGCGCCGGTGCGGCGCAACGCGGTCAACGCCCGGGTGACCAGGCGGGTCGCCTCCGCCGTCGGCGCGGCGGTGTCGTAGAGGTCGCCGGCGATGACGACCAGGTCGGGCCGTTCCTGGCGGGCGATGTCGATGACCCCGGCCAGCACCTGCTTGTGCTCCTCGGCCCGGGACTGCCCCTTGAGGACCTTGCCCACGTGCCAGTCCGAGGTGTGCAGGATCTTCACGGGTAGCCCTCTCCTCGTGGCGCGGAAGTCGTCTAGAAGGGGATGTCGTCGTCGGCGCTGCCGCCACCGGAACCCACCACGGCGAACGGGTCGGCGGACTGGGTGATCGAGCGCAGCGTCTGCGACGGGGTGGCACCGGCCTCGGAGACCCGGGTCGCCCAGGCCGGGAACGGGAACTCCAGGCAGAGCGGCACCGGGATGTCCGGCTGGTTGACGAACATCGTGCCGGGTTTGGCCAGCAGCGCCCGCTGCCGTTGTGCCGGGGGCAGGAAACCGTACTCGGGGCGGGACGCCTCGGCCGGGTCGAGCCGGCCGACCACCCGGATCGCGGAGTTGGTGACGATGCGCCGCTCCACCTCGCTGGCGGTCTGCTGCGCGCCGATCAGGATGACCCCGAGCGAGCGGCCCCGCTCGGCGATGTCGAGCAGCACCTCCTTGATCGGGGAGGAGCCCTCGCGGGGGGCGTACTTGTTCAGCTCGTCGAGCACCACGAACAGCAGAGGCTTGGCGCCCTGCTTCTCCTTGTTGTCGAACTCGGTCTTGAGGGTCACGCCGACCACGAAGCGCTGCGCGCGATCCGGCAGGTTGTGCAGGTCGACGACGGTGACCTGGGCCGACTCGGCGGTGTTGATGGAGTGCGGGCGGCGGGTCGCCAGGTCGCCCCGGATCAGCCGGGACAGGTCCTTCTTGCTGCCGATGAGTCGTCGGGCGAAGGCGTTCACCGTGCCCAGGCCCACCGCGCTGCCCGCCCAGTCGCTGCGCGTCTCGTCGTCGCTGAGCTGCTCGACGATGTGGTCTACCAGGTCGGCGTAGGTGCCCAGCCGTACCCCGTCGATGCTGACCCCGCCGTCGGCGGGCTGGGCGTAGCGGGCCAGGTGGGCGGCGACCGAGTGGACCACCATCGTGTACTGCTGCCGTTCGTCGTCAGCGTCCGCGAAGACGTACGGCAGCAGGCGCTTCTCGCAGAACTCGGTCAGCGTCCAGTAGAAGCTGTCCACTCCGGTCAGTCGGTTGTGCACGTCCGGCGTGCCGGAGGAGTCGCCGACCCTCGGCGGGGCGTACACCCGCACGTCCGGGAAGGCGTCGGCGACCAGACCGAGCCGGGCGTACGCGGCCCGGGTGGCGTCGTCCAGCCGGACGTTCGGATGGTCGAGGAAGAGCAGGTCCTCGCCCTTGACGTTGAAGATCAGCGCCTTGGCGTTGACCGCGTCCCCGCCGAGCTGGCCGGAGCGGAACACCGAGTAGAGCAGGAAGGTGGCGAAGCTGGTCTTGGTCGCCACCCCGGAGATGCCGGAGATCGACACGTGTGCGCCGCGCGTGCCGTCGAGGAAGTCGGCGTTCAGATAGACCGGCACCCCGTCGCGCCCGGTGCCCATCGGGACGCGTCGCTCCATCCGGTCGAAGTGCAGCGCCCGGGCGCGGGCGTCCCCCTCGGCCCGGTGCACCACCGCGCCCGGGTGCGGCGGCACGTAGAACTCCGGGTCCACCCGGGTGGTGGTGATCTCGGCGGCCTCCTGCACCTGCGCCGGCAGCGTGCCGTCGGCGATGGCGAACACGTCGGAGTCGAACTGCGCGCCCTCGTGTCGCGCGCGGACCTGGGTGACCACCCCGGCGATGGTCACCGGCTCGCGGTCCGGCAGCTCCCGCCGGGTCACCACCACGTCGTCGAGCTGGAGGTAGCTGCCGGGGGCGACCGCCGTCCAGAACTGCAGCGGCGTGGCGTCGGCGGTGCCGAGCACCCGACCGACCCCCTCGCCCGGACCGTCGATCCCGCCCGGACCGACCCCCTCGACCGGGCCGACGATCTCGCCCGGACTGTAGATCTCCTGGTCAGTCATCAGGCAGCTCCGGTCGGCTGGTCGTCGCGGTCGGCACACACGCCCTGCATCCTGCCGGAGGAGTACGACAGGCCGCCACGCGACGCGGCGGAGACCACGCCCCGGTCACACCCGCCCGGCGCGTACCGCGACCGACCGTGGACGCTGCGTGTCGGTGGGCGGGACGAGCTACCGGCGGGACGAGCTACCGGTGTCGCCGTGGCGGCTGCCCGCTCGGGTCGAGCCGCCCGGCCAACTCGTGCACGGCCGCTTCGTACCCCCGGTCGGTGTGGAACGGCCAGTGCTGGTCGATCGGCGGCGGGACGGTGTCGTCCGGGTCGACGACGACCGCGCGGGGATCGCGGAGCCGCCGGTCGACGGTACCGGCCGGCCCCGACACGCGCGGGCGCTCGCCCGGGTGGTGGGCGGAGAAGATCGGCCCGCCCACCGGGTCGGTGTCGCGCCACAGGTTCACCCACCGCCAGCCGACCCGTTCGCCCAGTTCGTGCAGGGTCGCGTCGCCGAGGAAGGCGGGGAAGAGGCGGGCGTAGAGCCGGTGCAGCGGGCTGCCGTGGGTCAGCAACGCCACCCGCTGCCGCACCGAGTCCGGCAACTGGAGCAGCGTGGCGGCGGCGAGGACGGAACCGTGACTGTGCCCGGAGAGCACCACGTCGCCCCGGGTGGTCAGCGCGGTGACCCGCTTGGCCAGCTCCGGCACGGCCCGCTCGGCGTAACAGGGCGGTGCGAACGGGTGCACCGTACGCGGCCAGAACGTGCCCAGGTCCCAGATCACCGCCACGGTGCGGCGGGTCTCCTCGGACCGGTACGAGAGCACCCCGAGCACCAGGATGCCGAGGGCGATCAGTCCGATCACGTACATCCCGACGTCGGTGGCGATGGCCAGGTTCGTGGTCGCCTCGCCGTCGGTGTCGATCAGTCGCCGACTCAGCTCGGACGGTCCGATGCCGATCAGGTCGAGCCCCACCACGGCCACGCCGAGCAAGGAGAGCACCAGGAACACGATGAAGGCCGGGGTGAGCTGTTCGGCGATCGCGGCCCGGGCGACCACCTCGCGGACGGTCCGACGTCGGTTGACCGCCTCCGGCGGCACGTCGGGGAAGTCCCGCCGCACGACCTCCTCGGCCATCCGACGTCGTCGACGCCGGCTGCTCAGCACCCGCCACATGGTCGTGGCGGCCACCACCACGATCGCCACCAGGCCGGCGAGCGCGGCCCACCGGTAGGAGACGGGTGGTTCCAGCGGTGGCGCGCCTGGCAGGTTCGGCCGGGCCGGGTTCGGGATCTCGCCCCGGTCCAGGAAGTCGGCGACCCGGTAGACCAGGGCGGCGGAGAACCCGTACGCGGCGGCGATCGCCGCTGCGGCGAACACCGGCGCGGCCAGGCCGCTCAACCAGGACGTGCCCTTCCCCTCGCCGTGTCGTCGCTGGTGCAGCGTGGTGGCGGTGAGCACGGCCAGCAGGGCTGCCTGGACCGCGATCAACGCGGCCACCGCCCCCTCGTACCCGGGAAGCTGTTCCCGGGGTGGAGCCGGCTCCAGCGGGACCACGGTGTAGACCAGCGCCAGCACGGTGAGCCCGGTGGCCGCCAGCCGCACCGGGCGGATGCCCCGGAAGTCCACCGGTCCCCGGCCCGGCCCGTCGCCGACCCGGCGAGCGGGCATCACGAGCAGCATCACGCAGGCGGCGAGCAGCAACCAGGTCGCCACGAACAGCACGTACGCGACCGGGGTGGGCCGGATGTGGATCTGTGCGCCGAGCAGGATGGCGTCCAGGGTGCCCAGCCCGACCGCCCGGTGGACGGCGCGCAGCCGCTGCACCACGAGTGCGTCGTTCCAGAAGCCCGGACTGTCGATCCGGTCCTCCCCGCCGCCGCCCCGGTCGTGACCACGCGCGGCCGGGAACGCCTCGAACACCCGTGCGGAGCGCTCGCCGAGCCACCAGAGCAGCCGCAGCGCACCGATCGGGACCAACGCGAGCAACGCCAGGCGTGGTCCCAGCGGCAGGTCCGACAGCCAGGACAGGTACGGACGGTTCCGGATGCAGGGTTCGTAGGGCGTGCACTGCCAGCCGACGATGTCCACCGTCACGCCGACGATGGACAGCACGAACGCGGCGGTCAGGGTGGCGGCGAGCAGCCGGCAGACCGGACCGATGGGGCTGCCGCTGCCGCCGGTCGGCGGCCGGGCCCACACCGCCAGGTTGACCAGCATGAAGGGCAGCAGGAAGAGCAGCGACAGGGTCCGCACCGCGCCGCCCGCGGTGAGCGCACCCCAGCGGTACGCCTCCACGTGCATCCCGCTGGGCCGGTCGCTGATCCCGAACCCGGGACGGGGGCGGTAGAAGCCGGCGTTGGTGTCACCGGCCACCCGGATCACCACGGGATGGTCGAGCAGCAACTCGGCCGAGGTGCCGGAGACGCCGTGCACCCGTAGCTCGACCACCTCGTGTGCCAACGCCCCGCCTCCCGGCAGTTGCCGATCCCGGTTCACGGTAGTGAGCCGACCGGCGACTACGTGGCGGATTGCGGCAACTCGGCCGGTCGGGTCAACCTCGGGCGTAGCGCAGCAGCAGGGTGCCGTCGGCGGCGTGCAGGACGTGTCGCAGCGGCAGGTGGCGGGCGGGACTCGGGTCACCGGCGGTGATCCGGCCGGGGCCCGCACCGGCGAGCAGCGGGGCGACCGACAGGCAGACCTCGTCGACCAGGTCGTCCACGGTGAGCGCGCCGAACAGGTGCGGGCCACCCTCGCAGAGCACCTGGTCGAGCCCGCGCCGCCGCATCTCGGCGAGTCCGGTGACGAGGTCGACCCGGTCGTCGCCGCAGCGCACCACGTCGGCCACGGTGGACAGCCCGGGCGGCGGGACGGTGCCGGACCGGGTGAGCACCACGGGGCGTACCGGGGCGTCGGCGAAGGCGGCCTGGGCCGGATCGAGCCGCCCACTGCCGGAGACCACCACCAGGGTCGGGTACTCGGCCAGCCCGTGCGCCCGCCGCCAGGCACGACGCCGCTCGTCGAGCCGGATCGCCCGGTAGCCCTCGTGGCGCAGCGTGCCGGCGGCCACCAGCAGCGCGTCGCAGAGCATCCGGAGCAGCCCGAACACCCGCTTGTCGGGCTCGCCGGAGAGCCCGGCGGAGTAGTCGTCGAGGCTGACCGCGCCGTCGACACTGGTCACGAAGTTCATCCGCAGGTGCGGTCGGTCGGCCCGCCGGTAGAGCGCGGTGAGCGCGTCGTCGTCGACCGGCCCGGGTGACGGGTCCGGCCAGAGCGCGTGGATCGGAAGTCCGACGGTCATTCGCCGGCCGGACCGGTGACCGGAGGGGTGGGGCGAGGGGTACGGTGCTGGCAGTCGCACCAGTTCCGGCCCGGACAGTCGTCGTGCCGCCGTGTCCGGCACGCTCGGCAGATCATGTTGGCAGCCTATGCCGAGGAAGGATGACGCAGCATGTCACGTCAGATCTTCGCGCTGCGGATGTCCCTGTCCGGGCTGCGTCCCACGATCTGGCGTCGGGTCCTGGTGCCCGGTGGGTACACGCTCGACCGGGTTCACCGGGTGGTACAGCACACGATGGGATGGCGCGACTGCCACCTGCACTCGTTCGAGATCGACGGAGTGCAGTACGGCGAACCCGATCCCGACGGTGAGCTGAGCGTGCACGACGAGTTGGACGTACGGCTGGACGCGGCGGTGGGCAAGGGCAGCCGGTTCCACTACACGTACGACTTCGGCGACTGGTGGGAGCACGACCTGGTGGTGGAGGACGCCTTCGCCGCCGACCCGGACGAGCGCTATCCGACCTGCCTGGACGGCGAGCGCGCCGGGCCGCCGGAGGACGTCGGCGGTCCGCAGGGGTACCTGCTGCTGCTCGCCGCCTGGAGCGACGCCGACCACCCGGAGCACCGGGCGATGCGGGAATGGGTGGGTCCTGGATTCGACCCGGAGGCGTTCGACCCGGGTAGGGTCAGCACGCTGCTGCGCCGACTCTGCTGATTCGTTACTCAGCGATCACGTTGAGCTGCCCCGCGGTCCGTATTGGAGCGCGGGGTAAACATTTTCGCGGTAACGATCTGGGAACGCTCCCAGCGGGCTATTGACACTCCGGATACCTCCCGGCAATCTCATGGGAGCGTTCCCAAGATGGCGTGGATCACAGTCCCGCCCCGAGCGCCCGAACCCGACTGACCAGGTCGGGACCGGATGGCGCTGCGGCACCCCCCACCACACATAAACCAGCCTCACCACTGAAAGAGGGGTCAGGATGAGCCTCACCACGCGGCGTACCCGCCTGGCGGCAGGCGCGCTGGCGGCGGTCACCGCTGTCGGCGGTCTCGCAGCCTGCGGTAGCGACGACAGCAACACCGGCGAGGGCGGCAAGCCCGCCAAGCTGGTCGTCGACACCTTCGGCGAGATGGGCTACGACGAGCTTGTCAAGCAGTACGAGCAGCAGAGTGGCATCAAGATCGAGCTGCGCAAGACCGCGCAGCTCGGCGAGTACCGGCCGAAGCTGGTCCGGTACCTGGCCACCGGCAAGGGCGCGGCGGACGTCACCGCGCTGGAGGAGGGCATCCTCAACGAGTTCAAGGCCAACCCGCGCAACTGGGTCGACCTCACCCCGCTCGTCGATGACCACTCCACCGAGTACCTGCCGTGGAAGTGGGAGCTGGGCAAGGCTCCCGACGGTCGCCTGATCGGCCTGCCGACCGACGTCGGCAGCCTCGCGGTCTGCTACCGCAAGGACCTGTTCCAGGCGGCCGGCCTGCCCACCGAGCGCGACCAGGTCTCGGCGCTCTGGCCGGACTGGAACGGCTTCCACCAGGCCGGTAAGAAGTACAAGGACGCGACCGGCAAGGCGTTCATCGACTCGATCACCGCGGTCTCGAACGGTGTGCTGTTCCAGCAGGGCAGCGACCTGTTCTACGACAAGGAGAACAACATCATCGCGGACTCCAGCCCCGCGGTGAAGGCCGCGTGGGACACCGCGACCTCGATGTCGGACATCTCCGCCAAGGCGGCGACCTGGTCGCCGGAGTGGTCGGGCGGCTTCAAGCAGGGCACCTTCGCGGCGACCTTCTGCCCGTCCTGGATGCTCGGCATCGTCGCGGACAACTCGGGTGAGGCCAACAAGGGCAAGTGGGACGTCGCGGCCGTGCCGGGCGGCGGCGGCAACTGGGGCGGCTCGTGGCTGGCCGTGCCGGAGCAGAGCGCGCACCAGAAGGAGGCGGCGAAGCTCGCCGAGTTCCTGACCAACGCCACCAGCCAGGTCGACGCCTTCAAGCTGAAGGGCCCGCTGCCGACCAACCTGGAGGCGCTGAAGAACGAGGCGTTCCTCAGCTACACCAACGAGTACTTCAGCGGCGCGCCGACCGGCAAGATCTTCGGTGAGAGCGTCGCCAAGATCGAGCCGGTCCACCTCGGCCCGAAGCACCAGGCGGTCAAGGAGAACGCGCTCGAGCCGGCCCTGCGGTCGTTCGAGAACGGGCAGGCCAACAAGGACAAGGCCTGGGAGCAGTTCGTGAAGGACGCCGCCATCCAGGGCGCCTTCTGACAGTGATTTCCCACCGGTGGCGTCCGGGGACTACCCCGGGCGCCACCGGTCGGTCCCCGTCTGGGTTGCACCCTGCGCGCGGGCCCCCTCGGAAGGGCTCCCGCCGGGAAAGGAAAATCATGAGCCTCTCGGCCACGACGGCCCCCCCGTCGAACGTCACACCACCGGGCTCCGAGCCCCCGCGTCGGCGCGGGTTCCTGCTCAACCGCCTGGATCTGAAGTACTCCCCGTACCTCTACATCGCGCCGTTCTTCCTGATCTTCGGCATCTTCGGGTTGTACCCGATGCTGCGGACCGCCTGGATGTCCCTGCACGACTGGGACATGATCGGCGACCAGACGTTCATCGGGCTCGACAACTACGCCGCCCTGATCAAGGACGACTACTTCTGGAACGCGCTCTTCAACACGTTCGGCATCTTCGCGCTGTCGACCATCCCGCAGTTGCTGCTCGCGCTCTTCCTGGCGAACCTGCTCAACAGCACCCTGCTGCGCGCCAAGACCTTCTTCCGGCTGGCGATCTTCATCCCGAACGTGGTCTCGGTGGCCGCCGTCGCGATCGTCTTCGGCATGCTGTTCCAGCGGGAGTTCGGCCTCATCAACTGGGTGCTCAGCTTCGTCGGCGTCGACAACATCGACTGGGACGGCCAGCGGTGGAGCTCCTGGACCGCGATCGCGACCATGGTCAACTGGCGCTGGGTCGGTTACAACACGCTGATCCTGCTCGCCGGGATGCAGGCCATCCCGAAGGACCTCTACGAGGCAGCCTCGATCGACGGCGCCGGCCCGTGGCGGCAGTTCTGGCAGATCACCATTCCGATGGTCCGCCCCACCCTGATCTTCGTGATCATCCTCTCCACGATCGGCGGCATGCAGCTCTTCACCGAGCCGCTGCTCTTCGCCAACGGCAGCATCCTCGGCGGTAACCAGCGGGAGTTCCAGACCCTGGCGATGTACATGTACGAGAAGGGCATCGAGAACCTCAACACCGCTGGCTACGGCGCCGCCGTCGCCTGGGCGATCTTCCTGATCATCGCGTTGATGTCGCTGCTCAACTTCCTACTCGTCCGCCGTTCGGCCAAGTGAGGAGAGAGCTGTGACCTCGGCTTCCCGGCGCCTGTGGCGCACCAGCCCGCTGACCTACATCGCGCTCGTCATGGCGGCGCTGCTGTCGATCTACCCGTTCTACTACATGATCGTGATCGGGACCCGCACCCTGGACTCGATCAACGACGTACCACCGCCGCTCACCCCGGGTGGCGCCTTCGGTGACAACTTCGGGCGCGTGCTCGACAACGACGCGGCCAACTTCCTCACCGGTCTGATGAACTCGGTCATCGTCTCCTCGGTGGTGACCCTGTCGGTGGTCCTCACCGGCTCGCTGGCCGGCTTCGCCTTCGCGAAGCTGCGTTTCCGGGGCCGCAACATCCTGCTGCTGATGATCGTCATCACCATGATGATCCCGACCCAGCTCGGCATCATCCCGCTCTGGGGCATGATGCAGGAGTTGAGGTGGTTCGGCACCCTGTACGCCGTGACCGTGCCGTTCCTGGTCAGCGCGTTCGGCGTGTTCATGATGCGGCAGTACGCCAGCCAGGCGATCTCCGACGAGCTGATCGAGGCCGGTCGGGTCGACGGTGCCAGCACGTTCCGGATCTACTGGAACATCGTGCTGCCCGCGCTGCGTCCGGCGGCGGCCGTCCTGGGTCTGTTGACCTTCATGGAGACGTGGAACTCCTTCCTCTGGCCGTACGCGATCCTCACCCCGGAGAACCCGACCCTCCAGGTCTCGCTCTCCTTCCTCTCGTACGCCTACTACACCGACTACTCCCAGGTCTTCGCCGCCACGGCGGTCGGCACCCTGCCACTGGTCCTGGTCTTCATCCTGTTCGGCCGCCAGATCATCGGCGGCATCATGGAAGGTGCTGTCAAGTCGTGAGCAACCCCGCCATCCCACCCGCGGTGGGTGTCCTCGACGAACGCGCGCCGTTGACCTTCCCGTCCGACTTCCTCTGGGGCGCGGCCACCGCCGCCTACCAGATCGAGGGCGCGGCGAGCGAGGGTGGCCGTACCCCGTCGATCTGGGACACCTTCAGCCACACCGAGGGCCGGACGGTCGCCGGGCACACCGGCGACGTCGCCTGCGACCACTACCACCGGCTCGGCGACGACGTTCGCCTGATGGCCGAGCTGGGGTTGAAGTCGTACCGGTTCTCGGTGTCGTGGCCGCGGGTGCAGCCGGGCGGCACGGGCCCGGCAAACGCCGAGGGGTTGGACTTCTATCAGCGGCTGGTCGACGAGCTGCTGGCCAACGGCATCGAGCCGTGGCTCACCCTCTATCACTGGGACCTGCCCCAGGAGCTGGAGGACGCCGGTGGCTGGCCGGCCCGCGACACGGCCGCCCGGTTCGCCGACTACGCGCAGCTCATGGCGGGTGCGTTGGGCGACCGGGTGAAGTACTGGACGACGCTCAACGAGCCGTGGTGCTCGGCGTTCCTCGGCTACGGATCGGGCGTGCACGCGCCCGGCCGCCAGAACGGTGCGGACGCGGTCCGCGCCGGGCACCACCTGATGCTCGGCCACGGGCTCGCCGTCCAGGCGCTGCGCGCGGCCATCCCGAGCGCCGAGCTCGGCGTGACCGTCAACCTGTACCCGGTGACCCCGGCCAGCAACACGCCCGGGGACCTGGACGCGGCCCGGCGCATCGACGGGCTGGCCAACCGCTTCTTCCTGGACCCGATCCTGCGTGGGTCGTACCCGGAGGACCTGGTCGCGGACCTGGCGAAGGTGACCGACTTCGGGCACGTCCACGACGGTGACCTGGAGATCATCTCCAGCCCGCTGGACGTGGTCGGCATCAACTACTACAGCCGGCACGTGGTGGCCGCGCCGGTGCCCGGCGAGGACCCGGAGGAGTACTGGCGGGCCCCGTCGACCTGGCCGGGCAGCGAGAACGTCCGGTTCGTCACCCGGGGTTACCCGGTCACCGACATGAACTGGGAGATCGATGCTCCCGGCCTGGTCGAGACCCTGCGCCGGGTGCACGAGGAGTACACCGACCTGCCGCTCTACGTCACCGAGAACGGCTCGGCGTTCGTCGACGCGGTGATCGACGGCCAGGTCGACGACGCCGACCGGCTGGCGTACTTCGACGCCCACCTGCGCGCCTCGCACGAGGCGATCAGCGCCGGCGTGCCCCTACGGGGATACTTCGCCTGGTCGCTGTTGGATAATTTCGAATGGGCCTGGGGTTATACCAAGCGGTTCGGGATGATCTACGTCGACTACGACAGCCAGACCCGCATCCCCAAGTCCAGCGCCAGGTGGTACGCGGAGGTGATCCGACGCAACGGTCTGGCCGCACAATAAGGCGACGGCCAGCCAGTAACGGGTGGCCCGGCACCAGCGCTGAACCAGGTGCCGGGTCCGCCCATGTCGGAGGAGCAGACGATGACAACGCAGCGCACCCGGTCGCTCGGGCGCCCGACCCTCGACGCGGTCGCCGCCCGCGCCGGAGTCGGCCGCGGGACGGTCTCCCGCGTGGTCAACGGCTCCCCCCAGGTGAGTCCCGAGGCCCGCGCCGCCGTGCAGCAGGCAATCGCCGAACTGGGGTACGTGCCGAACCGGGCGGCCCGCGCCCTGGTGACCCAACGCACCGACTCGGTGGCCCTCGTGGTCAGCGAGTCCGGTGAGCGCATCTTCGCCGAGCCGTTCTTCGCCGGCATCGTGCGCGGAATCAGCTCGGTCCTGCTGGAGACGCCGTTGCAGCTCTGGCTGGCGATGGCCCAGTCGCCGCTGGAGCGGGAACGGGTCGAGCACCACCTCACCAACCAGCACGTGGACGGGGTGTTGCTGCTGTCGCTGCACGACTCCGACCCGCTGCCCACCCTCCTGGAGGAACGGGGCCTGCCCACCGTGCTGGGCGGACGCCCGGCTCGGATGCTGCACCCCGAGGCCCAGCCCGCCTCCTTCGTCGACGTGGACAACGCCGGTGGCGCGCGGCAGGCCGTGGAGTATCTCGCCGCCCGGGGACGACGCCGGATCGCCACCATCGCCGGCCCGCAGGACATGGGCGCCGGCCTGGCCCGGCTCGCCGGCTACCGGGACGCCGTCCGCACCGCCGGCTTCGGCGTCAACCCCGACCTGATCGGGTACGGCGACTTCAGCGAGGAGAGCGGGTCGACCGCGATGCGGCAACTGCTGGACCGCTGCCCCGACCTGGACGCGGTCTTCGTCGCCGCCGACCTGATGGCCTTCGGCGCCATGCGGACGCTGCGCGACACCGGCCGCCGCGTACCGGAGGACGTGGCCGTGATCGGCTTCGACGACGCGCCCATCGCCCGGCAGGCCAACCCGCCGCTCACCTCGGTGTTCCAGCCGGTCGACGAGATGGGCCGGCAGATGGCCCGTCTGCTGGTGGCCCGCATCCGCGGCGACGAGATCCCCGACCCGCACATCGTGCTCGACACCCAACTCGTCGAACGCGCCACCGCCTGAACCTGGGCATCGCAAGGCAGCTCAGCCGACCGCCGCGGCTGGTCGACAGCCTCTCCTACTCTGACAGGCCCGGACAGAGTGTGCGCTGGAGGCTTCCATCGTGGCGACGCTTCATTCGATGCAGACCGGCACCCCATCTCCTGCAGCGGTAGCCGATGCCTTGACGGAGGCATTCACACACCACAGCGCACGCCCTCTCCAGGACTTGCTGTCGCGAACGGGGCACGGGCATGCCCTGGCTGATCTCGATGCCCTGTTCACTGGCCGGGCCCCCGATTCGGAGATCGTACGGGCCGTCCTCCGCGCTCAGGTCGGACACGTTGCCGATCGACCCGATCTCCTCTTGTTGCTCGTCTCGTACCTCTACGCGCGAATCAATGAGATGTGGGATCTCTATGCCGATCAGGGTGGAGTGCTGCGGACGATCTCCGAGGTGTTGCGCGCGGGTTTTCCGGACTCTCCGGACAAGAGTCGCCGTCTAGGATCCGGTCCTCCTTCCGCAGCAATCACGGAACAGGCCTCGATCATGCTGGAGAACATCCGGCTCGTGTCGCAGGGGATGGCAGTCAGTAGGGCTGTCAATTCCTCCTGCGTGGACGAGGTGGAGAAGCAGGCGCGACCTATTGTGGCAGCGATGGACGATCAGATCTGCCGGATCCGGTCGATTCGGGACGGCGATGAGTTGACCGACTGGTTGTCCGCGCACGCCAACGAGACGCGTGATTACTATCAAACCCTCGTCTTTTGTGCCCGGGCAACGCGTCAGTTTCTTCTGGCCGGGAAGAGGACCGGCGATCAGGGCGTCCACGAGCCCCGGGAGGTTCTGGCCGAGGAGTTGGCCGGCTTCCTCGAAAAGGTAGAGCAGACCAGGCGTCGGCACCCTGCGAGGGCCTGGCTGTCCGGCGACCTTGCAGCACTCGCGGCCAACCTGCGGATCATGCGCGAGTGGGTGAACCGTGACTTCCTCTTCGTCGAGGACGCCACGGTCGTCTACATCTATCCGTTCGCGATTCCCAGCGCTGTGCTGGACCGGGTGCGGCTCACGCCCCGTCGGGGCGGATCGAGCGCGTTGACCGGGTACGGTGCCGATCCGATCAGCGCGATCAGGAGTCGTTGTGAAGAGCGAGCGGTGCGTGTGCACGGACGACCGATCAGTGCGGTCATGGATCACGCGGTCGGCGACGACTGGGGGGCGGAGTCCGACTATCGGGTGCTGGACGTGTCGCTGCCTCCGGTGTTGATCACCATGACAGACGCCGCGAGGACACAGACGACCCTCATCGCCACGCTGAGGATCAGCAGCCTCGGGAATCACAGCCTCCGCATCGAGGGCGCTCTGGTTGATGCGGACGTGCACCTCGTCAACCAGGCGCTTCGTCGTCCATCGGTCGTGATGGGAGCCAGCGAGAAGGTGCGCCTGGCGACCTCGGACCGCACGGAGGCGTGGAGCAGACTCTCTGAGTATGCCCAAGAGGTGATCACGGAATTCCTCAACGGGCTGAATGACGACCCATCGGCGGACCAGTCCTTCGACGATGTTGTCCAGCGCGCTGCGGCCACGGCGGTGGCACTGAGTCACTCGTTGTTGGTGGTTCATTCCCTTCGGGTCATCCAGGCCGACGGAACAGCCCGACATGCATGCGGATCCGAGATCCGTGATGCCGCCATCGTGGGCAGCAGCCTATTCGTCAGCCCCGTTGGCCGGGATGCCGTGACACTGGAGGAGTGGGTGCGTTATCGCCCGTCGCCGCATGTCACCGACATCCTCGGCGACTACGGATACGACGGTGACATCGTCTTGCGTACGGCGAACACCACAGTGGTGTCGGCGCCAGAGACGCCGGACTGGATGGCCCTCAGCTACAGCGCTCAAGCCGAGTTCATCGCCACGCTTCCTGGCGTACTGCTCGGCTGGACTGCTGAGATCACCGAATACATCCGGCAGGCGCGGAACCAACTCGACACGGCCCGACGGCTTCTTCAGGAGGCGCCGATGTCGACGGTCCAGGAGAGAAGCGCACTGCAGCACACCATCTTGTCACTCGAACAGCGGTATGCGGACCTCAGACTGGTCACGAGTGACGTCCGGGCCAAGCTCAACGGAATCAATTCCCCTACCCTCTTGCGTGACCTGATCAGGCGTTCCTATTTCGACCGCCTGTACGAGGCGGCTGGTCTTGCCGCGTACGAACGTTCCTTGTTGAGTCGGATTCAGGAGGCTGAGGATCTGTACCAGGTCGCCTCGGGGCTGTTCCGCGCCTTCGACGATCGGCTGGCCGCTGCCGAATCCCACCGGCGTCGACGCCTGAACACCATCCTGACCACGTCAGCGACTCTTCTCGCCATCGCCTCCACCGCCGAACTCTATGGACTGCTCAACGACCTCATCGAACCTCGTCCGTGGGTGCTCGCGGTCGAGGTCACCTCGATCGGCGTATTCGCCCTGATCATGGTGGTAGTTCTCGTTCTGGTCGGACGGCAGCCCAGAGGCAGGGACGCCCGCCGTTCGTGGCGGGCGTGGTCAGGCGGGGTGGGTCCAGCGGCGTAGCTCGCGCTTGGCGAGGCTGGCGCGGTGCACCTCGTCGGGGCCGTCGGCGAGGCGGAGCGTACGGGCGTGGGTCCAGAGTGCGGCCAGGGGAGTGTCCTGGCTGACGCCGGCTGCGCCGTACGTCTGGATCGCCTTGTCGATCACCCACTCGGCCATCGCCGGTGTGGCGATCTTGATGGCCTGGATCTCGGTGTGCGCGCCCTTGTTGCCGACGGTGTCCATCAGCCAGGCGGTCTTGAGCACCAGCAGGCGGGCCTGCTCGATGCGGACCCGGGACTCGGCGATCCACTCCCGCACCACGCCCTGCTCGGCCAGGGGGCGGCCGAAGGCCACCCGGTCGACGGCCCGGCGGCAGAGCAGCTCCAGGGCCCGTTCGGCCATGCCGATCAGGCGCATGCAGTGGTGGATGCGGCCGGGGCCGAGCCGGGCCTGGGCGATGGCGAACCCGGTGCCCTCGGCGCCCACGAGGTTCTCCGCCGGGACCCGTACGCCGTCGAAGTCGATCTCGGCGTGGCCGCCGTGCGGGGCGTCGCTGAAGCCGAAGACGGTCATCCCCCGGCGGACCGTGACCCCGGGGGTGTTCCGGGGGACCAGGATCATGCTCTGCTGCCGGTGTCGGTCGGCGTCCGGGTCGGTCTTGCCCATCACGATGAAGATCTCGCAGGCCGGGTCCATCGCCCCGGACGACCACCACTTGCGGCCGTCGATCACGTAGTGGTCGCCGTCGCGGCGGATGGCGGTGGCGATGTTCGTCGCGTCGGAGGAGGCGACGTCGGGTTCGGTCATGCAGAACGCCGAGCGGATCTCGCCGGCCAGTAGCGGGCCGAGCCACCGTTCCTGTTGGGCCGGGGTGCCGAACTCGGCCAGCAGCTCCATGTTGCCGGTGTCCGGCGCGGCGCAGTTGAGTGCCTCCGGGGCCAGATGCGGGCTGCGGCCGGTCAACTCGGCCAGCGGCGCGTACTGGAGGTTGGTCAGCCCGGCACCGTGTCGCGGATCGGGGAGGAAGAGGTTCCACAGGCCGCGCCGACGGGCCTCGTCCTTCAGCCTCGCCAGCACCGGCGGTCGGGCCCACGGGTCACCGGCGGCGGCCACCTCGGCGGTGTAGACGGCCTCGGCCGGGTAGACGTGGTCGGTCAGGAACTCGGTCAGCTCCCCGCGCAACTGCTCGGTGCGGTCGTCGTACCCGAAGTGCATCATGCCTCCCTCAGCGTGGCCAGCCCACGGGCGACCAGCGGGGCGACTATGCCGCCGATGGTGTCGAAACCCTCGCCGAGGGTCTGCCCGAGGGTGTGCCGGTAGTGGATGCCCTCGCAGATCACCGCGAGTTTGAAGCAGCCCAGTGCCACGTGCCAGTCGAGCGGGCCGACGTCGACGTCGCTGCGGGCGGCGTACCGGTCGATCAGCTCCGCGCCGGTCGGGAACCCGGCACGCGGGCCGAGCCCGTCGGCGACCGGATTGTCAACGGCGGCGACGCCGCCACCCAGGACGTCCCAGTACGTCAGCAGCAGCCCGAGATCGGCCAGCGGGTCGCCGAGCGTGGCCATCTCCCAGTCCAGCACGGCGGTCACGCTCATCGACCCGGCCGCCGGGTCGACTGCGGCGAGCAGGTTGTCCAGCCGGTAGTCGCCGTGCACGATCCCGGCCGTACCGGTGCTGTCCGGGACCGTGGCGGCGAGCCGGTCGCGCAGCTCGTCGATGTCGGGCAGCGGTCGGCTGCGGGACCGGTCGAGCTGCCCGGCCCAGCGGCGTACCTGCCGGGCCAGGTAGCCGTCGGGGCGGCCGAAGTCGGCCAGGCCGACCGCCGCCGGGTCGACGGTGTGCAGGGTGGCGAGGGTGTCCATCATCGCCATCGCCAGGTCGTGCCGCTGCCCCGCGCCGAGTCGGTCGGTCTGTTCGCGGCTCCGGTACACCTCGCCGGGAACGCGCTCCATCAGATAGAACGGCGCGCCGAGCACGTCCGGGTCGGCGCAGAGCAGCAGGGCGCGGGGGACCGGCACGTCGGTGGCGGCCAGCGCCGAGATCACCCGGAACTCGCGGGTCATGTCGTGCGCGGTGGCCAGCACGTGCCCGAGCGGTGGTCGCCGGAGCACCAGGTCACGGTCGCCGGCCCGGACCAGGTAGGTGAGGTTCGACCGCCCACCGGCGATCAGGTCGGCCTGCAGCGGCGCCCCGGTCGACTCCGGTCGATGCGTCGCGAGGTACGCGCGGAGACGGTCCAGGTCCAGACCGGCGGGGGAACGGGCAGCCGGATCGGTCATTCGGACAGTTGATGGCAGCCCCGACGGGTTGTCAAGGTCAGGTTTTGCCCAGGGGACATGCCGCAGCAACAGGGACGAAATGGTCAACTGCCAGGCTCGGGTTCAGCCTGCCGGCATTGTGCCGGCCCGCCGAGCGGAGGGTTCAGATGTTGCTGCGCGTACGGGTCACCCTGCCGGACCGTCCGGGCACGCTCGGCCAGGTGGCCCGCACCCTCGGTGTCTCGGGCGCGGACATCGTCCAGGTGGTCGTCCTGGAACGGCTCGGCGGGCGGGCGGTCGACGACTTCACCGTGGTCTGGCCGGGCGCCGCCCGGGTGGAACGGTTGCTGGCGGGCCTGGCCGCGATCCCGGGCGTACGCGTCGACGGGGTGTGGCGGGCGATCGGCGCGCCCACCACCACCGGGCAGGACGCCGAGTTGCTGGCCCAGGTCGCCGCCAACCCGGCCGACGGGCTGGCCACTCTGGTCGACGCGGTACCCGGACTGCTCGCCGCCGAGTGGTCCGTGGCCGCGGTCGTACCGGTCGACTGGGCCTCCCGCACCGGAGGCGGCGGGGCGACGGTCGGGCACGCGAGCTGGCGTACGCCGGTGCCGCCCCGGCTGCCGGAGGTGACCCCGCTGCGCGCCCGGTCGATGACCATGCCCGACGGCAGTCACTTCGCGGTCGCGCCGTTCGGTCGCGCCGGGCTGGTCCTGGTGGTCTCCCGCGAGCACAACGAGACGTTGACCCCGGCCGCCTTCCACAGCACCGAGGTCGACCGGCTCGCCCAACTGGTCCGGGCCAGCGCGGTGATCCTCGGCGACCGGCTCGACCTGGTCGGCTCCCCGGCCGTCACCGCCAACCCCTGACCGGCCCGCGACCTGGTGTGACGCAGACCGCAGAGCCCGTGGCAGCCGGACACGGTCGGGCAACCGGCCCGCAACAGCCGCAGGCCAGGGTGACAGGTGAAAGGAGGCGACCATGACGCTGTGGCGGATCCGGGCCACCGTGGACGACCGGCCGGGCTACCTGTCGGTGCTCACGGCGAGCCTCGCGCTGCGTGGAGTCAACATCCTCACCGTGCAGGTGCACACCACCGAACGTGGCGCTGTCGACGACTTCCTCGTGGACGCGCCGGACACCCTCGACGAGGCGGGTCTGATCGCCGCCGTGGAACGGGGCAGGGGGCGGGACTGCTGGGTGGCGCGCAGCGAGGCGCGTGGCCTGGCGGACCAGCCGACCCGCGTACTCGGGTTGGCCACCCGGCTGGTCCACGACCCGGACGCGACCGGCGAGGTGCTGCGCGCCCTGCTCGGCGCGGACGAGGTGACCTGGCGTCCGGCACTCGCCGTGACGCGCGCCGGGGTCGACGAGGCGACGATGCTGCTGGCCGACCCGAACGGCGGCTCCTACCTGCTGCGCCGGGCCGCGCCGAGCTTCACCCCCGCCGAGTACGCCCGCGCCCAGGCCCTGCTGGAGCTGGGCGCCACCGCGGCCCGCCGCACCGCCGAGCAGGTCACCGTGGTCCTGCCGGACGGCGCCGAGCTGACCGTACGCCCCGCCGTCGCCGACGACCTGGCGGCCGTGACCGAACTACACGAGGCGTGCTCGGCGGACACCCGCCAACGCCGCTACCTGGGCGGGGCCTGCCTGCCCACCCCGGCCCGCCTGCGTCAGCTCCTGGAACCGGCGCGCGGGCAGACCCTGATCGCCGCGACGACCGGCTCCGACGGGGCGGCGGAGTCGGTCGTCGCGATGGCGAACCTGCTCGCCGAGGGCGACGAGGCCGAACTGGCCCTGCTGGTCCGCGACGACTGGCAGCGGCGCGGCCTCGGCTCGACCCTGCTGCGCCGGTTGACCCGGCAGGCCGAGTCCGCCGGGTACGCGGCAATGGTGCTGCACATCCAGGCGGACAACACGCCCATGCTGCGTACCCTGCGTCGGCTGGCCCGACCCACGATCGCCGAACGCGACGGATCCCTGCTCACCATGACCGTGCCCCTCGGGGCCGAGGTGTCGGCGGCGACGGAACGCGCCGGCTGACAGCACAGACGACCGACCTCCGGTGCGGAGGACGGTGAGGTGGGCGGGGCTCCCGATGCGGGAGCCCCGCCCACCGCCCTCTTGCCGTCTCTCGCGCTGTGCCACGTGCCCTGCCGTGTCGCGCGCCCTTGCCGTGCAGCGCGCCCTTGCCGTGTCGCGCGCTGCACGGCGTCGCGTGCTGTGCTGCGTGGCGCGCGTTACCGCGTCGCGTGCTTTGCTGCGTCGATCATGGAGTTGTGGCGCCTGTTGTCTGATGAAACGCCCCTTTTTGTCGATGCCACAACTCCATGATCGGCGAGGACTGTGGCTGACGGGGGTGTGTCGGGGCAGCTGCTGGGGACGGTGAGAGCGCCCGGCCCCAGTGGGGCGAGCGCTCTAAAGATGTCCGGAACGTTTGGTCAGGCTTGTTTGGCGAGTTGGGAGACGAACGCCTGCCAAGCGGTGGGATCGAAGGCCAGGGCGGGACCGCCCGGGTCCTTGGAGTCCCGGACGCCGACGATGCCGGGCACGTTGTCGGCGACTTCCACGCAGTTCCCGCCGTTGGAACTGCTACGAGTGCTTGTGCGCCAGTGGGCGCCGGTCAGGTCAGCCATGCCCGCGCTCTCAGAAACTCGATGGACTGGTCGCGCGGAAGCGCCACCGACCTCACGGTATCCCAGACGGCCCAGAGTGGAGCAACATCATTGGTGATGCGGCCCTGGGCTTGATCGTCCAGATAACCGACGTCGTCTCCGTCTGCCGTCGTGGCGATCACGAAGGGTCCGGCCTGGCCCGGATGTAGACCGGCCGTCAGTGGAATGACATGCACCATGACGTTCGGCCGTTGTGCCATGGAGATCAGGTGGTCGAGTTGCGGTCCCATGATCTCCGGTGCGCCCCGACGTAACGCGGCTTCGTCGATGACGAAGACCGCCAGCGGTGGTCGGGGTCGGTCGAACACCGCTGCCTGCCGCTCCATCCTGAGTGCGACGAGGCTTTCGGCGTCGGCCGTCAGTGGCCCGGAGGCGATCACGGCCCGGGCGTAGTCCTCGGTTTGCAGCAGCCCCGGGATCACCGACGACTCGTAACAGCGGAGTCCGGTGGCCTCCCGCTCGACCTGCGTCCACGGCAGAAACCACGCGGGCTCCTTACGTCGCTGCGCGTCCGGCCAAAGGTCCTCCATGTCCCTTCGCAGGATCTCTGCCACGCGGGCACGATGACGCATCTGCGGAACACGTCCCTGGCTGACCCATCGCGCAGCGGTTTTCGGATCTACCCCGATCTGAGCTGCGAGGCTGTCGGCAGTCTCCCCAGCCGCTGCCATCGCAAGCTGAACGGCCCGATTCATCCCCTGCTCCAAACACATCGTCCGGAATGTCTTCGGTACAGACTCCTACGCGGTGTAACTGCCCCGCAACCCTTGGCAAGGTCTTGTTCAGATGGCGCGTTCGGTGGAGGCCAATCCCCCTGGCCCGGCGGGCGCGTTCGTCCCGGGGGTCGCCGCCGGGCGAGCATCCGCGGCGACCCCCGGTCCACCGAGACGACGAGGGAGGCTTCCGTGTCCACACCGCGAGCGACGAACAATGTCCCGCCGTCGCGCTGGCCGACGCCCACCGATGAATGTTCAGCTGTGCGGTCGTTTGCCGCCGTGCTCGGCGGAGAGGCACTCGGCACCGTGGCGGTGGGGGATGTGATCCGGGTGCCGGAGGGTGCGTACCTGCCCGGGGTGGGAGAGCTGCTGCTCTATGTGGCTGAGGTGATCGGCCGCGCGCAGCAGGCGGACGGCCACGTGTGGGCCGAGGTGAGCGGGCATGCGGTGCAGGGTGACGGGACGCTGCAGGTCCGTCGCCGGTACGCCCGGGTGCGGGTGGACCAGGCCGTGGTCGTGCCGCGTCGTGCTTGGTGAGCGGCGGCGGCCGGACGGGACGCCGGTGGTCGAGCCCGGTGTGTACCTGCTGACCCGCGACGCGAGCCCGCAGTTTCGCACGCCGATCGCGGTGCGGGTCGTCCGCGAGCAGGCCGACTGGCATCCGCCGTACGGCTGGACCTGGATCCGGTGTTACCAGCTCGACCGGCACGGGGACGCGGTCGAGACGCGGCATCTGTTCGTGATGCCCGCCGGGCTGCGGCGACTCGTGCTCATCCCATCCCCGCACACCCGAACACCCCGCCGTGATCGTGCGGTGCGGCCGTCTATCTTGGACGGTTTCCGTTAGCTCCTAACGGAAACCGTCCAAGATTGCCGCCGCCGCAGCACGGGTCGCCGCCGGCCCTGCGACGCCGCAGCCGCCGCAAGCCCTGCGCTGCGCCCGGCCCCGCGCCGCAGCCGCCGCCGGGACCCGCGCCCGCAGTGCCGTTTCCGCAGTGCCGCGTCGGGGGGAGCGCCGCAGCCGCGCCCGCAGATGGAACAAGCCGCGAAGTCAGCGGGGTACGTCGGCGGTGGCGCGGGTGGCGGCGAAGCGGGTGGCCCGGGTGTGGAAGCCCTGGTAGTTGACGTGTGCGGCGAAGCTGAATCCGCCCTGGCAGAAGCGGTCGTTGGCGTTGCAGTACGACTGGATGCGATCGGCGAAGCCGTTCAGCCGGCCCGCGCCTCGGGGGAAGATGCCGGAGCGTCGACCGTCGGTGACGTTGAAGGGTTCACCGGCGGTGAAGGAGGGGTCGCCGAAGAGGAGGACGGAGGAGACCCGCGCGCCGAGGTCGGCGGAGAGACCGGCACGACTGCCGGTGCCGGCCAGCGCGTCGCCCATCACGTCGGCGCCCTGGGAGTAGCCCATTAGAACGAACCGGGTATTGGGGCACTGCGCGGCGGTCGCGGTCATCACCCGCTGCACCTCGGCGACGCCCTGTCGCACGCTGGCGACGTAGTTGCCGGAGGCCGGGTAGTCCAGCGGGGTGGTGCGGACGGTCTGCGGTAGGTCCCGGGTGATCTGCCGGGCCAGCGGCGTCAGCACGATGCCGAGGCCGGGGCGTTCGGTGGTGCCGCGTGCGCCGATGACCTCCAGGTCGGGGCAGGTGTTGCGGGGTGCCTCGGCGGCGAAGGTCATCGGGGCGACCGCCAGCCCGGCGAGGGCCACCACCCCGACCGCCACCAGGGCCAGCAGGCGTGTCCGGCGTGTCCGACGGTGTCGTCCGCTCATTGTTCAGCTCCTTTTCCCAGGTCGACAGGGGTGCCGATGGGTACGGGAGCGGGCGGCGTGCGGGTGGATCTTATGGATGTTCACACAATCTGCACTGATGGTGAACCGACCGGGGCGATTCCGCGTGACGGAGGGGCGGTGCGGCCAGAGCGAGGTGCCTGGCCGCACCGCCCCCTCGGATCAGGCGACGGTGCAGGTGGCCCCGTTGACCGTGAAGCCAGTCGGTCGGGGGTTGCTGCCGGTGTGCGTACCGTTGAAACCGATGCTCGTGGACGCGCCCGGCGCGAGAGTGCCGTTGTAGGACAGGCTTGTCGCGGTCACCGACGCGCCGGTCTGCTGGAAGGTCGCCCCCCAACCCTGACCGACCCGTTGGCCGGTGTTTGGGAAGGTGAACGCCAGCGTCCAGCCGTTGATGGTCGAGGTGCCGGTGTTCGCGATGGTGATGTTCGCGGTGAACCCGGTGCCCCAGTCGTTGGTGCCGTAGGTGACCCGGCAGGGCATCGTCGGCAACGGCGCCGAGGTGGTCACCGAGACCTTCGCGGTGGGCGGCGAGACGTTGCCGCCCGCGTCAACGGCCACCACGTGGAAGCGGTACGTGGTCTGCGCGGTCAGCCCGGTCGCCGCGTACGTGGTGCCGGTGACGGTGGTGACCAGCACGTCGTCCCGGTAGATCCGGTACCCGGTGACGCCCACGTTGTCGGTGGCGGCACCCCACGTCAGCGTGGCTCCGGTCGCGGTGATTCCGGAGACGGTCACCGCACCGGGAGCGGTCGGCGCGACGGTGTCGTCCGGGTCCGGCGGCGGCGGGTCGGTGTCACCCGTGGGCTCGACGCCCCACACCCGGACCCCGCCCGCGTACAACGGCACGTTGCGGTTCGGTCCGGCGGTGGCCTGGAACGACGGGTCGTTGCCGGTGTTCCAGGTGCCGCCCTCGGGCACGCCGACCTTGAACTGCACCTCCATCCGGTGCTGCGACTGACCGGCCGGCGCGATGGTCTGGCCGGTGCAGTCGACCTCCACGTACCAGAGGTCACCACCGGCCTGCTTGGCAGTGCTCGGCGCCGGGCAGCCCTGGGTGTAACCGGGGGTGACCTGCACCGGACCGGTGCCGTCCGGGCGGAAGTAGTAGCGGAACTTCGCGTCGGTCAACGCCCGCGCCGGGAACGCCGACTTGTTGTAGATCATCACCTTGAGACCGGTGGCCCGGGTCTCGTTCTGCATCACCGTGGTCTCCACGGTCAGCTCGTCGATGTCGGGCCGCTCGACACCCGGGAAGCCGGCCAGCGGCGTACCCCCGTACTCCTGGGAGAGCCGGGCCAGCGCGGAGGTGAAACCGGCGTTGTAGTCGGTCGCGACCTCGTTCATCACGTAGTCCGACCGGTTGTCGGTGTACGCGTCGTTCGGCGACGACGGCCCGCCGACCAGCGCGCCGAAGAGGGTGTGCCGGGTCTCCGTGGGTACGGTCATGCTGTCCCACCAGGAGCCGTGCGCGGTGCGGTGGTGCGGGTTCTTCGGCGGGTTGGTGCCGAAGCCGACCACGTAGCTGGAGTTGCGCGGGTTGTCGCCGAGCGCGTAGTTGATCTGCCGGACGGCGAAGTCGTGGTAGCGGACCTTGCGGGTCGCGTCGGTGGTCTTGTCGCTGTAGACCAGCGCGGCGAACGCGGTGTTGGCCGCGTACCGCAACGCGCCCCAGGAGTCGAGCACCGCCATTCCGCCGGGGGAGTAGCGGATCCGTTCCCCGTTCACGCCGACGGTCCAGAAGTCCAACCACCGGTTGGCGTCGTCGACGTAGCGCTGCTTCCCGGTCAGGTTGGCCAGCAGCACGTACGCGCCGAACTGCTTGTTGTCCCAGGCCACCGTCCACTTGTAGGAACGGGTGGTGGTCTGCGGCTCGGTGCCGAGCTTGTCGTACTCGCTCTCCGCCTTGGCGAGGTACGTGGCGTCGCCGGTCGCCCGGTACAGCCAGATGGCACCCCACACCAGCTCGTCCTGGTAGCCGCTCCACGACCGGTAGAAGCTGGTCGCGTCCGTGATGCACTCGTGGTAGCTCTTACGCACCGTGTCGGCGAACGTGTAGAGCTGCCGCGCGTGGGTGAGCAGCTTGTCGGCGTACGCGGCGTCGGTCGGCCGGAACACCATGGACGACGCGGCCATCGCCGCCGCCGTCTCACCCGCCAGGTCCGCGCCGCCACAGCTCGCATCGATCTTGTACGCGGGCCGCGCCATCGGCATCACCTCGGCCGGACCCCACCACTTGTGGTCGTCGTCGCCCTTGCCGACCTGCCCGTACAGCACGTTCGGCGAGGGATGCGCCTTGACGAAGTAGTCGTTGACGAACCGCAGATTGTTCAACAGGTGGGTGAGCTGGCCCGACGCCACGTACCCGGCCCGGTACTCGACCGCGCCCCACGCCAGCATCGTGGTGCTGAACGCCATCGGGAAGCCGAACTTCACGTGGTCACCGGCGTCGTACCAGCCACCGGTGAGGTCGATCCCCACGTCCGCGCCGTCCCGCAACGCCGAGTCGTCACGCCAGGAGACCCGGTTCCAGTCCGGCAGCTTCCCGGACTGCTGCGCCTCGTAGAACAGCAGCGACTTCTGCAACGCCTCCGCGTAGTTGAACGCCGGCGCGGCGGCGTCGCTGGTGGTGTTCGGTGTGGCGTTGGCTGGGGTGGCGTCGGTCGGGGCGGCGACGCCGGCCGCCGGTACGCCGACCGCCAGCGCCAGTCCGGCGGCGAGGACCGTGCCGGCGCTGCGGAGACGACGCGACCAGTGGTCGCGTCGGCCGGGATCGTCGCCGCGAGCGCGGCCCGGCCGTCTGATGTGGTGCATGCGGCTGCTCCTGTCGTACGGGGCAGGCAGCGTCGACGCGGACACGTCGGGGTGGACGGCTGCCGGCGGTGGTGGCAGAGTGGCTCCAGCAGGCCCGGGAGCGCTCCCATGGATGAGTAGCAATGTAATCTGGCGCTCACCGGTTTGGGAAGGCCGAGCGGCACGACAGGAGCGAGCGTTCCGGGAAGGCCGATCCGGAACGGCGCGCGCGTCTCGTCGGGGTGCAGTCGGCAGGCGCCGGGGCGCAGGCGAGTCTGGGCCGGTGGGGGTAGCGTCGGCGGCCCGAATCGCGTTACACCGACACGCCGCTGGCGGTCCCTGATTCCACCCCCACGTCCGGACACGAGACCCGCCCGTCCGCCCAGGTCGGACCGTTCGCCTGAGATCGGTGGGCCCCATCCGCAGGCAAGCTTGTGCCATCTCCTCCGGCTGGTCGGGGTGAGACCCGATGACCAACCACCCGAGAACGGCCGCCGGTGTCCCTCCGGCGGCCGTTCTCGCCGTCACCACCCGATCCACCCCGGCACATACCCGCCAACCGGGTCCGCTCCGTCCGGGTCCGCTCCGGCCCGTACCTGCTAACCGCGTCCGCTCCGTCCGTTCGCAGGACGCGGTACCTCGCGCTTACCGTGCAGCGTGTCCGGCGATCGTGGACAGGTTCCGTTCGACAGTGACGGCAACTGTCCACGATTCACGAGTCCGGTCGCCAACCGGCGGCGACGAGGGTGCGGCGGACCGTGTCGGCGACCTGGTCGGGGTGAGCGCGTACCAGCCAGGAGGGAAAGCGCAGGATGCGATCACCCGTCGTCCACACGTCGTTCTGCCGCTGCATGTCCGCCGCCCACTGGCGTACGTCCATGTGGTGCGCCCCGTCGATCTCCACGTGGATCCGCCACTCGCGCCAGTACGCGTCCAGCCAGCGCGTACGACCGGTGGTGTCGGTTCGTCGCTCCTGTAGGTCCGGTGCCGGCAGCCCGGCGCGGCGGCAGAGCCGGACGAAGTCGATCTCGCTGAGCGCCTGCGCGCCACCGGCGATGTCGTCGACGGTCTGCCGGATCAGTCGTCGCCGTGGTGCCCGGGGCAGGACGTCGAGCACGGCGGTGATCTCCTCGGGCAGTACCCGTCTCTGCTGGCACCCGGCTGCCAGCACCTCCTGCGCCGCGCGGGTCGAAGGTGCCCAGCTCGCCGCGTCCACCAGGGCACGTGCCGTGCTGGTCCGGGGCGGCCGGCCGACCTGAAGGTGGTCGGCGGGCAGCAGCGACGTCCGGTGCATCACCACGGCGGCCATGTCGAGCGGCAGTCGGCGCAGGGTGGTACGCCCGGACCGGCGGGTCGACGGTACGAGGACGTGCAGCGGCTCGGGCCGCAGGCCGCGTACTCCGGCCTCGGTAGCTGCGGTGGGACCGGCGAGGACCGCGCCCCGTCCGCAGGCCAGGACGGCCACCCAGAGTTGTTGGGTCCGGGTGAGTCGGCCGTTGCCGGAGAGCAGCAGTCCACGGCCGACGGAGCGCCATCGGCGGGAACGGACGAGCCCCCGTAGCGTGCCCTCGGTCAGTACGGTCAGCGCCTGGGCGGTGGTGAGGACTCCGGCCTGTGCGAAGGCCAACCACTCCAGGGTGTCGGGACGATCATCGGGAACGGGCATCGTCCGACTCTGGGCACCCGATCGGCGGGGCGCCACCGGATTTCCGGCGCTGCGACGGCGGGGATGTTAGGAAGGGTCCCCTGCTATACACGAGGCGTTAGCAGGGGACCCTTCCTTACATCACACCCGCCGCACCCACTGGGAGCGCGAGTGTCGCGGTCCGGGGAAGGTCAGCGGAGTTCGTCGGCGAGCAGGTCCATCAGGAGGCCGTCGTGCCAGCGGCCGTCGGCGCCGCGTTCGTAGCGACGCAGGATGCCGACGGTGCGGAAGCCGACCTTCGCGTACGCGCGGATCGCTGCGGTGTTGGCCGCCGCCGGGTCGATGGCGAAGCGGTGGTGGCCGTGGGCGTCGATCAGGTGCCGGACCAGGGTGCGGATGGCGTCCCCGGCGAGGCCCTGGCCGCGTACCGACGGGTCGAGGAAGATGTCCAGCCCGGCGTGGCGGTAGTCGGGGTCGTTCTCGGCGTACCACTGGATCGCGCCGACCACCCGGTCGTCGTGCTCGACGACGTACACCTCCAGGTCGTCGTCGGCGAGGTCGGCCTCGACGGTGGCGGTCAGGTCGTCGTCACCGCGCCACCAGCGACGCACCTCGGGCTCGGCGCGGATGGCGGCGAGCGTGGGCACGTCGGCGGCGCTCGCCGGCCGCAGGGTCACCGCCTGTCCGCGCAAGGTCATGCCTCAGCCTCGCTGTTCGCCGTGCTCGACGCAGGTGGCGGACCAGCCGACCGGCAGCACCTGCACCTTCATCCGGCGTCGGCATCCGGCGCAGTATCGGGGCGGCTCCAGGGTGCGGGCCGCCGCGCAGCCCTGGTGGTCGCCGACCGCCACGGCCTCGCCGCAGCGGTCGCACCACGTCCCGACCAGCTCGCCCATCGGCATCACAGCGTCGCCGACAGCGCCTTGACCGGCATCTTGAGGTCGTCGAGCAGCTTGAGGTCGTCGGTGGCCGGTCGACCGAGGGTGGTCAGGTAGTTGCCGACGATCACCGCGTTGATGCCGCCGAGCAGACCGTCGCGGGTGCCCAGGTCACCGAGGGTGATCTCCCGGCCGCCCGCGTACCGCAGGATGGTGCGCGGCATGGCCAGCCGGAACGCGGCGATGGCGCGCAGCGCGTCCTTGCCCTCGACCACCGGGCGGTCGCCGAGCGGGGTGCCCGGCCGGGGGTTGAGGAAGTTCAGCGGCACCTCGTGCGGGTTCAGTTCGGCGAGCTGGGCGGCGAACTCGGCGCGCTGCTCGACGGTCTCGCCGAGCCCGAGGATGCCCCCGCAGCAGACCTCCATGCCGGATTCGCGCACCATCCGCAGCGTCTCCCAGCGCTCCTCCCAGGAGTGCGTGGTGACCACGTTCGGGAAGTACGACCGGCAGGTCTCCAGGTTGTGGTTGTACCGGTGCACACCCATCTCGACCAGTTCGTCGACCTGCTCCTGGCTGAGCATGCCGAGCGAGGCGGCGACCTGGATGTCGACCTCGGCCTTGATCGCGGCGACGCCCTCGCGCATCTGCTTCATCAGTCGGGCGTCCGGTCCGCGGACGGCGGCCACGATGCAGAACTCGGTCGCCCCGGTCGCGGCGGTCTGCTTGGCAGCCTCGACCAGCGACGGGATGTCCAGCCAGACCGACCGCACCGGCGAGGTGAACAGGCCGGACTGCGAGCAGAAGTGGCAGTCCTCGGGGCAGCCGCCGGTCTTCAGCGAGACGATGCCCTCGACCTCGACCTCCGGGCCGCACCAGCGCATCCGCACGTCGTGGGCGAGCTGGAGCGTGGCGGTCAGGTGCTCGTCGGGCAGGTTGAGCACCGCGAGGACACCGGCCTGGTCCAGGCCGACGCCACCCTCCAGCACCTGGGTACGGGCCTGGTCGAGGATCTCTGGCATGGCACGTACCCTACAAGGCCGTCCGACGGGCGGAAACGCGTGCGGTCTCGTCCCGGTGACCTCCGGCGAGCCGTACCGCGCCACGCCGGGGCGGCCCGCACGGGTGGTAACTTCGCCCGGCGGAAGCGCCCGGGGCGACGACGTGCGACCGGGCGACGACGCCTGACGGTGGAAACCGGCGGGGGAGGGGCGTGGTGGTGGCGGACTGGCTGGCGGCCCTGGCACGCCGCGCCGACCTGCGGGCGAAGGCGGGGTTGACCCGTCGGCTGCGTCCGCGTACCGCCGACGACGCCGTGGTGGACCTGGCCGGCAACGACTACCTGGGCCTGTCCGCGCACCCCGAGGTGGTCGCCGCGGCGGCGAAGGCGCTCTCCGAGTACGGGCTCGGTGCGACCGGGTCACGACTGGTCCGCGGCTCCACCGACGCCCACCACGCGCTGGAGGACGTCCTCGCCGACTGGATCGGCACCGAGCGGGCGCTGGTCTTCTCCTCGGGGTATCTCGCGAACCTCGGCGCGGTCCGGGCGCTGGTGCGCCCCCGCACGCTGCTGGTCTCCGACGCGCACAACCACGCCAGCCTGATCGACGGGTGCCGGATCTCCGGCGCGGAGACCGTGGTGACCCCGCACGCCGACGTCGACGCGGTCGCGGCGGCCCTGGCCGCAGCACCCGACCGGCCGGCGGTGGTGGTCACCGAGTCGGTCTTCTCCGTCGACGGTGACCTGGCGCCACTGGCCCGGCTGCACGCGGCCGCCCGCGCGCACGGGGCGCTGCTGCTGGTCGACGACGCGCACGCGCTCGGGGTCGTCGGCCCGGACGGGGCCGGTGGGGTGGCCGCCGCCGGGCTGACCGGCGAGCCGGACGTGGTGGTCACCGCCACCCTGTCCAAGGCGCTCGGCGGTGCCGGCGGGGTGGTGGCCGGTCCGGCCGAGTTCGTCCGGCACCTGGTGGAGACCGCGCGGACCTTCATCTACGACACCGCCCTGCCGCCGGCCGTGGCCGCCGGGGTGCACGCCGCCGTGGGGCTGGCCCGCGACGGCGACGCCCTCCGCGCCGACCTGGCCGCCCGCGCCACGCTCGCGGTGGACCGCCTGCGCGCCGCCGGCCTGGAGGTCTCCGCCCCGGACGCGGCCGTCGTCTCGGTCACCGCGCCCGGCCCGGAGGCGGCGAGCGACTGGGCCGCCGCCTGCCGGGACCGGGGGGTGGCGGTGGGCTGCTTCCGGCCGCCCTCCACCCCGGACAGCCGATCCCGGCTGCGGCTCACCATCGGTGCCGGGCCGTCCCGAGCGGACTTCGAGCGGGCCCTGGAGGTCATCGTGGAATGTGCGCCATGACGGATCAGTGGCGCGGACCGGTGCTGGTCACCGGGACCGACACCGAGGTCGGCAAGACGGTGGTGACCGCGGCGATCACGGCCGCCGCGCAGGCGGCCGGGCTGCGGGTGGCGGTGGTCAAACCCGGTCAGACGGGTACGGCCACCGGTGAGCCCGGTGACGTCGAGGCGGTCACCCGGCTCTCCGCCCCGATGACCGCCCGCACCCTGGCCGCCTACCCCGATCCGCTCGCCCCGCTGGCCGCCGCCCGGGTGGCGGACCTGCCGCCGCTGGAGTTGTACAACGCGGTCGACGCGATCCGCGAGGAGGCGGAGAAGCACGATCTGGTGCTGATCGAGGGCGCCGGTGGGCTGCTCGTCCCGATGGGGCTGCGGCCCTCGGGCGAGGCGTGGACGGTGGCCGACCTGGCGGTGTCGTTGGGTGCCCCGGCGGTGGTGGTGGCCCGCGCTGGGCTGGGCACGCTCAACCACACCGCGCTCACCCTGGAGGCGCTGGACCGGCGTGCGGTGCCGGCGGGTGTGGTGATCGGCGCGTGGCCGGCCGACCCGGAGCTGGTGCACTGGGCCAACGTCAGCGACCTGCTGCCGAATCTGCTCGGTGCGTTGCCGGCCGGGGCCGGGGCGATGGACCCGGGCGTGTTCCGGCGGTCCGCGCCGGGCTGGCTGACCCCGGCGTTGTACGGCGTGCTCGACGACTGGCGGGCCTGGGCCGACGAGATCAACTGAGGTCGACGAGATCACCTGAGCGGGGCGCGCGTCACGACCAGGGCGTCCGGCATCCGGAAGGTGAGGTTGTCCGGGTAACGGGGTGCGCGCAGCACGCGGACCCGGGCCAGCAGCGGGGCCGCCTCCGTCACCACGGTCGCGGCCTCCATCCGGGCGAGCTGGTCGCCGACGCAGCGGTGCACGCCCGCGCCGAAGGCCAGGTGTCGGCGTGACCCGCGTTGCCCCGGCCGGAACCCGTCCGGCGACTCCACCACCGCCGGGTCGCGTCCGGCGCGGCCCAGCCAGAGCACGATGCTGGTGCCCGCCGCCACCGCCGTTCCGCCCAGCGTGGTGTCCACGGCGGCGACCCGCCGCCAGGTGACGATCGGCGGCTCCAGCCGCAGCCCCTCCTCGACCACGTCGGCGACCGCCACCGAGCCGTCGCGCAGCCCGGCGAGCACGGTCGGTTCCCCGATCAGCCGGTGCATCAGCAGGGTGAGGAACTGCGAGGTGGTCTCCTGACCGGCGACCAGCAGGAAGAACAGTGCGCCGACCACCACGTCGGGCGGGTGCCCGGCGGCCCGCAGCGACCCGGCCAGCCCGCCGCCGGTGGCCGCGAACTCGCGCAGCACCCGATGGAAGCGACCCACCTCGACCGCGAGGGTCTGCTGCCGGTCGGCGTCCAGCGGTGCCCAGAACAGCTCCAGCGCGGCGCGGGCGAGCTCCTTCACCGCCGCCACCGGCGCGTCGGGCAACTCGACCAGCCGGGCCAGCACCAGCAGCGGCAGGTCGGCGGCGAGCCCGGCGTGCAGGTCGACGGGTACGCCGTCGTCCAGCGCGGCGTCCAGGCCGGTCACCCGTCGACGGACCAGCGCGGCCAACCAGTCACGCTGGTCGGCCACCCGTTTCGGGTGCAGCGCGTCGGCGACCAGCGCACGGATCCCCGGGTGGTCGGCGCCGCCGTTGTTGGCCAGCGTCGGCGGTAACCGGAACCGGTGCGCGGCGAGGACGCGCAGCGCGGCCACCGGGATCGGGGTCACCGCGTCCAGGGCGTTGTCCGGGCGGTACGTCACCGGGTCGGTCAGCACCTGCCGCACCAGCGCGTGCCGGGTCACCAGCAGGTGTTCACCGCCCACGTGGTCCACGACCCGGGCCACGTCGACACCGGCCACGTCGGCCCCGGCCCCGGCCATCGCGACGTCGGCCCCGGCGCTTGCGGTCGCTCCCGGGGCCTGCTCCCAGGCGCGGAACAGCACCGCGTCACGCTAGCGGGCCGTCGACGGCCGTCCCGCGCGCAGCCGCCACACCGTGGTGCGCTTCACCCGTACGCTCTCCAGCGCCTCGCTGACCGGCACGTCGTAGGCGGCCACCTCGTCGAAGCGGTCCCTGGGCAGGAAGGCGCGTCCGGGATCGCCGACCAGCACGGTGGCCCCGGAGCGGGCGGCGCGCAGCAGGAACCGTAGGACCCGGTTGGCCATCGCCTCGCTGTAGAACACGTCTCCGGCGAGCACCACCTCGGCGTCCCCGGCGTCCCGATCGAGGACGTCGCCGAGTTCGGCGTCGACGCGTACCCCGTTGGCCTCGGCGTTGAGCGCGACCGCCGCGACGGCCAGCTCGTCGACCTCCACCGCGCGCACGGCGGCGGCACCGGCCCTGGCGGCGGCGATCGCCACCAGGCCGGAGCCGGAGGCGAAGTCGAGGACCCGCCGGCCGGCGACGAGGTCCGGGTGGTCGGTGACGTACCGGGCGAGGCCCTGGCCGCCCGCCCAGGCGAAGGCCCAGAACGGCGGCGGCCGGTCGCTGCGGAACTCACCCTCGGTCAGCTCCCACAGGCCGATCGGCTCGTCCGCCTGGTGCAGCCGCACCTCGGGTACGAAGGCGACGGGGCCGAGCCGGGCGTGCAACTGGACGAAGGCGGCGGAGAGAGCGGACACCCGGTGATTGTCCATCGTGATCCCGTTCGGCGTGTCGCGGGTGCCGGGTGACCGGTTCAATACCGTACGTGAAAAGGGGCATCTTGCTTCACACCACGTGCGAACACGCCCGTCTACCGGCTGGCGCCCGGCCCTCATAGCGTTGCCGATGGAGGCGACCAACAGGAGGACAGATCGTGAGAAGGCTGTGGCGGAACACGCTACGGATCGGGGTGGTACTGGCCTGTGTCACCGGTGTGCACCTGGCCATGTCCGCGCCGGCACAGGCGGCGTTCGCCACCGAACTCAGCGGCCTGCCGGACCGGTTCACCGCCGGAGGGCGGGTGGAGACGGTCTCTGCCGTGGTGTCCCGCTCCGATCAGGGCGGCTGCATCAAGGTGCGTTGGTCGATGGTGGTCGGTGTGCAGGGCGTCCGGCTGGACCAGGTGCGGATCGACCGGATCGAGGAGAACGGTTCGTTCCCGGTGCAGGTGCGGACCGAGGGCAACGCGGCGCGGTTGACCGACCGGCAGCTCGACCCGGGCACGCTCTGCCCGGGGCGTACGGTGACCGCCCAGTACCGGGTCGCGTTCGCCCGTGACGCCGACCCGGGGCAGGTCCAACTCACCGTCGAGGCGTACGACCAGAACCTGCAGTTGCTGTCCCGCCAGACGGCGAACCGCGACGTGGTCGGCCGAGGGGCGGCCCGCCCCTCGGTGGCGCCCACCCCGACCGAGGTGACCCCGAGCGAGTCGCCCCGGGAACTGGAGCCGCAGCCGACGGAGGACCCGCCGGAGGAGGGGCCGGGGGAGAGGGTCGATGCCGGTGCCGCCGGTGGCGGTGCCGCCGCGCCGGACGCCGGAGCCGCCGGCAACGTCTCGCAGACCGGGGCCGGTCTCGGCCTGACCGAGGTCGCCTTCCTGCTCGGTGGGCTGCTGCTGTTCCTCGGTGTCGGCCTGCTGATGCGGCTGCGGCAGTTGACCAAGGATCCGGAGCCGGTACCCGCCGACGGCGTCTCGGTGAGCGCTGCGGACCGCTGGGAGCGGCAACCCGGGCCACGCCAGCGGTGGCGGACGGTACCCCGTGACGGTGGTCGGCTGGGCTGACCGCTCGCGTACTTCACACACCGGGGGTGCGGCCGGCGCGGGTGATCCCGCGCCGGCCGCCGTACTCGTCTCGCTGTGCGGCGGTCTCGCTGTGCGGCGGTCTCGCTGTGCGGCGGTCTCGCTGTGCGGCGGTCTCGCCGGGCCGGGTGCGGTGGGCGGTTACGGGGCCCAGCCGGGATCGCGGCCGAACGCGGCGATCAGCCGGTCCTGCTCGTCGGCCTGCGGCGGAACGTCGACCCGGTCGTGCACCAGCCCGTTGCTCCGGTAGCCGCCGACGGCGCGACTGAACCAGCGGGCGCACTCGGCGACCGCGTCGGCGTCCATCCTCGGGTCGGCACCGATGGCCACGGCCAGGTCCCACCCGTGCACGAGATGCTCGGCGAGCAGTTGGTGCAGGTACTCCTCGGCGGGCGTGTCGCCGGCCGAGAGGTGCACGGTGCGGTCCAGCGCGCCGGGCGAGGCGGCGGCCAACTCGGCCTGTGCCGCCGCGTCGCGCGCCGCCACGACCGGGTCGTCACCGAGTTGGTCGCCGTCGTAGCGGTCGCCGACCTGCGCGATGGTCCGGCCGGCGAGCAGCGCGACGCTCCAGCGCTGTTCCCCGACGACGTGGTTGACCAGGGTGTGGACGTCCCACCCCGGGCACGGGGTCACCGCCGACCACTGCCCGCCGCCGACCTGTTCCACCCGGTCGGTGAACTCCACCAGGCTGCGCCGGTACACCTCGAGCAGGTCCATGGCGTCATTGTCGTCGTCGTCGGCCGGCTCCGGTGGCGGTTCGCCAGGTGCCGGCGTGCTCGGCGTGGTGTCGAGTGTCGGCGCGGTGGGCTCAGTCGAGCTGCGCGGGATCGAGGCCCAGTTCCCGGGCGGTCACCAGGCGGACCCACTCGGCGAACTGCCGCCGGGAGATCACCCGGTCGTGGACCGCGAGCTGGACCGCCAGGCCGTCCATGACCGCGCTGATCCGCCAGGCCGCACCGGCCGGGTCGGTGCACTCGAAGACGCCCTCGTGGACCCCGTCGGAGATGATCGTGGCGAGGTCCTGCCGCCAGCGCAGGTCCAGCTTGCGGGAGACCTTCTCCAACTCCGGGGTACGCAGCGACTCCGACCACCCGTCGATCCACATGGACCAGGAGGTGGGCCGACCGGCGGGGGTGTAGAGCCGGAGGATGCGGCGGAGCTTGGTCAGCGGTGGGGCACTCGACCGGATCACCGTGTCCAGCCGGGCCAGATCCTGCTCGACCGCGTACGCGAAGGCCTGCGCGAGCAGCCGTTCCTTGGTGGCGAAGTGGTAGAAGACCAGGGCCTGGCTGACCCCGGCGGCCTGCGCCACGTCCGCCGTTCGGGTGTTCGCGAGCCCACGCTGCACGATCACGTCACAAGCGGTGCGCAGCAGGGCATCCAGGCGGATCTCGGCCGCACGTCTCGTCACGCCCGTCACCGTAGCCCATCGAGGCGGACACGGCGTGTCACCAAACCCCTGGTGATCCGGCTTGCGACAGTCGGAACCCGGACACTCGCGACTTGTAGCCCGGGTCGCCTCCCGAGCTGCGGTCCTGCCCTTCGGTGGCCCTCCATCGTCGGTCACGATCGGGAGCATCCAACGCAGGTTCCTAGGAAGCCTGCGGGTCGGGGTCTGTCGCACGCGCCGGAACCGGACGCGCCGGGTGGGGCCCGATTTGGCAACCGTTCCACCGCTCGGCTAAAGTTCTCATCCGTCACCGGAAAACCGGAGACGTGCGGACGTAGCGCAGCTGGTAGCGCATCACCTTGCCAAGGTGAGGGTCGCGGGTTCGAATCCCGTCGTCCGCTCGGAGCTGCCGCCACGCGTGACGGGGGCAACCTCGGTGGGGTGGCCGAGAGGCGAGGCAACGGCCTGCAAAGCCGTGTACGCGGGTTCAAATCCCGTCCCCACCTCGGTGTAACAACAGCACGGGCGATTGGCGCAGTGGGAGCGCGCTTCCTTGACACGGAAGAGGTCACTGGTTCAAACCCAGTATCGCCCACCATCGATAGTCGCAGAGTGAGCGGCCCGCTATCAGATCTTGATAGCGGGCCGATTTCTCGTCGGATGGCCGGTGCGCGTGTTTCTCCCGTACCGACCCCCGGGGCTGCTGACGGTCCTCGTCGCCGGGGACCTCCCTCCATCGCCGCCCGCCGACTGGGCGTCATCCGGCCGGCTCGGCATGACCCGGCGTGCCCCGCCCGGTCTGCGCGCGATGCCGAGCCCGGACATCCGCGCTGCCCGGTCTGCCCCGGACCGGGTCCCGGCGACACAACTTCATGGATGTTGCTGTCTCACGTGCCCCTGGAGGCAGCAACATCCATGAAGTTGCTGCCTCGGCCCGTGTCGGAGGGAGCCCGAGGGTGGTCGGTGGTGACCGGCGGCCCGTCGCCCTCCCGTGGTCGTGTCGCGTCCCCGCGCCGGAGACATCCGGGGACGGTGAGGCGCGGGCGTGCCCGCCGGGGGTGATACGCAGCGCGGATGCGGTTGTGGTGGGAAAAGCGATGCCAGGAAATGCCGGTTACATTCTCGGCGCTCAATTCCTGGTCATGTCGGGCCGTGGCGGTCGGCTAATATGCACCGATGCGCGTCGCTTCGCGATCCATTCTGTTCGGGTGCATTCGCCATGTTTCCAGTTGATCTGCCAACTGTCTGGGCCGGACGGGAAAAGGAACTGTCCGTGCTGCACGCCGCCGCCGAGGCCGCCGGCCAGGGCCGTGGCGCGGTGCTGTGGGTGGAGGGTGAGGCGGGAATCGGGAAGTCTTCCCTGGTCGCGGCCGGTCTCACCGCTGGCGGGGGCGGCGACCGTGAGGTGCTGTGGGGGACCGCGGACCAGTTGTCCCACCGCTTTCCGCTGCGGGTGATGCTGGACTGTCTCCAGGTTCGGCTGCGCTCGCCGGATCCTCGTCGCGCACGGATCGCCGAGTTCCTGCGGGACCGGCGGCCAGGACTTTTCGCCGTCGACGACATCGCCGGTACGGCCACCGAAATGCTCGTGTCGCTGGTCGACGAGTTGTGCACCGACGCGCCCACGGTGCTGGTCCTCGACGACCTGCAATGGGCCGACGAGGCGTCGTTGATGCTGTGGCACCGGCTCGCCCTCGCCGTCGAGGAACTTCCACTGCTGTTGGTGAGCGCGACCCGTCCGGTGCCGACCCGGCAGGACGTTCAGACGTTGCGGGCCGCCACCCTGCGTCGGGGCGGCACCCTGCTCTCGCTCGGCGCGCTCAGCCCGGACGACGTCCGCACGATGACCACCGGGGTCCTCGGTACGCCGCCGGGGCCGGGACTCGACCGTCTGCTCGGGCGGGCCATGGGCAATCCGCTCTATCTGCGGGAACTGCTCGACGCCCTGGCCCGGGAGCAGAGCGCCGGTGCAGTGCCGAGCGGTGGTGAACTCTCCGACGCCGCGCTGGACCGGGTGCCCGCCTCGTTCGCGGCGGCGCTGACCGACCGGCTCAGCGTGGTGTCCGCGGGCACCGCCCAGATGTTGCGGACCGCCTCGCTGCTCGGCGGGGAGTTCGCCGTCACCGACCTTGCCGCGGTGCTCCGCCGGACCGCGTCGGATCTGGCCGAAGGGCTGCAGAACGCGGTCACCGCCGGGATCGTCGTCGGCGTCGGCGACCAGCTCGCCTTCCGACACCCGCTGATCCGTCAGGCGCTCTATGACAGCATGCCGGCCGCGCTGCGTGCGGCGCTGCACTGCGAGGCGGCGCGGACGTTGGCCGGTGCCGGCGCCGAACCGCTGCGGGTGGCCCAGCAGCTGTTGGCGGCCGGTCACACCGGTGACGAGTGGACCCGGACGTGGGTCGTCGAGGCGGCGCCGGCGTTGGCGGCCCGCGCCCCGGACATCGCGGCGGAGCTGCTGCAACGCGAGTTGTCGGTGAGCCCGCTCGACCGTGCGGACCAGGCCGCGCTCTCGGTGGAACTGGCCCGGGTGCTGCTCGACGCCGGGCGCCACTCCGAGGCCGCCGCCCGGGCCCGGTCGGCGTTGACGCTGCCGACCGAGCCGGGACAACAGGCCGAGATGTCCTCGATCCTGGCCCGCACGCTGTTCGGCCAGGGCCGCAACGAGGAGGCATTGCAGGTCCTCGGTACGGCGCTGCGCCGTCCGGGCGTACCGGCGGTGTGGCGAGCCCGCCTGCTGGCCTCGCTGTCGATGGTCAACCGGGCGAGCAACGGCGACCTGGACACCGCGGACAGCACCGCGCGCGAGGCGTTGCGGGTGGGGGAGGAGGCCGGGGACGCCTTCGCCGTCGCGTACGCGTTGACCGACCTGTGGTTGACCCACTCGGTCCGCCGCGACCACGAGGCCGCCCTCGACTACGCCGACCGGGCGCTGGCCGTGCTGGGCGACGCACCCGAATACGCCGACCTGCGGACCTTCGCCTTCGACGGCCGGATCTTCAGCCTGCAGAACCTGGACCGGTGGCCGGCGGCGCAGGAAACCCTGTGGCGGGCCCGTGACCTGAGTCAGCGGGCCGCCGGGCCGGGCCAGGGCGTCTCGACGCTCACCGCCGCGGTGCTGTTGTACTGGCTCGGCCGCTGGGACGACGCGCTCGCCGAACTCGACGTCCTCGGGCGGGACAGCACGACGATCACCTACTCCGGGCTCCGGGAGCGCGGGCCGGCGCTGCTGTGGCACGGTGTCGCCGCGATGATCGCCGGGCGTCGCGGGAACAGCGCCGCCGCGACCGAGCACCTGCGCGCCGGTCTGGAGCTTCCCGTGCGTACCGTCGCCGACCGGGAGAATCGCGATTTCCTGCTCGCCGCGCGGTCGCTCGCCGTCGAGCAGGAGGGGGATCCGGCCCGGGCGCTGGCGGAGCTGTCGGTGGTCCTGGAGCGTGGGCCCGGTGAGATGACCCTGCTCCACCAGTGGGCGCCGGAGCTGGTGCGGCTCGCGGTGGCGACCGACGACGCGGCGGCGGCCCGGGCGGCGGTGGAGTCGTGCCGGGCGGAGACTGCGGCGGAGACCCGGCCGGGGCGGGCCGCGGCGGCCCTGCGCCGGTGTCAGGGGCTGCTCGACGACGATCCGGCACCGCTGCGCGAGGCAGTCGGTTACTACCGGTCGGTCGGGTCGCCGGTGGAGCTGACCGGCACGCTTGAGGACCTGGCGGCGGTGCTGGCCCGACGCGGCTCGTCGGCCGAGGCGAGGACGCTGCTGGGCGAGGCGGTCGACGGGTACGACGGTCTCGGCGCGGTCTGGGACGTGCGCCGGGCCGAGCGGCGACTACGGCGTCTCGGGGTGCGCCGGGGTGTCCGGGGTCCCCGGCCGGCCCGCGCGCAGGTCGGCTGGGAGGCGCTCACCCCGACCGAGGCGCGGGTGACCGCGCTGGTGGCGGAGGGACGGTCCACACCGGACATTGCCCGGGAGATGTACCTGTCGCGGCGTACCGTGCAGACCCACATCTCACACGTCCTCGGCAAGCTCGGCGTCCGGAGTCGGGTCGAGATCGCCCGCGAGGCGCTGCGCCGCGAGGCGGTGTCCGGCGTCGAGCCCTGACCCTCGGACGTCACCGGAATCGGTATGCGTCAACTGACTGATGTCTGCGCGCGGTGATCGGCGCAGCATCGGTGGTGGGCACGGCGACCGATGGGGGACGGAGGAGTTCCGAAAGATGAGGTATTCGAGCCAGCAGCCACTCCGGGGACCGGCGGTCGAGGAACCGGAGCCGCCGACCATCGCTGCACAGCCGTCGGACGCGGGCGCGCCACTCGTGGTCCGCTGCTTCGGCGGATTCCACCTGGAGATGCCGGGGCGGCGGTTGGAGTGGACGACGGTCCGGCCGAGGGTCCGCGCCCTGCTGCGTTTCCTGGCCGCCCACGGTGGTCGGCCGGTACATCGGGAGACCATCCTGACGGCGCTCTGGCCGGAACTGCCGGTCGGGTCCGGCATCCGCAACCTGCACGTCGGCGTCTCCACGTTGCGGGCGTTCCTCGAACCGGGCGTGCGGCGCGGCGAGTCCCGGTTCGTGCGCAGGGACGGCGAGTCGTACCTGCTGGACCTGCCGCGCAGCGCCCGCTGCGACGTGCGCTCGTTCGAGAACGCGGTGGCGGCGTGGCGTCGCAACGTGGGCGCGGGGCAGCGGGGCGTCGCGACGGCGGCCCTGCGGGAGGCCCTCGCCCAGTACGCCGGTGACCTGCTGCCGGAGGACGGGCCGGCGGAGTGGGTGGTGGCCGACCGCGACCGCTACCGCACGCTGGCGGCGGAGGCGGCGGCGACGCTCGCCGCGTTCGAACTGGAGGCGGGCGATCTCGCCGGGGCGGCTGCGGCGGCCCGACGCGGACTGGAGATCGACGGGTTCCGGGACGACGCCTGGCGGGTGTTGGCCGAGGCGCATCAGCGTTCCGGCGACACGGCGGCGGCGGCGCGGACACGCTGCGCGTACGACCGGGTGCTGCGCACACTCGGGGTGCCCGAGTCGGCCCGCGCAGCCTGAGCCCGGTCAGGGGCGGCGGAAGAACTCCACCTCGGCGATGGCGGTACGACGGTCGGCGGCGCTGCCGTAGCTCTCCCGAACGGTGAGGCGTACCCGCACCACGTCGTCGACGACCTGGTGGAAGGTCTGTGGACCGGCCTGGTCGGCGAGCTGGAGCGTCCGGCTCTCCGAGGTGCCGGCGTTGGTCCAGAGCGTCAGTTCCAGCACTGCTGGGCGGGCCTGCCGCAGGAACACGTCGCGCTGCGCCGACACGCCGGAGTGCACGATCAGGTCGAGCAGCCGGAACGGGGAGGCGAAGGTGAGTTCCACGTACTCCCCGCCACCGGCGCCCTCGGCGGCCGGGGCCCAGTAGCTGTTGCTGATCCCGTCGACGACCGCCTCCGCCGGCTGGCCGCTCGCCTGACTGGACGCCTGGACCGACACCGGGCTGATCGGCTGCGGGTCGGCGAGCCGGTCCCGTACGGCGTCACCGGCCTGGGAACCGAACCGTGTCACGCCGTACGCGACACCGGCGAGCAGGGCGACGACGAGCAGCAGCGCGGCGATCCGGCGCACCAGACCGGCGACGCCGGAACGGGGCCGGAACAACCAGTTCAGTGCCCGGACCACGGCTCGACGCAGGCGACGCCACCACGATTCCCGCCCGGACGGGCCGGTCCGGGCGCCGAGCGGGCTCCCGCACCGGCGGCAGAACCTGCGGTCCGGTGGGTTGCCGGTCCCGCACACCGGGCAGACGACATCACCGGCACCGTCCTCGGTCGACGGTGGGCGTTGTCGGACGACGGGCCGGCGAGTCGACGGGCGGGCCGGCTGGACCGCCTCCACCACCTCCGCCGGTTCCGGCGCGGTGGCCAAAGGCTCCGAGTCCCGCCCGTCGGCCGAGGTCGGCGGTGCCTGTTCGGCGGCTGAGGTCGCTGATGCCTGCTCGACGGCCGGGGTCGCCGGTGCCTGCCTGGTGGCGGGGGTCGCCGGTGCCTGCCTGGTCGCCGGGTTGTCCTCGACGGACGCCACCGGAGCGTCGAGCCACGGCGTGAAGTCGTCGGATCGGTCAGCGGTCGTCGGGTCGGTCGGGGGTGCGCTGGAACGGGGCGTGGTCGACGGCCGGACGGGCGGGGGAGCGTCCGCGGACTGTTCCCAGTCGAGGAACGATCCGCAGACGCCGCAGAAGGCGCTGCCCGGTTCGGCCGGTACGCACCGCTCACAGCGCTCCATCGTCGTTCCCTTCCGCCTGCTGCCCGTCGGCGACGATCCGGACCGTGCAGGGCACGTGCGCCGGCCGGTTCGCCTCGACCAGGGCCCGCAGCGCCTCCAGCGGGACCCGGTCCGGCTCGGGTACCCGTACCGTCACGGTCAGGGCGGGCACCGCCGTTCCCGGAAGCGGCCCGCCCGATCTCGACGACCAGGCCGTGCCGCCGTTCTCGGTGATCTCCGGCCAGACCCCGAAGACCATCTGCACCTGCTCCGCCAGGCCCTGTGCGGTACCCCGCACCCGGTGTCGCGCCACCGCACCGGCGACCGCCTCACGGCGCTGCGCCAGCGTCCAGCCCGGCGCCGTCTCGGCCGCCACCCAGCCGGCGAGCCAGTCGACGAAGTCGGCCGGGGCCAGCCGGGGGTCCAGATAGGCGGCGAGGCTGTCCAGCGTCGCGTGCACCGGAGCCAGCACCTCGTCGAAGGCGGCGAGCAGCCGGCCGGCCACCTCGTCCGTCTGATAGATCGCCGGCAGCCGCCGGTCGAACGGATGCGGTGTGCCGAGACCCGCCACCGTGCCGCGCATGGGACATCCCTCTCCGGTCCTGGGCGGACCTAGCGTTCCTCCACCCGGACCTGGTGTTCGTAGGAGAAGGCCAGCGCGTGCGGGTCGAGGTCGACCCGGGACGTGGCCGTGCCGCGCCGGCCGGTGAGCGGGTCGGCGGGGAAGAGCAGCACCTCCTCCAGCAGCGCGACGCCGGGCAGCGGCTGGAGCACCCCGAACAGTTCGCCGGCCTGCACCGGCCGGCCGAACGGCCAGCCCGTCCCGTCCGGCCCGCCGCGCAGCGGGTTGAGATAGCCGTAGAGCGCGTCGAGCACCGCCGTGCGGATCCGCCCGGTCGCCGTACCGGGCCGGGCGATCAGCCGGACCGCCACGGTGACGCCCTGGTAGAAGGGGGGTTCCACGCTCAGGCGTACGCCGATGGGCCGCCGCGCGTCCAGGTGCGCGGCGATGGTGGCGAGCATGTCGTCGGGCGGGATCAGCTGCTCGAAACGGAGTTGCTCCCCCGCGTCCGCGACCGCTTCCGGAACCACCAGCAGGCGTACGCCGCCGGGGTCCGCGCCGTCCCCGGCGGACAGGCAGCGGATCCGGGCCGCAGCCGGTACGGCCTGCCCGGCGATGAGTTCGTAGTCCCGGGCGGTGACCGCCCGGTCCTGTGCCCGCAACTGCACCGGGCCCCGCTGGCGGGCGCTCTGCACCGACTCGCCGTCCACCCCGCCGAGGGCGGCCTCCCGGTTCTCCACCCGGCTGACGTACGGCACCGAGCTGCGCAGCATCGATATCGTGCCCCGGGCCACGTTCCCACGCCGCCCACCGCCGGTGCGGTAGCGCCGGACCCGCAGCCGGGCGCCGTTGGGCGGCACCGCGCCGTAGCGGCGCAGCGTTCCGTCGGGCTCGCGGACCGCCGGCCCGAACTCCACCTCGCCGGTGGTCCGGTCCACGGTCACGCACCGGTCGTCGGGGCCGGTGGCGCCGAACGCGTCCACCTCGGTCCACTCCTGCCAGCCGGCGCCGTCGGAGACCTCGACCACGAACGGTTCGTCGTCGGGGAGCACCGGCGGGCGGGCCACCCGCAGACGCAGGCCCGGCACGCCCTCGGACTCGCCGAGGAACTCACCCACCACCGTCTCGGCGTGCACCGCCTCGACGGTGCCGCCGATGGTGAAGGCGGTGGCGGCCCGGATCGTCGGGGACGCCGAGTAGAACGGCTGGCCGGGCTCGGCGGCGACCAGTCGGCACCGCAGCCAGCCGGCCCGCTGGCCGCCGACGGTGGAGGTGGTGTGTCCGGCCGGTACGTGCAGCACCACGTCACCGGGCCGGTTCAGTCCACCGGTGGAGTCGCTGTCCACCTCGCACTCCGTCCAGCGCGCGCCGTCCCAGGCCTCCCAGCTCACGGGTGGCTGCCGGGGGTCGACGCCGATGCCCTCCACCCGGCTCTCCAGCCGCAGCACCACCACGCAGGACGGGACCGCCGCGTCCAGGCCGAACAGCACCGCGTCGCCGACCGTCGGCGGGGTGCCGAAGCAGGCCACGTCCCGGCCGTCGAGCACCTGGTCGGTGCGGTCGGCGGCCGGACCGTCAGCGGGATGCACGCGCAGGTGGGCCAGCTCGCACGGCACGATCGCCAGGTCGGTGCCGGTGGCGAAGACGATGGCCTCCTCCGTCTCGGTGCGGACCGTGCCGGCCTCGGTCCCGGCCCGCAGCAGCACCGTCTCGGCCTGCGGGGCGGCGAGCCAGAACGTGAGCGCGGCCCGCGCGGCGGTCGGTGGGAAGAGGCGTACGCCGATCAGGTCGAGGAAGGCCAGATAGTTCTTCTCCGGCACCCGGTTCAACCGGTACAGCAGCTCGTCGGTCATCTGCGCGAACGCCTCGACCAGTGTGACGCCCGGATCGGAGACGTTGTGATCGGTCCACTCCGGACAGCGCTGCTGGATGAAGCGTTTGGCGTCGTCGACGAGGTGCTGGAAGCGTCGGTCGTCGAGGTTGGGCGCGGGCAGGACCATCAGTACGTCGCCTCCACCTCGACCGCGTCGTGCGACGGGATCACATAGAACGGGAAGACCAGGTTGCGGGGGTCGTTCGTCCCGCGCAGCACATACCGCAGGTCGATGTAGAGGGTGCCGGCGGTCACCTCGTCGAAGCCCACGAGGACGTCCGTGACCTCGATCCGGGGCTCCCAACGGTCGAGTGCGGCGCGGACCTCGAAGGCGACCTGCCCGGCGGTGTTCTCGTCGGCGGGCGCGAAGACGAAGTCGTGGATCGCGCAGCCGAACTCGGGGCGCATGGGTCGCTCGCCGGGTGCGGTGCCGAGGATGAGCCGGATCGCCTCGACGATCTCCCGCTCCCGGTTGACCAGCGCGATGCCGCCACCGGCGTCGAACCGCAGCGGGAACGCCCACCCGGCGCCGATGAACTGCTCCGCCACGTCGCTCAGCCTCCGATCGAGACGTTCAGGGCGCCGGTCAGGATCGTCGCCGAGCAGGTGGTCCGGTCGCCCACCCGGGCGGCGGGGAAGCCGCCGATCAGCACCAGTCCGCCGGGCCGTGGCGGGCTGGGCATCACCACGTTGCCCGGGCCGAGGGCCAGGTGCGGTGGCGGGACCGGGCAGGTGCACAGGGTGCCGACCACCGCCGCCGGTCGGCCACCGATGAGCACGCTGGCCACGCCGAGCAGGGGACCGGGCGTCGGCGGGGCACCCCCGGGTGGGCCTGCGGCGGGCGGGCCGACGCTTCCGGTGGGTACGCCGTGGCCGATCCTGTCCCCGATACGGGCTGCTGCTGGCATCGCGCTTCCCTCCTCAGTTGATCCGGACGATCCGGCCGGAGATCGATACGCTGCCACCGGTGAGCTTCAGCTCGCCGGCCCCGGCGTCCACCGACACGCCTTGACCGGTGACCGAGACCGGCCCGCGCGACTCGACCGAGACGCTCCCGGTGCCGCGGACGGTGAGGTCGGTCTTGGCCTCGATCACCACGCTGCCGTCGCTGCGGACCACCACCGACGTGCCGGCCCGGTCCAGGTGCACCAGCAGGTTGTCGGTGCCCTTCTGGGTGCGCAGCCGGACCCCCTGCGCCGCGGCGGCGACGGTCGGCCCGTCCAGCAGCTCGATCCAGTTGCCGGTGGTGCCGCCGCCGGTCGCCCGGCCGTTGCGGGAGGCGAACGAGAGCCGGTTCACCGCCCCGCTGGTCGGGTCGACGAGTGGACCGTCGTGCGGCGACGGCTGGTCGACGCCGTTGTAGAGCCCGCCGATAACGTACGGCCGGTCGAGCAGCCCCTGCTCGAACCCGACCAGCACCTCGTCACCGACCTCGGGGCAGCACACCCCGCCGCCGCCGGTCCCGCCCAGTTGCACCGTCCGGACCCAGTCGGTCTCGTACTCGTCGTCCAGCCAGGGGAAGCGGAGCTTGACCCAGCCCCGGTCCCGGCGTTCCGGATGGTTGCGGTCCCGGACGGCGTTGGCGTCGGTGACCACGCCGATGGCCAGCCCCGGCATCCGCGACCGCAGCGCCGTCGGGTTGCCGCCGGTGAGGCCGCTCAGCGACCGGTCCTGGGCGCCGCTGACCGTCAGCCAGGTCTCGTAGAACCGGGCCGGCCCGAAGAGGTGCCGGCTGGCGGTCACGGTGTACTTGCCGACGAACGGCTTCCCGACGCCACTGAGGGTGAACGGCACGCCGGTGCGTAGCAGCGGGTTGCCCCGGACCGCCACCTCGAGTTCGGCGAAGCCGCTCGCCACCTGGGCGGCCAGCGACCGGGAGACGGTGTCGACCTCGGCCGCCGTCTCGTACGGCACGTCGGCGACCAGCATCTCGGCGTCGCCGAACCGCGCCGCCAACTCCCCGGCGGTCACCGGCAGGCTTACCTCGTCGCTGTCGCGCACCCGGGTACGGCCGATCACCGGCTGGCGGGTACGGCGGTCCCAGCCGCGTACCTCGACGTCGGTGAACTGGCCGGCGGAGGTGACAGTGGCGTGCATGGAGAGGACGTTGCCGTTGACCTCCGCCACGAAGTCGCTGCGTTCGGCGGGCGTCTGCGTGCCGGGGGCGGAGGCGGCGCGGACCGGCCGGCGGAACACGAACCGTCCGTCGACCATCGCCACCTCGGCGTCGTTGTCGGCGGCCAGCATCCGGAGGAACTCCCAGTCGCTGACGTTGGGCTGCGCCACCACCTCGTAGACCACGGTGGTGGGATCGATCCGGCCGATCGGCAGACCGGCGAAGCGGGCCAGTTCCCCGGCGATGTCGGACGCCTTCCGGTTGAGATAGCGGGCCACCCGTCGGCCTCGCCGGAGTCGGTGCGACAGGTCCAGGGCCCGGATCGTGGTGTACGTGCCGGTGCCGTCGAACTCCGTCTCGATGGTGATCACCTCGCCGGTGAACAGCGCGGTCTCGCCGTTGCGGTCGCCGGGTCGGACCGCCACGGTCAGCTTCTGGCCGATCGTGATGCCGACCTTCTCCACCATCAGCGAGCCGGGATCGCGGTACCGCAGGGTCGCCACCGCCGGCATGTTGACGCCGTCCTCGACGCAGCCGTACGTCAACTCCTCCGGCCAGGGGGCGGGGATCTCGTCCGTGGGTAGGCCGACCTTGAGCAGGTTGGTCAGGGTTCCGGTGGGCACGTGGGCTACCTGCCTTCCGCATCGGCGCCGGACCCGACGGGCACGCGGGACAGGGCGGTCGGGACCTCGTCGGGGGCGGGCAACAGCAGCTCGGTGCCGGGCGGCAGTCGGCTCGGGTCGTCGAGGTCGTTCGCCTCGGCGATCACCCGCCAGAGGGTCGGGTCCCCGTACTCGCGGTGGGCCAGCAGCGGCAACGAGTCGCCGTCCACCACCCGGTGCACCCGACGCGCCGAGCGGGTGCCCGAGGTGGGGTTCTGGGCGGGCTTGCTGCCGTTGATCTCGGTCAGGTTGACCGCGCAGGTCGCCCGCAACGGGGTGCCGGAGCTGTCGAACAGCGTGTACGTCGCGGTGACCTGACTGACGTACGAATAGAACGAGACGGTCTGGAACTGGCCCCAGGTGAACTTCACCCACGGGGGCGAGGGCGCTTTCGCCGCGATGCTGGCCGTGGTCGGCGTACAGCAGGCCAGCAGGCTCTCCACGCGCTGCTGCACGGTGCGGTTGTGCGTGTCGGTGACGTCGAGGAAGACCGTCAGCGCGAGGTTGCGCGGCTCCGAGCCGGTGAACTCCGGGATGCCGACCTGCTCGGCGCCACGGACCACGTGCGGGATCCAGGAGGCCGACTTGGTCAGCGTCAACTCGTTCGGGTTGAACATGAAGGTGATCGGGCCGCCGAGCGCCCCGCCGGGGCGGTTGCCGCCGCCCAGCGGCGGGTTGTAGCGCTGGAGGAACGCGGAGACCTTGCCGGTCGGCATGTCAGCCCACCTCCAGGAAGCCGTGGTAGGCGAGTTCGATGCTCTCCGTCGCGGTCTCCGAGCGGGCCGGGTCGAAGGACGGGCCGCTCCAGCGGACCAGCACGACGTCGGCCAGTCCCCACTGGACCAGCAGGGCCCGGTTGGGCTGTAGCGCCGCGATCTGGGCGGTGCCCCGGGTGACGCCCTGCGGCAGCTTGGCGAGCATCCGGGCCACCTTGGCGGTGTCCGGGATCAACGGTCGGGTGAGCGTGACGTTGGTGTAGCGCACCCGCGACGGCAGTTGCCAGACGAAGCCGTTGTTGCCGCCCTCCTGGTGTTGCTCCACCTCGACCTCGCAGCCGAGCCCCTCGCACGAGTTCCAGTTGCCGAGGTCGATGCCGTCGATGCGGAGCCGGAAATGGACGCTGGTGCCGGGATCGATGTCGCTCACCGTCCACCGTCCAGCCACCGGCCGGAGCGTTCGCGTCCCCGCCGGAGTTCGGTCCGCAGTAGTCGGGAGATCGGTTCGACGAGGCGGTGGGCGAGTTCGTCCAGGGCCCGCCGGTCGAGGTGGTGGAACCGTTCGGCGCTGTCGCGGTCCTCGCGCCCACCGTCGCGTACCGCCTGCGCGCCGGTCGACCCGGCGGTGGCCCGGTCGGAGCCGCCGGGCGTCGGGGCACGGGTGGCGGTCGCGGCTCCGGCAGCCTCCGGTCCCGTCCGCTGGACCACCGTGGTGGAGCGCGGCGGCGTCGGCGTGGGGCGAACGGTATGGCCGCGCGGTGTGCGCTGGATCTGTGGTGCGGCGCCGGTGGGCGTGCTCGGCGCGCGGGTCACGACCGCCGGGCGCGGAGCCGGGCCGGCCAGCGGGTGCACCGACGCGGGGACGGTGGACGCCGGGCGGATCGGTCCGGCGACCGGCCGGGCCGGTGACCGGGCCGGATGAGGCCCGGGGGCCGGGGTGGTCCGGGCGCCGGAGCCGGCGACAGGTGCTTCTGGTCCCGCCATCGTGTGGGCCTTCCTGGTGCTCGCCGGAGTTCGGCTGGTCGTGGTCTCCGATACGCCGCCCGAGGACCGGACCCAGCGGACCGGCACCGCCGCCGAAACGGCAGAGGCGCGGGCACCGGCCGGGGTCCTGGGGTCCGTGCCGCCTCGGGGTGGCGCGCCGAGTCCGCCGGACCGTTGCAGGACCGGTGTCAGGGGCCGTTCGCCGAGGAGCGGGGCGCGACCCGCCGGTCGGTGGGCCGGGCCGGCGGATCCGGATGCTCCTGCCGCCGCGCCGGGCCGCGTCGGAGCCGGACCGGCACCGGCCGTCGTCGTCGGCGCGGCCACCGGGGAGTGGGCACGGACGACCGGTGTCCGTGCCACGACGGGCGTCGCCACCGGGTGGGCTCGCTCGGCCGCCGCCGGGGCGGTGGGCTCGGCGGGGTACGGCAGCAGGCGCGCTGCCCGCTGTGGGAGGCCGGACCGGGCGGCGTCCGACGGCGCGCCGCCGTTCGACGTCGGGGGCACCGGAGGCGTGCTGCCGGTCCGGGGCGGGGATGCCGGGGTGGCGCCTGCGGCCCGGGCCAGGGGCGCGGTGCCGGCCAGCGGCGCCGAGGTCGGGTGTGCGGTCCGGGTCGCGGGCGCCGGGGGCGCGCTACCGGCACCGGCGCGGGGCGTCGAGGTCGGGCTTCCCGCTCGGCCCGGGGATACGCTGCCGGTCCCGGCCGTCGGGGCCGGGCTTCCGGGGCGGGCCGAGGCCGTCTGGAGTGTGCTGCTGGTCCCGGGCCGACCGGGACGGTCCATGCGCGCCGGAGGTGTGCCGCGTGTCGGGGCGTCCGTGGGCATCGGGGTTGCCGGTGACGTGCCGTGCGGGCGGACCCGGGCGGTACTCGCCGACGGGAGGGCATCGGCGGCTGGGGGGACCGTCGGCGGCTCGGGTCGGTGGGCGGTGCCGCCGGAGTGGGGCGAGGGGCCGTCGGTGGTCTTCCGGCGCGGCACCGGGCCGGGGGTGGCCACCGGCCGGGCCACCATCCGTGGTGGGGCCGCGTCCGGGACGAGCGGGGCTCCGAGGCCCGGCGGGCCGGGGGGAGGTACCGGCGGACCGCTCCGACCCGCCGGCACCTCCCGGAGCGGTGACCGACCCGGGCCGGACGGCCCCGCTCCGGCTTGCGACCTCGACGCTCCAGCACCGGGTGGCCGTACCACCCGACCGCTCTCCGGTCGGCCGGTGACGGCCCGGTCGGCCGGGGCGGCGGCCGGAGACTGCGGACCGGCGGGGCCGCCGGACCGGTGCACGGGCGAGGTCCCGCCGCCTCCAGGCGAGGCCGCGGCAGCGCCGCCCGGCGAGCCTCCACCGACGACACCGGATCGCTGCACCGGTGCCAGGGTGCCGCCGCCCACACCGGACGACGTAGCACCCGCGCCTCGACCTGCGGACCGGGGCAGTGGCTGGTCTGGGGCCGGACGGCGGGCGGACAGCACTGCCGGTGGCGCGTCCGGGTCCGGTGCCGGCATCACGATGGGCTCGCCGAGACCGAGTCGCGGGGGAGTGCCGCCGACGCGGGGAGCCCGCGCCACCGGGACCGATCCGGTCGTCCCGGTCGGCGCGGCAGGCGGCGGGTCGCGGCGGGGCGGCGCGGTGGGTGCCGGGGAGCTGCCGGTCGGCGTGACCGGTGCCGAGGCGCTGCCGGTCGGCGCGGAGGACGACGGGTCGCGGCGGGACGGTGCGGTCGGCACCGGGGCGCTTCCGGTCTGTACGGCGGGCAGCGGGTCGTGGCGGGCCGGCGTGGTGGATGACCGGTCGCGGCCGCTCGACGTACCGGGCACCGAAGCAGGGCTGGTCGGCGCGGCCGTGCGGACGGCGGTGCCGGGGGCCGGTGCGGCAGAACCTGTGAGGTCCGGGCCGGACCGGGCAGCGGTGACGGATGTCCGGGGAAGGTCGGTGGGGCCGGGTTGCCGTGCGGGCACTCGGCGCGGCGGCGCGGCGACCGGGGCGAGCGTCAACGGCGTACCGGCTCGGCGGGCCGGGGCGGGGCGGACCGGTCGGGGCACCACGGCGGTGGTCGGTGTCCGGGCCGGGCCGTCGGCCGGCGGACCATCAGCTCCGGCCGGTGGTCCGGCGGGGAACCCCGACGGTGCACGGAGGACCGCCGGGAGCGCCGGGGCCGGTGGTCCCGGCTCGGCCGGGGAACCGGCGGTGGCCCGGCGCTGCACCGGCAGGGCGGAGGCGGCGGGACGCTGTCCGGGCAGTGCGGTGCCGGCGGCGCGGGCCGGCTTCGCCGGGGGCACCGGGCGGAGCAGGTCGTGGGCCAGCCCGCTGGGCGCGTCGGGGCTGACCAGGTGGTGCAGCGGGCGTCGAGCGGTGGGGTCCTGCCAGGTGGCCAGCCGGTGCCGGAATCCGATCGGGTCGCTGATCGGCACCTCGACACCGGCGAGCAGGCGATCCATCGGCGGTACGCTCCGCCAGCCCCGGCCGTCGACGACCGGGGCTGGCGCCGGATCAGCGACCGGGGTCGGGTCGACCGCGTCGGAGTGGACCGGTCCGCGCCACCGTCGGAGCAGGTCGCGTACGCCCATCGTGGATCACCGCCCCTCGTTGACGCGGGTGTTGATGGCGGCGATCTCCGCGACGAAGCGCCGTCGTTCGTCGTGACGCAGGTCGAGGATCTCGTCTCGGGACCAGTGGAAGTGGTAGGCGACGTACGCGACCTCCTCGTAGAGCCGGTCGGTCGCGTACGTCACGATTCCCCCGGGCGACCACCGGCCAGGTCCACCTCGAAGTCCGAGGTGCAGTGCGGGCAGGTGACCGCCGCGCGGGTGTGCCCCTCGGCGTTGATGCGGCGATAGAAGTCCTGCAGGAAGGTCAGGTCCGAGGCGAACAGGCGTTCCACATGTTCGGCCCGTACGTCGGTGATCGTGCCCAGCCGGGTGACGACCATGCTGAGCAGCACGACCGACAGGTAGGCGGGGTTGTCCTTGACCCGCAGGTCGACGAGCGGGCCGAGTTCGTCGCGGGCGGTCGCCAGCCGCATGGTGCCGTGCCGGTGCACGGTGCCGGCCTCGTCGACGTACCCGCGAGGGAGTTCGAAGGAGAACTCGGTCTGGAGCCTCGGCGGCTCGGGCGGCGGTGCGGCCCGGCCGACCGGGGCGGCCCCGGGGTCGGAGTCCGAGCCGTCGAGCGGCTCCTCCGGGGCGGTGTACGAAACGGTCCGTCGTCTCATCGACCTCACGGCGTGCGGACCGGCCCGGGCCGGGCCGGGAGTGGACGCCGCTACCTCCCTTCACGCGGTACGTGGTGGTGCGCCTCAGGAACTGGTGATCTCCTCGAAGACGATCGTGATCTTCTCGGTGGCCGGGGAGGTGTCACCGGCCCGCAGGCTGGGGCCCTCCCACCGGCTCACCCAGGCGTTGGTCAGGTCCCACCGGCGCTGCTCCGAGTTCTCCGCGTCCACCACGATCACGCTGATGTTCTGCCGGGCCGTGTTGATCGCGCCCTTCTCGTACGTGTCCTTGATCCACTCGGTGAAGGCGCTGCTCTTGTCCAAGCCCCGGGTGATGGTCACCTCGCCGCCCTTCCGGGCCCCCGGGATCTTGCGGATGATGTACTCCCCGGTCGGGGTGACCTGGGTGACCTCGATCGCGTCGAGTTCCACGGTGAGGCCGCTGACCTCCTGGACCGATTCGACCCGTGCCTTGCCGAGTTCCACCTGGAACCGGTGGGTAACGAAGGTATCGCCCGTCTCCGCCATCGCTGGCTACCGTCCTTTCCTAGCCGTCACAGGTCTGTGGTGCGTACGCGTCGGGTCACTCGGAGACGAGACTGGTGCTGTCGGAGTACTGCGACATCCGGAAGACGACGAACTCGGCGGGGCGTACCGGGGAGACGCCGACCTCGCAGACCACCCGGCCGAGGTTGACCGACTCCGGTGGGTTGGTCTCCCGGTCGCACTTGACATAGAACGCCTCGGCGGCCGTGCTGCCGAACAGCGCCCCGCTGCGCCACTCCTCGGTGAGGAACGCGGCGATGTTGCGCCGGATCGTCCCCCAGAGCCGCTCGTCGTTGGGCTCGAAGACCGCCCACTGGGTGCCGAGCAGGATCGACTCCTCGATGTAGTTGAACAGCCGGCGCACGTTGATGTAGCGCCAGGCGGGGTCCGAGGAGAGGGTCCGGGCGCCCCACACCCGGATCCCGCGACCGGGGAAGGTGCGGATGCAGTTCACCCCGATCGGGTTGAGCAGATCCTGTTCGCCCTTCGTCACCGAGTTCTGCACCTCGATCACGCCCCGGAGCACGTCGTTCGCCGGTGCCTTGTGGACCCCGCGCTCCGCGTCCGTACGCGACCACAGGCCGGCCACGTGCCCGCTCGGCGGCAGGAACCGGTGCTGCCCGCTGGCCGGGTCGAAGACCTTGATCCAGGGGTAGTAGAGGGCGGCGAAGCGGGAGTCGTACCCGGCCTCCTCCTGCCGCCAGGTCAACACCTGCCGGGCGGTCAGCTCCGGCGGCGGGTCGAGCAGCGCCATCCGGTCGCCCATCTGCTCGCAGTGCGAGATGACCGCCAGCTGGACCGCCTTGACGTCCTCCAGGCTGATCCGGCCCTGCTGGTAGGCGCTCATCAGGTCGGGCACCGCGACCATGGTGATCTCGTCGACCGCCTCCAGCCCACCGAAGCCGGTCCGGGCGTCCGCGTCACCGACGTAGTCGTCGGCGGAGATCCGGGCGGGCAGCCCGGCGTCCTCGGTCGGCACCGGCGGCACGCTCACCGACTGCTTCGAGGGCCGGACCAGCGAGCTGGCCGGTGCCGCCTCCTCGACCGCGATCAGCTTCGACCGTTCCCGCACCTGGTTGACCACGTACGCCTTGGTGTTGCGCTTCGCGGAGACGTCGAACGCCTCCCGTTCCGTGCCGCCCTGCCGGACGACCAGCCGGAACCGGTCCTCCGGCACGGACTCGCCCTCGACGTCGGCCACCTCGACGGTGAGCTCACCGCCGTCACCGGAGCCGGGCAGGGCGGTGACGGTGAAGGTGCCGAGCGCCACCGAAGGCCCGGTGACCGTGCGGCCCGTCCTGGTCGTCCCGGTCGCCTCGGTCGCAGTCTCCGAAGCACCGACCCGCACCACGTAACAGATGCCGCCGCCGTTGGCGAAGTAGCCGTACACCGCGTGCGCGAGGTAGGCGTCGTCGAGCGCCTCCCCGAACGTCTGGACGAACTGGCTCCAGTTGGTCACCAGGGTCGCGGTGTGCAACGGCCCCCTGGCGGCGAAGCCCACGAAGGCGGCGACGGCGGTGCCCACACCCTCGATCGGGCGTGAACCGCTCGGCACCTCCTCCACGTACACCCCGGGTGACAGGTACGACGGCATGACACGCTCCCTCGGGCACGACGGCGATCCGTGAGGAGAAGTCTGGTCACGCCCGGTGGCGGTAACCATGACTCGACGGGCGGGCGGCGGGGAAGCGGCCACTACCCGAAGGGGCAGTCCACCGACAGTGCCGTCAGATGGCGGATGTCTTTCCGGACGGGGGCCGGGGAGGCTCCGCGTACCCGGGGGACACCCCGGAGTCTCCGCCGCGTTCGCGGCCCGGATCCCGGGAGTGGTCGGATGCCCATCCTCAGGCGAGACGTCCCCGCCGGGATCGTGCTGGAACCCGCCGCCCGACGGTTCGCCGAGGCGACCGCGCGACCGCCGTACCTGCACGAGCTGGGACCGGAGCGGGGCCGGCGGGTCCTGGACGACCTCCAGTCCGGGAACCTGGCCAGGCCCGACGCCGACCTGGACGAGCGGGTGGTGCCCGGCGGGCCGGGCGGTGAGATCGTGGTCCGGGTGGTCCGACCGGCCGGTGCCATCGGCCGGCTGCCGGTGATCCTCTATCTGCACGGCACCGGCTGGGTCCTCGGCAACTGCGGCACCCACGACCGGTTGGTCCGGGAGTTGGCCGTCGGGACCGGTGCCGCCGTGGTCTTCCCGTACTACAGCCTCGCGCCCGAGGCGTGCTACCCGGTGGCGGTCGAGGAGTGCCACACGGTGCTGCGCTGGCTCGCCGGACCAGGTGCGGCCGATCTGGACGGTGAGCGGATCGCCGTGGCCGGTGACTCGGTGGGCGGCACCCTGGCGACGGCGGTGACGCTGCTGGCGAAGCGGCGCGGTACGCCGAGACCGGTCGGTCAGGTGCTCTTCTATCCGGTCACCGACGCCGGCTTCGACACCGCGTCGTACCGGATGTTCGCCGAGGGCTTCCACCTGCGCCGGGACACCATGCGCTGGTTCTGGGACCAGTACGCGCCGGACGAGGCGGTGCGGGCCGAGGTGGCGGCCTCACCGCTGCGGGCGGCCCCGGAAATCCTCGCCGGGCTGCCACCCGCACTGGTCATCACCGCCGAGGCCGACGTGCTGCGGGACGAGGGTGAGGCGTACGCCCACCTGCTGCGGTCGGCCGGTGTGCAGGTCTCGGCGACCCGCTACCAGGGGATCGTCCACGACTTCGTGATGCTCGACGCGTTGCGCGGCACCGAGGCGGCCGAGGCGGCCATCAACCAGGCGATCGCCTTCCTCAAGCGGGTGCTGCGGCTGGCCTGAGCGGTGTGCCGCCGATGCCCGCCCGCGTCGCCGGCACTTCCCGATCCGCCCCACGTGCCTTACCCGCGAAGGTGCCCTCGCGGCCACCGTCGACTGCCCGCGCGGCCGCGCAGACTTGCCGCACGGCAGGAAGATCCAGCGGGCCGGAAGGAGCACGATGCGGGCCGGAGAGTGGCGTCAGGACCAGGGCGAGCGCGGTACGGGAGGGTCGGTCCGTCGCGGTGGCACCGCGTCCGGTGCCCGGCCGGAACATCCGATCATGGCGCTTCAGCACGCTGCCGGGAACGCGGCCGTCGCCGCGGCACTCTCCGGTGAGCACGGCAGCGCACCCGCCCTGCCGGTGCAGCGGGCACCCGGCGGTGCCCAGTCGGCCTCGACCGAGCAGGCGGCGCCGGACTACACCCCGCGACTGTCCCGGGGGCCGCTGCTGCGCGCCGCCGAGCGGGCGGAGATCGAGGCGGCCGGTCCCGGCAGCGCGATGCAGGCCGAGACCGGGTCGTTCGAGCAGGCGCAGGCGTACCTGGACGCCAGCCGGTACTACGACTGGCTGCAACTGCCCCCGGGACGGCGGCTGTACGTCGCCACCCTGGCCTGGGAGAGGCGGGCGGACGCCGCAGGCATCCGCGACACCCCCGCGTACGTGCTGGCCCGGGGCATCATGATGCGTTCCGCGCCCGAGGGCGACCCGCTGCGCGAGGAGCTGGAGGCGGAACTGACCACCGACGTGCGCGACACGTTTGCCGCCACCCTCGCCGCCCAGGATCTCCAGGCCGGCCAGGAGAGCACCGAGGGACTCAGCGCGCAGCAGATCGAGGAGTTCAACCGAAAGAACCAGCAGGCCAACACGCTGCTACGGCGGCTGTTCGTGATCATCCAGCAGGGTCTGGAGGTGGCCGGGGCCGAGGGCAAGAACTCGGCGGACCGGCAGTGGCGCCGCCACACCGGAGCCGTGGCGCGGGCCCTCGCGCACGGCGGACGGGTCAACGTCCGGGTGGAGATCCCCCGGGAGGAGACGGCGGAACCGATCGGTGGCAGGTCGCTGCCGGAGTGGTTGGGGATGCGGAACCTGCCGAAGCGGGCGTTCAGCACGCACGACATGACCGGCGGCAGCGAGGAGACGCTGCGCGAGGTCGGCGGTGTGAAGGCGACGGCCGGCAAACTATTCAAGCACCCCCGGCGCGACGAGCGTGGTGCGGACATCGCGGCCGGTGGCATCGGCAGCCGTGACTTCAACGGTGACGTGGTGCTCCCCAACGGCCTGCACGGCCACATCCTGCTCGTCTACAAACCGCCCACCAGCAGCGACATCGGCTGGCTCCAGATCGGCCTGGAGACCACCGCCCCCGAATCGGTGAAGGACACCGTGCTGCACGCGATCGGGCTGTCCAAGCCGGATCCGAACGCCCCACAGAATCCGGTCGGATACCGCCACACCGCCAAGTCCACCGAGGCGACCGCCAACCCGGCGTCCAGTGTCGGCGGGCTCAAGCAGGACAAGATCGGGGTGGGCAAGCTGGACACCATGCGGGTCACGCTCGGCGGCGACTGGTTGCGCAAGCTCAAGGCGGAGGACGCCAAGCTGACCGAGCAGATCAACCGGGCGGAGCGAGACGAGAGCAGGCTGCGGGAGATCTTCTCCGCGCTGGTCGGCACCGACGACGACTACGCACAGCTCGTCGCCGACGCGTAGCCCACCGCCGCGTCCGACCCGGATCGAGGCCGCCCCCACGGTGAGGGCGGCCTCGATCGGACACCGTCGGCGGTGGGGGTGCATGGCCGGGTCAGTAGTCCTGGACCTCCCTGATCGCCGCGACCTTCTGGCTCGTCTGGTAGTCCGGGCCAACGCGGTTGAACTCGTGTCCCGAGTTGCGCTGCTCGATGACGAAGTAGTACTTGTCACCGCTGATCGTGATCGGTACCCGGTTGCTGGGTCGCGGATGGAAGTGGGTGAGTTCGCCGACCTCCACGCCGCGCGGGCTGGCGACCGGGGTCCTGGTCGCCACGGTGTCGTCGTCGCGGAGCATCTTCAGCAGTTGGCGGCCGGTGATGAGCCGGGTGACCAGAGCGTCCTCCAGATAGGTCAGGGATGCCGCAGGCACTTGTCGCGTCGCGGGTCTGTTGGATCTCGACCACGCGCTGGTCGCACCCGCCGCCAGGTCCGTCTTGCCGGTCGCGCCCAACCAGGCCAGGAGCACCTTTGCCTCGCCGTCGTCGAGGATGGACATCACCGCGTCCTGGGGGCTTGCCTTGAGCATGGTGTTGAACTGGTACTTGTCCTCCTTCGCCAGGGCGTCGCGATCCTTGCCGAAGATGCCGAACAGGGCTTCTTGAAGCATGACCTGGGTGAGCAGCGCCGCCACGTTGCCGCTCACCGGCGGGAGTGTCGCGTCCGGGTAGTCCGCCGGGGAATAGGTCTGCCTCCAGTGCGCCTTCATGCCGGCGACCATGACGTGGGCTTCGACCCGGGCGAAGTCGTAGACCCGGCGATGTTCCTCCTTGAAGAACAACCCGGACATCGGCGACGGCGGCGGGGCCGGCCGCTTGCTGGCGGCCCGGGCCGACGCGCCGCCCCGGCCGCCGCGTGCCGCCGGCACGCCTCGAGTGGGTCGGCTAGCACCCTGCGCCGACACGCCCGACCGGTTGTGCCGTTCCTGCGCCGCCTCGATCTCCCCCGCGCTGGCCTTACCCAGGTTCTCGTACGGGAGGGAGACGTTGGTCTGCTGGTTGGCGCTCTCGAACGGGTCGGTGTTCGTCCTGTCCTTGCGCACGCTTGTCGCATCGGCGTCGATGTTCAGGCTGAAGTCCTGCTCCTCGCCGCGCAGCGTCTTGTTGTACTCGTTGAGGATCTCCTCGAGCGAGCCCTTTCTCGTCAACGCCGTGCCGAGCTTCTTGCGTGCCGAGATCACGTGAGGCCGCGCGTAGGCCCTGGTCGCCAGAGGGCCGTAGATCAGCTCGATGGTCGGCGAGTTCCTCGGCGGTGCGACACCCTCCACCTCCAGCTTGAGCAGGGGGAGCTGGCCGTTCTCCCCGACCGGGGTCACCTTGTCCGTCCTGGCCAGAGCCATGCCGTTGACGAGGACTACCGTGTCGTCGTCGCTGCTGAGCTGCACCTTGGGGATCTCGACCTCGATGCCGGTGCGTTTGGCATCGGTCAGTTCCTGGGGCTGGGCGTACGGCGCTCGGCGATCGGGATCGTGCGCGTTGATGTACTCGGTCAGTTTCTCGTCGGTCATCTCGTCGTCGGTGACGAACTGCTCCAGCCGGGACGGCGCTCCCGCCTGCTGCGGCAGCAGCGGGCCCCGGTTCAGCTTGCCGCGTTCCAGTTCGAAACGCATGAGGAAGTCCTGGTCGTCGGCCAGGCCCGCGGCGCTCAGCCGTTGCTGGAAGGCGTCCATCGTCATCCGCTGCACGGGCGTGTCCCGGCCGGTCGTCCCGGTCACCTCGGCGTTCCCTGCCGTCCGCTGCACCCCCGGGACACGGGCCACGTCCGGCCTGACCGGCTGGGCCGGACCCGGCCGTGGTTCCGGGGAGGTCGACGCATCTGCCCGCTGCGCGGGCGGCTCCCTGAGCGCCCGGCGGGCGTTCGCCTCGGCCGCCCGCTCGAAGGCGTCACCCGGGTCGGAGACCCGCTGGCCGTGACCGTTGTCGGTGCCGGCGACCGGGCCGGAGCGCTGCTGGATGACGTGCGTGAGTTCGTGGGCCAGGGTGTGCCGGTCGCTCCCGCCCCGGCCGATCACCACGTGCGATCCCGACGTGAAGGCGCGGGCGTCCACCTCCGCCGTCGAACGTTCGGCGAGCGCGCCGGTGTGCAGGCGTACGTCGGAGAAGTCCGCGCCCAGCCGCGCCTCCATGTCCTGCCGCACCGGCCCGGCCAGCGGGCTGCCGGCCGAACGCAGCACCTCGTTCACCGCCGACCGTTGGATCGGCTCCGACTCGTGTCCGTGGTCCGGGTCGGCGCACCGCATCCGCTGCACCGCCCGGGTGGCGGCGGCGTTACCGGCCCGGTGTTGCAGGTCCAGGATGGTGGCCGCCGCGCCGCTCGGTCCGACGCCGGCCGGACCGACGGGCACCGCACCCGCCTCCGCCCGGACCTGTTCGGCCCCGGTGGTCTCCGGTTTGGCCGGCGTGACGGGGCGGGCCGAGACGTCGCGGCCGGCTGGATCGTGTGCTCGCATCGCTGCCCTCTCGTCAGTGGACCCGCGCGGGCTCCCCGCGTGGTTGGTGCACGCCGAACTCACTCTCCAGCAGCAGCCGGCCGAGCTTGCGGTACTCCCGCTGCACCGCACCGACCAGGTCCGCCATCCGTACCGGCCGACCGGCCTGCGCCGCCAGGTAGGCGGCGGTCACCACACAGGCCCGGATGCTGCCGCCGGCCAACTCGAAGCTGCGGGCGCAGAAATCCAGGTCCAGGTCGGGATCGCGGGGCAGTTCGGTGCCGAGGCAGCGGTCCCAGAGCGCCCGCCGCTGCGCCACGTCCGGCATGGCGAAGTCGACGATCAGGTCGAGCCGTCGGGTGAACGCCTCGTCCAGGTTGGCGCGCAGGTTCGTGGTGAGCACCGCGACGCCGTCGAAGGACTCCATGCGTTGCAGCAGGTAGGCGCTCTCCAGGTTGGCGTAGCGGTCCCGGGCGTCCTTGACTTCCGACCGCTTGCCGAAGATGGCGTCCGCCTCGTCGAAGAGCAACAGACCGTTGACACCGGCCGCCTCGGTGAAGATCCGCTCCAGGTTCTTCTCCGTCTGGCCGACGTACTTGTCCACCACCGTGGACAGGTCCACGACGTACAGGTCCAGGCCGAGATCGGCGGCGACCACCTCCGCCGACATGGTCTTGCCGGTGCCCGAGTCGCCGGCGAACAGCGCCAGCACTCCGCGCCCCCGCCCGCCGCCGGGGCGCATCCGCCACCGGCCGAGTACCCGGTCCCGGTACCGCACCCGCAGGGCCAGCTCCCGCAACTGGTCGTGCACCTGGTCGGGGAGCACCAGATCGGCCCAGCCGACGCCGGGTTCGATCCGTCGGGACAGTCGGGCCAGACCACCGGCGTTCTGTCCGCGTACCCCCGCGCGCAGGTGCCCGGCGTCCACCCGGTCCGCGCCCGCGAAGAGCGCGAGCTGGTCGGCGGCCTGCGCGGCCCGCCGGATCTGGTCCGGGCCGAGCAGGTACGCCGCCAGCTCCCGCGCCGGGTCGACGCCGTCGGTCCAGCCCTCGGGCCGGTCGGCGGCCCGCGCCGCGCCCGCCGTGCGCCACAGTCGGGCCCGGCCCTGTTCGTCCAGCGGCGTGGCGGTGACCAGCAGCGGCGCCTGCCGACTCCAGTGCGGATCCCACTCGACAGTCCCGGTGAGCAGCACCGGCACCGGCTGGTCGGTGACCCGACGCAGCAGCCGGGCATGTGCCGGCACGCTGATCGGGTCGAGTGCCTGGACCGGGCCGGCGACCAGGCCGGCACCGCGCAGCCGGGCCTCCCGCACCACCACGGCCAGCACGTCGGCCGGGGCCGGTTCGGCGGCCAACGCGTCCAGGTCGAGCCGGAGCACCGCCCAACCGGCCGAGAGCAGCGCCGCGACCCCCAGGTCGTCGGCGACGGCGCCGGGTTGTTCCCGCAGGTAGGCCCGGCGCACTCCGGCGCGTACCGCCGCGCCGAGGCGGTACGCGGTGTCCGACGGCGGGGCCGTGTCGTCCCCGACGGGCCAGGCCAGCTCGGCGAGCCGGGCATCGACGGTGTCGTCACCGAGCAGGTACCCGGCCACCCGGTCGGGCACCCGCAACGGCCGGGACAGGTACGGCTGGTCCGGCTGCTCGACCAGCAGCAGCCCGCCGCCGACCAGGGGCGCGGAGGCGGCGAACCGGGACCGACCGGCGACCGCCGAGGCGGGCAACCCGCACAGCTCCAGGGCCAGCCCGATGGTGGCGCGACGCCGGCTGACGTCGTCGTGGAGATAGCCGTAGAGCTTCTCGTACCGGGCCTCGACGTCGGGCAGCAACGCGACCAGCAGGAAGTCCACGTCCAGTGCGCTGAGTCCGAACCGGCGGGCCAACCGGAGCAGTCGCGGCTCGTCCCCGTCGGGAGGTAAGGAGGGGTCCCCTGCTATGCACGAGGCGTTATCAGGGGACCCCTCCTTTCTCGACACCCCGACGGATGCGGCAGCTCGGGTAGGGGCGGCGGCCAGGCGTTCGGCGTGGTCGGCTGACACGTACAGCCCACGGAAGGCGTCGTCCGGGTCGGGGTCGTTCCGGCGGCGCTCGGTCACCGCCCGGCCTACCCGCGCGGCGAGCAGCCCGAGCCGCTCCGACAGGTACGCCGTGTCGTCCGCCCCGCTCACCGCAGACCGCCCGGCCCGGGGAACCGACCGTCGCCGTCCCGGCGGGGGTTTGCCATCGTGTGCGTACGCCGACTCACCCGCGCCCCGGCGACGTCACCGACCTGGACGGTCCGCTCCCGCACCGGCGGGGCGGCCGGCGACCGGCGGGTCGACACCGGGGCGGTGACCACCAGGTCCAGCGATGGTTTGAGCTCGCCGCCGAGCGCGGTCCACACGTCTGCCAGGGCACGTCCCTCGCCGGGCGGCGCGGCGACCGACAGCGGTACGGCCAGGCCGAGCGCGGCCAGCGATCCGGTCAGCCGCTCGGTCGGCACCTCGTCGTACCGGATCAGACCGGCCAACAGGGTGGCGAGCAGGCGGTGCTCGTCGGTGGGCCGGTTGGTCCACGCGGTGACCAGATAGGAGAGCGCGAAGAAGTGCGGGGAGTCGTGCCAGGCCACCGTCTGGCCGGTGTCGTCCCGCTCGGCGACCCGGCCCTGGAAGTACCGGGACCGGTCCTCCCGGATGTCGTAGAGGAACAGGTTCACCGTCGGTGCGTTGCGGCGGGTCGCCCAGTCCCGGGTGGGCGCGTCGAACGACACCTCCACCCCGGTACCCGTCAGCGCCTCGGTGGCGACCAACCCGCGCAGGGCCTCGTCGATCTCGTGTATCACGCGCCCGCTCCCATCGTCGTCACCAACTGCGGCGCAGCAGTCCGGGCGGTTGCTGGGCCGGCAGCACCACCAGGAACGGGGTGTTCACCGGGCGGAACCCGATGCCGGTGGCCACCGCCCGGCGTTCGCCCAGCCGGTCCTTCGGCAGCACCAGCACCTGGCCGGTGAAGGTGCCGTCGGCGGCCGGACGAACCGGTGCGGCGGTCGCGGTGATGCCGACGTCCCAGGCCAGGCGCACCGGTTGGCGGGGTGGGAAGTCGAAGCCCCGGATCGTGGCGACGAAGCCGGGCGGTCCGATCCCCGGCACCGCCTCGATACGCGGCTGGAGCACCCGCAGCCGCGCGGTGGCGGTGTCGTTGTCCGGGTCGGCGTTGCCGCCGGTGGTGGAGACGGTGCCCCGGACGGTCGTGTCGAGGGCCGCGCCGGGGGCGAGCGTGCCGCCCACCGTGGCGGCAGCGCCGGGGGCGAGGTCCGGCACCGGGCAGCCGTCGTCGCGGCAGTCGGGCAGGAGCCCACCGGCTGGTACCCCGTCGGGCAGGCCGGCGCGGACCCGCAGGCCGGTCGCGGTGGTCCCGCCCGCGTTGCGCACCGTGTACCGGACGGTGACGACGCCGCCGACGTAGCCCGGCTGCGGGTCGACCGAGACGGTGATCGTCGGGTCGGCCGGGCTGTCCGGCGGTGCGGGTACGACCCGGACGGTGGTCACCGTGGCGTTGTCCGACGGGTCCGCGTCGGTCGGGCTGGTCTCGACCGACCAGCCCACCTCGAAGCTGCCGGCAGCGTCGCCCACCAGGTCGACCCGCACCTCGACGGTACGTCCCACCTCGACGCGGCCCAACGCGCAGCGCAGGGTGGCGAGCACGCATTCACCGGCCGACGTGTCGAGGCCGGTCACCGACAGCCCGGCCGGTACGCGCAGGGTGCCCTGGACGTCGTCGGCGGCGGTCGGTCCCTGGTCGGTGACGGCGAACCGCAGCGAGGTCCGCCCGCCGACCGTGGTGGTGGGCGCGGGTGCCGACACGCTGGTGGCGACGTCCACGCGGCGCTGCCAACTCGGCTCCTTCTGCCGTCCGGGCAGGTGCCCGGTGAGCGGGCCGACGGTGCCGGCGGCGAGGTCGTAGCTCCACAGTGCCTCGGGCGAGTTGTTGCCCTCGGCACGGCGGGCCGAGAAGGCGAGCCGCTGGCCGTCCGGCGACCAGGCCACGTCGCGGGGCTGGTGCGGGGCGTCCTCGCGGTCGGGCACCGGCAGGGCGCACGATCCGCCACCGGCGGGCAGCAGCAGGCGGCAGTCGCCGTCGTCGAGGTCGAGAAGGACCACGCCGTCGGCCTCCCGGTTGAAGGCCAGCCGGGTGCCGTCCGGCGAGAAGGCGGCGCTGTCGTCGACGACCGGGCAGCCGACGCCGCAGATCGTCTCGGTCAGGTCGGTCTGGTCCAGGCCGTTGCCGGCGTCGGCGGTCCAGATGTGGGTCGACACCTCACCCCGGTAGGTGCCCCGGGTGAAGGCGAGCCGGGTGCCGTCAGGCGACCAGGCCGGCTGGGTGTCGTCGAGTCCGGCCAGCGGGGCCGGGACCGGCAGGTCCAGCAGGAGGTCCCCGTCGACGGCGTCGACCACCTCGATCCGGGACGGGGTACGTCCTCCCGGCCCGTCGCCCGGCGAGTTGCGGACCAGGGCCAGCCGGGTGCCGTCCGGTGACCAGGCCGGGTCGGTCTCCCGGTCGCCGCTGCCCCGCCCGGCGATCGGCAGCAGCCGGGGCCGACCCCCGTCGGCGTCCACGATCCACAACCGTTCGGTCCGTACGCCGTCGACCGTCTCGAACCGGGTGACCGCGATCTGCCGTCCGTCCGGCGAGTACGCCTGCCGCTCGAACCACGGATCACCGTCCACCGGCTCCCAGAGCAGCAGGGAGTCGTCGAGCGCCCCCGGGTCCTCCCGGAGCACCGATACGCCCAGGTCCCGCGGGTCCACTCCATCCGGCCGGATGTCCTGGAGGGTGGCGGTGGTCCGGTCCAGGGCGCTGGTCCGGCCGACCAGCAGCGACTCGGTGTCGCTGCCGGGCGGGGTGTACCAGGTGGGATGGCTGACGTCGCGGTTCTCGCCGAGTCGCTGCACCACCACGCACTGGCACACGTCCTCCTGCACCAGCACCGAGTAGACCCGGTCGACGTCTCCGGCCGACCCGCCGTCCGGCAGCGTCCGGCTGACGAACGCCACGGTCGCCCCGTCGGCGGTCCACGCCGGCTGCCGGGCCTGCCAACCGCCGGGCAGCATCTGGGTCCGCGCGGTGCCGTCCGGAGCGATCAACCACACCTCGGGTGCCGGTTCGGCCGGCCCGACCGTGTAGGCGAGACGTCCGTGCGCCGGGTTCGGGTCCCAGGCCGGCTCGGCGGCACCGGTCGCCTCGGTGGTGACCTGGGCGACCGGGCCGCCGTCGGCGGAGATCCGATAGACCTGGGGGAGCGTGGCGTCGCCACGCAGGCCGGCGAAGGCCAGCGTCGTACCCTCCGGTGACCAGGTCGGCCACCTGTTGTCGCCGGTGCCGTCGGTCACCCGTCGGCTGTCGCCGGTCGCGACGTCGACCACGAACACGTCGTGCGCGCCGTCGGCCCGCCCGGCGGCGGAGCTGTACGCGATCCGGGAGCCGTCGGGGGAGAGCACCGGCCGGGACTCGTCGGCCGAGTTCTCGGTGACCCGCTGCACCGGGCCGGTGCCCCGCCGCAGGTAGACCTCGGTGGTGCGGGTGTCCCGCCGACCCACCCAGGTCACCGTCGACCCCCGGGCCGAGACCTCGTCGTCGAAGTGGCCCGGGCCGGGGCCGAAGAACGGCGCCGCCGTCGCCGCCGAGCCCTCGCCCGTGACGACACCGACGCCGCGGTGCCCGGTGCCGGCGTACGCGATCCGCTGGCTCAGATCGTCGTTCGGCGCCGGTGCGGGTGGCGCGGTCGGGGCCGGTGCGGGCGCGGCGACGGCGACCCCTGTGGTGGGTGGCGGCGCAGCGACGAGCAGCACGGCCAGGACGACAGGGAATCCGATCATGCGTCGCACGTGGACCTCGCGAGGCGTACGTCGTTCGGGATGGCCACCGTCATCCTCTGGTGCTCCGGCGTCCGGCCGCCTCGGCCTGCCGGGCACCCGAGGGGGCATCCGGCGCCGCCCGTTCAGGCAATCCACCGCACTAGATCAGGCCGTTGCGCAGCGCGTACGCCACGGCGTGCGCCCGGTTGCGCAGTTGCAGCCGACTGGTCACGTCGTGCAGGACGTTCTTCACGGTCCGCTCCGAGTACGACAGCTTGCTGGCGATCTCCCGGGTGTCGAGCCCGTCCGCGACCAGCCGCAGCACGTCCACCTCCCGGGTGCTCAGCCCGAGCAGGGTGAGGCCGCGTGGTTCGAGGACCTGCCGCTGCAACCGCCCCATCTGCGCCATCAGCCGACCCAGCAGGTCCGCCGGGAGCGCGCCCTCACCACGGGCCACGGCCAGGACGATGTGACTGAGCCGTTCCGCGCTCGCCTCGGTGCGGCGGACCAGCCCCACCACGCCGTGCTCCACCGCCTGGGACAACCCGGCGTCGTCGATCCGGGCCGGCACCAGCACCAGTTTGGCCGGTCCGGTCCGGTGCAGGCGGCGCAGCAGCCGGATGGCCGACTCGTCGAGGACGTCGACGACCACCAGCGAGACGCTCTCCGGCGTCTCCCGGCCCGGCTCGATCACCCACAGGTCCGGTCGGGCACGCAGTTGGCTCTCCACCCCCGACCGCGAGATCGGGTCCTCCGCGTGAACGCTCACCGTGACACGCTGCATCTTCAGCCTCCCCCACACCTCGACGCCCGGACCCGTTCGTCCGGCCCGGACGGCGCGGCACGGCGGGTGCCGCGCCGGTACGCAGAGCATGACCGGCGTGACTTCGCGTGCACCTAACGTGGACCTAACGGGCAACGGTTCTGCCCGTGCCGGTTCCCCGCCGGACGGTCGGCAGGCGTCGTCACCCGCCTAGCGTGGGCGGACATGAGCGTCTCGTTGGGTCTGGTGGACACCCCGACGGTGGTCGTGCCGGGAGAAAGCGTCGACATACCGGTGACGATCCGCAACTCGGGCGACGTCGTCGAAGCGTACGACCTCACCATCGTCGGCGTGCCCGACGCGTGGGTGACGTTCGATCCGCCCCGGGTTTCCCTCTATCCCGGCGCCAGCCAGACCGTCGTGCTCACCGTCCGTCCGCCCCGGTCCTCCGAGGTCCGCGCCGGGGATCTGCCGTACGGCGTGCGGGTGGTCCCGTCGGAGGCGCCGGAGACCGCGACGGTCGAGGAAGGCGTGCTGACCATCGCGCCGTTCTCCGAGGTGGGCGCCGAACTCCGGCCGCAGGTGCGGCGGGCCCGGCTCACTGCCCGCTACCGCCTCGCCGTCGTCAACGGCGGCAACATCGGCGAGGAGTTGACCGTCACCGCGACCGACGGGGCGGAGCAACTGCGCTTCACGGCCCGCCCGCCGGCGATGATCCTGGCCGCGGGTGAGCAGTACCAGGCCGGACTCCGCGTACGGACACGGCGGCTGCTCTGGCGAGGCACCCCGCGTCACCTGCCGTTCCGGGCCCTGCTGACCGACCGGGACGGTCGCGCGATCACTCTGGACGGCACTCTGGTGCAGCAGCCCGTCCTCTCCGGGTGGCTGCTCAAACTGTTGGCGCTGCTCTTGGCGTTGCTGCTGCTCCTGCTGGCGCTATGGTTCGGCCTGCTGCGCCCGGCGGTGCAGTCGGCCGCCCAGGAGGCCGCCGACGAGCGGGTGGCGCAGGCCGCGACCCAGATGGAGGCATCCGCGAACGAGGCCGCCGGCCAGGCGGCCCGGGAGGCCGTGGCGCAGGAACGGGCCGAGACCCCCGCCGCCCCGCCGGCGAGCCCGTCGCCGACCCCGGCAGCCGCCACCGGTGGTGGACAGTTCGCCACCGCGCTGACGCTGCGGACCAACCCCGGCAGCACGGCGTCCCGCAGCTACACGGTGCCCCGCAACCGGGTCCTCCTGCTCACGGACTTCCTGGTCGACAACCCGCAGGGGGACACCGGCACGTTGACCATCACCGCCAACGACGTGCGGGTGGTCACCTACGGCCTGGAGAACTTCCGCAACCAGGACTACCACTCGGTCACCCCGATCCGGGTACCGGCCGGAGCGCAGGTGACCCTCACCATCGAGTGCCGGCAACCCGGCACCCCGGTCGGCGCCGCCACGCCCCGGACCTGCCAGGAGGGGCTGTACCTAAACGGCATCCTGAATCGGACCAGGCCGAGCTAGCACGAACGACGATGGCGGTCACCATGCATGGTGACCGCCATCGTCGTTGCCTCTGCGACCGATCAGCTCCCTCGGCCGCCGACCCGACCGTCGTACGCCGCTCACAGCGGCGGCGCGACGTCCCGGCGCTCCTCGACCCGGCGGTACTCCGCCGGCTGCTCGGTGGTGACCACCTGGCGGCGGCGGCCCCAGACCAGGGTCGTCATGATCAGACCGAGTACGCCGGCCGCCATCAGGATCCAGCCGACGACGTCCAGGTCGAGACCACCGATGCTGGCGTTGACCGCGAAGGCGAGGATCGCGCCGAGCGCGAGCAGGAAAACACTGGTTCCGATACCCATGACAGCCTCCTTCTTCCAGGGGCGCGGTGTGCTGTCGTGAGGGTCTGTACCCCGACGGTGACCGGCACAATCACGTCGGGAAGCGGGGTGGCCGGTCGAGCGATCTTGTCATCGGGTAGAGTTGGCGCGTCCCCGGCACTTCGCGGGGCACGCGGACGTAGCGCAGCTGGTAGCGCATCACCTTGCCAAGGTGAGGGTCGCGGGTTCGAATCCCGTCGTCCGCTCGCAGCCTGCCCGCACCCTCGGGTGTCGGCGGTCTCCACGGGCGATTGGCGCAGTGGGAGCGCGCTTCCTTGACACGGAAGAGGTCACTGGTTCAAACCCAGTATCGCCCACCGCATGTTTTCGCTGGTCACGCTCATTTGTCAGTGACTATCCCGCCTCGATGAGTCTGGATCGCACCCCGACCTTGGTCGGGGATCGGCCATGGGTCGACTCGTTCGTCATGCGGGAACCGGAAGGTCGTGCTCGATCCTGGATCGAGTGGTTATGGTGCCCCCGGTGAATCCACTGGATCCCGGATTGAGCGTGATCTTGGCCGGGCGAGCCGCACGCTCATCGGCTGTTCGCCCCCGTCGAGGGAGCAGCTGAGCCTCGCCGGCGGGATCCCGTAACGTCGCCGACTCGGATCGCCACTGGATCAGGCGGCCGTCGCCTTTGCCGTCACCGACCAGTCAGATGTCGCCGGCCGCCGTTCGATCCGTTTCCGCCGTCAGGTCGAAAGGGCCGGATTCCAGGTGTGGACCGTCGTACCTCGGCGAGAAGCACGCGTACCAGACGTCGTGTCGGCGCCGTCAGTGACGTCCGCTGTTATCGGGCAGCGCGAAACTCCATCCAGCGGCACGTGCCGACGGTACGAAGCGGTCCACCGCGTCGACGGTCTGGCTCCGGTCTCCGCCGCCGTCGTGCAGCAGCACCACCGCGCCGGGTGCGGCGCCGTCGGTGAGTCGTCGCAGCAGTTCGTCGGTGCCGGGTGGCTCCCAGTCGGTGACGGCGAGCCGCCAACCCATCGGCCGCATGCCGAGCGCGGCGGCGACGGTGGGGGTCTGGCCCCACGCGCCGTACGGGGCGCGGAAGTAGCCGACCCGGGCGTACGGGACGGCCTGCCGGATCACCGCGTTGGTCTCCAGCAGGTCCGAGGCGATGCGTCCGGCAGCCCAGTCGCTCATGTCGTCGTGCCGCATCCCGTGGTTGCCGAGCACGTGGCCCTCGGCGGTGATCCGGCGGACCACCTCGGGGTACCTGACGACCTGGTCGCCCCGAAGGAAGAAGATCGCCCGGACGTCGTGGTCGGCCAGCACGTCGAGCAGGCGCGGGGTGTGTACCGGATGGGGCCCGTCGTCGAAGGTGAGGCAGAGGACCTGCCCGGTGTCGATCACCTCGACCGGGCGTGCCGGCGGGGGTCCGATGCCCGGCCGGATCGCGACGGCGGGGTAGGGGGCGTGGCGAGACTGGGTGGGCGGTGGCATCACCGGTGGCCTTCCGACGAGGTGGTGCGGCGAGTGGGTCGCGTGGGGCGCGGACCCGCCCCACCTGGCACGGCGACGATGCTGCGGTGGCGATGCGGTCGTTCCGGGAGCGTCCGGTAACTTGGTCGAAACGTTACGGCCGTCGATGCCGGGGCGTCAACGGTCGATACGTCCGACTCTCGGGATATTGCCTGTTCAGAGAGCTGTAAAGCGATATCGAAAACTTTCCGGACGCGCCTGTGGTCAGTGTTCGAGGTAGGTGGCGTGGTCGAAATCGGCGTACCGGCCGTCGCCGCCGATGTCCTGCACCCAGAGCCCGAGCAGCGAACCGGTGAAACCCCAGGCGGTGAACTCCCCGTCGACCATCTCCGTGGCGTGCTCGTCGGAGAGGATGGTGGCGTCAAGCTCTACCGGCACCTGCCGCCAGCCGTCACCCAGGTCGTACTCGAAGCGCAACGCCGGGCCGTCGAAGGTCACCCGCAGGCCGACCCGGCGGGCGCCGCCGGTGTCGACGGTGAGCTGCGGGTACGCGGTGCGCCGGCCCCGGTCGCAGCTGAGCACCTCCAGCACCACGCGCCCGTCGTCGGCGCGGGTCAGATAGAGGTGGTGCCAGTTGCGGGTGTTGTAGTACCCGGTCACGCCGGCCAGGTGCCGGTGGTCGCGCGGGTCGAACTCGACGACCGTCTCCAGCGAACAGTGCGTCGCGCCGACCCGGCGGGCGACCAGGCTCGGGGTCTGCTTGCCGGTCGGCGACTGTCCACCGTGCACCCGCAGGTGCGAGGGGCGGGAGCGCAGGTCGATCCAGTCGTCGTCGGCCGGGCGGCGCAGAGTCGACCAGCACACCGCCAGTTCGGGTGCGTCGAAGTGGTCGACGGCGGGTTCCGCCGGCCACGGTCGGGCCGGCAGGTCCGGGGCCGGGACCTCGTCGGCCGGGATCCCGCCGTCGATGCGGGGCCACCCGCCGGACGGCCAGTCCACCTTCTGCAGGGCGGTCTCCCGACCCAGCACGCACTTCCCGAGCGGGGTGTACGGGCGGCCGACCAGGTGCGCCAGGTACCAGTCGCCGTGCGGGGTCTGCACCAGGCTGCCGTGTCCGGCCTTCTGCAACCTGAGGTCGGGCCGGCCGACGGAGGTGAGCAGCGGTCCGGCCGGGTCGACCTCGTACGGCCCGAACAGCTCGCGCGAGCGGGCCACCGTGACCTGGTGCTCCCAGCTCGTGCCGCCCTCGGCGACGACCAGCCAATACCAGCCGTCGCGGCGGTACAGGTGCGGTCCCTCGGTCAGGCCGACGTCGGTGCCGGTGAAGATGATCCGTGGCTCGCCGACCATGCGCTTGCCGACCGGGTCGTACTGCTGGATCTCGATGCCGCCGAAGCGGTCGCGGCCGGGCCGCCACTCGGCGCTGAGCGCGAGCACCCAGGTGGTGCCGTCGTTGTCGTGGAACAGGGCGGCGTCGAAGCCGTGTGAGTGCAGCCGGACCGGCGCCGACCACGGGCCGGTGATGCTCGGTGCGGTGGTGAGGAAGTTCTGCGCGTCCCAGTAGCCGCCCGCGAAGCTGGCCACGTCGCTGTAGACGAGGTGGAACAGTCCGTCGTGGTGGGTCAGGTCGGGGGCCCAGATCCCGGCGGCGTCGTCGCAGGCACGCAGGTCGAGCAGGCGACGGTCGGTGACGATCCCGCCCAGGTCGCGCCAGTGCACCAGGTCCGTGGAATGGTGCACGCGCACGCCCGGATACCACTCGAAGGTCGAGGTGGCCAGGTAGTAGTCGTCGCCGACGCGCAGGATGGACGGATCGGGGTGGAAACCGGCGAGGACCGGGTTTCGGATCGACCGGGTGGTGGCCACGTCCGCGGGCTCGGCCGACATGCGCTACTCCTTCAGGATTCGATCCCGGTGGATTTCCGGTAGTGGGCTGCGGGAACCCGCCAAGATTCGGATCACCGTAGCGGGTAGTGTCTGCTTGCGACAGCCCTCTTGACCGCGTACGTCGACGCGTCGTAACGTGCCGGCCATCACGTCGAAAATACCGGCAACGGGTTGAAACTTTCGAACTGCCATTCGCGGCCTGTCGCCGATCGCGGTGCCTCTATGCGTACGTCACCGGTTGTCGAAGGGATACAGATGACAGCGCCCGTCTCCCGCAGGTCACTGCTCGGTCTGGCCGGTCTCGGCGCCGGTGCCTTCCTGCTCGGAGGATGCGGAGGCGACGAGTCCGACACCACCGGCGCCCCGCAGACGATCAACTGGTGGCACATCCAGAACACCGAGCCGATGCTGCCGGTCTGGGCCGACCTGGCGCGGGTGTACTCGGGCCGGCACCCGAACGTGACGTTCGAGATCGAGCCGTTGGAGAACGAGATCTTCAAGGGCGAGCTGGCCGAGATCACCAAGAAGGGCACCCCGCCGGACCTGTTCCAGTCGTGGGGCGGCGGCCTGTTGCAGCAGCAGGTGGAAGCGGGCCTGGTCAAGGACATCACCGCTGACGTGGAGCCGTGGATCGGGCAGTTGCTGCCGGCAGCGTTGCAGCCGTACACGATCGACGGACGGATCTACGGCATCCCGTTCGACGTCGGCATGACCGGTTTCTGGTACAACCGGGACCACTTCTCCGACGCCGGCATCACCTCGCCGCCGACCACCTGGGCCGGGCTGCTGGAGGCGGTCGGCAAGCTCAAGGCGCGCGGCATCACCCCCATCGCGCTCGCCGGCAAGGACAAGTGGCCGGGGCACTTCTACTGGGCGTACCTCGCGATGCGCGTCGGCGGTGTGGACGCCCTGCGCCGCGCGGGCGAGACCGGCAACTTCGACACCCCGGAGTTCGTGGCCGCCGGTGAGCGCCTACAGGAGCTGGTCGATCTCAAGCCGTTCCAGCGGAACTGGCGCTCCGCGGAGTACGGCACGGCGGACGGGCAGGGCGCGGCGATGGGCAACGGCGAGGCCGCCATGGAGCTGATGGGCCAGTGGGCGCCCTCGATCCAGGCGTCGTCGTCGAACAGCAAGCTCGGCATCGGCAACCAGCTCGGCTTCTTCACCTTCCCGACGGTGGAGGGCGGCAAGGGTGCCGCCACCGACGCTTTCGGCGGCGGCAACGGCTTCGCGGTCGGCCGCGACGCGCCGCCCGCGACGGTGGACTTCCTGCGCCTGCTGCTGCGGTCGGAGAACCAGCGCCGGGCCGCCGAGACCGGAGCTGTGCTCCCCACCAACCTGGCCGCCGTCGGCCGGATCAAGGACCCGAACAACCAGGTGGTGGCGGCGCACCTGGCGGTCGCGACCGGGTTCCAGCTCTACCTCGACCAGGCGTACCCGCCGGCGGTCGGTCAGCAGGTCAACGACAGCGTCGCCGAGCTGATGATCGGCCGTAAGCGGCCGGATCAGATCCTCAAGGACATCACCGCGGTGGCGAAGAGCCAGCAGTGACGCCTCCGTCGGCGGCGTCCATCGAGCGAGGAGATGGAGGCGCCGCGTGGCTGCCAACGACAACCGCACAGTGACCATCGCGGCGATCGCCCGCCTGGCCGGCGTGTCGGTGCCGACCGTCTCACGGGTCATCAACGGGCGTTCGGACGTAGCCCCCCAGACGCGTCAGCGGGTGGAGGAGTTACTCACCCGGCACGGATACCGGCGGCGTCCGCCGAGTATGCGGGCGAGTTCGGGGTTGGTGGACCTGGTCTTCAACGATCTGGACAGCCCGTGGGCGGTGGAGATCATCCGGGGTGTGGAGGACGTCGCGCACGCCGCCGGGGTGGGTACGGTGGTCTCCGCCATCCACCGCCGCACCTCCTCGGCCAAGCAGTGGCTGGACAACATCCGGACCCGCTCCACCGAGGGCGTCATCTTCGTCACCAGCACGTTGGAGGGACCGCAGCAGGCCGAGCTGCGCCGCCTCAACATCCCGGTGGTGATCGTCGACCCGGCCGGTGTCCCCGCCCAGGACGCGCCGACGATCGGTGCCACCAACTGGGCCGGCAGCCTGCGGGCCACCGAGTACCTGATCGGGCTGGGTCACCGGCGGATCGGGTTCATCGCCGGACTGCCCCAGTTGATGTGCAGCCGGGCCCGGATGGACGGCTACCGCGCGGCGCTGGAGACGGCCGGTATCCCGGTGGACGACCGGTTGATCCAGGTCGGCAACTTCTATCACGAGGCGGGGTTCTCCGGCGGGGTGCGGTTGCTCGGGCTGGCCGATCCGCCGACGGCGATCTTCGCCTCCAGTGACCAGATGGCGTTGGGGGTGTACGAGGCGGTCCGGCAGCGGGGGTTGCGGGTGCCCGACGACGTCAGCGTGGTGGGCTTCGACGATCTGCCGGAGGTCCGCTGGTCCTCGCCCCCGTTGACCACGGTGCGTCAGCCGTTGGCCGAGATGGGGATGTTGGCGGCGCGTACGGTGCTGCGGTTGGCCAAGGGGGAGAGGGTGGAGAGCCCCCGGATCGAGTTGGCCACCGAACTGGTCGTCCGGGACAGCGCGGCGGCGCCGAGGAGTTGACCACCCGACGGCCCGAAGGATCTGCCCCACCTCCCGGTATGCGCGTGAAAATTCCGGCACTAGGGTAGGAGTTGTCGGCTGCCTCGCCGGGTGGGTCGCCGTACCGGGTTGGGTGGGTGGAGCTGTGGTTGCCAGAGAGACCCGCAGGGTCACGATTTCGGCGATCGCCGATCTGGCCGGCGTGTCCGTGCCGACCGTGTCGCGGGTGATCAACGGGCGTTCGGACGTGGCCCCCCAGACGCGTCAGCGGGTGGAGGAGTTGCTGACCCGGCACGGGTACCAGCGGCGTCCGCCGAGTATGCGGGCGAGTTCGGGGTTGGTGGACCTGGTCTTCAACGATCTGGACAGCCCGTGGGCGGTGGAGATCATCCGGGGTGTGGAGGACGTCGCGCACGCCGCCGGGGTGGGTACGGTGGTCTCCGCCATCCACCGGCAGACCGCTCCCGCCGAGCAGTGGCTGACCAGCCTGCGCGGCCGGGGCACCGAGGGCGTTATTTTCGTGACGTCCATGGTCGAGGCGCCGATGCGGGCCGAGTTACGGCGGATGGACGTCCCGGTGGTGATCGTGGACGCCGACGGCCTGCCGCCGCAGGACGCGCCGACGGTCGGTGCCACCAACTGGGCCGGCGGCCTGCGGGCCACCGAGTACCTGATCGGGCTGGGTCACCGGCGGATCGGGTTCATCGCCGGGCCGCCGCAGTTGATGTGCAGCCGGGCCCGGATGGACGGCTACCGCGCGGCGTTGGAGGCCGCCGGGCTGGGCTTCGACGACGCGCTGGTCTGCCCGGGCGACTTCTATCACGAGTCGGGGTTCGTGGGCGGCACCCGCCTGCTGGGGCTGGCCGATCCGCCGACGGCGATCTTCGCCTCCAGTGACCAGATGGCGTTGGGGGTGTACGAGGCGGTCCGGCAGCGGGGGTTGCGGGTGCCCGACGACGTCAGCGTGGTGGGCTTCGACGATCTGCCGGAGGTCCGCTGGTCCTCGCCGCCGATGACCACGGTGCGTCAGCCGTTGGCCGAGATGGGGATGTTGGCGGCGCGTACGGTGCTGCGGTTGGCCAAGGGGGAGAGGGTGGAGAGCCCCCGGATCGAGTTGGCCACCGAACTGGTCGTCCGGGACAGCGCCGCCACCCGGCCGACCACCGGATGAGCTACCGATACTTTTCCGGAAGTTGTTGACGCGCGTCTCGGTCGCGACGACGATTTAGCGTGCCAACCTTCGATGAAGGAGCCGGCCAGGGGTGCCCGCCGTGCCCGCGGCACCGCCCTGCCGAAGCCCGTGCCCGGCGCACGCCGTAGGCGTCCGCCGGGCACGGCACCGGACCGGCTTCTGCCCAGGGCAGATCTGCTGACGGTGAACGAGCTGCCCCACCGCGTCCGACCCACGGCAGGGTGGACCACATGAGAATGCTCATGCTGGGCGGCAGCGGGTTTGTGGGCCGGGCGACGGTCGCCGAGGGCCTCCGTCGTGAATGGTCGGTGACGGTGTTCAACCGGGGGCGGCACGGGGCTCCTCCGGACGGCGTACGCCACCTGGTCGGCGACCGCACCACCTCGGACGGGCTGGCCGCGCTGGCCGACGGCGAGTGGGACGTGGTGGTCGACACCTGGGACGGCGCACCCCGGGACGCCCAGGCCGGCGCGCGGACGCTCGCCGGACGGGTCGGGCACTACGTCTACGTCTCCTCCGGTGCGGTCTACGCGCCGCCGGTGCCCGCCGGGGTGACCGAGGACGACGCTGTGGTCGACGCCGACCCGGACGCCGCCGACGGCGACTACCCGACCCTCAAACGCGGTGCCGAGCGGGCGGTGCAGGAGGTCTTCGGCGACCGGGTGCTGCTGGGCCGGGCCGGGCTGATCCTCGGCCCCGGCGAGGACATCGGCCGGTTGCCGTGGTGGCTGACGCGCATCGCCCGGGGCGGTGACGTGCTCGCGCCCGGTCCCGCCGACCTGCCGGTGCAGTACGTCGACGTGCGGGACCTGGCCGTCTTCCTGCTCGACGCCGGTGCCGCCGGCCTCGGCGGCACCGTCAACGTGGTGGACCGTGCCGGGCACACCACCATGGGGGAACTGCTCGCCGCCTGTGTCGCGGCGACCGGCGCGGACGCGTCGCTGCGGTGGGTCGCGCCGGAGCGCCTGCGCGACGCGGGCGTGTCACCGTGGACCGAGTTGCCGGTCTGGCTGCCGCCCGGCCACGCGTACCGGTGGATGCAGCAGATCGACGTGAGTCGGGCGTTCGCCGCCGGGTTCACCGGTCGACCGGTCTCCGACACCGTCGCCGACACCTGGGAATGGCTGCGCCGGGTCGGCACGGTGCCCGACCGGGCGGGCCGACCGGCCCGGGAGCCGGTGGGTCTCGACCCGGACCGCGAGGCCGCCCTGCTCGCCGAGCTGACCACCGGCCACCCGGTCCCGCCGGCCCACTGAGCGTCGGCCCGGCCCTCCCCGCGACCTCACCCGGTCAGCCGAGGCGCACCGGCAGGTCCAGCGTCTCGTCGACCGGTCGACGTGGGGTGGGCCGGCCGGGTCGACCGAACCCGATCCGCATCACCATCTGCGGGGTGCCGAACCTCCCCAACGACATCCGCAGCTGTTCGCGAGCCGAGGGCACCTCGATCGGCTGGGACAGCATCGACACGGACAGCCCGGAGTCGGTGGCGGCGAGCAGGACCCGCTGCAACGCCTGTCCGGCGACGACCTGGTCGACGGCGGTGTTGCCGGCCGAACCGAGCACCGCCACCAGCGGCTCCGGCTCGAAGTCGCGGCCGGGTGCGCGCTGGGTGCCACCGAAGCCGCGCGACGGCAGCAGGTCCTGGGGTTCGGCCTGCGGCCCGCCGGCTGCGGCCGGTACCCCGTCGGGTGCGGGCTCGGCGCGTGCCCAGGCGACGCGTTCGGCCCGGTAGGCGGGGTCGCGTTCGAGGACACGGTGCGCGCCACGGGCGATCTCGGCGAAGGCGGTGACCGCGCTCACCCCGATCAGCAGTTCCAGCCAGCAGTGCTCGGCGCGGGCCGCCTCGCCGAGGCGCCAACGGGTGTCGGCGGGTACCGGGTCCGGCCAGAACGGGGCGCGGTTGCTGAACCGGCGGCGGATCGCCGCGTGCAGGTTCTGCTCGGCCGGAGTCGGTCGGCGTGGCAGGTCCGGCACCAACCGGGCCAGCACGGTCGGTTCCGCCGGGTACGGCCGCAGCCGGACGGTGGCCGGGGTACCCGCCACCGCCAGCGCCAGCCGCAGGTTGAACAGTGCCGCGCCACCGGCGACCCGGGCACCCCAGCCGCTCGGGTCGGTGGCCGGCAGCCGCCGCTCCGGGTCGAGCAGCACCTCGATCCCGCCGTCGCGCAGCCGGAACCGCCAGGGCTGGACGTTGTGCAGGGACGGCGCCCGAATCGCGTCGGCCGCGGCGACCCGAAGCTGCTCGACGGTGTAGCCGGTCTCCATGGTCCTGCCCCCTCACCCTCGCCGGTACCTCCCCACGGTGCGCCTCGGGGACCCCCGCCCAGCAGGGCCACACGTCCCGAACCCCCGGGACACCCCGCCCCTCACCCGGGACCGTGCACCGGCGTCGGCCCTGTCTCCGACCAGGGGACGATCGTGGGTCGGGACCTTCGGCCCGTGCGTGCGGCGGGGGAGAACGGGTAGAAACGAGGGATGATCCGGGTGTTCCTGCTCGACGACCACGAGGTCGTCCGTCGTGGCCTTGCCGACCTGCTCCAGGCCAGCGGCGACATAGAGGTGGTCGGCGAGTCCGGCTCCGCGCCGGAGGCCGCCCGCCGGATCCCGGCGCTCCGCCCCGACGTGGCGATCCTCGACGCCCGGCTCCCCGACGGCAACGGCATCGACGTGTGCCGGGACGTACGGGCCGTGGACTCCTCGATCAAGGGCCTGATCCTCACCTCGTACGAGGACGACGAGGCGCTGTTCGCGGCGATCATGGCCGGAGCCTCCGGGTACGTGCTCAAGCAGATCCGCGGCACCGACCTGGTCGACGCGGTACGCCGGGTGGCGGCCGGACAGTCGCTGCTCGACCCGGCGATCACCACCCGCGTGCTGGACCGTATCCGCAGCGGGGTGGAGCAGCCGCGCGAGTTGCAGTCCCTCACCGAGCAGGAACGGCGGATCCTGGAGTACGTCGCCGAGGGACTGACCAACCGGGAGATCGCCGGCAAGATGTTCCTGGCCGAGAAGACGGTCAAGAACTACGTCTCCAGCGTGCTGGCCAAGCTCGGCCTGGAACGGCGTACCCAGGCCGCCGTGCTGGCCACCCGGCTGCTCGGCAAACCCCGCTGACGCGTACGCGCGACTACGCCGGTCAGTCCCGCAGCGGGATCGACCAGCGCAGTTCGGTGCCGCGCGGACGAGCCGGGCGTACCTCGAAGGTGCCGTCGTGGCGTTCCGCGCGCTCGCGCAGGTTCACCAGCCCACCCCGGGCGGCGGCCGGGTCGCATCCCACCCCGTCGTCGGTGACCAGCACGGTCACCTGACCACCGTCGACCCGTACCGACACCGTCACGGCCGACGCCTCGGCGTGGCGTACCGCGTTGGACAGGGCCTCCCGGAGCACGGCGGTGAGATCGGGGCGGACCGCGTCCGGGACGGCGCTGTCGACCGGACCGGTCAGTTCCAGCCGGGGACGGAAGCCCAACGACTCGGCAGCCACCTCCACCGCCTCGCGGATCTCGGTGCGCAGCGCCGCGCTCACCGGGCTGCGCAGCTCGAAGATGGTGCGGCGGATGTCGGAGATGGTGGCGTCCAGGTCGTCGACCGCCGCGTTGAGCCGTTTGGTGAGTTCGGGCCGCGCGGCCAACGGCACCGCGCTCTGCAGGTGCAGACCGGTGGCGAACAACCGCTGGATGACCACGTCGTGCAGGTCCCGGGCGATCCGCTCGCGGTCCTCCAGGACCACCAACTGCTCGCGCTCCTCCTGGCCGCGTGCGCGTTCCATGGCCAGCGCGGCCTGCCCGGCGAAGCTGCCGAGCAGCGCCACGTCCTCGTCGGTGGCGCCACCGTGCTCGGCCGTGTGCGCGATCACCAGGACGCCGTGCAGGGTGTCGGCGGTGGCCAGCGGCGAGATCACCGCCGGCCCGGTGTGCAGCACCGCCGGCCAGGGAGCGGCGTGGGCGAGGTCGTCCACCGAGTCGTGCCGGCGCTGCGCGATCGGCCCGGCGAAACTGGTGTCCGCCGCCGGCAGCACCGTGCCGACCAGCGCGCGGGCCTGAGCGCCGGCGCCGTCGACCACCTCCACCGTGAAGTGGTCGGCCTCGTCGTCATAGAGCAGCACCAGGGCCAGTTCGGCCTCGGCGACCTCGCGGGCCCGCCGCGCCACCAGCGTCAGCGCGTCGGTGCGGCGTACCTCGCCGAGCAGCAGCGAGGTGATCTCGGCGGTGGCGGCGAGCCAGCGTTCCCGCCGGTGCGCCAGCGCGTACAGCCGGGCGTTCTCGATCGCCACCCCGGCCGCCGCGGCGAGCGCCACGACAATCTCCTCGTCGTCCTCGGTGAACTGCGCGCCGCCCTGCTTCTCGGCCAGATAGAGGTTGCCGAAGACCTGGTCGCGGATGCGGACCGGCACCCCGAGGAAGGTGTGCATCGGCGGGTGGTTCGGCGGGAACCCGTAGGAGCGCGGGTGCTGGGTGATGTCCGGCATCCGCAGCGGCTTCGGGTCGTCGATCAGCAGGCCGAGCACGCCCCGACCATGCGGCAGGTCACCGATCCTGGCGTGCAGCTCGGGGGAGATGCCGTGGGTGATGAAGTCGTGCAGCATCCGGTCGGTGCCGATCACGCCGAGCGCGCCGTACCGGGCGCCGGCCAGGTCGCAGGCGGACTGCACGATCCGTTGCAGGGTGCTGCGCAGGTCCAGGTCGGTGCCGATGCCGACCACCGCGTCGAGCAGGGCCCGCAGCCGTTCCCGGCTGGTCATCACCTCCCCGACGCGGTCCAGCATCTCCTGGAGCAGTTCGTCCAGGTGGACGCGGGAGAGCGGACTGAGGCCGAGAGAGGGCGGCTCGTGCCGGGGGTGAGGTTCGCCGACGGTCACCCGGCGATGCTAACCGGCCGGCGACGGACGGAGAACGCCCGCCGGACCTCGGCTCACCCCACCGTCCCCTCGACGGCGGACAGGTCCACCACCTGCGCACGGTCCAGTCGCGGCGTGTGCGGCGGACCGGCGTGCGCCGGGTCGGCGACCCCGAGCCGCAGGACGAGGTACGGGTGGCCGAGCCCGGCCAGCACCCCGCGCAGGACCTGCCGGGTCGCCGGCACCTCCACCACCCCGCTCAGCGGCACCACCGAGACACCCAGCCGGGTGGCGGTCAGCCAGGCGGCCGAGAGCGACTCACCGGCCCGCAGCCAGTCCACCGGCTCGTCCTGGTCGCCGTAGAGCACCCCGTACGACGCGGCCCGGTCGTGCCCCGGCCCCACCGGCAACGTCCCCGGACGGCCGAAGTCCCGGCCCGGCACCGTGGTCTGCGCCGCCTGCTCGGGCAGCACCTCGGCGGTCAACCCGGTCCCGGCGGCCCGGCTGGTCCAGTAGTCCAACTCCTCGCGCAGCCGGGTGTCGTCCGCCTCCACCGTGGCGGCGCGCGAGGCGGCGGCGGCCAGCTCCAGCACCTGGTCCCGGTCGAGGATCTCCAATCGGGCGCCCTCCCGATGGGCGGCGATGCCGACCGCGTCCAGTCGTTCGTCGCCGACCGGTTCGTCACTGACCGGTCGCCGGTCGGTGTGCCGGACCTGCATGCACTGCACGGCACGCATCGCGTCCGGGTCGGCCCCGCTGGCACGCAGGTCGGTCAGCCGGGCGAGCAGGTCTGGCTCCGCCGGGTCGGGCATCCGCCGCACCGTCGCCGTCCAACCCTCGGCGGCCAGCGCCAGCCGGGCGTGGTGCAGCGCCGCCCCGCAACTCAGCCGGACCAGCTCACCCTCCGGGTCGGTCGCCGCCAACTGCGGGTCGTGGACCATCCGCAACTCCAGCGCGTCGGGCAGGACCCGCCAGCGCCACGGCTGCGCGTTGTGCACGGAGGGTGCCCGACCGGCCATCGTGGCGGCCTCCGCGAGCGCGGTGGGCAGCGGGCGATGCGTGGCCGGCGTCTGGTGGCTCATCCTCACGACCTTTCGTCTCTGCTCATCGTGCCGCACTCGGGTAGGCAGGTGGGCCGGGTCGGGTTCGTCATCAGCGTTCCCGGACGACCGCCACCGGGCAGTGCGCGTGCTGGATGAGCTGTTGGCTGACCGAGCCGAGCAGCATGCCGCGCAGGCCGCCCCGGCCCCGGGTGCCGACGACGACCAGTTGCGCCTGGCGGCTGGACTCGATCAGTAGTCCGGCCGCCGCGGAGGCGCCCGTCTCGACGCTGACCTCGACATCGGGGAAGGTCTCCTGCCAGCGGCGCACCGCCTCGTCCAACTCCGCGCGGTCCTCGGCCAGGGCGGCGTCGCGGGCCTGCTCGCCGGTGAGGTTCCACTGTTCGCGTCCGGGCTGCCAGGCGCGTACCACCCGCAACGGCACCCGGCGCAGTGCCGCGTGCTCGACGGCGAAGCCGAGCGCCACCAGGGACGGTTCGGAGCCGTCCACCCCGACGGTGACGTGCCCGGCCCGCGCGGCGTCGACGGTGTCGCGGCGGACCACCACCACCGGGCAGTGCGCGTGCGCGGTGACGCTGACCGCCGTGGAACCGGCGAGCAGGCCGGCGAAGCCGCCGTGTCCCCGGCCGCCCAGCACCACCAGGTCGGCCTCCGTCGAGCTCTCCTCCAGCACCAGGGCCGGCGGGCCGTCGCGGACCTCACCGCGTACGGTCAGCTCGGGGTTGGCCGCGCCGGCGTCCGCCGCGGCCTTGCCCACCAGCTCCTCGACCTGCTGGCGGGCCTGCTCGTCGGGCCACATGCCGGGCGTGACGCCGGGACCGACCCAGCCGGCCACGGTGAGCCACTCGAAGACGTACACCAGCCGGACCGGCCGGCCGTCCCGGCGGGCCTGGTCCAGCGCCCAGTCCAGGGCCGCCGCCGCGTCCGGTGAGCCGTCGTAGCCCACCACGATCTCCGCGCCGCTCGTACTCCTGGTCATGGCTGCTTCCTCCTCAGGGGTTGGTGGGGTCGGTCTCGCGGACCCAGCGCCATTCGGCCACCCGGGGGTCGTCCTCGCCGTACCGGCGGGTGTGGTCGCGGGCCGCGTCGCGCGCGTCGGTCATCTCCTGCCGCAGGTACGCCACCCGGTCACCGAGCCCGGGAACCCGGTCGATCACGTCGATGACGAGGTGGAACCGGTCCAGGTCGTTGAGCATCACCATGTCGAACGGCGTGGTGGTGGTGCCCTCCTCCTTGTACCCGCGTACGTGCAGGTTGCGGTGGTTCGTGCGGCGGTAGGTGAGCCGGTGGATCAGCCACGGGTAACCGTGGTAGGCGAAGATGATCGGCTTGTCGCGGGTGAACAACGTGTCGAACTCGTTGTCCGGCAGGCCGTGCGGGTGCTCGCTCGACGGCTGGAGCCGCATCAGGTCGACCACGTTGATGACCCGGACCTTGAGGTCGGGCAGGTGCCGGTGCAGCAGGTCCGCCGCCGCCAGGGTCTCCAGGGTCGGTACGTCACCGGCGCAGGCGAGGACCACGTCCGGCTCGCTGCCGGCGTCCGTGCTGGCCCAGTCCCAGATGCCCACCCCGCGTCGGCAGTGCTGGACGGCCTCGTCCATGGTCAGCCAGTTCGGTGCGGTCTGCTTGCCGGCCACCACCACGTTGACGTAGTGCCGGCTGCGCAGGCAGTGGTCCATGGTGGAGAGCAGGGTGTTCGCGTCCGGCGGCAGGTACACCCGGACGACCTCGGCCTTCTTGTTCATCACGTGGTCGATGAAGCCCGGGTCCTGGTGCGAGAAGCCGTTGTGGTCCTGCCGCCACACGTGGCTGGAGAGCAGGTAGTTCAGCGACGCCACCGGCATCCGCCAGGGAATGTCCCGGGTCACCTTGAGCCACTTCGCGTGCTGGTTGACCATCGAGTCGACGATGTGGATGAACGCCTCGTAGCTGGTGAAGACGCCGTGCCGCCCGGTCAGCAGGTAACCCTCCAGCCAGCCCTGGCACAGGTGCTCGGAGAGCACCTCCATCACCCGGCCGTCGGGGGAGAGGTGGTCGTCGCCGGGCACCGTGGCGCCCATCCAGGCCCGGTCGGTGACCTCGAAGGCCGCCTGGAGCCGGTTGGAGGCCACCTCGTCCGGCCCGAACAGCCGGAAGGTCTGCGGGTTCGCGGCGATCACGTCCCGGATCCACCGGCCCAGCTCGCCGGTGGCGCCGGTGGCCGTGGCACCGGGACGCGGCACGTCCACCGCGTAGTCGCGGAAGTCCGGCAGGACCAGGTCGCGCAGCACCGACCCGCCGTTGGTGACCGGGTTGGCGCTCATCCGCCGGTCCCCGGTGGGCGGCAGGGCGGTCAGCTCGGCGACCGGGGCGCCGGTGGCGTCGAACAGCTCCTCCGGGCGGTAGCTGCGCAGCCAGCGCTCCAGCTCGGCCAGGTGATCCGGATTGCTGCGGACGTTCGACAGCGGCACCTGGTGGGCGTGGTACGTGCCCTCGACCTGCTTGCCGTCGACCTCGCGCGGGCCCGTCCAGCCCTTCGGCGTCCGCAGGACGATCATCGGCCAGCGGGGACGTTCGGTGCCGGCACCGGATCGGGCCCGACGGTGGATCTCGGCGATCTCGTCCAGCGCCCGGTCCAGGGTGGCGGCGAGCGCCTCGTGCACGGCGGCGGGCTCGTCACCGGCCACCACGTACGGCTGGTAGCCGAAGCCGCGCATCATCGCGAGCAGGTCGGACTCGGGGATCCGGTCCAGCACCGTCGGGTTGGCGATCTTGTAGCCGTTGAGGTGCAGGATGGGCAGCACCGCGCCGTCCCGGGCGGGATTGAGGAACACGGTCGACAACCAGCTTCCGGCCAGCGGGCCGGTCTCCGCCTCGCCGTCCCCGATGACACAGGCCACCAGCAGGTCGGGATTGTCGAACGCGGCGCCGTAGGCGTGGCTGAGCGCGTACCCCAGCTCGCCGCCCTCGTGGATCGAGCCCGGCACCTCCGCCGCCACATGGCTGGGGATGCCGCCGGGGAAGGAGAACTGGCGGAACAGTCGGGCCATGCCGGCCTCGTCGCGGCCGACGCCCGGGTACCGCTCGCTCCAGGTGCCCTCCAGCCAGGTGTTCGCGACGATCGCCGGACCGCCGTGGCCGGGGCCGGTGACGAAGAGGGCCGACAGGTCGCGGTCGACGATCACCCGGTTGAGGTGGGCGTAGATCAGGTTCAGGCCGGGCGAGGTGCCCCAGTGCCCCAGCAGCCGGGGCTTGACGTGCTCAGCCGCCAGCGGTTCGCGGAGCAGGGGATTGTCGAGCAGATAGATCTGCCCGACGCTGAGGTAGTTCGCCGCCCGCCAGTAGGCGTCCAGGCGACGCAGTTCCTCGTCGGTCAGGGTGCTCGGGATGTCCACGGCCGTGTCCATACTGCTTGAGCCTCTCGCGGGTCGGTGGATTCTGCATCCGCTGCGCGGGTTCCTGCCTCCAGCTTCGCGGGATCGGCCAGCGTGGATCAGGGCCGTTGGTCCCGCCCGTCCGGGTGCCCTGGCCCGTCGTCGGTGGGCGGCCCGGTGACGCCACGGACCACCAGCACCGGGGCCGGGGCGTGGTAGAGCAGCGACTGGCTGACCGCGCCGAGCATGCCGCGCCACGGTTCGTCGCCGCGCGCGGCGACCACCACCAACTGCGCGGTGCGCGACTGCTCGACCAGGACGTCACCCGGTTCGCCCCGGACGACCCGGCACTCCACCGCGACGTCCGGGTGTCCGGCACCGTGCCGGGCCACCAGGGCGGCGAGCCGGTCGGTGGCCTCGCCCACCGCCGCGTCGGACTCGACCACCCAGACCGCCAGCAGGTGCGAGCCGTGCCGGCTCGCGCAGGCGTACGCCCAGGCCAGGGTGATCTCGGCGGAGGTCGAGCCGTCCACCCCGACCAGCACCGGTCCGGTCGGCGGGGGTTCCTGGCGGGCGACCAGCACCGGGCACTCGGCGCGGGCGGCCACCTGGACGGCGGGACTGTCGGCCGGGATACAGCGGTCGCAGTGGGCCATGCCGCCGTCCCCGACGGCCACCAGGAAGGCCGCCTCGGACTTGCGGACCAGCGTCGCCACCGCCGAACCCTCGATGATCTCGGCGGTGACCGGTACGTCCGGCTCGCTCTGGTTGGCCGCCACGGTGGCCTCGGCGAGTAGTTCCTCGGCGTGCGAGCGGGACGCGGTGACCGCGGGCGCCTCCAGCGCGGCCCAGTTGAACGCATGCATCAGGTGCAGCGCGCGGCCGTGGGCGGCGGCCACCCGCGCGGCGGTACGGGCCACCGGCAGCGCGCCGTCCGGACCGACGCCGACCAGCACCGGCGCCTCGCTGCCTGGGGCCATCCGCCATCACCCCCGCAGCTGCGCTCGGCCTGCTGTTGAGGCTAGTCGCGCCGGTGCGCCCCCGGGGCGTGATCGCCGGACGGCAGCCCTGGTCAGGACGCCGGCCGCGCCCGGAGCACGACCGCGCTGGCGTTGTCCGCCCCACCGGCGGCCAGCGAGGCGTCCAGCAGGGCGGCGACCGCGTCGGCCGGGTCGGCGCGGACCAGGGCGTCCCGCATCCCGTGGTAGCCGACCTGGTCGCTGACCCCGTCGGTGCAGAGCAGCCAGGTGTCGCCGGGGCGCAGCGTCACCGCCAGCAGGTCTGCCTCGGGCGCGGCCGGATGGCCGGCGTAGCGGGTGAGCTGGTAGCGGGCCCGCGCGGCGGCGGGTGAGTCCACCGGGTACCAGCCGTGCAGCACGCCCAGCCAGGCGACCGTGTGATCGGTGGTGACGAGTTCCAGCAGGTCGTCGCGGAGGCGGTAGGCGCGCGAGTCACCCAACTGGACCACCCAGCCCTGACTGCCGTCCGGCTCGACGACCAGGCCGGTCAGGGTGCACCCGGTCAGCTCGGCGCGACCCGCCCCGGCCTCGCGTACGGCGGTCTGGGCCGCCTCGGCGGCGGCGCGTAGCCCGGCCGCCCCGACCTCGGGCCAGGCGGCGTGGACCCGGACGGCGAAGGTCGGCACGGCGGCGGCCCCGGCGCGACGGCTACCGGCACCGTCGCCCATGCCGTCGGCCACCACGGCGAAGGGGAGCGCGGGATCGACGTGCAGCACGTCGTAGTTCTCCCGGTAACGGTCGCCGACCACGCTGCCGCCGGCCACCTCCAGCGTCAGTCCGGCGAGCGTGAAGCGACGCACCTCGTCCCTGGCGACCCGGCTCACTCGACCCCTCCGACCCCCGACCGGCGGGGAGCCCCGCGCGGCCCCGACCCTAACGGAGGAGGGCCTTCGCGGGGGTGTCAACCAAGGTTGACAGAGGCGCTGCTGTCAATGTAAGTTGACGCCATGAGTCAGGCGACGGAACTCGCGGCCGCAGCCGGCAGCACCGACCCCCGGGTCGGCCTGCGCGCGGTCCGCGCCCTGCGCCGGCTGCTCGAACGGCTCGAGGTGGTCCAGGTCGACAACGCCCGACGACAGGGCTGGTCCTGGCAGGAGATCGCCGACGCGCTCGAGGTCAGCCGGCAGGCGGTCCACAAGAAGCACGCCGGGCGACCGGCGGTCGGATCCTCCTGGGAGGCGTGATGTTCGAACGGTTCACCGACCGCGCCCGCACCGTGGTGCGGCACGCACGCGACGAGGCCCGGGCCGAGGGGCGAGGACCCGTCGGCACCGAGCACCTGCTGCTCGGCATCCTCGCCGACGGCGACGCGCTGGCCGTCCGGGTGCTCCGCGACGTCGGGGTCACCGGTGACGACCTGCGGGATCGGGTACGCCGGCACACCGTCCGCGGTGGCGACGGGCTCGCCGAGGCCGACGCCGCCGCGCTGCGGGAGATCGGCATCGACCTGGCCGCGATCGTGGCCCGGATCGAGGAGTCCTTCGGCCCGGACGCGTTGCGTGAGGCCGATCCTGCGCCACGTCGCCGCTGGGGTCGGCTACGGCGGCAACCGGGCGGGCCGTTCTCCGCCCGCGCCAAGAAGGTGCTGGAGCTCTCCCTGCGCGAGGCGCTGCGACTGCGTCACCGGCACATCGGCACCGAGCACATCCTGCTGGGGCTGCTCCGCGAGGGCAACGGGCTGGCCGCGCTGGTGCTCACCGAGGCCGGGGTGGACCTGTCCGACGTACGCCGCCGGGTGGAGACCGCCCTGCGGGCCGCCGCCTGAGCCGCGCCGCCTGAGCCGCGCCGCCACGGGGCGGCGTCACACCCGCCGGGCGGGTGAACCTGGTCACCCGGCGTCGGGTCGCCGAACCGCCGACCGTGCCGCACACTGACGCCGTGGAAGCTGGACGGCACGGACGGGCCCTGCGCAGTGCGGTCGTGGTCAACCCGGTGAAGGTGGACGATCTCGACACGTTCCGCCGCACCGTCGTCGACGCGCTCGCCGCCGCCGGCTGGCCCGAGCCGTTGTGGCTGGAGACCACCGTCGAGGACCCCGGTCGCGGCCAGACCGAGCAGGCCCTGGCCAAGGGCGTGGATCTGGTCTTCGCCTGCGGCGGCGACGGCACCGTGATGGCCTGCGTCAGCGCCCTGGTCGGCACCGATGTGGCCCTCGCCGTGCTTCCCCAGGGCACCGGCAACCTGCTCGCCGCCAACCTGGGGCTCTCCACCGACCTGGCCGCCGGGATCGAGGTGGCCGTCGAGCGCGGCCGGCGGCTGCTCGACGTCGGCGAGGTCGACGGGCAGCACTTCGCGGTGATGGCCGGCATGGGCTTCGACGCCCAGATGCTGGCCGCCACCAACGAGACGACGAAACGGCGGATCGGCTGGCCGGCGTACGTCGTGGGCGCCGCCCGACACCTGCGGGACCGCCCGATGCGGGTGTCGATCTCGCTGGACGGCCAGCCGCCGCTGCGCCGCCGCGCCCGCTCGGTGCTGGTCGCCAACGTCGGCCGGCTCCAGGGCGGGGTACGCCTGCTCACCGAGGCCGAACCCGACGACGGCTACCTCGACGTCGCCGTGCTCACCCCGCACCGGTTGCGGCACTGGGTCAGGCTCGGCTGGGCGGTGGTACGCCGCCGCGACCGGGTGCCCCGGATGGAGGTCTTCCGGGCCCGCCGAGTGACCATCACCAGCAACCGTGCGCAGCCGCGCGAGCTGGACGGTGACCTGATCGAGCCCGGCCGTGAGCTGAGCGTGCAGATCCGCCGACGGGCCCTGTGGCTGTGCGTACCGCAGCCGGAGAGCACACCCGACCTGGCCGAGGACGCGTCCGGCGCCGCCGAGCGGGGTGAGCGGCTCATCGAGGAGGGCCGGGGTGAGTAGCACCAAGATGGTGCCGGAGACCCGGCTGATGTCCGACGAGCAGCTCTGCGCCGACCACGCCTGGCAGACGCTGCGCCGCGAGGGCCGCTGGCACCTGCTGCACGACGCCTTCGTCCGGTTCCGCTACGGCGACGGGTTCAGCCACGCCCGCGCCTTCGCCTTCCAGCTCTGCCTGGCCGTGGTGCCGTTCCTGATCGCGCTGACCGGGCTCATCTCGGAACTCGGGGTCGCCGAGGGCGGCGAGGTGGTGGCCGACACCGTCCTGGCGCTCACCCCCGGCGCCAGCGAGGCGGTCGTCGCCGAACTGCTCGGCGAGGGCGAGGGCGGCGAACGCGTCGAGGACATCGGCGAGGTGGCGCTGGCCCTCGGCCTGGGTACCGGGCTGGTCGCGCTGACCAGCACGATGGCGCAGATCGAGCGGGGCGCCAACCGGATCTACGGCGTCGAGCGCGACCGCCCCGCCCTGCGGAAGTACCTGCGCGCCGCGGTGCTCGCCGTCATCGCCGGCATCCCGGCGCTGACCGGGTTCCTCATCCTCGTCGGCGGCGGCCCGATGGGCGACTCGGTGGAACGCCGCTACGCGTGGGGCGAGGTGGCCGCCGTCGTCTGGGACGTGGTGCGCTGGCCGCTCAGCCTCGGGCTGACCGTGCTGGCCGTCGCGGTGCTGTTCCGGTACGCGCCACGTCGCCGCCAACCCGGTCTGTCCTGGCTGCTCTTCGGCGCCGGCATCGCCACCGCGCTGTGGTGGCTGGCCAGCCTACTGCTCGCCGGCTACGTACGGTTCAGTGAGGACTTCGGCCAGACGTACGGCGCGCTGACCGGCATGATGGCGTTGTTGCTCTGGGCCAACCTCACCGGCATGGCGCTCTTCGGCGGGCTGGCCTTCGCCGCCCAACTGGAGGCGGTCCGCATCGGCGTGTCCGAGCCCGCCAAGCCGGACCTGTGGAAGCCGAACGCCCCGCGTACGGGTCTGCACGACACCGGCGAGATGACCGCGCTGTAGGCCCGCCACCCGGGCCGGACCGTCGTGGGCCACCCGGAGGTGGGTGTACGCACGCATCGACGCGGGTACAGCGCCACGCCAGAAGGCGTCGCCGTCGGTCGACGCCACCGCACAAGGAGGCTGCCGTGGGCGCGGTCCGGGACGTACTACGACGACCCCTCGGTCACTTCACCGAACGTACCCTCGCCGGGCTGCTACTCGTCCTCGGTGCCGGGGTCGGGTTCGGGCTGCTGCTGGTGCTGGTCCGCGTGCAGTGGTCCCCGCTGTACGACGTGGACCACGGCGTGGCGGTGTGGCTCAACGAGCAGATCTCACCGATCGGTCCGCTGGTGACGGTGCTCAACGCCGTCACCGACCTCGGCGGCCGACCGGTGATCGTCTGGCTGGTCACCGTGGCCGTGGTCGGGCTGCTGATCCGCAAGCAGGGTCGGCTCGCGGTCTTCCTGATCGTCACCGGAGCGGGCGCGCTGATCCTCGACCCGTCGCTCAAGACGCTCGTCGACCGGTTGCGCCCGGAGGTGGACGTGCCGATCGGCACGTACGCCGGGCAGAGCTTCCCCAGCGGGCACGCGCTCGGGTCGATGGTCGCCTACGGCGCGCTGCTGCTGGTCTTCCTGCCGGCCATGGCACCCCGCTGGCGCAAGCCGGCGATCGCCCTGGTCGCCACCGTGGTGGCCCTGATCGGATTCACCCGGGTCGCGCTCGGCGTGCACTTCCTCTCCGACGTGCTCGGCGCCTGGCTGCTCGGCGCGGCGTGGCTCGGCGTCACCGCGTACGCCTTCCGGCTGTGGCGGTTGGAACGCGGCCGACCGGCCGCTCCGCTGACCGACGGCCTGGAACCCGAGGCGGCACACGAGGTGGCCCCGGCGCCGGACGAGGAGAAGCTGCTGCCGCACGCCCGCGCCGGCATCGCCGAGATCGTGGTCGGCTGGGTGCTGGTCTTCGGTGCCCTCTACGGCTTCGGCATGTTCGTCAGCTACCACGCCGACGGCACCTTCCTGGCCCGGCTCGACGAGGCCGTGCCGCAGTGGTTCGCCGAGCGGGGCACCCCGTTCCTGGACGACGTGAGCTGGTGGTGGAGCAAGGTCGGCGACACCCACGCCATCCTGCTCATCTCGATGGTCTTCTGTCCGCTGGTGCTGGCGATCTGGCGACGCTGGCGACCGGTGCTCTTCGTGGCGCTGACCATGTTCGGCGAGCTGACGCTCTTCCTCGCCTCCGCCGCCGCAGTGGACCGGCCGCGCCCGCCGGTGGAGAACCTGGACGGCCCGATGCCGACCTCCTCCTTCCCGTCCGGCCACATCGCGGCCACGCTCTGCCTCTGGGTGGCGATCGCGGTGGTGGTCTTCGCGCGTACCGACCGGTGGTGGCGTTGGCTCTTCGTGGCGGCGGCGGTGATCATGCCGGTCGGCGTGGCCGTGTCCCGGATGTACCGGGGCATGCACCACCCGACCGACTTCATGGGCGCGATCATGCTGACCGGGCTCTGGATCGGGCTGCTCTACTGGGTGGTCCGCCCCAACGAGGACGTGCGTGCGGGCAACCGGCCGGAGATCGAGTCGGAGGACGTGGACACCCTGGACGACGAGCTGGCCAAGGCCGGCCAGCCGGGCTGAGGCGACCGTGCTGCGGGTGATGACCTGGAACATCCGCAACGGCGGACAGGACCGGCACGGCCCGGACCGGCGTACCCTGCTGGCCCGGGTCGTCGCCGCGCACCGGCCGGACGTCCTCGCCCTCCAGGAACTACGCGGCCTCGACGTGGCCCGCTTCGCGTCGGACGCCGGCCTGACGCCCCACCTGGCCCGGTCACCCTTCGGCCAGCCGGTCGCGATACTCGTCGACCCGCGCTGGCCGACCCCGTCGACCGGGCCGGTCCGTCGCCCGTTCCACCACGCGGCGCAGCGCGTGACCCTGTCCACCGACGCCGGGCCGCTCGCGGTCCTGAGCACCCACTTCTACCCGTACCGTGGCGGTCGCCGCCTGATCGAGGCCCGTTGGGCGGCCACCGCGCTGCGCCGGGCCCGCGCCGACCTCGCCCTGCTCGCCGGGGACCTGAACACCCTCGCCCCGTACGCCGACCATGCTCACCACCCCGACCATGCTCACCACGCCGAGCACGCCGAGAGTCTGGCCCGGCTGGCACCCGCGTACCGCCGTCGGCACCTGCGCCGCGACGGACGGACCGTGGACACCCGGGCGGTGGCCCACCTGCTCGCCACCGGTCTGGTCGACCTGGCCGCGACCGCCGGACCGACCGTACCCACCGGCCACGGCCGCACCCCGGAGTTCGCCGAGATGCGCCTGGACTACCTGCTGGCCACCCCCGCCCTGGCCGCCCGCCTGGTCGACGTCCAGGTGATCCGCACCCCCGACACCCAGCAAGCCTCCGACCACCACCCCGTAGCCGCCACCTTCACTCTCACCCCACCCACCTAGCCACCGTGGCCCGGGTCCGGCTCGCCGAGGCCCGCTGCATGTCCGCCTCATCCAGCCCAGCCACCTGTACCCGCCTGGCTCCTGCCCGGTCCATCCCCGTGCCAGTTCCTTTGCTAGACCGACGGTGAGCGCAGGCTGCGAGTGTGTCGAGTGTCGTGGATGAACAGTGGTCCACGTCCCGCGCCCCATGCCCGGGACCCTCCACCTGGTCCGGCCCGGTGCGCCGGTCACCCCACGTCCCGCACCCGGCGTCCCACGCGAACCCACCGTCCCGCGTCCACCGTCCCGCGTCCACCGTCCCGCGCCCTGCGCCCTGCGCGCGCCCGGCGCGGGCCCACCATGATCCGCGCAACTTCATTGATACTGCTGCCTCAGAGGCTCCCGGAGACAGCAACATCAATGAAGTTGCGCGGATCTTGCACCATGCCTGCGCAGCCGGGCCACTGACCGCGCCGCCGCGCCGCGCCCGACCCCGCCCGACCTCGCCCGACCCCGCCCGACCCCGCCTGGCAGCACCGCACCGCGCCCCCGCCTGCGTTGATCAAGAAGTTTTGGTCACGGAGGGATTGGACGGAGGCACAAACTCCTTGGTCATCCCCGGTGAGGGCATGGTCCGTCGGGAGTACGTTCGTCCTGCGCCGGCACACACCTACCTGGGTGACCACCGGGGTGATGGGAGCTGGTGGTGCGGACCACTTCGTCCCCGAGGGGGCGAGCGGGGAGCGGCTACGGTGCCGGGGTGGCTGGCACGACGCGACTACGGTGTGGCCGTGATCGACTCGTCACCGCCCCGACGTGCGGGCGAGGCTGAGCCTGAGGCGCTGTCAGCCGGGGCGGTCGCGGCGCGAGGCGTCGCGCTGGTGGTGGTGCTGCCGTTCCGGTTGGCCTGGGAGTTGCTGGTCGCCGTCGCCGGGCTGCTGCACCGGTGGGTGATCGCGCCGACCGTGTGGGTCCTCGACCGGTGTGTGTGGCGTCCGATTCGCTGGCTGCTGCGTCACCTGGTCTGGATTCCGCTGCTCTGGACGCTGCGGGTCCTCGGATGGCTCTGGCACACCCTGGTCCGGACTCCGTCGACCTGGCTGTGGCGTCGCCTCGTCGAGGTCTGGTACGGCGTACTGCGGCCACCCCTGCGCTGGTGCGGTCAGGTGCTCGCCCGGCTGCTGCGCTGGTGCGGCCGGGGGCTGGCCTGGCTGGTACGGGTCGTCGTGCTGGTGCCGTCGTACTACCTGGTGTGGCTGCCGCTGGTCTGGACCGTACGGCTGCTCACTCCGCCCGCCCGACTGCTGGGCCGATGGCTCGCGGCGCTGGCCGGGCTGCTCGCTGTGGTGCTGGGCTGGGCCTGGCGTACGGCGGGGCGCATGCTCCGCTGGTGCTGGGTGTGGACGCTGCGCCCGGTGTTCCGGGCGGGGCTGTGGGTGTGGACGCACCTGCTGCTGCCCGTCTGCCGGGCGGCCGGTGCCGTCTGGCTGACGACGGTCGGCTGGCTGCGCCGCAGCGTCCTGGAGCCGATCGGCCAGGCCACCCGCGAGGTACTGGCCGGCCTCGGCCTACGCCGCTGACCACACCAACGGACCGGCGGCACCGGCGCGAGCACGGCTCGGTCCGATGTAAGGAGGGGTCCCCTGCTATACACGAGGCGTTAGCAGGGGACCCCTCCTTACAGGTCAGAGGACCAGGTTGAGCAGGACGGTCAGCACGATCGAGGCGACGATCGAGAAGAGGATCATCAGGAGGCAGCCGAGACCGCCGCCCGCCGGTCGGATCTCCGTGTTGCCGATACGCATGGCTCACATCCTGCCGGTCACAGTTCGCGTAGCCGGGGCAGCAACTGCTCCTGCGCCCAGTCGAGGAACATCGGTTGGCGGTCGCCGCCGACCTGCACCAGCGCCACGTGCGTGAAGCCGGCGTCGACGAACTTCTTGAACGCGGCCACGTGCTTGTCCACGTCCGGGCCGCAGGAGATGCCGGCGGCCACGTCCTCTTCGCGTACGGACTGCGAGGCGGCCTCGAACGCGTCGGTGTCGGGCAGTTCGGCGTTGACCTTCCAGCCGAGCCCGAACCAGCGGAACTGGTCGTGCGCGATCTTGCGGCACTCGGCCTCGTCCGGGCCGTAGCAGATGGCCACCTGACCGTAGCGGGGTCGTCCGACGCCACCGGCCTCCTCGTACATCTCCACCAGGCGCGCCTGCGGCTCGGTGGCGATCATGCCGTCGGCGTACTCGGCGGCCAGGGTGGCCGACTGCCGTCCGGACGCGGCCACCGCCATCGGCACCGGCCTGTCGGGCCGGTCCCACAGGTACGCGTCGGGCACGTCGTAGTGGTTGCCGGAGAAGGTCAGCGTCTCGCCGTTGAGCAGCGGCCGGATGATCTGCAACGCCTCCTCGAACATCTCGTGCCGTTGCTGCACGTGCGGCCAGGCGCCCACCACGTGCTCGTTGAGGTTCTCCCCGGCGCCCAGGCCGAGGGTGAACCGCCCGTCGGCGAGGAGCCCGACGGTGGCGGCCTTCTGCGCCACCACGGCCGGGTGGTAGCGGCGGATCGGGCAGGTCACGAACGACATCAGCTCCGCGCGGGAGGTGGCGTGGGCGACCGCGCCCAGCACCGACCAGGCGTACGGCGAGTGGCCCTGCGACTCCAGCCAGGGGTAGTAGTGGTCGGACATGACGAGCTGGTCGAAACCGGCTGCCTCGGCCCGTACCGCGTAGTCGACGAGTTCCTTGGGGCCTGCCTGTTCGCACATCAACGTGTATCCGATGCTGACCATGCTGTCTCCTTCGCTCCCCGGCGGTCCGTTTGCGGATACCCGGGCCCGGTTGGGTCAACCCTCATCGACGCTTGACGAGCTTCTTGGAGGCTGCCTACGGTTATCTGAACCGGTTCAGGCGCCGGCCGGGAGCCCATCCTGTGGTGGGGATGGTCCGCCCGTGGCGGCCCGGCCTCTCGTGGGCCGTCACGGGTCGCCGCCGGTCGAGCCGCGCTACTGAACCGGTTGCTTCCGAGGCTTCATCGGCCTACGCTGATGCCTGCCTCGCCGGGCCTCTCGCCGTGCGGCTGCCGGGCACAGCCGCCGCACCTGCCACTCACCGCAATCCCTCCTGGGCACGGGGGAGAGAACTCCTGCGAGGAATCGATGAGAAGACTTTTCGGGGCCGTCGGTGCCGTGCTGCTGGCGACCGTCGCCGCAGTGTTCGCCTTCGGCCCGTCGGCGCACGCCGCCACCGGCTTCACCGTCAGCGGCGGCAAGCTGTACGACGCCAACGGCAACGAGTTCATCATGCGCGGCGTCAACCACGCGCACACCTGGTACGCCAACCAGACCAGTTCCTTCGCGAACATCAAGGCGCTCGGCGCGAACACCGTCCGGGTGGTGCTCTCCAGCGGGGACCGGTGGACCCGCAACAGCGCCGACGACGTGTCGAACGTGATCCAGCTCTGCAAGACCAACCGGCTGATCTGCGTCCTGGAGGTGCACGACACCACCGGGTACGGCGAGCAGAGCGGTGCCGCGACCCTCAACCAGGCGGTCGACTACTGGCTGAGCATCGCCAGCGCGCTCAACGGCCAGGAACGGTATGTGATCGTCAACATCGGCAACGAGCCGTACGGCAACCAGAACTACTCGTCCTGGGCCACCGACACGTCGAACGCGATCCGGCGGCTGCGTAGCGCGGGCCTCGCGCACACCATCATGGTGGACGGCCCGAACTGGGGCCAGGACTGGTCCTTCACCATGCGGGACAGCGCGCCGACGGTGTTCGACGCCGACCCGGCCCGCAACACCGTCTTCTCGATCCACATGTACGGCGTCTTCGACACCGCCGCCGAGATCAGCGACTACCTGGGCCGCTTCCGCAGCCGGGGCCTGCCGATCGTGGTCGGCGAGTTCGGCCACTACCACTCCGACGGCGACCCCGACGAGGACGCCATCCTCTCCTACACGCAGGCCAACGGCATCGGCTGGCTGGGCTGGTCGTGGAGCGGCAACGGCGGTGGCGTCGAGTACCTGGACATGGCCACCTCGTTCAACCCGAACCAGTTGACCACCTGGGGTCAGCGCCTGTTCAACGGCACCAACGGCATCCGGCAGACCGCCCGCGAGGCGAGCGTCTTCGGCGGGACCCCGCCGCCGACCACGCCCCCGCCGACGACGCCCCCACCCACGACGCCTCCGCCGACCACCCCGCCGCCCACCACGCCTCCGCCGACGACCCCGCCGCCGGGAGCCGGCTGCACGGCGACGTACTCGATCACCGGTCAGTGGCAGGGCGGCTTCCAGGGCGACGTCCGGGTGACCGCCGGCAGCAGGGCCATCACGGGCTGGACGGTACGCTGGACCTTCACCAGCGGCCAGTCGCTGAGCCAGTCCTGGAACGCCACGGTCACCAGCAGCGGTAACACTGTGACCGCCCGCAACGTGTCCTACAACGGCCAGCTCGGGGCCGGTGCCAGCACCAGCTTCGGCTTCATCGGTAGCTGGACCGGTAGCAACCCGGCTCCTGCGGTGACCTGCACCGCGAGCTGACGACCGTACCCCTGACGGTGGCCGGGCCCGAGGCGGGCCCGGCCACCCGGGCCAGTCACCGGTCGTCCGCCGCCCATCGTCCACCACGCCGCCTTTGCTCTGCTTCCCCCCACGCACCGATGTGGCGTCCGAACCGTTGCCTCGGTTGAAGCAGAGCAAAGGCGGCCGACGGGACACCTACCAGGGGCGACAGACCGGCGAGGCGGACGGCACACAGCAGGCGATCGTGCGGTCCGGGCCCAGGACAGGCGGGCGGCGCCGTGCTTACGTCATCTGGTCGAAGCCGACTAACCGGTTCTCGACATCCCGGCGACAGGAATTCTGCGCAGATTCTCCCAGCGACCTTTCAGGGCCGCCCGATACGGTGCCGCCGTCAGCGTCCGTTCCTAAAGGGAGCCCGGGCACCAGACCCCGCAGGAGAACTGAATGGTCTTCAAGAAGATGTTGAGCGCGTTGGGCGTGGGCGGTCCGAGTGTGGACACCGTCCTGGCCAACCCGAACACCAGGCCCGGGCTGGCCCTCGACGGTCAGGTCAACCTGCTCGGTGGGGAGGCGGCGGCGAGCATCGAGCAGATCGTCATCGGCCTGGTCACCCGCGTCGAGGTCGGCGAGCAGGCCGGGGTGATGGAGTTCCACCGGCAGGTGGTCAGCGGCCCGCTCCAACTCGCCGCGAAGCAGGCGCTGTCCATCCCGTTCCAGCTTCCGGTGCCGTGGGAGACCCCCATCACCGGGCTGTACGGCCAGCGGCTGCACGGCATGTCGATGGGTCTGCGTACCGAGCTGGCGATCGCCAAGGCGGTCGACAAGGGCGACCTGGACGAGATCAACGTGCACCCGCTGCCGGTGCAGGAGCGGATCCTGGAGGCGTTCCTCCAGCTCGGCTTCCGCTTCAAGAAGGCCGACCTGGAGCGCGGCATGATCCAGGGCGTACGCCAGACGCTGCCGTTCTATCAGGAGATCGAGTTCTTCGCCGCGCCGCAGTACGCGCAGACCGTCAACGAACTCGAAGTGACGTTCGTGGCCAACCCGCACGGCGTGGACGTGGTGCTCGAGTGCGACAAGCGGGGCGGATTCCTCGCACCCGGACAGGACGTGTTCGGCCGGTACCAGGTGGCGCACTCCGACGCCGAGCGGTCCGACTGGGTGGAGACGGTCGACGGCTGGATCCAGGAGACCATCGGGCGGTTCGGGGCGCTGCGGGCCCAGGCGTTCGGCCCGCAGGGCTACGGCGCGCCGCAGGGCTACGGGGCGCCCGGCTACGGTCCGCAGGGCTACGGCCCACAGGGGTACGGTCAGCCGGGCTACGGCGCCCCGAACAAGTACGGCCCCCAGCAGCGGCGGGGCGGGGTCGGCATGGGCGGTGTGGTCGCCGGCGCGGCCCTCGGCGCGGCGGGCGGCATGCTCGCCGGCCACATGATCGGCAACGCCTTCGACGGTGCCGAGGAAGAGGTCACCGAGGCGGCCGGTGACTTCGGCGGCGACTTCGACGGCGGCGGCGACTTCGGCGGCTTCGAGGAGTTCTAAAGCCTCGCCCCGCGCAGTTCTCAAGCCTCGCTCCGCGCGGCGGGACGTGTCGAGACAGGACGGTGGCCCTCCGGGAGACTTCCCGGAGGGCCACCGCACGCAAGGGGTCAGCGCCGCCCGCGCTGCTTGCGCTCCGCGGCCGAACGCCGCTGGCTACCGGCCTTGGCCAGACCACGGCTACCCAGGTAACCGATGGTCAGCAGCGTGATGAAGAACCACGCCTGACCGGGGTTGTTCAGGTTCAGGCCGTTCGCGGTGGTCCCGCGCCAGAAGGCAGAGATCACCACGAGGGTGACGGCTGCCGCGTAGATCCAGAACTCGGTCGTCAGGAACGACTGCTTGGTCTCCGTACCCGGAGACGGCATCTCCTCCCGGTGCCCGTCATGCATCATCGGCATCGGGCGGGTGGCGGCCTCTTGCATGGCCTGCCGGTTCTGGGCGTCCTGCGCCGGACGGTTCATCGGCCTGGTGGATGCAGCCTGCGTGCTCATCTGTCCTCCTCAGGATGTGATGAGTCGTCACCTGCGGCCCTCGCCCCGCTACCGCGTGTCGGCCACGGCACGGTTCGCGCACATGGCGGGGGCACCCGCCGTCTACCCCGCCGCCGGGGGGCAGTAACACCCCGCCACCTGGCCGAATCCGTCCGGCCCGGGGATACCTGCCGGGTGGGGGACATCTCGCCCTCGCGAGTCGGATGTCCCGTTCCGACGCTCTCCATACTGAGCCCCGGGCGCGGTAGAGACGCTCTCCGGATCACGCGCCGGACCCGGTATAGAGGTGGTGCGGGTTTGCCGGGCCGGTCACCGGGCACGCCATCAGGACCGACGCTTCTGCGAGGTGATGGATCGTGCGTGAGGACGACATGCGACAGGACGCCGCCCGCCGGGCCGAGGAACGGATCGCCGGCGGCGTGTACGGCGAGGGCGCCGTGGACGAGGTGACCGTGCCGCCCACCGATGTGGAGAGTGCCATCCAGCGCGACGACCGGGACGATCCGGCGCACGTGCCGATCGACCCCACCGTGCTGCGCGACGGCGGTCCCACCCGGGGGCAGGGCGCGCTCACCACGACGGGCGGTACGGCCGGACCGGCCAGCGCCCGACGGGTGGCCCGTCAGCCGGAGCGGCACCGGGGCAAGGTGGCGCCGACCACCACCGGTGACGCCACCACCGGCGGGATGAGCACCCCGTCCGGCGGCAGCACCAGCGACCAGTCCACTCCCGCCACCCACGTGGGCAGCTTCGACTGACCCACCCACCGACCGACCGGCCCGGCCCCCACGGGGGCCGGGCCGCCCTCGTTCCCCACCCTCACGTCCCCCGGGACGGGGCGGTCGGGGTCAGGCGGTGAGGGTGAGGGTGGTGAGGCGTTGGGTGGCGCGGGTGAGGGCCACATAGAGGTCGCTGCGCCCACGGGGTGACTCGGCGACGATGCGGTCCGGGTCGACCACGATCACCGAGTCGAACTCCAGGCCCTTGGCTTCGGCGACGGTCAGCACCACGACCCGGTTCTCCAGGTCGGGCTGCTCGCCGACGGCCGCCTCGGGCAGCGCGGTGGTGAGCGCGGTGCCGAGGTCGTCGACGCGACCGGCCGGCACGATCACTCCGAGCCGTCCATCGGTGAGCCCGGCGGCCTCGTCGGTGGCGACGTCGACCATCTCCGCCGCCAGCCGGTCCGCCGGTACGTCCCGCTCGGCGGGCGGAAAGCCACTGGCGCGTACGGCCCGGGGTGGGCGCAGGGTCGGGTCGATCTCGGCGAGTACGCGGGCGGCCACCTCCATGATCTCGGCGGGGGTGCGGTAGCTGACGGTCAACTCGGTGAGCCGCCACCGGTCGGCAACGTACGGGGCCAGCGCCTCCGACCAGGACGGGGTGCCGGCCAGGGCCCCGGTCTGGGCCACGTCGCCGACGATCGTCATGGAGCGGCTCGGGCACCGGCGCATCAGCAGTCGCCAGGCCATCGGGGACAGTTCCTGCGCCTCGTCGACGATGACGTGGCCGAACGCCCAGGACCGGTCGGCGGCGGCGCGCTGGGCGGTGGTCAGGCGGTCGGCCTCCTCCTGCCGTTCCAGCAGCCGGTCGGCGTCGAGCAGGTCGGTCACGCCGAGGATCTCGCCACCGTCGGCCTCGTCCTCGACGTCGATGGACCGGGAGCCCCGGGCGATCTCCAGCACGCCCTCGGCGTACTCGCGTTCCATGGCCCGGATGCGTTCCCGGCGGGCGGCGGCGGCCCGGTCGTCCTCGCCGAGCAGTTCCGCCGCCTCGTCCAGCAGCGGTACGTCGGCCGGGGTCCAGCCGCCGGGCTCGCGGTGCAGGGCGGCCCGCTCGTCGGCGGTGAGCATCGGCGCGGCGGTGGTGATGCGGTCGGTGCTCGCATAAAGGTCGGCGAGCAGGCGTTGCGGGGTGAGGACCGGCCACAGCTCGTCCAGCGCGGCGCTGATCTCGGGTTCCTCACGCAGTTCCCGGCGGATCTCGGCGCGGTCGGCCTCTTCGAGCAGGTTGTCCCCGCCGAGCGGGTCGGCGCCGATCCGTTCGGCGACCTGATCGGCCAGGGCGTGGATGATCTCGACGTCGAAGAGGGCGCGGGCCAGGTTGTGCGGGCGGTCGCTGTGGCGGACGCGGTCCCGGGCGGCCCGGACGGTCGCCGGGTCGAGCAGGAGGACCTCCTGCTGCGGCAGCTCGATCTCCAGCGGCTCGTCGGGCACCCGCTGCCGGTCGCGTACCGCGTTGGCCAGCACCTCGGTCATCACCGACCGGCCCTTGAGGGCCGCGGTGGTGGCCGGCTCCGCGCGCCGGGCGCTCACGCCGGGAAAAAGGTCCCCCTGGGTACGCAGCAGCACACCGGTCTCGGCCAACGCGGGCAGCACCTGCGAGATGTAGCGCAGGAAGGTGACGTTCGGGCCGACCAGCAGTACGCCCCGGGTGGAGAGTTCCCGACGGTGCGTGTAGAGCAGGTACGCGGCCCGGTGCAGCGCCACCGCGGTCTTGCCGGTGCCGGGGCCGCCCTGCACCACCAGCATGCCGGACAGGTCGGAGCGGATGATCCGGTCCTGTTCGGCCTGGATGGTCTCGACGATGTCGCGCATCCGTCCGGTACGCCCGGCGTTGAGCGCGGCCAGCAGCGACGCCTCGCCGGTCAGCTCCTCGTGGGCGGTGGGGGAGGCGGTGTTCAGGTCCAGCACCTCGTCGTTGAGGGCGACCACCTTGCGCTGCCGGGTACGCAGGTGACGCCGCCGCCGGATGCCCTGTGGGTTGGCGGCGGTGGCGAGGTAGAAGGCGCGGGCGGCCGGGGCACGCCAGTCCATCAGCAGCGGGTCGTAGTCGCCGTCGGTGTCGAAGATGCCGATCCGGCCGATGTAGTGGCGCTCGCCGTCGTCGGTGTCGAGCCGACCGAAGCAGAGACCGTTCTCCACCGCCGCGAACTGCTCGACCTGTTCGGCGTACATGCGGACCGCGCTGTCGCGCTGGGAACGGGCCTGGAGTGTGCCGCCCGCCGCCCGCAGCTCCTCGGTCAGCCGCCGTGACGCCTGGTCCCGCAGGTCGTCGAGGCGGTGGTAGAGCATCGAGACGTACTCCTGCTCGCGGCCGATCTCGTCGTCGGACGGCGAACCGCCGGAGTGCCTTGACAATCCGTCTCCCGGTGGGTTAGAGTTCGGTTAGGAACGGCCTTTCGAGCCGTTCTTTTTTGTTGCCTGAACTGCCGAAGATACCCCGCGACGACCGCCGGAGCCAAGGCGGTCGAGCCCCGTCACACCCCCGTGTGCGACGCCCGCGCCCCGACTCCGGGCGGTGTGGTCACCGGCGTTCGGTGCAGACCTCGTCGGACCGCGCGACCGTGTCGGTGGACCAGGCGACCGCGACCGTGAAGCAGTAGTCGAGGCTGCGGTTGAGGCCGTAGACCACGAAACTGTCGGTGCCGGCGGGCAGGTCGGCGAAAGGGTTCTTCGGCTGCCCGGTCCGACCACCCGAGATGATCACCGGTCCCTCCGCCCCGACCGGGTAGGTCCAGTTCAACGTGACGCTGTCCCGGTTGTCGCGCAGCGAGACTTCGGTGGGCGGTGCGCCGGGCGAGGCCGGCGGTGCCTCCGGTGCCGACGCGGACGGGGGTGCCGCCCCGCTCGGGGTCTCCCCGGCCGTGGGGGAGCCGGGTTCGCCCGGACCGTCGACCCGGGACACCCCGGCGATCACCGCGGCGGCACCGAGCAGCACCACGACCACACCCGCCGCGATGATCGGCACCAACCGGTTCGGTCGGGGGGAGGGCGCGGCCGGCGTACGGGGTACCGGCACCGGGAGCAGCCGGGACGACGGGCCGGTGCGTTCCGGTTCCAGCCGGCGCAGCCGGTAGACCCCGGGTGCCTGCGGCGCCGGACCGGTCAGACCCATCACGCTCGGCGGTACGGCTGCCCCGCTCGACTCGGCCGTCGGCGTCGGGCCGGGCCGGGCCGGGTGGGCGGGGTCGGGGGAGGGCGAATCGGTCGGTTGCCCGGTCCACCAGTCCTGCGGTGGCCCGGCCGGACCGTCCACCGGCTGCCGGGGGGTGGGCACCGGCGACGCCGCCCCGGCGGGCTGCTGCCCGGTCTGGTGGCCCTGACCGGGGTGGTAGCCCTCGGGCGGGTGCTGCTCCCCGGCGTACCCGGGATCCGGGTCGCTCGCCGCCGGCCACGATGCGCCGGTGGGCCACGCGCCCGCACCGGTGCTACCCGCCGGTGTGTCGCCGCCACCGGCACCCGTCGGCCACGTGCCGTCTCCTGCGCCGTCCGTGGGCCAGCCCCGATCGACGTCGTGCGGATCGGGCCAACCGGCCGCTCCCGACCCCGCCGGACCGGCCGCCGCCCAGGTCGGCGTGGTCCCCGAGTCGGATCCCGGAGACCCGGTCCAGGTCGGCGTGGCCTCGGCCTCGGAGGTCGACGACCCCGTCCAGGGCGGCGTGGCCCCGGCGTCGGGCGTCGCGGACCACGTCGGGTCGGCCGAAGCCTCCGGTGCCGCACTCCAGGTCGGTGCCGGTGGGGTGGCGGTGGGCGGCCAGTTCGGGTCGGTCCCGGCCCAGTCCGCGCGGGGATCGCCCGGCGGGCCGTCGGTGTCGTGGTCGGACCAGTCGGGCGGTGCGGCGGCGGTGGCCGCCCAGTCGCCGCTCGGCGGGGCGTCGCCCTGCGACGGGGTCCGCGCGGCCGGTACGACGGAGCCCTCCGCGCCCACCGGCGGGGTGTCGGCGCAGACGTGGTCGGGGTTGGCGGCGGCCCGGGACAACGACGCCACCTGGGCGGTCAGCGGGTCGTCCGGGGCGAGGTGTCGACGGGCGAGTTCCCGGGCCAGCGCGAGGTGGTCCTGCGCCTCGGTGAACTGCCCGCAGTCGCGTTGCATCGAGCCGAGCCGGGCGAGCATCTTGATGCCGCTGGGGTGCCCGTCGCCGTACACCTCGCGGTGCAGCTCCCAGGCGTCCTGGAGCCGGTCGCGGGCCACCTGGCACTGGCCCCGGGCGTACTCGACGGTGGCCAGGTCGGCGTGTGCGGCGAGCACCCGCAGGGACTCCGGCCCGTCCGAGGCGGTCAGCTCGATGATGACTTCCTGGTACAGCCGGGCGGCCCGGGACCAACTGCCCACCCGGTGCAGCACCGCCGCGAGGGTGGCGGCGGCGGCGACCGTACGCGGGTCGGGTCGGCCGTGCAGGCGGGTGGTGGCGGCGTACGCGTACGCGGCCCAGCCTCGTGCCGAGTGCGGTTCGCCGAGGGCGACCAGCACCCGCGCGTGCAGGCCGGCCGCCTCGGCCATCTCGGGTGTCGCGTTGGCCGGGCGCGGGTCGGCGCCGGTCAGCGCGTCGGCGAGAAGCCGCTGGGCACCGGCGAGATCGCCGGAGGAGACCAGGTCGTGCGCCTGATCAGTCAGTTCACCGAAGCCGGAGGGCACGCCCCATCGTGCTCACCCGACGACGGTATGTACAAGACCCGCGCCGGAGTGGTTCGGTCAGGATCTGGTCAGGGCTGGGTCAGGCGATCGGCCAGCGCCTCGCTGATCCGGCGTAACTGGTCGACCTGGGCGGGGCTGAGCGCGTCGAAGAGGTGGCGGCGTACCCCCTCGACGTGGCCGGGCGCGGCGGCGGCCAGGGCGGCGAAGCCGTCGTCGGTGAGCAGGGCGATCTGCCCGCGCCGGTCGGTCGGGCAGTCCTCCCGGCGGACCCAGCCGGCCGCCTCCAGGCGGGCTACCGCGTGTGAGAGCCGGCTGCGGGAGGAGCCGCTGGCCTCGGCGAGTTCGCTCATCCGCAGCCGACGCTCCGGCGCCTCGGAGAGCCGGACCAGGATCTCGTAGTACGCGTGCGGCATCCCCGCGTCGCGTTGCAGCTCGCGGTCGAGCGTCTCCATCAACGCCCGGGAGGCGGTCAGGAACGCACGCCAGGTGCGCTGCTCGTCCGGGTCCAGCCAGCGGGTCATGACCGCCATCATAGCGGCAGTAGTTGAACGCTCAACTAAAACGCGCTAGCCTCGGTGACATGGGAATCCATCGCCTCAACCACGCCGTCCTCTACGTCAGTGACCTGGAGCGCAGCGTCGCCTTCTATCGCGACGTGCTCGGCTTCCGCCGGGTGCCGATGACCCCGGAGGGGTTCCGGGGCGCTGCCTTCCTCCAGGCACCCGACTCCACCAACGACCACGACCTCGGCCTCTTCGAGATCGGCGCGGGAGCCGGCCGCTCGACCGCCGGCCGGGCCACCGTCGGCCTCTACCACCTGGCCTGGGAGGTGGACACGCTCGACGAGCTGGCCGCCACCGCCCGCCGACTGGCCGGGGCCGGTGCGCTGGTCGGCACCTCCGACCACGGCACCACCAAGAGCCTCTACGGGCAGGACCCGGACGGGCTGGAGTTCGAGGTGGTCTGGCTGGTGCCGGCCGACCGGCTGGACGACGCCGCGCTCGACGCCCGCACCCGGATCGGCCGCCTCGACCTGGCCGCCGAGATCAGCAGGTACGGCGGCGACACCCGGGGCGGCGTCGGCATCTCCGTCCCCGCCGCCGCGTCGCACTGACCCGTCCCGGCCCGCCCCGCATGGCGCGTCGATCGCGCCCGGCTGTCGAGGGTGGCCGCGTCGCCGCCGGGCGATGCGGTAGAACGGCAGGGTGACAGGTGGGGTGGGGCGGCAGGTGGTGGTCCGGCACCTGAGGGTCTGGGTGCCGGGCGCGTTGCGACGCGCGCGCCGGGCGACGGTGGTCCTCGGGTACGACGGGCGCGACCCCGCCCTGGCCGAGGAGGTCGTCCGGGTGGCCGGCGAGTGCGCCGGCGACGTACGCGGTGCCCGGTTGACCGTGCTGGTGCTGGCCGGCGGCACCGAGGAGCTGCCGGCCCGGCTCGGTGCCGCCGAGGCGGGACTGCCCGCCGAGGTCACGGTGCACCTGATGCCCGGTCCGACGGCCCTGCTGCCGGTGGCGCTGCGCGCGTCCGGGGCGTCCGGCGCGCCGGTGCTGTCCTACCTGGAGGTGGAGGGGGCCGTCGATCCGGTGGCGCTCTCCGCCGCCGCATCCGGCCGACCCGCCGAGGTGCTGGTGCCGGCCGGTCCGGACACCCCGCTGCGGTCGGCACTCGTCGACGCCGGGTTCCCGCTGGTCGCCGAGGTCGAGGTGCCCTCCGGTCGGCGGATCGGCTTCGGCACCGCCTCGGACCGCAGCCTGGAGTCGTTCAAGGAGAGCCTCTGGGAGGTGGGTGCCGGCCAGGCGGACCCCGCGCCGCTGGGCCGGGCGCTGCTCGCCGAGCTGTCCCGCTCCGGCCCGCGTACGGTGACCGAGCTGCGCCGGTACGCGGTGACCGACACGGCGTATCGGGCCGTGGACGCGGTGCGGGCACTGGACGCGTTGCTCGACGCGGGCGCGGTGCGGCGTGACCCGGAGCAGGGGAGGCTCGGCGGGGACGTGGTGATCACGGCCGCCGCTCGGTGAGCCGTTTGACCACCAGGGACGCGCCGGTGGCGATCACGCCGATGCTGAAGACGAGCTGCGCGCAGACCAGCACCCGGGCGAACTGCCCCTGGGCGTGCACGTCGCCGTAGCCGACGGTGGTCAACGTGGTGAGCGCGAAGTAGAGCGCGTCCACCCGGGTGTGCAGCGCGACGAACTGCTCCGGAGCGACCCGGGCGACGACGTAGTCGGCCATGGCGAAGGCGAGCAGCCCGGCGATCAGGGCCACCACCAGGTGCACCACCGAGGGCGGCTGCCGTCCGCGTGCGACGGCGACGAGTTGGCGGCGTACCTGGCCGGTGACCAGTGCGGCGACTCCGCCCACCAGCAGCAGTGTCAGGGCGACGCGCAGGCCGAGCCGGGCGCCGTTGGGATCGGCCTCGACCGGCACGACGAAGTACACGACCAGGAGCAGCAGGCCAGCCAACCATGCCCGCCGACGCTCGTGCGGATGGTCCGGTGTCCGTGGCATGTCGAGATTGTCCGGTCCGACGCCCCGCCGACCGGGCGGATCCGTCGATTCCGGGTGCGGAAGGCCGAGGTCGGCGTGGCCGCCGGCACATGCGAGCGGGGCGCCGGAATGCTCCGACGCCCCGCGCGACTCACGGGCTCACGCCCGGGACTTGTCCTGCTTCCAGGAGAGCGGGCCGGGCAGGTCGACGCGGTGCGCCTTGGCCCGCGAGTTCCACGACCAGCGACCGATCTTGATGCTCCAGGACGAGAAACCGTTCTCGGTGAAGTTCAGGATCAGCGGCCCGTACTTCTTGCGTTTGCGGAACATCAGACCCATCGTGGGCCTCCCTTCGTCATCCCCGCGCGGCATCGAAGATTCCCGTAACGAAGATCGGCCAAACCACGCTCTGCACAGTGGAAGTCGAACGTCCGCAGTAGCCCGAATATCCTATTCATCAGATGGGTTTTCTCAGGCTCAAGATCCTGGTTGAATCATGAGTGTGTGGAGTGAAAGAGCGTTCATCCCAAATTATGGGAAGCGCTGAGTCGCCGACTCCACCCGGCGTTTCGGAGAGGACCCCTCATGCACCGCACCCCTCACCCCATCGCACCGGCCGCGCCGACCCGCCGCCCGGCACCGGTGACGGCGTGACCACCGCGCAGCGCAGCCGGACCGACGAGCTGCGGCCGGTGGACCCGGAGCTGTTCCGTACGCTGCTGCGCCGTCAGGCCAGCACGGTCACCGTGGTCACCGCCGTGGCCCGGGGCACCCGACCCGCCTGCCTCGGTGACGTGGGCGCACCCCTGCGGGCCGGGTTCACCGCGACCTCGTTCACCTCCGTCTCGCTGGACCCGCCGCTGGTGTCGTTCTGCCTCGGCGCGACCTCGTCCAGCTCCCCGGTGCTCGACCGGGCCGAGCACGTCGCCGTGCACCTGCTCGCCGCCAACCAGACCGAGGCCGCCCGGATCTTCGCCACCAAGGGCGTCGACCGCTTCGCCGCGTACCCCTACTGGGAGGCCGGGCCGTTCGGGCTACCGCTGCTGACCGGGGTGCTGGCGCGGCTGCTCTGCCGGGTGGTGCACCGGGTGCCCGCCGGCGACCACTCGCTGGTGATCGCCGAGCCGCTGGCGCTCGCCGAAGGGGTCGACGGCCCGCCACTGCTGCACCACCGGGGCGCATACACCACGGCAGCCGCCGCGTGACGGTGTCCACCCACGACGGGCGGGTGGGTCAGCGAGGTTCCCAGGCGTCGGGGGCCGTGGTGAGTCGACGGACGTGGGTGGGCAGTCGGCCGCCCACCACGTCGGCCAGGCTCACCTCGTCGACCACCCGGCGCAGCGAGGCGCGCACCGCGACCCACAACCCGGGCAGGTGCTGCGCCACCCCGTCGTAACTGGTCTCCTCCGGGCGCAGCCCGCGTACGCCGGCCAGCGGTCCCTCCACCGCGCGCAGCACCGCACCGATGGTCACCTCCCGGGGCGGCCGGGCCAGGGCGTACCCGCCCTCGGCACCGCGCTGGGCACGGACCAAGCCGGACCGACGCAGGTCGGCCAGGACCGCCTCAAGGAATTTGCGCGGCATGTCCTGCTCCGCGGAGATGGTCTGGGTGGACAGCAATGCCGGGTACGCGGCGGCCAAACTCAGCGCCGCCCGTACCGCGTAGTCGCCACGCGCGGAGATCTGCACCCTGCCATCATGCCCAACCGGCCCGGGCCTGGGCGTCGCCGGGCTGACGGAGTGACCGACCGGATGGGCCGCGTCACGCCCGACGGGCCGCGCCGGACGGTCGCGTCAGGCCCGGTGGGCCTCGATCGACGGGCGGGACCGCAGCATTGGGGCCGGTTCGGCGGGCGACCGGGGGCGGACGACCGGGCTCGGTCCGGGATGTTCCCGGGCGGCCCGGAAGGCGCCGGGGCTGACCCCGACCTCGCGGGTGAAGAACCGGCCGAAGTTGGTCGGCTCGGTGAAGCCGAGCTGCCGACCGATCCGGGCGATGGGCTCGTCGGTGGCGGCCAGCAACCGGCTGGCCTGGAGCGCGACCCGCTCGTCCACCACCTGCTTGGCGCTGTGCCCGGTCACCGCAAGGCAGGCCCGGGTGAGGGTACGCACCGAGCAGCCCAGCCGCTCGGCGTAATCCTCGACCCGACGGGTGCGCTGGTAGCCGCGCTCCACCTCGCGGCACAACCGGCGGAAGGTCTCCTCCTCCGGCCGACCGGCGCGGCGTTGCGCGGACGGCAGCATGCTCAGGCGCAGCAGCAGCACGGTGAGCTGGTGGCGCAGCAGGCTGCGGCCGGCCGGCACGTCCTGGTGCCGACGAACGTCCACGGTCAACTGGGTCACCTCGTTGATGACCGCGTCCTCGTCCTCACCGGCGAGCTGCACCCGGGTGGGTACGTCGTCCACGTCGACGTCGAGTCCGCGCAACGTGTCCGGGTGCCAGCGGACCACGGTGGCGTCCAGCCGGGGCGGTGGGCAGCGCAGCACCTGCCCGGCGCGTACGCGCAGTAGTGTGCCGGGGCGGCAGGGCTGGGCGCGGAAGTCCACCTCGGCGACGCCGTGACCGCCCGTGCCGAGCACGATCAGCTCCCGGTCGAGCAGGACCGGGCGTCGCCACCCGGCGTCGGGCTTGAGATCACCCAGCGTGATCGTGTCGATTTCGGCCGGGCCGGAGGCAGCGTGGGGCAGAACCCTGTCGAGGTGACCGGAAGGGACCATCACCTGCGACGTTAGCCCGGGACCGGCCGGTACGCACCTCTGGTGGCGGGCGCGTCGCCGAGCCCGCGCCGCCCGCGTCCACGCCTCGATCGACCGGGGTGGGTGGCCTGCTCTTGTCGGCGTGCCGGCCGGCGGTTACGTTACCGAGCGGTAGTCATCTGGTCGCCGTGGCGGGCGAACGGTCCGTCTCGGCGGCCCGACCGCCGGGGAGCCGCGGCCGGCTCGCGAGGGGATGGGCATGCAGGATCTGTTCTCGGTCGACGGCAAGAATGTCCTGGTGACCGGCGGTTCGCGGGGGATCGGGCTGATGATCGCCCGAGGGTTCGTGGCGGCCGGCGCGCGCGTCATCATCTCGTCCCGCAAGGCGGCCGTCTGCGAGGCGGTCGCCGAGGAGCTGTCCACGCTCGGCCACTGCACCGCGATTCCGGCCGACCTCGGCGACGACGACGGCGCGCGGCAGTTGGCCGCCGCCGTCCGGGACCGGGTCGACCGGCTCGACGTCCTGGTCAACAACGCCGGCGCCACCTGGGGCGCACCGCTTGCGGAGTATCCGGAGAGCGCCTTCGACAAGCTCTGGGCGGTCAACGTCAAGGCCGTCTTCCGGCTCACCACCGAGCTGCTGCCGGTGCTGCGCACCGCCGCGAGCGCCGACGACCCGGCCCGCGTGATCAACATCGGCTCGGTCGACGGCATCCGGGTCCCGGCCATGGAGGTGTACGCCTACTCGGCGACGAAGGCGGCTCTGCACATGCTGACCCGCACCCTGGCGCACCAACTCGTCGGCGAGCGGATCACCGTCAACGCGGTCGCCCCGGGACCGTTCGAGAGCAAGATGATGGCGTTCGTGCTGGACGACCCGGATGCCCGGGCCGCCGTCGAGGCGCAGGTGCCGCTGGGTCGGATCGGTCGACCGGAGGACATGGCCGGCGTCGCGATCTTCCTGGCGTCGCGGGCCGGCGCGTACCTGACCGGCGCGGTGATCCCGGTCGACGGGGGCATCACCACGCACGGCTGAGCGTCCGTGATGATCACGCTGGCGTGCGGAGCCCTTGGTGCCGCCCGGCCATGGGCCAGGTCGCGTGGTGCGGCTGGCAGGCGTGGACGCTGGTGCGGGTGGCGCTCTGGTGCCGGTGGTGCAGGTGGTGTGCGTACCGCCGGACAGACCGGGGCCGCGCGGACTCGGCAGATCCGCGCGGCCCCCGCCTGGGTCGGTGGTCAGCGACCGGCGAGCAGCCGGTTCACCGCCGTGTCGACGTCCAGGTGCTCGGCCTCCCGGCCGCGCGGGACGACGACGTAGGTCCGCCGCAGGAAGCGCACCAGCACGCTGCGCGGCACCTCGAACAGGGCGTTGCCGTCGGGCGACGACAGCGCCAGCGCGACGAAGTCGCCGCGCGGGGTGGCCCACGGCCAGACCCGCACATCGCCGATACCGGCCGGCTCGTCGAGCCCGGTGACCAGCAGCTCGCGAGCGAACGACCAGCTCACCGCCTCGCCACCGGCCGATTCGGCGTGGAACAGGACATGGACCGCATACGGGTCAGCAGGGTCGTAGCGCAGACTGGCGCGCACCGGCAATGCGGTGGCGTCAGGCGCGACTAGCCTTAGCGACGTCTCGACCTCAACGGTCGTCGGTCGGATGACACTCATGGACGTTCTCCCCCCGGCACCGCGTGCGGAACGCGCGTGTCCCGCTTTTCCCATACTCAGCCGCTACTCCTGGCTACGCTCCGCCATACGCTGACTTCACCCAGTGGTGGGAGAGGGTTCGGAAAGGCCCCGAGAACGTGAAAATTCGTCTAGGATTTCCGGTTCTGCCCAGTGTGTTGATCGCGCCCGATCATCGGGTAGCTCAGTCGTCGACTTACTCCGGTAACGTCCAGTCGGCCGTTGCAGTGACGGTCCCGCGCCACACTGGGCGTGAAATGATCGGTGAGCGATCCTCAGTGGATCAGCTGGCGAGGCGAGGCCCGTCGAACGGCGCGGCCCGCAGAGCCGAACAGCGGGGGTACGGGTGCCGAACGAACAGCACGACCGGCACGGTCGGTCAGTAGTCGACAACGAACCGGCCGACAACCGCCGAACCGGCCGCAACGAACGAGGCTTCACCGACGGGAATAGCCCCGCCGGACGGGGAAATCCTCACCGCATGCGGAACGAGCGAATCGAGGCGGACCGGACCGACGACGGGCCGGACCCCACCGGCGCACCCGGGCGGCCCCGCTGGCGGCAGCGCCTCTCCACCACCCTCGCGCTGATCCGCGCCAACCCCACCGGCCGCCTCGCCCTCCGGGTCGTCATCGGTGTCCTCGGCGCCCTCGTGGTCACCATCGGCATCGTGCTCATCCCGCTACCCGGCCCCGGCTGGCTTTTGGTGATCGCCGGCCTCGGCATCTGGGCCGTCGAGTTCCACTGGGCCAAACGCCTGCTCGCCTTCACCCGCCGCCACGTCCACGGCTGGACGGCCTGGGTGAAGCGACAGTCACTGGCCCTTCGCCTGGTCATCGGCTCGGTCGGCCTCGTTTTCGTCGCCGCTGTCGCGCTGCTCTCGATCAAGTACAGCCTCGGCATCGACGTGATCGCCCAGGTCCTGCGCTACCTCGCCACGAACTGACCCCGGGTTCGCGGGTCGGCCGCACGATCGGGTAGAGTCATCCGCGCTGAGGGCGATTAGCTCAGCGGGAGAGCGCTTCGTTCACACCGAAGAGGTCACTGGTTCGATCCCAGTATCGCCCACCACGAATATGCAGCTGAGGCACCCTCGGAAGAGGGTGCCTCTCTTGCTGACTGCATCGATGAGCATGGTCATGAGTCAGCTATGAGTCAGCGAACGCGTCGCGGATGCGTTGCTCCCGTCCCTCCGACCGGTGGGTGTAGAGGTTCAGCGTTGTCGACGGCTTCTCATGGCCCATCACGGCCTGGACGTCGTTGACCGGGATGCCGCGCGACACCAGCTCCGTCGCGTACGAGTGCCGCAGGTCGTGAAAGCGCAGCCCGCCCGGTGCCATCTTCGCGACGTGCGCGACCGCCTCCCGTTCGGTGGTGAACTCGGCGGACCACGTGACGCCTTCCAGGTCGACCCAGGCAGCCCGCCATTTGAAGTGGCCCAGCCGACTCACGTCCCCGAGTAGCCCGGCGCGCACCAACGAGGGCCGCCAGACGCGAGCGCGGAACAGCGTCCGACGCAGTGGGCCGGCGGACGAGTTGGTGAACACGTCCCCGCGAGGACCAGCCGGGAACGCCTCACGATGGGCCGCCAGCAGTCCGACCGCGAAGTCCGGAACCGGAACGATGCGCCGGCCAGCCCGTGACTTCGGATAGGGCTTGATCGTTACCGCGCCCGCCACCTCGATGGCGACCCGGACCACCTCGACCGTTCCCGCGTCCAGGTCCAGCGATTCCCAGCGGAGCCCGGTGCACTCGCCCCACCGCAGACCAGTGCCGCCCGCGAGCGCGACCAGGGCACGGTATCGATCCGGAACTGCGGGTAGCAGCCGGTCGATCAGATCTGCGCGCGTCAGGACGTGTCCGTCGGTGTCCTTCTTCCGCCGTGAGGGGACCTTCACGCCTTCGCATGGGTTGGCGCCGATCAGCCGATCACGGACAGCAGCGCGAAGGACGGAGGTGAACAAGCGGAAGCACTCCGCCACAGTGGCGGGTGATCGTCGACCGCTCAGTTCGGTGACCCACGACTGCACCGCCAGGTGATCGATCCGAAACAGCGGCACATCAGACCAGCGCGGAAGCACGTGCGTCCGAAGGATCGAGGCATCCCGCGCTTTCGTCGTCAGTTCGTCGTTGCGCGACTCCCGCCAGCGCTCGGCGTACTTCCCGAACAGCAGCCGGCCAGCGTGCGGATCCACGTAACCACCCCGGCTGATCGCGGATTCCGTCTCGGCCAGGAAGGTGGCCGCCTGCCGACGCGTCGGGAACGTCTTGGCCTTCTGACGGCCGGTGGCATCTCGCCAGTTGGCCCGGAAGTTGCCCGCTGACGTCTTGACGATGTTCCCATCAGGCCCATCCCTCCCCGCCGTCGGCGGTGGGCTCAGTGCAGTCGTCCAGCCAGTCGTGGAAACGCTTCTTGGGAATGACCCAGCGTCCGCCGAGCTTGCGGGCAGGGATCTCACCTTCGCGGACCAGGGCGTAGGTGCTGCCCAGGGAGAGTGACAGAAGCCGAGCGACCTCACGCACGGAGTAGACGGCCCGGCTGTCTCCGGTGCGAGACGGACGGGCGAGTGCATCGGTGGTGGGGACGCTGCGAAGTGGGGTGACAGTGGCGCGTTGCATGCTTCCTCCGGATCAGCGGGTGGTGGGTTGGTCGAGGACGGCCAGCGCGGTGGCTGCGGCGCGGTCCTTCGCGGCCAGGAGCGCGGCCTTCCATTGCGCGCGTTGGGATAGGGCGCGTAGGAGGCGGTGTTGCAGGGGTGGTAGGTCGGGGTCGTCGGGGCGGGCGAGTTCCCAGGCGTATGCGGGTGGATCCTCCGGTCCGACGGGGTGTGCGTCGGTGGCGCTGGTGCTGACGCCGAGGATGTTGCGGACCCAGGCGCGGGCGTCGGCGCGGTGGTCGGCGAGGGTCTTTCCCGACCAGTCGCGGGACACGAGGATGCGTCGGCCGCCGATGCCGAGGGTGGCCCGCTGGTGAACTTTGCCTTTGCAGCGGCCCGCTTGCAGCCGGCCGTGGGCCTTCTTGGGTTGGACGCCGTAGAGCAGCCAGTTGGCGCACCGTTCGTTGCACGGCGTGACCCGTAGTTCGTGCCAGAGCCGGTCGAGGTGATTCCGCTGCCGGTCCGTCTCCGCTTTGTGGCAGTCGGCGGAGGACTTGGTGATGTATTTGGTGATGTAGCCGATGGTGCGGTTGGCGTGGACGGTGCCGGGGGTGACGCCTTCTGCGTGGACCTGGGCGCCAAACCGCACGACGTGTGACGGTGAGGCGTCGGGGTCGGTGTCGATGAGGTCCAGGGCGTCGGCCCAGGACGGCAGTGCGTCGCCGGTGTCGGGGTCGACCCACCCGGCTTGGTCGTTGTCCCAGACGGGTGGCCGGTCAAGGGTGTACCGCGGTTCGTCGGCGGGTGGCCACCAGACCTGGTGATAGGTGGCGGCGGCGACCTGACGCAGAACCGCACGCGGGATGGTGCCGCGGATGGCGAAGTGGGCGTGAGGTGCCAGACGGCGTTGAGGTTCGACGCAGCCGGCGTACTGGACGTTCCAGCCCACGCAGCGGCGCAGGTTTTGCCAGAACCGGTCGAGAAGGCGGGCGAAGTGCACGGCGTCCCAGGCGGCGCGTCGGTAGTCGTAGGTGTCGGGGTCGGCGGGGGTGCCGTCGGGGAGGACGCGGCCGTAGGAGCCGAGGGTGAGTGACAGCCACATGGACGGGCGGTGTTGGGTGCCGTCGGGGGCGGTGTAGACGCGGCCGAGGGTGTGCGGCTCCACCTTCTTACGCGGTAGGTCCGGCGCGTCCTGTCGACGGCGGGTGGACCGGGTGCGACGGCCGCCGGAGTCGTCTTCGTTGTGGCCGGGTGCGATCTGGCCGCGTAGTCCTTCGGCGGCGGTGGCTTCCTCCACTTCGGCGATCGCCGAATCGATGGCGGGAATCTGGTCGAACTGGGCGGCGCGTTGGGCTTCGTCGCGGGCGAATTCCAGGTGCGCGCGGAGCAGGACGAGTTCGCGTTGGGCGTCGGTGGCGGGGTTGGGGCCGGTGGGGTGGGGTTCGTCGGTGCGGTGCCAGCCTTCCCGGATCTGGGTCTGCCGCAGCCGCCGAGCGCGTTTGGCGCATGGTTCGCATTTGTCTTCGCGGGTGCTGCCGCAGGGCAGGTCGATGACCTCGGTGTGGCCGGTGTGCAGGTCGGTGCGGCGCAGGCTGACCGGTCGCAGGCACACGCCGTACTCCGCGGCCATTTCGGTGAGGATCTGGCGGGACATGGGCATGGCCAGCCGGGCGGCGCGAGAGCCGGGCGCCGGGGTGTCGGGCAGGTCGGTGGGTGGGGTGTCGGGGGTGAGGCCGGGCAGGGTCGGGGCGGTCAACGGGTCACCTCCGGAAGATCGAACAGAGCAGGTGGGACGGATCCGTCGGGGTGGCCCGTCTCCCACAGCGGGTGCAGGAGACGGGCCACCGAACAGCGGTGGTCAGTGGTTGCAGCCGGGGCAGTGCAGTCCGACGCAGCCGGGCTTGCGGGACCGCAGCAGAACGGCGAGGACGACCAGGACCAGGACCACGCCCGCGATCAGCGGTGCGGCGGACCGGACTGCGTGCGCGACTTGGGAGGCGGCGTAGCCGATCCCGGCCACGGCGGCGACGCCGGGGACGGTGGCGGCGGCGATGACGTGTCCGCGTCGCAGTCGACGCACCACCGGCGCAGCCGGGGTGGGGGTGTCCAGGAACCGGACGGTGACCATCACCTGCTCCGGGGCGTCGGGGATCTGGTGGGGGGTGGTCATGGACAGCAGTCGGCCGGAGTCGCGGATCAGGGCGACGGTCGCGGCGACCTCGGCGGGGGTGCCGACGACGCGGCGGGTCAGAACGGCGGGTCTGGGCTGGACGCGGGCGAGGTGGGTGCGGGTCATCGGGTGACCTCCGAGGTGAAGACGTGGCCGTTACGGGGGGTCTGGACGACCGAAGACACCAGCGCGGACCGGACCGCGACCGGACTCGACGGCACCGCAGCCGGGGCCGGGACGACGACCGGGGCGGGTTCGGTGGGAAGGTCCGCCGGGGTCATGTCGACCGGCTCATCGGCGGTCTCCTCCCGACGCACCGCAGCAGCCGCAGCGGCCGGGACGGTGGGTGCGGTTTTGGGGGCGCCGGTGAGGATGAGTTTGGACAGGGCGAGGAACGCCAGCGCGGGCACCGAGGACAGCAGCCGGGAGGAGAAGCTGTCGTTGGCCACGGCGATCTGCGCGGCCAGCGACAGGGCGACCGCGGCGACGAGGAGGACCAGGGGGTAGGCCACGGAAGCGCGTGGGTCACGGCGTCGGCGTCGGCGGATGACCAGTAGGGCGGCGGCGGGCATCAGTTCGGAGATGACCGCGTTGGACCACCCGAACCACTCGCCCGTGCCGGCGGGGGCGTGGGCCATCGTCCAGTCCTTGACGTGGGTGAACGACGCGGCGCCGGCCATGCCGCCCACGGCCAGGAGGATGAGGACCAGGGCGACGCCTTCGAGACGTTCGGCGTTCAGGAGCCGGCGCACGTGGTCACCTCCCGCTCGGGGGTGGTGGTGGTCGGGGTGGGGCGGAGCCAGGCCCGCAGGTTGCGTAGGTAGATGGCGCCGTAGACGAAGCAGGAGACGAGGAAGCCCCACTGCTGTGTGGTCAGGGAGTAGGCCAGCCACAGCACCTGGGCGGCGAGGCCGACGGCCCAGCCGGTCCAGGAGCGTTTCCCGGCGAGGTAGAGGCCGGTCACGCCGACGGCCATGAGGAGCCAGGACCAGAGTTGGTGGTTGTTCACGGGCGGGTCCTCCTGTTCACCAGAGGGGTTGTTCGGCGTAGCCGTCGGGCAGGGTCATGGGCAGCCGGCGTCGGGGTTTGGTGGTCGGGGGTGCCGGATCGGCGGGTGGGGTGCGGCGGACGTTGCGGATGTCGGTGTCGACCGTGGAGCCGTCGGGTAGGCGCAGCAGGACGCGGCTGTCGGTGGTCATCCGGATGACGTCGCAGGCGGGTTGCCGGTAGGCCGCTGCCGGGGCGGTCATGAGGGTCGGCACCAGCCACACCTCCTGGCCCTCCCGGTAGGGCTCCCGGCTCACGCGACCCACCCCCACGCTTCGGCGTCCTCGGCGGCGATCTCGCTGTGTTGGCGCAGGGCGGCGGCGATGATGTCGGCCGCGTGCGGGTCGGGGTTGCAGTAGAGGCAGTGCTGGTCGGGGTGGGTGTGGTTGAGGTCGAGGCAGGTCCGGCGCATCGGCCGGCGGGACAGGCGTCGGGTACGCATCAGCAGCGCTCCAATCAGGCCGGGTCAGCGGGTGGTGGGGGTGATGTGGACGCGGATCCACTCCGGCGGTTCGCCGGTCGAGGCGACGGCTTCGGAGAGGCACCGCCACAGCGCCCACGCCTCGTTCGGGGTCAGGTACATGCGGCGACGTCCGGAGCCGACGGCCAGGTAGAGGTCGGCGTCGGGGGTGACTCGGACGGTGACCGGCACGGACGCCTTCTCCACGTGCGGGGCACGCAGCCGGTAGAAGCGGCGCGGCTCGACGGCGGGCGGGTCGGGTTCGTCGGCGTACGGCATCCGGACGGGCGTGCCCTCGGGCTGCTCGTGGTCGGTCATCGGGGGTCACTTCCGTTGCTGGTCGGGTCGAGGTTGAGGGCGTTGAGCAGCGACGACGGCAGCAGTGGCGTGTCCTGCTTCGGTGGCGTCGGCCGGTACGTGTGCCTGCCGTTGCCGTTGGTGCGTGGCTTGACGACCGTCGGCGCCGGGACGTCGATCGGATCCGGCGTGATCTCCGGCGGGGCGGGGAACGTCGCGGCCATGTCGCGGATCACGTCGTCGGGCAGGTAGGAGAACCGCACCCGCGCGGGTTCCGGTTGACCGTCCAGCAGGACGTAGGCGACGCCCTTCGCCGTGGTGGGGATCTGGTCCGCCAGCGCTCCCCGATCGCGGGCACCGTCACCGAGCAGGAGATCGACGTGGGCGCGTTCGGTAAGGCCGAGAGCGATGCGGGTGGGGAAGAAGTCCCGCACCGACACGACCTCTTTGCGGGGGTCCTGCGTCGCGGCGACGACCAGCACGCCGAGCCCGGCGCCTTGGGTGAGGAGCAGGCCCAGGGCTTGGGTGATGCGCTGGCGGATGTCGCTGTCGGGCAGGAACGCCAACAGCGCGGCGATCTCGTCGATGACGACGACGATCAGCGGTTCGTCGGTGGTGGGGGTGTGCACCCGCACCTTGCCTCGCAACGCCTGCTGTCGGGCGCGCATCCGGGTGACGGCGTCGTCCAGGAGGTCGGCCATGCGGGTCCAGTCGTCATCGACGTAGCGGGAGAACAGGGGGCGGCCGATGGCCAGCTCCATGCCGCCCTTCGGGTCGATCGCCCACACCCGCACCAACCCGGACCGAATCCCTGCCGCCAGAGCACGGAACAGGGACCAGATGACCGAGCCTTTGCCCATGCGTGTGGCCCCACCGATCAGCACGTGCGTGGCCAGCAGCCGCAGGCAGTACACGGCCAGGTCCTCCCGTACCCCTAGCGGCAGAGCGGTGAAGTCCGGACGCGCCGGCACCGGCAGCGGAGCGACGACGCGGGTCAGCGGGTCACGACGGATGAGCACCAACCACACCTGGCGGGGCCGATCGCGGAACCGGACCCGATCCACCAGCCGCAGCAGCCACGCGAGACGCCCCGTGCGGGCCGGTGGTGCCTGACGGCGGCCGGAGAACACGCGGCAGTGGCGGGTGCCGAACGAGTACGCCAGATCGCGGGCGGCCTTGTGGTAGACCTCCGGGTTCTGGCCCTTCGGCATCCGCACCACCAGTTCATCGGTGGCATACGAGCAGCGGACCGACAGCAGACGCGGCAGCTTCTCCCCGCCGTCGTACTTCTTCACCAGCCCGCACAGGGACATCACCTCGTGCCACTGACGCCGGTACACCCACACCCGCCGCCACAGCGTCACCGCACGGAGCACCACCAGGCGGTGAAACGAATCCCGGCCCCTCCACCACCACAGGCCAGCGGCAGCAGCGGCGGTGAGGAGGGCCAGGAGGTGAGGCCACCAGCCGTGCGACCGGTAGCCGTCGATGGCGACCAGGGCCACGGCGACGACCGGCCATGCACGCCAGTGCCGTACCGCGCCCACCAGCAGACGCACCGCGAAGACAGCAAAGCGGGCGAGCAGGTACAGGGCGGTCAGGGTCCAGACGATCGGCCACGGGGCGGAGATCTGGAACCGGCGGAAGTTCACCAGCGGCGCCCGCATCAGGCCACCGCCTTGGGCGCCGAGGTCTGCTGCTGCTCGATCCACGCTTCGGCGCAGACCTTGTGCACGGGGGTGCCCTTCGGGCTACGGCAGATCGCCGGTTTCCCGCAGAGCACGCAGGGGACCGGATCGCCGGCACTGCCGGTCCGAGTCCAGTCCAGTTCTCTTGGCATGATGAAACCGCCCTTCCAGGCCGACACGGATTGGTGGGCAGCGGGGCGGCCGGCTTCCTAGGGCATGGGCCGCCCCGCACCACGATCAGTTGGGGCTGTTACTTGTTGCGGCGCTCGATACGAGCCGCCGCGTCGAGACCGGCCTTACCGGACCGGCCAGCGCCGGACACCTGCCCCTGCCGAGTCGCGGTCACCGCGATCTGCGGGCAGTAGCCACACGCGCGCGAGTTGCCACACGTGCACGAGGGAGGACGAGTACCTTTGGCCATCGGTGGGACCTCCGCAGTCCTTCCGATCGGCCCGCCGGGAGCTGCAACTCTCGGCGGGCCACCTGAGCCAGTCGGCTGACTGACCTCGCCCCGCACGCCGAACCACAGATGATGGGGTCGGCGTGCGGCGACACCAGTCACATGGCGAGCTGGGTCAGTAGCCGTGCCGTTTGAGCGCGTCGTACGCGGCAGCCTTTTCCGCCGGGGTCGCCTTGCCCATCGCGGTCTCGAACGCGGCCTTGGCCGAGTCGAACTCGGGACTGTCGATGTCCCGATCAGCGGCGTCGGTCTCCTTCATCCCGAGGCTGATCAGCTTCATCACCTGATCACGACGAACCGGCTCCGATTCGGAGCGCTTCCGGCCGAACATCAGCCGGCCTTCCCACTCGTCACCGGCGTAGGGCAGTCGTCGCAGCGGGTCGGGGCGGACACTCCACCCCACAAGGTGGCGTAGTGCCGACCGCAGGGCAGCAGGACGGTCCGCGTTCGCGGATCCGGCGGGTTTCGGGGGATCATTGAGGTCTCTCCCAACGGTTCAGAAGGGCTGACGGGGTGAGGCCGGCGGCGCGGCGGAAGGTTTGCGAGGCCAAGAGGCCGCGCCGCCGGGTAACTAGTCCGTGATCGTGATGCCGTCCGCGCGTCGCTGCCGTTCATCCGCAGCCCACCCGTGGATCTGGCCCTGCACATGCGGCGGCAGGGCACGCCATGCCGCGCGAGTGGCGTCGTCGCGGTGGGTCTGGGTCACCGCCCACTCGGAGACGATGTTGGCCAGATCCTGACCAGTCGCCTTCCGCTTAGACACCTCAGGCAGCCTTACCGCGCGTCTCGGCGAGAGTCTTCGGCGCGACCAGGGCCGTCGCCCGGTAGGAGAACGCCAACCGGCCGTTGGAACCCACGTACGGGGTGACGGTCAGACCCTCGAACTCCACCGGCTGGAACGGACCCACCGGCGGCACCGGCTGCACATCCGCCAATACCTTGATCGACACCTCACGCGAGCGGGCACCCAACTCCGGATCCATGTCCATCACCCGGCACTGCCACACCCGCTGACCCGTCACCTTGTCCTTAGCCGGCGTCCGCACCCGAGTCGCCTCGTTGAAGTCCTGCGCCTCCGCGATCGAATCCGGCACGAACACCGCACCATGCGGAAACACCGCCTCGAACGGAACCGAGAACCGCGTACCACCCCTCAGGGCCATGACGATCTCCTCTTGATCGGCCACCGGCGCAGCCGGTAGCGGTCTTGTATACCCCCCTATACAGTTGGACCAGCGTGTCCCGAGGTCTGTCTAGGGGGATAGACAGCACGTTAGCTGGATACGGTGAGAGCGTCAAGGGGGCTAGACGCCTGAGTTGAATCGAGTGCTGGGACGGACATGACAGACGAAGTGGATCGTATTGCCGCGATCAGCGATCCGTTCGAACTGCTCCGTGAAGCGACGAGCCGCATGGCCGTTGCCCAGGAGGAGGTCACCGAACTCGCGCGACTACGCCGCAGAGTCATCAATGAGCTGCATCAGGGAGGGCTGTCGTACGCCCACATCGCTGAGCGGGTGGGCCTCACGCGTGGCCGAATCCACCAGATCCGTCACGGAGGACCGCCGGCCGAAGGAGCCTTTCTCGGGGCCGGCCACGTCACCATCGTGACGCCCTTGAAGAAGGAAGCCATCAAGGCCCGGCCCGTCGTCGCCTTCGAGGACGTTACCGGTGCTCAGCGTCTTGCCGAACTGGCCCGCAACCTCGGGCTGGAACCCTCTTTCGAGCACGTGCCCACCACTGGTGAGATCGACCTCAACCGACCGAACCTCATCGTGATCTGTGGTCCCCGAATCTCTCAGCCGGTGGCGGACGTGCTTAGCCAGGACAGAAGACTGAGTTTCGAGCGTGCCCCCGACGGCCCGTGGACGCTAGTCGACCGCAAGGCCGGGAACACGTATCGGTCCGGCCAGGACCAGACCCCGCCACAGAACTCCGACGTCGCGTACCTCGGCCGACTGCCACGGCCGGACGGCAAGGGGTCGCTCATCGTGTTCACCGGCATTCACCCAGCGGGATCACTCGGCGTCGTTCACCTGATCTGCACACGCATCGGTGAGCTGTACAGCGAGGTCCAGACCGACACCTTCTCGGTCCTAGTTGGCACCGAGTACGAGCCCGACACGAAAGAACCCCGCAAGGTGCAGTTGTTGACTCCCATCAACCGCCACCCGGAGGAATGATGCACGTCTCGTTGGCGACGCTCCCTGCCAAGCCTCACGAACCCAACGAGGACTTCACCGCGGCCACCACGAACGGTGTTGTCCTGCTCGACGGTGCTGGCCTGTCCGGCACCACCACGAAGTGCCACCACGGGGTCAGTTGGTACGCCCGACACCTCGGCGGCGCCCTGGCGGCCGGTCTGCCCGACGAAGACAGGGACCTGACATCCATTCTGGCCGATGGCATCCGGGAGACGGCTGCGCTGCATGCCAACACCTGCGATCTCGATGACCCAGGCACGCCGTCGGCAACGGTCGTCATGATCCGGACCGTTGCCGATGACCTTCAGTACCTGGTGCTGGCCGACAGCGTTCTCCTACTGGACCTCACCGAAGGAGAGCCGGTTGCCGTGTGCGACAACCGGGAGGACGAAGTCGGCCGGGCGTACCGGGCAGCGATGGATGCGGCCGAGAACGGCACCCCCGAGCACGATGAAGCCCGAAGGGCCTACGTCGACGCGATGCGCGTGCACCGGAACCGGCCGGATGGGTTCTGGGTGGCTGCGGCGGACCCGGAAGCGGCCCACGAGGCGATCACGGGTGAGATCCCAGTGCGCGAGCTGAGAAGCGTCCTGCTGCTCAGCGATGGCGCCAGTCGCATCACCGACCGGTTCGACCTTGCAGGATGGCCGGAGGTGATCGGCATGGCCGCCACCGAAGGGCCTGCCGCGATCCTCCAACGTGTCCGCGAGGCGGAGCGCATTGATCTGAACGGCGCGAGGTGGCCGAGAGGAAAGACGCACGACGACGCGACAGCGGCGTACTGCACGCAGTTGCAGGTCGAGGTGAGGTGAGAGACCGAGACAGGGCAACGAACAGCGAGGCAGCCAGCGCTTGACGATGGGTTACACCGACAGTGGCGAGCAGAGTGCCACAGCATCTTCCAGTAAAGCCCGGGCGCAACTACGTCACGTCGCCGCGACGATCGGGCTGGCGAGATGAGTCAGGTCGGCGTTGCCAAGCTGGGCCGTGGTCGGGCCGGGAGTCGCCCGTGATCTGTTGCCGAATTGGCCTGTACTAGATCAAGCGCGCTCCGCGCGGCGCGGGCCGGGCGCGGTAACCGGCTCCTGACGGAGCCGCCGCCCCGCCCGCCTTCGGCGGCGGGGCGGTAAGTCAGCCGGCCCGAACGCCACGCCCGCCCCGCGCGTCACCCACTGGTTCCGTGAAGGGAACCGGTGACGAGTCCCAGAGGTCGACCGGGACCAGGACGACAACGTCCTACCTTCGCGTCACGCATTCAGCCTCACGACGGGAACCGCGGACCGGTCGACGGCCGGGCGGGCGAGTTGCCGAACGGAATCACGTCGACCGCTCACGGGTCCGAGGTGGGGAAGAGGTGAGGGTGGGGAAGGTGGGCTGTGGGTGGGGCGGGGTTGGGGTTAGGGCTTATGCCTCCGGCGGGGGCCAGACGACTCCAGGATGGAGTTGCCGAACGGTTGCGGCCGTGGGTGGTAGTGGTTGAGGGATGCCATCCCGTCCACCGCCGACCCAGGCAAGCCGAGCAGACCAGGGCCAGGGTGACAAGGTCGTTCGTCCGGTAGGGCGCTCCACCTTGTCACCCTGGCCCTGGCCCGCTCCACGGTGTGTGGGTCGGCGGCAGACGGGATGGCAACGGACTTCGTGCAGCAGAGCGCTGACTACGGCGCTGCTCCCGAGGGCTGCCCACCCAGATGCATCTGCTGGTTGCGATCGGGGGACTGCTCTAGTTGCAACTCCCGGTTCCGCTGCTCTTCCTTCAAATCCTCAATACGTTCGGCGTACAAGCGCATAGCTGCATCGTCCTCGACAGTTTCGGCATAGTCGCGAATTCGAAGCTCGAAGGAGTTGCTCTCTTTTTCGATTGCATTTGCGGTCTGCTGAAGATTGAAGCCGCGCTCTCTGAACTTGAAGTAGCTGCTGAAGCCAGCGGAAGCTGTCACCATAATGCTTAGAACGATGGTGATCCACTCCAGAGGGTTCGCGCTGGCCATCGCGCTGGTCAAGCTCGTCACAAGAATAGAGCCGAGAATGATAATCGCCTGGAACAGGTTATGGATTCGCCGATTTTTTGCTGCACCTTTTCGCGACTCCTCGACATACTCCCATGTCTCAGTCCAGTAACGAGCCCTAGTGGCTTGGTGGCGAGAACGAGAACCCGCAACGGTCGTCACATCCTGGCCACCTGACCGACGCTGCGCCCGAAGCCGCTTGAGTTCGCGCTCCAGATCAAACAACTTATTGCGCTGAGACTTAAGGATAAAGAGCGATAGGAGTAATGAAATAGGAGACACCAGGACCAGGAATGCCGTAGCGCCCGCAGCGGTGTCGCTATCAAGAAAGAAGGCCGCAACAAGCAGCGCCGTGCCTATTGCACTTAACAGCGACCAAGTCGCTATTATCTTGAAGTAGAAGCGCGATTGCTCTAGACGTCCCTCTTTATCCGCAATCTCGACATCAATCTCGCCACCATTGCCGGATGAGACCGTCATGACGCTCCAAGCTTCGATCACGAACAATGCGGGGCGATGCTATCCCTTTGGCTGTGGCCCGACTAGCCCTAACTGGCACCAATGCCGTTCCCGGGAGTCGGATATCTGACCCGACAGACGAAGTTCAACAGCCCTCGTTGCAACCCTTTGCGGGCGTCGCCCGAGGCCGCTGGCTCGTAGGACAGCCACTGCCATGATCGGTTGTACAGCCATCCGTACAGCCAAGCCAGCCATCCAAGGTCGACGGGGGCCGACAAGCGCCGACACTCCGACCACGGAAGGGGACCACCCGAGCAGCCGTCCGTGATCTTCTTCTAATCCCAGGCTGCCGGCCGTCGCTGGCGCCGATGGTTGACAGCCGCCATTGAGACTCGTCCGGTATGGCGCTCCACCTTGTCACCCTGGCCCTAGCCCGCTCCATCGAGGTGTGGGTCGGCGGCAGACAGAGGTGGCAGACCGAGGGGCGGGTTGACAAGAGGCGGCCCCGCGAGCAGGTCGGCGGCGGTCACCGACGTTGGCCGACGTAGTCTTGATTCTTGCAAAGCCTGGGTTGCGGCTCTGGAAGAGTAGCCCCGCGGTCGACCTCTACACGGCCCCAGCGGCCACAAGATGAGCACCGCAAGCAGGTCCCCCGAGCAGGGCAAGGCGAGGCGCTCGAGAGGGAGAACCATCATCCGCTTCTCGGAGCGGGTGTGGGAATCTTGGATCACGACTGCGGTGGATAGCTACACGCACCCTGGCCAGGCTAAGATCGCGCTCGTGACGCTTGTATTCGCATGGGTGCGGAACTCTTCAGACGTGCGAGAAATGGTAGTGGCGAGCGACAGTCGCCTCTCTGGAGGGGGAGCCCGCTGGGATTGCTGCCCCAAAATTCTGTCCCTCCCGCGTTCGGATGCAGTTCTTGCATTCGCCGGAATTACTGATATTGCTTACCCGGCAATGCTTCAAGTTCAACGGGCCATCGAGGCAAGTCCTGCAGTTGCGAGTCGGCGGTATGACATAACTCAACTGGCGGACATTGTTGAAAATGTTCTTAATCAGATGCTGGACATTAGAGTGGTCGATCGGGTGTTGCTTGAATCGGCGTACCTAGAGAAGGCTGCGACGATGTTCATTCTGGGGGGTTGGTCTTGGCGATACCAGCAATTCCAGATATGGAAGTACGCTTTTAGTAAGAAGGAAAGAAGGTATGTTCGACTCAAACGGGATTCGCACAGGGAGGGGCAGGCGAGTGTGCAAGTGCAAATCGGAGGCGATGTGACAGGAGAGGCCCTCCGTGAATTTAACTTGCTGCGCGCAAAGTCCGGCCTGACGATGAATGATGCGTTAGATATGGAGCCGTTTGAAGTTCTGCGGGATATGATTCGAAGCGGGAAGTACCCGACAGTTGGAGGGGCTCCGCAGGTGGTGAAGGTGTATCGCCATATGAATGCGGATTTTTTCGGGGTAATTTGGCGGAATGAGCCTAATGGGGAGGCTGTGGCCACTTACGGGGGGCGGCCGCTTCTTGAGTACGAGAAGCAGCTCTTTCCTCTTATCGACGCCGACAGTCCGTCTGATCATGCCAGAGCCAAGGCGCTTGCCAGAGCACAACAGGTTAGGCGTCGAGGGGTCGTGCCACCGCAGACCTCACATGAGGAGTCAAGCGGTTAGCGTGGGTCGGTCGGGGTCGCGCAGTTGTGCCAGCAGGCATACCTCACCCGGGCGATGCATCTTCAAGATCGACTAGTGCAGCGTCGGTGCAGATGAGCGTGGCAAGAGGTGTGAAACGTCGAGAGGTGCTGACCGGTCCGACCGAGGTCAGCACGTTGCTGAGGCCAGTTCGAGCCGATGCGAGGGCCGTTCGCGGCTTAGTACTCCAACGTCACTTGGCTTCGGCGTTGGGCGTGGCGTGGGCATGAGGACGGCCACCGCGTTGATCATCGATGGTTTGTGAGGACAACCGA